>NZ_JASJOF010000004.1 GCF_030163795.1 Roseicyclus marinus | reverse complement strand
GAATGCCCAGATCCGCGCAGGCCCGCGCCATGGCACCGGGGGCATGGCCGTTGATCGTGGTGGCAAGATCCTCCTCGCTCTCGGCCCGGTCGACGGCGGTATAGGCCGCCGCGTTGATCACGGCGCGCGGGCGATGCGCTCGGATCGCGGCGGCGCAGGCGGCAGGATCGGACAGATCGGCGACATCGCGGCCAAGCGCAGTCACGGGGGCCAGCGCGCGCAGTTCGGTGGCGACTTGGCCCGTGGTGCCGAAGACAAGGAGGGTCATGACCCCGCCTTCCCCAACCTCTGCCCCACCCCGTCGCGCGCCTGAAGTGCGCGCCACCAGTCTTCGTTGGCCAGATACCAGTCGACGGTCCGCGCCAGCCCCTCCTCCACCGTGACCGAGGGCTGCCAGCCCAATTCGTCGCGGATGCGGGTGGCATCGATGGCATAGCGCAGATCATGGCCGGGCCGATCCTCGACGAAGGTGATCAGCCGATCATGCGGCGCATGTGCGGGACGGCGGTCGTCCAGCAGCGCGCAGATCGTGCGGACCAGATCGATATTGCGCCGCTCGTTGTTGCCTCCGATGTTGTAGCCGCGCCCCACGGCGCCTTTCTCGCAGACCAGAAGAAGCGCATCGGCGTGATCTTCTACATAAAGCCAGTCGCGCACGTTCAGCCCTTGCCCGTAGACCGGGATGGGTTTGCCCGCCAGCGCGTTCAGGATCACGACGGGAATCAGTTTCTCGGGGAAGTGGTAGGGCCCGTAATTGTTGGAGCAATTCGTCATCACGACCGGTAGCCCGTAGGTCTCGTGCCAAGCCCGGACAAGGTGATCGGAGGCGGCCTTTGACGCCGAATAGGGGCTGTTCGGGGCATAAGCGGTCTCTTCGGTGAAGAGGCCGGTTTCGCCCAAGGTGCCGTAGACCTCGTCGGTCGAGATATGGTGGAAGCGGAAGCCATCGGACTTGCCCAGCCCGGTCCAATGACTGCGCGCGGCCTCGAGCAGGGTGTAGGTGCCGGTGACATTCGTGTCGATGAACGTGCCCGGCCCGTCGATGGACCGGTCGACATGGCTCTCAGCCGCCAGATGCATAATGGCATCGGGGCGATGATCGGCCAGGATCCGGTCCATCGCGGCACGGTCGCAGATATCGGCCTGTTCGAAACTGTAGAGGTTCGAACCCGCCACGGGGGCCACGTTGTCGAGACAGGCCGCATAGGTCAGCTTGTCGACATTCACCACCTCGTGGCCGCGCGCCACCGCCAGCCGAACCACGGCCGATCCGATGAAGCCCGCGCCGCCCGTCACCATCAGTTTCACGATGCCGCCCCTTCATAGGCAAAGGGGCTGTCGAAGGACGCAAAGGCACCCGCCACCGCATCCTTGGCCGACAGGATGGGCGCGGCGTCGCCAAGGCCCCAATCGATGCCGATGTCCGGATCGTTCCAGATCAGCGCGCCCTCGGTTTCGGGCGCGTAGCTGTCGGAACACTTGTAGATGATCTCGGTCTCGGGCGCGCGGGTGACAAAGCCATGGGCAAAGCCCGCAGGGATCAACAATTGCTTGCCGTTCTCAAAACTCAGCTCGACCCCGAACCACTGACCATAGGTGGGCGAGCCGCGGCGGATGTCGACCGCCACGTCAAAAAGCACCCCCCGCCCGCAGCGGACCAGCTTGGCCTGTGCGCGGGGCGGACACTGAAAATGCAGCCCGCGCAAGGTTCCGACCTGCGCGGAAAGGGAATGGTTGTCCTGCACGAAATCTGTGGTCACGCCTTGGGCGCCAAGTTTTTCCCGGCTCCAGGTCTCGGCGAAAAAGCCGCGATGGTCGCCGAACCGCTTGGGCGTGATGAGAAGAAGGCCGGGGATCGGCGTCTGCTCAACCTGCATCGGAACCGGCATCCGGAAAAGGGAACATGACGGCACAAACTCCAGCAAACACCTGACAACACGAAACCACGGAGGGCCCGTATCATCAACCGTTTACGAGCTTGTCGCGGCTCTGACCACCCCCTTGGTCAGGCGGCGATCCAGTCGAAGAACCCTTCGCCCGCGCGGGCGCGAAGATCGCGGGCCATGGCCGCGCCCAGACCAGCGCGGACACGCCGCTGACGGAAAAGGAACATTTCGTCCTCAGCCGCGCGGCCGAGGGGCTGACCAACAAGGAAATCGCGCGCGATATGGCGATAAGCGAGGTTTCGGTGAAAATGCGCATGCGTGCGATCTGCCGCAAACTCGACGCGCGCAATCGCGCCCATGCGGTGATGATCAGCCGGGAACGCGCGCTGCTCTAGGATCTCGCGCGCCGAGGGTCTTACCGAAACGGCCGGGCATCGCCCGGCCGTTTCGTCTTTGGGGTTCTCAGATGCTGGCCCAATCCGTGAAGCGCGGGGCTTGCTGGCCGGATTGCTGGATCTGGGCCGAAGGGCTCATCTGTCCGCCCTGCTGCGGGGCTGCCGTCGTGGTGCCGGATTGGCCCTGTTGCTGGCTGGTGGACACGGCGCCGTATTGCGGCGCGGAAGTATTGGGGTTCATTGGGTTTGCCTGAATGGGGTCGGTCTGCTCGGTCCCGCCATCTGCGGCGGGCTGGCACGCGATTGATGCCATGCGCGCCCGTCCGTCAAGCCTCAAAAATTGACACCCCTCCCGCGACCGCGCCGACTGTGGCTGCTTGGGCGAAAGCTTGCCGAAAATCCATGGCTTTACGGCCAGAACAGGCCCTTTCTGCGGGCAAATCCGCCCCGTGCCCTGTCGCCCGCATCTCAGCGCCGCAAGCCGGTTCCGATCTGGTCGAGGATCCGTTCCAGCGCCGCATCGCCCCGGACCCCGCCGACCTCTCCCTTGATCGCGTCGAACCGCGCGCGCAGCGCGGCTTTCTCCGCCCCTTTGCAATCGTTCCACGGCCGACCCTGCAACGCCATGTGAAGGACGTAATAGGCGATGAAATGCGGTTCGGTTCCGCTCCGCAGCATGGCGAGGTAGGCGGCATCGGCCCCCATCGCGCGCAACGCCGTGGCGCTGGGAATGCCCGCGCGCGCCATCTGCGCGGCCTGCGCCGGGCCGATATTGCGGATCGCGGTGACGGGATCTTCCGCGTCGATGCCGGTCTCTGGCTCACGCCTATGGCGATCCGTGCCTGCCTCTTCAGTCCAAACGGCGCCAGGCCCGCCCGTGATTGGCGCGTCAGCTTCCGGATTGGATGCCTGCGGCATGTGGCGCGCCCCCCTGTCATGCCCTGCGACACCGCGAACCTGCCGGGGGCAGGCGGCAAAATCAATGCGCTCGTGCGTCTGTCAGCGGGATTGGGGGGGGCAGCAGGATGCGAAAAAAGCTGGCGACCCGACCATGTGGAAGAGAGACGAGGAGGCGGGCCGCCAGCAGGGTTTTCGCGTCATAAAGCGGGGCGATAAGGAAGGGAGGAGAAACGACCCGCTGCCGACACCTTCACCATGCGCGCTCTTTCCCGTTCGGCCCAGAGCAGTCTGTATCGCGGCGCCGTGGATTTATCCGATGCCCGAAAATCGGGCGCGCTGCGACGCGGCATGGATGGGCCGCAAGCAGTTTCCAGACGCATCCGCCCCCGGTCGCTGATTCTCGCCCGCCGCAGAACCGCTCAGATCGCGCGCCGCGGCCGGTCCAGCAGCACAACCACGATCCCCGGCAGGCTCGAGGCCAAAAAGACCAGCCCGAAGGCCACGCTTGCCGCCATCGCCTCCGCCGCCGTCAGGCCCGCAAGCGGCAACAAGGCCGCCGCCGCGCCTTCGCGCAGGCCCCAGCCGCTGATCGTGATCGGGATGACCATGGTGAACAAGATCAGCGGCACCAGCGCCAGCGCCGCACCGGGCGGGATCGGCGCCCCGATGGCCGCGGCACAGCACATGAACCCCGCGACATTCGCAAAAGCCGTCCCGAGGCTCAGGATCAGCTGCCGCCCTCGCACCTCGGGCGCGAACAGGCACAGGCGCAGGTTCTGGCCCAGCCGTATCAGCGCCGCGCCCGCAGCCCCCGGCGCAACCCGCGCCACAGACCACAGGATCGACGGCACAGCCACCCCCAACCCCACCACGCTCGCCACCGGCCAGATCGCCCAGACCGGCCAATCCAGCCCGCCCGGCACGGCCAGCGTGACCACGAACGCCACCACGAGCAGCGCGAAGATCGCGATCTGCCCGGCCAGTCTCTCGAAGGCCACCGCCTGTCCCGACGCCAAAAGGCCCGCCTGCGCCCGCGCGCGCACCGCACGACCCGCATCGCCCAGCACGCCCCCCGGCAGGGCCTGATTGACGATCTGCGACAGGTAATATTCCCGCACCGCCGTTCCGCCGTCGATCGCGATGCCCAGTTGCGCCGCCGTCACCCGCCATCTCAGCGCCGACAGGATCGTCTGCGCGGTCAGGGCCGCCAGCGCCGCGAACAACCACACAGGCTGCGCCCCGGCCAGATGCCGCGCCGCCTCGGCCCCGTCGGCGGCCTGCCATAGCCATGCCATCAGCCCGACAGCCACCGCGATCTGCACCGCGCGGACGAAACCCGAAGGAAGGCGGCGCAGCCTGTCCATTGCTCAGCTGTCCGCGCCCGGCGGCGGCGCGCTGGTAAAGCTCGACAAGATCAGATCGCGCATCCGGTCCATCGGGGTCACCGGGGCGTCTTGCGGCGGGATCAGGCCCGGCGACAGGCCCCAGCCCATCGCCCGCTCCACAAGGTGCGCGGGCCCGATCACATGGATCGGCACATCGGGCCGTTCGTCCAGCGCGACGAAACCCGCCGCCTGGTGGTCGCCCAGCACGATCATCAGCGGCGGATCCTCGGCATGGCGCGCGGCATAGGCCAGCACCGCCTGCAACGCGTAATCGACCGCCAGCCGGTATTGCGCGCGAACCCGGTCCCGGTCGCGCCAGACCACGTCGGGCGGATCACCCGCCGCGGCCATCGCGTCGAAAATGCGCCCGTCGCCGAGATCGTCCCATGCGACCATCTCGGGCACCGGCACCCAAGGCGCATGGGATGTGCCCGTGGCCAGTTGAATGAACAGCGGCCGGTCGTCGGGCCGCGCCTCGCGCAGCAACCGGTCCATCGCGGCATAGGTGAACTGGTCGGGCATCGTCACCCAGTTGAAGTTCTGTCCCGCATAGCCAAGATCCGCGGCCGCCAGCACCGTATCGAACCCCATGACGAGGCTTTCGGGCCAATCCAGCGTGATCTGCGGCATCACGGCGGCGGTATGAAACCCGGCCTCCTGCGCGAGGTGGAACAATGTCCTGCGCCCCGAGGCCAGCGCCGCCCCGTACCGGGTCTGCCCGTCGATCCAAAGCCCGTTGGCCAGCGTCGCATGGGCCAGCCAGCTCTGTCCGCCCCGCGTGGGCGAGGCGAGGTAGCCCGACGCCATGGACAGCCCGCGCCCCGCAAGATCGGCCTCGCCCGCCTCCAGCGTCGCGCGGTGCAGATCGGCAAACAGCGCCGTGTCATGGCTGGTGCGGCCATAGCTTTCGACGAAAACGACGATCACGTCCCGGTCGATCAGGTCGAGCCGCGGCCCCGCCTCCGCCCAAGGGTCACGCGCCGCCGCCGCCTCGAAGGCGCGCAGATCGGCCAGCGTGGCCCGCCCGCTCTGCCAGCGCTCCACACCCACGCGGGCGGTAAAGGCCGCCCCCGGCGGATCGTAGGGCAGGGACCAACGCCCCATCGTGTCCCCGATCTCGCCGATGACGATCGCACCCGACACGATGGCGGCGGCCCCGACGGCCGACCGCGCAAGGGGGCGCGGCGCAACCGCCCCGGCCCAGACACCTGTCGCCCACCACAGAAGCGCGATGACAGCGGCCAACGCGATCAGCGCGGCACTCGCGGCCAGCACCGTCAGGGCAAGCCCGATGGACCCCGTCAGCAATCGCAAGCCCGCCTCGATCAGCGCCAGATCGGAAACCGGGTTAAACCCCCGCGCCAGCGCCGTGAACATGGCGAAATCCGCCGTCTTCAAAGCCGCGATCACCGCCAGCGCGGCCACCAGGAGCCTGCGCAGGATCAGGCCCGCACGGCCCTGTCCAACAGCGATCAACCCCAGCAGGATCGCCGGCAATTCCAGCGGAAACAGGCGCAACGCGCCCCATGTCATCGCCGCCGGATGGTTGGGCTGGATCAGCACCAGATGCAGCACCAGCGCGGCAAGGATCAGGCGCAGGGCAGGGCGCAGGCGAAACCGGGTCAAGGTCGGGACTGCCGCAGCCACAAGATGTCCTTTCCGAAGGACCAGATCAACGCCAAGGCCACCGCCGCCACGACCGGGTTGGCCACCTCCGTGGGGACCAGCGGCACTTGCAGCGCGATCAGCGTCGCGATCTGCGCGACACACACCGCCTTGCGGCTGAACCGTTCGGGCAAGGCACCCTCGAGCCATGGAAAGGCCAACCCCGCCGCTGCAAAGGCATAGCGCGGCAGCCCGATCAGCAGCACGACCCAGCCCGCCGTCCCCGCGACAAGCGCGTTCAGCGCCAAGATGAGCGCCAGCGCGCTGTCGACCTCCATGTCAAACCGCGCCCCGAACTCCGAGCACAGATCCTCGCGCCGCGCCAGCCATCCGTCCACCCCATCGAGCGACAGGGCAAGAACGGCGATCGCAGGCACGACCCAAGCCGATGCCGGACCCACCAGCGGGGCCAACAGCGCCGCCGTCAGCGCCAGCCGCGCCAGCGTCACCCTGTTGCACAGGCCAAGCCGCCCGTGCGGATACCCCCGCCGAAGCAGCACAAGCACCAGCCCAACGCCCAGGCCGTAGCCCGCCAGAGCAAGCCACAGCGCCGCATCGATCCCGACCAGCGCAAGACCCGCAGCCAGCACAAGGACAACGCCCGCCGCTGACGCGCGCAGGAACTGGCGCTGCGGCTCGGACAGGGGCGGCCGGGTGGGGGACATCATGACAGGATCAAGCTCGTTCATGGCTCCAAGTCTAGCGCGGCGCGGATACTGTCAAGCGCCTGTCACATTGCTTGAAGCCCATGGGCCTAGCCCTAGCTGCCCTTTTCGAAAGGATGGGTTGCCCATGCAGATCGACAGATATTCCGCCCCGGCGCGGGCCATACACTGGACCATGGCGGCCCTCATCTTGTTGATGATCCCGGCCGGTCTGGTGATGGTGCAGCCGGGCCTCGACCGCGGCCTGCAAAACGCCCTCTTCGTGTTCCACAAGAACACCGGCGTTCTCCTCCTCCTGCTGGTCACCTTGCGCCTTTTCGTCAGGTTTCGTTACGCATCCCCGGCCTTGCCCGCAACGCTGCCCGCCGCTCAGGCCCGCGCGGCGGGGGCCAGCCACCTCGCGCTTTACGTCCTGATGATCGTCGTTCCCCTCGCCGGTTACATCCGCGTCCGGGCGGGCGGCTTCCCGATCGAAAGCCTCGATGCGATGGGCCTGCCGGGCTTCGTGCCGCGCTCGGACGCGCTGGCCGAGACCGCCAAAGCCGTCCACTATTTTTCCAGCCTGACGCTGGCCGCCATCCTCTGCCTGCACATCGCAGCTGCTTGTTTTCACGGCATTGTGAAGCGCGACGGCATCTTTTCGCGCATCTGGCCACCGGTGGGTGGCGGGCTTCGATAAGCGCCCCTTGCAATCGCCAACAGGCGGAGTAGATGCCGCGGCGCAGCGCGACCCACCGCGCCCCTCCGTGACCTCCATCAAGAAAGGCTGACCCCCATCATGTCCCTCGCCGAAAGCCATATCGGACCGTTTATCGGACCGCGCTCCATGGGGCGACACTGGCACTTCCGGGCCTTCGCGGCGCTGACGGCGGGCATGGCCGGGGGCATCGCCTGGGCGGTCGCAGGCGCGATCCCGGCATGGACGCCCACCTCGGTCGCGGCGATGGTGCTGGTCACGCTCAGCGCGCTGTGGATTTCGGGCGGCGCGGCGACAGCGATCCTCGGTCTCCTGCAACCACGCGTGCGCGCAGCGGCGATCCCCGAAAGCTGGCGACCGCAGGGCCGGACGGCGGTTCTGCTCACGCTCTGCGGCGAACCCGCCGACAAGGTGGCGACCGCGCTGGCCGATCTGCGCCGCGGCCTCGACCGCCTCGGACTTGCCGACAGCGTGACGATCTTCGTTCTCTCCGACACCCGCGACGCGGCCCGCATCGCCGCCGAGGAGGCGGCCCTTGTGGAGCTTCGTGCCTCGGGCGCGATCCGGTACCGCCGCCGCGCCGTCAACACCGGCCGCAAGCCCGGCAATATCGCGGATTGGCTGGCGGCCGACGGCACCGATTTCGCCTACATGCTGGTCCTCGACGCCGACAGCAAGATGAGCGCGCCCCGCGTCCGCAGCCTCATCCACCGGATCGAAGGCCAGCCGCGCCTCGGCCTCCTTCAGGCCGGCATGACCCTCGTGCCCGCGCAAAGCCGTTTCGGCCGCTACCAGCGCCTCTCCGTGCGCCTCCTGTCACCCAATTTCGGCCGCGGCATGGCGGCCTGGTCGGGCGACAGCGGCAATTACTGGGGCCATAACGCGATCATGCGCGTCGCGGCCTTCCGCGATGCCGCCGATCTGCCCGTCCTCTCCGGTCCGGCTCCCTTCGGCGGCGCGCCCCTCAGCCATGATTTCGTCGAAGCCGCCTGGATCCGCCGCGCGGGTTGGTCGGTCTCGCTCGACCCCGAGATGGCCGGCAGCGCCGAGGACGGTCCCCAGACCTTGGCCGAGTTCCACAAGCGCGACCGCCGCTGGTGCCAAGGCAACCTGCAACACCTGCGCCTTCTGGCCGAACCCGGTCTCGCACCGCTCAGCCGCCTGCACTTCGCCTCCGGTATCATGGGCTATCTCGCCGCGCCGATCTGGCTCGCGCTGGTGGTGATGATCGCCTCGGGCGCGGTCACCGTGCAGGGCGCGCTGCCCTTCGCGCTGATCGCTTGCGTCCTTCTCCTGCCCAAGCTCTGCGCCATGGGCGCTGCCATGGCGCGCGCGCGCCGCGCCGCGCGCCGCCGCGTCATCCTGCGCGCCGCCGTGGCCGAAGTGGTGTTGTCCACGCTGATCGCCCCCCTTGTCATGGTGCGCCAGACGGGCGCGGTGGCCTCCGTGCTGATGGGGCGGGATTGCGGCTGGAAATCGGGCCGCGCCTCCCGCGCGCTACCCCTCGGCCTGCCGGAGGCGGGGGCCGGTCTGGTGCTCATCGCCGTGACGCTCCTGACGGGGCCTGTCTCGGCGCTGGTCTGGCTGATGCCCATCGCGGCCCCGCTTCTGGCCGCCCCGATCCTCGTGCCCGCGCTGGATGCGGGGGCATGATGCGCCGCCGCGATCTCTTGGGCGGGGCGCTGGCAGCGGTTGCGCTCGTCCCCGGCCTTCGCCTGACGGCCCAGACCGCCACGCCCGCAGCCTCGGGCAGCCTCCTCGACGCGGCCCGCGCGCTCGCCGCGCGTCCCTACGAGGCGCCGACGGGCATTCTGCCGCCGCCCTTCGCCGGGCTGACCTATGACAGTTACCGCGCGATCCGCCCGATCCCCGGGCGCGCCGCCATGCTCCCGCTCGAGGGGCAATATGCCGTCGATCTCCTGCCGCCGGGCCTGTTCTTTCCCGACCCGGTGGCCATCGACCTGCCCACGGATGACGGGTTCCGCAATGTCGAACTGACACCCGCCCTGTTCGATTTCCACGACCGCTATTTCGACACCATCCCCGAAACCGCGCCGGGCGCGGGCTTCTCGGGCCTGCGCCTGCGCCATCCGCTGAATGCGCCCGACGTGATGGACGAGGTGCTGGTGGTGCAGGGCGCAAGCTATTTCCGCGCCATCGGCCGCGCCATGGTCTATGGCCTCTCGGCGCGGGCCGTGGCGCTGGGAACCGGCGGCCCCGTGCCCGAGGAATTCCCCCGCTTCACCCATCTGCGCCTGCATCCTGCGACGGCGGGCGCGGTCCGGCTCGAGGCGGTGATCGACAGCCCGTCGCTTGCGGGCCATCTCGACATGGTCCTGCGCCCCGGCGACGACACCGTGACCGAGGTGGCGGTGACCCTCATGCCCCGGCGCGAGATCGCGGATATCGGGGTGGCGCCGCTTACTTCCATGTATCTCAAGGGGCCGATGCGCGCCGCCGTCTCCGATGATTTCCGCCCCCGCGTCCATGACAGCGATGTGCTGACGGTGCGCAACGGCGCGGGCGAAGCGCTCTGGCGGCCCATCGCCAACCCGGCACGGGTCGAAACGACCGCTTTGCAAGATGACGGGCCGCGCGCCTTCGGTCTCTGGCAGACGCCCCGCGCCTTCGAGGATTTCGAGGACAGCGAGGCGCGCTACCATGATCGCCCCTCCGCCGTGGTCGAGCCGTTGGACGATTGGGGCAGGGGGGCCGTGATGCTCGTCGAGATCCCCACAAGCGACGAGTTCATGGACAATATCGTCGCCTTCTGGCGACCCGAGGCGCCGCTGGCGGCAGGCAGCGAACACCGTTTCGCTTACCGGCTGACATGGACGCGCAGCGATCCCGGGGCCGAGGGGCTGATGGCGCTTCGCCAAAGCCGCAGTGGCCGCGAACATGACCGTCCCGGCACGCGCCGCTTCGTCGTGGATTTCGCGGGGCCGCCCGATGGTCTCGTGGCCGATTTGTCGTCGAATGCCGGCGAGGTGTCGGGCGCCAGCGTCTTCGCCCTGCCCGACGGGCGCGGCACGCGGGTCACCTTCCTGCTGACGCCCGGCACCGCCGATACCTGCGACCTGCGGCTTGTGCTGCGCGATGCGGGCGGCGTTCCGGCCACGCCTGTCTGGCTCTACCGCTGGACGCGGGCCCGGGATGGTGGGGTCTGAGGGGGGCTCTGCCCCCCATGGCCTTTGGCCATTCCCCCCGGAGTTTTCCGGCCAAGATGAAGGGCAGGACGCGGTGGTGGCAGCAGCCCAGGCCGCGCCTCATTCCGAAAGCGCGATCCGCACCCTGAGCGGCCTGTGGTCGGAGGCCATGCGTATGCCCGGCCCGTCCAGAACCCGAGCCTCGGTCACGCGGGCGGGCGGCGTCACCAGCACCCGGTCCAGCGGCAAGATGGGGCGCGCCACCGGGAATGTCGCGGGCGCGGGCCCCCGCAGGTCCAGCCCCGTCATCCGCTGTGACAAGGCCAGCCCGCCCCAAGGCCGCCATTCGTTCAGATCGCCCGCAAGGATCGTCAGGCGTGGCGCGCGGCGAAACAGATGCTGGCCGATCGTGCGCATCTGCGCCATCCGCAACCCTTGGCTCAGCGACAGATGCGTGCCCACCAGCCGCAGGGCGTGCCCGCCAAGGGTGAAGTCGACGACCACCGCCCCCCTGTGGCAATGCCCGGGCAAATCGATCAGCGCGATCTCCTCCGGGCTTGCCTCTGGATGCAGGAAAACGATCGTTCCAAGAAACCCGTGGCTTTCCGCGCCCCAGCGATGGGCCGGATCGGCGTGGAGATGGACAAGCCCGCTCTCCGCCTCGATCCGTGCAATGTCGAGAAAACCCTGATGCGGCGGAGATTCCGCATCCGCCTCCTGCAAGACCAGAGCGCCCAGACCCGGCTCCACCACCTCGTCGCGCAACACCCGCGCGATCCGGTCCGGATCGACGCGCCCATCCCCGCCGCGACCGCGGTGGATGTTCCAACTGGCACAGGTGAAAGGCGCGTGGGTGGCGGTCATGTCTCTGTCCCGGATCTGAGGCGCAGATAAATCCGCAGCCCCGCGCATCAAGACGGAATATCCCGCAGCCCTCGGACGCGCCTCACGAATTCTTTTGTGACGCGCGTGTTCAAGGGCCTATGTAAGAACTGATGGACCAAGCCGGTCGTTGCGCTCGGGCAGGACGAACATGCATCTACTCAGGCAAAGCCTTCTGGCCCTCGCGGCCATCGTGATCGCTGTCGGCGTCTGGGCGGTCTATGTCCCGGCCGCCGCACCCTATCTCGCGCGCATCGGCGTCTATGACCTTCTCGGGCTTGCCCCGCCCACGGCCGAAGCCGCCGAAAGCGGCCGCCGCGGCTTTGGCGGCGGGGCGGTGCAGGTCGTCGTGGCCCCCGTCGGCACCGGTCAGGCCAATGCCCGCGTCAGCGCCATCGGCGATGGCCGCGCGCTCCGCTCGGTCACGGTGCGCTCGGATGCGACGGGCATGATCCGCGACCTCGCCGTCAGCCCGGGAAGCTGGGTCGAAGTGGGCGCGCTGGTGGCCCAGCTCGATGACGATGCCGAGCGCATCGCGCTCGAACGCGCGCGCCTGATGGTGATGGACGCCAGCCGCAACCTTGACCGCCTGCGCCAGCTCAGCGGGTCGGGCGCCGTGTCGGCGGTCCAGATCCGCGAGGCGGAACTGGCGCTGCGCACGGCCGAGCTTGGGGTGGAACAGGCAGAATTCGACCTGTCGCTGCGCCGCATCACCGCCCCGATCTCCGGCTGGGCGGGCCTTCTCGAAGTGGCCGAAGGCGACCGGATCAGCACGCAAGACACCCTCGCCATCCTCAGCGACCGCTCCAGCCTGCAAATCGATTTCCGCGTGCCCGAGCGTTTCATCGGGCAACTCTCCATCGGGATGCCGGTCGAGGTCACGGCGGTGGCCCGACCCGATCATGTGCTCTCGGGCGAGATCGTGGCGCTCGACAACGTGGTCGACCGCACCAGCCGCACCCTGCGCGTCCAGGCGCAACTCGACAATGCCGACGACAGCCTGCGCGCCGGTCAGGCGTTTTCCGTCACCCTGTCCTTTCCGGGCGACACACTCCCCTCCGTCGATCCGTTGGCGATCCAATGGTCGGGGGACGGCGCCTTCGTCTGGGCCGCGCGCGACGGTCAGGCCGTGCGGGTGCCCGTCACGATCCGCCAACGCAACGCCGACAGCGTGCTGGTCGAGGCCGAGATCGCGCCGGGCGACCTCGTGATCATCGAAGGCGTCCAGACGCTCCGCCCCGGTGCCGATCTCCAGATCGTCGAGGGCGCTGCGGCCCCAGCCCCCGCCGCCTCCGACGACGCCTGAAGCCAAGGGAACACGCGATGAAACAGGCCACAGCCGAACGCGCCGGACAATCGGGAACGGCCCTTTTCGTGCGCCGCCCGATCCTTGCCTTCGTGCTGAGCGCGCTGATTGTGATCGCGGGCCTCGCCAGCCTTCTGGGCGTCGAAGTGCGCGAATTGCCCGACGTCGACCGCCCCGTCATCTCCGTCACCACCGATTTCCCGGGGGCCGCCCCCGAAACCGTCGATCAGGAAATCACCAGCCGGATCGAAGGCGCCGTGGGCCGCGTGGCGGGCGTGCGCTCCATCTCGTCCAACTCCCGTTTCGGGCGCAGCCGGGTGACGCTGGAATTCAGCGAAGGCGCCGATATCGACGTGGCCGCCACCGATGTGCGCGACGCGGTCGCCCGGATCGCCAACGCGCTGCCCGACGGCGCCGAAACGCCCCGCATCGTCAAGGCCGATGCCGACGCGCAGCCCGTCCTGCGCATCGCCGTGACCTCGGCTACCCGCAGCGCGCAGGACCTGACCCGGCTGGTGGACGAGGAAATTTCCGACCGCCTCATCTCCGTCGAGGGCGTGGCCGATCTCCAGATCTATGGCGACCGCTCGCCGATCTTCCGCGTCGACATCGACATGATGGAACTGGCCAGCCGCGGCCTGACGCTCGCCGACCTGCGCGCCGCCTTGTCCGATGTCGCCTATGACGCGCCCGCGGGCGACCTGTCGGGCGCGCGCCAATCGATCAGCGTGCGCACCACCGCCGCCGTCGTCACGCCCGCCGCCTTCGAGGCGCTGGTGATCCGCGATGACGTGCGCATCGGCGACGTGGCCCGCGTGACGCTCGGGCCCGCCCCGAACGAGACCATCCTGCGCGCCAATGGCGAAACCGGCCTTGGCATCGGCATCTTGCGGCAAGCGACCAGCAACACGCTCTCCATCTCCGAAGGGGTCCGGGGCGCGGTCGAAACCCTGCGCGGGTCGCTCCCGCCCGATGTGAACATCTTCATCACCTCCGACGATGCCGTCTTCATCCGTGGCTCCATCGAAGAGGTGGTGAAAACTCTCCTCCTCGCGGTGGCCATCGTGGTTGTCGTGATCTTCCTTTTCCTGCGCGACCTGCGGGCGACGATGATCCCTGCGCTCACCATGCCCGTGGCGCTGATCGGAACGCTCGCCGCGATCTATCTCGTGGGCTTTTCGGTCAATATCCTGACGCTTCTGGCGCTGGTTCTGGCGACCGGCATGGTGGTGGATGACGCCATCGTGGTGCTGGAAAACATCGTGCGCCGCCGCTCCGAAGGGATGGGGCCGCGCGCCGCCGCCGTTCTGGGCACCCAACAGGTCTTCTTCGCGGTCGTCACCACCACCGCCACGCTGGCCGCCGTCTTCGTGCCGCTCTCCTTCCTGCCGGGGCAGGCCGGGGGCCTCTTCCGCGAATTCGGCTTCACGCTGGCCATTGCCGTGGCGCTCTCCTCGGTCGTGGCTCTGTCGCTCTGCCCGGTTCTCGCCAGCAAGATGCTGCGCCGCGAAGAGACGGGCACGGGCGGCGGCTTTTTCGGTTGGCTCGGTGACCGCTTGGCCGCGCTCTACGCCTCCAGCCTTCGCGTCGCGCTCGACAATGCGTGGATCGTCGTTCTGGTGGCGGGCCTTTTCGCCGCCACCGCCGCCATGGTTGCGCAAGGCATTCGGCAGGAACTCACCCCGCCCGAGGATCGCGCCGTGGCGCTTCTGTCGGTCTCCGCGCCGCAGGGCGTGTCGCTCGACTACATGGCCGCCAAGATGCGCGAGATCGAGGGCCTTATGCAGCCGCTTCGCGATAGCGGCGAGGTGACGAACCTCTTTTCCATCGCGGGCACCGGGTCCAATTCGCGTGGCTTCATGGTCATGACGCTCGCCCCGTGGGACGAGCGCGCGCGCAGCCAACAGGACATCGTGGGCCAGATCAATGGCGCGCTGCGCGGTGTCGTGGGGGTGCGCGCCTTCGCCATCCAGCCCAATTCGCTGGGCATCCGCGGGGCAGGGCGCGGCCTGACCTTCGCCATCACCGGCAATGATTACGCCCAGCTTGCACAGGCGGGCGAGGCGCTCGTGGCGCGGATGCAGGAAAACCCTGCCTTCGGGCAGGTCCGGCTGGAATACGAAACCACCCAGCCGCAGCTCTTCATCGAGATCGACCGCGCCCGTGCTTCCGATCTCGGGGTCGAGATCACGGGACTGGGCGAGGCGCTCCGCGCCGTCCTCGACGGGCGCAGCGTCGGCAGCGTCTTCGTCAATGACACAAGCTACGACATCCAGATGCTGTCCACCGCCACGCGGGTCGACGATCCGGGCGATCTGGAAAACGTCTTCGTGCAGGCAGGCGATGGCCAGATGATCCCCATGTCCTCCTTCGTCCGGCTCGAGGAACGCGCCGTCGCCCCCGAACTGGAACGCGAGGGGCAGAACCGCTCGGTCGAAGTCTCGGCAGGGCTGACCGACGCGCTCCCGCTCGGGGCGGCGCTGGCCGAAGTGGAGCGGCTGGCCGACGAGGTGCTGGAACCCCAAAACCAGATCGTGCCGCTGGCCGAGGCCGCGACGCTTGATGAAACCTCCGCCGGGCTCTTCCTGACCTTCGGTTTCGCGATCCTGATCGTCTTTCTCGTCCTCTCCGCCCAGTTCGAAAGCTTTATCTCCGCCGTTGTGGTCATGGCGACCGTGCCCTTGGGCATCGCCTGCGCGATCTTCGCGCTGCTCCTGACGGGGCAAAGCCTCAATATCTACAGCCAGATCGGTCTCGTCATGCTCATCGGGATCATGGCCAAGAACGGCATCCTGATCGTCGAATTCGCCAACCAGCTGCGCGACGGCGGGGCAGGGGTGCGCGACGCCATCCTCGATGCCTCCACCATTCGGCTGCGCCCCGTGATGATGACGATGATCTCCACCGTTCTGGGCGGTGTGCCGCTGATCCTGTCCTTCGGAGCCGGGGCCGAGGCGCGCGAGGCGCTGGGCTGGGTGATCGTGGGCGGCTTGGGGCTTGCCACGGTCTCCACGCTTTACCTGACGCCCGTTGCCTACCTGCTCTTGGCGCGGTTCAGTCAGCCCAAGGCCGAAGAGGAACAGCGCCTGATGCGCGAGCTTGACAGCGCCACCCGCAACCCCGGCGCGGCGGAATAAGGCGCGCTCCTCAGGTCGTAGCGCCCGGGATCAGGCGAAAGCCCACATCCTGAACGCGCGCCACATCCTCGCCTGCGAACCGCGCGAGCAGCGCCTTGGCCGCAAGCGCCCCGATCTCGTCCCGGCGCGACGCGACACTGGTCAGCGGCAGGGGCAGCGCCTGACCGATCGCCAGCCCATTGAACCCCGCCAATGCGATATCGCCCGGCACGTTCAGCCCGGCATCCAGCGCGTGAAACATCGCGCCGACCGCCATGTCGTCATTGGAAAAACAGACGGCCAGCCCGCCCGGCTCCACCTCCTGCAACAGCCGCGCCACGGCCTCGCGGCCCAGCGGAACCGACGACGGGCCGGGCAGGATCACGGTCGCGGCCAGCTTTATCTCCGCCTCCGACAACCCCTGCACCAACCCGTCCAGCCGCGTCGTCGCGCGCGGATCGGTCGAGATGTCATGCCCCACATAGGCGATCTTGCGATAGCCGCGCCCGATCAGGTAATGCGCCATCGCCCGCCCCGCTGCCCGCTGCGACAGGCCGACCGCCATGTCGATCGGCGCGGGGTCGATATCCATGATCTCGACCACCGGCACACCTGCCCCCGCCAGCATCCGCCGCGTCGCCACCGTGCTGGCCGCAGGCGCGATGACCAATCCCGCCGGCCGCCACGACAACAGGTCCGCCACCAGCCGTTCCTCGTGGTCCGGGTCGTAATTCGAAACGCCGAGGATAGGGTGATGCCCCGCCTGTTCCAGATGCGTCTCGAGCCCGTTCAGCACATCGGCAAAGACGCTGTTCGAGAGCGAGGGCAGAACCACGGCCACCTGCCGCGACCGCCCGCCCGCCAGCGTGCCCGCCAGCCGGTTCGGAACATAGTTCAGCGCGCGCGCCGCCGCCTCGACCTTTTCCAGCGTCCGGCGCGCGACATGCGTTCCCCCGCGCAGCGCCCGGCTGGCGGTGATCTCGCTCACCCCCGCGGTGCGGGCGACCTCGGCGAGGGTGGGGCGGCTGTCGCCACCTTGGGGGGAATCTGTACTCATGTCCCGTCCGAAAATGACAGGGCTGTCAGACCCCATCGCCGTAATCTCGTGGTAATATCTATCCGCAGATCGTAATAATTCATCAATAATAGTAAACATCAAAATCCGTTTTGACAGCGCTGTCATGTTTTGTCAGAAACGTCACGGGGGAGGGTCGCAGCATGAGAATCGTCGTCACCGGTGCCGCCGGTTTCATCGGCCGAATGGTCGTGGAGGCCTTGGACAAGGCCGAAACCGTGGTGCTGAACGGGGTAGAGCGGCGCGTCTCTGCCATCGTGGCCGTCGACATCGCGGCCGAGCCCCTCGCACAGCTGGCCCATGGGCGCAAACGCGTCCATCCCGTCGCCGGTGGCCTGCTCGATGCCGCCGTTCTGACCCGCATCGCGTCCGATGCGCCCGACCTGATCATCCATCTCGCCGCCGTCGTCTCCGGTCAGGCTGAGGCCGATTGGGACCTCGGAATTTCCGTGAATCTTCAAGGAACACTGGCGCTTATCGAGGCTTGCCGCCGCATGGCGCGTCCGCCGGTCTTTGTCTTTTCCTCCTCGGTCGCGGTGTTTTCCTGCGCCGACAACGACACGATCACCGAGGACACGTTGCCCGCGCCGCGCTCCTCCTATGGCACGCAAAAGCTGATGGGCGAGCTGTTGGTGCGCGACGCGACGCGGCGCGGCATCATCCTCGGCCGGTCCCTGCGCTTTCCGACCATCTCGATCCGCCCCGGCGCGCCGAACCGCGCGGCGTCCAGTTTCGCCAGCGGTATCTTGCGCGAGCCCTTGGCGGGTCAGCCCGCGATCCTGCCCGTGGGACGCGAATTGCGTCTACATCTTGCGTCACCCGACAAGGCGCTCGACTACACCTTGCGGGCCTGCGCGCTGGAACAGGGACAGATCGGGGGCGATACCACCCTGACCTTGCCCGGCATCACCGTGACCGTGGGCGAGATGATCGACACGCTCGCCACCATCGCGGGCCCCGAGGTCGCGGCCCGGATCACGCCCGAACCCGACCCCGCCATCGCGGCCATCGTCGCGTCATGGCCCGGCGAGATCCTGTGCCCCCGCGCCCGCGCGCTGGGATTTGAACCCAACACCGGAATTGCGGCGCTGATCGACGAGCATCGCCGCCGCATGGAGACCGTGGCCTGAGGAGGGCCGCGGCGTCGTTAAAGTCAGGGAGAGAGACAGATGAAACACTACATCCTCGGCGCGGTTTCCGCGCTTGCCCTCGTGGGCGCGGCTCAGGCGCAGGAAAACCTTGTGATCGGCCACGCGCTTTCGCCCACCTCGCACTATGGTGTTGGCGCACAAGCCTTTTTGGACATGCTGGCCGAACTGTCGGGCGGTACCTTCACCGGTGAGCAGGCCCCCGCAGGCCAGCTGGGCGGCGAGCGTGACATGATCGAGGGGCTCCAGATCGGCTCGCTCGATCTCGTCATCACCTCGACCGGCCCCTTGGGCAATTTCGTCCCCGAGGTTCTGGCGCTCGACCTGCCGTTCCTGTTCCGCGATTACGACCACGCCCGCCGCGTTCTGGATGGCGAGATCGGTCAGGAATTGCTGGATGCAGTCGGCGAAAACAACCTCGTTGGCCTTGCCTGGACCGAGAATGGCTTCCGCCACGTGACCAATTCGCAGCGTCCGATCACCTCGCCCGCTGATCTGGACGGGCTGAAGCTGCGCACGATGGAAAACGCCGTCCACATGGCCGCCTTCGAAGGCATGGGGGCCGCGCCGACGCCGATGGCCTTCCCCGAGGTGTTCGGCGCGCTGCAGCAAGGCGTTGTCGACGGGCAGGAAAACCCGATCACGGTCATCACCGCCTCGCGCTTCTGGGAAGTGCAGGGCTATGTCACGCTGACCGGCCATGTCTATTCGCCCGCCATCGTTCTGGCCTCGCCCGTTCTGTTCGACGGCCTCACCGAAGAGCAGCAGGGCTGGTTCCGGGAAGCGGCCGCCGCCTCCGCCGCCGCGACCCGCGCCGAGGTGGACCGGCTGGAGCGTGACGGTGTCGAGCTGATGCGCGCCAACGGCATGGAGGTCATCACCGACATTGACCGCGCGCCCTTCCAGGCGCTGGCCGCCGAAGCGGCATGGCCGGTCTACACGGACCGTTTCGGCAGCGAAGTGATCGAGCGCATCGTCGCGTTCGAATGAGGCCAAGGGCCTGAAATAAAAGGGGCCGGTCGATATCTCGTCGTCCGGCCCGTCCACCCCCGAGCGGCAAGAAAGGTGGCGGCATGAAAAACGCCCTGTCCCTGTTCCTGAGGTTCGAGACGATCACGACGCGGATCGCGCTTTGGGCCGCCATCGGGTTTTTGGTGCTGGCGACGGCGCTTGCGGTATACCAGGTGACCACGCGCTTTGCCTTTGGCCAGCCCTCGACATGGTCGGAGGTCATCACGCGCTCGGCCATGATCTGGTCGGTATTTCTTGGCGTTGGCCCGGCCTTTCGCGAGGGCACGATGATCGCGCTTGAATTCATCCAGACAGCGTTGCCGCGCAGGCTGGGCCATGCGCTTTACCAAGTGTCCATGGTTCTGACGCTGATCTTCTTCGGGATCTTGTTCTGGCAGGGTCTGGCGATGACCGAGCGTGTGGCGGGACAGACGTTGGCGGCGCTGCAGATTTCCATCGCTTGGGTCTATGCCGCGTTGCCGGTGGGGTCGGTCTTCATCGCGCTGTCGGTTCTGGGCTGCATGATCCGCGCTGCGCAAGGTGACTGGCCCAAGCGCGACGGTGATGACATCCTGCGGGCGGAGGGCGCATCATGAACGCCGCTCTCGCGCTCTCGCTTGGCATCTTCTTTCTGTTGGGTGTTCCCATCGCCGTGGCCATCGGCCTTGCCTCGGTCATAGGGATCGAGGCGCAGGGGCGGTTGCCGCTGTTGCTGGTGGCGCAGCGGATGTTCACGGGGCTGGACAGTTTCCCGCTCATGGCGATCCCGCTCTTCATCCTTGCGGGCAATCTGATGTCGGTCGGCGGCATCTCGCAGCGGCTGGTCGATTTGGCCAAGGCCATCGTGGGGGGCGTGCAGGGTGGTCTGGCGGCAACCTGCGTTCTGACCTGCATGATGTTCGCCTCCGTCTCAGGGTCTTCGGTGGCCACCACATTTGCCATCGGGGCGATCCTGATCCCTGCCATGGTGAAACATGGCTATCCCAAGCCGATGGCGGCGTCCGTGCAGGCGTCATCGGCGGAATTGGGCGTGCTGATCCCACCCTCTATCCCGCTGATCCTCTATGGTGTGTCGACCGACACCTCGATCGGGCAATTGTTCCTTGCGGGGATCGGCCCCGGTTTCCTTGTTGCAGGCGTGCTGATGGCGTTGGTCCTGATCTTGTGCCGGCTGCGCGGGATCGGGGCGCAGGACGGCGCGGATCGCCCGCGGTTTGGCCCTGCCGCATTGGCTGCACTTCCCGCCATGCTGGTGCCCATCGCCATTCTTGGAGGCATCTATACCGGTGTCTTCACGCCCACCGAGGCCAGCGCTGCCGCGGTCGTCGTGGCGCTGTTGGTGGGCATGGTCTTTTACCGTGAGCTCAAGCTTCGCGATCTCCCCGATGTTCTCAAGAAAACGGTCCTCGCCACCTCTGCGATCATGCTGATCATCTCGGCGGCGGCGCTGTTTTCCTTTCTTGTCACGCGCTCGGGCCTGCCCAACGATATCGCCGCGCTGATGCGCGAGGTGATCGAGACGCGGTTCATGTTCCTGTTGGTCGTCAACCTGTTGCTTCTCGTCGTGGGCATGTTCATCGAAACCTCGGCCGCGATCCTTGTCCTTGCGCCGATCCTTGCGCCCATCGCCATGGCCTATGGTGTGGACCCGGTGCATTTCGGGTTGATCATGGTGCTGAACCTTGCGCTGGGGATGATCACCCCGCCCTTGGGCGTGAATCTGTTCGCGGCCTGTTCGGTCGCCAATATCCCGGTCGAACGCATCATTCCGCAGCTTTTGTGGTTCGTGCTGACCGTCTTTGCCGCATTGATGATCGTCACCTATGTTCCGGCGGTGTCTCTATGGCCAATGCAACTCATCATGGGGCTTTGAACATGATCCTTCACTTTGCCGGTCTTGGTTCCATGGGGTTGGGCATGGCGTTGTCGTGCCTGCGCGCAGGGCTGGAGGTGCATGGCGCCGACACCAACCCGGATCGCCTTGCGGCGCTGGTTGCGGGCGGGGGACAAGCCTTGCAGCCCGACAGCCCCAAGGCCGATGCGCTCGTCTGTGTCGTGCTCAACGCCGAGCAGACACGGAACGTTCTGTTCGGGGCGGCGGCGCTGGCCGACCGCCTGAGGCCGGGTGGCGTGATCCTGAGCTGCGCTACCGTCGCGCCCGCCTTCGCCCGCGAAATGGAGGCCGAGGCCGAGGCGCGCGGGCTTTGCTACCTTGATGCGCCGATCTCGGGCGGGTCGATCAAGGCTGCTTCGGGCCAATTGTCGATCATGGCGGCGGGCAAGCCCGAAGCCTTCGCCGCCGCGCGGCCCGTGCTTGATGCGATGGCCACGACGGTCTTCGAACTGGGCGATACGGCAGGCCCCGGATCCGCGATGAAAGCCGTGAACCAGATGTTGGCTGGCGTCCATATCGCCGCCATGGCCGAGGCGATGACATTCGGCATGACCCAAGGTGTTGCGCCCGACCGGTTTCTCGAGGTGATCCGCCAATGCGCGGGCACAAGCTGGATGCTGGAAAACCGCGCGCCCCATATCGTGGCGGGCGATTACTCGCCGCACAGCTCGGTCAACATATGGCCCAAGGATCTGGGCATCGTTCTGGACATCGCGCGCGAGGCCCGGTTTCCCGCCCCCATCACGGCGGCGGCGCTTCAGCAATACCTTGCCGCCGCGGGCATGGGGCTGGGGCAGGAGGATGACGCGGCCGTGGCCAAGGTTTATGCCCGCAACGCGGGCCTGACCCTGCCGGGAGAGGCATGATGCGGCTGGGCTGCATCGGGGATGATTTCACCGGCTCGAGCGATCTGGCCAATACGCTGGCCAAGGGCGGTATGCGGGTCGTGCAATATACCGGCATCCCAGATGGCCCCGCCGAACCTTGGGTCGAGGCGGGCGTGGTCGCGCTCAAGACCCGCTCGATCCCGGCCCGTGACGCCGTGCGCCAGTCTCTGGCGGCCCTTGACTGGCTGCGCGCGCAGGGTTGCGAGCAGATCCTGTTCAAGTATTGCTCGACCTTCGACAGCACGCCCGAGGGCAATATCGGCCCCGTCGCCGATGCGCTGGCCGAGGCGCTGTCGGCGCAACGGGTGATCGTTTGCCCCGCCTTTCCGGGCACCGGGCGCTCGATCTACCAAGGGCATCTTTTCGTGGCGGACAGGCTGCTCAACGAATGCGGGATGCAGAACCATCCGCTGACCCCGATGACGGATCCCGACATCCGCCGCTGGCTCGCGCCCCAGACGCGGCACAGTGTCGGCCATGTGGCAGCTGGCGATGTCTTTGCGGGGCCCGAGCGGATCGCCGCGGCGCTGGAGGCACAAGACGCCGCAGGCCATCGGCTGATCGTGGTCGACGCGTTGCGCGATGCCGATCTGGTGGCCATCGGGGCAGCCGCCAAGGGTCTGCCGCTGATCACGGGCGGGTCGGGCATCGCCATCGGCCTGCCTGCCAATTTCGGCTGCACCCCCGCGCCCGTGCCATGGCAGGGTCAGAAGGGGCGGGGGGCCGTATTGTCCGGGTCCTGTTCCACGGCGACACGCGCGCAGGTCGCCCACCACGCCGCGCGCCACCCCGCCTGCGAAATCCCCGCCGAAGAGGTGATCGAAGGACGTCTGAGCGCCGCCGAGATCGCCGATTGGATCCTGGCTCAGGAGGGTCTGCCGCTGGCCTACAGCTCCGCCGACCCGGCCGAGGTCGCCCGCGTGCAGGAGCGCCATGGCCGCGCCCGCGCCGCCGAAACGCTGGAGGCCGCCTTTGCCGAGATCGCCCGCCGCCTTGTCGCAGGCGGCATCACCCGCCTGATCACGGCGGGCGGCGAAACCTCGGGCGCAGTGGTGGAGGGATTGCAGCTTGGCACGCTCGACATCGGGCCCGAGATCGATCCCGGTGTACCCGCATTGCGCGCAGGCCCTGATCTGGTGGTGGCGCTGAAATCGGGGAATTTCGGGGCGGTTGATTTCTTTGAAAAGGCCGATGCACGCCTACAGGGGCGGCCATGAGCGAGACCGCACTCCGCGAGCAGATCTGCGACTTGGCGAAGTCGCTCTTCGATCGCGGTCTGACCCATGGCAGCACCGGCAACATTTCCGCCCGGACCGAGGATGGCGGCCTTCTGGTATCGCCCACGGGCACCAGTTTCGGCAGGCTCGATCCCGCGCGGCTCAGCCGCTTTGACGCGCTGGGCCGCCTGATCGGGGGCGATCCGCCAACCAAGGAAATGCCGCTTCACAGTGCCTTTTACGACACGCGCAGCACGGCGGGGGCCGTCGTGCATTTGCACGGCACCCATTCGGTTGCGCTCTCGATGCTGTCCGAAACCGACCCCGACAATGTCCTGCCTCCGCTCACGCCCTATGCGATCATGCAGCTTGGGAAGGTGAAGCTTTTGCCCTTTTTCGTGCCGGGCGATCCGGCGATGGGGGATGCCGTGCGCGGTCTGGCGGGCAAGCGCAGCGCGGTGCTTTTGGCCAATCACGGCCCGGTGGTGGCGGCGCGGGACGTGGTTGCCGCCTGCAACGCGATCGAGGAGCTTGAGGCGACGGCGAAACTGGCGCTGCTCTTGCGCGGCACCTCGCCCCGGATGCTGACTGCGGCCCAAGTGCGCGCGGTCGTCACGCGCTTCGACGTGGAGTGGGATGAATGACCCTGTTTTCCGCAAATCTCGGCTTTCTCTGGACCGAACTGGCGTTGCCCGATGCGATCCGGGCGGCCAAGGCCGCGGGCTTTGACGCGGTGGAGTTTCATTGGCCATACGACGTCGATCCCGCCAACGTCAGGGCGGCGCTGCTCGAGACCGGCTTGCCCGTGTTGGGCCTGAACACAAGGCGCGGCGATGTGCCAGCCGGGGAGAACGGTCTTGCCGCACTTCCCGGGCGCGAGAAAGAGGCGCGTTCCGCCATCGACGAGGCCCTGGCCTATGCAAGGGCCGTCGGCGCGGGTGCCGTCCATGTCATGGCGGGCCGGACCGAGGGGGAGGCGGCGCGCCAGACCTTCCTGGACAACCTGCGCTATGCCTGTGCAGAGGCCGGCCACGACCGGATCATCTTGATCGAGCCGTTGAACCCTTGGGATGCGCCGGGCTATTTCCTGAACCGGACCGAGCAGGCAGCAGAGATCATCACAGAAATCGCTGCGCCGAACCTGCGCTTGATGTTCGATTGCTATCATGTCGGTCGGACCGAAGGCGACGTGGTCGCCCGCCTGCGCGCGCTCTGGCCGCTGATCGGCCATATCCAGTTCGCCTCCGTTCCCGACCGCGGGGCACCGGACCATGGCAGCCTAGACTACGCCCCGATTTTCGCCGAGATCGTGGCCCTCGGCTGGGCGCGGCCCCTCGGGGCCGAATACAAGGTCGCGGGCGCGACCGAAGATAGCCTCGCTTGGCTCCACGCGCTGCGCGGCCGCTGACAGGGCTCAGCAAAGCGAACACCCGCCGCGCCCATCGGACAAGCCTTGCTGGTCTTCAACAAAATGCGGTGAGATTGGCTCCGGCGGTAGGGATCGAACCTACGACCAATTGATTAACAGTCAACTGCTCTACCGCTGAGCTACGCCGGAACTGAGGGCGCATATAGCAAGTCGGATTCCCAGCGTCCAGAGGGGGGAGGGGAAAAATCGTCCGCGATTTCATCTTGGCGCGAAATGCGCCCCCGGGCCGGGATCGTCCAGCGCTGTGATCTGGTTTCTATGCGCAAGATCAAGAAGATGCGCCAAGACATTACGCTCCGCGGCGGGCAGCAGGGCCGGGGCGAGGTCGGTGTAGAGACGGGCGGCCAATCCGCTGGCGGTTGCGGCGCCAGTCTCGGACAACGCGGCGAGGATCTGTGCCTCGCGGCCCTCCCGGTGGGCGATCAGTTCGGCGATGCGCTCTCGCGGTGTCGCCACTGGATCGCCATGGCCCGGGTAATAGACCCGGTCTTCGCGCCCGGCGAGGCGTCGGCACGATGCCATGAAGGCCCCCATGTCGCCATCGGGTGGTGAGACCAGCGACGTTGACCAGCCCATGACGTGATCCCCGGTGAACAGCGCCCCGTTCCACGAAAAGCTCAGGTGATTGGCCATGTGCCCGGGCGTTTCCAGCACGCCGATCTCGCCCCAGCCGCCTGCGAGGCTATCGCCCTCGGCAAGGCGTTCGTCGGGTGCGAAATCGAGGTCCACCCCTTCGCCACCGCCGATGCGGCCGTTGGCCGCCAGTTCGGCCATAACCGCGCTACGCCCCCAATCGGAGGGCCCCGCCGCAAGAACAGGCGCGCCCGTGATCTGCGAAAGGGGGCGTGCAAGCGGGGAATGGTCACGATGCGAATGCGTGACAAGGATCGCGCCGATCCGCGCGCCCGGCGGCACGGCTGCGAGAATGGCCTGCATGTGGCCCGGGTGGTCGGGGCCGGGGTCGATCACAGCGACCTCCGCCTCGCCCAGAAGATAGGTGTTGGTGCCGCGATAGGTCATCGGGGAAGGGTTCGGCGCGGTCAGCCGCCGCACGCCGGGTTCCAGAACGATCACGCCGCTTTCGCTTTCCATCGTCCCGTCCGCCTGATTATCTGGCCCCATGGATTTCGGCTGGCTCAAAAGGGTTCTGCCGCGGGGCCTTTATGGCCGGGCCGCGCTTATCCTGCTTGTGCCGGTCGTCACCTTGCAGATTGTCGTTTCGGGGCAGATCCTGCAACGCTATTTCCGGGACGTTGCGGCGCAGATGACCACGTCGCTGGTGCTCGATCTCGACCTTGTGCGAGCCCGGATCGCCGATGGGGACCCGGCCGAGGACTTGGCGGCGGCGCTGGAAATCGGCATCGCACCGCCGCCACCGGGCGTTCCGGTCGACCGGCGCCTGTTCTACGACCTGACCGGGGCCGAGGCGACGCGGGTCCTGCGCCGCGATCTGCCGGGATTGATCGCCGTCGATCTGGTGACCGACGAACGCTTTCCCGCCGTGATCGTGCAGGCGGGCGAAGAGGTTGTCGCGCTGTCGGTGTCCCGGCGTCGGCTGTCGGCGTCCAATCCGCATCAATTGCTGGTGCTGATGGTGTTCTTCGGCCTCTTCATGACCTGGGTGGCCTATATTTTTCTGCGCAACCAGCTCAAGCCGATCCGGCGGCTCGCTCAGGCGTCGGAGGCTTTCGGCAAGGGGCAGCTTGTCGAATACCGCCCCTCCGGCGCGACCGAAGTTCGCAGCGCGGGGCGGGCCTTTCTCGATATGCGCGAGCGGATCGAGGCGATGATCGACCAGCGCACCCTGATGCTGTCGGGTGTCAGCCATGACCTTCGGACGCCGCTGACGCGGATGAAGCTGGGCCTGTCCATGCTCGACCCCGACCCCGAGATCGCGGCGCTCAAGCGCGACGTGGAGGAGATGGAGGCGCTTCTGGAAACCTTCCTCGATTTCGCGAGGGCCGAGGCGCTGGACGATCCGACCGCGACGGATCCCGTGGCGCTTGGCCGTCAGATCGCCGAGGATGCCGGGCGTCTGGGCGGGCAGGTGGATCTGGTCGCCCCCGCGCAATCCGGTCTCGTGATGCTGCGCCCGCAGGCGGTCAAGCGATGCCTGTCCAACCTGGTGTCCAATGCGCTGCGCTATGGCGGGCGGGCGCGGCTGACCGTCGTCCTGATCGACCGCGCGATCCGCTTCACCGTCGAGGATGACGGCCCGGGCATTCCGCCCGAACGCCGCGCCGAGGCGCTCAAACCTTTCGCGAGGCTCGATGCGGCGCGCAACCAGGACAAGGGGTCGGGCGTTGGTCTTGGCCTTGCCATCGCGCGTGACATCGCGCAGCGCCACGGTGGCACCCTGTCCTTGGGGGAAAGCGCCGACATGGGCGGCTTGCGGGTGGACCTTGTGCTTCCGCGCTGACCGTGCGTGGCCCGAGCCGCGAGGGTCGGGCACGCCGGAGCGGACGAACGGCAAGTCCCCCAAAAGATCTGCCCTGGCCAAGTTGGCGTTTTGATTGCTGCGCACCGCTCCTTTAGCGTTTTTCCAAGTATCGGGATTTTATGAATTCTTTCTTGAGCAGCAGAGTGGAACCTGTCAGCGTCAGGCATCTGTAGCGATTCGGCATTGAGTATTTGCCTTCTGCAAGCCTTACCTTGCGAGGAGCGCTGCGGATGCGGCTCGACGATGTCCTTGAGGCAATCCACCGACACACAATGGATGCCATATTGATCACGGAGGCGGAGCCTCTCGATCAACCCGGTCCACGGATTGTCTTTGCGAACAAGGCGTTTTTGGACCATTCCGGATATAGCAATGAAGACTTGATCGGAAAAACGCCGCGTATCCTGCAGGGACCGGACTCCGACATGGCTGCGATCCGGCGGATGGGCGAAAATCTCAGGCAGTGGAAGCCGATCCGCGAACAGCTGGTCAATTACAAGAAGGACGGCAGCCGTTTTGTTGTCGACCTCAGCATCCTGCCGGTGGCAGACGAGGCTGGTTGGGTCCATTATTGGGTTTCCGTGCAGCGCGACGTGACGTTTCAATACGACGTGCAAAAACAGATCAAACATCAACGCGACTTGCTGGAACAGCAGGCGCGCCAGCTTTCCCTGATCGAAGATCATCTCAATCAGGCCCAAATGATCGCCAAGATGGGGAGTTGGCGGCTCGACCTCGAAACGAACGAGGTCTGGTGGTCCAAGGGTCTGTACGAAATCTACGGTCTGGAGCCCTCGATGGAGGTTCCCTCCTTCGAAGAGCATCGCAAGCTCTTTACGGAGGAGAGCTGGCAAAGCCTCATGGCCGAGATTTCACGTACCATCGAGGAAGGCGTCCCCTACGAGCTGGATCTCGAAACGGTGAAATACGATGGAACCTCTGGCTGGCTGAAGCTGCGCGGAGAGGTGATCCTCGACAGTCATGGACAAAAGGCCGGAATTCAGGGAATCGCGCAAGACATTACCGATCAAAAGACTGCCGAATTGAAACTGAGCGTGCTTGCCCTGACAGATCCGCTGACGGGGGTGGGGAACCGGGCCGCGTTTTCCGAAAGCCTGGAAAGGTCGATCAAGACCATCGACAGTTACGGTGGAAATCTCATGCTCATGCTGATCGATATGGATGGTCTCAAGCGGATCAACGACACGCAGGGGCACGCGGCGGGCGACCAGGCCCTGAAACATGTCGCAGCAAAGCTGAAATCCTACTTCAGAAAGGCGGATGTGATCGCGCGTTGGGGCGGAGATGAATTTGCCGTTTTGGTCAATCATCTGGGAAACCGGTTCGACCATGCCAGAAAGGTCACCGGTCTGATCGAGGAGGTGACGCGCCCGGTGGACATCGGCGGTACCCGGACCTCCATCCATGCCAGCATCGGCATTTCCTTCTATCCCCAGGACGCATCCGATGCCCAGAGCCTGCTGGAACGAGCAGATCGCGCGCTTTACGCGGCAAAAAAGGTGAACGGCAGCGCCTATCGCGTCTATTCAGAACAATTTGCCCCTACCAAGCCGTCCTGAACGGGGTCGCAGGGCTTGCCCCAATCCCGCGCGGTGGTTGGACATTTCTGCCGGGACTGATTGGAATTCTGTCGGCCCCGGGTAGCGGGTGTTCCGGTGTCACCATCTCTGCCACGAGGACCAAAAATTATCCAATAATTACAATGATCCTTTTTAGGTCGGCGGCCTAGTCTGTCACCATGGCGGCCAATTTCTTTTCCATTTGGCTTTCTATGCGAACAAGAAAAAACCGCCACGAAGGCGGTACGTCTCACGCGTTAGTATTCAGCCATCTTCAGGAGAAGACTGAAGTCTCTGCCGCAGCACTTCGGCAATGTGAAAAACGCAAGGCCCTGCGCGGGATATTGGAAGGAAGTACTGACTTGGCCAAGGCTAGAGCCCAGATCGCAGAGAAAAGGCGGCTCACCATTGTCGAGGTCTGCATGTTCCACAATGATGCAAAGCTAGCAAATGGAGGGTCGTCGGCCATCTTAGGCTAGCATCTGCATCCATGAATGATCTCGTGGACGGAGCAAAAAACTGCTTAAACACCTAGACTTGACGATGATCCGATCCCGTCACTCGAAGGGACGCTTTCTGGAACTAGGGCACAGCACTCGGATTGGTCCGACTGTCCGGCACGCCCCGCCCGTCGACATTCCTCACCCTGCATGACCGTCCGCAATGGGCGGTACGGTCGTTCATCATATTCGCTCTCCAGCCCAGACTTCGCGTCTTGAACAAGTAATCAGACGTTCAACGAGCCGAACGGCGGCGGCCGATGTCTGCGTTGGAGTTCTTGCCAGTTGTACAGTGCCGCGGAAATTGCGAGCGATTTTGGCAGCTGCCCAACGCGATCCCGAGCGTGATGATGACGACGCAAGCGACCGTCAGGCCGCCGTGAAATCGCGCACGAAATCGGTCGCGGGCCGCGCGCGGATGTCGGCCGGTTTGCCCACCTGCTCGATGCGGCCCATCGACATCACGACGACCAGATCGGCCAGTTCCATCGCCTCCTCCTGATCGTGGGTGACGAAGACCGTGGTCAGGCCTGTGCGGTCGTGGATCTCGCGCAAGCCCTGCCGCAACTCCTTGCGAACCTTGGCGTCGAGCGCGCCGAAGGGTTCATCGAGCAAGAGCATCCGGGGCTCGATGGCGAGCGCGCGGGCCAGCGCCACGCGCTGCCGCTGGCCGCCCGAAAGTTGATTTGGATAGCGCGCACCTATATCGGGCAACTGGATCAGATCCAGAAGACGCTGTACGCGACGCCCGATCTCGGCTTCGGGCGGGCGTTCCTTGCGGGGGCGGGCGCGCAAGCCATAGGCGATGTTTTCGAACACAGTCATGTGCTTGAAGAGAGCGTAGGACTGGAAGACGAAGCCCGCTCGACGCTCCTGCACGCTCAGGCCTGTCGCATCCTGCCCGCCGAAGAGCACCCGGCCCGAGGTCGGGAATTCGAGCCCGCCGAGGATACGCAACAGTGTGGTCTTGCCCGATCCGGAGGGCCCAAGCAGCGCCACAAGAGCGCCCGAGGGGATGGGAAGCGATACCGGATGCAGCGCCCGCGTGGTGCCGAATTCCTTAGCCAGTTCCTCGATCTCGATGTTCATGTCCGTATCCTTTCTCAATGACGTCGCGTGGCTGCCAGCAGGTCCGCATGGCGCCATTCGAGCAGGGATTTCAGGAGAAGCGTCAGAAGCGCCAGCATCGCCAGCACGGCGGCCAGCGTGAAAGCTGCGACCGAGAGGTATTCGTTGTAGAACATCTCGACCATCGTGGGCATGGTTGCCGTCTCGCCCCGGATCTTACCCGAAACGACGGCGACGGCCCCGAATTCGCCCATGGCGCGCGCGTTGCACAGGAGCACGCCATAAAGCAGCGCCCAGCGGATGTTCGGCAGGGTGACGGTGAAGAAGATGCGCCAGCCCGAGGCGCCGAGCGTCAGCGCGGCCTCTTCCTCGGCCCGTCCCTGTTCGATCATTACCGGGATCAATTCGCGCGCGACGAAGGGGAAGGTGACAAACAGCGTCGCCAGCAAGATGCCGGGGAAGGCAAAGACGATAGGCATGTCGTTAGCGATCAGCCAGCCGCCCAGCGTGGAGTTTGCGCCGAAGAGCAACACCAGCATCAGGCCCGCCACGACCGGCGAGACCGAAAACGGCAGGTCGATCAGGGTGATGAGGAACGCCTTGCTTGGAAAGTCGAACTTGGTGATCGCCCAGGCCGCCGCGATGCCGAAGGCGGCATTGATCGGCACGGCGATGGCCGCGATGGTCAGCGTCATGCGGATCGCGGCCAGCGCATCGGGTAAACGGAGCGCGTCGAGGGCTGCAACCCAGCCTTGCCGCAGCGCCTCGACAAAGACGGTGACAAGGGGCGCGAAGAGGAAGAGCGCGACGAAGATCAGGGCCACGCCGATCAGCAGGCCGCGAATGAGCGGCGCTTCGGTGGTGACGGGCACCGGGCGGGACAAGGTGATGTCAGGCAAGACCGATCCTCCGTCTGCTCCAGGTCTGGATGGCGTTGATGACAAGCAGCATGGCAAAGGAGATGACCAGCATGGCGATCCCGATCGCGGCCGCGGCGTCGTAGTTGTATTCCTCGAGCCGGATCACGATCAGCAGCGGCGCGATTTCTGTGATGTTCGGGATGTTGCCCGCAATGAAGATGACCGAGCCGTATTCGCCGACCGACCGCGCCAGCGCGAGCGCAAAGCCGGTCAGCAGGGCAGGCGTGAGCGTGGGCAAGATGACCCGGCGGAGCGTATAGGCACGGCGGGCGCCGAGCGTAGCGCTGACTTCCTCGAGGTCGCGCTCCAGCTCTTCGATCACCGGCTGGACGGTGCGCACCACGAAGGGCAAGCCGATGAAGACGAGCGCAACCCAGATCCCCACCTCGGTATAGGCGACCTGAAGACCGAATGGTGCCAGCGCCTGCCCGAACACGCCGTTGGGCGCATAGAGCGCCGTCAGCGCAATCCCGGCCACCGCCGTGGGCAGCGCGAACGGCAGGTCCACCGCCGCGTCGATAAAACGGCGGCCCCAAAACCGGTAGCGCACCAGCACCCAAGCAAGCATCAGCCCGAAGACGAGGTTAAAGAGCGACGCGATGAGCGCGGCGCTGAACGACAGGGTCAGTGCCGACCAGATCCGGCGGGAATTCAGCATGTCCCACAGGTCGGCCGGGCCGATCATCAGCCCACGGCCCAGAAGCGCCCCGATGGGAAGAAGGACCACGATGGACAGAATTGCCGTCATGATCCCGAAACTCAGCCCAAACCCCGGAAGGGGTGAGGGCGAGCGCAAAATGCCCACCCTCATGTCTTATTCCTCGTAGATCTGGTCGAAGATGCCGCCTTCGCCGAAATACTCGGGCTGTACCACCGCCCAACCGCCGAAATCGGCGATGGTGACAAGCTCGAGGTCCGGAAACCGCGCGACGTCGTCGGGCGCGGCCAGTGACGTGTCCCAAGCGCGATAGTAGTGGCTGAGTGCCAGCGCCTGCGCCTCGGGGCTGTAGAGATGCTGAAGATAGGCCTCGGCAGCCGTACGCTGCGCGTCGGACGTGATGTTGCCGTCGACCAGCGTCACAGGCGGTTCAGCCAGAATCGAGACCGAGGGGACGACGATGTCGAAGGCGTCCTCGCCCAGTTCGGCGAGCGCGAGAAATGCCTCGTTCTCCCACGCGAGCAGCACATCGCCGATGCCCCGCTGGGTGAAGGTCGTGGTCGATCCGCGCGCGCCGGTGTCGAGAACTGGGACATTCCGGTACATCGCGCCCACGAACCCGGCCGGATCGAGGCCGCTCCGCTCCGCATAGGCCCAGGCGGCGAGGAAGTTCCACCGTGCGCCGCCCGAGGTCTTGGGGTTGGGCGTAATGACCTGCACGCCTTCGGCCACCAAATCATCCCAATCCTCGATCCCTCGCGGATTGCCTTGGCGCACGAGGAAGACGATGGTCGAGGTATAGGGCGCGGAATTCTGCGGCAGGCGCGATTGCCAATCGGCCGGGATGCGCCCCGTGCGCTCGGCGATCTGGTCGATGTCCGCCGAGAGCGCCAGCGTCACCACCGTCGCCTCCAGCCCGTCGATCACCGCCCGCGCCTGCGCACCTGCGCCGCCATGGGACTGCTGGATGGTGACCGGTGCGTTGCCCTGCGCCGTCCACCACGCGTTGAAGAGTTCGTTGTACTCCCGGTAGAACTCGCGCGTGGGGTCATAGGAAACGTTGAGGATCTCTACGCCTTCCTGCGCCGCCACGGGGACCGTGCCTGCGAAGGTCAGGCCAAGCGCTCCGGTGGCAGCCAGCAGCCGCGCATGCAGATGCCCGGCAGACAAGACCGTGCGGAGTGCGTGATGATAGCTACCGTCTGCATTGGGCCAAGCGACCGTGATCAGATGCCCCCACGGACGCGTATGGCCCGCGTCGATCTTGTTCCCTCTTTCGCCGAGACTTCGGAAGAAGATGCTCTTAGCGAGCCTAGGCCCGCTTATCCGGATGCTGCGATACATGACCTGTCCTTTGCCGATCCCTGTCGAATTCTGGTGTCAGGTCGACTGGGCGGCGCTGCGGAAAGGATGGCCCTTTCCGGAGACGTGTCGCCAAAGCCGCCTGACGCGTAAATATCGACAGACTTGATCGTGATTAGCAAAGGAATAATCACGCTCTTTTCAGTCGTGATTTTGGAACATCATTCTCCGGCGGCAGGTTCCGGCAGACTGAAGCCTTCCAGCGGCCGCGCGTCCTTCTGCAGATCCGCGACGGTGAGAGATTCGATCATCAGGATGTAAGTGGCGTAGAAACTGCCAAAGACGGCGCGCACCCGGCAGGTCTGTTCATCCGTGCAATCCTCGCAGCGCTGATAGGCCCTGCGCGACAGGCAGGGCAGCGGGGCCATCGGGCCGTCGATCAGGCGCAAGACTTCGGCCAGCGAGACGCGCCTTGGCTCCTTGATCATCTCGTATCCGCCCTTTCGGCCCCTACGACTGCCGATCAGACCGGCGCGCTTCAGATCGAGCAGGATGTGTTCGAGAAACCGTTTCGGCGCGCCCGAGCGTTCCGCGATCTCCTCGATACGCAGGGCCTCGGCATCGCCTGCCTTTTCATCGGCCAGCACCATAAGTGCTTTGAGCGCGTATTTGGTCTTGTGGGTGATCATGGGCCGGCTGTGGCTCTCGATACTGCGACTGACAAGATCAACATTATCAGCTTTCGGGGACGATGCGAGCATGAACCCAAAAAGACGATAAAGAAGATCGACATTTAGAAGAAATGTGGCATCCTGATCCTGACTCGAGGGGCGACAGCAACCGCCAGAGAGGGGGCGCGATGACATTCGACCGGATCGACCTGAAGATCCTCGATCTTCTTCAGCACGACGCGACCATCCCGGTTGCCCGCATCGCCGATCAGGTGGGCCTGTCACAGACGCCCTGCTGGAAGCGCATCCAGAAGCATGAGGCGGCTGGCGTCATCCGTGGCCGTGTGGCGCTGCTGGATCCCGATGCCCTCGGGCTGTCGCTGACCATCTTTGTGATGGTGGAAGCCTTGGACCATACAGCCGATTGGCGCGCCAGCTTCCTCGCGATCGTCGAGACGCTCGGCCCCGTGCGCGATATCTATCGGCTCGCCGGAACCCATGACTTCATGCTGCGGGTGGTCGTGCCCGACATGTCGGCCTTTGACGCATTCTACGACACACTTACGTCTCGGATCAGGTTGCGCAGTGTGAACTCTCTGTTCGCATTGGAGAAAGTGAGGACCAGCACCGCGCTGCCCCTGCCGAAGACAAGCCTCGAAGCCGATTGAGTGCCTTCCCCGTGCCGCGCGTCTGTCATTCCAGATGCGCGATGCAGACCGAAGCGGGTTTCCCGCGCATTGCAAAGCACCGCGTTACGCCTGGAAATGACCGTCCACTTCGGGAAACCGCACGATGCAGATCCTGCAAACTGCGAATGTATGCTCATGGCCGAACCCCTCAGCGGCCTTGTCCCGGCATCTTAAGAATCCGGTTGCCGCGGGGACCCGTCCGAACGGCGGTGTTGTTTCGATTTTCCTCGGAAAGCTTGCGCCACCGGTCAAGGCGCGCTGAATCGAGCTTTCCCGCCTCGACGGCAGCTCTTACCGCGCAGCCGGGTTCGTGGGCATGCGTGCAGTCCCGGAAGCGGCAGCGTGGGGCGAGGTCGACGATCTCCGCAAACAGTTCGTCAAGCCCGGCGGAGACACCGCCGACAGTGAGCGAACGCATGCCGGGCGTGTCGATCACCCAGCCGCCGGTCACGGTTTCATGGAGCGAGCGCGCCGTCGTCGTGTGACGGCCTTTCGCGTCTGCCTCGCGCACGGGGCCCGTGGCCTGTGCGTGCTCGCCCGACCGACCCGCGAGCGTGTTAAGCAGCGTGGATTTTCCCACGCCCGAGGACCCGACGAAGGCGGCTGTCTGGCCGGCGCCGCACCAGGGCGCCAGCGTCCGCGCCGCTTCGGGCGCCTTTGCGTTCAGCATGACCACGGCCAGCCCGCGTTGAAGGGCCTCTGTCTGCCGAAGGTATCCTTCGGCATCGTGCGTCCGATCGATCTTGGTCAGGACCACCACCGGGGTCGTCCCCGCCTCGTTCGCAAGCGCCAGATACCGTTCGAGCCGAGCCGGGCTGAAGTCGTCGTTGCAAGATGTAACGATAAAGAGCGTGTCCACGTTCGCCGCGATGAGTTGGGGAACCTGCCTGCCCCCGCCATGCCGCTGGAGCAGGGTCCGCCTGTCCAGCCGGCGGTAAAGAACATAGCTCTCCGGGTCCACCAGAACCCAATCGCCGACAGCGAAGCCTGCGGTCTGCGCCGCTTCGGCCAGACGCAGCCGGACGGTTCCGGTTGAGGATCGGGCGGTCAGCCTGGTCCGGTGGACCGTTGCGACGCGCATCTTCAGAAGATGGGCTTCGTCGGGTGCCAGCTGGTCCTCGAAATAGGGGCACCAGCCGAGGGCGGCCGCCGATGCCGTGGGCTGCTCGGGAAAATGGCTCATACCTGCGGTCATGGTCCCAGCGCGGGGAGGACACAAGCCCATTCGCGGGCTGCACGTGTCGCCGGGAGGGAACACGACGTCCCTGCCGCGCCTTCGTCGGTGCCGCCGGCCGCGGTCACGACGGAGAAGAATCCGGAGCATCCTGCAGGCCGACCCCGACGGCTTCCCTAAAACAGGGATGTGTCGGGGCGACGCCATATTGTCTTCCCAAGGATCGACGGACCGGATAGGCCTCCTCTTCCTTTGAGGTTTGGGCAAGCCATGGCGCAGAATGCCACCATTTATAAAATCGAGCTGTCGGTCGCGGATATGGACCGCCACTACTACGAGACCCACAAGCTGACCGTGGCCAAACATCCGTCCGAGACGGAAGAACGGCTGATGTTGCGCCTCGTGGCCTTTGCTCTGAATGCGCACGAGCATCTGGAAATGACAAAGGGATTGTCGACGGATGACGAGCCCGACATCTGGCAAAAAAGCCTGAGCGGCGAAATCGATCTGTGGGTGGCGCTCGGCCTTCCGAGCGAGAAGGTCATTCGCAAGTCCTGCGGCAAGGCCGCGAGGGTTATCGTCTACGCCTACGGCGGCAGGGTCGCGCAGGCCTGGTGGGACAAGGTCGGGACCGGCACCTCACGTTTCGACAATCTCGAGGTGATCGCTTTCTCCGAAACGGAAGCGGCCGCCCTTTCGAAACTCGCCCGCCGCGCGATGAAGCTTCAGGTGAATATCAACGACGGCGACGTCATGGTCAGCGCCGACGAGGCCGTCGTCTACGTCACGCTCGAGACATGGAAGGGTGCGGCATAGGGCTCCGTAGACGGAGGCTATGTCGATCTGAGGCGCCCAAAATGCAATCGACCGACTCCGTCGCGCCAATTTCGTGATAGCCCAAGTTGCGTAGCAGCGTGGATCACCGTCGACAGCGGCCGCAGTCTGATCGCGTTCTTGGACAGCGAGGATACAATGCTGCCCTTGATTGCGGTGGTCCCGAACGGCAGCTCAGGGCCGATTACTCCATCAGATCGTCCAGCGTGACGTCGAGCGCGCCCGCCAGGGCGCGCAAGCTGGCGACCGAACCCTGCTTCCGGCCGGTCTCGATCTCGGCGACAGTGACGCGGTTGACCCCGGCCCTTTCGGCCAGTGTGGCTTGAGTCAGGCCGCGCAGGTCCCGGTAGACGCGCAGCGGGTTTTCCCCGCCGAGCAACCGATTCGCGTAAGCAGCAGGGATCAGTTCCTCGGCCCCTGCCGCCAAGGCAGCCTTTGCCCGGTCATGGCTCTGCAGATCGGCCAGATCCTCGGCTGCGGCCCGCAAGCGATCGTATTCCTCGCGCGGGATCGTCACCATCTCGTTCATGTCAGTCCCTTTCAGTCATAGACGCCACCGCGTGGGCCAATATCGAGAACCGCTAGGACATTGCCCTGGTCATCCATGATCACACGCCAGTCGCCGACCCGCAGCCGGATCCCTTCTCGCCCTTTGAGGGACCTCACGTTATTGATCTGTGAGGCCGGGTCCGTCGCGTAGGCTTCGATCTTGGACCGGATCAACTTGGCCGTGTTGGCGGGCATCCGGCGCAAAGCCCGGATCGCGGACTTCGTGTAGCTGATCTGCTTCATGATGTAGCTTTAGGCTACAAAACCTATTGTGTCAAGGCCAATGCCACCTTGGGCGACGAGCGCGGCCAGCTCGCACCGGCCGCGTTTGCCTCAGAGGTCGATCCCCCCCCGAGAGCGCCAAGGCATCCTCGATGTCGACACCGAGGTAGCGCACCGTGCTGTCCAACTTCGTATGTCCCAGCAGCAGCTGGACCGCGCGCAGGTTGCCGGTCTTCTTGTAGATTTGCGCGACCTTGGTGCGCCGCATGGAATGCGTGCCGTAGGCGCTCGGTTCCAGGCCCAGAGACGTAACCCAGCCGCGTACTATCCGGGCATACTATCGCGTGGACAGATGCGGGCTGCCGTGGATCCGGCTGGGCCACAGCAACTCGCGACCGATCATCTCCGGGTCACCGATCCAGCGCTCGAGGGAAACCCTCGTCGTCTCGGTGATCTCGAACCGGACCGGCTTGCCGGTCTTGCTCTGGATCATCGAGGTCAGCTCCTTGACACGCCCGGCGGCGAAGACATCCCGCACCTTGAGGCCGACGAGGTCGCAACCGCGCAGTTTGCTATCCACTGCCAAGTTGAACAGCGCGAGGTCGCGCGCGTTGCCTGCCATCTCGAGACGGACGCGGATGGACCAAACATGCTTCGGCATAAGCGGGCGTTTCTGGCCAATGATGCGGCCCTTGTTCCAGGGAACTCGGGTCGGACGAAGGATGGGAAGAAGTTCGACGGACATGGGACTACCTCCTGTCCACCGTGCCCACCCTTCTTCGGTCTTGCCGATGGAGGCAGGTTATCACGACCCCGGGGGCGTTGTCCTCGCGTCGGACGAAAAGCTGACGGTCGTTGCAGTTTAGGCCAATGTCAGTTTTGCGAGGAATCCGTTCATCTGTCAGCCAAAAATGCCCGCTCATTATACCCCCTGTGCTTGGAAGCCTGAACCACTGAGCCGGGGCGGCTTCAAGCGGATTCATGGGTCCTGACCCCAGCGACTAGCTTTACTTCAAAACTCATTGTCGTGAACGATCAAAAAACACTGGCCTAAGCGTCACAAGACTAACGCAAAGAATGAAGTGCAATAGCAAAACTCTGAAGCCGGCTTGACATATGCTGGAGCAAGAAGAAAATCCAAGAAAGACTGACCGTACGTATACTTGCTCTCTTATTCTCTAAAAATCAAATCATGCACGGGTTTACAAACACTTCCCTACCGTCACTGAGGCCTGCATGATAGAACCCAGTCAATAAATTCTTCTACTGTAGCTGGACGACCGTGGTAGTAGCCCTGAAGAAATTCAATTTCTAAATTAGATAATATTTCGGCGCTTTGAGCTGTCTCAACACCCTCCGCGATTACTTTAATATTTAAACGCTCACACAAATCCACAATGGCCAACAAGAATGGAGATTGGCTATTTCCATCTGAAGTTTCTTCAATAACGATGCGCTTGTCAATTTTAACAAAATCTGGCTTGAGCGCTATAAGCGCTGTTAGTGACGCATGGCCTGATCCAAAGTCATCGACTGCAAAACATATACCCATATTTCTCAGCTTGGAAATATGACCCAAAACCTGTTGCTCCACCAGACTAAAGTCTGTGATTTCCAACAACTCAAATATTACTGTTCCAGAGTAGCTTGAGTAAGATCTAACATCCGTAATCAATTTAGGAGAAATTAGGCGTTCTAAACTTGTGTTTAGCGAAATGCTTGGCAAGTAGATACCGTGTTCCTCAAGGATTTTCACAGCCTCAAAGGCTTTTGCCATCACAATAGCATCTATTTCTGATAGAAGACCCATATCAGCAGCGAGAGGTAGAAATTGGTCTGGAGAAAGCTCGCCCTTTAACGGATGCCACCACCGCACCAAAACCTCTGCGCCACCTAACGAACCGGTTCGTGTACAAACTTGCGGCTGTAGGCGTATACCTATCTGAGACCTGCTGATAGCCACCCTCAGGTCATCAGAAAGATGCTTTCTGTCTTCAGAACGAGCCCGCAATTTAGGATTGAACAATTGCAGTCTGTTGCGACCCGCTCTTTTTGCTTCGTAAAGTGCGATATCTGCATCCTCCAAAAGCCGAACGGCGGAAGATAGAGGGCCCAAAGCCACCCCGATACTCGCAGTGTACCGTATTGTCCTTTCGTCAAATGAGAGCGGGTTCCGGCACGACTCCAGAATAAGATTGCTTATATTCACCGCCCTTTCCGCCACTCTTGATCCGCTTAGAATGACTGAAAACTCGTCGCCACCAAGTCGCCCAATATAATCGTCTGCGCCAAGAAACGATTCCACGCGCTTGGCCAATACAGTAAGCAGATAATCCCCACCGACATGACCAAAAACATCGTTAATTGATTTGAACTCGTCGATATCTAGCAATATGACTGCAATCGTTTCTTCGATTGGTATTTTATTCTGCAAGCGCCGAGTATGTTGCAAAAATCCACGCCGGTTCCCAATACCTGTTAGCTGGTCAATCGATGCATCCTTCTCGATGCGCTTCAACGCAGTCCTGAGAGCCTTCTCGTTGGCTACAGTTCTTGTCACGTTGAGACTGACGCCCGTGAGTGATTTCGCCTGTGCGTCCGAGCTTGGAGTTATAGTGGCCATTGCTAGAATCGTGCGCTCATCTCCCGTTGGCGTCAAAATACGGAACTGGTCGCTGAAGTCTTGCTCGGATTTTATTGCGGCCTCAAGTTTAGACGAGAACCTAGTCGCATCCTCTGGGTGAATTTTACTACGCCAAGCTTCAAAATTTCCGCCAAAATCCTCAGGTGCGATCTGATATTGCTGGTACATCGTTGCATCCCAGACAAGAGACTGATCTCCAAGGTCTAGGCGCCACATTCCAATTTGAGCCGCACTCGTGGCAAGTCGTTGTTGTGCTTCCAAATTACGAAATCGTTCTTCATCGCGCCGCAATCGATCCAGAACCACCTTTCCCCGGAAAATAGCCATCGCGAAAAAGGCGGCGGCGGCTGCAACAAGAAGTCCCCTGATCGCTCCGGATCTGATCGCTAAGTCCCTAATGGCCATGGATGGCCGCGAAACGATGACGCCAAGACTGCCGAAGCTAGCGACGCTTCCGAAGGCTGTCTGACCCGGGATAGCCAATCGGCCCTCCGGTCCCCTCATTGCCTCCAAAACTGCAGCGTCAGCGCTCTCGCCAGATCCAAGCAAGGGCATATCAGGCTGGAGAGCGGCTACACCACCCGTCTCCATCGACACCAGATAAACTTGGCTACCCTGTCCGAGGCTTTGCCACCCGGTAGGATCGAAATAACTTTCCTCAACGCTTGCCGTTACGACGCCTTGTCCACCGAGGTTTTCATCCAATACGGGGGCGCTGACGGGCAGAATCCATCGGTCGTCAAAAGTCGAGATGATCGGCGCATCCACGTAATAAACGGTTTCGCGCCCCGAGATCACTTCCAAGAAATAGTCCCGGAACGAAACATCCGTTCCTACCGCCGCGCCGTCCCGGCCAAGATCTGCAACGATGGAACCGGATGGGTCGATTACGAGCATCGTCCTAAGCCTAGGCCATTCCTGCTTCACGGACTGCCAGAACACTTCTGCACTGCCGGCGAGATCATCAGGATCAATATTTGCTGCGACGGTCGTAACCGCCAAGCGTATATTCTGGACCAACAGTTCGACGGTATCGACAGCAAGCAGGGCGTCGCGCCGCACTTCCGCGACGTTAGCTGCGAATACCCGCTGGAATTGGTAAATCCCGACGGCGAGGCCCGAAATGCTGCCCACCACCAAGCTGAGAAAAGCGGCAGCTCTTAAGCTATTCATCATGGTCTGACCCTCGTTAGCGAGAGGCTATCTGCAATATGAACCTGCGGCAAGTAAAGCGGGCGTTGCTGGTTCCGACAACTTTTGATCATGGCCAAATGCTTCGCCCGAAAATTCTGAACATTAGCTGTATCAAAAAACGAAAAAGTGTCATAAGCAGTGCTGAGCTACGGCCCTTAAATTCGTCGCGGCCGGCTATACGCCGATGCGAAAAATCCCGTTAGCCATAGTGATGTTCACTTCCAAATATTTGACTCCTTCGCGCAACATCTGCGGCTTTAAGCGTCTTAGCTGAAGATCTCACCATGGCAAATCTGGAGAGGCACATGACCAAGGTGCATTTGCGACCAGAGGTATTGTATGCCGTCGTCGACCAGATGTGGAACGCTGTGGTGATCACGTCCGGTTCGAAGGCGGATCATTATGCGGTTCAATATGCCAACCCTGCCTTTCTTGGCATGACAGGCTACACTCTCGACGAGCTCTTAGGGCGTCCGTTGACGCATCTGCAGGGGCCGGACACTGACCAAGCGGTTATCGACGAGCTAAAGTTGTGCCTGGAACGTGGTAGCTTTTTCGAAGGCCAAACGTTCAATTACAAAAAGGGTGGCGAACGATATTTTGTGCGTTGGAACATCAGCGCCATTCGAAATGACATCGGTGAGATTGTAAACTATGTTTCTGTTCAAACCGATTTGTCGGAGCTTCGCGCCTCACAAGGCAGAAACCTTCTCTTGGAAGAGGTGCTGCAGGTCATTCCTGATCCGATCCTGATGACCAATGAAGGCCTCGAAATTGGCTTTTGCAACTTAGCGGCGCGTAACCTATTCGACTGTCACGTAGGGCAGAACCTCACCTCAATCCTTGTACAGACCATGTCGGTTGCGCAGTTGCGCGTAGCACTACATGAGAACGGCAAAGAAGGTAATAACGGCGTCGGCTGGCGCGTCGTCTTGGAACATCGAGGGTCGTCAGGTTCCAGCATTTTTATCGATCACAGTGTGCGTCCGGTCAGCAACGAGGCGACCGGTGCCCAAGACCTCATTCTCGTGGGCAAAGATATTTCCAATCACATTGAGCGAGAAGAGAATCTGTCGAAAGAAGCCAAGACAGATGCTCTGACCGGGCTCTTTAACCGGGGTCATGGAGAAGAGCTGCTTAAATCTTTGATCCAAGGCAAGGTCCTCAAAACATCCCCCATAGCCGTTGCCTCGATAGACATCGATCATTTCAAGTCGATCAACGACACCTACGGTCACAGCGTTGGCGATGACGTGATCAGATCAGTTGCCAATACCATCCTGAAGACGGTTCGCTTGAACGACCATGTAATTCGGTGGGGTGGCGAGGAGTTTCTCGTCATATTCACCGATGTTTCTTCCATCCGGCCGCCGCTGCTCGCTGACAGAATCCGTGTCGCTGTAGCGACCACTGAGCTTCCGGCTGTTGGAGGGGTCACGGTATCAGTTGGGGTCGGCACACCTCACATTGGCGAAAAGCATGACGAGTTGCTCAAGCGTGTAGATGCTGCGCTGTACGAGGCTAAGGCGCGTGGGCGAAACAATACTTGCCAGGCCGCCGAAGGGCCTTGAGAGATAGCCCAGTGCGAAGGCAACAAGGTACAGTTCGCATAAACTGAACTGCGTCGCCGTCCCTTTGCCCCTGAAAGGCGCGCTCGGTGATGCGCTCCATGCCGTCCTGTGCGGATGCGGCCACGACCGCCCGATGAGCCTTGCCTACCTCCGGACGCTTTGAGCGGACATTGTGGCGGTGCTAAGGGCGACTTTCGATAATACCAGCGCACGTAAGCCCAAAGGATTTATCGCCAGAGCATTCGCGGCGTGATTTCCGGGTCCGATCCGTTATAGGCCGGCTTGATCCCGGCTTTGTAAATTGTGGACGCGCGTCTGTTCACGCATCCCAACTAACACTCTGGGTTCGCCGGCGAATCCCTCACCCGATTGGTGAAATAGAGCCGGTTGCGCACTGTATTTGTTGACAGAAGGAGAAACTGGAGCGACGTTACAGTTGGTGGAGGGACACCCGCGCAGAATGCAAGAAAGAAGAGATGGCCGATCAGAATTATATCCAATACTTTTTATCGGCACTCAACCTCGCTGGCCTGATGTCATTGATTGCGGTTGCAAGTATTTTTGCTTATAAATCAATGAGTCGTGGCTTGATCCAGAATGTTGCGTTCGGTTGTATTCTAGGGGTCGGCGCTGCTCTCATGTCCGCGCAGCCGATCATGCATGTAAATAGCCTGCAGATTGATCCTCGTAATCTTTTTGTTGGGTGCGCCGCTGCTGTGTTTGGGCCTGTCGCGGGCCTTATCACATTCACAATTGCAGCCCTTACGAGATATCTTGAGGCAGCGCCGACGGCCTATGTTTGCATTTTCTCATTGTTTGTTGCTGGCTGCTGCGGCCTGGCTTGGCGGCATTATGTGGAAGGTAAATGGAACAGACATACACAGTTTGCCCTCCTTGGCCTCGCAATAAGCGTTTCATACATTTCCACCTTCCTTCTCCCGAGGGAATATTGGACTGGTGTCTTCCTGAACGCGATCCCCGTGTTGGTCTTTATCAACATCATCGGAAGTCTCGTTTTAGGAAACTTTCTCAAGTATTTTCAAGATCAGCAGGATCGCGAAAATCACTTGGTGCGGCAAGCTTCTTTTGATCCGCTAACTGGCCTTTTAAATCGCAGGGCTTTTGACCAAGCTTACAGCCTTCTTTTGGGCTCATCCCATAATTCAAAGGTCTCTTTTGTCGTCTTGGATATAGATAACTTCAAGAACATCAACGACACCTACGGCCACGTGGTTGGCGATCAAATTCTTGTCGCTTTGTCCAGAATAGTTAAGAAGAACATATCCAAAAACTGCCTCGCGGGTCGTTTTGGTGGAGATGAGTTCATGTTCTGCTCAGCAGGCATGAGTTTTAATGAAACCTCGCTGAAGCTGCGTGCAATCCAGAAGCAAATTTTAGAGTTTAGGCATCCAAGTATTTCCAACTCATTAACGGTAAGCATCGGTGCAGTTTGGGCAGAAAAACCTCTGCCCTTCTCAACTGCATTCCACCAGGCAGACACTGCCCTGCACAGCGCAAAGAAATCTGGCAAAAACCAAGTAATTATCCACTCACAAGATGCGCGCCTCAACGTGACTGAGGATATCAATTTTGCGGCACCTAAAGTTGACGCGTCGACATGAGATGCGGATCCGGCGACGCAACAACGACAGATATTGATTGCTTTGTCACACAATTTGCTTGGTGCAAGCGTAACCGTTGCAATGTCGTAGAAATGCTAAGCTATTCCAGCAGCCCACACTACAGATGATCTTTCGTCACCAAACCTTAGGCCAACGCCAAGATTGCACCCTTCAGCAATCCCATCAGTTCGTCGAGGTAGCCTTCGGACCGCGCAGGACGCGTCGGATTGGACGTGATCCCGGAAAGAAGCGCGGGTGCGGCCTCTGCAGCCAAGACTGAGCCGCTATCTGCACGGTATGCTGTGGCGACCAGGAAGACGCACGAGGACGAGAATGCTAAGCTGAAGATGCTGCTAGCCGAGACGATGCTCGACAATGCGATCTTGAATCATGTGGCCGCCGAGCGCCGGCGCTTTGGGTACCAGGCCTTCCATGTCATGGTCGAGCGGCAGGGGATCGTGATGAACCTCAAGAAGCTCAGACGGCTCTACTGAAAAGAGGAGCTCTAGGTGCGCCGCAGGGGCGGGCAGCAGCGAGCGCTCGGCACGCGTCGGCCGATCCTGCTGCCGGACGCGCCCAACATCCGTTGGAGCCTAGACTTCGTGAGCGTCGCGCTGACGGATGGGCGCCGGTTCCGTGTGCTGGCCGTGGTCGACGACTACAGCCGCGAATGCTTGGCACTGGTGGCGGACATGTCGCTGTCGGGGCACCGCGTTGTCCGTGAACTTGATGCCGTGATCGTCCGGCGAGGGCGCCCGGTCATGGTGGTCAGCGACAACGGCACGGAATTGACCTCCATGGCGGTCCTGTCATGGTGTCAACGGATCGGTGTTGCATGGCATTACATCGCCCCGGGCAAACCCATGTAGAACGGCTTCGTCGAGAGCTTCATGTATAGACGGCCCCGCAGGCGCAAGTGCTTTGAACGTGCTCTTCGTAGGCAGGTGCGTTCATGTATTCGGCCTGTTTGCGCAGCCTTATACATGACTGCTGGCCCTGATGGTGTCCGCGGATCGAGGCCTCATCAACGGGACGCGCTTGGGCGCGCTTAAAGCTCTTCGGGCTTTCTCGATCCTCAGCTTTGCCGATTTGCCATCACGCTGTTATTGCACTTGTGCCATCTCATTGTTCCTTAGTTTATCGTTCCATCACTACTGTGCGTTCCGGAACACTTCTCCGCTGGAGAGCATCGCCCATATCGTCCGCGCCAGCTTGTTTGCGACAGCGACAGCAACGACCATGGGGCGGCGCCGTTCGAGCAAAGCCTCTATCCACGGACCATCTACGCGGGAGCGGGCCTTTGGATACCGGACCACAGTGCGCGCTCCAAGGACCAGCAGATGGCGAAGGTACCTGTCACCTTGTTTGGTGATGCCACCAAGCCTGTGTTTACCCCCCGATGAGTTTTGTCGCGGCGTCAGTCCAAGCCAGGCAGCAAACTCCCGCCCTGATCGAAACGCCGACGGGTCCGGGATAGTCGCGGCAAAGGCCGTTGCGGTAATCGGCCCGATCCCCGGTATGGTCGCAAGCAAGCGACAGATCGAATTGGTTTTGTGGATCTCCGCTAACCGGATGTCGATCGCATCGATCTGCTGATTCAGCGCATCCAGTTGCCCTACGAGAGCATCCAAAGCGAAGCAGGCATCGTCCGGTAGGTCCTCTCGTATCTCGTCCAGCTTTGCGACGAGGGCATCGACCCGGTGCCTACCCTGTGAGACGATAACTCCATATTCGGCCAAATGCGCTCGGAATGCACAAGCTGCCATCGTTCTCTGTCGGACCAGAAGCCCTCGGGCTCTGTGCAGCATCAGGAATGCCTGATCTTCGCGCGATTTGATCGGGACAAAGCGCATGTTGGGGCGGGTCACCGCTTCACAAATGGCGGCCGCATCAGTGGCATCGTTCTTCGCCCCCCGCCGCACGAAGGGTTTTACGTAACCTGGAGGAATGAGGCGCACGTCATGGCCGAGCCTCTGCAACTGACGGGCCCAGTTGTGGGCAGTCGCACACGCCTCGATGCCTATCAGACAAGAGGGCAACGACTCGAAGAAAGGTAGAAGCTCACGACGCGTAAGCCGCTTGCTGCCGAGCGTTCTGCCGGCCGCGTCGGCGACATGGACGTGAAACACGTTCTTGGCCAGATCAAGGCCCACGCTGGCTGGGTTCATGGGAATGCTCCTTCTGCAAACCAGGACCAGTATACGGTCCCTTCTCAGGAGCGGGGCCGTCTTCCCCATCAACGGCCGGCTCCGTGACGAGCTGTTGAGCGAGACCCTGTTCTCGACGCTCGGCGAGGCCCGGGAGAAGATCCGTGCCTGGCAATACAACTACAACCACCACCGCAACACTCCGGCCTCGGGAACATCCCGCCAGCCGAGTTCATGGCAAGGAAGGGGCTGGAAATGCGCGCCGGTAGCCCCAGAAATCAACCCGCAGACTCTCCGAAAAGCTAGATGAGAGTCGGGGCTCAGGTCACGATCAGTAGGGCGCAGGATAGTATTGCCTATCTCCCGAGCGTCAGCTTTCGCCTGCTGCATCACAGCGCGAGAGAGTATGGGCCAACGGCCGCTATGGGCCGGCTGCCGCCGTAGGGATCAATATCAAGGGCGCGCCAGGCAGGCCTGACCTGCCCTCGTCTTCTGTATAGGCCAACGCCCTAGCTGAGCGGCGGGAACTCCCCCAACGCCTCCAGATCGTCGATGATCCTCAGGACACCGCGCAGACACAGATCGAGGTGACCGTCGGGCATGGCCTGCATCAGGGCGGCAACGTTCTCCAGCGCGCCGTCGTCCAGTCCGCGCTTGCGGATCTGACGTTCGGCAAACTCGAACAGCTCGCATCGGGTCAATTCGCGGAGGAAGACCACCCGACACCGGCTGAGCAGCGGACGCGACATCAAGCGGATGTCGTTCGACGCGAGGATCCAGTTCACCCGGCTCAGGTCGAATTTGACGGCGAGATACGGGCACTCCCACCGGCTGGCTGAACTGGGTTCGATCATGCCCAGAAGCGCGGTGATCACGGAGGTGCTGGCACCACCGGTCATCTGCATGACACCAGCCTTTTCCACCTCGTCGACGAAGACAACCGGGTTCGCCACCCGATGCGCGAGGACGGTTTCCACGACCCGACCCGGTGTTGAACGGCCCCAGTTCCGCGTCGATCCGACCAGCCGGAACCCGTCGCTGCCCGCGCCGATGTCGATTGAGACCTCTGGCACACGGCACAATCGCGCGAGGCTCCGTGCCAGATGCGTCTTGCCGACCGAGGGCGGCCCGTCGAGCAGGATCGGCCGGAACCGCAGCCCATAACCCCGCGCGGCGGCCCGCCGCATGTCGCGCCAGATGTGCTCGATAGCCTGCCGCATCCACGGCATCTCTTCCAAGAGGTCTGCCGCGATCTCGTTGGCATGATGCTCTGTCGCGGGGCCCTGCAGGCTGATGCCCTCGAAGACGGCACTCAGCTGCTCCCAGTCCTCCTTCTTGAGGTTTGGGTTTGTCTGCACCTTGCGTTGCGCCTCATGCAGCTTGCGCGCGCGGCGGGCGATGCGGTCCCAGTCAGAGGCAGAAACCGGGTCGAGCATGGCTTCCGCATCAGCATCGGCGGCCTTGCGGCGCCGCAGATCGGCTAGGAAACGACCGAGGCGTTTCTCGATCTCGTTCGTCGGAGTGGCCGGCCGGCGCAAGCCGGGGGCGAAGTCGAAGGGTTTGGGCATAGGGATATCCTCTGCGCTGCCGGTCTCACGGCTGGCGCGTTCCTCGAAAAGTGCATGTCAGGTGGGACCGGACCGCGGGTTCAACGCGGGCAGGGGCAGCCTATCGACAGGTGGCGTGCAAAGACGCTTGGCACATTGGCCAGCGCCGCGAGCACGCGCGGGGCACCATTTCTCAGAAAAACAGGTAACATTATGGAAGGCCGTCTCGGTCAGCAGGGTGCCATGACCCGGACCTTGGTCCGAGTGGCGATCGTCAGAGAGACATGCCTATGAGCTGAATGCGTTCCATGCGGTGAGGAAGCATGGGGCTGGCATTCCTGTCAATCCTGTCCAGCTCGGGTTGGAAGAGCTGGCGCTCACTGGGAGCATGGCTCTGCTGTCTCCGTTCGCCATCAAGCGTTGCGTGCAAAATCAAGGAGTTGCGCGGGGGTGGCGGAAAGTACCCCGGAAAAGACTCGCGAAAACGCCCCTTTTGGCAGAGTTGCCCCCTCCGAAACACAGGCACTTAAGTCATACTGGTAGGCCCGGAGGGACTACTAGACTTCCTTGTTTTACAGGGGAAAACGCGGCTACCGAGTCCCATTTGCGCTTTATACAGATCAATGGGTTATGATGCGATGGGACTCGCTTCAACGGCACATCTCGCGGCAGACATGGGTCTTTCATTCTTTATTCGGTGCGCGGATGGCGGCGAGGCAGCGAGTTCGGTTGCTCGCGTAAAGGCTGCCTGGAAATGCCTCCTCAACAGCTTTTATACAGCGCTTCCGCTCTGTCGCCACAGCACTCTCCAATTTCTTGGATAGATCAGCTTCGTTCGCTTGAGACGCATATAGATCGTCTGTCAAAAACCCTGCCCAATCTTTTTGCTCGGCCAGCCTCTCAGCCAGATCATCCGCTCGGGAGGTCTGTGCCTTAAGTGCGTCGCGAACCGTGGCCAAAGCATTGGCGCTGTCGCACTGGCAGTTAGGATCGTGAAGCCCGCGAGACTTGAAACCCTCCGTGCAACGGCACTGCACCAAATCCTCAAGTTCAGCAAGCGCGTCATCCACGCTCTTGCGGTCAATCTTTGTCCGAGTCATTCCGCTTCTCCCTGTGCGCGTATGCCGGCGGCTTCGGAGCGGATGGCCCGCTCGATACGGCTCATGTAGCCCAAAAATTGATCCGCAATTTCTTTGGCGATATCTGCCGACCGGTCCATCCCGCGCGCTTCAGCGTCTGCCAGCGCCCGGTCCAGCGCCGCCCCTGCGTTGGGTAGGAGGGCGAGGATGGCGTTTCGTGCGTCCCACGCAGCCGAAGATTGAGGCGGCTTGGACGACAGCATAGCCGTGTTGCGCAACTCCACAGTGCAGCACTCCGCCGCCTCCCGCAGCGCCGCCGCGACGGCCAGTTGCTTTTCAGCCTCTGCCTGTGCGCGCGGGATCATGTCGGCAGTTTGCTGCGCGCAGCTATTGGAAAGCCCCGTGAAAATGCTTTGCCTGCAAGCGGCGCAGCTTGACCGACCATAGGGTTTGCCCTCGTCTTTCAATCGAAAGCGGCAGTTTGCGGGTCTAGTGTCAGCCATCGGGGTTTTCCTGTCTCTGCAAAAAGTTTGTGGGCGGCTCTGTCATGGCACGCGCTTCACCAAGCCATTCCCCGCAGTTTCTCCATCGCCTCGGCAGCCAGCCTGCGCCGGTTCACGCCCTGAGTGTACACCTCGGACGTGCGCGCCTGACCATGACCGTGGACCGCCATGATGTGGTATTGCGTGGCCCCTTGCAGCGCCATCAATTCGCCCGCCGCCTTGCGGATGCCGTGGGCGCTGCGATCCTCAAGCCCCGCCTCGCGCACCCGGTCGCGGAACCAGTTGCCAAAAGCGGCGCTGGACGCGAAGGGCTGGCCGTGGGCGTTCAGGAGGTAGGTCGGGCCTGCCACCTTCTGCGCGGCGATGGCTTCGGCCAGGGGCGGCAGGATCGGGATGCTTACGGGCTTGGACCCCTTCTTTCCGGGTTCCCATTCCAGCCACGTCACGGCCCCGTCGCGGCGCTCGTTCATGCGGCCAAGCAGCGGCGCGTCACCGATCCGGCAGGCCGTGAAGGTGAACAGCGTAAGGGCGAGGTGGGCCATCGTCCCTTTGGGGTGTCGGTCGCGGAACCGTTGCAGATCCTCGACCGACCACGGGACCGCGCCGCGATGCTGGCGGATCAGCCGCGCCACGCCCTTGGCCGGGTTTGCATCGACCAGCCCGCGTTCAGCGGCCCATCGGTAGAGTGCGGATAGCGCCTTGACCATGTTGTCGGCAGCGCCGGGGGTAGCGGCGAGGCCGTCGCGAATCTCGATCACCTTTGCCGTCGGCATGGCCATGTGCTTTTGGCCGTGAGCGGGCAGGAGGCGGGCATAGAAGGCGCTGCGCTGGCGCTCCGTTGCGGCATCCATCGCCCCGGCCTTCACGGCCTCGGCCATGTGTTCCTCATATCGACGGACCAGCCACGCAAAGCTGCGCGGGATCAGGTCGGGGGCTTCCAGTTTCGGCGTGACGCCTCGACGGGCCTCGGCATAGCAGCGTGTAAACTCTGGGTGTTCCGGGCCACAGGGTAGCGTGACACGCCGCTCGCGGTCGTGTTCAGCGCGGACGCGGTATTTCCACGCCCCGCTCGGGCGGCGATGCCGGGTCAGGCCCGGAAGATCAACGCGCATATCATCCCTCACCACGGCTTAGGCTCCGTCGCAGCCTGCGCCGGTTTTTCGGCGGGGGGAAGGATTCGGACGTTGCCCGTAGCTTTGTCGATTTCGACAACGCACCCCGTATCCCGCGCGACGGCGGCGGCGGCTTTCAGCATGGCAGGGGAGGGCGACGGGGCGGGCATGGGTCAGTCTGCCGCCCGTTCGATAGCCGCAATGAATGTTCCTAAGCGCTGGCCTGCTTCGTGCGGAAACATCGCGGCCAAAAGCAGGATCGTGGCCAATATTGTGCCAAGAAAGCTGTCCATCCGTCTCTCTCCTATTCCTGTGCGGGGCGGGTCAGCCTTGAAACTCATGGGGCGGCGGGTCTTGGTGTTCGCTCCAGCGGTCGAGGCATTCCTGCATCGCCACTTTCGCGTCGTCGCGGGCGACGTTCGAGACGTACTGCGCGCGGTGCCCGCCCCAAGTGTAGAGGCTGAACGGCACCCGCTTGCCGCCGGTTGCCTTGGCAAGTTGCTTGTCGATCAGGCGGGCGATCTTTTGCAGTCGCTTCGAGATCTCGACTTGGTCGACAAAAGTCAGGTCGGTGTTTTTGTCGGTCATTTGGTCAACCCTTTTCGTCTGGCGCGGGTTGGGTTGCCAGCATCACCGGCGGGTGGATAGTGCCGCAGATGGTGAGGCGCACCGCGCCGCCAGCGTTCAGCATAGCAAGCTCGGCCGGTGTTGGTTCCCACACGCTGGTCATAATCGGGATCCCGTCCTCGACCTCGTCGCGGATCGCAAGGGCGAAGTATTCGTCCTGCGTCTCGGCGAGGATCCGGGTGGCGTTTGATATGCGGAGTGGCAGCATCAACCGACCCTCCCTTTCTTCTTCAAGCGCTCGATCTGCCGCCGCTCCTGGCGGCTCATGGGGCGGTCGCGCACCGCTATTTCCTCGGGCGTGAGGTTGCAGGTCTCTACCTTGCGTGGGGCGGGGTATTGGCGCGGCTCGTCAAAAAGGCCCGCGCGCAATCCAGCCAGCGCAAGCATGGCCGCGCTTGTTTTCCCCATGTATCCAGCCATCACCCGGCCCTCCCCGGCATGACAAAAACGAGCCAAGGGCCTAAATGCAGCCCCCAGCGATAGCCGTAGTATTCGGCGCGGGCAGCGGTCAGGCCCCAAGATGGCACACGAATGACGTGGAACATCACCCATCCCTCCCCGGCATCTGGTCGATATTGCAGCGGTGAACGTCGAAGCTGATTGCGGCCACCCACGGGTTTGCATCCCATGCGTCGGGGCCGTGGAGACTGTTCCAAAGACGGGCGAAAGATGATCGCGCATCGGCGTGAACGTCTGACAGGTCATGACGCCAGCCGCTGTGACCTATGCCGCGACCATCATGGAACGCCGCGCCTTCGGCTTTCGCGCCCGCCTCGCTGATCTCCTGCAATCGCTGCACCCTTACATCTGTGACGGTCAGGGTAAGGCGGGAAAGTTCGCGGATCATGTGACGGGACCACCGGCGGCGGCCCGCATCATCGCCGCTTTCCCAGTTTTTGCGCTGGCCGTCGGCCAGATACGTGATCGGTGCCCACGCTTGCCGGTATCCTGCTTCGTGGGCCATCTCGCGCATCTGTGCGGGCTTGTAGAGGTCAAGCGAAGACACTGTGCGCCAATCCTCTTGCACCCACAGGCGGTCGCCGCGCCACGCAAAAAGGCGCGAACCATGCACCTCGATGCAGCCGTCGCCCAGATCGTGCCAGAAATGCGCAAAGCGTCGGTTGCCGGAAATGTCCCAGCCCTGAAGGGTCGCGGGTTCCGGCGGTTGGTTTGGCAACACCCGCCGCGTCTGGGTCTTTCTCCCGTCGAGTAAGGCCCGCACCATCGGCGCGCTGAATATGATCGGTCGGTCAGCCATCACCCGGCCCTCCCTTTCTTGCGCGTTGTGAATGTCGCCCAGATCGGGCCAGCGTTGACGCGGCCCCAGTGGCGCAGCTTGATCGCGAACCCAGCGGGCAGGGTGATGGTCATGCCCCGGCCGCAGATCACTTCATCTCCTCCGGCAGCCATGTCGCGATCGCCGCGATCTCGTCCGGGGTGAGCTTCAGGGCGTCGACAGTTTCGGGATCCAGGCGGAACAAGCGGTCGAGCTCTGCCGCTTTGTCTGCCTTTTTCATCGCCGCCACATCGTCGTGCAGGCCGATGCGGTCGGGCAGGACCGTGCGCAGGGTGCGATCGAGGTAGGGGCCCGGGACGCGGGACCAGAAGTTCGCGAGCGTGGGCCGCCAATGGGCGCGGATTTCGGCTCCAGCCTCCTTTTCGACCCAGCGGCCGTAGTTGTCGGGGCGCGCGCTGATCGTGCGGACCAGCGCCGTCTGAAGCTGGCGAAGGAACTTCGGGTCTTCGAGCAATGCCGAAATGCGCGCCGGGTCGCCCGGTGCCGTGCCGTGAACGCCGATCTCCGCGATCGCATCGGGGAGGGTCAGCGCCTCGTCGATGCTGGGCCGTGTGTTCGGTTCGTTCAAGTTGACGTGGGCGAGGCGGTGGTAGCCTGCAACGTCAAGCTCGGCTGTGATCAGGGCAAAGACCAGGTCGAGGTTGTCGGGGTCGATCAGCGCCGACTGCAGCGCGGCGGTGCGGATCGCCGCAAGATCCATGCGCAGCGCTTGGCTCAGGCCCTTTTCCTCGGGCGCGTCGGTGTCTGCGTTGATATCGCTGCGCTCGGCTCGCGCAGGTTTCGGCGCGCGTTCGGTGTAGGCGCGTTCGACGACCAGCCGGCCCTGATGGCTGACGTAGACGAAGGCGATGCCCGTCTCGCGATCCTCGTCGGTGTAGTCACCCTCGCGGCGCTTCTCCAATTCGGCGATCCGCGATTGTTCGGCCTGCGTTAGACTGTCTGGGTCCATGTCGGTCAGACGGGCGAGCTCTTCCGCGTCGGCCTCGGGGAGTTCCACCGGTGTCGGGTAGAGGCGGTGCAGCTTGACGGTAACGTCATAGGGCACATGCGCGCGGTCGTAGATTGGCCGCACGTCCAGCCATCCCTCCTCGGCCTTGAAGAATTCGGCCTCGGCGTCGAGCTTTTCGGCAAACAGGCGGTCGAGCAGCTCTTGGTCGTGCAGCGCGTGATCCTCGGCGAACAGATCGCGGGTCAGGCGGCCTCCTGCGGCCTCGTATGCGTCGATGCCTACGAATTTTGCGCGCCGGTCATTGCCGCGCACCGCGTCGCGGGTCAGGGCCTCGCGCACGGCGCGGGCGGAAATGTCCTTGCCCCGAGTCTGGTCGAGGATCGACAGGATAGCAGCCTCGTCCGCGCCCACTGTCATCGCCTGGGCAATGTCCAGCGTGATCTCGCCCGCGCGCAGCGCCTCGATCACCGGGTCGGGCAGGTCGGCGAGGCGCAGGCGGCGGCGGACGTGCAGTTCGCTGACGGCATGGGCGCGGGCGATAGCGGCGGGGCTGAGCGCCTTGTCGCGCAGCCCGCGATAGAGCCGCACCTCATCGGCGGGATGGAGGGCTGCGCGCGCTTCGTTCTCGGCGCCTGACCAGCGCAGGGCCTCGTCGTGGTCAGTCGTAATGCGGACGGGGATGGCGTCCTTCCAGTCAGTAAATCCACCCAAAGGTTCGCCGCGCTTGGCCAGCAGCTGCAGCGCGCGCAAACGGCGTCCGCCCGCGACAATGCCGATCTTCTTGGCCTTGCCGTCACGCAGCCCGACCAGGTTCTGGATCAGCCCGTTCATCGAGAGGCATGTGGCCAGATCCTCGATCTCGGCCTCGGCGACGGTCTGGCGCGGGTTCAGGTCGTGCAGAAACAGGCTGGCGAGCGGAACGAAAATCGTGTCGGCGGGTAGGGTCATGGCGTGTTCCAAGGTTCGAGGGGCAGGGTGATTGTGACGCTCGGCGCGACACCGCTGTGAGAGGCAGCGTAGGTCACGCGCAGGGAGCGGGTGCCGGGGCGCGGCAGGCGCGGCGGCGGCGGGGCGGACGTTTCACCTCGGCAGGACGGGCATGTGTCGTGCTGTGAGCGCGGCGTGAGAAAGCGCGCGCAGCTCGCGGTGGCGCAGATGCGGGGTTTCTGGACGCGGTGGGTCATGCCTGCCCCCGCGGTTTACTGAACGCTAGGCCTAGAGTGCGATCGTGGAACCTTGTCACCTCGGTGAAGACCGCAAAAACCATGGCCTCCTCCTCTGCGCTGACCTCGTCGGCGCTGGTCGTGTCAGCCCCGGCGGTAAGCAGCGCGACCAGTTCAGCGGCTCCGGCAAAAAAGCAGCGCCGCAGCTCACCGATCTGATCAGACGTCGCGGTTGCGTGGCATTTGCGCTGATAGGCCTTGAATGCCTCGTCGATCAGCTTTCCCTGTCGCGCAAGCTTTCGAAGCTCGGCGCGTGTTCGATCATCAATGATCATAGCATCATCCTTTCTGTCTAGGATCCGCGGGCCGGGCCGGGAGGAGGAGGGGGCCCAGCCCGCGGTAACCTCGGCGGGGGAGGGCCGCGCGAGGTGTCAGAAAAGGTCCGGGCGATTGCTTGGGCGCAAACGCCCGGACAGGTACGGGGGCGGCAGGTTCCAGCGCAGGCTGCGCCGGTCTCGACAGGAAGAGATGCCCCCGGAAACTCATTTGAGGCCCGCCTCTCGCAGCGCGGTGGCCTCGGTCAGAACGCCACGCGTAAGGGCTGCCTCTGCCGCGGCGAGGCTGTGGCCTTGCGCAACCAGCTGGATGATCAGCCAGTGCAGGGTCGCTGCCATGCTGACGTCCGCCACGTTTTGCGGCGTCAATTCGACTTGGCGCGCGTGGGCGGTCATCCGGCAACCCATTCGGTCGCGGCATGGGCCGCGCCACGGATCTGCGCAGATAGCGCGAGCATTTTCGGATCGCGATCGAGACGGTCGACCGTGCAAAGTGCCAAGGCAACAACCTCAGCATCCCTGTGCCCGCGCATTAAAATGCGGCGCGCGGCGCGCAACAGTGCTACATCGTCGGGCTCGGCTGGAGGCTCGGCTTCAGTGATGGCAACCCGCCTGATCTTGTACCCGGCATCCGCGCAAGCCTGCCATGAGCCGTCATGGCCGTAGACTGTGCCCGCGTAGGTTCGCACGAGCTCGATGTCTGTCCAGATCCCGACAGCATTCAGGATCGGTTCGCCGCTCGGGTCGAACAGCGCGAAGCGTTGAGCGATCGCTTTCATGCTGCGTCTCCGCCGGTACCAGGCGCGATCCCGGGCGGGCGCCTCGTGGCGTTCTCGGCAACTGCTTTGCGCAGAAGCTCGATCAGCGCAGCCGGTAGATCGGATGCGTCGGTTGCCTCGAGCGTGTAAGCCTTGGCCGGCGCAGCTGGGTCGCGGCCAAGCGCAAGCGCCGCCAGCCGTGTCTGAAAAATTGGCTGGCCTCGCGCGGACTTGAGCGCCGCCCAGGCAAGACGCTGAACCGGGCGGGACTCGTCCGGATCGGTCACGATGCGGCGCAGGTTCGCCGGGTTGGTTGGGATCGAAGTAAGGTGCGCGCAGGTCATAGCAGGCCTTTCGCGGTTGGATCGGGGGCGGGTGTCACCACCGCGACGGTCTCAAGGATGACAAAGCTTTCACCGGTCTGGCGTGCCAAATTGCGAGCCGCTGTCTCAGCGTCTGCGCGGGTCGGGTACCGGTGCTTGGGCTCCGTTACGGACCACTGCGTGCGAGGCACCCGGCAGACCATGAAAAAATGGTTGAGCTTACCGGGCTGAGGCTTGGCTGAGGGTTGGAACAGTTGATTTGCGCTCATCACGACCTCCGTGGCGTTCACAGGGCCGGACTGTGCATTTTGCATGGGAATGTGTCAATGCGTAATGCATCGATCTATACGCGAAGCGTGCAAAATGCGCCTGTCAGACTGCCGCTTGTTGCGAATCGCGCTGCGATTTAAGGCTTTACGGGTCGTCTGAACTGGGAGATGCGAGCATGAAAAAAAGGGATGCCGACACCACCATGCGTGACTGGAAAGTCGGCGCGGCCATTGCTGCATTTGCAGTTTTCGTGCTTTGGGCGCTAACCGAACGAGACGGAGATCAATCAGACGATATGCTCGCCTCGCGCGCGGCCGATCGTGAGGTCGCTCGGCAACTAGCAGCGGTAAGGTTTTGTCGAGACGCTATCGAGGCTGTCCTTATCGCGCCAAGCACGGCGGAGCACCCAAGAAGCGCTGAGCGTGTAGTGCGGCTACCAGATCAAAGGACTTATGAGGTTTCGTCGTATGTCGATGCCGCGAATTCTTTTTCGGCTATTATTAGAACCAGTTACGTGTGCCAAGCAATTCGACCGCGCGGTACTGAAGAATTTCAACTCGTCGATCTGCGGCTTGCCAACTAGGCAGTGTGAAGTCCCCGCAGGGAGGCCACAACACGACCGCGAACGTTTACTTGACCAGGGTCAGGTGGTAGGGCGCGCTTTTCGACATCTGGTGCGCCGATCAAGAGACCACCGACGAAAAGCCTTAGCTGCGCTTCTGCAAGCCCTTTGTCGTCAAGCACTTGCACCAATACAGTGTCACCTTCGATCAATTCGTTTGTGAGCTCTAGGACTAGGACATCGCCTCTTGCTACGAGAAGATCGCTTCGCGTGCGTCTCGCTAACAAATAGGCTTGCCGATCTGAGTGGGGGCACATGACCTTTGCGATCTGTCGGATCAGGCTTCTACCTTTTGGGTCGTGCGGTACAAAAGGCTCAACGTCTGGATTTTCTTCATAGTTTGTTCGTAAGTTTTGATACTTACTGCCGCCGATAAATTCACCGCCTGTACCATGCAGTAGCCATTCGACCGGAACATCGAACGCATCTGCGTATCTTCGCGCGACGTCCATTTTGATGCCGCGCGTGCCGTTCTCGTGTTGATTGTAAGTCGACTCGGCAAAACCCAATGCAAGCGCAGCCTCTCGGGCGCTCGCAAAGCCCGCCAGCTCGCGAGCTTCAGCCAGTCGTTCGGCGATTTGGCTTCGGCCCATCATGCACGCAACAACGCCTTTGCATGATGCATTGACAAGTATCCGTGCGTTATGCATGGAATTGACGCATGACACAGATCGCCTCCTCATGGTCGCTGGGCCACGTATGGCCCTCAAAGGCCGCAATGGCTCGCCACATTGGTGAGCCTTTAGGTACCGTCGGGCCCTGGTTTGCTAAGGGTCGACGGATACCTCCTGCGCGGTTCGTCCAAATCATCAACGCGGCGGCAGAACTCGGCCACGAACTAACTTGGCAACAACTTCAAGCGATTAACGATCAGCAAGACAGCGATGCCGACCAACCGGAGGCAGACGCTGCATGACCTTGATCGGACTTCAGAGCATTCTGCAGCTTCGCGGGCAATGGTGCCTTTTTTCTTTGTCCGGCGCTTCAGTCGATAGCAGCGCTCAGACCGCCTTCACAGGAAACGAGGTTGTCCATGCGTGACCAGGTTCGCTCTGCAATGCGCGCGCTGCTGTCTGGGTACGGTTGCCTTGACGCTGCAGCGGCAGTTCTCGATGCCCGGTGGGGCCAAGGCGGATCGAAGGGGACGCTTTCGAAAAAGGCGTCCGGTCAGCTGTCATTCACTGTCGAGGATGTAATCGCGCTAGAGGACGGTCTCGGCCGCTTTCCTGTGACGCGATTGTTGGCTCAACGCCTCGGAAAGCCCGGTGCGATTCCTGTCGATGATCTCTGCCAGGGCGCGGGTGACATAGCGCGTGAGGCCGGAGAGGCCGTTGCGGCGATCCTAGCGGCAGTCACCAGTGGCCGTTCGGGTGATCGTGCGCAGGCCTTGGTGGAAATCGATGAGGCTATTGTGCAGCTCGAGGCCGCGCGCGGCGCACTGAGGATGATCGCAGCGGGCGAAATGCTTTCAAGGGTGCGGTCATGACGTCGCCGCTCGTTCATAAGGTAGGGCCTTGCACGCTCTATCGAGGCGATGCGCGCGAGATCCTGCCTTCTTTGCGCGGGCAGGCCGATTGCCTTGTAACCGACTGGCCCTATCCGCTGACCTCTGGCGGGCGCGGCGAGGTCGGTGACGGGTCGATGGGCGGCAAGTTCGCTGCTGATGTCTATGCCAACGACGGCATTCTTTTCCCCACTGTAGGGTTTTTTGAATGCGCCGCGCAGGTGTTCGAGGCGCTGACGGCGCGGGCGCATGCCTACATCATGGTGAACGACCGCCACGAGGCAGAGGCCCGCGTTGCCATGGAGCGCGCAGGCTTCCGGTTTCACCGGCTCCTGGTCTGGGACACTCGGCACCCCAAGCCCAATCGTTGGTACATGCAGCGGTGCGAGTTTACCCTTTTCATGTTCAAGGGCGAGGCGTTTCGGATCAACGATTGCGGATCGCAGCAGCTGTTCACCCATCGCCCAGTCGCTGATGATCATCAGACCGCCAAGCCGCTTGCGCTGATGGAGCATTACATCGGCAACAGCACGCTGCCGCGCGACACGGTTCTCGATCCCTTCATGGGATCCGGCACCACCATTGAGGCGGCGCTCCGGCTTGGGCGCGCGGCTGTCGGTATCGAGATCGAGCCGCGATGGTTCGACGCTTCCGTCGCCCGTGCGGAGGCGGTTTGGAGTGAGGTCGGGCGTGGGAAACCCACGGAGGTCTCGGCATGCTCGAGCTGATCGGCGCCGTTGTGGTTTTTCTCGGGGGCGCTGTCCTAGCGTTCTACGCTGGTTTTCTGACGATCGTGCTTCAGCCTGGTCGCGGGCTCGAGGATATTACGACCGCCCTTGGCGCTGGTGCAGCGTGTGCTGTGATCTGGCTCGTTTGCATGGGGGTGGTTCTATGATCTGCCTTCCCATTTCCGTTTCAGGTCCGCCCCATTTTCGCGCCCCGAGGCCTGCGCGCCTTTTTGACCATGTGGATGCGGTCGCTTGCCGCAAGCTGTGGCGGGCCGTTTTGGTCGATCAGCTGCGCTGCGCGCTTGCTGAGCGCGGGCCGTCGAAAACTGGCGTGCCGGCGTTGGAAGCAGCCCGGGCGCGGGAGTGGTTTGGATCTGAGGATGCGCGCCTTGTCTGCGCTTTAGCGGGTGTCGATGTCGACTGGCTTATGCAGCGCATAGCCCGCGAACTCGCACGGCCATTGAGCGATCGCCCGATAACGCGGGTTGATTTCAGGGCTGCCACATTCTCGCGCGGACCTGGTGCGGTGCGGACGGTGAGCGCATGAGCGTCCAGTTCGCGCACATCGACGCAAGGGCCTGCCGAAAGCTCTGGCAGGCGCTGCTGCTTGATCAGCTTGGTCTTGTCCTGCGCGGTCATGATCCGGTGTCCGGAATGAACGGCCCGATGGAGGTCCAAAAGGCGCGCAGCTGGATCACATCGCGGCATTTTCGAGACGTTTGCATGCTGGCCGGTGTTGATCCGGAATGGGTTCTGATCCGGCTTTCAAAGCAGTTGTCTCAGCCGATCCACCAGCGGGCCATTGCGCGACAGGCGCGCGTGGTCAAGCAGCGCGAGGGGCGGAGAAAAGCCGAATGAGTGAAGCCCCGAGCATATCTGGCATTCGCTGGCCGCTTTTGCGCGGTGAGACGTTGTCGAACTATGATTGGCATCCCTTCCACCACCATCGGTTCATGGAATCGGAGTTTTTAGCCGAGATCCTTCTGACCGGTCAGAGAGCGCAGGGTTTTACCGCCATGTTGCTCTGGAGTGTGTCGATCAACCAGGACCCAGCCGGGACCCTGCCGATGTCAGACCGTCATCTGGCAGTGCTGGCGCGGTGCGCTTCCTTGGCCGAATGGGAAGAGATGCGCGACATCGCGCTGCGAGGTTGGGTCACGGTGAAGGTCGAGGATCCGCAGACTGGCGTCGATTTCGAGCGACTGGGTCATCCCATGACTTTGGCCATCGTGACCGAGATGATCGAGCGGAAGCGGTCAAACAAGGCCAAGCAGACGGCCGGCAAGGATCGGCAAAAGATGGTTCGCATCCGCAAGAAGATGATGGGCCTTAAGGTCGGCCGGGAGATCCTCGAAAATCCGATGGTGATGAACCGGCTGGTTCGCCATTTCAACCTGACCGGGCTTCACGTCACCGATGAGAACGTGAAGCAGATCCTCGTCGAAGAGTTTGGTTTCGACAGCGGTGTGCGTCCGTTCGGTGGCGCAAATTCCTTCACAAGAACAACAAGCTAGGGTGTCACAGTGACAGCGCGTGACAGTGACTGTGACAGGTTCGAACGGTGTCACGCACGGACAGTACAAGACAAGACATGACACCCCTTACGGGTGGTCAGTGACCAACCTTCGGGGAGTGCGGCTGACGCCGCGGGCTGAGAAAGGGGCAGAGATGGACAGGCAAGCGCTGAAAGATGGCAAGGAGCGGGTGAGGCTGCATCTGTTGGAGCCGCTGCAGAACGTCTTGCGGCTCAAACGTCCGCGAGGGGTAGCTGAGTGGCAGCACGTGGCAGGGCTTGCCGAACTTCAGTCCCGGCTCGCTTATATGAGCGAGATCGATCTGGTCGCTTTGCGTGAGGCGGTGGCTTCCATCCTGAGCCGTGACGGCGCTTGGCCTTCTCCGGCAGTTGTCATCGGGTTCGCCAACACCATCCAGCGCCCGCCGCCGTCCGACAGCCCGAAGGTGACCAGCTATATGGCCAGCGCGGCAGGGGCGAGGGCGCGCGCCGAAGGCTTTCATGTTGAGCTGTACCTTTGGCTGAAGGCGCATGCGGGTGTGCCGACCGGCGAGTTCCAGCTTCGCGAGCTGAAGCAGACTGCAGAGGCAAACGCGCGGCGGTTCACGATGCTGCTTGCCGATCGCGATCGAGGTCTGGCGCTTTCATCGGGCGACCTGTCGTGGCTGGCTTGGTACCAGTCGATGCGTGAGAGGGCCAATGCTCTGATCGCCGATCTGACCGAAGGGAGGGCTGCGTGATGGGTGTCGTGCGCCGTTTGCCCCGCTTGATCGAGGTGCCATCCGTTGCAGACCAGGTCGATGTGCTTCGGGCCTACGCTCCGCGTGATCGGCTTCGCGCCCTGCGATGCCTTGACGCCGATGCAAGGCAGGCAGTCTGGAATGGGCTGACGCCTGCTGAACGCGCTGAGGTCATCCGTGCTGTGTCGAGCCCACCACCGCAATGTGGTGATGCCATTCCTGTTGCGCCCGCTCGCGCACCGCTTGCAGCCTTCATGCCCAAGCGGATCGAGCCGACAGCGGCGGGCGGGTTTCGCGAGGTCGATGACGGATGGCACGGGCTTCATGCTGCGCGCGTCACTGACGTGTTCGATGTGATGGAAGCTCGGCGACCGAAGCGCGCGCGGCGTGAGGGGCCGCTATTCACGCCATCGCAGGTCGAAGTGGCCCGCGACTATCGAAACCTCACCGAGCGCATGGAGGCGTCGGGTATGCGCGGCATGTCGCTCGAGACCATGGGCGGGGGCAAAGGCGGCGGCGTCGATGCGTTCATTGCGGCGGTTCTCGATGATGCATCTCGGCTGCGTGCGATGCATCGGAGGATAGGCGATGGCGTGGCGCTGGCGGTGCGTCGCATACGCCCGAGCCAGCGTGGTGGTGATTCCCGCTTCGGCATCCGTGATCGGTATCTGGTCGACCGTGTGTGCCTCGCGCAGATGACGATCATCGAAGTTCTAGAATCCTGCGGGTGGGCAGAAAACCTCAATAACCGTAGGGCATTGGTGATCGCTTTGGCAGGTGCCCTCGATCGCATGGGAAAGCTGCTGTGATTTTCATTTGATCCTAAGGCTGTCTCAAGGCATCGTCATCGACATCATCCACAGATGCGCCCGGCGGGATCCACCCGGCCGGGCGCTTCTCGTTCGGGACCGCCTTTGCCCCTCAAACCTTGTGCTGCACATGGCTGCCACCGACTGGTGCCGGTGGGGTCCGCCCATTGCGCGGCGCATGCCGGTGAAGCCGAAGCGGCGTCGCGAGCGAGGTTCGATGGAAAGCGGCAAAACGATCCGGCGCGAGCGTGGTATCGCAAGGCCGCGTGGCGCGGGCCATCAGGTCGGCGCACGCTGCAGTTAATCCAGCAGCCGCTCTGCGAGCTGTGCCCGTCCTGGTCGAAGCAGCCTGCAACGGTTGCCGACCACAAGGTGCCGCATCGCGGTGACTACGCGTTGTTCTGGTTCGGGGAGCTGCAATCGCTTTGCGCTCCGTGCCACGACGTCAAGAAGCAAAGAATTGAGCGCAGGCGCGCACCGCACCCCCCGGGGGGGTCCGAAAGTGGAAAGCCGCCGCCGTAAGGACCGGCGGGGGTAATCAGATTTTTGCGCGTGAATTTTTAGGGGGGGGTCCCCCTAGGCTTGGAGCAATGTCGATCGATCATCTCGTCAGCATGCTCGGTGGCTGGCCCGAATACTTCGGGACGGCAGAGATCCGGCACGGTGAAGCGCTCCTCGAGCACCTGCGCCGGCGGAAGTTTGTCGATGAGTTGGCCTTCGGCATTGTGGTTCGCTATGCGGTCCATCGCGCCGCCTTCGACCGGATCAGCTGGGAGATCGCGGAAGCGGAGCACAGCGAACAGGCCGAAACTGATGGCCACCAGTTCCTGTCAGCTGCCGAACAGCAGCGCGCCTATCACGCCAACAAGCTGGCCTCGATCGAGAAGCAGCTCCTCGGCACGCCCTACGAGCGCGCAAAGGCAGGGCAGGACGTGCAAACCTCGTTCATGGACAACCTCCTGAGCGGCGCGCCCACGGATGCGCCAGCGGGCGACAACGTCCGCTCGTTCCCGTTCCAGCCGATCTCGCGGCCCGGTCATGGCTAATACGCCGATCACCCAGCGGGGTCTCGACTGGGCCGCCGGTGTTGCTTCGGGCGAGATCCTGTCGTGCAAGCGCGCTCGGCAGGCCGTCCAGCGGTTCCATCGTGACCTCGAGCGGTCGAAGACGGATCCAGGGTTTCCCTGGGTGTTCGATGCCGAGGCGTCCGAGCACCTCTGCACGTTCGTCGAACTCTGCCCGCACATCGAGGGCGCGTGGGCTGGCCGCAATGAAACCATCCGCCTGAGCGGCTGGCAGGCCTTCGCGCTCGGTCAGCTGAATGGCTGGCGGCACAAGGAAACCCGGCTACGCAGGTTCCGGATCACGTACATCGAGGTGCCGCGCAAGAACGGCAAGTCCACGCTGGTCGCGCCTGTCGGTCTCTACTTCCTCGCCCTCGACGGTGAGGTCGGTGCCAAGGTGTTCTCGGCCGCAAGCTCGACCGACCAGGCGCGCATCGTCTTCGACATCGCGCGCGCCATGGCGCTCAACGGGCGGTTTGACGGAATGTCCCTCGGCGATCGGCTGGGCCTGCGCGTCGAGCAACACAAGATCCGAAGCGCGGATCCGGCCTCCGTATTCCGCCCGATCGCGTCGCAGACGAAAAGCCAAGACGGCAAGAACCCACATCTCGCGCTGATCGACGAGCTGCACGAGCACCAGAAGCGGGACGTCTGGGAGGCGATGTCGACGGCGATGGGCGCACGGGATCATCCCGCCATCATCGCGATCACGACCGCCGGCCACAACACGGCCGGGATCTGCTACGAGCAGCGCCGCTACGTCGAGCGGATCCTCGACGGCAGTCAGGAAGACGAGAGTTACTTCGGCCTGATCTTTGAGGCGGATGAGGGCGATGATCCGGCGCATCCGCGCACCTGGGCGAAGGCAAACCCGAACCTCGGCGTCTCAAAGTCCGAGGTCTACCTGCAGGACCAGTGGAACAAGGCGCAGGCCAGCCCGGCCGCGATGGGTGAGTTTCTGCGCAAGCATCTGAACGTTTGGACCTCGGTCGGCGCCTCGGCCATCGACATGGACCGGTGGCGCAAGCTGGCGATGCCCGCGCTGCGCGCCGGGGGGCTTGGAAATACTGCGCAGGCATGGCTCGGCGTCGATCTTGCCATCCGGCACGACTTCGCAAGCGTTGTGGCGGTCATCCCGCGCGGTGACGAAAAGCTCGTGCGCAGCTGGCATTTCCTGCCGGAGGAGACGGTTCTGAAGGCGGGGAATGACCACTACGCCGGTTGGTGGCGCGAGGGCCACATAATGACAACGCCGGGCGCAATGCTGGACCTCAACATCGTCGAGGCTCTGGTGCTCGAGCTTGCCGGCATCACGACTGAAAACGACTGGGGCTTCCGCGCCATCGAACCGTACGACGTTCAGATGGTCACGGTGGATCCGATGTACGCGAGCCAGATGGCCATGACGTGGGAGGCGCGCGGCCTGCCGGTGACCGTGCTGCGTTCGACCGCCTCGAACATGAATGTGCCGTTCCAGAACCTGATCGGTCTGGTCGAGGATGAGCGGCTGATTCACGACGGCAATCCGGTTCTGACCTGGATGGCGTCGAACACGATGATGAAGCAGGTGCAGGGCGGCGATTACATCTATCCCGCCAAGCTCTACCCCGAAGACAAGATCGACGGGATCACGGCGCTGGTGAATGCGCTCTGGCCGCTCAGCCAAGCGGACCACGGCTTCATCGACATCGACGCCGCGCTCGCCAACCCGATCTCAATGACGTTGTGAGCTGATGGCATTCCGAATTACCAGGTTCTTCGGGCGCCGCGGCCCGCAGGTCAGGGAGGGCATCCAGACGCCCGATCCTGGCACCTACGCAGATGCTGCTGCAGGTCCGGTGACCTTCGACACGGCGATGACGGTCTCGGCCTTCTGGGCCGCGTCGCGCCTGATCAGTGAAACCATTGCCTCGATGCCGCTCAAAAGCCTTGTCCGTGACGGCGACGGCTGGCGCGAGGATCGCGACTATCCGCTGTGGCGGGTCCTGAACTACCAGCCCAATCGGTACCAGACGCGCGTCGAGTTTCTGGAATCGATGGCCATGAACCTCTGCACGAACGGCAACAGCTACAGTGCCAAGCAGACCGACGAAAACGGCCGCCTTCTCTCGATCCTGCCGATGATGGCGGCGCAGGTGCAGCCTGAGCTGCTTAAATCCGGCGACATGATCTACCGGTTTACAGGGCCGGATGGGCAGGAGCGCGTGTACCAGGAGGCGTCGATCTTCCACGTGAAGATTTTCGGCAACGGGCTTATCGGCATGTCGCCGCTGTCGCACGCGCGCCAATCGCTGGGCATCGCGCTGGCAAACGAAAGCCGTCACGGCAAGATGGCGGCGTCGGGCGGCAAGCAGTCGGGCATCCTAATGGCCGAGAAGGCCCTGACGCCCGAACAGCGCGAAGCCATCCGCAAGGAGTTCGGTCGGATCACCGAAGGCACGAGCGATCACCTGTTCGTGCTGGACGCGTTCCTCAAGTATCAGGCGACGTCGCTTTCGCCCGCAGACATCCAGCTGCTGCAAAGCCGCCGATTCTCGGTCGAGGATGTCGCCCGTTTCATGGGTGTGCCCTCGGTGCTGATCAACGACACCGCCGGGTCAACCACCTGGGGGTCCGGTATCCAGCAGCTCGTTCAGGGCTTCTACAAGCTGAACCTGCGCCCGTACCTCGAGCGCATCGAGGCCTCGATCAAGCGGCACCTGATGCCGATCGAGGATTGGGATGTCCGCAAGATCGAGTTCGACTTCGACACTCTGCTGCGTGGCGATCTCGGCGCTCAGATGGAGGCCTATCAGAAGGGCATCAATGCCGGCGTCTTTGCGCCGAACGAAGCGCGCCAGACGCTCGGCCTGCCGCCAAAGGCCGGCGGCGAACGATTGCTGGTCAACGGATCCATGGTGCCTGTCGATCAGGTCAGAGCACGGCCACTGCCGGGAGAACCGACATGAAACACAAGCTTCTTAGCCTGGACCTCGCAAAGGTCAAAATGGACGGCGCCGATGGCGCCGTTCGCTTTTCCGGGTACGCGTCCGTCTACGGCGGCATCGATTCCTACGGCGATCGCATTGCACCCGGTGCCTATGCCGAAACGCTCGTCGAGCGTGAACGGGCTGTCGCTCTGCGCTGGAACCACTGGGGTCCGGTGATCGGAAAGTGGCTCGAGATCAAGGAAGATGACACGGGTCTGTGGGTCGAAGGCGAACTGACGCCGGGCCACTCGGTTGCGAAGGATGCCGCTGCGCTGATCCGGCACGGCGCAATCAGCGGTTTGTCGATCGGCTATCGCGTGCGCGGGTACGAAGAGCATGACGATTACACGCTGCTGACGAAGATCGAGCTGATCGAGATCTCGATCGTCGAGGAGCCCGCGGACAACGCGGCGCGGATCGGCGACGTGAAGGGGGCGATCTACAACGCCGAGTCCCTGGCAGATTACGAAGCGATCCTGCGTGAGGCAGGGGGCTTCTCCCGGTCGGATGCCGCCGCGCTGGTCAGCGGCATCAAGGGCCTGACGCACGGTGAGCGTGTCGCGAAAGAAAAAACCAGCACCGAAGGGGCCGCACAGGCCCTTCGCGACCTCATCGCAAAACTCTAACACAGAGGAGAACGCATCATGCCGTTCGATATCGAAACCGAGTTCAACAAACTCAGCGACAAGCTCGGCGCCAAGTTCGCCGAATACGAAACGCAGCTGAAGGACACCGGCAGCGTCGCGACCGGGATCAAGGGCGATCTGCAGAAGATGGCCGAAGATTACCAGCAGCTCAAAGGCGAGGTGACCGGGGTCAAGGATACGCTCACGGGCATCCAGCAGAAGGGCGTCAAGCTCGAGCTCGATCCCCCGCGCAAGTCCATCGGCCAGCAGGTCACTGGCGCGGCAGCCTTCAAAGCCTTCCACGAGGGCAGCACGGCCAAGGCGCGCATCGAGGTGAAGAATACGATCCTCGGCGAGTCCGGCAGCCCGCAGGTTCCGAACGATACCATCGCGCCCTATCAGGCCGTGCCGGGCATCGTGCCTGGTGCATTCCGTGCGCTGCGTGTCGTCGAGGCGATGCCGCGTGGTCAGGCAAGTGGCGCAATCCTGCACTGGACGCGCGAGTCGGCGTGGACGAACAACGCGGCTGGCACCCGTCAGGGCGCAGCCAAGCCAGAGTCGGTTCTGACCTTCGAGGCCTTCAACACGCCGATCCCCACGATCGCCCACTTCATCAAGGCCTCGCGGCAGATCCTCGACGACGCTCCGCAGCTGGAGAGCTACATCGACACGCGCCTGCGCCACGGTGTGATGCAGAAGGTCGACAGCCTGATCATCGCTGGCTCGGGCACCTATCCCGAGCTTGGCGGGTTGGCGGCCGCGGGCAATCACACCGACCTGACGGTTGTGTCGGCGCACAATGACTTCGACGCCGCCAACCAGGCGAAAGAAGACATCCTGACCGCTGACTACATCCCCGACCTCTTCATCGTGAATCCCGCCGACTGGGGCCGGATGGAGCGGACGAAGACGGGGCTGTCGGGAGATAAGCGCTACCTCGCTGCAGGCGACTCTGCGATCTCCTACATCGCGGGCACGATGCAGCCGCTGCTCTGGGGTATCCCGGTGGTGATGTCGAACAACTGTACCGCAGGCAAGTTCTACTGCCTCGCCCGCGACGCGGTGATGTTCTGGGAGCGCGAGGGCGTCATGGTCGAGATGTTCGCCCAGGACGAAGACAACGTGCAGAAGAACCTGCTGACGATCCGCGCCGAAATGCGCGGGGCGTTCACGGTGTTCCAGCAGCCCGCCGTCATCGAGGGCAGCTGGCCCGACGCGGCCTGAGCCGAATCCGGCTGAACTGAGCGGGGCCGGTCATCCGGTCCCGCTTCAATCCGAGGGGATGCCGCCATGACGAAGTACCGAGCTCTGCGCGAGTTTACATCGACCAGCCACGGCAACGTGAAGCCCAACCAGATGATCGAGGTGCGGCCGGATCTGGCGTCGCAGTGGATCTCGGCGGGCATGATCGAGGAGCTGCCCGGGGGAAAGCCCGGTGGCGGCGCGGCGGTGCAGGAACCTTCGCTGTCGTCGCCTCAGGGCCAAGCCTCGCGTCGTGGCAGTGTGCATACTTACGAGACAAAGCCGCTTGCGTTGCAACCAACAGTTCCTTCCTCGCCCTCGCCGAACCGGGCCGGGTCTACGGATGCGACCGCGCCTGGTGGCAGCGATACCGAGACGAAGTCGCCCGCGCGGGTCACGAAGGCTGGACGCAAGACCCGCAAGCCGCGGCAGAGTTCGACCTGAATTACGTGCGTGGCGTCGGCCAGCGCGGCCTTGGCCGCGAGCCGGGCGTCATCCACCACGGGGCCAATAGCGGATATCAGGCCATCGGCCTCGCCTATCAGCTCGGGGCGGACCGGATCATTCTGGTCGGTCTCGACATGCAGCACACCGGAGGTCGCAGCCATTGGCACGGCGACCATCCCAAAGGCCTCGGCAACGCCTGGGGCATAGAAGGCTGGCGCAAGAACTTCGATGCGCTGGCGGCAGATCTCGAGGCCGAGGGCGTCGAGGTCATCAACTGTTCGATCGATACCGCGCTGACCTGCTTTCCGCAGGCGGATCTGAGGGACGTGATTTGACCGACATCTTTGAAGCTGAAACTGGCGCGAAGTTTATCGCAGCCGATGACATGATCGTGCGCTGGCTGCGGCAGGTGCCGACGCGGCGCTTTGAGCCGGAGACCTTCAAGTGGATCATGGACCAGCTGTTTGCGCGCCTCGGCATCTTCGTCGATGTCGGCGCAGCCACCGGCTGGTTTTCCATTCCCGTGCTGCAGTCCGGCATCGATGTGATCGGGTTCGAGTGCAATCGCCGCGTCATGGCGCGACTGCAAGAGAACTGCCAGCTGAACGGTATCGAGGGCGCGGCGGATCTGGGGCGTGGTGTGTTCCATCAGGCCGCGGCCTCTTCTGTCGAAGGCACAACGACCTTCACATACAACCCCACGCTGCCGCTAACGTCAGGCGGATCCGTCGAGCCGGGCGTGACCGTAAATAGCGCCAGCGAAAAGGTTCCTACGTTGACGGTGGATGGCAGTGTCAGCCATGCCAAGGTGGCGGTCATCAAGATCGATGCCGAGGGGCACGAGCTGTCGGTGCTGGCTGGCGCTGCAGAGACCATCAAGCGGGATAAGCCCGCGCTTGTGCTCGAGGCGAACACCCGAGAGCATCTCGCGGTCCTGGCGGCGTGGTGTGAAGCAAATGGCTACGGCTGGCAGCAGGCAGACGAGAGGAACCTCCTGTGCCTGCCGTCCTGACCGTACTGCGATCGGGCGGCATCTACACGTCCGACCATGTCGAGCGTCTTCGCCAGCAGGTGGCCCGCTTCGCGCCTTCCGCCGACTTCCTGTGCTTGCGAGACGATGACGCTGCAGCTAAGGCCGACCGACCGCGCCACGATTGGCCGGGCTGGTGGTTGAAGATTGAGGCGTTTCGTTTTCCGGGCCCGATCCTGTTCACGGATCTCGACACCACCATCGTCGGCGATCTCGGGCCGTTGCTCGACGCTGCGGAGATGCACCGGTTTGTGGCGCTGCGCGATTTCAACGCGCGCGCCGACGAAATGGGATCTGGCTTGATGGCGTGGTCGGCCAACATGCACTCGATCTACGACACGTTTCTCAAGGATCCTCAGGGCCACATGGACCGGTGCCGCACGCCGCAAGCCTGGGGCGATCAGGGTTTCATCGATCCTTTGACCGCTGCGTACCGCGTGCATTGGCAGGACATCCTGCCCGGTGCTGTCGTGAGCTGGAAAAAACATTGCCGTGCGGGCGTGCCTGAGGGCGCTCGGGTGATCTGCTTTCATGGCACGCCCAAACCTTGGGAGGTCGGACAGTGACCATCTACTGCGCTGCGCGCCTCCTGAGGCTGACCGATCCCGTCAGTGAGCCCGTCACGCTGGCCGAGGCCCGCGCTCATCTGCGCATGGATCCAAACGACACGAGCGAAGACAGCCTTATCGAAAGCGTAGTCAAGGCAGCGCGTGAGCATGTCGAAGATTTCTGCAACCGTCCGTTTGTCTCTGCGACCTGGGCGGTGCTGTTCGATGGCTCGACGTTCTGGTCAGCCGATGAGGCGCTGCATGTGCCGGTGCGGGGTGTGACCGAAATCACCGGGGTGACCTACCGCACAGATGCGTCTGCTTCAGTGACCTGGTCCGCCGAGGCTTATGAGTTTGATGCGGAGCGGCAGGAGCTGCGCGCCAAAACCGCTTGGCCTGTCGGTCGGAACCTGCGGATCGCGCTGACCGCCGGCAATGCTGACAGCCCGGTCTCCGTACCAAACCCGATCCGGCAGGCAATCCTCCTCTGCGTCGGCGATCTCTACGAGCTGCGCGAGGCACACGTGGTCGGCACGATCTACGCGGCCAACCCTGCCGCGGTGAACCTGATGATGCCCTACCGTGAAAGGATGGGGCTGTGACCGCAGGCAAGCTCGACAGGCGCGTGCAGTTTCGCCGTGCGTCGCTGGTCGATAACGGCTTCGAGGAGGTCGAGACCTGGGCCGACCATGGCGCCGCAATGTACGCCGAGAAGCTCGATCTGAGTGACGGTGAGCGGTGGCGGGCGGGCGAGGTTGCGGCGCAAGTGACCACCCGGTTTCGGGTACGGTCCAGCGCCTTCACCCGCTCTCTGACGCCAAAGGATCGGATGGTCTGCGAGGGCCTGACCTATGACATCGCCGGGATCAAGGAATCCGGAACACGGCGCACCATGCTGGAAATCACGGCTGCAGCGAGGATCGATCAGTGAGCATGGTTTCGTTCCGTGTTGAGGGCTTCCGCGAGATGGAGGCTGCGCTCGATGAGCTGGCAAGTCTGTCGACGCGGCGGTCTGTGGCGCGGCGCGCTCTGATTAAGGCGGCGCAGCCTATGGCCGAGCTGATGCGCAGCCTCGCGCCCGATGATCCGAACACGGCAAATGAGGATCTAGTCGGCTCGATCGCGGTCAGCCCGACGCTTTCGGATCGGCAGCGCGGTCTGCATCGGCGCATGTTCCCAAACCACCGCACAAGCGTCGAGGTGTTCGTGGGCGCGGGACCTGTGCCGCAGGCGCACCTGCAGGAGTTTGGCACTCAGCACCATGCTCCGCAGCCATTCGGACGCCCGGCCTTCGACATGGACGCCCGGAACCTGATCGACCGCCTCGGTCGTGAAATGTGGTCCGAGATCCAGCGCTCGGTCGCCCGTGCGCGGCGGCGGCAGGCTCGGTCATAAGCCATGGAAGAGGCGCTGCGCAGCCTGCTTCTCGCCAACAGCACCATCGCTGGTCTGCTGGCGGGCGGGGTTAACTGGGGCACCCGACCGCAAGGTCAGCCGCTGCCCGCGATCGTGCTGAACGTCATCACCTCGGCTGAGGGGTATCGGCTGAAGGGGCGCGATGGGCTGCTTCAAGCTCGCGTTCAGGTGGACTGCTACGGCTCGACCTACGGGTCGGCCAAGATCCTATCCCGTGCCGTGATCGACCTTCTGGGAGGTTACAGCGGCGGCGGGTTTCGCGGCGTGTTCCATGTGGGCACGCGGGACAGCCGCGAAGGCGGCAGCAATGAGGCCGACCGACCGTTCCGGGTAAGCCTCGACTTCACAACCCATTGGAGGGAACCATGACCGCAACCCTGGCCGATATTGGCTACAACTCCGCCTTTGGCATCGAGGGCGGCAGCCCCGCCGCGTTCACGGATGTCGCGGAGATCACCGCCGTGACCGCACCGGGTCTCACCCGCGCTGCTGTCGAGGCAACGCATCTGAAAAGCCCCGACCGGACCAAAGAGTTCATCCCCGGGCTGTTCGAGCGGGGCGAGGCGACCTTCACGCTGACCTTTGAAAAGGACGTGTACGACACGATCCTGACGGCAGCGACGGCAGTCGATGGCGGCCGCTACCGGATCACGCTGCCCGACGGCTCGACCTTCACATTCAACGGCTTCTTCACCGGCCTGACCTCGCCGGAGGCAACGCCTGAAGGCAAGCTCGAATGCCAAGGCACGATCAAGCCCAAGGGCACCGTCACCTACGCGGCAGCGGCCTGATCATGGCGAACAGGTTCCTCGGTGAGATTGCCGTCGATCATGACGGCGCGAGCTACACCCTACGCTTCGACTTCAACGCGATGTGCGATTATGAGGCCGACACAGGCCGCAATGCCATGTCGGCAATCGCTGCATTCGAGGCGGGCAGCATCGGGTTTTCCGACATGCGCGCGCTCATCCACGCGTCGCTCGTGCAGGAGAATCCGGATGCTGACAAGCGTCTTGCCGGCGCAATCCTGTCGGCGGATATGGATGTTCTCGCCCGTCTCATCCGCGCGGCCTTTCCGGATCCCGATCCCAAGGCCGCATCGGGAAACGGGAAGGCGGGGAAGCGGACGAGCTAAACTTCGGTCGCTTGCTCGAGGGCTATGTCGCGGCGGGGTTTGACCCGCTCGCATTCTGGCGCCTCACCCCGCGCCTTTACCAACACCATATGCGCGGCGCGCAACAGCGCGCCGAGCGCGAGCATCAGGGCCGCGCCTGGCTCGCATGGCACACAGCGGCGCTGACAAGAGTCGCCAAGCTGCCAAAGTTCGAGGCTGTAGCGGGTCCGTCCGCAGCCTCGCCCCGCAAACGACGTCAGACGCCGGAGGAGGTTGCCCGCAACCTCAAGATGCTCGGCGCATCCTGGAACGCCAAAAGGGTCCACTGAATGTCGCAGTCTGTCATCGGCGCGCTGCGCGCCAACCTGGGCATGGACAGCGCCCAGTTCGAACGAGGTGCGCGCCGTGCGCAGGGAGCCTCGGACGACTTGCGCGGTCGCCTTGGGCGGATCACGGCGGTCGCGGCGGCAGTCAGCGCCGCTCTCACGGCGATGGTGGCCAGCGCGGCCAGCGTGGCCAATGAGACGAGCCGCCTTGCGAGCGTCGCCAATGCGACGCCCGAACAACTGCAGCGGATGGCCTCGGCGACTAACACGGTCGGGATCAATCAGGAACGGCTGGCCGACATCCTGAAGGACGTGAACGAACGCATCGGTGACTTCCTGTCCACCGGTGGCGGCGAGATGGCGGATTTCTTCGAGAACATCGCGCCACAGGTCGGTGTGACAGCCGACATGTTCCGCAACCTGTCCGGCCCTGAGGCCCTACAGCTATACGTCAACACGCTTGAGCGGGCAGGCCTGAGCCAGCAGCAGATGACCTTCTACATGGAGGCGCTTGCCAGCGATGCGACGCTGCTGCTGCCGCTGCTGCGGAGCAATGGCGAAGAGCTCGAGCGCCTGGGCCAAGCTTCGGATCGGTTTGGGCTGCGGCTGAGCAATGGGCAAGTCGCGGCCCTCAACGAAACAAACGTCGCCTTGGGGCGCGTACGTGACGTGATGATCGGCCTGCGCGACCAGATCGGCGCGCGGCTTGCCCCAGTCATTACGACCGTCACCGAAGCTTTTGTCACATCGGCGCAAGAAGGTGGCGCGCTTTCAACTGTCATCCAGCTGCTGCTTGACAACGTGGAAGCACTTGCCGCTGGCATGGCCGCTGTCAGCGCACTGCTTGTCGGGCAGGTGGTGGTGAACATCGTTCGAGCCACAGGTGTCGTGAACACACTCGCGGCTGCTGTGGGGCTTTTGCGATCGGCGTTTATTCTGATGACCGGTCCAGTCGGCATTGCCGTCGGCCTTGTGGGCGCAGCGCTCGTCGTCCTCGATCGCTTCAAAACGCTGAACGAAAACCTTCCGCCCAGCATTGATGACGTGCGAGAGGCGCAGGATCTTTTGAACGTGGCGCTCGGTGGCTACGCAGCTGGCGCCCGTGGCTCCGGTGCCGAGGCCATCGCCTACGCACAAAACCTCGAGACAACCGCGCGTGCGGCCTTGGCCGCTACAGAGGCGCAGCTGGCTTTCAATGCAGCGCGGTTCGCTGGTGTAGACCGCGAGGCGATGGAAGTTCTTGCGCAGCAGCCGGGTGCCGAAACCAACCCGCAACTTGGCGCCTATCGCGAGATGCTGCGGCAGGAAGAGCAGGCTGAAGAACTGCGCACTTCTCTTGAAAACGCGCGTCGCACTTTGAATTCCCTCCGCATCGAGGCCGCCACCGCAGGTGAAAGCATTGTCGAGCTCGTGTTCGACACAACGGATCTCGACAACGCCACGACCGAGGTTGTCGAAACTGTCACCACCGCGACCGATGCCCTTTCGCGTCTCGGCGGGGGAGCTGGCCGTGCGGCTGACGATATCGACGAAATGGCCGACAGCCTAAGTGAAGCCGAGAGTGCGTCGGACCGTCTCAGCGGAATGTTCTCCTCGACCATGTCCGGCATCATTCGGAACTCTGGATCCGCCAGAGAAGCCGTCTCGCGCCTTCTCGACAGCCTCGCCGACATGGCGCTGCAAGCCGCTTTCCAGCCCGTGTTCTCCAATCTCTTCGGCGGCAGCAGCTTGATCAGCAGCATCTTCGGTGGCTTCCGCGCCGAAGGCGGCCCCGTCGCCACCGGCCGCGCGTATGTCGTCGGCGAAGAAGGCCCGGAGTGGTTCGTGCCTGGCGCGTCCGGCGCGATCGTCCCGAACGACGCCATGGGCAGCGCGCCGATCACGGTCTCGATGCCGATCTCGATAGATGCGCGCGGGGCCGAACGAGGCGCGGGCGATGACATTGCCCGCTCGCTACGCACTCAAATGCCGGAACTGCAGCGAATGGTCATCGAAACCGTCGCTGAAGCGCAGAAGCGGGGGCGGCTGTGACCCTTCCTGTCCTCGGCCCCAACATGATCTCCGGCATGCCGCGCCGGACGCTCCGCGCAGCGCGCGCCGGTGACCCGAGCTTTGCCACAGGTACCGAACAGGTGCAGGACTGGGGTGGCCGCTGGTGGGAGTACGACATCACCATCGCGGCATCGCGTGACGAAAATGCTCGCGCGCTTGGGGCGCTCTTCGCGCAAATCGTCGATGTAGGTCGTTTCCTGTTCGCAGACCCTGATGCGGAGACCTCGAGCAGCTTGGGGACGCCTGTTGTTGACGGCGCATCCCAAACTGGCGGCACGCTCAATGTCACCGGCCTCGCCGCAGGTTCGCCTTTGATCAAGGCGGGTGCGTTTCTCTCCCTCGGGACGGAAGGCGACACGCGCTTCCACAGGATTTTGGCCGATGTGACGCCGGATGGATCCGGCAATGCCGCGCTGTCCATTGTGCCTTCGTTGCGGTCTTCGCCGGCGAACGGCGCCGCCGTCGAGATTAACGCGCCCAAGGTGTTGCTGCGTCCGGTATCTGACATCCCCGAAAGCGTGGCCAACGGCGACATCCACAGCTTCAGCTTTACGGCCAGGGAGGCGATATGAGCACGCGCCTGATGACGCCAGAGTTCGCGGCGGCCCTCGCTGCCGGTGAGCTGCGCCCGGCACTTCTTTTCGAAGGCGAGTTCGCAAGCGGCTTTGTCCGCGTCTGGACCGGCATCGGAGAGATCGTTTGGAACGGGCAAGCCTATTCTGGCCTCGGCACGCTGCTTGGCGTCGGCTCCTTTGAGGAGACCGACAAGATCGAGGCGACCGGCACCTCGGTCACGCTGTCAGGGGTCTCGCAGGAGCTGGTCGCTGTCGCGATCGACGAAGCGCGCCAAGGTTTGCCTGGCCGGATCTGGTTCGCGCTTCTCGATGAGAACCACGAGATCATCGCAGATCCGGCTCTCGCTTTCGCCGGGCGTCTCGACGTCCCCGGAATCGATGACGGTGAGAACACCTGCACGGTCTCGATCTCCTACGAGAGCCGCCTCATCGATCTCAACCGGGCGCGTGAGTTCCGGTACACCCACGAAAGCCAGCAGATCCTGCATCCCGGCGACCGCGGCTTCGAATACGTCACGAGCATTCAGGAGCTGAACCTGCCATGGGGATGACGCGTGTCGCGGATTGGGATCTGCGGCTTGTTGCTGCGATCGAGGATGCGCGGTCTAGGCCATTTGCATGGGGTCGGCACGACTGCCTGACCTGGGCTTTTGATGTGCGCTCCGCGATCACCGGACAGCCTTCGCTCGCTGAAATGTGGCGCGGCCGGTATCGGACCGAGGGCGGCGCGCTGCGACTGATCAAGAAGCTCGGTCACGTCGATCTCCAGACCGGCCTCAAATCCGAGCTGGGCGCTCCACTTCTTTCGCCCAAGCTCGCTCAGCGCGGCGACATCGCCATCACACACGACAAGTTTCCGGTGGTGGCGATCGTCGTCGGCGCGGTCGCCACGGCCCCGGGTCCTGATGGTGCCCAGACCTTCCCGCTGCGCGAGGCGGCGATGGCCTGGAGGATCTGACATGCCGGCCCTCGTAGGCGCAGCGGTGGTGGTCGGCAAGACAATCGCCGCCGGTGGGATTCTTGGCTTCGTCGCTCGCACTGGAGCGGCTCTGGTTCTAAGCGCCGGCGCGCGCAAGCTCATGCCCAAGCCCAGCACGAGCGGCTCGGCGCAGCTCGAGGTCGGGCCCCGCACGATCACGGTCACCGAGCCCGTGCGCCCGCGCGAGGTCGTCTACGGCTTCACGCGCAAGGGTGGCACGCTTGTCTTTGCGCATCTGAGCACGGTCGCAGCAGGCGATGCGGCCGCTTCTCTCGGCGGATCCGGACAGTTCCTGCACTTGGTCATCGTGCTGGCTGCCCATCGCGTGAAATCCATCGGCGCCATCTACTTCGATGGCGAGGTGGCCGTGGATGCAAACGGAGTAGCACAGGGCAGGTGGGCTGGGCTGGTCGATGTAGAGAAGCGGCTGGGGCTGCCAGGCCAGACCGCATTCGACAAACTGCGCGCGGCGGTACCGAACCTGTGGACCGCAGACCACCGGCTGAGCGGCTGTGCAGCGCTCTACATTCGGCTGACTGCCAATGCCGATGCATTCCCAAACGGCAGGCCGGTGATCTCGGCGGACGTCGAGGGTAAAGACGACGTCCTCGATCCGCGCACCGGAACCCGCGGCTATACCGCGAACGCCTCGCTGTGCCTGGCGGACTATATAGCAGATGCGGTCTGGGGTATCCGGGCGACTATCGGCGCGGAAAACGGCACAGAAGAGGATGCCCTCATCGAGGCTGCCAATGTGTGCGATGAGGCTGTGACCCTCGCCGCAGGCGGCACAGAGCCGCGCTACACATGCAATGGCGTTCTGTCTCTCGGCCAGCCGCCCAAGACGAACATCGAGTCCATGCTGACGGCGTTTGCGGGCAAGGCGGTTTATTCGGCAGGCGTCTGGAGGATCCTCGCCGGTGCCTATCGGATGCCGACCCTCACGCTCACCGATGACGATGTGCGCAGCAACGGCCTTTCGCTCCTGACAAGGGTCAGTCGGTCCGAGAATTTCAATGGCGTGCGCGGCCAGTTTGTCAGCCCGCAGAACGATTGGCAGCCGGACGATTTCCCGGCCTATCAGTCTGCGGTCTACGTGGCCGAAGATCAGGGCGACGAAGACTGGCTCGACCTGAATCTGCCGTTCACCACATCGGCATCCATGGCGCAGCGCATTGCTCGGATCGAGCTCGAGCGCCAGCGCCGGCAGCAGTCGCTGCGTCTGGCGGGCAAGGTCAAGGCATGGGCGGCGACCGCTGGCGAGAATGTCATGGTCTCCTACGACCGCTGGGGCTTCTCGGCCAAGCCGTTTGAGGTTCGTGGTATCTCGCTCAGCCTGCAAGACAACGGCGTCTCTGCGACCCTCGTGCCGGATCTGACACTGCGGGAAACCTCGCCGCTGGTCTATTCGTGGGACGCCACCGAGGAACAGATATACGCTGCCGCACCGCGCACCACGCTGCCCAGCCCGTTTAATGTGCCGCCGCCAGGTGTTCCCGTGGTCAGCGAGGAGCTTTACGTCACGCGCAACGGCGCAGGGGTTAAAGCTCTGGCGCTTCTAGAATGGACCGCCAGTCTTTCCGGATTTTTGTCTCGGTATGAAGTTCAGGGATCGTTGGCGGGCGGGCCTTTCTTTGCGTTAGGGAGCACGACCCAAACGCGCTTTGAGGTGCTTGATGTAGACCCGGGTGCGTGGGTGTTCCGGGTGCGCACCGTTTCGTCGCTCGGCGTGCGCTCGGCTTGGGTTTCGCGCGCGGCTACAATCGTCGGCCTTGCAGTGCCCCCGGTCGCAGTCACTGGCCTGACGTTGCAGTCGGCGGGTGGTCTGGCAATCCTCAAGTGGACCCTCCATCCCGACCTTGATGTGCGGATCGGCGGGCAAATCGTCATCCGTCATGCGCGGAACGGGACGGGCTGGTCCAATTCGGTGTCCATGGAGGTGCTTCCCGGCGCGACGGCCTTGGCAGCGTTGCCGCTTCTGCCCGGTACCTATTACGTCGCGGCCCGGGACAGTTCCGGCATCCTTGGGCCGGTGGTTTCTGTCGCGGCGAGCGGTGCGCAGGCCCTCGCGTTCTCGCCTGTCGATCTGCTCCAAGCCGACCCGACATTTCCCGGCACAAAAGACGGCGTGGCGGTTTCCGATTTGGGCCTGACGCTGGTTGGTGAGTTGCTGTTTTCCGAAATTCCTGACTTTGGGGTGGAGCCAAGCATCGGCTACGCGGGCGGCGTCGTGTCGTCTGGAACCTATACCTTTGGTGCTGGCCTTGACTTCGGAACGGTGTCGCGTGTGCGGCTGCGTTCTGAAGTCGAGATGGCCGCTTTGGCTGTTTACGACCTCATCTCGAACCGAACCGCGATGATCTCAACCTGGAGCAGTTTCAGCGGTGGCAATGGTGCTGATGTCGATGTGCGCGTCGAGGTTCGCACTACGGACGATGATCCAAGCGGGGCACCTGTCTGGTCCGATTGGGCGCGTCTCGACAGTTCAGAGATCCTGACCCGTGCCGTGCAGGCCCGGGCACAACTCACAAGCGGCGATCCGGCCTATGCGCCAGTCGTCAACGAATTACGCATATCGGCAGAGGAGGTGGCCTGATGGCCCAAGTGACTGACCAAAGCGTCAACGACGGCTCCGGCCTTGAGGTCCTGACACAACTCAACGAGATTTTAGGCGCGCTGTTCAGTGGCAATCAGGGCGTTGCAGCACCGACCGTTACTGTGCCCGGTATGCGTTGGGCCGACACCAACAGCGGTGAGGTGGTGACGAGAATCCGAAACGCCGCGGATGACGACTGGATCGAATTGGCCACGCTAGCAGCCCTTACAGCGGCTCAGGTGCCAGCGGGGTCGGTCATTTGGTACGCAGCGAGTGCGGCACCAACCGGGTATCTTAAGGCCAACGGCGCGCTGGTGTCTCGTACAACCTATGCCGATCTGTTCACGGCCATTGGCACAACCTTCGGCGTGGGCGATGGGTCCACGACCTTTGGGCTTCCTGACCTTCGTGGAGAATTTATCAGAGGGTGGGACGATGCGCGCGGCATCGACAGCGGGCGGGTGTTTGGCTCGGCACAAAACGCAACACGCATTCCCAATGTATTCACCGACAGCGGTAGCGTTCTCCAAACCGCGAAGAACAGCCCGATTGGTGAAAGCGACGGTTCGGTCGGCGGCAGCATTACCCGTACACTTTTCGGGCCGGGAACTGACTCCGGAACAATCACCCAATATGGAACGGTTCGCCCACGCAACCGCGCCCTTCTCGCCTGTATCAAATTCTGAGGTCCGTCATGAAAACCGTATACCAGACTGACGCCGAAGGGTTCTTCATCAAAGCCGTTCAAGCAGACCCCTCGCCGCTCGAGCTGGACGTGTGGCTTATTCCCGGCGGCTGCGTCGAGGATGAGCCGCCCGCACTATCCGAGGGCCAGAGCGCGCAATGGGTCAACGGCGCGTGGCAGGTGATCGACCCGCCGCCCGATCCTGAGCCGACACAGGAGGAAATCCAAGCCGCGCACGAGCGAGCCGTTCTCGCCGAACGCGACCGTCGAATAGATATTGGTACCTCAATCACAGTGACCGGCATTGGATCATTCCCGGTATCCGGTCGACCGCAGGTGCAGGCCGATCTGACCAGCCTCGTCACGGCGGCGCAGATCGCCATGGCGGCGGGCAATGCCTCGGCAACCTTTCCCTTCCGAGACGAAGCCCGCGTGAACCACACGCTCACAGCGGAGCAGGTCATTGAGCTCTACATGGCCGGAGTCGCTTGGCTTAGCGCCACGCGGCAGGCCGCCTGGGGGCTGATCGACGCGGATCCTCGGCCTTCTGACATCACAGACGACGCACACTGGACCTAAGCGCCAGTTGCCAACGGCACTGAGCTCAAGCTCAGCCGCACGGCTGTCAAAGCAGCCATCCCGTTACATGAAAATCGAAAGGACCCGCCATGTATGATTGGTTGGGGCAGGTGGTGGCGGCCGTCACCACCTGGTTCGCGGGCGAGACCGCGCGCGCGATGATCGCAGGAGCCGCAGGCGGTCTCTTGCGCTGGTTGGGGCAGGAGGGCCGAAGGCTGTGGGATGGCGCCTTGGCCGTCATCTCTGGCTCACTGGCGGCGCTGTACATGGCTCCGCTGGTCACAAGCATCCTCGCCGCGGTTGGCCTCGATCTCGGCACAGGCGAAGCAGCTGACCGCGCGGCCGGCTTTGTGGCGGGGCTTGCCGGCATGTCGATCGCAAAGGTCGTCATCGCCGGGATTGAGGCTTGGGCCGCAAAGCAGACGACGGGAGGCAACGATGGCCGCTCGTGATCAACACCCCATCCGCCGCATCGCGCGCGAGGAGGCCCGTGTCTGGCCCGTCGCGCTTCTCCTGGTCTCTCTCTACCTTTTCGGCTCCGACTGGCTCGCAGAGCCAAATCGCTCCGAAACAGAAGCAGGCTCGACCTCCGGCCATTGGCAAACAAAGGGCGACGAGGAATGAGCCACATGAACCACAAGGCGTTTTATGACGCTCTGCGGCGGCGCGGCAGCGGTGTGTTTGGCACGCGGCTGGCGCAGCATCACGTCGATGGCATCAACGGGATCCTCACCGCCTTCGATCGAGTGGGTGACCGTCGCCGCGCCACGCTGGCATATGCCCTGGCTACGGGATACCACGAGACCGGCGCTCGCATGATCCCTGTGCGCGAAGGCTTCGCAATCACGGATGCCGGCGCGCGGCGCAAGGTCAACGCCCTAGCTCGCCGTCGAGGCCCGAACAGCGCAGTGGCAAAGTACGCTCAGCCGCAGCCGCCCTATGGCCACGTCTACTATGGGCGCGGCCATGTGCAGTTGACCTGGCTGGATAACTACCGGCGCAGCTCGGCTGACGCTGGGGTCGATCTGGTCAAGAATCCAGACGCCATGCTTGATCCGGTCATCTCCGCGCGTGTCCTGATCCTCGGCCTGATCGATGGACGCTGGAACGGTCGCGGGCACGGCATCCAGCACTACGAGGACATGGACGGACTGCCCGGCCTGTCAGAGGTCGAGGCGATCGCGGCGCGGCGCACCGTCAATGTGCAGGACAAGGCCCCGCTGATCGCCCGCTATTACCGCGCCTTCGACCAGGCACTGGTAGTTGCGGGGATGCGGTGATGCGGCTTGGGCCCGGCGCGCTAGCGCTCCTGTTCGTGGCTGGCATAGGCGCTGTGGGGTTTTCGCTGCGTGCCTTCGCGACTCATCACTATGACCGAGGCTACAGCGCGCGCTCGGCCGAGACTGACGCCGCCCTGGCGCAAGCACAGGCCAAGATCGACAGCCTCGCAACTCAGGCGCGTAACGTCGCCCGCGACCTCGAGGAGGCCGAGGCCCTCACTGCATCTCTATTCGAGGAGCTGGCCGATGAAGCCGATCGCGATCCTGATGGCATCCGTCTGTCTGCTGAAAGCGTGCGCCGGCTCAACGCCGTCGCCGGTGGTGCCGCAGATCCCGTCGCCCCCTGATGCGCTCACGCGGGCCTGTGATGCGCCGGTGGTGGTCACGGAGACATCGGGGGAGAGGGAATGGCTGGCGGACAGGGCGGCGCTGGTTGACTGCCGCAGGCGGCATGGCGCGTTGATAGGTTGGGCGGTGCGCTTTTCTGAAACGACGGGCGGCCAGTAAACATGCCACATTGTGCAGTCTGAGCATCGAACATCTTGGAATAAAGTTAATGCTCGACGATGCGACCATAACCGGACGGGTTGCTAACTTCCTGACCGGTCATCGGTTTGTCGTCAAATCGCTTGAGCTGATCCCTACCAGCTTTTTTAATAAGAAACTTGGCTTGCAAATCCACTAGCCCGACATCACCGTTCACGATGACGAACAGCCTTACAACCACGTAGGTCAATTGGCAGCCTAAGAGGCCAGAGCCCAATGCTTCGGCGGTGCCTGAAGGATTTGAAAATGCTGCAAGACTAAACACGTACGCAACAACATCATGGCCCGGCTCAAGAAAAACAAGCAGTAGCATCGTTGCAAAAACTATTGCTAGCGTAGCGCGTACTGCGCGCACTGCTTTTTGTATCGCTAAGCCAAGCTGTCTTGCGTCGTCGATGTCGGGAACTAGACTGTCTGAGAAAGGGATACCTCTGGATAGACGCACAAGCAGACCAGCAGCTACAACCGAAAGAACAGTCAAAAGCGGTAATCTAAGGCTGAGCCATGAAATTTCAGCGTGAAGGCCCCAAGCTATTAAGCCTCCGATAAGTGGGAGTATGATATGGCTTAGACGAAGTTTCATTCGCTCGCACCTCCCCCCTAGCTGATCAGTCCATCATGCAGGAATCTGCGGTGAACTTCGAGGATTTGTTTTCTCACATCTTCGAGATCTAGTAAGTTGCTGTTATCGTTAACCGTTTTTATGGGCATGTCGTGTGATAGCCGTGCGTCGTCGCCTTTGACTCGTCCATGTTTTCCTTTAACGATGAGTTCGCCGTCAGGCACGTTTCGGAGGCCTGAGGCTATATTGCCCATAAACTCCTTGTTAAATTTTCGTCTGCGCGATCGGTAACCGATTGAAACATTGACTTCTAATGCTGCTTCCGGCGGGACAGAAGCAAAGATCTTGTCGGCTTCGGCGTCGCCCAAAACTGCTTCAACAACCTTACGAGCGGTTTGCCACTGCGCCTTGACGCGGTCGACCAAAGACTTGTGTTCATCGATGTCGGTAGGAACGAGTTCATTGATAACGGCAGTCGCTGGCGGAGATCTTACCGTTTCCGGCACTAAACCTCCAATTTCGATTGAGGTTACGTCTCCTAGGTCAAAACCAGTTTGACGTTGATCCAAGGAGCTGTCCAGCAAGACGCAGTGTTTTTCCTCAATTACCTTTGATTGATCTCGCAGTAACCAGGTAAGATACTCTTCAAGTGCTTTCACTTGAAGGGAAACGTGTTGAATTTGATAAAGATGATCGCCAATAATCATCCAATAAGAGATACCCTGCAGATACTCATGGCCTGTTGGTGCTTTAGATTCCGCAATCTCGAGTTCTTTTAAAACGTCGATAAGAGATTTCTGGCCTAACCCGTCAGTTATTCTTAGCAGCGCTTGCATCTGCCCTGATGCAAACATGCATACATTTCCCAAAACCCAGTCTTTGCCGTGGAAATAATTATTAAGTAAGCGTTGGTAGCCTTGAATTCGCGGGGCATCGGTAATCCGCAAATCCACACGTTCACCGACTACTGCTCCTCTTACTTGCGCAGATAGAGCTTCGCTGACTTTCGCAGCCAAAGTATCTCTCGGGAAAATGTCGCCTTCCCGTCTAAGCTTTCGATAGTGAATTTTGCATCTGCGTGTCACGTTCCAAGCCCCGTGCTAAAAACAAATTTAATGTTTTGTTCAACCACAGCGACGTGTCAGCTGCTGTTGATCGATCGCCTGGAGCTGACCGCGCGCAATGGCAATGCCCGTTTCCGCGTCGTTGCCTGACATGCTCGAGATGGGAAGGCCGAGCAAAAACACGCCCCATGCGTCTCCGTTGGCAGCGCGACGCTGATCCGCGCTCAGGTTCTCCAGCTGCTGCGATACACGGATTTCCTCGGCGGCAAGTTGTGAGCAGTTAAAGCTTGTGTACGGGTTCGGCCCGATATCGGCGGCGGCAATGTTCTCGGGGCGCTGCGCGCACGCTCCAAGGGTGAGGATCAGCAGGGCAGGGACCGCGTACTTCATTCAAATGCCTTTCGTTTCTTGTAATGGCCTCGGCTTAAAAGGGACGGGGATCACGAAGTTGTCAACATGCCATCCGGCTTTGCTGTAGGCGGCTTGCAGTCAGCAACTCTTGCTGCGTCGCGGTATAGCGGGGCGTCATGCCCTAGTCCGGGCATCCAGAACAGTCCTTCGAAGTCGCCCGGAAAGGTGTGCCGCGCCCAAAGCCCCCCGGTCGAAACCGGTGTCGCTGAGATCTGCTTCAAGTTGTTGTCGCCCATTGATGTCAGCTCGATCCAATCAGTCACCTTTGATCTCCTTTGCGAGCGGAACGGGTGGAATCAAGCCTGCCATGGGACTCGGCAAATCCCAGCGAGTCCCATTTTTCAAAATCGGCCTTGTTTTATTGGCGATGCGGGGTGGCGTGGTAGGCCCGGAGGGACTCGAACCCCCAACCAAAGCGTTATGAGCGCTCTGCTCTAACCAATTGAGCTACAGGCCCGCCAAGGCCCGGATTAGCAGACAGCGCCTCCTCGTCAAGCGCCGCACGCTTGCCCGGGGCCCGCCCTTGGCCTAATGCCTGAGCCAACGGACCAACCCGAGGAATGCCGATGCCCCCTTTGCCGCGTCTTGCGTTACGCTACACCGCTTGGCTCGTCGGCCTGCGCGTGATCTTCGGGCTTCTGGTGCAGGGGGTGGGTCTGCCCAATTCTATGGCGACTGCCGTGATCCTTGCCGCGATCCCCTTGACCGATGTCGGAATGCAGGCAGTCAAACGCGCCTCCCATGTTCTTGGCCTCAAGGATTGGGCGCTGATCTGGGGGATGTGCCTTGGCATTTTCGCAGGGCTTCAGATCATCCTGCCCGCGATCTTCATCGCGCCGATGCGCGCTGTTCTGGCTGATCCGGCCGGGTTGCAGCAGACCGCGCTGGTGCTGGGCGCGACCGGCGCGATGATGGCGCTGTTTCTGTGGATCGGGACACGTTCGGCGCGCGGGCCGGGGCGGTCCGGCAACTGACGCATGGACGCGGGCGCGCGGGCTTGCTAGGGCCTCGCGCAAATCCGGGAAGGAGCGCTTCGATGACCGATGGCAAGAACGGCCTCACCTATGCCCAGGCGGGCGTCGATATCGACGCGGGTAACGCGCTGGTCGATCGTATCAAGCCTGCCGCCGCCGCTACAGCGCGGCCGGGTGTGATGTCGGGGCTGGGCGGTTTCGGCGCGCTCTTCGATCTCAAGGCCGCGGGCTATGACGACCCGATCCTTGTGGCAGCGACCGATGGCGTTGGAACCAAGCTCAAGATCGCCATCGACACCGGCGAATTCGACACGATCGGCATCGACCTCGTGGCGATGTGCGTGAACGATCTGGTGTGCCAGGGTGCGGAGCCTTTGTTCTTCCTCGATTATTTCGCCACAGGCAAGCTTGAGGTCGCGGCAGCCGCCCGTATCGTCGAAGGCATCGCCGAAGGTTGCAAGCAATCGGGTTGCGCGCTGGTGGGCGGCGAGACCGCCGAGATGCCGGGCATGTATGCCCCGGGCGATTTCGATCTTGCGGGCTTTGCCGTCGGGGCAATGAACCGCGGCGCGGCGCTGCCTGCGGGCGTCGTGGCGGGCGATGTGCTGTTGGGCCTCGCCTCGGACGGGGTCCATTCCAACGGCTATTCGCTGGTGCGCCGGATCGTCGAGCGATCCGGACTGGCCTGGGAGGCAGAGGCCCCCTTCGCCGAAGGCCCATTGGGTCGCGCGCTGCTCGCGCCGACGCGGCTATACGTCAAGCCCGCGCTTGCGGCGATCCGGGCGGGCGGTGTGCATGGCCTGGCGCATATCACCGGCGGCGGATTGACCGAGAACCTGCCGCGCGTCTTGCCCGAGAGGCTGGGGGCCACAATCGACCTGGGCTCCTGGACCCTTCCGCCGGTGTTCAAATGGCTGGCCGCCGAGGGCGCGTTGGCCGAGGCCGAGATGCTCAAGACCTTCAACGCCGGGATTGGCATGGTGCTGGTCGTGGCGGCAGATCGCGCCGATGCCCTGGCTGCCCTCTTGTCCGAAGCTGGCGAAAGCGTGCATCGCCTTGGTCATGTCGTGCCGGGCGTGGGCGTTTCCTATACCGGTGCCCTTGCGTGAGCAGACGCGTCGCCATCCTGATCTCGGGCGGCGGCTCCAACATGGTGACGCTTGCCCGCAGCATGACGGACGACCATCCGGCACGTCCCTGCCTTGTTCTGGCCAATGACGCGCGCGCGGGCGGTCTGGAAAAAGCCGCCGCGATGGGCATTCCCACCGCGGTGGTCGATCATCGCCCCTTCGGCAAGGATCGCGCGGCTTTCGAGGCGGAGCTGACCCGGGTCCTAGAGGCGCATTCCCCCGATATCCTGTGTCTTGCCGGGTTCATGCGGGTTCTGACCGAAGGTTTTGTGACCCGCTGGCGGGGCCGGATGCTCAACATCCACCCGTCGCTTCTGCCCAAGTACCGGGGCCTGCACACCCATGCCCGCGCGATCGAAGCAGGCGATCTTGAGGCCGGTTGCACGGTTCACGAGGTGACGGCGGAACTGGATGGCGGCCCGATCCTGGGGCAGGCGCGGGTGCCGGTTTTGCCCGGCGACACGCCCGAGACACTCGCCGCCCGCGTGCTGGAGCAGGAGCATCGGCTTTATCCGATGGTGCTCAGGCGGTTCGCGGCCGGGGAACGCGGGCGTATCGATCTTTGAAATGAAAGGTGCGCCCGAAGGCGCACGCTAGCTTTTCCGCCTGCGTGGGATGCACCTTCAGGCGCATCACCCGATCACAGCAGCGATTTGACCTTCGCCGCCACGGCTTCTGCCGTGATGCCGAAATGGGAATAAAGATCGGGTGCCGGGGCCGAGGCGCCGAACCCATGCATGCCCACAAAGCCCGACTTCTCGCGCTTGCCGCGCTCGCCATAAAGCCAACGGTCCCAGCCGAACCGGATCGCCGCCTCGACCGCCACACGCACCGGCCCTGCGGGCAGGACACGCTTGCGATAGGCCTCGTCCGTTTCCTCGAAGATCTCCCAGCAGGGCATCGAGACGACGCGCGTGCCGATCCCGTCGGCCTGCAACAGGTCGCGCGCGGCCATGGCAATGGCAACCTCCGACCCCGTCGCCAGCAAGATCGCCTGCCGTTTGCCTTCCGCCTCGGCCAGCACATAGGCGCCCTGCGCAACCATGTTTTTCGAGGTATGGGTCTTCCGCAGGGTCGGCAGTGCCTGACGGCTGAGCGCCAGCACGCTCGGCGTCGTCTTCTGCATCAGGGCCACTTCCCAGGCTTCGGCGGTCTCGACCGCATCGGCGGGGCGCATCACCAGCAGGTTCGGGGTGGCGCGCAACATGGCGAGATGCTCCACCGGTTGGTGCGTCGGGCCATCCTCGCCCAATCCGATGCTGTCATGGGTCATCACATAGGTGACGGGCAGCCCCATCAGCGACGACAAGCGCATCGACGGGCGCGCGTAATCGGTGAAGACCATGAAAGTCCCGCCATAGGGCCGAACCCCCCCATGGAGCGCCATGCCGTTCATCGCGGCGGCCATCCCGTGCTCGCGGATGCCGTAATGCACATGGCGGCCCTTGCGATCCTCGGGACCGAAGATACCCAGTCCGGCTGTGTCTGTGTTGTTCGATCCGGTCAGATCGGCAGACCCGCCCAAGTGTTCGCCGAGGATTGGGTTGATCACCTCCAGTGCCATCTGGCTTGCCTGCCGCGTCGCGACCTTGGGCGCGTTGTCGGAATGCTGCTTTTTCAGGGCCTTGATCGTGGCCGAAAGCTTTTTGGGCAGATCGCGGGCAAAGGCGCGGGTGAAGTCCGCCTGCTTCGCCTCGGACAAGAGCGCAAAGCGCACCTCCCAATCCTGTCGTACCGCGCGGCCACGGGCGCCCACGCCTTCCCACCACGTCTTCAGTTCGGCAGGAATGTCAAAGGGCCCATGCGGCCAGCCATAGGCTTCCTTGGCCGCCTGCAATTGCTTGGCATCGGTCAGCGCGCCATGGCCTTTTGCGGTGTCCTGCGCCGCGTGACCCAGCGCGATATGCGTCTTGCAGGCGATCATCGCGGGGCGGGGCGAGGCCTTGGCCGCCGTCAGGGCCGCGTCGATGGCAACGGGGTCATGCCCGTCGCATTCGAACACGTCCCAACCGGAGGCGGCAAAGCGTGCCTTCTGGTCGGTACGATCCGCGATCGAGACCTTGCCGTCGATGGTGATGCCATTGTCATCCCACATCACGATTAGGCGCGACAGTTCCTGACGCCCGGCCAGCGCGATGGCTTCTTGGCTCACACCTTCCATCAGGCAGCCGTCGCCCGCGATGCAATAGGTGTAATGGTCGATGATCTTCTTGCCCCACTTGGCGCGCAGAAATTCCTCGGCCATGGCGAAACCGACGGCATTCGCGATGCCTTGACCCAAGGGGCCGGTCGTCGTCTCGATCCCCATCGCATGGCCATATTCGGGATGGCCCGCGGTGATCGCGCCGAGTTGGCGGAAGTTCTTGATCTGCTCCAGCGTCATGTCCGGCGAGCCGGTGAGGTAGAGCAGCGAATAAAGCAGCATGGACCCATGGCCCGCCGACAGGATGAACCGGTCACGGTTCGGCCAATCAGGCTTGCTCGCGTCAAAGCTCAGGTGATTTGCGAACAGAACCGTGGCGACATCGGCCATGCCCATCGGCATCCCGGAATGCCCCGAATTGGCGGCGGCCACGGCATCAAGCGTCAGCGTCCGGATACAGGCGGCGCGGCGCCAATGATCGGGGTGGGTCGTGGCAAGCGCGGTCAGATCCATGGCGCGTCAGTCCTTCGTCAGGCAGCAACGGGGGGTGGCACGCAAATCCCGCAAGGGCGCGCGCCTCAGCCTGTCTCTTAGCAGAGCAAGGGGGCGGCGCAACCGAAACGGGCGCGAATTCACCTGCATTCCGCGCCCCGCAAGCGCGGTGCAGGCCGCAGGCCTTGCAAATCGGGGCGAATTACGATTCGCTAAGGCGTAACGTGGGGCCGGTTCCAGCTTGAGGGACATGGCGTAAAACCGGGGGCTGGGCAGCCATGGGCGATAACGCCGAATTCGAGAAATTGTCGACGCTCGAGGCGCGGCTGGCCGCGGCGCTCGACCGGATCGCGATGGGGGTGGGCCAGATGCGGGCCGATCCGCCCGTCGAGGACCCGGGCATCACCTCGTCCGCGTTCGAGGATGCACTGATCCGGGCCGAAGCAGCGGAGGCACGTGCCGCCGAGCTTGAGGCGCGTGTGGCGGAACTGGAAGCGGCCGTGCCCGAGATCGCCGACCCTTCGGACCAGACTGCCGAGATCGAGCGCCTGACAGCACAGGTGTCGGACCTCGAGACTCGGGTGACCCGCCTGCGCGCCGAACGGGCCGAGGCCATCGCCGAACGGGATGAGGCGCGCGACATCGCCGAGGAATTGCAGGCCGCGGGTGGGATGGGCCCCGATGATCGCAACATGGCACTTCGGGCCGAGGTGCAGGAATTGCGCACCATCAACGAGCGTCTGACCAAGAATCTCAACCGCTTGCGCGGCGAGAACGCAACCGATCCCAGCGTGTTGAACAAGGCGCTGGTGGTCGAACTGGACGCGCTCAAGGCCGCGCGCGCCTCGGAAGCGGCGGAACTGGAACGTATCTTGGCCGATCTGGATCGCGCCGGGGCAGGGGAGGGCGCACATGCCTGAGGTTCAGATCGAGATCGGCGGGCGCCAATTCGCCGTCGCCTGTCAGGATGGCGAGGAACCATATCTGCACGCCGCCGCCCGCATGCTCGACACCGAGGCTGCGGTGATCCTTGGTCAGATCGGCCGGATGCCGGCAGAGCGCATGTTGCTGATGGCGGGGCTGATGCTGGCCGACAAAACGGCGGCGCTGGAGGATGAGATCAAGATCCTTCAGGGCAAGATCGCGGCGCAGGAAAAGACGCTGGCCGCTGCAGAGGAACGTCTGGCCGACCGGGCGCGTCGCATCGGGGAATTGCAAGATGCTGGCCCGCGCACCGAATTGCCTGACCGGTTCACAAATGGTCTTGCCGAGCTGGCCGCCCGTGCCGAGGCCATCGCCGCAGAACTGGAAGCACGTCAGAGCTAGGCGCGAGCCTGTAGTTTCGCGTCCCGGAAAACAGCCGTCTTCCGGACGCGTATCGCTGCGATCGGATCAGTCCAGAAGGATCGGCAAAAGCCGTGCCGCCTCGTCGCGGGGATGGGCAAGCTTGCCCTTGTCCTCGCCGGGGTAGAACCGCGCGCGGACGGCGGTGGGCATGGGTGCCGGGCGCAACATGTGGACGGACAAGGGGAATTTCGTCGTTTCCGCCTGCCACGATCCGATCAGCGCCCGTTGGGCCGCCTTGGACATGCCATAGGTCCCGGCGTATTTGTCATCCCAATCGTCGTCGAAAAAGACCGCCTGCGGCTTGGGCGACGGGGCGATCAGTGGCTCGACGAAAGCGACCAGCCGCGACAGCGCGCGGATGTTGGTGGCGATGACCTTGTCGAGATCCTTGGCCGTGATGTGGGGCGCGGGCGTGAGCGCGCTGACGTGGATTGCGCTGTGGACCCAGATGTCGGCCTTGCCCCAACGATCGTGGATGGAGCGGCACAGATGCGCCATGGCGCCTTCGTCCGTGATGTCCATCGGGGCCAATGTGGCTTGGCCGCTCTTGGCCTTGATGCGGTCGTCGAGATCTTCGAGGCCGCCCACGGTGCGGGCGACCGCGACCACATGCGCGCCGCGTTCTGCCAACCATTCGGCGCTGGCCGCGCCGATGCCGCGTGAAGCGCCGGTGACCAGCGCGATCTGTCTGTCGAAAGGCTTTTCCATGGGGCGCCAGTTGCGCTTTTCAGCGACGAATTACAAGCGCCTCGGCAGGGCTGCGGCGGTGCGGCGCGCTTGACTTGGCGCGGTGGCGCGGGGATACCGGATGACAACGGATGATTTCGACCCTTTGACGGAGGCGACCATGGGCCGCGATACACTTCTTTCCGCAACGATCGGGGATCAGGGCACGCTGAAGAAAGTGGCGCTGGTGCTGGTCGGCGCGCTGTTCATCGCGGCGGCGGCCAAGGTCACGGTGCCGATGTGGCCGGTGCCTATCTCTTTGCAAACGCTGGCAATTCTGCTTGTCGGTTTCGCCATGGGCAGCCGGTTGGGCGCAGCGACCGTGATCGTCTACGTCGCGCAGGGCGCGATGGGTTTGCCGGTCTTCACGCCGACCACGATGCCGGGGATCGCGGCGTTGATGGGGCCGACGGGCGGGTTCCTCATTGGGTTCATCGGTATGGCCTATCTTGCTGGTTTTGCAGCAGAAAAAGGCGTTGCGAAGGGCATTTTCGGCACCGCTGCGGCGGCGCTGGTGATCTCGGCGCTTCTGTATGTGCCGGGCATTCTGTGGCCCATGGCGCTGGCCGGTGGCATGGGGCTCGAGGCCGGGTGGATCGCGCGCGACGCGGGCTTCTACTGGACTGCTTTCATTGCACCTTTCTTGCTCGGCGACGCGCTGAAGGCGGTGATCGCGGCGCTGGTCGTGACCGGCGGCTGGAGCGTTCTGGCCAAGCGCCGCGCCTGAGCCAAGGCATCGAAACATGGTTAAGGGCCGCCCCTCGGGGCGGCCTTTTCGTTTCCAAAGGGTAAAGATTTCGCGGCGGGTCTTACCGAAAGGTTACGCCTTTAGGTGTTGGACAAGGTCCTGTTCACCAAGGTCCTCGTAGAGCGCCGCGATCTCGCGCGCGGTGAGCCCACCGTCGTGCTGCGCGGGATGGAGCGGGTGCTTGGGCTCGGTGATCCAGTAGACCGGCATCGCCCCGTCTGCGACCGGCACAAGTAGCCCCTTGGTCAGGACGGGTCCGGTGTCGGCGGGCAGGCGGCTGGAGAGCCAGCCGTTCAGATCGCCCAAGCGGTCGGCCTCGCCCCGGCCTTGGGCGGAGCGGAAGCGGGCGAAATCGCCGGTCGAGAGATTGACCCAGACCGAGATGAAGACGTGATCATCGGTCCCTTTGACCGGGATCGGCAGATGCGCGCGCGCCAGAAGATCGCGGCCGCGCCGGGCGTAGCGTTCGGTGACGATGTCGCCCGAACTGTCGAAATCGGCGTCGGGGCGCGGCGCGGGGGGATTGGGCCAGCCGAAGGGGCGCAGGCGCACCGCGTTCGGGGCATCCAGAACCTCGTTGCAGCAGGCGCAGCGGTAGCCCGGCGCCGTCAGCCGCCGGGCGAGTTCCGCCTCGGTCAGGTTGGCTTGCGGGCGCCGGGTGCGCTTGAGAAAGCCGAACATCACACCCCGGTCGCCTCAAGATGCGGGCGCAAATCCGTGCCAGTCATCGCATAGATGTCGAGCAGCCGGTCGAGGTCGATGCCCTCTCTCTGGTCTGCCGTGAACGGGTTATCGGCGTCGTCCAGATGATAGCTGGGCCTGATGCGGTCGTCATGGAACGTAAGATGGCCTTCTGACGCCTTGGCCGGCGTATTTGGCAAGATGTTGGACAGCCAACTGAAGACCGTACCGATCTGCCCCTGAACGCCTGCGTCGAAATGGTCGATGGCCTGCTCGAAGACCTCGGGGCGGACCGTGGCCCAGACCCCGAAGCCAAAACTCTGCCCAGTGTCCCGGATCCGCAGCAGAAGGTTCGCCCGCACAAAGCGATAATTGCCCAGACGGCAGAAATCCTCGGTCAGGCAATCGGCGTCGTCGCGCACGATCGCCGCGTTGTCTTCGGGTTCATCCCCGTGGGGCCAGGCCTCGGGCGCGCTGTACTGGACGTCGAAGAGGCCATTGAACGCCATCCCACAGCAGCGGCAGGCGCCGGATTGACCCAAGAGCCGCGACCAGCGCGGATCGTCGGTTGTCTTCATTCCGCGGCCTCGACCAGTTTGAACCCTTTCGCCAACTGATCGGTCGGGCGCACCGGGTAATCGCCCGAGAAACAGGCGTCGCAATAGGCGGGATTTTTCGGATCGCGGCCCGAGGCCACGCCGACGGCCCGGTAGAGCCCGTCGAGCGAGATGAAGCGGAGGGAGGCCACGCCCAGGTGATGGCGCATCTCGTCCTCGGACATGGTGGCGGCCAGCAGTTTCTCGCGTTCGGGCGTGTCGACGCCGTAGAAACAGGGCCATGCGGTGGGGGGCGAGGCGATGCGGAAATGCACCTCGGCGGCACCGGCGTCGAGGATCATCTCCTTGATCTTGCGGCTGGTGGTGCCGCGCACGACCGAGTCGTCGACCAAGATCACGCGCTTGCCCCGGATCAGCGCCCGGTTCACGTTCAGTTTCAACCGCACGCCCATGTTGCGGATCTGTTCGGTCGGTTCGATGAAGGTCCGGCCCATGTACTGGTTGCGGATGATCCCCATCGCATAGGGAATGCCCGATTCCAGCGAATAGCCGATGGCCGCGGGCGTGCCCGAATCCGGCACGGGGCAGACCAGATCTGCGTCCACTGGCGCTTCCTTGGCCAGTTCGCGGCCGATGGCTTCGCGGGTTTCATAGACGGAACGCCCGCCGATGATGCTGTCGGGGCGCGAGAAATAGACATGTTCGAAGATGCAAAAGCGCGAGCGGCGCACCTCGAAGGGTTTGAAGCTTTCGATCTTGTCGCCCGAGATGACGACCATTTCGCCCGGTTCGATCTCGCGCAGGAATTCCGCGCCGATGATGTCGAGCGCGCAGGTTTCCGACGACAGCGCATAGCCATCACCGATCCGGCCCAGAACCAGCGGGCGCACACCCAAGGGATCGCGCACGCCGATCAGCTTGGTGCGGGTCATGGCGACGACGGAAAACGCGCCTTCGACGCGGCGCAGCGCATCCTTCATCCGTTCGGGGATGGTGCGCTGCAGCGAGCGGGCCATCAGGTGGATGATGCATTCGCTGTCGGAGGAGGATTGGAAGATCGAGCCGCGTTCGATCAGTTCGCGGCGCAATTCATCGGCATTCACGATATTGCCGTTATGCGCGATGGCAGCACCCCCCATGGCGAATTCGCCGAAGAAGGGTTGCACGTCGCGGATCTGGGTCGCGCCTTTGGAGCCTGCGGTGGAATAGCGGACATGGCCGATGCCGATTTCACCGGGCAGCGTTTCCATGACGCTGGCGGAGGTGAAATTGTCCCGCACGAGGCCGAAGCGGCGGGCCGAGGAAAAGCCGTGGTCGGGGTGATGGGTGACGATGCCGCCCGCCTCTTGCCCGCGATGCTGGAGCGCGTGCAGGCCGAGCGCAATGAAATTCGCCGCATCGGCCACGCCGATCACGCCGAAGATCCCGCATTCCTCGCGCAGCTTGTCGTCGTCGATGGGGTCGAATGGGTGACGGGGGAGGGCATCCATGTGGGGCGAATCTCCGGGAGGCGTCTACAGGGGTGACATAGGGCGTCGGGGCGGCGGTGTCATCAAACGATCACATCTGAAAGGGGTGTGGCGGTGCTTTGCTGGTCGCTGGACGGCGTCGCATTGGGCGCATAGCCTGTTTTCCAGGTGCAAAGGAGTTGTGAGGGGGCATTCGATGCGGGCGATCATCTTTCTGGCCGGGGTGGCGATGGCGGCAAGCTGGGCGCTGGTCTGGATCGAGCCGCCCTTTGCGGGGCCCGACATTTCGCCCATGGCTTTGGTGCAGCGCGGCACCTTGAGCCTGTCGGCGGAAACATCTTGGCAGGTCTGGGTGTTTCTGGGCGGGTTCGTGGCGGCGGGTCTTGCGGCATTGAGCGCGCTGAGGGGGCGGGGGTCCGCCCTTTTGTCGCTGGCCGCGGGTCTGTCGCCGCTTGTGATCCTGGGCGATGCGCTGATCCGGGCCGATGGCGTCCGCCGCGATCTGGGCCTGCCGGTGCCGGTGGAGTTTTCCGATCTCGCGCAGAGTTGGGATCTGCTGCAGGATTTCATCCGCGCCGGCTTTTGGGCCTATGCCGGGGGCGCGGCCCTGTTGCTGGTCGCAAGCCTGTCGGTGCTGGTGTCGCGGCGGTGAATTACTGCTGCGGGGCGACGCAGGACGCCGTCAGCTGTTCGTAGCGCGAGAGGATCCAGCCCGGCGCATCGGAGGGGATTTCCGCCTCGACCCGGTCCTGAAGGTGGGCAAAGACCGTCGCCGAGCGGCTGTCGGCGACCATGGAGACGGGTTCGGAACCCACGACCCGGTCATAGGCGATGAAGGCCACGACCACGAGCAAGACGCCGCGCGCCACCCCGAAGAGAAAGCCCAAGCCCGCATCGACGCCGCCGATCACCGAGCGTTGCACGGCGGTCGAGAAGAGCGGCGTGAAGAGCGACACCACGACGAGCGCCACGGCGAAGACGCCCGCAAAGCTGGCCATCACGCCCAATTCGCAGCTTTCACCAATGAAATCGCCCAGATAGGGCACCTCGCGGATGAGCGGCAGCGCGTTGGGCGCGAAGATGAAGGCCACGACGGCGGCAAGGATCCAGCCACCGATCGACAGGATTTCGCGCACGAAGCCGCGCGCATAGGCGAGGATCGCCGAAACGACGATCACGCCGGCCACGATGCCGTCGATGAGGGTGAACCCGTCCATGTACCCGCCTTACCCGTTCCCGCCCCGGTGGTGAACCGCGACTTTACCCCGCCCCGAAGATCTCGCCCACGAAACCGGGAAGATCGGTCATTGCCTGCATCCTCACGCCGGTGTCGGCGCCCAGCTTGCACCCTGCGGGCGCAATTGCGGAGGAAAAACCAAGTTTCGCCGCCTCTTTCAACCTGTTTTCCGCCTGAGACACCGGACGCAGGGCGCCGGAGAGCGAAACCTCGCCAAAGACGACGCAATCATGGGGCACGGCGGCATCTTCGCGGGCCGACAAAAGGGCGGCGGCGACGGCGAGGTCGGCAGCGGGTTCCGAGATGCGCATCCCGCCCGCGATGTTGAGATAGACGTCGAGCCCGGCAAAGGAGATGCCCGCCCGCGCCTCGAGCACGGCGAGGATCATGGACAGGCGCCCGCCGTCCCAGCCGACGACCGCGCGGCGGGGTTGCGACAAGGAGGAGGGGGCGACGAGGGCCTGGATTTCCACGAGAACGGGGCGCGTACCCTCGATCCCTGCGAAGACGACGGAGCCCGGCGCGGGGGTTTCGCGGTCCGACAGGAAGAGGGCGGAGGGGTTCGTGACCTCGGCCAGACCCATGCCCGTCATCTCGAAAACGCCGATTTCGTCGGCCGGGCCGAAGCGGTTCTTGACCGAGCGCAGGATGCGGAACTGGTGGCCGCGTTCGCCCTCGAAATAGAGGACGGTGTCAACCATGTGTTCGACGACGCGGGGGCCTGCGATCTGGCCGTCCTTGGTGACGTGACCCACGAGCATGACGGCGACGCCGCGACGCTTGGCGAAGCTGGTCAGCTCATGGGCGGAGGCGCGGACCTGGGAGACGGAGCCGGGCGCGGCCTCGACCGTGTCGAGCCACATGGTCTGGATCGAATCGATGATGGCGAGGTCGGGGGTTTCGGCCTCGAGCGTGGTGAGGATGTCGCGGAGGTTGGTTTCGGCGGCGAGCATCACGGCGCTGTCGGCGAGGCCGAGGCGCTGGGCGCGCATCCGGACCTGTGCGGTCGCTTCCTCGCCCGAGACGTAGATCACCTTGGCGCCCGCGCGGGCGAAGCTGGCGGCGGCCTGCAAGAGCAGGGTGGATTTGCCGATGCCGGGATCGCCGCCGACGAGCGTGGCGGAGGCGGGCACGAGGCCGCCGCCCAGAACGCGGTCAAGCTCGGCCATGCCGGAGGTGCGGCGGGGCGGGGGCGTTTCCTGGGCACGCAGGTCGGTCAGGCCGATGCGCTTGCCCTTCATCGCGCCGAGCGCGGTCTTGCCGGGGCCGGCGGAGAGGGGTGCTTCCTCGGTGATCGTGTTCCAGTCGCCGCAGGCGTCGCAGCGGCCGGACCATTTCTTGTGAACGGCGCCGCAGGCGGAGCAGATGAATTGGGTGACGGGTTTGGCCATGGAGCAGGCTTATCCGAGGGGCGGGGGCAGCGCCAGTAGCCCGCGTTCAGATCCGGCCCGTCTGCCAGAGGAGCGCAAGGCCGAGGCCAAGCGTCAGGGCCACGCGGAACAGGATGCTGCGCGGATCGCCCTGCCGCACATCGGCAAGGCCGCGGTGGAGGCCGAAGGCCAGCCCGCCGCCGATCAGGATCGCGGCAAGGGGGATATGGCCGGGCAGGGCAAGGGCTGCGCCCGCGATCAAAAGGACGAGCCCACCCGCGACGGGCGGTCCCGCGCGGCGGGCGAGGTTGAGCGCCATGCCGCGTTTGCGGGCAGGCAGGCGTTCCCCGATCAGGCGCTGTGCCCATGTCAGTGCCGCGAGGGCCGCGTAGAGGCAGAGAAACGTGGCGAGGATGGGGGCGAGCGTGATCATGGGGAAGCGCTAGCCCAGCGCGCCCCGTTTCGCCAGATGCGCCGTGCCGAGCGCGGCGGCGAGGGAGGCGAGAACGCAAGCCGTGAAGAGCCAGAGGCCCCATGCGGTTTCGACCCGGCCGACGGCCATGCCCTTGGCCAGCGTGATGTAGAGCGCGATCAGGAAGACATCGGCCATGGCGAGTTTGCCCAAGGTTTGGACGGCGGGAAGAAGGGTCAGGGGCGCGCGGCCAAGGTGGATGAGGGCGAGCGCCACGGTCTTGGCCATGGGGGCCACAAGGGCGAAGAGCGCGACTAAAAGGGCCAGCGCCGCCTCGCCGTCCTGCCAGAGGGTCGAGAGGCCCGACAGGATCGAGATTTCCGACAGGCCAAAGAGCGGCAGGAGGCCCGCACGCATCAGGGGGGCGGCCCATGAGACGGGGAAAAGCACCAAAAGCGCGAGGTTCAATGCGGTGAGCAGGCGGAGCATGGCAGGCATATGGGGGGCGGTGGGCACGCCCCGCAAGCCTTTAGTGCAAGCCCCCGCTTCGTGCGCCCTAGCGCACGGCCTTTGTTTCGTGCGCCTTTAGCGCACGGCGGCGATGGGGCCTACGGCCGATCCCGTCACGAATTGGCGGAGATAAGGATCGTCGGCGGTGTCGATCTCTGCCACGGGGCCGTGCCAGCGGATCTTGCCATTGTGGAGCATGGCGACCTTGTCGGCGATGGCGCGGACCGAGCTCATGTCATGGGTGATGGTCAGGGCGGTCGCGCCCATCTCGGTCACGATCTCGCGGATCAGGTCGTTGATGACGCCCGACATGATCGGGTCGAGGCCGGTCGTGGGCTCGTCGAAAAAGATGATCTCGGGCTCGGCGGCGATGGCGCGGGCAAGGCCCACGCGCTTTTGCATCCCGCCCGACAGTTCGGACGGGTAGAGGTCGGCCACATCGGGCGTCAGGCCCACCCGGCGCAGTTTTTCGATCGCGATCTCGCGCGCCTCGAGTTTTGGCCGTTTTTGCCGCCCGCGCAGGAGGCGGAAGGCGACATTCTGCCAGACCGGCATGGAATCAAACAGCGCGCCGCCCTGAAAGAGCATCCCGAAGCGGGCAAGAAAGGCGTCGCGGTCACCTTTGGTCACATCCTGCCCGTCCACGGTGATCTGGCCGGTATCGGGGATGACGAGGCCGAGGATGCATTTGAGACAGACCGATTTGCCCGTGCCCGAGCCGCCGATGATCACGCAGCTTTCGCCCTTTGCCACATCGAGCGTCAGGCCGCGCAGGACCTGTTTCGGGCCGAAGGCCTTGTGGACATCGGAAAGGGCGATCATGCGGTGAAGAACAATTCGGTCAGGAGGTAATTGGCGGCGAGGATCAGGATCGAGGCGGAGACGACGGCATTGGTGGTGGCCCGGCCCACGCCCTGCGCGCCGCGGCCCGAATTCATCCCGTGATAGCAGCCCATAAGCGCCACGAGAAAGCCGAAGACCGCGCCCTTGATCAGGCCGGAGGTCACGTCCCAAACTTCGAGGAAATCGACGGTGTTGCGCAGATAGGCGGCCTCGTTGAAGCCGAGGCGGGTGGTCGAGACGAGATAGCCACCGAAGATGCCGATCGCATCGCCCACGGCGACCAGCACCGGCAGGCTGAGCGTGGCGGCAAGGATACGCGGCACGGTCAGGTATTTGAGCGGGTTGGTCGAGAGCGTGACAAGCGCGTCGATCTGTTCGGTCACTTTCATCGTGCCGATTTCGGCGGCGATGGCGGCGGCCACCCGGCCCGCGACCATGAGGCCGCCGAGGACGGGGCCAAGCTCGCGCACGATGCCGATGGCCACGATCTGGGGCACGACCGCCTGCGCGTCAAAGCGCGAGCCCCCGGCGTAGATCTGCAGCGCCAGCGCGCCGCCGGTGAAAAGGGCGGTCAGGCCCACCACGGGCAGCGAAAGCCAGCCGATATGGAGAAGCTGGTGCAGGAATTCGCGCGGATAGAAGGGCGGGCGCAGGATGTGGCTGACGGCGAGCGCGGCATAGATCGTGACGCGCCCGATGGCCGAGAGCATCGCCAGCGTGGACCGGCCGATGGCCGCGACGGGGGAGAGGAGCACCATCATTGGCCGATATGGCGGCGCTGGTAGCGCCGTCCGAGCGAGGTGAGGATTTCGTAGCCGATGGTGCCCGCGACCTCGGCCAGTTGGTCGACGGATTGCTGGGGCCCGAGGATGTCGAGGTGGTCGGGGATCTGGGGCAGGTCGGTCACATCGACGGTCAGGAGATCCATGGAGACGCGACCGGCAAGGCGGCAGTGGTGATCGCCTGCGAATAGATGGGCCGCATTGCTCATGTATCGGATGAGCCCGTCCGCGTAACCCGCTGACAGGGTTGCAAGTTTTGTCGGGCGTTCGGCGGTGAAGGTCGCGGAATAACCGACCGTTTCGCCCATGGCGACATCGCGGATCTGAACCACCGGGAGCGACAGGCGCACCACGGGACGCGCGGCGGCAAAGGGCAGGCCGCCGTAGATCCCGATGCCGGGGCGGGTCAGGTCGAACTGGTAGTCGGGACCAAGCAAGATGCCGCCCGTGGCCGAAAGGCTGCGCGGGGCGGTGACGCCTGCGGTCATGGCGGTGAACTGGGCCAATTGCGCGGCGTTTTGCGGATGGTCGGGATCATCGGCGCAGGCCAGGTGCGACATGACGAGGGTGAGGGGGCCGGATTCGAGGTCCGCGCGGGTGGCGGCCCAATCGGGCGCCTCCATCCCCAGACGGTTCATGCCGGTGTCGAGTTGCACGCCATAGGGCGCATCGGGCAGGGCCGCGCGGTGGCGGGCGGCCTGTTCGGGGCTGTTGAGCATGGGGGTCAGCGCATGGTCGCGGATCAGCGCGGTGTCGCTGGCCATGTGGCCCGAAAAGACATTGATCGTGGGACCGGGGCCAAGGGCCGCGCGCAAGGTCGCGCCTTCCTCGGCGGTGGCGACGAAGAAATTGCGCGCACCCTCGCGGGCGAGGCGGGTTGCGACTTCGGCCGCGCCGCAGCCATAGCCGTTGGCCTTGACCACGGCGCCTGTCTCGCCGCGCGAGAGGCGGGCGAGGTCGCGCCAGTTGGCGGCAGCCGCGTCGAGGTCGATGGTGAGGATACCGGTTCCCATGCTGCTGTGTCGCGTCCGGGGGCCGCGGGGTCAAGCCCCTGCCGGGCGGTTGCCTATCGGCAGGGAACGCGCCTAATGCTGGAGGATGAAGTCGGGGGCGGACCTTATGCGCGATACGGCGGAGACAGGCGGCAGGGCGGGATTGCGGCGGCAGGTGGAGGTGTTCCTTCTGGCGGTGCAATTCCTGACGCGGCTGCCCGTGCCGCGCGATCTGCCCTGGTCGGAGGAACGGCAGGCGGCGTCGATGGCCTATCTGCCGCTGGTGGGGCTGTGCGTAGGGGCGATCGGGGGGCTGATCCTGTGGGGGGCGGCGCAGGTCTTTCCCATGATGGTGGCGGTGCTGATGTCCTTGGCCGCGACGCTTTGGGTGACGGGGGCCTTTCACGAGGACGGGTTGGCCGATGCGGCCGATGGGCTGGGGGGCGGCGCGACGCAGGAGCGCGCGCTGGAGATCATGCGCGACAGCCGGATCGGGAGTTACGGGGCGGTCACGCTGGGGGTTGTGTTGGCGCTGAAGGTGGCGGGGCTTGTGGCCTTGCCGCTGGGGATGGCGGTGGCGGTATTGGCGCTGGGCCACGGGATCAGCCGATACGGGGCGGTTCTGGTCATGTTTTTGGCGGATTACGCGCGGGCGGAGGGGGCAAAATTCGCCCCCCCCACGATTTCGGCGGGGGGGCATGGGGTTGCCTTGGCCTCTGCGGTTGCGATGGCTGCGGGGCTCGTGGCGCTGGTAGGCTTTGCCGGGGTCGTGGGCTTGTTGGGGTCCGCGATCCTTGGGGGAGTGGTGACGCGGGCCTACCTGCGCAAGCTGGGCGGGTTCACGGGCGATTGTCTGGGGGCGACGCAGCAGATGGCCGAATTGGGCCTGATCCTTGGGGTGCTGGCGTGGGTTTGATCGGGTGGCTTTGATTTTGGTGCGGCATACGACGCCGGATGTGGCCAAGGGCATCTGCTACGGGCGGACCGATCTGGCGCTGGCGGCCAGTTTCGCATCGGAGGCCGAGGCGGTGGAGGCGCGGCTGTCGGGGATGATGCGGGACCTGCCGATCCTGTCTTCGCCCCTGACGCGGTGCCGGAAGCTTGCCGAGCGGCTGGGGCCGCATGCGGTGCATGCCGCGTTCACCGAGATGGATTTCGGGCGCTGGGAAGGCGTGAGTTGGGACGCCATCCCGAGGGAGGAGCTGGATGCCTGGGCTACCGATTTCATGGGGGCGCGGCCCCATGGCGGCGAAAGCGTGGCCCAGTTGCGCGACCGGGTCGCGGCGGGGTTGGAGCGCGTGCCGCAGGATTGCGTGATCGTCACCCATGCGGGCGTGATCAAGGCTGTGGCGGCGATTTTGGGCCATCCCGAAGGCTGGGAAATCAAGCCCGCATTCGGCGAGGTCGTGGCGTTTCAGTAGCCGGGATCGGCGCCCTGCTGCCACGGCTTCACGAGATTGCCGAAGCGGGTGAAGCGGCCCTCGAAGCTGAGTTCGATGGTGCCGACGGGGCCGTGGCGCTGCTTGCCGATGATGACCTCGGCCTTGCCATGGAGCTGTTCCATGTCCTGCTGCCACTTGGTCATGGCCTCGAGGTTCTCTTCGCCCGGCTTCTCGCGTTCTTTGTAGTATTCGCCGCGATAGACGAACATCACCACGTCGGCGTCTTGTTCGATCGAGCCGGATTCGCGCAGGTCGGAGAGCTGCGGGCGCTTGTCCTCTCGGGATTCGACCTGGCGCGAGAGCTGCGAGAGGGCGATCACAGGGATGTTGAGTTCCTTGGCGATGGCCTTGAGACCTTGGGTGATCTCGGAAATCTCGTTCACGCGGTTCTCGGACCGGCCCGAGCCGCGCAGAAGCTGGAGATAGTCGACGATCAGGAGGTCGAGGCCTTGGGGCGCGCGCTTGAGCCGGCGGGCGCGGGCCGCGACCTGGCCGATGGGCAGGGCGGGCGTGTCGTCGATATAGAGCGGGCAGCGTTCGAGATCGCGGGCCGCGTGCAGGTAGCGTTCGAATTCGGCCTCGGTCAGATCGCCCTTGCGGATCAGTTCGGAGGGGATTTCGGCGGCTTCCGACAAGATCCGCTGCGCAAGCTGCGCGGCCGACATTTCGAGGCTGAAAAAGCCCACGACGCCGCCGTCGATTGTGCCCTCGGTCCCGTCTTCCCTCAGGCCCCGTTTCCACGCCTTGGCGACGTTGAAGGCGATGTTGGTCGCAAGCGAGGTCTTGCCCATGGAGGGACGCCCCGCGAGGATCAGAAGGTCGGATTTGTGCAAGCCGCCCAGCATCCGGTCCATGTCGGTCAGGCCGGTGGACGTGCCTGCCAGCTTGCCGCCCCGGTTATAGGCGGCATTGGCCATGTTCACGGCATCATAGAGGGCCGAGAGAAAGGAGACGAAGCCCCGGTTCGTGCTGCCCGAGGAGGCGAGCGTGAAAAGCTCGGTTTCGGCGGCGACGATCTGGTCGTCGGGGGCCACATCCTCGCGCATGGAGCGGGCGCGGTCGGTGACGCGCTGGCCGAGCGCGATCAATTCGCGGCGCACGGCGAGATCGTGGATGAGCTGGGCGTAGTCGCGCGCGGCCGAGGTGGCGATGGCCGAAAGCTGCAGCCGCAGGAGGTATTCGGCCCCGCCCAGATCCTTGAGGCCCGGGATCTCGGAGACGAAATTCTTGAGCGTGGTCGCGTCGGTCGCCAGCCCCTTGACGATGCGGGCCTGTGCCATCGCGAAGATCTCGCGGTGGACGGGATCGTGGAAATGGTCGGGTTTCACCAGATCCTCGATCCGGTCCAGCACATCGTTCGACGACAGGATCGCGCCCAGAAGCTGTTGTTCGGCCTCGACGTTATGGGGAAGGGCCGGGGTATCCGTGGCGGGCAGGGTGGAGGAGGTCGGAACCGGTACGCGCTCGTTCATGCCTGTTCCCCTTGCCCTGTCCCCGGTGTGCGTCGTGTCATGCCCTGCGGTGCGGGTCGCGCCCCGAACACCGCGCCGTCGGTGGAGGTCGGTATAGCCCTGCGTGACGGCCGCGCGTCAATCGCCCAAAGCTGTGAGTAACTTGTGAGCAGTTTTGAGCGCAAGATATGGGGCGACAGGGCGGTATCGCCCCCGCATCTGGGGGCAGCCTAGCAGGGATGTGACGGATTCGCCACGTTGCAAGCCCCGGTGCGGACGGGCTTGGATCAGGCCAGCCCGCGCGCGGCGCGCCAAGCCTCGGGATCGGCGAGGAATCGTTCCACCTCGGCCAGTGTTTCTTCGGTGAAATCGCCGCCGCGCCGCGCCTCGGCGATCACGTCGGCCCATGTCGCGAGGTAGTGCAGCGTCAGGCCATGGTCGGCCAGCCGTTCCTCGGTGCCCGCCATGACGCCGTAGAAGAAGACCACGGCGGTATGCCCGCAGGTCGCGCCTGCCGCGCGGATCGCATCGACGAATTTCAGCTTGGACCCGCCGTCGGTGGTCAGATCCTCGACCAGAAGCACGCGGTCGCCCTCGCGCATCTCGCCCTCGATCTGGGCGGTGCGGCCATAGCCTTTGGGCTTTTTGCGGACATAGGACATGGGAAGGCCCATGCGCTCGGCCACGAAAGCGGCGAAGGGGATGCCCGCCGTCTCGCCACCCGCGATACTGTCGAAAGCCTCGAGCCCCGCGGCCTCCATCACCTTGCAGCACAGGAAATCCATGCAGGTGGCGCGCACGCGGGGGTAGGAGATGATCTTGCGGCAATCGATGTAGGTGGGGGCCTGTTTGCCGCTGGCGTGCGTGTAGAGTTGGTCGGTGTTGAAATGCACCGCCTTGATGTCGAGGAGCATCCGGGCGGTGAGGCGGGCCATCGTGGCGCTGTCGGGGTAAGCGGTGGGGATCATGGCTGGGGTCCGGATCTTTTTTCCGTATTTTCAGGAAGATGAAGGGGGCGGCGCGTATCAGGCGAGGACGTGCCAGTGCAGCGGGTGGCCCGGATCGAAGACGGTGACGGGCCCCGCGCCGGTGACGATCTTGGCGGGATAGGCTGCGGGCGTGTCGCGCTTTTCGAGCGTGATCGTCGTGTCGTTCGGCTTCAGACCGTAGCGGGCGGGGCCGAAGAGGGAGGCGAAGCCCTCGAGCTTGTCGAGCGCGCCGTCCTCCTCGAAGACATGGGCAAGGCAGGACAGCGTGTTGGTGGCCGAGAAGACGCCTGCGCAGCCGCAGGTCGATTCCTTGGTCGGGTCGGTATGGGGGGCGCTGTCGGTGCCGAGGAAGAAGCGCGGATTGCCGGAGGTGGCCGCACGGCGCAGCGCCTGTTGATGCGTGGAGCGTTTCGCCACCGGCAAGCAGTAGTAATGCGGACGGATGCCGCCCACGAGCATGTGGTTGCGGTTGATCATCAGGTGGTGCGTGGTGATCGTGCCCGCGATATCGCCCGACGCCCCCGTCACGTAGTCGATGCCGTGGCTGGTGGTGATGTGTTCGAGCGTCACCTTGAGGTCGGGGATACGGCGGCGGAGCGGATCGAGCACCGTGTCGAGAAAGACCTGTTCCCGGTCGAAAATATCGACCTCGGGTGTCGTGACCTCGCCGTGGATGCAGAGCGGCAGTCCGATTTCGGCCATTTTCTCGAGGACAGGCGCGACCTTGGTGAGATCGCGCACGCCGGATTGGGAATTGGTGGTCGCGCCTGCGGGATAGAGTTTGACCGCATGGATCAGCCCCGCGGCATGGGCAGCGGCGACATCGGCGGGATCGGTCGCCTCGGTCAGGTAGAGCGTCATGAGGGGGGTGAAATCCATCCCCGCAGGCAGCGCGGCCATGATCCGGTCGCGGTAGGCGCGCGCGTCATCGCCCGTGACCACGGGGGGCACGAGATTGGGCATGACGATGGCGCGGGCGAAATGGCGCGCGGTTTCGGGCAGGACGCCCGCCAGCATTGCGCCATCGCGCAGGTGGAGGTGCCAATCGTCGGGGCGGCGGATTGTCAAACTTTGGGTCATGGGGAAATCCGGTACAAGGTTCGGGCGCGGCCTGCAAAGGGCAATTCTGGCTCGGGAGCGGAAGATGGAGCGGTTTTCGTGGCGTCCGGCCCTGCTGGCCCGGCGTCGGGAGGTCCGGGTGTCGGACGAGGGACTGTACGAGGGGGCGGGGCCGCTCTGGGCCTGGGCCGATCTGGAGGAGATCGGTTGGACCCATGACGTGCTGCGGGGGGCGGTGATCGTGACCCTGCGGCTGCACTGGGGGCGGCGGGAGGTGCGGCTGGGCTATCGCGGGCGGGGGCCGGTGCCGGGCGATTGTGCGCGGATGCTGCGGGCGGTGATGTGCGCCGCAGCAGCGGCACGGCCCGGCATGGGGGTGGTGCTTGGCCATGGCGGCGGGGCGCGGCGCGATCTCTTCGCGATGGCCGTGGTGCTGTTCGTGGCGGGGTTGGCGGCGGTTTTGCTGGGGCTGTGGTGGTTTGTCACCGCCGATCCGGGCGAGGCGCTGGGCCCGGGGATCGCGGGGGCGGTGGTGAGCGCGATGGCCGTGGGGATCGCGGCAGGGAACCGGCCGTGGGTGGCCCCGCCCGAGGTGCCGGTTGCGGAGGTCGTGGCGCGGATCGAGGCTTTGGCAGAGGTGTGATCGTGTGGATGTGCCCGATTTTTGAGCAGATGCCTGTTGGTGGGGCGTTTGTGTGGCGAGATGGCTTGCCACCGGCGCGACGGGGAGCCTAGCCTCGGCCCCGAGATGTTGGACGAAACGCCCCTTTCCGCGCAGATGCAGCGCGTCGCGGGCCGCGCCGGGGCCGTGATGGGCGCGTGCGGGCGGCTGGAACGGCTGTGGCAGCAGGGGTCGGCCAAGGCGATGCTGCCCCGGATGCATGGCCGCGCGCCGGAGGTGGTGTTCCTGAACACGGCGGGCGGGCTGACGGGCGGTGACCGGCTGGACTACCGGCTGGAGGTGGGCGCGGGCGCGCATGTCGTTGGCACCACGCAGACGGCAGAACGCGCCTATCGCAGTGGCGGGGGCGTGGCGCGGGTCGAGACGCGGCTTGTGGTGGGACGGGGCGCGCGGCTCCATTGGTTGCCGCAAGAGGTGATCTTGTTCGAGGGCGCGGGGCTGGAGCGGCTTTTGGTGGCCGAGATGGCGGGGGATGCGGAACTGGTGGTTCTGGAGACGCTCGTGCTGGGCCGCGCGGCGATGGGCGAGCGGTTGCGTGATCTTCGGCTGACCGACCGGCGCGAGGTGATCCGCGACGGACGGCCCGCGATAGTCGAGGCGATCCGGCTTGGGCCCGACGATCTGACGCGGGCGGGGACGGCTGGGCTGAACGGCGCGGTGGCGGTGGCGACGCTGAGCCTGTTTGCGCGGGATGCGGCCGACCGGCTGGCGCGGCTGCGCGCGGTCTTGCCGGGGGACGGGCCGGTGCGCGCTGCGGCGTCAGGCTGGGACGGGCGGGTCGTGGCGCGGTTCATGGCGGCGGAGGCCTTTCCCTTGCGGCGCGCGGTGGCGCGGGCTGTGGCAACCTTGACCGATGGCCCGCTGCCGCGGGTCTGGCAGATCTGAAAGATGAGGACGAGATGAACCTGACCCCGAGGGAAAAGGACAAGCTGTTGATCAGCCTTGCGGCCATGGTGGCGCGCGGGCGGCTGGCGCGGGGCGTCAAGCTCAACCACCCCGAGGCGATCGCGCTGATCACGGATTTCGTGGTCGAGGGCGCGCGGGACGGGCGGAGCGTGGCCGACCTCATGGAGGCGGGGGCGCATGTGGTCACGCGCGAGCAATGTATGGATGGCATCCCCGAGATGATCCATGACGTGCAGGTCGAGGCGACATTTCCGGATGGCACGAAGCTTGTGACCGTCCACCACCCGATCCGTTGAAGGGAGAGACGCGATGATACCGGGCGAGATCTTTCCGGCCGAGGGCGATATCGAGCTGAACGCGGGGCGGGAGGCGGTGGTGCTGACGGTTGCCAACACCGGGGACCGGCCCGTGCAGGTCGGCAGCCATTACCATTTTGCGGAAACCAATGCGGCCTTGGACTTTGACCGGGAGGCGGCACGGGGGATGCGGCTTGACATCGCGGCGGGCACTGCGGTGAGGTTCGAGCCGGGCCAGACGCGCGAGGTGCAGCTGGTTCCCTATGGCGGGGATCGCGCGGTCTGGGGCTTCAACAAGGCGGTGATGGGCGCGCTGTGACGCCTTGCGCGCGGCATCATCGGGGTCTTGGCGGCATGAGCTGAAACAGGGAGGAACCCCACGATGTGCGATATCTGCGTTATGAACAAGGTGAAGGAGCGGATGCTGTCGCGCCGCGATTTCTTTCGCGGGACGGCGGCCATGGCGGCAGGGGCGGCGGCCATCGGGGTTGCGGGTGCGCCCACGCCGCTGAGGGCGCAGGCCGCGGGCATGAGCGTGGTCGACATGACCCATACGCTCGGGCCAGATTTCCCGACGTATTTCGGCGAACCGCAATTCGCCGCCGAACAGCTGTTCAACTTTGCCGAGAACGGCTTCAACCTGCTGAACCTGACGATCAACGAGCATACGGGAACGCATATCGACGCGCCGTTGCATTTCTCGGCGGATGGTCTGTCAGTCGACGAGATCCCGGTGAGCGATCTGGTGGTGCCCTTGTGCGTCGTCGATATCGCGGCGCGTGCGGCGGGCGATGCCGATACGCAGGTGACGCCCGATGATTTGCAGGCGTGGATCGCGGCCAATGGCGAGATCCCCGATGGGGCCTGTGTCGCGATGCATTCGGGTTGGGCGGGCAAGGTCGGCACGGATGGCTTCCGCAATTTCGACGGGCAGGCGCAGCATTATCCGGGCTTCCATGTCGAGGCGGTGCAGATGCTGATGGAGCAGACCGGTGCGCGGTCGATCGCGACCGATACGCTGTCGCTCGATCATGGCATGTCTGCCGATTTCGCGGCGCATTACGCGTGGCTGCCGAGCGGTCGGTTCGGGATCGAATGTCTGGCGGGTCTCGATCAGGTGCCGGCAAGCGGGGCCACGCTGATTGTTGGCGCGCCCAAGCATCGCGGTGGCACTGGTGGCCCTGCGCGCATCTTCGCGCTGGTCTGACGGCAGCGGAATGGGCACCGTTCCCCTGCTGAGCGATGAGGAGCTGTCGCCCGAGGCGGCGGCGGTCTTTGCCGAGATCCGTGCCTTGCGGGGCACGGATTACGTCAACAATTTCTGGCGCGCGATGGCGCATGACCCCGAGGGGCTGCGCGCGTTGTGGGAACGGCTGAAGGTCGTGATGGCCCCCGGCACGCTCGACCCGCTGGTCAAGGAGATGATCTATGTCGCGGTCTCGACCGCGAATGGCTGCGGCTACTGCATCCACAGCCACACGGCGGCGGCCCGGGCCAAGGGCATGACCGCGGACCAACATGCCGAGTTGATGGCCGTCATCGGCATGGCGATGCAGACCAACGGCCTTGTGCAGGGGCTGGGCGTCGAGGTGGACGCGGTGTTCAAGGCCTGAGAGCCCGAGGCCCGGCGATCAGGCCTGCGGCAATGTCAGGCGGTAGCCGGTGCCGTAGAGCGTTTCGATCGCGTCGAATTCGGGATCGGCGTCGCGCAGCTTGCGGCGCAGGCGTTTGACATGGCTGTCGACCGTACGGTCGAGCACGAAAATGTCGTTGCCGTACAGGCGGTCCATCAGGAAATCGCGTGTCCGCACATAGCCGGGACGTTCCGCCAGCGCGTGAAGCAGGCGGAATTCGGTGGCGGTGAGGTGGATCTGCGTGCCGCGCCAGAAGGCGGTCATCCGGTCGGTGTCGATCTCGAGCGGCGGACAAGAGAGCCGGTTGCGCCCGCTGTCGACCGGTCCGACCGTGCCGCGCGCCCGGCGCGTCAGGGCGCGCAGCCGTTCGGCCAGAAGCTGGGGCGACCACGGGCGGCGCAGGACGACATCGGCCCCCATGCGGAGCGCGAGGATTTCCTCGACCTCGTCGTCGCTGTCGGTCAGGAGGACGACGGGCATATCGCCCTGTTCGCGCAGGCGATGCAGCGTGGCGTAACCCTTTGTGTCTTCGGCGCGCATGTCGATCAGCGCCACATCGACCGGGGCGGACCGCAGGCTGGCCTGCGCGTTTTCGGGTTTTGCGTAGCACGTGACTTCGAAGCCGCGACGGCGCAGGTCATGTTCGAGCGCGCTGGTGGCGCGCAGATCGGCATTGATGATGGCGACATGCACCCGGTTGGCATCGGGCGTCGCGGCTTGCCCTTCTGGACGGGCAAAGTGGTCTCGAGATTCAAGTTTCATGTTTCAACCCCCACGGTTCCAGTCCGTCAACGGCAGGGCGGGCAGAAGTTTAGCGGCACGGCGAAAAAAGACTGTTGCCGGGGTCGGGCCGATCGCCCAGGGCATCTTTTCATTCTGCCTGATTTTCGGGCGATGCTGCCCGATTTGGGGGCAGGTCCGCGATCTGCGGGGGGCGCGCCTGGGGTGTCGCTTCTGCCGGGCGGGGGAGAGCGTCTAGGCTTGGCCCGTTACGGCCAGTCCATCCAAGGAACGCCCATGCCCAGCCGCATTTCCCGCGCCACCTATGCCGACATGTATGGCCCCACGACCGGCGACCGGGTGCGGTTGGCCGATACCGACCTGATCATCGAGGTGGAGCGCGATCTGACCGCGCTGAATGTCGGGCGGGCGATGAGCGGTGGCACCGGACCCAATGCCGCCATCTACGGCGAAGAGGTGAAGTTCGGCGGCGGCAAGGTGATCCGCGACGGCATGGGCCAGAGCCAGCGCACGCGGGCCGAGGGCGCGGTCGACACGGTTATCACCAATGCGCTGATCGTGGACCATACCGGCATCTACAAGGCCGATGTCGGCCTGCGCGACGGGCGCATCCACGCCATCGGCAAGGCGGGCAATCCAGACACGCAACCCGGCGTCGATATCGTCATCGGCCCGGGGACCGAGGCCATCGCGGGCGAGGGGCGCATCCTGACGGCGGGGGGCTTTGACAGCCATATCCATTTCATCTGCCCCCAGCAAATCGAGGATGCGCTGCATTCGGGGCTGACCACGATGTTGGGCGGCGGCACGGGGCCCGCGCATGGGACGCTGGCCACCACCTGCACGCCGGGGCCGTGGCATCTGGGGCGGATGATGCAGGCGGCCGATGCCTTTCCGATGAACCTTGCCTTTGCGGGCAAGGGCAATGCGTCCCGTCCCGAGGCGTTGATCGAGATGATCGAGGCCGGCGCCTGCGCCATGAAGCTGCACGAGGATTGGGGCACGACGCCCGGTGCCATCGATTGCTGCTTGTCGGTGGCCGAGGCCATGGACGTGCAGGTGATGATCCACACCGACACGCTCAACGAAAGCGGCTTTGTCGAGAACACGCTGGCGGCCATCGGCGACCGCTGCATCCATGCCTTTCACACCGAGGGGGCGGGCGGCGGACATGCGCCCGACATCATGAAGGTGGTGGGGTTCCAGAACATCCTGCCCTCGTCGACCAACCCGACGATGCCCTACACGGTCAACACGCTCGAAGAGCATCTGGACATGCTGATGGTCTGCCATCACCTCGACAAGTCGATCCCCGAGGATGTGGCCTTCGCCGAGAGCCGTATCCGCAAGGAGACCATCGCGGCGGAAGACATCCTGCACGACATGGGGGCGTTTTCGGTCATGGCGTCCGACAGCCAGGCCATGGGCCGCGTGGGCGAGGTGATCATCCGCACCTGGCAGACGGCAGACAAGATGAAGAAGCAGCGCGGGCGTCTGGCCGAGGAGACGGGGGCGAATGACAATTTCCGCGTGAAGCGCTACGTGGCGAAATATACGATCAACCCGGCCATCGTGCATGGGCTGTCGCGCCATATCGGCAGCGTGGAGGTGGGCAAGCGCGCCGATCTGGTGCTGTGGAACCCGGCGTTTTTCGGGGTGAAGCCCGAGATGGTGCTGATCGGAGGCACGATCGCGGTGGCGCAGATGGGCGATCCCAATGCCTCGATCCCGACGCCGCAACCCGTTTACTCGCGGCCCATGTGGGGCGCCTATGGGCGGTCGGTCGAACGCTCCGCCGTGACTTTCGTAAGCCAGGCGGCGCAGGCAGCGGGCATCGGGGCAGAGCTGGGTCTGGCCAAGGACACGCTGGCCGTCGAGGGCATCCGGGCCGTGCGCAAGCGCGACATGATCCACAACAGCGCGACGCCTCACGTGGAGGTGCATCCCGAGACCTACGAGGTGCGGGCGGATGGCGAGCTTTTGACCTGCGCGCCCGCGACGGAGTTGCCGATGGCGCAGCGTTACTTCATGTATTGATGAAGCAAAGGCGCGCGGTCGGGGAGGATCACATGCTGCGGGTTCTGGGTTTGGCGGCGGGCTTGGGCCTTGCCCTGTCGACAGGGGTGGCGGCGCAAAGCGGCTGCCCTTCGGGTGTTGCGCGCGACGGGGTCTGGTTGTCCTTCTCGGACCGGTCGGTCCTGACGCGGGTGCAGTCGGATGGCACCATCGCCGAGATCGAATTCGCGCAGGACGGATCCTATGTCTATGTCTACCGCACATTGCCCGTGGGGCTGGTGACGGAAAGCTGGGCGCTGGTGAACGGTTTCGCCTCGCGCGAGGAGCGTGAGACGGTGAGCTACCAAGGCACGCCCGCCGCGATCCCCGGGCCGATGCCGGGGGCAAGGTTCGACGGGATTGAAACCGCCCGCTATCCCGATGGTGGCGAAACGCGGTCGAGCGTGAGCCTTGTCGTGGGGAGCGCAAGGCCTGTGAGCATCGGCGGCTGCGCCTATACCGGCCTGCCCATCGACGTGACGCGGGTGGACCTGCAGGGCGGGCCGCCTCAGCGCGACAGCATGATGCACCTGCTGGAACTGGGCCTGACCATATACCTCGGGTTTTCCGAGGGCGCGGAGCCGCCGCAGAACGCGATGCCGCTGACCATCTCGATGACGCCGCCGCCTGTCGGCGGGACCGGGATGTCCGATGGCGGGCCGGTGATCGCGCCGCCGCCCCTGCCAGCCCCCACGAAATAGGAGAGCGCATGATGAGTACCGAGATGAGAGCAGGGCGGCTGCATCGCGCAGGTGCGTGGCAGGGCCAGCCCGTGGACCGGCTGGTGCTGGATTACGAAGGGCGGTTTTTGCGCCGCAAGCGGCTGGCGCTTCAGTCGGGGCGGTTCGTTCTGGTCGATCTGCCCGAGACCCTGTCGCTGGAGGCGGGCGATGCGCTGGAGACAAGCGAGGGCGAGATGATTGCCGTCGAGGCGGCGCCCGAGGCGCTCCTCAAGATCACGGGGGACCTGACGCGGCTGGCCTGGCATATCGGGAACCGCCACACGCCCTGCCAGATCGCGGGCGACCATCTGCTGATCCGTGACGATCATGTTCTGGCCGGGATGTTGGCCCGCCTTGGCGCGCGGGTGGAGAAGGTCACGGGCGTCTTTGCGCCCGAAGGCGGGGCCTATGGGCATGGGCGGACGCAGGGGCATGACCACGGTCCTGAGCACGGGCATGATCATGGACACGAACAAGGCCATGGACATGACCACGGGCATGATCACGGGCATGGGCTGTCGCACGCCCATGCCCATGGTCACGACCATTAAGCCATGCAAGACGCGGATCTTCTGAAGCTGGTGCAGTGGTTGTCTCCGGGGTTCCCGGTCTCGTCCTATGCCTATTCGCACGGGCTGGAGACCGAGATCGCGGAGGGGCGGGTGACGTCGGCCCGGGATGTGGCCGATTGGGTCGGCGCGGTGCTGGAGGCCGGGGCAGGGCGCAGCGATGCGATCTTGATGCTCGCCGCCCTGCGGGGCGAGGCGGAGGCCGATGCCCTGACCGATCTGGCCCGCGCGCTGGCCGGGTCGCGGGAGCGGCTGGAGGAGACCGAGGCGCAAGGGCGGGCGCTGGCCCTGACACTGGCGGCGCTGGGCGAAGGTGACGGGGTGGCGCGGCCCTATCCGGTGGCGCTGGGCCTTGCGGCGCGGGGGCTGGACCTGCCCGAGGAGACGGTCGTGCGGCTTTATCTTCAGGCTTTCGCGGGGACGCTTGTGTCCGCTGCCGTACGGTTCGTGCCCTTGGGGCAGGCCGAGGGGCAGGGCATTCTGGCGGCACTGCATCCGGTGATCGGGCGCGTCGCGGCAGAGGCAATCGTTGCGGGGCTGGACGGGATCGGTACGGGTGTTTTCGGGGCGGATCTGGCGGCGATGGCGCATGAGGATCTGGAGGTACGGATTTTTCGTACCTGAGAGCGTGGTGCCGTGAGAGGGGCCGCTGCCGGGGTGTTTTCAGTTAGGGGGCTCTGCCCGGTTGTTGTCAAAAAGGGGGCTCTGCCCCCGGCGCCTTCGGCGCCTCCCCCGGAGTTTTCGGGCCAAGATGAAGGGGCGCGGGGGCCGCGTTGACCTTGATGTAAGATGAAGGAGACGAGAGGATGGGCAGTGCGAACGGGCCGCTCAGAGTGGGGATCGGCGGACCGGTGGGCGCGGGCAAGACCACGCTGACCGAGCGGCTGTGCCGCGCCATGTCGCAGACGCATTCCGTCGCGGTGATAACAAATGACATCTACACGGCCGAGGATGCCGAGTTCCTGCTTCGCGCGCAGGTTTTGCCCGCCGAGCGGATCATGGGGGTGGAGACCGGCGGCTGCCCGCATACGGCGATCCGGGAAGATGCCTCGATCAACCTCGCGGCGGTGGCCGAGATGCGGGCGCGGCTGCCTGATCTGGACGTGATCTTCATCGAATCGGGTGGGGACAATCTTGCCGCGACCTTTTCCCCGGAGTTGGCCGATCTGACGCTTTACGTCATCGACACGGCGGCGGGGCAGGACATTCCCCGCAAGAAGGGGCCGGGGGTGACGCGCTCGGACCTGTTGGTGGTCAACAAGATCGATCTTGCGCCGCATGTGGGCGTCGATCCGGTGCAGCTGGAAGCGGATGCGCGCGCGGCGCGGGGTGCGCGGCCCTTTGTGATGGCCTCGCTCCGGCAGGGGCGGGGGGTCGAGGAGGTCGTGGCCTTTCTCAAGGAAGCGGGCGGGTTATGAGGCGAGCCGCGCCGCAAGTTCGGCGAAGCGCCGTTCGCCGGTGACATCGGCGGCATGACGCGCGATGCGGCAGGCGCGGTCGAATTGGCCTTGCGCCTGCGCGGTCGCCGCGAGCCGCCACAGATACCCGGGGTCGGCGCGGCGCGTGGCGCGCATCATCTGCACGAACCGGGTGCGCGTGAGCCGCCCGTTGGACATGGCGCGCAGGACCAGCATCAGAAGGCCCCCCGAGGCGATGAGCCGATGCGGCGCGGGCCCGGCGAAGCGCAGCGGCACGCGGATGACGCAGGGCGCGCGGAATTGCGCGGCATGGGCGGCCGAAAGGCCATCGGTCGGGTCATAGACCACGAAGGCCTGACGTGCCGCGGCGACGAGCGCGGGGGCATCGCCGTAGCGGCTGAAATCGCGGGCGCGGGCCTGCCGGAAGCGCGGGTCGAACCCGGCAAGCTCGGGATCGAGGGTGGCGGCGGGGCTGGAGGCCAGCACCAGCGCGCCGGGAGCCGTTGACGCATAGGCGCAGGCGGCGTGGCCCGCCGCCGGTCCGAAGCCCAGGAATATCACTTGGGCGAAACTGTAGAAAAAGCCCGTGGCCGCGAGGCTGTCGAAGAAGGCCACGAGATCGGCAGCGCGAAACCACGCATCGCCGGTGGACAGGATCGACAGGAGCGACCAGTCGCGCTTGCGCACGGCCTCGAACCCTTGGGGGAGGCCGTCGCGTTCCTCGGTGAAGACGCGGGCGGCGTGGTCGAAGCTGACCACCAGCGTGTCGCCCTCCTGCACGAAGAGGGCGAGATGGTCCGTGCCGATGCGTTCGAAAAAGCCGTGGTCGCGCCCGATGTCGGACAGCCGTTGCAGCCAGCCCGACCGGCTGAGGCCGCAAGCACCGGTGGCGGGGGCGGACGGGGAGGCGAGCGGCATGGTCAAGGTTCCTGGATCGTCGGGCATCTGCGAAGCGTCTGACCCATGAATACGGCAGAGCTGGGAAAAAGAAGAGGCGTTCGAGGGCGGATTATCGCTAAATCCGTAAACGGTTTGGTGACGGATTGGCGGAGGCGGGCCTTGACCGCGGGGCGCGGGGCGGGGTTCATGAGGGGGGAGAGAGGCCCGAGGGAGGCCCGAGGGAGGCTGTGTGATGAAGTCGATCGACGCGGTGCAGGCCGATTTGGCGGCGCAGGGCTATGTCTGCGGTCGGGCGCTTGCGATTGTCGTGTTCCTGTCGCTGCGGCTGGGCCGTCCGCTGTTTCTGGAGGGGGAGGCGGGGACCGGCAAGACCGAGATCGCCAAGGCCATCGCCGCGGCGCTGGGCCGCCGCCTGATCCGGCTGCAATGCTACGAGGGCCTTGATGCCGCGAGTGCTGTCTATGAGTGGAATTTCGCGGCGCAGATGGTCGCGATCCGGTCCGCGGAGGCCGCGGGCGGGGCAGAGGCGGGCGCGTTGCGCCGCGAGCTTTTTTCCGATGAGTACCTGATCGAGCGCCCGCTGCTGCAGGCGATGCGGCCCGATCCGGCCGGCGCGCCGGTGTTGTTGATCGATGAGATCGACCGGACCGACGAGCCGTTCGAGGCGTTCTTGCTGGAGGCTTTGTCCGATTTCCAGGTGACGATCCCGGAACTGGGCACGATCCGCGCGCCCGAGCCGCCCATCGTGATCCTGACCTCGAACCGCACGCGGGAGGTGCATGACGCGCTCAAGCGGCGGTGCCTGTACCATTGGGTCGATTACCCCGATCTTGCCCGCGAACTGGCGATCCTGAAGGCGCGGGTGCCCGAGGCGGCCGAGAGCCTGAGCCGGGCGGTGGTGGGTTTCGTGCAGGCGCTCAGGACCGAGGACCTGTTCAAGCGGCCGGGCGTGGCGGAGACCATCGATTGGGCCAAGTGCCTGCTGGCGCTGGACGTGCTGGAATTGTCGCCCGAGGTCATCGCCGACACGCTGGGTGCGATCCTGAAATACCAAGACGACATCCAGCGGTTGCAGGGATCGGAGGCCAAGCGGATCTTGGACCAATTGGCGGCGGAGGCACCGGTCTGACCGGGCGCGATGGGGTTGCGGACCGCCGTTGCCTGCGCCGGGGGTGAGGTTTTCCCGCGCCCGGCTCCGTTTTCTTTGACAGGGGCAGGGGCGCCGGAGTTAACCTTTTGCAAAAGAAAACTCAGCACAGGGGACAGATTATGAAATTTCTCAAGATGGCGGCATCGGCTCTCGTCGTTGCGGTGATGCTGGCGGGGGTGCAGACCGGGGCGGCTTCGGCGCAGGCCTGTCCGAGCTGGAACAATTCGACCGTTTTCGGCTCGACCACGTTGAATGCGGGGTTCATCCCCGATCCTTACGTGCGCAACCTGACGGCGGGCGGACGGGTCAGCCTGTCGGCCTGCACGGGCGGGCAATATTCGGGCTGGGTCGTGACGCGGCCGGATTTCCGGCTGTTCTACAACGGATCCTCGCCCACGGGGCGGCTGACCTTTGCGCTGGAGGCGCGGTCGAACGTCGATCCGGTGCTCTTGGTGAATGCGCCTGACGGGTCGTGGCATTTCAACGATGATTACCGGAACTTCAATTCGGCGGTCGTTTTCACCAACCCGATGGCCGGGCAATACGATGTCTGGACGGGGAGCTACCACCAATCCTCGAACAATCCGGCGCAGCTGATCATCACCGAATACAATTACTGAGCGGGGATAAGGCGGTGGTCGGCGCATCCGATCAGGGTGCTTGACCGTCGCGGGGAGAGGGATGTTCATGGGGGCATGGTCGAACATGCCCCCCTGTCCCTGCCCGATAATCCACAGCTGGTGACCAACATCACCCATTTCGCCCGCGCGCTCAGGGCAGCGGGCCTGCCCGCCGGTCCGGGGCGCGTGGCCGATGCGATCGTCGCGGTCGAGGCGGCGGGATTTACGGACAGGGCAGATTTTCACCACACGCTGATGGCCTGTTTCGTGTCACGGCCCGAGCATCGGGTGGTGTTCGATCAGCTGTTCCGACTTTACTGGCGGGATCCGCGCTACCTTGAGCAGATGATGTCGCTGCTCACGCCGCAGGTGCGCGGCGTGGCCGAAGAGCGCGTGTTGCGCCCCGCCGAGAAGCGCGCGGCGGAGGCCCTGTTGCACGGGGTGGAGCGGGACGCGCCCGATATGCCCGAGGGGGAGGAGGACGGCACCGAGATCGAGGTCGATGCCAGCCTGACGATGAGCCGGGAGGAGCGGCTCAAGACGCTCGATTTCGAGCAGATGTCGCTGGCCGAGATGGCCGAGGCCAAGCGCGTCCTTGCGCGGATGAGCCTGGCCGTGCCGCCGCTCAATAGCCGCCGGACCGAGGCAGCAGTGCGGGGCACGAGCCCCGATTGGCGGCGCACGATGCGCGCGGGGCTGGCGCAGGGGGGCGAGATCACGCAATTCGCCCGACGCGCGCGGCGCATCCGTTGGCCGGCCTTGGTGACGCTGTGCGACATTTCGGGGTCGATGTCGTCGTATTCGCGGGCGGTGCTGCATTTCCTGCATGCGGTGGCCAATGAGAAGGGCGCGGGCTGGGCGCGGGTCCATGCCTTTACCTTTGGCACGCGGCTGACGAACATCACCCGGCATTTGGCCCAGAAAGACGTGGATGCGGCCCTGAAAGCCGCGGGCGCCGAGGCACAGGATTGGGAGGGGGGGACGCGGATCGCGTACTGCCTCGAGACGTTCAACCGCGACTGGTCGCGCCGGGTGCTGGGGCAGGGCGCGGTCGTTTTGATCATCACCGACGGATTGGACCGGGACGAGCCCGAGCGGCTGTCGCGCGCGATGGAGCGGCTGCACCTGTCGGCGCGGCGCGTGATCTGGGTCAATCCGCTGCTGCGCTGGGAGGGCTTTGCGCCCAAGGCCGCGGGCATTCGGGCGATGCTGCCCCATGTCGACAGTTTCCGGGCGGGGCACAATATCGCCGCGCTGGAGGGTCTGGCCGAGGCGCTGTCGCGGCCCGGCGATGCAGGCGAGAAGGCGCGCTTGATGCGGATGCTGGCCGAGGGGTGAGGCGTGTGGCGTGGGGGGATGGGGGCTCTGCCCCCGTCGCCAGAGGCGACGATTCTTTATTCAGGAGGCTCTGCCCCCGTCGCCTTTGGCGACTCCCCCGGAGTTTTTTGGCCAAGATGAAGGGGCTTTCGGCTCGGATGGCGGCGGTCTAGGTTGAGCGCCAAGGAGGAGCGGGCATGGCGGGAAACCTTGAGTTGATGCCGGAGCTGGCGCTGGACTGGCACCGCGGCGGCAAGGGTGCCGTTATCGCAACCGTGGTCGAGACATGGGGGTCGGCACCCCGGGCGGTCGGATCGCAGATGGTGGTATCGGGCGCGGGCGACATGGAAGGCTCGGTCTCGGGCGGCTGTGTCGAGGGCGCGGTCGTGGTCGAGGCGATGGAATTGGTCGGGTCTGGCGCGGCGAAGCTGTTGGACTTCGGCGTGTCCGATGACGAGGCTTTTGCCGTGGGGCTGGCCTGTGGCGGGCGTATCCGGGTGCTAGTGGAACCTGTGAGCGGAGCGCTGCCCGTGGAGGTTCTGGAGGAGCTGGTGGCGGCGCGCGCGGCGCGACGGCCTGTGGCCTATGTCGCCGACCTTGAGGGTGGCGCGCGGCGGCTTGCCCCGGCGGGGGAATTTGCCGAAAGGTTCCGGATGGACCGGTCGGGGGTGGAGGAAGACGGGCGGCATTTCGTGCATGTTCACAATCCGCCCCTTCGGTTGTTGGTTGTTGGGGCCGTGCATATCGCGCAGGCGCTGGTGCCGATGGCACGGATCGCGGGCCATGACGTGACGGTGATCGATCCCCGCCCGGCCTTTGGCGCGGCGGCGCGGTTTCCCGACACAAATCTTGTAGAAGAATGGCCGGATGAGGCATTGGAGGCCTTGGGCCTCGATGCGCGGACGGCGGTGGTGACGCTGACGCATGACCCCAAGCTGGACGATCCGGCGATCCGGGCGGCCTTGGCATCGGAGGTCTATTACCTTGGGTGTCTTGGATCCACGCGCACCCATGCGAAGAGGGTGGCGCGATTGACGGAAGCCGGGTTCACCGAGGCGCAGATCGCGCGCATCCATGCGCCGGTGGGTCTTGATATCGGGGCGCGGGGGCCGGGGGAGATCGCGGTTTCCGTGCTGGCCGAGGTCACGCAGAGGCTGCGCCGCGGATGAGGTTCGGGCCTGTCGCGCTGGGGGAAGCGGAGGGGGCGGTTCTGGCCCATGCGCTGTCCCTGCCGGGGGGCAAGCTGAAGAAGGGGCGGGTGTTGTCCGCTGCGGATGTCGCGGCGTTGGCGGCGGCGGGGTTCGAGCGGGTGATCGTCGCGCGTCTGGAGCCCGGGGATGTCGCGGAGGATGCGGCGGCGGCGCGCCTTGCGGCGGCGTTGGTGCCCGACCCGGAGGCGGCCGGATTGCGGATCGAGGCACCCTTTACCGGGCGGGTCAACATCCGCGCGACCGGGCCCGGCGTGATCGCGCTTGATGCGGGGGCTATTGCGCGGCTGAACGCGGTCGACCCGATGATCACGCTGGCGACCGTTCCTGAGTGGCAGCGCGTGACGGACGGCACCATGGTCGGCACGGTCAAGATCATCGCCTATGGCGTGGCAGAGGCGGCTTTGGACGCGGCCTGTGCCGCCGGGACCGGCGCGATTGCGCGGCGGGGGCCTGTCTGCGGCTCTGCCGATCTGATCGTGACCGAGACAGCCCCGGGGATGGCCGCGGCGGAGGACAAGGGCATTCGCGCCGTCTGGGAGCGTGTGGCGCGTCTGGGCGTGGCGGAAGGCGCTTTGCGGATCGTGGCCCATGAGGCGGGCGCGGTGGCTGGTGCCATCGCCGCATCGCGGGCGGGGATGGTTCTGGTGCTGACCGGATCGGCGACATCGGATATCGCCGATGTGGTGCCGAGCGGGATCGCTGCGGCGGGCGGCGAGGTGATCCGGTTCGGGATGCCGGTCGATCCGGGCAACCTTCTGGTGTTGGGGCGGATCGGAGCGCGGCCCGTGATCGGCTTGCCGGGGTGTGCGCGCTCGCCCGCGTTGAACGGGGCCGATTGGGTGCTGGAGCGGTTGGCCTGCGGTGTCGCGGTGACGGGCGCGGATATCGCGGCGATGGGGGTGGGCGGGTTGCTCAAGGAAATCCCTACGCGCCCCCAGCCGCGGGAGCGCAAGATCACGCTGCCGTGATCCCGCAGCCCCGCAGGAAGGGAAAAATACCGTTTGCGTTTCGTCCGTTTGGTGATTGGATATCTCCAATAACCGAGGGAGGACGAGAATGACCCAGGTAACGATGACGGTGAACGGCAAGGCCGTGACTCGCGACGTCGAAGGCCGCACGCTGCTGGCCGAATTCCTGCGAGAGGGGCTGCGCCTGACGGGCACGCATGTGGGCTGTGACACCAGCCAGTGCGGGGCTTGCGTGGTGCATGTGAACGGCAATGCGATCAAGAGTTGTACCGCTTTGGCCGCCGATCTGGACGGGGCGAGCGTCACCACGATCGAGGGAATGGCCAACCCCGACGGGTCGCTGTCGGTGATCCAGCAGGCGTTTCAGGACCATCATGGGCTTCAGTGCGGGTTCTGCACGCCGGGCATGGTGATGTCGGCGGCGGCCCTGTTGAAGGAGAACCCCAAGCCGACCGAGACCGAGGTGCGCGCCTATCTGGAAGGCAATATCTGCCGCTGCACGGGCTATCACAACATCGTCAAGGCGATCTTGGCTGCGAGCGGGCAGGATGTGGGGGCGATCGCCGCCGAATGACCCCGGGACCGGTTCGCGGAGGAGGCGGGCCGGGTCTGCATATTTGGGGGAAGATGAAGGGGCGATGACGCGCCCCGACCCCGAGGCCCCCTATGGTGGCGGGCCGGGGAGGCATCCAAGGGAGGACGACCATGCCGAAGGATCATGGGATCGGCGCCAGCTCGAAGCGGCGCGAAGACGTCCGGTTTCTGACCGGACAGGGACGCTATACCGACGACATCAACCTGCATGGGCAGGCCTATGTGCATTTCCTGCGCTCGGACGTGGCGCATGGGCGGTTGAACAAGGTTGATACCAGTGCGGCCGAGGGGATGCCGGGCGTGATCCGCATTTTCACCGGCAAGGATTTCGAGGGCGTCGGTGGGCTGCCCTGCGGCTGGCAGGTGACGGACCGGCACGGAAACCCGATGCAGGAACCGGCCCATCCGGTGCTGGCGCAGGGCAAGGTGCGCCATGTCGGCGATCCGATCGCGGCTGTGGTGGCAGAAACGGCGGCAGAGGCGCGCAATGCGGCTGAAGCCATCGTGCTCGACATCGAGGAATTGCCCGCCGTCGTCGACATGAAGAAGGCGCTGCGGCCCGATGCGCCCAAGGTGCATGACGATTTGAGCAGCAACCTGTGCTACGACTGGGGCTTTGTCGAGGAGAACAAGGCCGCGGTCGACGAGGCATTCTCGAAGGCTGCGCATGTCACGACGCTGGAACTGGTGAACAACCGCCTGTCGCCCAATGCGATGGAACCGCGCGTGGCAGTGGGCGATTACAACACCGGCACGGACGATTCGACCCTTTATACCACCAGCCAGAACCCGCATGTGATCCGGCTGTTGATGGGGGCCTTTGTCCTCGGCATCCCGGAACACAAGCTGCGCGTGGTCGCGCCCGATGTGGGGGGCGGGTTCGGGTCCAAGATCTTCCACTACGCGGAAGAGGCGTTCTGCACCTTCGCCGCCAAGGCGATCCGCCGCCCGGTGAAATGGACGGCGAGCCGGTCTGAGGCCTTCATCACCGATGCGCATGGGCGCGATCATGTGACCAAGATCGAACTGGCGCTGGATGCCGAGAACAATTTCACCGCGATCCGGACCGAGACCTATGCCAACATGGGGGCGTATCTGTCGACCTTTGCGCCCTCGGTGCCGACGTGGTTGCACGGGACGCTGATGGCGGGGAATTACCGCACGCCGCTGATCTATGTGAACGTCAAGGCGGTCTTTACCAACACCGTGCCGGTCGATGCCTATCGCGGCGCGGGGCGGCCCGAGGCGACCTTCCAGCTGGAGCGGTTGGTCGACAAGGCGGCGCGCGAATTGGGCGTCGATCCGGTCGATCTGCGGCGGCAGAATTTCATCACCCAGTTCCCCTATGCCACCCCGGTGGCGGTGGAATACGACACCGGCGATTACAACGCGACGATGGACAAGCTGCTCGAGATGATCGACCGCGACGGGTTCGAAGCGCGGGCGGCCAAATCGAAGGCCGACGGCAAGCTGCGCGGTCTGGGCATCAATTGCTACATCGAGGCCTGCGGGATCGCACCCTCGGCGCTTGTCGGGCAGTTGGGCGCGCGCGCGGGGCTTTACGAAAGCGCCACCGTGCGGGTCAATGCCACGGGCGGCATCGTCGTGATGACGGGCAGCCACAGCCATGGGCAGGGGCATGAGACGTCTTTTGCGCAGGTCGTGGCCGACATGATCGGCGTGCCAGAGGCGCAGGTCGAGATCGTGCATGGCGACACCGCCAATACGCCGATGGGCATGGGCACCTATGGGTCGCGCTCCATCGCGGTGGGCGGTTCGGCCATGGTGCGGGCGACCGAGAAGATCATCAAGAAGGCCAAGAAGATCGCGGCCCATCTGATGGAGGCCTCGGAAGGCGATATCGAACTGAAGGACGGGCAGTTCACCGTCGCGGGCACCGACAAGTCGGTGGCCTGGGGCGATGTCACGCTGGCCGCCTATGTGCCGCACAACTATCCACTGACGGAGCTGGAACCGGGGCTGGAGGAGACGGCCTTCTACGATCCCAACAACTTCACCTATCCCGCCGGCGCCTATGCCTGCGAGGTGGAGGTGGACCCCGAGACCGGCAAGGTGACGATCTGCTCCTTTGCTGCGGCCGATGATTTCGGCAATGTCATCAACCCGATGATCGTGTCGGGGCAGGTGCATGGCGGTTTGGCGCAGGGGATCGGTCAGGCGCTTTTGGAGAATGTCAGCTATGACGAGAATGGGCAGCTTTTGTCGGCAAGCTACATGGATTACGCCATGCCGCGTGCCGATGACGTGCCTTTCTACCAGGTGGATCATTCCTGCGTCACGCCCTGCACCCACAACCCGCTTGGGGTGAAGGGCTGCGGGGAGGCAGGCGCGATCGGCTCGCCGCCCGCCGTGGTGAACGCGGTGATTGATGCCCTGCACCGGGGGGGCATGAAACATGTGGCCCATATCGACATGCCGCTGACGCCCGCGCGCGTCTGGTCGGCGATGCACGGCTGAGGATGGAGGGAGCGGGGGGCCAGCCCCCCGGACCCCCCGGGATATTTGGAAAACGAAGAAGGGCGGGACCCTTCGGGAGGACGTCAGATGTACAGTTTCGAATTCGCCAAGCCCAAGACCATCGACGAGGCCGTGGCGGCGCTGGCCGGTGAGGAGGCGCAGGCGCTCGGCGGTGGCCAGACGCTGTTGCCGACCATGAAGCAGCGGCTTGCGGCACCGGCGACGCTGGTGAGCCTCAATTCCATCCCCGAGATGATCGGGGTCTGCGTGAATGACGCGGGCCATGTCTGCATCGGGGGGGCGACGCCCCATGCGGTCGTGGCGCGCGAGGCGGCGGCCCATTATCCGGCGCTTGCAGCGCTTGCGGGTCATATCGGCGATCCAGCGGTGCGCAATCGCGGGACGATCGGCGGAAGCCTCGCCAACAATGACCCGTCGGCCTGCTATCCGGCGGCGGCGCTGGGATCGGGGGCGGTGATCAAGACCAACACCCGTGACATCGCGGCCGACGATTATTTCCTCGGCATGTTCGAGACCGCGCTGAACGAGGGCGAGATCATCACCGAGGTGCGCTTCCCCGTGCCGCAGAAGGTGAATTACCAGAAGTTCGTCCAACCCGCCTCGCGCTTTGCGCTGGTTGGCGTGTTCGTCGCCAAATACGCCGATGGCGTGCGGGTGGCGGTCACGGGCGCCTCGTCCGACGGGGTGTTCCGCTGGGCCGAGGCGGAAGCGGCTTTGAACGCCGATTTCTCGAAAGCCGCGATCGACGCGCTGTCGCCGCCCGAGGGAACGATGATTTCCGACCTGCACGGCACCGATGCCTATCGCGCGCATCTGGTGAAGGTGATGACCGGGCGCGCGGTCGCCGCAGCCTGAGTGGCCAACACACAACACAATCAAACGCCGGGGTCACACCCGGCGTTTTTCTTTGGCGCGGCGATCAGGCGTATTTCTGAACGAGGCGGGCGGCGCGCGCCATCTTGCGCATGGCCGAGGGGCTGACGCCCAACGTGTTGCGGATCGACCGCGAGAAGCCCGCGAGCGTTTCGAAGCCGCTGGCGCGCGCGATTTCCGAAACCGGCATGGCGGTATGGCGCAGCAATTCCGCACCGTGGCGCAGGCGGATCGCGAGGTAATGGTCGGAGGGCGTGACGCCAAGCGCCCGCATGCAGCGCCCGCGCAGCGCCTTGCGGCTGAGACCCATGCTTTCGGCCAGATCCGACAGGGGCAGGGGATCGGCAAGATGGGCGCGCATCTGGGCCTCCATCTCGGCGATGACGGGATCGTCCGGGCTGTCTTCGGGCTCGGTCGGGGCGGAGGTCTGGCGGTGCTGTACACGCCCGCTCATCAGGCCGCGCGAAACCTCATCGGCAAGTGCGGGGCTTGTCTGTTCGGCGATCCATGCGCAGAGCGCATCGGCGATGGCCAGACCGCCCGCGACCGTCAGGCGGCGGTTGTCCAGGAGATAGGGGCGATCAAGGATTTCGACCGCGGGAAAGGTTTCGTCGCTTTCGGGCGCGCGGTGCAGGACGGCGCGGCATCCGTCGAGCCGCCCGATCCGGCCAAGGATCGTGGTGCCCCCCGCCACGCCGCCCAGACGCCCGCCCGCCGCATCGACCTGCGCGAGGAAATTCTGGAACCCGTTCGGGATGCGTTTGGGCAAGTCGTCGCCGCAGAAGATGAGCGCGAGGTCGACATCCTCGGCCCCGTCCCAATCTGTGCGGTCGGGGCCCATCACGGAGCCGTTCGAGGCCTCGGTTCGGCTATGTCCGGGGATGCGGGTGTCGCAGGTCAGGCGCGGATCGTCAGACAGGCGGTTGACGATATCCACCGCCTCGCGCGCGACCGCGTAAGCCAACATGGGGAAACCGGGAAACAGGATAAAACTTACATGACCCATGATGGGAGGATGCAGCGCCAATCCGGGCGGTTCAAGACAAATTCGTGCGCGAAAGGCGGGGTGCGGCCAGCCCGCAACAACCTCGTGCCAAAAGCCCTCAGCGGCGGCGCGGGATGCCCGGAGTTGTGCGCTGGCTCTCTGTCTCGATGTCGTGGAACTCGTATTCGAAGGCCAGCGTCAGCCCGGCATCCGTGGTGTGGCTGAGACGTACACGGAGGTCGAGGTCGGCCACCGGGCGCAGGTCATCCGCCCCAGCGGTGTTCGACCCGCCCGCAAGGCCCATCGCGATGGAGCCCGACAGTTCCAGCCCCTCTGCCCGCGCAAGATCGGCAGGCAGAAGCGGCAAGGCGCAGACGAGCAGGCGAAGGGCGTGGTTCATGGCGCAAGTTTAGCGTGTCGCGGGGGCGCGACCAATCCCCAAAGAAAAAGGCGCGCCATCGGCGCGCCCCGTCGTCATGCCGCAGACTGCGGGCTGGGCCCCATCACTTGGAGGGGCCGATCATCATCACCATCTGGCGGCCTTCGAGTTTGGGCATGTTTTCCACCTTGCCCAAGCCGTCGATATCGGCGGCCACCCGTTCGAGCAATTCGCGCCCGAGGTTCTGGTGGGCCATTTCCCGGCCCCGGAACCGCAGCGTGACCTTAACCTTGTCGCCGTTCTGCAGGAACTTGGTCACCGAGCGCATCTTGACCTCGTAGTCATGGGTGTCGGTGTTCGGGCGGAACTTGACCTCCTTGACCTCGATGATCTTCTGCTTCTTGCGGGCCTCGGCCTCGCGTTTCTGGGTTTCGTACTTGTACTTGCCGAAATCCATGATCTTGCAAACGGGCGGCTCGGCATTGGGCGAGATCTCGACCAGGTCGAGCCCGGCTTCCTCGGCCATGACAAGGGCACGGGCGGGCGTCACGACGCCTACGTTTTCGCCATCGGCGCCGATCAGGCGGATCTCGGGGGCGCGGATGCGGTCGTTGATGCGCGGGCCGGTTTCGCGTTGCGGCGGCGCATTATGGGGTCTGCGGGCTATGGGGGCCTCCTGAAGGTTGCCAGTGTACGAGCGCGCACGGTAATCGCTGGCGGCTCGGCTTTCAAGGCGATTTGGGCAGCGGCCCGCCGGTTTCCCCGTCGTGCCGCGATGCGGCATTGCGCCGAGGGCAGGGGCCGCATATGTCGCGATGATCTTTATACCTATCCCTATGGGGGAAGACATGAACCGAGTACTCATCATCATCGTGATCCTCGCCGCCCTTGGCGGGGGCGGTTATTTCCTGATGCAATCGAACGCGACGCGCGCTGCTGAAGAAGCGGCCGCAGCTGCAGCCGAGGCTGCCGCCGCCGCCGAAGCCGCCGCAGCGGAAGAAGCTGCAGCCGCCGAAGCCGCCGCCGCCGAGGCCCTTGCCGCTGCGGAAGCTGCCGCCGCCGAGGCCGCCGCCGCCGCCGAAGCCGCCGCCGCCGACGCCGCCGCCGCCGCCGAAGCCGCCGCTGCCGAAGCTGCCGCCGCCGCAGAGGCCGCTGCCGCCGAAGCCGCCGAAACCGCGACCGAAGCCGTCGAGGCCGCCGTCGAAGGCGCAACCGAGGCCGCCGAAGCCGCTGCTTCGGATGCCGCCGCCGCCGTCGAAGCGGCTGTCGAGGCCGTGGAAGGTACGGCCGATACCGCCACCGCCGAAACCGCCGTCGCCGCCGAAGCCGCGGGCGATGCCGCGCTGGCCGAGATCTTCACCGCAGAGGGTTTCGACTTTGATCAGGCCATCGCCGCCATCGAGGCGGCGGATCTGTCGCCGATGACGCGCACCACGCTCACCACCGCGCTGCAGGGCGCCCGCGACAATCCCGCGCTGCTCGAAGGCGCGCTGACGCAGGCGCGTGAGGCGCTGGGGATCGCCCAGTAAACCTTGGGTGCAACACGTAAAAAGCCCCCCGCGATCACGTCGCGGGGGGCTTTTTCATGCCGTGGTGGGCCGAGGTCAGTCGAGGAATGCCTTTTCCACCACATATTCCGCCGGTTTGGAATTCGCACCCTCGGTCAGGCCATAGCCTTCGAGCATCTCCTTGATCTCGAGGTTGAAGGCCAGATTGCCACAGACCATCGCGCGGTCGGTGGCGGGCGAAAGGGGCGCGACATCCAGATCGGCAAAGACCTCGCCCGAGCGCATCAGGTCGGTGATGCGGCCCATCTTGGGGCTCTGCTCGCGGGTCGTCGTCGGGTAGTAGCGCAGCTTGTCGGCGAACCCTTCGCCGATCAATTCGGCCAGCAGCTCGTCTTGCCGGATCGCCTCGATCAGGCGGGCGCCATAGGTCAACTCGCCCACTTCGCGGCAGGTGTGGGTCAGGATCACCTCGTCGTAGTCGGCATAGGTCTGCGGCTCGCGCAGCAGGCTTGCGAAGGGCGCGATGCCCGTTCCGGTGGCGAAGAACCACAGCCGCTTGCCCGGCAAGAGCGCATCATGCACCAGCGTGCCGACGGGCTTGGGGCGCAAGATGATCTCGTCGCCCGGTTGGATATGCTGCAGTTTCGAGGTCAGGGGGCCGTTCGGAACCTTGATCGAATAGAATTCCAATTCCTCGTCCCACGAGGGCGACGCGATGGAATAGGCCCGCAGCAGCGGTTTTTGCTTGCCTGTCTCGGGATCGGGATCGCCCATCAGGCCGATCATCACGAATTCGCCCGAGCGGAAGCGCAAGCTTGCAGGCCGGGTGCAGCGGAAGCGGAACAGCCGGTCGGTGTAATGCTCCACCTCGGTCACGACCTGCGCATCGGGCAGGGTAGGGGTCGCCTTGGCGGTTTGGGGGGCGTCGATGTCTTTCACTTGTCTCTGCTCGCTCCTGTCCACGTCGGCACCTCTCTAGCGTCAGGTGCCTGTCTAAGCCTTGATCTGGGTCAGGGAAAGCCTGCGCTTATCCCCGAAGCCGCGCCTGATGGTCGCCCGCGCGCCAATCGGCGCGGGCAAGCCATTGTGCCTCGGGTTGGCGGGCGGCAATCTTTGGGTCCACCTCGACCTCGTCGAAGCCCGCGCGGCGCGCCATGGCGTATTGATCGGCAAGGATCGGGCCGGCGGCGCGCAGCCGCCCGGTAAAGCCCATGGCCCTGAGCCGCCGCGCCACGGTAAAGCCGCGCCCGTCGCTGAAGGCCCCGAACCGCACACGGATCAGCGCGATCTGCCCAAGATGGGGGGATAGCGCCGCCAGATCCTCGCCCGGGTCGAGGTCGATACCGATCACGTCATCGCCCTGCGCCTCTTGCAGCGGGGCGATCCGGCCGTTCCAATCATCTGCGGCAAAGCCCGCATCGCGCATCACGATTGCCATTCCGGCTTCCCTTCATCTTTCCAAAAACATGCACGGCCCGACGCCGCCACGGATCAAGAAGCGGCCTTGAGCGGGCCGCGCACCATGCGCCCGTCCACGAAATGGATGCCGCATTCTTCCTTGTCGCTGCCGCGCCACCGGCCCGCGCGAGGGTCTTCGCCGGGCTTTACCGGCGTCGTGCAGGGCGCGCAGCCGATCGACGGATAGCCGTGCGCCACCAGCGGATGCCGGGGCAGGCGGTTGTTCACCATGTAGTCGGCCACGTCCTGCGGGGCCCAATGGGCGAGCGGGTTGATCTTGATCCGTCCCGTCCCCGTCTCTTCCTCGAAAAACGCCAGTTCCGCCCTTGTGCCCGACTGGAACCGCTTGCGCCCGGTGATCCAGGCGTCGAAGGCGCCAAGCGCGCGTTCCAGCGGTTCTGTCTTGCGCAAGGTGCAGCAGGCGTCGGGATCTTTCCGGTGCAGGTCGCCCTCGGGGTCGCGGGCGGACAGACGCACCGGCGCCGCGCGGATGATGCGAAGATCGGCAAGCTCAAGGCGCTCGGCCACGTCGCGCTGGTACTCCAGCGTTTCGGGAAACAGCATCTGCGTATCGACGAAAAGGACCGGGGTGGCAGGGTCCACCACGGCCACCATGTGCAACAGCACCACCGATTCTGCCCCGAAGGAGGAGACCAGCGCCACCTCGCCCGTGTCGCCGTCGCGCAAGGCATGTTCCACCACCGAGGTGGCGGAGCGATGCCGGTAGCGCGCGTTCAGCGCCGCGATCCGGTCCGTCAGCGTTGGATCAGGCTGCATCGGCCCGCGCTCCGTCCGTCTCTTCGGTGTCGTAGAGCGCGGCCTTGAACGGTTCCATCCCCAGCCTGCGGTAGGCGTCGAGGAAAGTTTCGCCCGGGCCCTCGCGCAGGGCAAGATAGGCGCGCAGGATGCGTTCGACCGCGGGAATGATCTGGTCATAGGCGAAACCGGGGCCCGTGCGTTCGCCGATGACGGCATCGGGGCCACCGTCGCCGCCGAGCGTGATCTGGTAATTTTCCACTCCCGCGCGGTCCAATCCCAGAATGCCGATATGGCCGACATGATGGTGCCCGCAGGCGTTGATGCAGCCCGAGATCTTGATCTTGAGCGGCCCGATCTCGTGCTCCAGCCGCAATTCTTCGAAGCGAAGCGCGATGCCTTGGGCGACGGGGATCGAGCGCGCGGTGGCCAGCGCGCAATAATCCATGCCGGGGCAGGCGATGATGTCGGAGACGAGGCCGACATTCGCCGTGGCAAGCCCCGCTGCCAAAAGCGCGTCGTGAACCGCCTTGAGATGCCGTTTGGGCAGATGGGGCAGGATGACGTTCTGCTCATGGCTGATGCGCAATTCGTCATGGGCATAGCGCTCGGCGAGATCAGCCAGAAGCCGCATCTGGTCGCTGGTCGCATCGCCGGGTGTGGCGCCATGCGCCTTGAGGCTCACGGTCAGGATCGCGTAGCCCGGCTGGCGGTGCGGGGTGACGTTGGTGTCTGTGAAGGCGCGGAACACCGGATCGACGGCGCGCCATGTTTCGTAGTCGCCTTCGGCCTCGGCCTCGAAGGCGGGGGGCGCGAATTGCGTGGTGATCGCGGCGAGCATCGCCTGATCCACACCCGAGAACAGCCGCTTGCGGTCGACGAATTCCGCCTCCACCTGCGCGCGGATTTCCTCGATGCCGTTCTCATGCACGGTGATCTTGATCCGTGCCTTGTACTTGTTGTCGCGTCGTCCGAGCAGGTTGTAGACGGCCACCACGGCTTCCAGATAGGGCAGCAGGTCGGCAAGCGGCACGAAATCCGCCAAGACCTTGCCGATCATCGGTGTCCGGCCGAGGCCGCCGCCGGCCAGAACGGTTGCGCCGATTTGTCCGTCCCGTTCCACCAGACGTAGCCCGATGTCATGGGCGGCCGTCACCGCGCGGTCGTCCGGATGGCCGGTCACGGCCACCTTGAACTTGCGGGGCAGAAACTGGAATTCGGGATGATCGGTCGACCATTGCCGGATGAGTTCCGCCACGGGGCGGGGATCGGCCACCTCGCCCGCTGCAGCGCCCGCGAAATGGTCGGCGGTGACGTTGCGGATCGTGTTGCCGCTGGTCTGGATCGCATGCATGCCGACATCGGCCAGCGCCTCCAGCATATCGGGCACGTCGGCCAGTTTGGGCCAGTTGAACTGGATGTTCTGGCGCGTGGTGAAATGGCCATAGCCCTTGTCCCAGCGGTCAGCGATCAGCGCTAGTTGCCGCATCTGGCGGGAATCGAGCGTTCCGTAGGGGATCGCAACCCGCAGCATGTAGGCGTGAAGCTGCAGGTAGAGCCCGTTCATCAGGCGCAGCGGCTTGAATTCATCTTCGGTCAGTGAGCCGTCGATGCGGCGTTCGACCTGCGCACGGAACTGGGCCACGCGGGAGCGGACGAAGCTTTCGTCGAATTCGGAATAGCGATACATCACTGCCCCTCCTGCTTGCCGTGGGGGTAATTGGATGGGCCGCGGGTGCGGAACGCCTCGCGAAAATGAGTGGGTTCGGGGCCGTGGGAGCCGCGGCGCGCCTCGGCGAGATAGGGGCCGACGACCTCGTGGGCGCGGGCATGGGCGTCGAGCAGGTGCAGCTCGGCGCTCGCCTCGTCCTCGATCAACGCGGCCTCTTCCATGCGGCGGGTCCATTCGCCATCGGCGTCAAGCCAGACCACATCGCCTTCCAACAGCGCGTTGGCGGTCAGGACCTTGGGGGTGAAGGGGCGGGGGGGCATCAGGCGAATTCCTCTTTGCGGTCGGCGCGTGTCAGGGTGCGGGGCAGGGGCAATGCCGCTTCGGCCGCGCGCGGGCAGAGCCCGTAGAGCAAGATCACCGGGCCGGTGAATGTCTCCTCCTCCAGCGTCGCGGCCAGCTGACCCAGCGTCGTGACGATGGCACGCGTCTCGGGGCGGGAGGCGTTTTCCACCGCGGTCACGGGCGTCTCCGGATCGGCGCCATGCATCATGAGCCGACCCTGGATGAAGCGCGCGCCCCGCGCGCCCATGTAGATCGCAGCCACCGTGTCAGGCCGCGCGAGACCGCGCCAATCCTGTTCGGCAAAGCCCTTCATGTCATGGCCGGTGACGATCCTGAGCGCACTGTTGCGGTTGCGTTTCGTCAGGCTTTGGCCGATCCCGGCGGCGGCGGCGCTCGCGGCCGTGATACCGGGCACGATGGACCAGTCGATGCCTGCTGTCTCCAGCGCTTCGATCTCTTCGTCGAGGCGGCTGAAGATCGCGGGATCGCCGCCCTTGAGCCGCACGACATGCGCGCCGCGCTTGCCATGTTCGACCATCAGGGCACAGATCTGGGCTTGGGTCATGCTGGGGCCGAAGCCTTCCTTGCCGGCATCGATCAGGATCGCCTCGCGCCGCGCCAGTTCGAGGATGCCGGGCGACACGAGGCGGTCATGGATCACCACATCGGCACGGTCGAGCAGGCGGCGCGCCTTGAGCGTCAGAAGTTCGGGATCGCCCGGACCCGCGCCCACCAGATCGACGCGCCCCTGCGTGGGGGCAGAGGCCAGATGTTTCGCCAAAAGATCGGAAAGGGCGGCATCCAACCCCGCCTCGCCCTGTTTCTCGATCGCTTGCGGGGCGGCGTTGAAGTAGTAATCGGCCCAGAATTCGCGCCGCTTGCGGCCCATCGGAAGCGCCTCGGCGGCCTTGCGGAAGGCTTTGCCCACGCGGGCGGCCAGACCAAGGGACGGGGGCAGGCGTTCCTCGAGATCGGCCTTGATGGCGCGCGCGAGAACCGGGGCCGCGCCCTCGGTCCCGATGGCGATGGTCACCGGATCGCGGTCGACGATCGCGGGCGTGATGAAGGCGCTGTGGTCGAGATTGTCGACGATGTTCACGAGGGCTCCATCGGCGCGGGCGAGACGGGCGACACGGGCATCCTCGGGGGCGTCGTCATTGGCGGCATAGACCAGCGTGGCGCAGAGCGCGTCGCCGGGTTCGAAGGCGCGTTCGATCAGCGTGATGCGGCCCTGCTGGGCCAGCGTCACCAGTTCAGGCGCGGGCGCATCCGCCAGAACACTGATCCGCGCCGTGGTCTTGAGCAGGATGCGCAATTTCGCCAGTGCCGTCTCGCCCCCACCCGACACGATGATGCGGCGGCCCTGCACGGCGAGAAAGATCGGGAAATGGTCCATCTGGCGCATCCATCCTGTTCTGAAGGCTTGCGACAGAGATAGAACAATTTCCCAAGAAATGGCAGATATGCCTTGTCAAAAGGAACGCTTGTTTGCATGAATTCCAAGCAGGGAAAATTTCGTTCCAATGACGCGGGAAGTTGCACAATGTCCGACCAGATCGACGCGCTTGACCGGAAAATCCTGGCCGCGCTTCAGGAGGATGCCTCCCGCTCGCTCGACGAGATTGCGCGGGTCGTCGGCTCTTCCAAGACCCCTGTATGGTCCCGGATTCGCAAGATGAAGGAGGCGGGGATCATCGGGCAGCACACGGTTTTGCTCGATGCCGAGAAGCTGGGGTTCGAGGCCTGTTTCTTTGTCCTCATCCGCACTTCGGAGCATGAGGCCGATTGGCAGAAGAAATTCCTCGCCGCGCTCAAGGCCCGCCCCGAGGTGCAGGAGGCGCACAGGCTGGCGGGCGAGATCGACTATATCTTGAAGGTGCGCGTACCCAATGCGCGGGCCTATGATGCCTTTTATCAGGCGCTGATTTCCGAGGTGAAGATCTACAATGTCACCGCTCTCCTAAGCATGGAGGAGATCAAGGCCAGCCCGCTCTTGCCGCTGGGGCCGGTGACCTGAAGGCCTGCGCGCTTGCACCTTGCGGGGGGATGCGGTTTGGTCCGGTGTCCCCGATGCCAGAGGTTTCCGACGCGATGGGTCCGATCTGCCAGACCAGCCTGCCACATGTGCCATGGCTCGATCCCGCGACGGCGCGCCTGCCGGGGGTGCAGCCGTTGCCGCCGGGCGAGGGCTGGCTGATGCGCGACGAGGCCTTTGACGCCCAGATGGCGCTCCGCGACCGGTTGGTGGCCGAGCGTCGGGAACAGGTGATCGCGGCCCTGCCCGGGTCGGAGGCGGCGGTTGCGGCCCTGTATCGGGCGGTGCTGGACCGGCTGGCCGCCGATCCGGGCTATACCCTTGCCGCAAATGCCTGCCGTCGCCCGGATGGGGTGGATGTGACGCTCGATCACGACGACAAGCTCGGCACGCTGGCCCGGCTGGTTCAGGAAGATCTGTGCTTGATGGAGCCCCGGGACGGCGAACATGTGCTTAGTGCGGCGATCTTGTGTTTTCCCGCAAGTTGGACCTTGGCCGAGAAGATCGGCCGCCCCCTGACCGGCATCCATGATCCGGTCGCGGTCTATGATGCGGACATGGCCGCGCGGGTGCAGCGCCTTTTCGACCGGGTGCGCGAGGGGCATCCGCTTTGGCGACAAAACGCGCTGGTCTATGCCGACGCCGCCCTGCACCAGCCCCGTCCGGAGGTCGCCCCGCGCCGGGAAATCCGGGCTGAGGGGCGTTATCTCAGGTCGGAAAAACAATGCATTGTGCGGTTGTCTTCATGCGATGCAGTGCTGTTTTCGATCCATACGTTCGTCGTGCCGCTTGCTGCCCTGCCGCCGGGCGCGCTTGACCACCTGCCGCATCGGGAGCCTGTCACATGAGCCGTGTTTCGGACCAATACGAGGCCTTTCCCTACCCGGAACGCGACCCGGCCGAGGAGGCAAAGCGCCTGATCACCGGCTCGCCCAGCCATCCGCTCGAAATCGACCATTACCTGTTTTCAGGCGCGCGGGATTGGTCGCAGCCGTTCCGCGCGCTGGTGGCCGGCGGCGGCACGGGGGATGCGCTGATCCAACTGGCGCAGGTGTTGACCAGTGCGGGCCGACCCTATGACATCACCTATGTCGACCTTTCAACCGCTTCGCGCAACGTGGCCGAGGCACGGGCGGCGGCGCGGGGGCTGTCGGGCATCCGCTTTGTCACCGGGTCACTACTGGATGCGCCGGGGATGGGGCGTTTCGACTACATCGATTGCTGCGGCGTGCTGCATCACCTGCCCGATCCACAAGCGGGCTTTGACGCGCTGGCGGGCGCGCTGGCGCCCGGCGGCGGCATCGGCCTGATGGTCTATGCGCCCTTTGGCCGGTCGGGCGTCTATCCATTACAAGAGGCCTTTGGCACCGTGCTGGAGGGCAGCCCGCGTGACCGTCTGCGTCGGGCCAAGGCGATCTTTGACCGCATCCCCGACGGGCATCCGTTCAAGCGCAACGCGCAGCTGTCCGATCACCGCGCCAGCGATGCGGGCTTTTACGACCTGCTCTTGCACAGCCAGGACAGGCCGTTCCGGATCGGCGAATTGCTGTCGGTTCTGGACCGCGCGGGCTTGGCCATGACGGGCACACCGCAGGCGCATCTTTACGATCCGGTGCCGATCCTGGGCGACAAGGGTCTGCTTGCGGGGCTGGACGAAGGCCAGCGCATGGATCTGGCGGAGGCGTTGCGCGGCACGATCCGGACCCATGTCCTGTACGCCGTCCCGCGCGCCGAGGCCCAAGGCCGCGTGGCGCAGGCGGGGCCGCAGGCCGTGCCGCATCTCAAGGGCGTGGCGGGCCCCGCGCTGGCCCAGCATGTGATCAAGCACGGCGTGATCCCGGTGAGCCACGAGGGCGAAAGGTTCGAGATCCCGGTTCCCGGCATGGCCGCGCGGGCGCTGTCGCAAATCGACGGGCGGCGCTCTTTGGACGAGATCGCCCGCGCGCTGCGCACCGATTGGCTGGCCTTCGCGCCGATCTGGGCGGGTGTGTCGCGCGCCATGGCGGGGCATGGCTTGTTGTATTACTCGGGTCTCTTGCGCGGATAAAGCGCCTTAACCCTTGAAATGCTTGGAGAGTTTCAGGCCTTGCCCCTGATAGTTGGAGGCGATCCCCGTCCCGTATAGCCGGGCGGGCAGGCTTGCCATGCGTTCATAGACCAGCCGACCCACGACCTGACCATGTTCGAGGACGAACGGTGCCTCATGGCAGCGCACCTCCAGCACCCCGCGCGCCGGCACGCCATGGCCGAAACCGGGATCGAAAAAGCCCGCGTAATGCACCCGGAATTCGCCCACCATGGCGAGATAGGGGGACATTTCGGCGGCGCAATCGGGCGGGATCGTCACCGCCTCTCGGCTCACGAGGATGTAGAAAGCGCCGGGGTCGAGGATGATCCGCCCATCCTCGCTGCGCACTTCCTCCCAGAAATCGGGGATCGCATGGCTTGCGATCGCGCTCAGGTCGATCACGCCCGCATGGGGTTTGGCGCGGTAGCCCACGATGCCCGCCGCTGTCGGCGTCAGGTCGACGGAAAAGCCAAGACCCTCGTCGATCACGGGCACTCCGTCGACGAGCGGCGTCGCGGTGTGGCGCGTGGCGAGTTCCGCATCGCTCAGAACCGCCTGACCGCGTCTAAAGCGGATCTGGTTCAGCCGCAGGCCCGGCCGCACCTTTACCGAAAAGGACCTTGGGCAGATCTCGGCGTAAAGCGGACCCTTGTAGCCTGCCGGGATACGGTCGAATTCCGTGCCGCCATCGGCGATCACGCGCGTCAGGCAATCGACCCGGCCCGTCGAGCTTTTGGCGTTGCACACAGCGGTGACATCGTCGGGCAGGGCGAGCCCCTCTTGCAAGGGCACGACATAGACACAACCCTTTTCCAGAACCGCACCATGGGACAGGTCCATCCGGTGCATCTCGAATTCGGCGATCCGTTCGGCCACGGGGCGTCCATGTCCTGCCAGAAAGGACGCGCGGACCCGATAGGCCACCGACCCCAGCCGCAGGTCGAGACTTGCAGGTTGCACCTGGTCGGCATCGGGGGTGGCGCAGGCGATCTGGCCCTTGGCGATCATCGCCTCTAGCGCATGGTCGGGCAGCACGCCCTGCATCTGGTCACTCATCCGGGCCGTCCCCCTGTTTCGCCCAAGAAAAAACCGCCCGCGCCGAAGGCGCAAGGCGGTTTTCACGGGGTCCCGCGCGAGGCGGGAAGATTTGGTCGGGCTAGCAGGACTTGAACCTGCGACCTTCCGTCCCCCAGACGGACGCGCTACCAGGCTGCGCTATAGCCCGACGTGTCGCCCTTCTACGCATTTTGCCGGGGGGCGCAAGGGGCAGGGTGCAGCTTCAGCTGCGCGGATCCGCGCGCATCCGGTCGCAAAGCGCGGCAAGCGCCGGACGCATCGCGGACAGTCGCAGCGGAGACGTGGCGCGGGCCGCCTTGAGCCTGTCGAGAAGCTCGGACATGGCGGCAGCGTCCGACGCCGACGGCTCGGGGTCGCCCGGCGGCGTTTCCGCCATAGCCTCTGGTTCGGATGCGGGATGGCCGGCTGGCGCAGGCATCGATTCGGCGGGCTCGGCCGGAGGGATCTCGCCTGGCGGCACGTCGTCTGTCACGTCGGGTGTACCGGGTTCCTCGGTGGTCGTGGTCCCCAATGTGCCTTCGGCGCGAACCTCGTCCGGTTCCTCGTTGTCGATCTCGAAATCGAAGAGGCTTGCCTGCTGGCGACCTTGTGGCGGGGCCACGGGGGTCGCGGGGGCTGCGGCGGGCGATACAAGGGAGAGTTTCGGCCCGGGCGGCGGGGTGGGCTGGCTGTCTTGTGCATCCGATGGCTCGGTATCACCAGCGGGCTCCTGACCTTGCGCCTGCTGCCGCGCATCCTCCATCGCTTCTTCAGCCTCGGACGGATCCTCGGCCGCATCCTCGATGCTGTCCTCGACCGTGGTATCGGTCGCGCTGTCCGAAGCGTCGTCGCCCGTCTCGTGCCAGGCTTCGGTCATGGCCTCGTCCGCGTCTATCGCGTCGAAGCCGCCTTCTTCCGCCATGTCTATGGGGGGGGACAGGGCCGATACGGTGGCCACGCCCTCTTCTCGGATCATCTTTTGCACGCCGCGGATCGTCATGCCGCGGTCATGCAGCAACACCTTGATTCCGCCCACAAGTTCCATGTCGGCAGGGCGATAGTAACGCCGTCCGCCCGCGCGTTTGACCGGTTTGATCTGCGGAAACTTCGATTCCCAGAACCGCAGCACATGCGCGGCCACATCGAGCCAATCCGCAACCTCGCGGATCGTTCGAAAGGCTTGCGACGATTTGGACATGGCCGGTTTACCCGCCTCTGCTCGGTCGTTCTGCCATCATGGCGGCGCGCCCTTGCCTCGGGGCGGCGCGGTCTCGCTAGTCGCGGTTGCCCGCCGCGACCCTGTCTTTCATCAGATGCGAGGGCCGGAAGGTCAGCACACGGCGCGGGCTGATCGGCACTTCCTCGCCGGTCTTGGGGTTGCGCCCTACGCGGGCGGTCTTGGCCCGCACCGAGAAGGTTCCGAAGGAGGAGATCTTGACTTGCTCACCCGCGACCAGCGCGTCGGACATCAGGTCCAACACCCGTTCGACCAGTTGCGAGCTCTCGTTGCGCGACAGACCTACCTCGCGGAATACCGCTTCGGACAGGTCCATCCGGGTCAGCGTCTTGCCAGCCATCGCTTTTCGTCCCCCATGTTTTGGCGCAGCATGGGCGAAGCGATTTCTCAAGTCAATACGGGGGTTTGGGCCGTGGCGTTTATCCGCTGCAAAAGCCTACCAGCGGATGACCACCGCGCCCCAGGCAAGGCCGCCGCCGATGGCTTCGCAAACCAGCAGATCGCCCTGCTTGATCTGGCCGCGCGCGACCCCCACCGACAGCGCCAGCGGGATCGAAGCAGCAGAGGTGTTGCCGTGATCTTGCACCGTCACCACGACCTGATCCATGCCCATACCCATCTTTTGCGCGGTGCGGGTGATGATGCGCAGGTTCGCCTGATGCGGCACGATCCAATCGACCTGATCGATACCCACCCCCGCCTTCTCCAGCGCGGCGGTTGCCGTTTCGGCAAGCTTTTCAACGGCATGGCGAAAAACTTCGCGGCCTTCCATGCGCAGGACGCCGGTGGTCTGCGACGAAGACACGCCGCCGTCGACATAAAGAATATCGCGGTACCGCCCGTCCGAATTCAGATCGGTGGCAAGGATCCCGCGGTCATCAGATCCGCCCGTGCCCGTTTGCGCCTCGAGGATCAGCGCGCCCGCCCCATCGCCGAACAGGACGCAGGTGCCGCGATCGGTCCAATCCATGATGCGGCTGAAGGTTTCGGCCCCGATCACCAGAACCCGGCGCGCCTGTCCCGACACGATCAGCGCATCCGCATTGGCCAGCGCAAAGACGAACCCGGCGCAGACCGCCTGTACGTCGAAGGCGAATCCCCTCTGCATCCCAAGCCCCGCCTGAACCATGGTGGCGCAGGATGGAAAGGTCAGGTCGGGGGTGGAGGTGGCGACGATCACCGCGTCGATGTCGTCGGCTTGCAGGCCCGCCATGTCGAGCGCAGCACGCGCGGCCGCCACCGCCATCTGGCTGGTGGTCTCGCCCTCGGCCGCGAAATGCCGCCGCTCGATCCCCGAGCGCGACCGGATCCAATCGTCGCTGGTGTCCAGCGTCTTTTCGAATTCCGCGTTTTCAACGACGCGCGCAGGCAGGTAATGGCCGATACCGACCGGAACGGCGCGGGTTTTCGTCATGCCTGTCCGGCCTCCGCTTGAATCGCCGCCGCTGCGGCCTGTTCGGCCTCGGCCAATCGCGCCGTCAGACGCTCGTTGAAGCCCGCAGCCGCCAGCCGCGCGGCCAGCTTGATCGCCGCCGCGACGCCGGTTTCGTCTGCCGAGCCGTGGGATTTCACGACCGTCCCGTTCAGCCCCAGGAAAACGCCACCGTTGACCCGGCGCGGGTCGATCCGTTTCGACAGCCGCCGGAGCGAGGTATAGGCCAAAAGCGCGGCAACCCGGCTGAGCGGCGAAAACCGGAAGGCTTCGCCCAGAAGTTCCCGGATCAGCCGCGCGGTGCCCTCGCCGGTCTTCAGCGCGACATTGCCGGTGAACCCGTCCGTCACGATCACGTCGACCTTGTCGGAGGGCAAGTCGCCGCCCTCGACGAAGCCGATGAAATCGAAATCGGCAGCTTCGCTGACCCGTTCGATCAGGTCGGCGGCCAGTTTCAGTTCGGCGCGGCCCTTGTGTTCTTCGGTGCCCACGTTCAGCAGGCCGACGCGCGGGCGTTTCAGGTCAAGCCCATTGCGCGCATAGCTTGCCCCCATCAGGGCGTATTGCAGCAGGTCGCCCGCATCGGCGCGGATATCGGCGCCCACATCCAGCATCACGTTGAAGCCGCTGGGATTGCGCGATGGCCAGAGACAGGCGATGGCGGGTCGGTTCACGCCTTCGATCTTGCGCAGGCGGATCATGCTCAACGCCATCAACGCGCCAGTATTGCCGCAGCTGACGGCGGCCCCCGCCTCGCCGTTGCGAACGGCTTCGATACAGGACCACATCGATGTGTCCTTGCCGTGGCGCATCACTTGCGAGGGCTTGTCGTGCATCGTGACGACGGCCTCGGCGTGGCGGATCTCGCACCGGTCGGACAGGCCGCGGCGGCGCTCGATCAGCCGCTCCAGCTCGGGGCGGTCGCCATGCACGATGAAGCGCAGCGCCTCGTTCTTGCCGGCCGCACGCGCCATACCAGCCACCACGGCCGCCGGGCCGTGATCGCCGCCCATCGCGTCGATGGACAGGATGGTGCCCGGGATCGTGTTGGCGGTCAGTGCTGTTCCCTGGGTCATCCCGCGGGTCGCCTCACGCCTCGGGCCGATGTCGGATCAGGCCGCGTCTTCGTCGAGGTCGATCTCGTCGGCCTTCGCGATGACCTCGCGGTCATTGTAGGTGCCGCAGGACGGGCAGACGTGGTGCGGGCGCTTCAGCTCCCCGCAGGAGGGGCATTCGTTCGGATTGCCGCCAACGAGGGAATCGTGGGAACGACGCATGCCACGACGCGAACGCGTCACTCGGTTCTGGGGGACAGCCATGTCACAACCTCGGTGTTCGGGGGCGATCCCGGTGTGGCCGCCCGTGCAATCAGAATCTGGTTCGTCCGTTTCCCGGTGCCTAACGTGACGCGACCGATTTTACCAGCGCGAAGAGGCACGTCGGGGCAGGAGCGAATGAGGCCGGGAACATACTCGGATTTCCGGGTCATGCAACCCCTGAATTGGGCTCTGAATCGGGCTCTGAATTTGTCCCAGATGCGGGTCCGGAAACGGCCCTCGAATCCGCTCACCCGTTCAGGCGTTGCCGTCATCGGTGTTGCCGCCCGTCAACCGGTCGCGCAGCGCGGCAAGGCCTGCCAGCGGCTTGGCCACTTCGTCGGTCAGTGGCGCGACGCCTGGCGGCGCGAAGACGGCGGCGTCAAGTGCCGCCCCTTCGGCGCGTGGGTAAAGCGGCAAAGCCAGCGCCAGCGCCTCGGCCATGATCTGCCCCAGGTCCAGCGTCGCGGGCAGGGGTTCGGCGGTGTCGTCCTCCGGCATCTCGACCTCGTCGCCGGTGGGCTCGTCCATATCGGCGAGGTAGCGGCGCAGGACGGCATCGTCGATGCGGGTGGTCACGGGTTCGGCGGTCACGACGCAGGGCTGCACCACGGTCGCGCCAAGCGTTGCCTCAAGCCGCCAGTCGCGCGCGCCCTCGGGCAACAGACTGCCCGCAAAGCGCAGCTTGCGCAGCGCGGACAGGTTCAACTCGTCCGCAAGCCGCGCGCGCCCCGCGGCATCGGGCGTGATCTCGAAACTGCGCGCGCTGCCGCGCGGCAATCGGGCGAGGGTCAGGATCGTGTCGTCCTGTGCCATGGCTGGCCTCCGGTCTGGTCGGGACTGCGGCGCAAACTTGCCCTGTGCGCCGGGGTGGGTTAAGCGGATAGAAAGCTTCGCGCGGCTTCGCAAGGGAAAGGCGGGTGCGCAGGGGCAAGAACGGGTCCAGCAACGGGGCGGTTGAGCGATCATGCAGGTGTCGATGCGCAGTTTGCGGACAGGCCTTGTCGGGGTGGTGCTGGCCCTCGGGCTGGTGGCCTGCTCGGCCACGTTCAACAACCACGGCTATTTCCCTCCGCCCGAAGATTTGGCCGAGGTCGATATCGGCGACAGCCGCGAGGCGGTGATCGAGGCGATCGGCCGTCCCGGGTCCGCCGGCATCATGCGCGACGAGGCGTGGTTCTACACCGCCTACCGCGTCCGCAACTATGCCTATCGCGCCCCGGAGATCACCGAGCGCCAGATCCTCGCCGTGTCCTTCGATGGGCAGGGGCGGGTCAGCAACATCGAGGAATTCGGCCTCGAGGATGGGCAGATCGTGCAGCTGTCGCGCCGCGTGACCACCAGTTCGGTGCGCGAGATTTCCTTCCTTGCACAGATCCTGTCGAATTTCGGCCGCATCAACATCGGCGAGGGGCTCGGCGACTGACGGACGGGCGGCGCGGCATGTCGCGCGTCCCGCATCCCCTTGTCGCGCGATCGTCATCGGCGCAGATTATCCCCAAGCCGCGGATCGGCGCAGTCGGACCGGCATGGCAGGAGCGGACCGAGCGATGTTGAGCTTTGCAAAGGGACGGTACCGGGCGCGCACGGCGCTTGGCCCCGAGGATCTTGAGGCCGCGCAACGCCTGCGGGCGCTGGCGTTTCGCGGTCCGGATGCGTCCCGGCCCGACACCGATGATTTCGACGCCGCCTGCACCCATGTCCTTGTCGAAGAGGCACGCAGCGGCGATCTGGTGTGCTGTTTCCGCCTTCTGCACCTCGGCTCGGGGGCCGAGATCGGGCGCAGCTATTCGGCGCAGTTCTACGAATTGTCCGCCTTGGCCGATTTCGACGGGCCGATGGTTGAGATGGGCCGCTTCTGCATCCATCCCGACTGGCGCGATCCCGATATCTTGCGCGTCGCATGGGGCGCGATGACGGAATATGTCGACCGGCAAGGCGTTGAAATGCTGTTCGGATGTTCGTCCTTTCACGGCATTGAGGCGCGGGAATATTACGACGCCTTCGCGCTTTTGCGGGATCGGCATATCGCGCCCAAACGCTGGTTGCCGCGGGTCAAGGCGCCGGCGGTGTTCCGGTTTGCCAGCCGATTGCGGCGCAAACCCGATCTGAAACGCGCGCAGGCCAAGATGCCGCCCTTGCTGCGGACCTACCTGCTCATGGGTGGTTGGGTCAGCGACCATGCGGTGATCGACCGCGATTTGGGGACGCTGCATGTGTTCACGGGGCTGGAAATCCGCGCCGTTCCACCTGCGCGGGCGCGTCTGTTGCGGGCGGTAGCGGGATAGGGACCCGAAGGGTTCGTGGGCGGAGCAATTCAAGGCCGGGGGCGGTGATCCATGTCCCGCCAAGAAGGCGGAAAGCTGCGCCGCTGCCCAGTTTGAAATGGGCAAGGCCGGGGTTTCGTTTTTGATCACAATGGCCTAGGTCGATCTCCGTTACGCCCGATCCGTGCAGGTCCGCCATCGCTTGCCACATCAGAACCGGGTGCGCGGAGGTCTTGCGGCCCGCCGCGTCCGACCAGCCGATGAGATATGTTGCGCTATTTTCATGGCGGGCAAAGAGCATCGCGGCGCAGGTTTTGCCGTCCTTGCGCGCCGTGAACAGGTGCAGGGCCGTGGGGTCGGCGGCGGCCATGGCTGCGATCAGGGCAGGGGGGAGGTTGCGGTAGGAGCGGGCTTTCTGCTGGGCCGCCTCGCAGAGAAAAAGCCAATGATTGCAATCGGCTGGCATGGTACCCCCGCGCAGCTCCAACCCTTGCCGCAAGCCGTGGCGCAGGCGGTTGCGCCATTTGCCCCGCATGCGGGCAAGCCAATCCTCAGGCCCGCCTGCAAGCGACAGATGGGCGTGGGTTCGAGGGGGAGAGATGCGGAAAAATCCAATTTTGGCAAGATGTTGACCCTGTTCAAAACTGTCCGCGTTCACGAGGAGAAGGCGTGCGCCGAGGGTCTTGCGCAGGTCGCCGTCGATCCGGCCCTGAGGGCGGGAGATCAGCGCGACGCAGCCCAACAGAGGCATGTGGCGCATCAGGACAAGCATCGGGCCATCGGGGCCGCGTAGCTGTTGGATCGGCACGTCGAGCCGAGACAGTGCGGCAGCGTAGAGGGCGGATTGCTGGAGGGGCGCGGCATCGGACATGGGCGCGAGATTGCCCTGCCGATGCTTAAGGGAAGGCTAACGGGCCCCGGCCAATCCTTGTGGAAAGGTTAAATCCGGGGCCCGAATCCTGACGAAAGGTTAATCCTGCAAGACCACCAGCGCGTGACGCTTTTTGCCGGCCGAAAGCTTGATCGGCTGGGCCAGATCGGCGGCGGTCACCATCAGCCCGGCATCGGTCAGGCCCGCGTCATTCATCCGTGCACCGCCCTCCGCGATCAGGCGCTTGGCCTCCTTGCCTGACGCGGCGAGGCCGGAGCGGGTGATGAGTTGCGCGACCGAGATCCCTTCGCCGATTTCGGCGGCGGTGAGGGTGAGGGTGGGCAGGTCATCGCCCATGCCGCCCTTTTCGAAGACTTCGCGCGCCGTCGCCTCGGCCGCTTGCGCGGCGTCCGCCCCGTGCAGGAGCGTGGTAACCGCATTGGCGAGGATGATCTTGCCCTCGTTGATCTCGGCCCCTTGCAATGCGCCCAACCGGTCGCATTCGGCGACGGGAAGCTCGGTGTAGAGCTTGAGGAAGCGGCCCACATCGGCATCGGTCGTGTTGCGCCAGAATTGCCAGAATTCGTAGGGCGAAAGCATGTCGCCGTCGAGCCAGATGGCGCCGCCCTGCGACTTGCCCATCTTGCGGCCATCCGAGGTGGTCAGAAGCGGCGTGGTCAGGCCGTGGATCTCGGCATCGAGAACCCGGCGGGTGAGGTCGATGCCGTTGATGATATTGCCCCACTGATCCGAGCCGCCCATTTGCAGCACGCAGCCCTCGCGGCGGAAGAGCTCGAGGAAATCATAGGCTTGCAGGATCATGTAGTTGAATTCGAGGAAGCTGAGGCTTTGCTCGCGGTCGAGCCGCGATTTCACGCTCTCGAAAGACAGCATCCGGTTGACCGAGAAATGCCGCCCGATGTCGCGCAGGAAATCGAGGTAGTTGAGCCCGTCGAGCCATTCGGCATTGTTGAGCATCAGCGCGTGCGTTTTGGGCCCTACCGCTTCGCTGCTGGAGGGCACGGTCGCGCTGGCACCATAGCCGAGGTAGCGGTCGAAAACGCGCTGCATCCCCGCGATATTGGCGTCGATCTGGTCGGGGGTGAGCAGCGGGCGTTCATCGGCGCGAAAGCTTGGATCGCCCACCTTGGTCGTGCCGCCCCCCATCAGCGTGATCGGGCGGTTGCCGGTTTTCTGCCACCAGCGCAGGAGCATGATGTTCAGAAGGTGGCCCACATGGAGCGACTTGGCCGTCGCATCATAGCCGATATAGCAGGTGACCGGGCCCTTCAGCAGCGTCTCGTCGAGGCCTTGCAGGTCGGTGCAATCGGCCAGGAATCCGCGCGCGATGATCTCGCGCAGGAAGTCGGATTTGGGCTGGTAGGTCATGGGGCTCCGGTCCATGTTCATGGGGTGTGAACGGGCTATAGCGGGCGGTTGCGTGAAGGGAAAGAGTGAGAGACCGGGGACACGCGTTGCGTTTCGTGCCGGTCCGGTGTGGGTGGCGGGCACGATGTCTGGCACGTCGATGGATGGCGTGGATCTGGCGCTGATCGAAACCGATGGCGTCACGGTCACCGGGTTCGGCGAGACGCGCTACAGGCCCTATGGCGAAGAGGAGCGCGCGGTGATCCGTGCGGGCCTTGGATCATGGCCCGGTGATGCAGGCGTGGAGGAGGTCGCCCGCGTGGTCGAGGCGGCGCATCTGGAGGCTTTTTCCGGGTTGGAGGGCGCGCGCGCCTTTGGCTTTCATGGCCAGACGCTGGCCCATGACCCCGAGGGCGGGCGGACGCATCAGGCGGGCGACGGGGCGCGGATCGCCGAGGCGCTGGGGCTGACGACGGTCTGGGATTTCCGGTCGAACGACATGGGGCTGGGCGGGCAGGGCGCGCCGCTGGCCCCCTTCTATCATTGGGCCTTGGCGCGCTACATCGGGGCCAAGGGCCCCGTGGCCTTCCTCAACCTTGGGGGCGTGGGAAACATCACCTTGGTCGATCCGAGGATCGAGGGGCCGGAATTGCCCGGTGCCTGTCTGGCCTTTGACACGGGGCCCGCCAATGCGCCGATCGACGATCTGATGCGCGCGCGCCGGGGCGAGGCTTTCGACCGCGACGGGGTTCTGACGCGGGCGGGGCGGGTCGATGCGGAAACCGTGGCGGTGTTCCTCGACGATGCGTATTTCCGCAAGATGCCGCCCAAATCGCTGGATCGTGACGGCTTTCCGAAGTTGCGGGACTGGGTCGCCGGCATGGAGGATGCCGATGCGGTGGCGACGCTGGCGGCCTGCTGTGCAAGGGCCGTGGCGCAGGCGATGGAGCATCTGCCCAGCCGCCCCGAGCGGGTGCTGGTGACGGGTGGCGGGCGGCGCAACCCCGGCCTGATGGAGATGCTGGCCGTGGCGCTGGGGCGGCCGGTCGAGCCGGTGGAGGCCGTGGGGCTGGATGGGGATTTCCTCGAGGCGCAGGCCTTTGCCTATCTGGCGATGCGGGTGCTTCTCGGTCTGCCGACCTCGGCGCCGGGGACGACAGGTGTGGCGGCCCCGGTGGGCGGCGGGCGCGTGACCCGGGTCAAGGGGCGGTGATCTTGGGGGGCTTTGCCCGACGTTTTTTGGATCGGGGGCTTTGCCCGACGTTTTTAGATCGGGGGCTTTGCCCCCGAGCCCCCACCGTATTTCCGGGAAGATGAAGGGATCAGGCGCGCGCGGCGCGGGCCGTGCGGATCATCGAGCCGGTATAGAGGATAAGCGCGGCCCAGATCAGCGGGAAGGCCACGGCGCGGGCCGGGCCGAAGGGTTCAGCGAAGACGAAGACCGCGATGAGGAAGATCATCGTGGGCGCGATGTATTGCAAGATGCCGATGGTCGAGAGGCGCAGCCCCTTGGCCCCGTTGGCATAGAGCATGAGCGGGATGGCGGTGACGGCCCCCGTGCCCAGAAGGAGCAGCGTATCGGTCGCGCCGGTGGTCAGGAAATGGCCCGAGGGGCCGAGCCAGACCAGATAGGCCAGCGCCGGTGGGGCGAGGAGCAGCACCTCGAGCAAAAAGCCCTGATTGGGGCCGATGGGCAGGGTTTTCCGCAAGAAGCCGTAGATGCCGAAGGTCGTCATCAGGACCAGCGCCACCCAAGGCAGAACGCCCGCCGAAAGGGTCAAGATGGTGACGGCGATGGCGGCAAGGCCCACGGCCACCCATTGCACGGGCGCAAGCCGTTCGCGCAGCAAGATCGCGCCGAGCGCCACGGAAAAAAGCGGGTTGATGTAATAGCCCAAGGCCGCATCGAGCGCGCGGTCATTGGCGATGGCCCAGACATAGACGCCCCAGTTGATCGAGATGAGCGCGGCGGTGACACCGGCCATGGCGACCATGCGCGGCGTCTTGAGCGCGCGGATCAGGTCGCCGGTGCGCCCCAGAAGGAGCAGGACAAGGCCCGCGATGGGGATGGACCACAAGATGCGGTGGGCGATGATCTCGACCGGTTGGATATGGTCGATCGCCTTCATGTAGAGCGGCAGGAAGCCCCACATGAGATAGGCCAAGGTGGCATAGACGAAGCCCGAGGGGCTGTCTCCGGTCTGGGGGGCGGGGGTGGTCATGGCCGTGGCGTAGCGCAGGCCTTGCGCCGGCGCGAGTGCGAAATCGAGATGCGGGGGTTCACGGATCGTGATGGGGGTCTGTGTACGCCTCTTCAGGGAGCGCAAAACCGGTTCCCACTTTTGCGCCGCAGGCTTTAGCCGCGCGGGATGTCGAAACCTGCGGGGGCCAGCGTGAACCCGTCGAAGGAAAAGCCCGGCGAGACGGTGCAGGAGACGAGCGTGAAATCGCCCGTCGTGCGCGCGGCCTGCCAGTGGTTTTCGGGCACGATGATCTGGGGTGCGCCTTTGGTCAGGTCGGGGGTGAGGAGGTGGTCGGTTGCGGGGCCATCGTCGCTGTCTGCCAGCGACAGGACGAGGGGAGCGCCCGCGTGGTAAAGCCAGATCTCGGTCGCGTCGACCTTGTGCCAATGGCTGTGTTCGCCGGCCTTGAGCAAGAAATAGATGCAGGTGCCGCTTGGGCGGCCCTGGTTCGTGGCGATCCATGTCTGGCGGTAATGGCCGCCCTCGGGATGGGGGGCGAGGCCGAGGTGGGCGATGATCTGGTCGGCATTCATGACGAGAGTTGCCTTGCGAGGTCGGGGAAATCTTTGGCGATCACGTCCCATCCGGCATCGGGGGCGAGGTCGGTTGTCTGGCTGGGCCCATGTTCCGTAGGGCGGAGGACGAAGGCCGTCTTGAGCCCGGCGGCACGGGCGGCGTGAAGGTCGTCGTTGTGGGCCGCGACCATCATCACCTGATCGGGGGGCAGCCGCAGCGCGGCGCAAGAGGCGAGGTAGACGCGCGGCTTGGGCTTGTAATCTTGCGCGATCTCGGCGCCGAGGATGCAATCCCAGGGCAGGGCCGCGTGTTTCGCGAGCCGCGTCATCAGCGCGATGGAGCCGTTGGAACAAGGCGCGATGATGTGGTGCGCCTTGAGCGCCGTCAGGCCCGGCACGACATCGGGCCAAGGGTCGAGCCGTTCCCAGGCGTGGGAAAGGCTGTCGGGAGCCGTGGTGCCGAAATCGCCCGCCACCTTGTGCAGGTTCTCGCGGTGCAGATCGTCGAGGGGGACATAGCCCCGCCCGCCCTGGCGGATGCGGGCCATGGCGGGGTCGTATTCCGCGCGCCAGGCCGTGGCGAAGGCTGTGGCGTCGACATGGGGCAGGACGCGCGCCACCTCGCGCGCGACGGAGCTGCGCCAGTCGACGCAGGTGCCGAAGACGTCGAAGATCAGGGCCTGGGGGGTCATGTGTCTTGATCCACGATCAGCTGTGAGAGAAGGTCGGCAGGGATGCCTTGGCGCAGGGATATTTCCGCCAGCGTGTCGCGCTTTCTCAAGCCGAGCCGGCGGCGCCGGTTGTCGCGGAAGGCGTCGATCCCTTGAGACAGGGGCACATAGATCCAGTCGCCGCGTCGGGCATGGGCCCCGCCTTGCGTGAAATTGCCCGTGTTGATGGGCGCGAGGTCGATTGCGTCGAACAGCGCCTTGGCCAAGGCGTCTGTGTCGAGCCAGAGGACGGCGAGCGGCAGGTCGCGTCCGATGCTGTCCTTGAAGTCCTTGCCGCGTCGCGCGGGCCAGAGAAAGACCCGGCGGTCAAGCGCCATGGCCCAGCTTTCAGCGTCATGGCCCTCCACGATCCGGTTCGCGGCGTTGCGGCCGTGCAGGATCGGTTTCTGGTGGTTGAGCCTTGCGCGCCGGGGGCCTTGGCCGATGACCATCCGGTGGTCGCGGAGGGCCAAGGCTTCCTCCGCCACGCCGTTTTCCCGCGCGAGATCGGCGGCGGGCCACAGCCCGCGCGCCAAGATGCCGGGCAGGTTTTCCGCCGCCGTCACATGGGCGACGCGCGGGCCTGCCGCGCGCCGGAACTGTGCGATGGCGTGATCCCTCATCCGCGCAGGATGCTCCGCCCCGCGTAAACCGCCGTATCGCCCAGCGCTTCCTCGATCCGGATCAGCTGGTTGTATTTCGCGAGCCGGTCGGAGCGGGCGAGCGAGCCGGTCTTGATCTGGCCGCAATTGGTGGCGACGGCCAGATCGGCGATGGTCGCATCCTCGGTCTCGCCCGAGCGGTGGGACATCACGCAGGTCATGCGGTTGCGGTGGGCGAGGCTGACGGCGGCGAGTGTTTCGGACAGGGTGCCGATCTGGTTGACCTTGACCAGAAGCGCGTTGCCGCAGCCCTTGGCGATGCCTTCGGCCAGACGCTCGGGGTTGGTGACGAAGAGATCGTCGCCCACAAGCTGCACGCGGTCGCCCAAGGCCTCGGTCAGGGCGCGCCAGCCGTCCCAGTCATCCTCCGAACAGCCATCCTCGATCGAGAGGATCGGGTAATCGTCGACAAGCGCTGCCAGATAAGCGACGTTTTCGTCCGGCGTCAGGCTTTTGCCCTCACCGGCAAGGACATAGCGGCCATCCTTGAAGTATTCGGTGGCCGCGCAATCAAGCGCCAGCATCATGTCTTCGCCGGGCTTGTAGCCCGCTTTCTCGATGGATTTCAGAATGAAATCAAGCGCGTCGCGGGTGGAGCTAAGGTTCGGGGCAAATCCGCCCTCATCCCCGATCCCGGTCGAGAGGCCGGCTGCCGAAAGCTCTTTTTTCAGCGTGTGAAAGACCTCGGCCCCCATGCGCACGGCATCCGCGATGCTGTCGGCCGCGACGGGCATGATCATGAATTCCTGGATGTCGATCGGGTTGTCGGCATGTTCGCCGCCGTTGATGATGTTCATCATCGGCACGGGCAGGACGCGGGCCGCGGTGCCGCCGACATAGCGGTAGAGCGGCTGCGCGCTGTAATCGGCGGCGGCTTTGGCCACGGCGAGGCTGACGCCAAGGATGGCGTTCGCGCCGAGCCGCGACTTGTTGTCGGTGCCGTCCAGTTCGCACATGGCGGCGTCGATGGCCTCTTGTTCGGTGGCATCAAAGCCCACCAGCGCCTCGGCGATTTCGCCGTTCACGGCGGCCACGGCCTGCAGCACGCCCTTGCCCATGTAGCGGCTCTTGTCGCCGTCACGCTTTTCCACCGCCTCATAGGCGCCGGTCGAGGCGCCCGAGGGCACGGCGGCGCGGCCTTCGGTGCCGTCTTCCAAGGTCACGTCCACCTCGACAGTGGGATTGCCCCGGCTGTCGAGGATTTCGCGGGCGTGGATGTCGATGATGATGCTCATGGGGCTCCCCCTGAAAATGTGTTGCGGGCTCTATAGCAAGGGGTTGTCCCCAAGCGAAGCATGTGGTTGCGGTAACGTATGCGGTGGATCAGCCGCGCGCGCGGCGTTCGCGCCAGAGGGTGAACAGCCCCGTGGCCACGACGATACCGACGCCCACCATCGTCAGCGGATCGAGCCTTTCGTCGAAGACCACCATCGCGATGGCGAAGGCAAAGACGAGGCGCGTGTAGCGCATGGGCGTAACAACCGCGATCTCGCCCACGCGCATGGCGGCGGTGATGGCGAAATAGGCCACCATCCCCAAAAGCACGCCGCCCGGAATGATCAGCGCCATGACGGGCGTGGGCGTGATCCAGCCCCCGGCAAAGGGCATCACCGCCAGCCCCGCAAGCGAGACGGCGGCGAAACTGTAGCTTGCCAAAAGCGGCGTCGGCACGTCGCGCGGCACGGGCCGCGTGGCCAGATCCCGCAGGGACAGGCCGATGGCGGCGGCGACCGCGAGCCAGATGTTGGGATCGAAGCCCGCCGCCCCCGGTTGCACGATCAGGAGAACTCCGAAGAGGCCCACCACGATGGCAAGCCAGCGTTTCCAGCCGACCTTTTCCCCCAAAAACAGCGCCGCCCCCAGCGTCACCAGCAGCGGATTGGCCTGGATCACGGCCGAGAGCGTCGACAGCGGGATGAGCGAGAGGGCGAAGACGAAGCTCACGGTCGCCAGAACCTCGGCCCCGTTGCGCAGCATCACGGGCCGCATCAACAGCACCGGGCTGAGCCAGCGGTGCCCCTGCATCCCGGCCCAAAGCCCGAACAGCACCGCGCCGCCCAACCCGAAGAGGAACAGCACCTGTCCGACCGGCAGGGCGCGGGTGGCAAAGACCAGCACCATGTCGGTGAGCGCAAAGGCGAGCATGGCCAGCGTCATCCAGCCCATGCCCTTGAGATTGTCCATGACCCCGCCCCCCGCGCGCTTGCCCGAACGGCATAGCCCGCGCCGGAGGCAGAGGGAAGCGGGCCCCGTCCTTCATCTTCCCCGAAATACGGAAAATCCCGCGCTCTCCGCCCGTTACAGGTGCTTGCCCATCTCGACGGCGGTATCGGCCATGCGGCACGAAAAACCCCATTCGTTGTCATACCAGCTGAGCACGCGGCAGAGGTTGCCGGTCATCTCCTTGGTCTGGTCGGTGGCGAAGATGGAGGAATGGGGATCGTGGTTGAAATCGCTGCTGACGAGCGGCGCATCGGTGACGCCGAGGATGCCCTTGAGGGGGCCATCGGCGGCTGCGGCATGGATGGCGGCGTTGATTTCCTCTGCGCTCGTGTCGCGCGCGGCCTCGAAAGTCAGGTCGACGACCGAGACATTGGGGGTGGGCACGCGGATCGCCACGCCGTCGAGCTTTCCGTTCAATTCGGGCAGGACGAGCCCCACGGCCTTGGCCGCGCCGGTCGAGGTCGGGATCATCGAGAGCGCCGCGGCGCGCGCGCGGTAGAGATCCTTGTGCATGGTATCGAGCGTCGGCTGGTCGCCCGTGTAGCTGTGGATCGTGGTCATGAAGCCGCGCTCGATGCCGATGGCCTTGTGGAGCACATGCGCGACGGGGGCGAGGCAATTGGTGGTGCAGGAGGCGTTCGAGACGATCAGGTCGGCCGAGGTCAACGTCTTGTGGTTCACGCCATAGACGATGGTCTTGTCCGCGCCCTTGGAGGGGGCCGAGACGAGGACGCGGCTTGCCCCGTTCTCGAGATGGATCTGCGCCTTGTCCTTGTCGGTGAAGATGCCGGTGCATTCGAGCACGATGTCGACATGGGACCAGGGCAGGTCGGCGGGATTGCGGATCGCCGTCACCTCGATCGGGCCGCGGCCCACGTCGATGGTCGTCTCGGTCGTGGTCACGGTGGCGGGAAAGCGGCCGTGGACGCTGTCGTAGCGCAGGAGATGGGCGTTGGTCTCGACCGGGCCGAGGTCGTTGATCGCGACCACCTCGATATCCGTGCGGCCCGTTTCGACGATGGCGCGCAGCACGTTGCGTCCGATGCGTCCAAATCCGTTGATGGCGACTTTGACGGCCATGTCTCTCTCCCGTTGATCCAGTGTCGCGGTCTCTCGCGGTCCAGCCTGCCACGGATTGGGCGATTTCGAAACGCCCTGCGTCGCGCGGCTTGTGTTAGCGGTAACATCGCCTGTGTAACGCTCCCGCGCCGCGAAGGGAAGGGGGCGTCAGAGCCGCCCGCCTTGGGTGATGCGTTGCAGGAAACGCCGGGTGCGGTCGTGGGCGGAGTTGGCGAAGAGCCGCTCAGGGTGGTCGATCTCGAGGATTTCGCCATCGGCGAGGAAGGCCACGCGGTCGGCGCAATCGCGGGCGAAGGCCATTTCATGGGTGACGATCATCATCGTCATCCCCTCGTCCTTGAGGCCGCGGATGATCGACAGGACCTCGCCCACCAGTTCGGGGTCGAGCGCCGCCGTGATCTCGTCCAGCAGGAGCACATCGGGGCGGGTCATCAGCGCGCGGGCGATGGCGACGCGCTGCTGTTGCCCGCCGGACAGCTGTTCGGGATAGGACCCGGCGAAACCGTCCATCCCGAAGCGCGCAAGGATGGCGCGGCCGCGGTCCTCGGCCTCGGGCCGGGGGACGCCATGCACGCGGCGGGGCGCGAGCGTGATGTTGTCGAGCACATTCATGTGCGGAAAGAGGTTGTAGGACTGAAAGACGATGCCCGTGCGCCGTTGCAGGCCGGTCTTGCCAAAGCTCGGGTCGGTGTTGGGGACACCATCAAGGCGGATCGTGCCGTAATCATGCTCGACCAGCCGGTTCACGCAGCGCAGGAGCGTGGATTTGCCCGAGCCGGACGCCCCGATGAGGCAGATGGTTTCGTGCCGGTTCACGGTCAGCGACACCCGGTCGAGGACCAGTTTCTGGCCGAAATACTTGGTGACCTCGTCGATCTCGATCATGGGTTTCGGGGGCGTCATGGATCAACCCGCCATCTGCAGGCGGCGCATCCGGTCACGCCGCGTGAGGTAATCGGCCAGCCGCGCCATGGGGATGGTCGCCAGAAGGAACAGGCCCGCCGCGACAATGAGGGAGGAATAGTTGAAGGTGGTGGCGGTGTAGATCTGTGCCTCGCGCACCGCGTCGCGCACGCCGATGACCGACAAGAGCGCCACGTCCTTTTGTAGCGCCACGACGATGTTCATCAGCGCTGGCACGACGTTGCGCAAAGCTTGCGGCAAGATCGCGTAGCGCAGGGTCTGCCATTCGGTCAGGCCAAGGGATTTGGCGGCGGCGCGCTGGCCCTCATGCACCGCGTCGATGCCCGAGCGGTAGATCTCGGCCACGTAAGCCGCGTAGCTGAGCACCATCGCGACCCCGCCCCAGAAGAGGCCCGAATTGGGCAGACCGGGCAGGTTCAGCGCCGGGATGCCGAAGCCGAAGAGAAGGACAAGGAGGAGGACCGGCACGCCGCGAAAGAGGTCGATGTAGATCACCACCATCAGGCGGAAGGGCGCGCACCATGGCGCGCGCAAGCTGCGCAGGATGGCGAGTGCCAGCGCCCAGAGAAGGATGCAGACAAGGACCGTCAACCAGACCTGGATATTGACCCAGAAACCTTGCAGCACGCGGGGAAAGGCCGCGATCATGGCGTCGAGGTTGAAGAATTGCAGCCGGATGCGCGGCCATTGTTCGGCGGAAGTGACGGCCCATGCCAGCGCGCCGAAGACGATCAGGATGCTCGCCGCGCTGATGGCCGAGGGAAGTGCCGCCGCGCGCCAGTCGAAGCCGCGTCCGGGCGGCGGCGGGGGCGGGCCCCGACGTCTGTCCGTGTCGTGCGGTCCGTCGGTCATTCGGAGATGACGGGCAGATCCGGGTCGGCGACGAGCCAGGTTGCGACCAGATCATCCACCGTGCCGCGGGAGATCAGCGCGCCGAGCGCCTCGTCCACCCAAGACACCAGCGGATTGCCGAATTCGAAGAGGAGGCCGTGGCCGTTGTCATTCTCGTCGGGCGGCAGAAGCGCCACGATGGAGGCATCGGGCACCTGCACGGCGGTGACGAACAGCGCGGTGGGAAGGGCCGCGAGCGTCGCGTCGATCTGGCCTGCCTGAAGCGCCTGGAAGACATCGACCTGTTCGTTGTAGATGGCGGCGTCGGTGATGCCCAAGACATTGACGAGGTAATCATTGTCGGTCGTGCCGATCACGGCACCCCAACGCAGGTTGCGCAGATCCTCGAAACTGGTGGCGGTTTCGGCTGCCGTGCCGGGGAGCGCGATCACGGCCTTTTGCGGCTGGTAATAGACCTGGCTGAAGGAAACGATCTGGGAGCGCGCCTCGGTCACGCTGATTTGCTGGATGGCGAAATCATAGGCCTTTTCGCCCGGTGCGATGGATTGTTCGAAGGTTTCTCCCAGCCACACCACCTGATCGCGGGTGAAGCCCATTTCCTCGGCCAGTGCATAGACGAGCGCATTCTCGAAGCCTTCGCCGCTGGCGGGGTCGTTGTTCATCATCCACGGGGGATAGACCGGGTCGCCGGTGGCGACGGTCAATTGGCCAGGCATGTGCAGGCGGGGGTCCTGGGGCGTGTTTTCCTGCGCCTCTGCCGCGAGCGGCAGGGCCGCCGCAAAGAGGCCCGCGCAAAGCGCCAGTGCCGCGCGACGCAGGGCGTCGATCCGATCTTGAGCCATGGATGTCATCCTTCGCTGTTGGCCGCGCGGCCTGTTGCCGGCCGGTCGGGCATGTCACCGTCAGCGGAGTGTTAGCCAGCGTCGCGGGGCAGGGCAACGGGGGGCGGAGGACATCCGCCCTGCGCAGGGGCATCTGCCCGGTTTTCGGGCAATGCGTTGCGGTGCTACCGCCAGAAGGCGAGCCAGTTGAGCAGGCCGGCAAAGCGCCGGGCAAGTGCCAGCGACAGGTCCCAATCGAAGAGCGTCGCATCCACGACGACAAAGGCCGCGATGCACAGGACCAGAAAGATCGATGTTGCCGTGTTCATGGCCTACCCCTTACGTCGCGCGGACCCTGCCACGGACGGGAGACGGGGCAAAGGGGGGAAAGAGCCCGGTGCGGGAACGGCGCATCAGGCGCTTTGTTCCTGCGCCGCCGAGGCCGGCGGGGCGCGGTCGGCGCCGTCCATCAGATCCTCGATCAACAGGCTGAGCAATTCGCCCCGGTTCGTCACCCCGGCCTTGCGGTAGATGGCGTTGAGGTGGCTTTTCACCGTCCCGTCGGCAGATCCGCGCAGGCGGGCGATCTCGGCGATGGGCAGCCCCTTGACCGTGAACCATGCCACGTCGTGTTCCGAGGCGGTCAGGCCCCAAGCCAAGAAATGCGCATCGATCACGTCATGAAGCGCGCTGGCGGCCATCGACACCTGCCGTTCCAGATGCGCCTTGCGCGCCAGAAGCCGCAACAGCACCCGGATCTCGAAGGCGATGCCCGCGATCAGGCCCAGAACCGCCGCCGCCTCGACCGCGAAATGCCAGTCGAGCGGCCAGAGGCGGGTCAATTCGCCCCCGTCGAGCACCACGTCGAAGAGGAACACCCCCGCGCAGACGCCCTGCGCGAGGATGAGGGCGGCAAGGGCCGCGGGATTTTCAGACAGGCCACGCATCATTTCACGATGGTAGCATCGTCCGGCACGGACTTGACCCCTGTGAGCATGGCTTGCGGCAAATTCACGCCGGTCCGGATCGATTCCCAGATCACGGCGGCGACATGGACGAGGATGGAGATCTCGGCCCAGCCCACCAGAACCTCATGCGCTTCCTCGACCCAGTCGACGCCCCAAAAGGCATTGGTGGTCATCATGTAGCCCGTCACCCCGATCAGGAGAATCGTGAGGAGCAGGTTCAGGATCATCAGCGCCCCAAGCGGCGTATGGCCAAGGTAGACGCGGTGGCGGCCGGTGGCGATGTCTTGCACCTGTTGCATGGCGGCGCGCGGGCTGGGCAGGAAATCGGCGAAGCGGGCGTGGCGCGGGCCGATCAGGCCCCAGATCAGCCGGGCGGCGATCAGGCCGACAACGGCATAGCCCACCCATTCGTGGAGCGTGCTTTCGTCATCGGTGAAGAGCGCATTGGCGACAAAGCCCGCGACGAGCGCCCAGTGGAAGAGGCGGATGAACGGGTCCCAGACGGGGTGGCGTGTCATGGTTCGGATCCTTGGGGAGTGGGGGAGGTCGAGGGCGGCACCTTGGGCCGGGCCGCCCCCGCAAGCGTCGACGGGGAAGGGATCAGTCGTCGCGCTCGGTCCGGACGATCTGCATGTCGGCGTTGATGTAGATCTCGTAGCGTTCGCCATCCTTCAGGGCATAGGCTTCGAACAGGCCGTCCTCGGTCTCGATCTGGCGGACTTCGTAGCCTTGCGATTCGAGCAGGGTGCGGATCGCGGTCTGGGTTTCCTGCGGCACCTGCGCGTCGGGGGAGGCCATGGCGGCACCCGACAGGGCGAGGGTTGCGGCGAGGGTTGCGGCGAGAATGCGGGTCATCGTGGTATCTCCGATCATCTGGCGCGGCGGGATGCGGCGCCTTGACGGGAGGAGAGATGACCGCCCCCACCCCGCCGCACCATTGGACCGGAGTTGGGTTCGGGCTGCGCGAACCGGGGATGCAGGCATCTGCAACTGCGGTTGAGGGCGTTTTGGATCAAGGCAGCAACAGAAAGGCCGCGCGCTGCCTCCTCGCAGTGCGCGGCCTTGGCCGATGCCGGATCGACACTGGCTGTCAGTGCAGCAGACGCCCCATCGCGGCCGAAACATCGGCCATGCGCGCGGAGAAGCCCCATTCGTTGTCATACCACGCAAGCACGCGGACGGTGCGGCCGCCCACAACCTTGGTCTGGTCGGGGGCGAAGATGCAGGAATGCGTGGTGTGGTTGAAGTCGATGGAGACCTTGGCTTCGGGGTCATAGGCGAGCACCGAGCGCATGTGACCTTCGGCGGCTTCGCGGATCACCTCGTTCACATCGGCGACGGTCACGTCCTTTTTCGCCTCGAAGGTCAGGTCGACGCAGGAGACATTGGGCGTGGGCACGCGGAGTGCGGTACCGTCGAGACGGCCTTCAAGCTCGGGCAGAACCTCCTTGAGGGCCTTGGCGGCGCCGGTGGAGGTGGGGATCATCGCCATGGCGGCGGCGCGGGCGCGGTAGAGATCCTTGTGGCGGCGGTCGAGCGTGGGCTGATCGCCGGTGTAGCTGTGGATCGTGGTCATGATCCCGCGTTCGATCCCGATGGCGTCGTTCAACACCTTGGCCAAGGGCGCGAGGCAGTTGGTGGTGCACGACCCGTTCGAGACGACATGGTGTTCGGCCAGCAATTCGCGGTGGTTCACGCCGTAGACGATGGTCTTGTCCACGTTCTTGGCGGGGGCGGAGACCAGAACGCGCTTGGCCCCGCGGGTCAGGTGGACGGCGGCCGCGTCACGGTTGTTGAATTTGCCGGTACATTCGAGGACGACATCGCAGCCCTCCCAATCCAGCTCGGCCGGGTCGTAGGTGGAAAACACCTTCATCGGGCCGCGCCCGAGATCCATCGTGTCGCCGTTGATGCGGATGTCACCGGCGAAGCGGCCATGGACGCTGTCGTATTTCAGAAGATGCGCGTTGGTTTCGATCGGGCCCGTCGCGTTGATCTTGACCACCTGCACATCGTTGCGCGCGGCTTCGGTGATATGGGCCAGCGTGCAGCGCCCGATGCGGCCGAAACCGTTGATGCCGAGTGTGATGGTCATGGTTTTCCCCGTGATCTGTCGCGTCTGGTTCTGCGGTCGGGATACTGGAGCATACCGGCAAGGCCAAGGAAAAATATGTGCGCTTTCTGTGTGTTAGCGTAACCGTTAGCGGAAACATCGCGGGTTTGCGCTAACAGCGGGGCGGCGTTTGCAGGGCGGGCGTCGGAGCGAGGGGGGCAGTCGGGTCAGGCAAAAGCGCGGCCGTGCCCTTGAGTGACGACCGCGCTTTACCCTGCCTTAACCATTTTGCGCGATGCTGGGCTGCGTGGGGCCGGCGATATCACCATCCCGCCCTGCGAGCGGAGACACCCCCGGTTGCGGCGACCGTGGCCGGGGGGCGTTTCGTGGGCTCTTTTCAATCGGTCGTGCCTCGCCTATCACCGGCAGAGTTTTTCCACGGCCGAGAAAAGACCCCACGCTTGATCCAGACGCTTACCACCACCGACGCGCTTGCCGCGTTCTGCGCCCGGGCCATGAATGCCCCCTATGTCACGGTCGACACGGAGTTCTTGCGCGAACGCACCTATTTCGCCCAGCTCTGTCTTGTGCAGCTTGCACTTCCGGGGACGGATGATGCCGATGCGGTGCTGGTCGATCCGTTGGCCGAGGGGCTGTCGCTGGAGCCGCTGTGGGAGTTGATGCGCGCGCCGGGCGTGGTGAAGGTGTTCCATGCCGCGCGCCAGGATCTGGAGATTTTCCACGTCGATGGCGGGGTTGTGCCCAAACCCCTGTTCGACACGCAGGTGGCGGCGATGGTCTGCGGTTTCGGCGATCAGGTCGGCTACGAGACGCTGGTGCGCAAGATCGCGCGCGCGCCGCTCGACAAATCCTCGCGGTTCACGGATTGGTCGCGCCGCCCGTTGAGCGATGCGCAAAAGACCTATGCGCTGGCCGATGTCACGCATCTGCGCCAGATCTACGAGCATCTGGCCAAGCAGTTGGAGCGCACGGGCCGCACTGCGTGGCTGGAGGAGGAGTTGGCCTCGCTCACCGATGCGTCGAGCTATGTCGTCGATCCGGCGGAGGCGTGGAAGCGGCTGAAGATCCGCACCAATTCGGGCAAGACGCTGGCCATCGCGCAGGAGCTGGCGGCGTTCCGCGAGCGCTATGCGCAGGAAAAGAACGTGCCGCGCAGCCGGGTCATCAAGGATGACGCGCTGATGGAACTGGCCTCGACCAAGCCGCGCACCCTCAACGATCTGGGCAAGTCGCGGCTGTTGCTGCGGGAGGGGCGCAAGGGCGACATCGCTGACGGGTTGATCGCCGCCGTCCAGCGGGGTCTCGACATGCCCGCCGACAAGCACCCCAAGGCGGTCGAGGGGCGGGACCGGTCGAACCTGAATTCGGCGCTGGCCGACCTGTTGCGGGTCTTGTTGAAGGCCAAGGCCGAGGAGGCGGGGGTGGCGGCCAAGCTGATCGCCTCGTCCTCGGATCTGGACGATATCGCCTGCGGCGACCATGACGGGCTTTGGGCCACGGGATGGCGGCGTGAGGTTTTCGGCGAAGATGCGCTGCGCCTGCTGAGAGGCGAGGTGGCGCTGTCGGCGGAAGGTGAGCGGGTCAGGATCGTTTCGGTCTGAGGCGGTGGTGAGGGCGCGTTGCGTTCAGTCGCAGTCGCGGGCCGGGTGGCTCACCTTTTGCTGTCGCATGTTTTGGACGCGCAAAACCGGTTCCCACTTTTGCGCAACATGCTCTAGCGGCGGTTGACCGAGCGCCGGTTTTGCGCGCCGATCACCGTGATGGTGCGGATGCCTGCAAGGTCGAAGTTGCTGAGCGTGGCCCCCACGATCACCTCACGCGATTGCGCCGTGCCTTCGCGGGTCGGGGTGAGGGGCGGGAAAACCCGGAATTCGTAGGTGATGCTGCCGCCTTCGCGCGCGACCTCGACCAATTCGGCCTCCCAGAAGCCTTGAACGGGCGGGCGGCCCATGGCGCGGACGATCGCGCCCTGCGCCGTGGGATCGACGGAAAGCTCCACCACCTCGGCCACGAGTTGGCGCGCGTCGCCCGGTGCGGCTGCGGGTTCGGTCACGGCGATGCGTTCCTCGCGGTCGCCGCCGAACCAGTTGAACGGATTGAGACGCGTGCCGCAGGCCGCAAGGCTCAGGATCAGGGCCAGGGCGAGGGTTGCGCGCAACATCGTATCTCTCCGTCGGATCTTGTCGCGTCTTGGGTAGCGCATGGGCGGCGCGAAGGAAAGCGCCTCTGGACGGCGCGGCGCCATGGGCCTAGGTCAAGGGCGCAACAGCCACAGCCTGCCCGGAGAGATACCCATGGCCAGTCCCGCCTTCGAGGAAATCGCCGAAACCTTCGAATTCCTCGAGGATTGGGAGGAGCGCTATCGCCATGTGATCGATCTGGGCAAGGCGATGGACCCGTTGGAGGATGCGGTAAAAGTGCCCGCCACCAAGGTGGACGGCTGCGCGAGCCAGGTCTGGATCCTGCCGCAGATCGAAGGCGAGGGCAGGGCGGCGGTGTTCCGGTTCCGCGGCGACAGCGATGCGATGATCGTGCGCGGGCTGATCGCGGTTCTGCATGCGCTTTACGACGGGTTGAGCGTGGACGAGGTGCTGAAGGTCGACGCGGGCGGCGAACTGGCGCGGCTGGGGCTGAACGATCACCTGTCCTCGCAACGCTCGAACGGGCTGCGGGCGATGGTGGAGCGGATCCGGTTGTTGGCGGCGGAGAAGGCGTCAAGCTGAGGGCGCGAAAAACTGCAGTTTTTCGACACGGAAATCTGCAGATTTCCGAAGGCTCAGAGGCCGCGCATGGCGGTTTCCAGATCGCCGTAGCCCGTGTAGCGCCGTTCGAAGTCGAGCTTGAGGAAATCGGCGCAAGCCTTTGCTTTTTCAGTCAGGTCCGGGTCTTCGGTCTGGGCCTGGTAGACCAGTTTGGTGTAATTTCCAAAGTACATGTCGCGCAGTTGCGGATGGCGGTCGAGGCCCAAGGGTTTGGTGACGAAGGCGTCGAATTGGCGGACAAGAAAATCGGTCAAGTAGAAAGCCGTGATCTCGTCGCGGGCGGCAAAGGCGGTGTTGCCTTCGAAGAAGCTGTAGCAATGCGGCCCTTCAAGCATGGCGACGCCCAAGCGGTCGCAGGCGGCCTGCAACAGCCCGCCGGTGCCGCAATCGGCGTAAAGCACGAAAACCTCGGCATAATCGGCGCGGCGCGCGGTTACGGCGGCCTCTACCGCTTGCGGGATCTTCTGGGGGTGGTTGTGCAAGATCGCAGGCAGGCAATGCAGGTCGAGGTGATCCCATCCGTTCGCGGCCTTGAGGTCCAGCACCTCGCGGGCGAGCGCCCCGCAGCCGATCAAGAGGATGCGGCCCCGTCCCTCGGGGGGCAGGCCGGTGTCGGTGAGGGTCTGGTCGTCGGGCGGGTTCATGGGGGGATCATGACCGAGGCGGGCGGGCGCGCCTAGCCCTGCGGGCGGCATGGCGGGGACCGAGGACGGCAAGGGCTAGGCCACTCAGGACAAGAAGGCCCGCGAGACCCTCGCCCAAAGTGATGCGTTCGCCCAGCACGATGGCCGCCGTGGCCATGCCGACGAGCGGGATCAGGAGGGCGAAGGGGGTGACAAGAGCGGCGGGATGGCGCGACAGAAGCGTGCCCCAGATCGAATAGCCGACCACGGTCGAGGCGATGGCGACATAGGCCACGGCCGCCCATCCCGCCGGGCTGAGGGCGGCGAGGGTGGCGAAGGGCGCGGCCCCCTCGGTCAGGATCGAAAGGCCCAGCATCGGCAGGGGCGGCACAAGGCTGCCCCAGACGAAGAGGGGCAGCATCCGAACGCCGGGCAGGCGGCGCAGGACCAGATTGCCGATGGCCCAGCTGAGCGCGCCGCACAGGATAAGGCCCAGCCCCAGAAGCGTGATGTTGCCGCCCGCCACCATGCCGATGGCCCCGAGGCCGATGACGGCCAGCGCGATCCCCGCGCCCTGCAGGGGCGTGATGCGCTCGCCGTAGACGGCCCATGCCAGCAGGATGGTCAGGGGAACCTGGCTCTGGATGATGAGCGAGGCGAGGCCCGCGCTGGCATCCGCCGCCATGGCGCCGAAGAGAAAGGCGAATTGGCCCATGTTGATCAGCGCGCCCACGGCGAGGATCGCGCCCCAGCTGGCCGGGCGCGGAAAGACCGCGATGAGCGGGATCAGGAGCGCGAATCGCAGTCCGACGAACAAAAAGGGCGGCAGTTCCGCCAACGCGAGTTTCATCGCAGAGAAATTCGAGCCCCAGGCGAGGATCACGACAGCGACAAGCAGAAGATCGCGGGGGGGCATCAGATGGCTTTCACGGGGCGGTTGCGGGCAGGGCCGATCCAGAGACCCTACCGGGGCAAAGCGCAAGGGGCGAGGTCACAGCGCGCATGAGAACATCGCCAGCCGGTCACCCGTTCGGGTCCAGCGCAGGCTTTGCCAGAAGGCTTCGGCCGTGTCGTCGGGATCGGCCACGACCCAGATGTCGGTGCAGCCGAGGCGGCGGGCGTGGTCCATGCAGGTCATCACAAGCCGCGTGCCGATGCCCTGCCGCTGCCACGGGCCCGCTACGCCCAATTCGTTGATCCACCAGCTGTCGGGCTTGTCGGGGTGGTGGTAGATGACGCCCGAACACATGCCGACCATCTGGTCGCGGTCCACGGCTACCGCGATGTGGAGGTGATCGGCGGCGAGGAAACGATCGAGGAGATAGGGGTCGACCGGCCCGTCGAACACATCCTCGTGGACCTGCGAGAACAGGCCCGCGTCGATCTTGCGTGCGATGAAGACGGAAACGGCCATGCGCCAGCCTTAAAGCATGTTGCGCAAAAGTGGGAACCGGTTTTGCGCGCCCCGAACATGCGAAATCAAAAGCTTAAGGCGTAGCGTGTGACTGCGGATGAACGCGACATGCCAAGTGGGAAAAGCCCCCCGGCCCAGTGGCGTCGCACCGGGCCGGGGGCGGGGGCGCCATTTCAGGCGCGCGCCGCCATCTGGTTGTGCTTGCGCAGCACGAATTCCTTGGCCGTTTCGACCGCCACGGCCGCATCGCGGCAATAGGCGTCGGCGCCGATGGCGCGGCCGAATTCCTCGTTCAGGGGGGCGCCGCCGACGAGCACGATGTAATCGTCGCGGATGCCCTTTTCCTTGAGCGTGTCGATCACGACCTTCATGTAGGGCATGGTGGTGGTCAGCAGGGCGGACATGCCGAGGATGTCGGGCTGTTCGCTTTCCAGCGCGCCGAGATAGCTTTCGACCGCGTTGTTGATGCCGAGGTCCACGACCTCGAAACCCGCGCCTTCCATCATCATCGCGACAAGGTTCTTGCCGATGTCGTGGATGTCGCCCTTGACCGTGCCGATCACCATCTTGCCGATGCGCGGCGCGCCGGTTTCGACCAGAAGCGGTTTGAGGATCGCCATGCCGCCCTTCATCGCGTTGGCGGCCATCAGAACCTCGGGGACGAAGAGGATGCCGTCGCGGAAATCGTTGCCGACGATGGTCATGCCGCCCACGAGCGCCTTGGTCAGGATGTCATAGGGCGTCCAGCCACGTGCGAGCAAGATGTTGACCGCCTCTTCGATCTCTTCCTTGAGACCGTCGTAGAGGTCGTCGTACATCTGGCCGACCAGTTCGTCGTCGTCGAGTTCGGAAAGGATGATCTCGTCACTGTCGTCCGACATCGGGGTGTCTCCTGTCACCTGATGCGCGCGGGGGGCGCGGCTGGTAGCGGTTGCGCGGCGCGCGCGGGTCTTGATTTCGTCCTACTGCAATTGCGGCTTGTGGAATGCCGAAATACGACATGGGCCGCGCGCGGCGCGACCCGTGCGGGCGGGCGCGGGGGTCAACCCCGGCTCCGCCGACGTCCGCTGCGTTCGCGCGCGGCCGGGCCGTTGTCATCCGTGCCGTCAGAACCGGAGGAAAATCCCCCCAGTTCGGCGGTGATCTGGTCGAGCGTCGGGGCGGCACCGCGCGGCGTTTCCTCGAGTGCCCGGCGCATCGCGCGCAGGTGGTCAGGGGTGGTGCCGCAGCAGCCGCCGATGATCGTCGCGCCCGCATCGCGCGCCATGACCGCGTAGCGCGCCATCAATTCGGGCGTCCCGTCGTAATGGATATGCCCCTCGTGGTATTTCGGGATGCCGGCATTGCCCTTGGCGATCACGGGACGCTCGGACCCCGCGGCGCGGAAGCCCAGAACCGTGCGCAACAGGTCCGACGAGCCGACGCCGCAATTGGCCCCGTAGGCGAGCGGCGCATGGGGCAGCTTTTCCACCAGCTCGGCCATGCCGGCGGAGGTCAGGCCCATCATCGTGCGGCCCGCGGTGTCAAAGCTCATCGTGCCGCACCAATCCATGCCCGCCAGTTTGCAGGCCTCGGCGGCGGCGGCATATTCCTCGGGCGCGCTGATGGTTTCGACCCAGAGCACATCCGCCCCGCCGTCGCGCAGCCCTTCGGCCTGTTCGTGGAACATCTCGACCGCGCGGGCATGGGTAAGGGGGCCCATCGGGGCCATGATCTCGCCCGTGGGGCCCATGGAGCCCGCGACGATCACGGGGCGGCCCGCCTTGTCGGCGACCTCGCGGCCCAGTTCGGCGGCGCGCTTGTTCAGATCGTAGCAACGATCCTCGGCATTGTGCAGCTTGAGGCGCGACCGGGTGCCGCCGAAGGAATTGGTGAGGAAGATGTCGGAGCCCGCATCGACCGCACCTTGATACAGGGCGCGGATCCGGTCGGGGTGTTCCTCGTTCCACAGCTCGGGCGCGTCGCCCGATTGCAGCCCCATGTTGAACAGCGTCGTTCCGGTCGCGCCATCGGCCAAGAGCCAATCGCGGGTTTCCAGAAGTCGGGCGAGGGGGGATGTCATCGGTGTCTCCGTCGGATCAGGCGCGCGAGGCTGATGTGAAGCCTCGGCGCGTTATGAGCAAGGCGCAAAATCTGCAAGAAGGTTATGAGCGGCGTTCATGTGGAAACGCGACCGGCCCCGCCGAAGGGGGCGAGGCCGGTCCTGTCTGTCCGGTGTGCCGCGGGAGGCGGCGTCAGATTTCGGTCATCAACTGCGCCTTGGCCACGGCCAGAAGCTCGTCGTATTTCGTGCGCACTTCGGTTTCGGAGATGCGGTCGCCCAGATCGCCGAGGACCTTGCGCATGACATCCTCGTGGCCGGCTTCCTCGAAATCGGCTTTGACCACGGCTTTGGCGTATTCCGCCGCCTCGTCGCCGGATTTGCCGAGGATCTCGGCCACCCAGAGGCCCATCAGCTTGTTGCGCCGCGCCTCGGCGCGGAACTGCATTTCCTGATCATGGGCGAACTTGTTCTCGAACGCGGCTTCGCGGTCGTCAAAGGTGGTCATGCGGAGCACTCCGTTTGGTCATGGGCCTGTCGGGAGCGATCTTACGACCGCGCATCGGGCGGCTGCAAGCTCCGATGCCCGGCTTGCTTGCGACACAGCGCGCTTTGCCCTATAGGCGCGAGGAGGGAATGGGCGCCCGAGTCCGCATCCCACCCCCAGACATGTCCGGAGACAGCATGGCACGGCGCAAGAAGGTCTATGAAGGCAAGGCCAAGATCCTCTATGAAGGCCCCGAACCCGGCACGCTGGTGCAATATTTCAAGGATGACGCCACCGCCTTCAACGCGGAAAAGCGCGCCACCGTCGAAGGCAAGGGCGTGTTGAACAACCGCCTGTCGGAATTCTTCATGTCGGGTCTGAACGCGATCGGGGTGCCGACGCATTTCATCCGCCGTCTGAACATGCGCGAGCAGCTGATCCGCGCGGTCGAGATCATTCCGCTGGAAGTCGTGGTGCGCAATGTCGCGGCGGGGTCCATCTCCAAGCGGTTGGGGATCGAGGAGGGCACGGCGCTGCCGCGCCCCATCGTCGAATTCTACTTCAAGAATGACGAGCTGGGCGATCCGATGGTGAGCGAGGAGCATATCATCGCCTTTGGCTGGGCCACCCAGCAGGATCTGGACGACATGGTCAGCCTTGCGCTGCGCGTGAACGATTTCCTGTCGGGGCTGATGCTGGGCGTCGGGATCAAGCTGGTGGATTTCAAGATCGAGATCGGACGGATCTGGGATGGCGATTACATGCGCCTGATCGTCGCCGACGAGATCAGCCCGGATTCGTGCCGGTTGTGGGACATCGAGACGGGCCAGAAGCTCGACAAGGACGTGTTCCGCCGCGACCTGGGGAACCTGGCCGATGCCTATACGGAGGTGGCCCGGCGGCTGGGCGTGATGCCCCAGCGCGAAACGGGCGTGACGAAGCCGACGCTGATCAATTGACGGCGCGCCCCGTGGTGGGGGGGTGCCGTCCGTATTTTCGGGAAGATGAAGGGAAGCGGGCGATGAAGGCCACCGTGACCGTGATGTTGAAACAGGGCGTGCTGGACCCGCAGGGCGAGGCGGTGAAATCGGCGCTGGGGGCGCTGGGCTTTGCCGGCGTCGAGGGCGTGCGGCAGGGCAAGGTGATCGAGCTCGATCTCGCGCCCGGCGCGACCGAGGCCGATGTTACCGCCATGTGCGAGAAGCTGCTCGCCAATACGGTGATCGAAAGCTACCGCGTGGAGATGCAGGGGTGAAGGCCGCCGTCATCGTCTTTCCGGGCTCGAACTGTGACCGCGATCTGGCGGTGGCGTTTCGCGCGGCGGGCTTCGAGACCACGATGGTCTGGCACAAGGATGGCGCCCTGCCGGAGGGTGTCGACATCGTTGGCGTGCCGGGCGGGTTTTCCTACGGCGATTACCTGCGCTGCGGGGCCATCGCCGCGCAATCGCCGGTGATGCGGGCGGTCAGCGCCCATGCCGCGCGCGGCGGTCACGTGCTGGGGATCTGCAACGGCTTTCAGGTCCTGTGCGAAACCCGCCTTTTGCCCGGCGCGCTGATGCGCAATGCGGGGCTGAAATTCGTCTGCAAGATGCAGCGTCTGAGCGTGGGCACTGCCGACAGCGCCTTTACCGCCGGATATGCGGCGGGGCAGGAGGTGACGTTCCCCATCGCGCATCACGACGGCAATTACGTCGCGGATGCGCAGACCTTGGCTTCGCTCGAGGCCGAGGACCGGATCGCGTTCCGCTACATCGGCAATCCCAATGGTGCGATGGGCGATATCGCGGGCATCCTGAGCCCCAATCGCCGCGTGCTTGGCCTGATGCCGCATCCCGAGCGGGTGGTGGATGCCGCGCAGGGCGGAACCGACGGGGCGGCGATGTTCCGCGCGCTGGCCGAGGCGCTGGTGGCGGCCTGAACGGGCAATCCCCTTGAGCGTGGGGGCAGGCCCCTCTACCTTGGCCGTCATGAGCCTTGCCGAAAACCAATCAAGGGCAGACCGCAGCCTGCGTCTTCGGGCGTGGTTTCTGCGCGGCTTGCTGGTGGTTTTCCTCGTGGGTGCCATCGCGGCGGTCTGGGTGTCGAACGTCTGGCTGACCCAGCGGTTCACCGAGACGACGCGCAACCGCGCCGAGATCCGGCTGGCGATCTATTCCGGCACGATCCAATCCGAATTGCAGCGCCATTCGGTGGTGCCCTTGTTGCTGGCGCGCGATCCTGTCCTGATCCGGGCGCTGGAGACGACGAGTTATCAGGACACGAGCGCGCGGCTGATCTCCTACGTAGATGAGCTGGGCGCGGCCTCGCTTGTGCTTTTGGACCGCGAGGGGCGCGTCGTGGCGGCGACCGACCGTGAAAGGTTGGGCCAAAGGCGCACCTCCGATCCGTTTTTTGTCGAGGCCAGCCGGTCGCCCGACACGGTGTTCACCTCGAACGAGCCCGAAACGGGGCGGTTCGATTTCACCTTTTCGCGCGCGGTCCGGACCCCCGACAACCGGCTTTTGGGGGTGATCCTTGTCGAGGTGGATCTGGGCCGGATCGTTGAACGCTGGCGCGGCACGGCGGAGGCCGTGTTTTTGACCAACAGCACGGGCGAGATCATCTTGTCGACCGAACCGCGCTGGCGCGGGCGGACGGAGGTCGAGGCGCTGGCGCTGCAACCGCCGCAAAGCGCGATCCAGCGCGCGCTGCAGGCGACGGGCGATTTCACCTTCGGCGAGGCGGAACGGCGGTTTTTCGGGAGCGAGACGATCCGGCTTGAAAGCCGCATCCCGTTCCGGGGCTGGCGTATCGTGAGCTACACGGCCTTTGCCTCGGTGCGCGAGCGGGTCAACGCGGTGCTGGCGCTGGAGATCATGGGATTCGCCCTGATCCTTGCGGGCGGTTTCTACCTGATCAGCCGCCGTGCCCGGTTGCGGTCGGACAGGCTGGCGCGGGAATCGGCAGAGCTTCGCCGCCTGAACGGTCGGCTACAGCGGGAAATCGCCGAGCGCCAGAGGGTCGAGAGGACGCTGGAAGAGGCCGAACAGAGCCTTGCGCAGAGCCAGAAACTGGCCGCGCTGGGCGAGATGTCGGCGGCCGTGAGCCACGAGTTGAACCAGCCACTTGCGGCGATGAAGACCTATCTGGCGGGCGCGCGGCTGCTCTTGCAGCGCAAGCGGATCGAGGAGGCGGCGTCGAGCTTCCAGCGGATCGATGACCTGATCGACCGGATGGGCGCGATCACGCGGCAGCTGAAATCCTATGCCAGAAAGGGCGGCGACGCGCTCGAACCCGTCGATCTGCGTGACGCGCTGAAGGGCGCGCTGACCATGATGGAGCCGCAATTGCGCACCACCAAGGTCGAGATCACGCGCAACCTGCCGCGCCAGCCGGTCATGGTGATGGCCGACAGGCTGCGACTGGAACAGGTGATCATCAATCTGCTCAGGAATGCGCTCGACGCGATGAAGGACGTGGATCGGCGCGAACTGGACCTGTTGATTTCCGAGGGTGACGAGGCCGTGCTGACGGTGCGGGACAACGGCAACGGGATTGACGATCTCGACGCCTTGTTCGAGCCATTCTACACCACGAAGAAACCCGGTGAGGGGGTGGGCCTTGGGCTGGCCATCTCGTCGGGGATCGTGGCCGATCTGGGCGGCAGGCTGACCGCGCGCAACGGCGAGAGCGGTGGCGCGGTCTTCGAGATCCGCCTGCCCCTGATCGAGGGTGGCAGCGCCCGCGCGGCGCAGTAGGACCGGCCCGCAGGAACGCGGCCGGGCGAAGGAAGAGGACGACGGGCGATGAAGATTGCGATCGTGGATGACGAGCAGGACATGCGGCAGTCGATCAGCCAGTGGTTGGCGCTCTCGGGATTCGAGACCGAGACCTATGCCAGCGCCGAGGAGGCGTTGAAGGCCATCGGCCCGGATTGGCCGGGCGTGGTGGTGACCGACGTGAAGATGCCCGGCATGGACGGCATGGCCTTTCTCAAGCGCTTGATGGGGGTCGATAGCGGATTGCCCGTGATCCTGATCACCGGTCATGGCGACGTGCCCATGGCGGTCGAGGCGATGCGGATCGGGGCATATGACTTTCTGGAAAAGCCGTTCAACCCCGACCGGATGAACGATCTGGCCAAGCGCGCGAGCCAGCAGCGCCGCCTGACGCTCGACAACCGGGCGCTGCGCCGCGAATTGTCGGATGGCACGGTGCTGATGCGCAAGCTGATCGGGACGAGCGGCGTGATGGAGCGCCTGCGCGAGGATATCCTCGATCTCGGCCAGGCCGATGGGCATGTGCTGATCGTGGGGGAAACCGGCACCGGCAAGACGCTGGTCGCCCATGCGCTGCACGCGGTGGGCCCGCGCGCGGGCAAGAGTTTCGTCACCACGTCTTGCGCCGCCCATGACGAGGCGACACTGGCGGCGATGCTGTTCGGCCCGGTGGGCGAAGATCAGGACAAGCCCCTGATCGAACAGGCGCGCGGCGGCACGCTGGTTCTGGAAGATATCGAAAGCCTGCCGCAGCCGTTGCAGGCGCGGCTTTTGACGGCGATCAACGATCAGGGCACGCCGGCCGAGACGCGGATCGTGGCGATCTGCAACGCGCCCGAGCCCGAGATGTGCGAGGCGAGCCTGAGGCCCGACCTGTTCTACCGGCTGGCCGCGATGCGGATCGACCTGCCGCCGCTCCGCCAGCGGGGCGAGGATATCTTGACGCTGTTCACCCGGTTCGGCGAACAATTCGCCGAGGAATACGGCACCGATGCGCCGCAAGTCACGGCCCAGGAAGCCGCCCAGTTGTTGCAGGCGCCATGGCCGGGCAATGTGCGCCAACTCATCAACATCGCCGAGCGCGCGATCTTGCAGCAGCGGCGGGGGTCTGGGTCCATCGCGTCGCTGTTGATGGCCGACAATGCCGAGATCGCGCCGCAGCAGATCGGTGAGGGCAAGCCGCTCAAGGAATATGTCGAGGCCTTCGAACGGATGCTGATCGACAATACGATGCGGCGGCATCGCGGGTCGATCTCGAACGTGATGGATGAACTCTGCCTGCCGCGCCGGACGCTGAACGAGAAGATGGCGAAATACGGGTTGAGCCGGTCCGATTACCTCTAAGCGCATGGGCTTTAGGGCTTTTCGTGTCACCCGCAGGGCAGGGCGGTCTGCCCTGCGGCGTGTCGGCCTGCACGAATTGCCATTGCGTTTTGTGACGTGCGCCCCTTAATGTGGCTTAGCTGGCCCGTGGTCAGCCCAAACCGGTTTCTCTGCATCCCCCATCCGCGCCGGATCCCGTGCGCGACAGGGAGCGCAGGTCACTCGGGCCGCAGGTGGCGATTGCCCCCCGGCCCATCCCGAACCGCCCCTGAAACGGGGCAGAATTGGCCGAACCGGAACCGTCCGGCGCGGTCGGAGTCAGACGCGATGCACCGCTCGGGCGCAGACATGGTGAGACGGAACGGGGCCGACAGCCCCGCCGCAGCCGCGCCCCCGATGCTCGCCTTCATCATGAATCGTGACAGCCTTTCAACGCTGCGGTGGCTTGCGCCCCCGGGGCGTCAGCGGGGCCTGTCACGGGCAAGGACACAATGGCAAAGACGATGCTCATCGATGCCACACACCCGGAGGAAACCCGGGTTGTCGTGGCAGACGGACACAAGGTCGAGGAATTCGATTTCGAGTCGCTGAACAAGCGACAACTGGCAGGAAACATCTATCTGGCGAAGGTCACGCGGGTCGAACCCTCGCTGCAGGCCGCCTTCGTGGATTACGGTGGAAACCGACACGGTTTCCTCGCGTTTTCGGAAATTCACCCTGATTACTACCAGATCCCGGTCGCGGATCGCGAAGCGCTGCTCCGCGAGGAACGCGAATATGCGGAAGCCATGGCCGATGAGGCCGAGGAAGACGCCAAGCCCAAGCGTGGCCGCAGGCCCCGCCGCCGCAAATCGGGCGATAACGCCGCCGAGGCTGCCGGCAAGGATGCCGTGACGACCGGCGCCGCCTCGGGCGGGCCGTCGGGCATGGATGTCGTTGATCTAGGCGAAGACGAGGGTGACACGCTCGAAGGTCTGTCGCCGATGGAAACGGTGGCCGAAACCCCGGTCGAAGAGCCCGAGGATACCGGCGCGGAAGACGCCGACCACGATCACGACCACGATCACGACGCGGAGGCAGCACCCGCCGCCGAAACCGTCGCCGATGACGACACCGAAGAGGATATCCGCCCGACCCGCAAGCCGCGCCCCCGGAAATACAAGATCCAGGAGGTTATCAAGGTCCGGCAGATCATGCTGGTGCAGGTCGTCAAGGAAGAGCGCGGCAACAAGGGTGCTGCGCTGACCACCTACCTGTCGCTTGCGGGCCGCTATTGCGTGCTGATGCCCAACACGGCGCGGGGCGGTGGCATTTCGCGCAAGATCACCAATGCCGCCGACCGCAAGAAGCTCAAGGAAATCGCGCAGGAAATCGACGTGCCGCAGGGCGCGGGCCTGATCATCCGGACCGCGGGCTCCCAGCGGACCAAGACCGAGATCAAGCGCGATTACGAGTACCTGCAGCGCCAATGGGAACAGATCCGCGATCTGACGCTGCGCTCCATCGCGCCAGCCCCGATCTACGAGGAAGGCGACCTGATCCACCGGTCGATCCGCGATCTTTATACCCGCGAGATCGAGGAGGTTCTGGTGGAAGGCGAGGCGGGCTATCGCCACGCCAAGGACTTCATGAAGATGATCATGCCGTCCCACGCCAAGAACGTGAAGCACTACACCGACCCCACGCCCTTGTTCGCCAAGCACAAGGTCGAAGGGTATCTCGCCGACATGTTCAACCCGACCGTGCAGCTGAAATCGGGCGGCTACATCGTCATCGGCATCACCGAGGCGCTGGTTGCCATCGACGTGAACTCCGGCCGGGCTACCAAGGAAGGCTCGATCGAGGAGACGGCGCTCAAGACCAACCTCGAGGCCGCCGAGGAAGTGGCGCGGCAGGTCCGCCTGCGCGACCTTGCGGGTCTGATCGTCATCGATTTCATCGACATGGACGAGCGGCGCAACAACCTTGCCGTGGAAAAGCGGCTGAAGGACAAGCTCAAGACCGACCGCGCGCGCATCCAGGTGGGCCGCATCTCGGCCTTTGGTCTTCTGGAGATGTCGCGCCAGCGTCTGCGTCCCGGCATGCTGGAGGCCACGACCCAGCCCTGCAAGCATTGCCATGGCACGGGCCTGATCCGGTCCGATGACAGCCTTGCGCTCTCGATCCTGCGCCAGCTGGAGGAAGAGGGACCGAAGGGTCGCGCCAAGGAGGTCAAGGTCACGGCGCCTGTCGCCATCGTGAACTACCTGATGAACGAAAAGCGCGATTACCTTGCAGCCATCGAAGCGCGCTACGGTATGGCGATCCGTGTCGAAGCCGATCCCGCCATGGTGCCGCCCGATTACCGCATCGAACGGTTCAAGACCGCGACGCGCCGCATCGCGGCCGTCAGCCCTGTCGTGTCGATGGACGCCGCCCTGATGAATGACATCGACGAGGATGTCGCCGAGGTCGAAGAGGCCGCGGCGGAGACCAGCGCGCCGCCTGCCGCCCCGCGTGGCGAGGAGGAGGAGCAGCCCAAGAAGAAGCGTCGCCGCCGTCGCGGTGGTCGTGGCCGTCGCAAGAAGAGCGACGAGGCCGGTTTTGACGGATCTCGGTCCGATGGCGACGATGAGGGCGACGAGGGCGACGAGGACGAGGATCAGGCGCAGGGCGACGATCAGCCCGAAGCCGAGCCTGCACCCGAGGTGACGGCGGAGCCTGCCGGTGAGGCGGAACCTGCGCCCGAGGCAGAGGCAGTGACCGAGGAAGCGCCGGCCGAAAAGCCCAAGCGCACCCGCGCGCCGCGGACCCGCAAGACGCCCGTGAAGGCGCCCAAGGCCAAATCCGAGGAGGTCGAGGCCACGCCGGAGCCTGTGGCGGCAGAAGCCGCACCGGCACCCGAGCCCAAGCCCATGCCGGTGGCCGAGCCTGCACCCGAGCCGCAACCTGCGCCGGAATCCAAGCCCGAACCCAAGCCGGAACCTGTGGCCGAAGCGGCCCCGGCGGCGGCGGAACCCGCATCCACCGAACCCGCCAAGCCCAAGCGGCGCGGCTGGTGGCTGGGCAGCTGAAATATCTGATATCAAAAAGAAAAGGCGCCCTGCGGGGCGCCTTTTTCGTTGGGGAATGCGGTGGTGTCAGTTCGCGGTTTCGCGCAGCACCGCCACGATCTGCTGCATCCCGTCCAGCGGAACATAGCCGCGCACCATCTGGTCGCCGAACACGAAACTGGGCGTGCCGCTGATGGACATGCGCTGCGCCAGATCGTGATTGTATTCAATGGTTTGCATCACAAGCGGATCGTCCATCGCGGCAAGGATCGCCTGTCCGTCCAGCCCCAGATCATCGGCGAGGCCAAGGAGTGCGGGTTGGGTCATGTCACCGCGCAGTTCCATCAAGGCGTTGTGCATGTCGATATAGGCCGCATCGCCCGCGGCGATCCGCGTGGCGATGGCAAAGCGCGAGGCAAGCACCGATTGCTCGCCAAGTATCGGAAATTCCTTGATGATCACGCGGATGTCGCCGTCAAGTTCCACAAGATCCAAGACCTCGGGATGGGCGCGGCGGCAATAGCCGCAACGGTAATCCATGAATTCCACGATGGTGACATCGGCGTCGGGATTGCCGAAGCTTGCGTCGAAGGCGGAATTGAACAGGGCATCCATGTTGGCCGCGACCATCATCGCGTCGCGTTCCACCTCGGCCTCGGATTGGCGTTGTTCGAGGACGGCGATAGCCTCCATCAGAACTTCAGGGTTTTCAAGGAGATAGGCCCGCACCTCGGCGCGGAAGGCGTCTCGCTCCGCCGCGCTGAGATTGTCGAGATCGGTCGCCGCAGCCGGAAGCGCGAGGCCCGCGGCGAGGCAGAGGGGGAGAAGCTGTTTCAGCACGGGATCCGTCTTTCGTAAGGATGTCGGGGAATTGTTAGCACGGCGGACCGGTCGCAAGCCAGCCGAGACCGGCGCGGCATGGTCTCACAGGCGCGTGAGGTGCGAAGGGCGTTGACGGGCCGTGCAGGGGCTGGTTCAAGGCCCTCGTCCAACCCCGGAGGTCTGTCCCATGCGCCTGTCCAGCCGCAGCGCCGTCGATCCGTTCATCGTCATGGACGTGATGGAGGCCGCCCGCGCGGCCGAGGAAAAAGGACGTGAAATCATACATATGGAGGTTGGTCAGCCGGGGACGGGTGCACCGCGCGCGGCGCGCGCGCGGTTGGCTGCCGAGATGGAAAAGGGGCCATTGGGTTATACTGTCGCGCTGGGTCGGCCCGACCTGCGGGCGGCCATCGCGGCGCTGTATGGCGAGTGGTATGATCTGGACCTCGATCCGGCGCGGGTGATCCTGACTTCGGGCGCGTCTGGGGCGTTTATCCTTGCGTTTTCAGCGCTTTACGATGCGGGCGACAAGGTGGGGCTGGGGGAGCCCTGCTATCCGTCCTATCGGCAGATCCTGACGGCGATGAGCCTTGAGGCCGTGGGCCTTCGGACGGAACTATCCACGCGATATCAACCGGTTGCGGAGCAGTTGAGCAGCGATCTGGCGGGGTTGATCGTGGCGAGCCCGGCCAATCCGACGGGCACGATGCTGGACCGGCACGCGCTGCAAAGCCTGTCGAACGCATCAAGATCGCACGGTATATCTCTGATTTCAGACGAAATTTATCACGGTCTTCATTATGGCGACCGGGCGGTGAGCGCGCTGGAGGTCACGGATGATGTCTATGTCATCAATTCCTTCTCCAAATATTTCTCGATGACGGGATGGCGGCTGGGCTGGATGGTCGTGCCGCAAGATCATGTGCGCACGATCGAGCGTTTGGCGCAGAACCTGTTCATCTGTCCCAGCCATGCCAGCCAGATCGCGGCCCTTGGGGCCATGTCGCCCGAGGGGCGCGCGGAATTGGATGAGCATCGCCTGATATATGCCCGGAATCGCCAGATTTTGTTGGCAGGCTTGGCCAAGGTTGGGTTGACCGGCGTCGCCCCAGCGGACGGGGCGTTTTACGTCTATGTCGATGTGTCGGCTGTGACCGAGGATGCGCTGGCGCTGTCGCGCGACATTCTTGAAACCGCCGGAGTGGCGGTTACGCCGGGGCTTGATTTCGACAAGACGCGGGGGGCCGGGTTCTTGCGGCTGTCTTACGCGCGCGGCACGGCGGAGATCGAGGAGGGCGTGGCCCGCCTGACCCGGTATTTCGCCGGACGTGGTTAACGGGCGAGTGAGCGCGCGGTGGATTTCTTGCCGAAAGGTTAAGATCCGGCCCGGTTTGTTGCCAAGACTTCAAGGCCACAGCGGAACGGTCAGACACAATTAACCACTCTGCGCGGGCACGCGGCGCTTGGGTCCGAACTTTCGATTTGGTAAGGAACCCTTAACCAACACCAACCGGGACGAACCCCGTGATCCGAGCAGTCCTGACCCCGATCCTCGCGGCGCTGGCCGTCTGTGTCCTGAGCCTTGGCGCGGCGGCGCAAGGCATGGGCGCGTTGGCGCGGCTGATCCCGGAGGAAAGCCGCGTGAGCGCGGAGGAGGGCGGCGTGAGCCTGCGCCTGTCGCTGAGCCAGCCGGTGCCGTTCCGCGTCTTCACCTTGGCCGATCCGGCGCGGGTGGTGGTGGATTTCCGCGAAGTGGCTTTCGGCGATTGGCCCGGGGCCATGACATTGCCCGAGGGGATCGCGGATCTGGCGGCGGGACCGGCGCGGCAGGCGGGATGGTCGCGGCTGGTGCTGGAGCTGACAACACCGATGTTGCCCCAGACAGCAGCGATGACGACCGATCCCGACAGCGGACGGGCCGAGGTTATTTTGCATCTGGCGCGAGCGGATGCGGCGGATTTCGCCGCGCGGGCGGGTGAGCCGCCCGAGGCGGCCGCGCCCGCGCCCGTACGGGGTGAGGCCGCGCCCGGTGTGGCAGATGGACAGATCACGGTCGTGATCGACCCCGGTCACGGCGGGGTCGATCCGGGTGCTGTGCGTGGCGATCACACCGAGGCCGATCTGGTCCTGACCTTCGCGCGGGAATTGCGCGATGCGCTACGGCGCACGGGGCGGGTGGAGGTGGTCCTGACGCGGGACGCGGATGTTTTTGTGCCGCTGCCGACGCGGGTGACGATCGCGCGGGCGGCGGGCGCGGATCTGTTCCTGTCGATCCATGCCGATGCGTTGGCCGAGGGGCGGGCGCAAGGTGCCACGATCTACACGCTGTCGGAGACGGCATCGGATGCAGCCGCCGAGGCGCTGGCCGAACAACATGACCGGGCCGACCTGTTGCAGGGCGTCGACCTGCATGGTGCCGATGACGTGGTGGCGGGGGTCTTGATGGACCTCGCCCGTCTGGAGACCGCGCCGCGCGCGGCGGGGTTTGCCGAAACGCTGGTCGAGGTCTTTGCGGCGTCGGATGTGCGGATGCATTCCCAGCCTTGGGGCGAGGCTGGCTTCACGGTTCTGCGGGCCGCCGATATCCCCTCGGCGCTGCTGGAAATCGGCTTCATGTCGGACAGCCGCGATCTGGCCAATATCCTTGACCCGGCATGGCGTGCGGCGATGCAGGAGGCGTTGGTGGCCTCGGTTCTGGAATGGGCGGATGCCGATGCGGCGCGCATGGCGCGGGCGCGGCAATAGCAAGGCGGAAAGCCGCGTATGTGATTTGCCCGACGGCCCGGGGACGGGTATAGGCTCACGAGCAGATACGGGCGGTTGTGTATGATCCGATTCATCATTGGCTTTTTCGGGGCGATCTTTTCGGCGGTGACGCTGGGCGTGATCGCTGTCGCCATCGCCGTGGGCGGCATCTTGTTCATGTATTCGCGCGATCTGCCCTCGACCGAGGCGCTGTCGACCTACACGCCCGCCACGATCAGCCGCATCTATTCGCGCGAGGGGATGATCGTCGACGAATTCGCCGCCGAGCGCCGCCTGTTCGTGCCGGCCGAGGATATCCCCGACCTTGTGGCCCATGCCTTCGTCAGTGCGGAGGACCGCAATTTCTATGAGCATGGCGGCTATGATCCGCGCGCCATCGCGGCGGCCTTTTACGAGGCGGTGCAGAGCCGGGGCCGCGATGTGCGGGGCGCGTCCACGATCACGCAGCAGGTGATGAAGAATTTCCTGCTCGACGGGTCGCGCACGATCGAGCGCAAGGTGCGCGAGATCATCCTGGCCGCGCGGATCGAGCAGGCGTTGAGCAAGGAGCGGATCCTTGAGCTGTATCTGAACGAGATTTTCCTCGGGCAGAATTCCTATGGCGTGGCCGCCGCCGCCCAGACCTATTTCAACGCCAATCTCGAGGATCTGACGCTGGAACAGGCGGCCTATCTGGCGGCCCTGCCGCAGGCGCCGTCGAATTTTCATCCGGTGCGCGATTACGACCGCGCGATCAGCCGCCGGAATTACGTTTTGCGCGAGATGTTCGAGAACGGATACATCCCGCAAGAGGAGATGGAGGCAGCCATCGCGCTGCCGCTGGAAACGGTGCAGGGCGGCCATATCGAGCCGTTCCGCGGCGCCATCCCGCCGCGCAATTATTTCACCGACGAGATCCGCCGCCAATTGTCGGCGCAATATGGTGAGGACGAGTTCTTTACCGGCGGCTACACGGTGCGCGCCACGATGGACGAGAGCCTTCAGAACGTGGCCGAGCGCGCGTTGCGCCGGGCGCTGGAGCGCTATGACCGCAACCTTGGCGTCTGGCGGGGGCCGAGCGACCGGATCGACCCGGAGTTGTTGACCGACGAGGCGGACTGGCGCGCGGCGCTGGCGGATGCGGAGATCGCGCGCGACATCGACGGGTGGTTCGCGGCGGTGGTGCTGGAGGTGGGGCAAAATTCGGCGCGGATCGGGATCGAGGGTGTCGAAGAAGACGAGGATGGCCATTTCATCCCCGCCGAGGATGTGACCTGGGCCCGGCCGCTTCGTGAGGATGGCAGCCGGGGCCCGCAGGCGCGGGTGGCGGGCGATCTGCTGGCGGTCGGCGACGTGGTGCATGTGCGCGCCATGACGCGCGACAGCGACGGCGCATTCCTGCGCTGGACGCTGCGGCAGGTGCCGGAGGTGCAGGGCGGGTTCATGGCGATGGACGTGAACACCGGCCGGGTTCTGGCGATGCAGGGCGGATTTTCGTTCCAGCAGTCGAGTTTCAACCGCGCGACGCAGGCGACGCGCCAGCCCGGGTCGTCGTTCAAGCCCTTTGTCTTTGCCGCGGCGCTGGACAGTGGCTATTCGCCCAACACGATCGTTCTGGACGCGCCCATCGAATTGCAGACGCCCGAGGGGATCTGGCGGCCGACGAATGCGTCGAACCGGTTCTACGGGCCGTCGCCCCTGCGCACCGGGATCGAGATGAGCCGCAACCTGATGACGGTGCGTCTGGCGCAGGATGTGGGGATGGAGACGGTCGCGCGCTATGCCGAGCGGTTCGGCGTCTATGACGACATGCAGCCTTTCCTGGCCAATTCTCTGGGCAGTCAGGAGACCACGCTTTACCGGATGGTGGCGGCCTATGCGATGTTCGCCAATGGCGGGGAGCGGGTGGAGCCGACGCTGGTGGACCGCATCCAGGATCGTTGGGGCAACACGGTCTATCGCCATGACCAGCGGACCTGCCCGGATTGCCAGTTGGCCTCGCTTGAGCCGGGGTTCGCGCCGGCGATCATGTCGAACCGCGAGCGGGTGATCGACCCGATCACGGCCTACCAGATGACCTCGATGATGCGGGGCGTGGTGGACCGCGGCACGGCATCGGGGACGGTGAACCTGCCGGTGCCCACCGCGGGCAAGACCGGCACGACGAACGAGGCGCGCGACGTGTGGTTCGTGGGCTTCACCTCGACCATCGCGGCGGGTTGCTACATCGGCTACGACCAGCCGCAGCCTTTGGGCTCGGGCGCGTCGGGCGGCGGCATGTGCGGGCCGGTCTTCAACGAATTCATGCTGGAGGCCATCGAGGAATACGGCGGCGGGCCGTTCGCGGTGCCGCAGGGCGGCGTGTTCTACCCGATCGACCGGTTTTCCGGCCAGCGCCTGCCGGACGGGGCGCAGGGCAGCGAAGTGGTCTACGAATTGTTCCGCGAGGGCGAGGAACCCTATTTCGGCATCCTGTCGATCATCGACGGCGGCTGGGGCATGGGATCGGACCTGCCGCTGTTCGGGCGCGAGGACGAGGGTGTGCCGGTGGACGAGGACCAGACGGTGACGACCTCGACCGGGGAAGAGGTGCGCGTGCCCAGCCAGTCGAGTTTCGGGACGTTGAGTTCGGGCGGGTTGTATTGACGCAAGCGGCCGGTGGGCAGGATTGCCCACCCTACGCCTGGGCGCGCGGCCTTGTGGTGCGGGGCGGGGCTGATATATCACCCGGCAACGAACCGGAAAGGCCCCGACGATGCGCGCCGAAACGCAAGCCAATATCGAGAAGATCCGCAAATCCCTGACCCTGTTGGGCCAGCGCCTTGGGCTGGATACGGCGCAGCACCGGTTGGAGGAATTCAACGCGCGGGTCGAGGATCCGTCGCTGTGGAATGATCCGGCCCGCGCGCAGAAGCTGATGCGGGACCGGCAGGCGCTGGTCGACAAGCTGGGCACCTACGAGGCGATCAAGGCGGGTCTGACCGACAACGTCGAGCTGATCGAGCTGGGCGAGGCGGAAGGCGATGACGAGGTGGTGGCCGAGGCCGAAGCCGCTCTGGCCCAGCTGGTCGGCAAGGCCGCGCAGAAGGAGCTGGAGGCGCTTCTGGACGGGGAGGCCGACGGCAACGATGCCTTCCTCGAGATCAACGCCGGTGCCGGTGGCACCGAGGCCTGCGATTGGGCGCAGATGCTGAGCCGGATGTATGTCCGCTGGGCCGAGGCGCATGGCTACGAGGTGGACCAGCAAGACATGAGCCCCGGCACGGAGGCGGGCATCAAGTCGGTGGTGTTCCAGATCACCGGGCCCAATGCCTATGGCTGGCTGAAATCGGAATCGGGCGTGCATCGGCTGGTCAGGATCAGCCCTTTCGGCAAGGGGACGCGGGAGACGAGTTTCGCCAGCGTCTGGGTTTATCCGGTGGTCGACGACAATATCGAGATCGAGGTGAACGCGAGCGATATCCGGATCGACACCTACCGGTCGAGCGGCGCGGGTGGCCAGCACGTGAACACGACCGATTCCGCCGTGCGGATCACGCACCTGCCCACGGGCATCGTGGTGACAAGCTCGGAGAAATCGCAGCACCAGAACCGCGATATCGCGATGAAGGCGTTGAAATCGCGGCTTTACCAGATGGAGCTGGACCGGCGGAACGCGGCGATCAACGAGGCGCATGAGAACAAGGGCGATGCGGGCTGGGGCAACCAGATCCGGTCCTATGTGTTGCAGCCCTACCAGATGGTGAAGGACCTGCGCACGGGCTACGAGACGAGCGACACGGGCGGCGTTCTGGACGGCGATCTGGACGGGTTGATGGCGAGTGTTCTGGCGATGGACGTGTCGGGCAAGAGCCGGGCGGATGCGCGGGCGAGCGAGTGAGCCTGTGGTGCCGGTGGGGGCGCTGATCCCGCGCCGGGCGGGTTGAGGTGGCGGGAGCCTCCGGCGGGAGTTTTTCGGCCAAGATGAAGGGGGCGGGAGCCACTTTCCTCAGCCGTGAGCGGGCGTGGTTTTGGTCAGGTCGAGGGGAGGCTGTGCGATGGCGGAAGAGCTGTGGCGGCTCGGGGCGCGGGCGCTGTCGGGACGGATCGCGCGGCGCGAGGTATCGCCGGTCGAGGTGATGCGCGAGGTTCTGAGCCGGATCGACGCGGTGAATGGCGGGGTCAATGCCATCGTCTCCTTGCGCGACCGCGAGGCCGTGATGGGAGAGGCGCGGCTGGCGGAAGCCATGCCGCCCGAGGGCTGGTTGCATGGCGTGCCGGTGGCGATCAAGGATCTGGTCGATGTGCGGGGGGTGCGGTCGACGCGTGGCTCGGCCATCTGGAAGGATCATGTGCCCAAAGCCGATGACGGGTTGGCGCGGCGGCTGCGGGCGGCGGGCGCCATCGTGATCGGCAAGACCAATGTGCCGGCCTTTGGCCTGGGGTCGCATACGGTGAACCCGGTCTTCGGCGCGACGCGCAATGCCTATGACCCGGCGCGATCTGCGGGTGGATCCTCGGGCGGGGCGGCGGTGGCGCTGGCCATGCGGATGCTGCCGGTGGCGGACGGGTCCGACATGATGGGCAGCCTGCGCAACCCGGCGGCCTGGAACAATGTCTACGGGTTCCGGCCCACGGCGGGGTTGGTGCCGGGCGAGGCGCGCGAGAGCGTGGTGCAGCACCGGCTGTCGACCGATGGGCCGATGGCGCGGGATGTCGACGATCTGGAGGCGCTTCTGTCCACGCTGTCCGACGGGGCCTATCGGCCCGGATCGGGCAAGCTGCCCAAGCGCCCGCGCATCGGCTGGCTGGGCGATTGGGGCGGGGCCTATGCGATGGAGCCGGGCATCCTCGCGCAAAGCGAGGCGGCACTGTCGGTGATGGAGAGCTTGGGCTGGGCGGTGGAGCCTGTCGCGCCGCCCTATCCGGCGGAGGCGCTGTGGGAGGCTTGGGTCATCTTGCGGCAATTCGCGGTGGCGATGACCCTTGGGCCCCATTGGCGCGAGGAGGCACAGCAGGCGCTGTTGCCCGCGCAGGCGAAATGGGAAATCACCCATGGCTTTGCGCGCAAGGTGGCGGAGGTGGAATGGGCCGCCGAGACGCGGGCCGCGTGGATTGCCGCGGCGCGGGAGATGTTCGGACGGTTCGATGCCGTCATCCTGCCCTCGACGCAGGTCTGGCCCTTTGCGGTGGAGGCAAGCTTTCCGGAGGCGATCGGGGATCGGGCGATGGATACCTATCACCGCTGGATGGAGGTCGTGGTACCGGCAAGCCTGGCCGGTCTGCCTGCGCTGGCGCTGCCTGCGGGCTTTGGCGCGCAGGGGTTGCCTGCCGGTGTGCAGATGATCGGCGCGCCGGGAAGCGATGCGATGCTGATGGCGCTGGGGCAGGCCTATCACGCGGCGACGGATTGGCCGGGGAAAAGGTTGCCGCCGGGCGTCGTCTGAGGGTCGTCCGCCTACGGACGCTTAGGGTCGTCCGCTGTCGGGCGCGGAGAGAGGGTCGCCCGCGTCCGGGCGCGGAAGAGGGGCGCGCAACGCTCTTGGCGGGGATCGGGGGGCTGGGCTAGGTTTCGACCATCGGGCGCAGGCGCGGAGGAGGCCGGGCATGAGCGAGATGGCGGAATTTCCATCGGCACCGTCCAAGGTGCCCGTGGTGCGGCGCATGACCTATGGGGATATCGGCGCGGCGCTGGCCGCCGGTGCGCGGGATTTCCGGGCCAAGCCGATGATGGGTCTGTTCTTTTCCCATGTTTATGTCGTGGGCGGCTGGCTTTTGTACCTTTTCCTTTTCGCCAGTGATCAAGTCTGGTGGGCGATCCCGATCACGGTGGGCTTTCCGCTGCTGGGGCCGTTTCTGGCGGTAGGCCTCTACGAGGTGTCGCGGCGGCTGGAGGCGGGGCAGCGCGAGTGGCGGCGCAACGACATCTTCGGCGTGATCTGGCGGCAGAGGCTCAGGCAATTGCCCAGCATGGCGTGGGTGATCATCGTCTATTTCCTGTTCTGGTCGTTTTTTGCCCATATGCTGTTCGCGCTGTTCCTTGGGCCATCGGCATTGATGAACGTGACCTCCTCCTACGGCTATCTGCTCCAGCCCGAGGGATTGATGATGCTGTTGGTCGGCACGCTGTTCGGGGCGGTCTTTGCCTTCGTGCTGTTTTGCCTGACGGTCGTGTCCTTGCCGCTGCTTTTGGACAAGGAGCTGGATTTCGTCACCGCGATGCTGACCTCGATCGCGGTGGTGCGGGAGAATCCGGGTGTGATGCTGGTCTGGGGGGCGACGATCGCGGGGCTGACGTTTCTAGGGATGCTGCCGGGATTGCTGGGCCTGTTCGTCGTGCTGCCGGTGCTGGGACATGCGACATGGCACATCTATCGCCGGGCGCTGGTGCCGCAGGATTGAGGGGCGCGGCCGGAACGGAAAAGGCCGGGCGTGATGGCCCGGCCTTGTTCGTATGGTTGGGTCCGGTCCGGATGGGCTCAGGAGGATTTCGCCTCGGAGCCCGGCACGGGGCCTGCGGCCGCGGGGCGCGGCACGGCGGGGGCAGGGGCCGAGGGGCTGCGCGAGCCCATACCCATGCCCATGCTGCCCGAGGAGCTGCCCGAAGCGAGCGGGTCTTCGGCGCGCTGCACCGAACCCTCGAAATGGGCGCCGGATTCGATGGCGATGGTCTTGTGGATGATGTCACCCTCGACGCGGGCGGTGGAGGTCAGGCGGACCTTGAGGCCGCGCACCTTGCCCACGACGCGCCCCGTGACGACGATATCGTCTGCCACGATCTCACCCTCGATATTGGCGGTTTCGCCCACCGTCAGGAGATGGGCGCGGATGTCGCCCTGAACCGTCCCCTCGACCTGAATGTCACCGGTGGTGCGCAGGTTGCCCGTCACCGTCAGGTCGGAGCTGAGCACCGACGGGGCGGGTTTGGATTTGGGGGACGAGGAAGAGGTGGTCGTCATGTCTGCTCCCGCTTTGGGGCTGGATTTCGGATCGGTCGAGCTTGTGGCGGAACCGCTGTCGGCACCAGAGGACTTGGGCCCGGGTTCATTGATCTTTGATTTAGAAAACATCGCGTCCTGCCGTGATGAAAGTCATCGGGTTTACCGGATCACCATTGCGCCGCACCTCGTAGTGCAGATGGGTGCCGGTACACCGCCCGGTGCAGCCCATATCACCGATGTGGTCCCCGCGCGAGACCCTTTCGCCCCGCGAGACGTGAAGCCGGGTCAGGTGAGCATAGCGCGTGGTGATGCCAAAGCCGTGGTCGATCTCGACCATCAGGCCGTAACCGCTTTGCCGGCCTGCGTAAATCACCGTGCCATCGCCGCCCGCGACGATGTTGGTGCCGCGCGCGCCGGCGAAATCGACACCGGCGTGAAGCCGCCGACCGCCATTGAAGGGATCGGTGCGATATCCGAAGCCGGAGGTGTTGCGATAGGTGCCGCGCACCGGGATCGAGAAGGGCAGGCGTTCGGCCGCGATGCGGTGGAGGTTCATCTCGTCGAGCGCGGAGAGAAGCTCGTTGGCGCGCAGCGACAGGGCGTCGGGCGCATCGCCACGGGTCGAAACGGCGATGGGCATCAGCGGGCCGCCCTGACCGGAATAGGTGGAGCGGACCTGACCGATGAGCGTGTCGGTGGAGATGCCCGAGGCCGACAGCATCCGGTCGAGCGGTTCCATCGACATGGCGACGGCATCCTCGAGTTGGCGGAAGACGCGGTCCTGCCGTTCCTCGGCCAATGCGGCCTCGAACCGGAGACGGTCGATTTCGGCGGCGGCCTCGGCCACGAGGGTGGCGGAGCCGTCGCGCTGGTCGGCGGTCGCCTCGAGCGCTGCGGCGAGGCGGTCGACCGCGCGGGTCAATTCGGCCTCGCGGGAGGCGGCGGTTTGCGCGGTGCCGGTATCGGCGGCCAGTTCGGAGCTGAGCGCCGCGACCTCGGCCCGCGCGGCATCGCGTTCGTCGATGGTGCGGCGCAAGGTGGCCTGGATCACGTCGACGGCGGTTTCAAGCTCGCGGCGGCGTTCCTCGCTGTCCAGAAGGCGGACCTGCATCGCGGCGACCTGATCCATGGCGGTCGAAAACCGTTCCTGCGCCTGAAGCGCCTCGGCGGTGCGGGTGTCGGCCTGATCGGCCAGCGCATTGAGGCGGGTCTGGAACATGATCTGTTCGCGCTGCGCCTGTTCGCGACCGTTGCCGGCGGAAATCATATCGATCAAGAAGACCGAGGTGACGATCACCGTCCAGGCAAGGACCATAGCGAAGCCGGAGAGAATGGCCGCCTGCGTCAACGGCCTGAGCCGGACGAAACGGGTGCCATCCTCGGATTTGAGAAACAGGCGCTGCTCGGGCAAGCGCCGTTCAAGGGTGGTGTTTAACCGACCGATCATCCGTGAAATCACGCGACGTGCCCCATGTTCCCCCCGTTATAGTTTTGAACCGAGCCGGGTTAACCCCGATCGGATGCGGTTCCCTGCGGGGGATAGCCGGGACCGTCGTTTGTCTCAACACAGTATCTCTTGGGGTGCGGGAAAGCACCGAAAAATCGCCCTGAGTGGCGGAAATCCGCCGATTCGCGGGTGGTCAATCGGCCAGCGGCCAATAGAAATCGGGGGGCAGACCGGCCTCGGCGCGCTTTTCCTCGTTGAAGGGCGGCTTGAGCGCGCCGTGGAAATAGCGCCGGACAAGGCCGTGAAAGGCGTCCTTCGGATCAAGCTCGTGGCGGCCGCACAGGAAGTGGAACCACTTGGACCCATAGGCGACGTGGTGGACCTCTTCGGCGTAGATCACTTCGAGCGCTGCGACCGCGCCGGCTGCAGCCGGATCGTCCTTGGCGCGGCGGAAGATGTCGATCATGCCGGGCGTCACGTCGAGGCCGCGGGCCTCCAGCACCATGGGCACGACGGCGAGGCGGCCCATCAGGTCATCGGCCGTATCCTCGGCGGCGCGCCACATGTTGGCATGGGCCGCGAGCGCGCCGTAGTGGCTGCCCATCGCCTCAAGGCAATCGGCCATCAGGTTGAAATGCTTGGATTCCTCATCCGCGGCGCGAACCCAGTCGTCGTAGAAGCCCATCGGCATGGGCGTGGCGGTGAAGCGGGCGATGATGTCCCAATGCAGGTCGACGGCGTTGAGTTCGATATGGGCGACGGCGTGCAGCAGCGCCTTTCGCCCCTCGGGCGAACCGGGGCGGCGGCGCGGCACGTCGCGGGGATCGAGGAGGTCGGGCTTGGCGGGCCGGGACGGTCGCGGCGGCGGGGCGGCATGGCCAACGGGTGGTGTTTCGCCCGCGGCGCGGGCGGCCTGCCACTGGGCCGCGAACCGGCGCGACAGCGCGGTTTTCTCGCGGGCATCGGCGGTGGTCAGGACGGCCTCGGCCATCTGGGCAAGGGGGAGCATGTCGGTCATGGGCGACGACATGCGCGGCGCGCGCCCCGGCGTCAAGCGGGGCGCGGCCGTGTGCGGTGCACTCGCGTGAGGCGTCAGAGCGCCTTTACCGCGGCCAGCACCTCTTCGGCGTGGCCGGGAACCTTGACCTTGGGCCATGCGGCGCGGACGGTGCCGGTGCCGTCGATCACGAAGGTGGAGCGTTCGATGCCCATATAGGTCTTGCCATACATGGATTTTTCGACCCAGACGCCGTAGCGCTCGCAGGTGTCGCTGGTTTCGTCGGAGGCGAGGATCACGCCCAGACCGTGCTTGGCGACGAATTTGTCATGCTTGGCGGCGCTGTCCTTGGAAATGCCGATGACAACGGCGCCTGCGGCGTCGAATTCTGCGGCGAGTTCCGTGAAGGCGATGGCCTCCTTGGTGCAGCCGGGGGTGTCGTCCTTGGGGTAGAAATAGACCACCACGGTCTTGGGCCGGAGTGCCGAGAGCGTGATCTCTCCGCCGCCGTCGCGGGGCAGGGTGAAGTCGGGGGCCTGTGTGCCGATCTCGGTCATGGGAACCTCTGTTCTGGTCGGTAACGTCATTTCGGCGCAGCGGCGCCGGGTGGTTTGCAAGCTAGGCGGATTGCGGCGAAGATAAAGACCGGGGTAGCGGGTACGGCTGGGCGGATACAGGCGCGTCATGGGCAGGGCGGATCACGATCAGGGGGAAGCGGGCCACGGCCCGGCCCGGCGGCGGCGCTGGCCGCGCGTCGCGGTCGTGACGCTCCTGTGCCTTGTCGGGCTGACGCTGGCGCTGGCCGGGGGGCTGTGGCTGCGGCTGGGCGCGGGGCCTCTGCGGCTGCCCGAGGCGGTGACGGCACGGGTCGAGGCGCGGGTCGATGCGGCGATGACGGCCAATGGCGTGACGCTTGAGGCCATCGAGGTCGCGCGGCCGGACCTGCCGGGGCGGTTGGACCTGCGCCTGATCGGGGTGCGGCTGACCGATACGGATGCAGACGGCGCGCTGCGCGCGGCCTTTCCCGAGATCACCGCCACGCTGTCGACGCGGGCCCTGCTGCGGGGCCGGGTGCATCCGGTCGGGGTCAGTCTTGCCGATGCCGGTCTGCGGTTGAGCCGGGATGCGGAGGGGCGGCTCGACATCGCGCTGACGGCGGGCGAGGGGGCCGAGGCGCTGGATCTGCCGCAGACGATGGCCCGGATCGACCGGATGTTTGCCTCGCCTGTCTTTGCCGATCTGGAGGGGGTGAAGGCCACCGGTCTGACACTGGCCATGGCCGATGCGATGACGGGGCAGATCCTGCGGGTGCGCGAGGCGCGGATGCAGTTGGACCGGACCGAGGCGGGGCTGAGCGTGACGCTGGGCGGTGCGCTGGAGGGGAGCCGGGATGCCACGATCGACATCGCGCTGTCGCGGATCAGCGCGTCGGGCGAGACGGATATCGCCTTTGCCTTCGACAATCTCGCGGCGCGGGACGTGGCGACGGCGGGTCCGGCGCTGGCCTGGCTGGACCTGATGCGGGCGCCGATCTCGGGCTATATCGGCGGGGCCTTGGGCGATGATGGCAGCCTTGGCGATCTGCGGGCGATGCTGGAGATCGGACCGGGCGAAGTGCGGCCCGCGGAGGGGGCGGTGCCGCTGCCCTTCGAACGGATGGCGAGCACGATCCGCTACGAGGCGGCGACGCAGCGGGTGCGGTTCGACAGCCTGTCGCTGACGGCCCCTGCGCTGAGTTTCGAGGCGGAGGGCCATGCCGACGCCGCGCCCGACGGGACAAGCTATGTGGCGCAGTTCCGGTTGCGCGACATCAGCGCGACCTTGCCCGAGCTCTACCCCGAGGGGCTGGTTCTGGATGGCGCGATGGTCGATCTGCGGCTGGCGCTGGCCCCGGCGCTCCGGGTCGAGATCGGGCAGGCGGTGATCGAGGATGGGGATCTGCGCCTGTCCGCGCGGGGCGAGGTTCTGGCGGCGGAGGGCGGTTTGCAGGTGGCGCTGGACGCGCATCTGCCTGAGGGGGAGGTGCGGGCGGTTCTGCCCTACTGGCCCGAGGTTTTGGCGGACCGGACGCGCGGATGGATCGACGAGCGGTTGCTGGCGGGTCGGATGCATGGGGTGGATTTCGCGCTGCGCGCGGCACCCGGGGCTGCGCCTGTCTATGAGCTGGGCTTCGATTTCGAGGGGGTGCGGATCTTGGCCCTGCCCGAGATGCCGGTGATCGAGGGGGGCGCGGGATACCTGCGCCTGACGGGTCCGCAGTTGGTGATGCGGCTCGACGAAGGGCAGATGCGGCGCGAGGGCGGTTTGGCCGTGGCGCTGGACGGGTCGCGGATGGAGATCGCGGATACGCGCCAGCGGGGGCCGGATGCGGTCTTTGACCTCGCGCTGGCGGGGGAATTGCAGGACGTTCTGTCGATCCTGACGCGGCCGCCGGTGCGCCTGTTCCAGAACGGCACGATGACGCCCGAGCGGATCGGGACAGGCGGCGTGGTGGCCGAGGCGCGGATCGAGACGCGGCTGATCCGGCAGGAGGGCATGGGCGACACCCGCTTTGCGGTCAGCGCGGAAGTGGGCGGGCTGGTGTCGGAAACGCTGGTGCCCGGTCGACGGTTGAGCGCGGAGCGGCTGGAGGTGACGGTCGATCCGGAGGGGATCGAGGTGGCCGGGCAGGCGATGTTCGATACCGTGCCGCTGACCGGTGTCTGGAGCCGCGCCTTGGGCCCGGGGGCGGAGACGACGAGCCGGGTCGAGGGGCAGGTGATGCTGTCGCGGGCGCGGCTGGCGGCGCTGGGGTTGGACCTGCCCGAGTGGATGGTGACGTGCGAGGCCCCGGCCCGGATCGACCTGAGCCTGCCCGATGGGGCGGCGCCCGTGTTGCGGGTGACATCCGATCTTGCGGGGATGGGTCTGGCGCTGCCGCCGCTGGGATGGCGGTTGGCGCCGGGGGCGGAGGGGCGGCTTGAGGCGGAGGTGCGGCTGGGGGCCGATCCGGCGGTGACGCGGCTGGTGGTTCAGGGCGCGGGGCTGGATCTGGACGGGCGGGTCGTGCTGGCGCCGGGTGGCGGGTTCGACCGGCTGGAGGCGGAACGCTTCGCCTTGGGCGGCTGGATCGACGCGACGGGGGCCGTGATCGGTCGCGGGCCGGGGCGGCCGGTGGCGATCCGGGTCGACGGGGGCAGTGTCGATCTGCGCGGCGCCCCGCAGGCCGGTGGCGGTGGCGGTTCCGGGGGCACGGGCGGAGGCACGGGCGGGGGCGGTCCGATCACGGTTCGGCTGGATCGGTTGCAGGTGAGCGAGGGGATCGCCCTGACCGCGCTGTCGGCGGATCTGACAAGTGACGGCGGTTTGTCGGGGCAATTCGCGGGGCAGGTGAACGGGGAGGCGGCGATCACGGGAACGCTGGTTGCCACCGATACCGGGCCCGCCGTGCGCGTCAGGTCGGAGGATGGGGGCGCGGTGCTCAGGGCGGCGGGTGTGTTCCGCACGGCCTATGGCGGCGCGATGGAGCTGGTCTTGCAGGCCACGGGCGCGCCGGGCACCTATGACGGCACCTTGTCGATCGACAGTCCGCGCCTGCGCGATGCGCCGGTGATGGCGGAATTGCTGAACCTGATTTCCGTCGTGGGATTGCTGGAACAATTGAGCGGGGAGGGGATCAATCTGGGCGAGGTCGATGCGCGGTTCCGCCTGACGCCGGTGCAGGTGATCCTGACCGAAGGATCGGCGGTCGGCCCGGCGCTGGGCCTGTCGATGGACGGGACCTATGACCTTGCGCGGCGCAGTCTGGAGATGCAGGGCGTTGTTTCGCCGCTTTATGTCGTCAACGGTCTGATCGGGGCGATTTTCGCGCCGCGCCGCGAGGGGCTGTTCGGATTTTCCTACCGGTTGACGGGGCAGGCGCAAAACCCGCAGGTCTTCGTCAACCCGTTGTCGATTCTGACGCCCGGCGTGTTTCGCGACATCTTTCGCAGGCCGCCGCCCGAGCTGAGTGGGAACTGAATGAAGCTGGAAGATTTCGATTTCGATCTGCCCGAGCGGCTGATCGCGACCCGTCCCGCGCGGCCCCGATCTTCGGCGCGGCTCCTGTTTGCGCAGGGCGGCGCGACGGAGGATCGGCATGTGTTCGACCTTCCGGGCATCTTGCGTGCGGGCGACCGGCTGATCTTGAACGACACCCGCGTGATCCCCGCGCGGCTGACGGGACACAGGACGCGGCAGAGCGCGCAGGGCGCGGTGACGGCCAAGATCGAGGTCACGCTGATGGAGCCGCAGGCCGATGGCACATGGTCGGCGCTGGCCAAACCTATGCGCAAACTCGCCCTCGGCGAAACCATCGTCTTTTCAGGCGATCTGTCGGCGGAGGTGGCGGCCTTGAAGGGCGGGTTGCGCCTGCGCTTCAACCTTGCGGGCGAAGATTTCGACGCGGCGCTGAACGCATCGGGCGCGATGCCCCTGCCGCCCTATATCGCCGGCAAGCGCGCACCCGATGAGCGCGACCGGGAGGATTACCAGACGATCTGGGCCAAGCGCGCGGGCGCGGTGGCAGCGCCCACGGCCTCGCTGCATTTCGACGAGGCGTTGATCGCGGCGCTGGGCGCGGCGGGTGTGCAATTCACATTTGTCACGCTGCATGTGGGGGCGGGGACATTCCTGCCCGTGACGGTCGAGGATGTGACGACCCACAAGATGCATGCCGAATGGGGCGAGGTGCGCGCGCAGGCGGCGGACGAGATCAACGCGACGCGGGCGGCGGGGGGGCGGATCATCCCGGTGGGCACGACCGCGCTGCGCCTGATCGAGAGCGCGGCGGACGAGGGTGGCACGATGCGCGCCTACGAGGGGGAAACCGACATCTTCATCTATCCCGGCTACCGGTTCCGGGTGACCGATGGATTGATGACCAATTTTCACCTGCCCAAATCGACGCTGATGATGCTGGTCTCGGCCCTGATGGGGGCGGAGCGGATCCGCGAGATCTATGCCCATGCGGTCGCGGAAAACTACCGGTTCTTTTCCTACGGCGACGCGTCCTTGCTTATTCCGTCGCACCCGTGACAGACCGGGGGGGTCCCCCGCCTGATCGTCATCGGGCCAGACATCGGAAAGGCCAAGCGACATGATCCACGTTCTCCGCAGCTCTTGGGCGCTGCTTTTGGGCATGTTCCTTTTGCAGATCGGCAATGGTTTGCAGGGCTCGCTGATGGGTGTGAGGGGTGCGATCGAAGGGTTTTCGACCTTTCAGATCTCGCTCATCGCCTCGGCCTATTTCGTCGGTTTCCTCGGTGGGTCACGATTCGCGCCGATCTTCATCGCCAAGGTCGGGCATGTGCGCGTCTTTGCGGCGCTGGGCTCGTTGATCTCGGCGACGCTGATTTCCTATCCGGTCCTGACCGATCCCTATGCCTGGATGGTGCTGCGCGTGGTTCTGGGGTTCAGCCTGTCGGGGGTCTATGTGACCGCTGAAAGCTGGCTCAACGATGCGGCGACCAACGAGACGCGGGGGCAATCGCTGTCGGCCTATGTCTTGTGCCAGATGGTGGGGCTGGTGGCGGCACAGGGCATCTTGTCGGCGGGCGATCCGACAGGGTGGCTTTTGTTCATCATCCCCTCGATCCTCGTGTCGTTGAGTTTCGCGCCGATCTTGTTGTCGGTGCAGCCTGCGCCCGCCTTTGCGCAGACAAGTGCGATGAGCCTCAAGGCGCTCTACAAATCCTCGCCCTTCGGCGTGGTCGGCATGTGCCTGATGGGCAGTGTCTTTGCCGGGCAATTCGCCATGGCGGCGGTTTTCGCCACCGAGGCGGGATTGAGCCTTGGGCAATTGGCGGCCTTCAGCTCCACGATCTTCATCGGGGGGATCATTTTCCAGTATCCGATCGGCTGGCTGTCGGACCGGATGGACCGGCGGGTGCTGATCGTGAGCTGCGCCGCGGTGTCGGGCTGTATCTGCCTCGTCGGGCTGTTCTTTGGCCACATCTACCCGGTGCTTTTGGCGGTGGGGGTGTTGTCGGGGGGGCTGTCGCAGCCGCTGTATGCGCTGTTGATCGCCTATACCAACGACTACCTGTCGCCGCAGGAAATGCCCGCAGCCTCGGGTGGGTTGCTGTTCGTCAACGGCTTGGGCGCGATTGCGGGGCCGCCTGTGATGGGTCTCGTGATGGGGCGCATCGGGGCGCAGGGGTTCTGGCTGGTTCTGGCCATGATCCTGTTTGCCACGGCGCTTTACGGCGTGTGGCGGATGACGCAACGCGCCTCGGCCTATGCCGTGGAGGAGGATTCCTACGACGCGGTGCCCTATGCCAATCTGTTGCCCGGTGCAGCATCGCCTGTTGCGGTCGAGGCCGCGCAAGGGTTGTATGTGGAGGCGGCCGAGGTCATGGCCGAGGAACAGCAGCAGGACGCGGGCGAGGAGACGTCGACCCCGCGACCGTGATCACCGGGGGGCAGGATGCTCAAGACCAAGGCGAACCGCGCGGGCGAGGTCCTGACCTTCTGGGAAGAGGCCGGGCCGGAGATGTGGTACAAGCAGGACGACGGGTTCGACCGCACCATCCGCGACCGGTTCGGGGCGCTGTGGGACAGTGCCGCCGAAGGTGCCTGCGACGGTTGGGCGGCGGGGCCGCGAGGCGCGCTGGCGCTGTTGATCTTGCTCGATCAGCTTCCGCGCAACATGTTCCGGCAACGCCCGCAGGCCTTTGCCACCGATGCCCGCGCACTCAGGATGGCGGATATGGCGCTGGGGCATGGGTGGGACATGCGGACCCCTCCGCCGCTCAGGCAATTCTTTTACATGCCCTTCATGCATTCCGAGCAATTGACCCATCAGGACCGGAGCGTGCGTCTGTTCAAGGCGCGGATGGAGGAGGGCGACAACCTGCTCCATGCACGGGTCCACCGGGAAGTGATCCGGCGTTATGGGCGGTTTCCCTATCGCAACGAGGCTTTGAGCCGGGTGTCGACCCCTGCGGAGGAGGCGTTCCTGTCGGGGGGCGGTTATGGCGCGATCCTGAAGGAGCTGGAGGCCGCGTGAGCGGGGCGAAAGCGGCGGCTTTGGGCGACGTTTTTCCGGGGCAATGCGCGACGCCTCGGGCCGTCAGCCTTGCACCCGATGCAAACCGGCCTGCGACAGGGCGGCGATTGCCCGGAGCGCAAGAATTTGTTTAACGTTGAACAAATGGAATTCCGGGAGGAGAACGACCCGTGGCACAGACATTCGACGTGATCGTGATCGGCGCGGGGCCGGGGGGCTATGTCGCCGCCATCCGCGCCAGCCAGTTGGGCCTGAAGGTGGCCATCGTGGAGCGCGAGCACATGGGGGGCATCTGCCTCAACTGGGGGTGCATCCCGACGAAGGCGATGCTGCGGTCCTCGGAAGTGTATCACCTGATGCACCGGGCCAAGGAATTCGGGCTGAAGGCCGACAATATCTCCTACGATCTGGACGCGGTGGTCAAACGCTCGCGCGGGGTGGCCAAACAGCTGAATTCGGGCGTCGGCCACCTGATGAAGAAGAACAAGGTCACGGTTTTCATGGGGGCGGCGACCCTGCCCGCCAAGGGCAAGGTTTCGGTCAAGACCGACAAGGGCACCGAAGAGCTGGAAGCCAAGAACATCATTCTTGCCACCGGCGCGCGGGCCCGCGAATTGCCGGGGCTTGAGGCCGATGGCAAGCGCGTCTGGACCTACAAGCACGCGCTGGTGCCGCCGCATATGCCGAAAAAACTGCTGGTGATCGGGTCGGGTGCGATCGGGATCGAATTCGCGAGCTTCTACAACACGCTGGGCGCGGATACGACCGTGGTGGAGGTGCTGGACCGCATCCTGCCCGTCGAGGATGCCGAGATTTCCGCCTTTGCCGAGAAGTCGTTCAAGAAACAGGGCATGAAGATCATGGCCAAGGCCATGGTGAAGAAGCTGGACCGCGGGGCCGACAAGGTCACGGCGCATATCGAGGTGGGCGGCAAGGTCGAGACGCATGACTTCGACACGGTGATTTCCGCAGTGGGGATCGTGGCCAATACCGAAGGACTGGGGCTGGAGGCGCTGGGTGCCAAGATCGACCGCAGTTTCGTGGTGACGGATGAATATTGCCGTTCGGGCGTCGAGGGGCTTTACGTCATCGGGGATGCGACCAACGGGCCGTGGCTGGCGCACAAGGCGAGCCACGAGGGCGTGATGGTGGCCGAGTTGATCGCGGGCGGGCATCCGCATCCGGTGAAGCCCGAGCAGATCGCGGGCTGCACCTATTGCCACCCGCAGGTGGCGAGCGTGGGTCTGACGGAGGCCAAGGCCAAGGAAAGGGGCTACGAGGTCAAGGTCGGCCGCTTCCCCTTCATCGGGAACGGCAAGGCGATTGCGCTGGGCGAGCCCGAGGGGATGATCAAGACGGTCTTCGACGCCAAGACGGGCGAATTGCTGGGCGCGCATATGGTGGGCGCGGAGGTCACCGAACTGATCCAGGGCTATGTCGTGGGGCAGAAGCTGGAGACGACCGAGGCCGACCTGATGGAAACGGTTTTCCCGCATCCGACCCTGTCGGAAATGATGCACGAGAGCGTTCTCGACGCCTATGGGCGGGCGATCCACATCTGAGGATCGTACCCGGACAGGAAAAAGGGCGGCCGCCGGGGCCGCCCTTTCGCTTTTGGCGCAGCGGTTATTTCACCGTGATCGGAACCTCGACGATGCTGGTGTAATCGACGCCGAGGAAATAGCGCAGGACATAGGCGCCGGGGGCTTCGGGCAGGGTCAGGAGGGCGGGGTTTCCGTCCCGGGTGTAGCTGTAGGATGCCCAGCCGGAATCCGACCCATCCGCCAGACCGATCCCGATGTAATCGCCGTCATTGCCGGGGCCGGTCCAGCCGACCTCGATCGTGCTGCCCGCCGCGGCTTCGGTGGGGGCTGTGAGGCTTGCGTTGGTCGGGGTCACGGTCAGCGGGACAGTGGCCATCTGGCTATAATCCTGACCTGCGTAATAGCCGATCAGGTAGTCGCCCGGCTCAGCCGGTACGGCGATCCGCGCGGGAAGGCCGGTTTCCACATCGGCGAAGTGCTGCCAGCGGTCGCGGTTTTCGGCGCCAACAGGTCCGATGCCGATGAAATCCCCCTCGTAATCGGGGCCGGTCCAGCCGATTTCGAGGGTGGTTCCCGCCATGGCTGTGGCGGGCGCGGTGAGCGTGATGGCGGCCGGTGTGACGGTGATGGGCGCGGTGGCGATCACATCGGTGCCATCGTTGATGAAATAGCTGATCACGTAATCGCCGGGTTCGGGCGGGATCAACAGGCCGAGGGGGGTGCCGTCGGCGGTGTAGGTCCAGTTCCGCCAAAGGGCGCGGCCTTCGGCCCCGCGCAGGCCGATGCCGATGAAATCGTCCTCCGCATCCGGACCGGTCCAGCCGACCATGATCGAGGTTCCCGCCACGGCGCTGGCAGGCGCCGACAGCGTCGCGGTCGGCAGGGGTGTTTCGAAGACAAGCGCTACGTCAAGCGATTGGTCGTCCAGCGTGATGGAAACCGTTTGCGACACTTCCTGCGCCGTCCAGTAGGCGGTGACGGCATAGGTGCCGGGGTCGAGGGTGATCGAGAGCGGGTTCATCATGTCCGAGGTGAAGGTTTCGGGCATCGGGGACAGTTCCCAGGTCACGGGATCGGCGATGAGCGGGCCACTGGCGCTGTCGCGCCGCGCGCTGAGGGTGACGGTCAGCGGGGGCGGCGGTTCCACGACGGGCGCGGCGGCCACAACCTGTTGCAGCGCGCTGGACAATTCGGCGGCATTGTCGGCGGTCAGGAACATCCCGCCGGTGTTTTCGGCGATACATTGCATCTGGGCGCGCGCCTCGGGTTCGGAGGCGACGTCGAAGCCGATCACATGGGCGGTGAAGGCGATCCCGGCCTCTTCCATCGCGCGGGAGATGGCGCAGGGGTCGGGGTTGCAGTTCTCGATTCCGTCCGAGACGAGGATGACGGTCGCCGCCTCCTCGGTGTAGCGCAGGGATTGGGCGGCGGCGAGCACGGCATCGGTCATGGGCGTTCGGCCGCGGGGGTTGAGGGCGTTCACCACCTCGAGGATGCGGTCTTGCGTGAAGGGGGCGGGGGCCACGATCGTTTCGATGTCGGTGCAGGAGCCGCGTTCGCGGTGGCCATAGACGGTAAGGCCGAGCGAGGTGTCATCGGGCATGTCGGCCAGAAGTTCGGCGATGACGTTGCGCGCGATGACGATCTTGTTCGTGCCGTCGATCTGGCCCCACATTGATCCCGACCCGTCGAGGACGAGGATCGTGTTGGGTCGGTCCGCCTGCTGCGCCGGGGCGGCGAGGGGCAGAAGGGCGAGGGTCAGGAGGGCGAGAAGGAAGGCGCGCATCGGGGCAAAGTCCTCTTTACGGGCGAACAGGCACGGGCTCATGGGCGAGGGTAACCCACGCTCGGCCAATCCCAAACGGAGGAATTCCTACCTCGTTTTCCCGCGCGGACGGGCGCGGGCGTTTCAGACAGAACGGCGCAAGGTCGGGGCCGCGCCCTGCAGGCCGAGCCTTGCGCGCAGGGCTGCGGGGATATGGCGGGCGGTCGTGATCCGGGGCCGGGTCATTTCGGGGATGGGGGAAGCATGGCCGTACCGCGCGAGATAGTCGGCGTGGTTGTCGAAGGCGGCACGGCCTGCGTAATCGACGAAGGTTTCGGCCGCAGCACCTTGGGCGAGGATCACGTCATGGGACGCCGTCTCGACATGGTAATATGTGACGCGCGCGGGCAGATCTGAGAGGGGGACGCGGGTGATCGTCGTGCCGTTCACGAGCGCGCCCGCGTTGATGACGAAGCCATCGAGGATCATGCCGTGATCGGCGGTGACGATCAGGTCGCGGTGCGGCAGGCCCTGCCCAAGCGCGCCCGCCCGGATCAGGACGGGCCGCGCGCGGTCACCGGCGAAGAGCTTTGAGAGCGTCTGCCGCCCGATCCAGCGGACGGGAACCGCGCGGCCATCGGCGGTGAGGATCGTGTCGCCGATGCGGAGGTGTTCGACCGGCACCTCGCCCGCAGGCGTGGCGATGCCGGTGCCGGGGGCGAAGCAGAAGGCATAGGTGCCCGTGGTCGTGAAGCCGATGTTCGCGCCGGTCGTCAGGGGGGTGTCGGAAACGAGATAGTATCTGCGGCTCAACCTCAAAACGGGATCGCCCGTTGCGGAAAAGCCCTCGAGCGTGACCGGGAAATTGAAGCCTGACCAAAAGAGCAAGTCACCGATATCGGCGATCCCGTTGCTGTCGAATTCCTCGAGGTAACTGCCCCCGGTGGGGCCATTGAAGGCTCCGACGGTGAACCCGGTTTCCGGACTGCCTGTCAGTTCCGCTAGGTAGGCATAGGTCTCGCGGGCCGGGGTCATGTCAGACTCACTCGTTAACCAATTACACGGAATTTGGATATCCGAGCGGCAGGCCGTGTAAAGGTAGGGAAAAGCGCCTTTTTCGGGCGGCCCGTCACGGTGCCGTGAGCGCCCCGGCTGTGCTGGCGAGGTGCCGCTTGACCCCGGAGCCATCCCCGGCCAAGCAGGCGCATGGACAGGCCCATCCCCCATCTTGAGCATCGCACGCCCTGGGCGCTGGTGGCCGCGCTTTACGGCGCAGGGCTGATCGCGGCGGGGCAATTCGCCAAGGTCTCGCTCACGCTGGGACCACTGGCCGTCGCCTATCCGGGTTGGCCCGTGGCCTTTGCCGTGTCAGCGGTGGCGGTGATCGGCGTCCTGTTCGGGGTGCTGGCGGGGGGTGTCACGGCCAGCCTTGGGCCGCGCCGGGCGATCCTGATCGCGCTGGCGCTGTCGGCGCTTGCGGGGGCGGGGCAGGCGTTTTTGCCGCCCTTTCCCGTGCTGATGGGCCTACGCGTGGTGGAAGGGGTGGGGCATCTGGTTCTGGTGGTGGCGATCCCCACGCTGATGGCCGCCATCGCCGCGCCGCGCGACCGGGGGCTGGTGATGGGGCTCTGGGCCACGTTTTTCGGCGTGGGCTTTGCCTTGGCGGCGCTGGTCGTGGGCGAGGCTGCGGGGGCGGTATACGGCTGGCATGCGGCGCTGGCGGCGCTGATCGGTCTGGTCCTGTGGCGGATGCTGCCGAGGGGCATCGCGGCGGAGCGGCGCGCCCTGCCGCGTCTGGCCGATCATGTCGCGATCTACCGCAATCCGCGCCTGTTCGCGCCGGCGCTGGGCCATGGGATCTACGCTTTTGCCTTTCTGGCGCTGGTGACCTACCTGCCTGCGGCCCTGGGCGCGGATTGGCTGTCGCCGGTTCTGCCCGTGGTGGGGATCGCGGGGTCGCTGGTGGCGGGAGGGCTGGCGCGGGTGATCGCGCCCGGCGCATTGGTCGTGGGGGGATTTGTCGCCATGGCGGGGATTTTCGCGCTGGCGATGATCCTGCCGGGATGGGCGGCGGCGCTGTCGGTTCTTGCGATGCTGGTCTCGGGCGTGGTGGCGGGCGGGGGTTTTGCCGCCGTGCCATGGCTCAATGCCGAGGATGCGGATCGGGCGTTGTCCAATGGCGCGCTGGCGCAGCTGGGCAATATAGGCACCTTTGCCGGCACTCCGGTTCTGGCCGCGCTGGGCGTGGGGGCAAGCCTGCCCCTGGCCATCGCGGTGGGTATTTTCGGGGCATTGGCCACGGGCCTTGCCTATCGTGCCGCCGCGGGCGGAGATGTTCACTGAACGTTCCGATTTTTGGGTTGGAGACTCGGCACGGCGGGACTATCTGTTGCGAGTCCGTTAACAGGGGTCGGTCATGCCGGAGCAAAAGCATATCGAGGTGCGCGGGGCGCGCGAGCACAACCTCAAGAATATCGACCTTGATATTCCGCGCGACCAGCTGGTTGTGATCACCGGCCTGTCGGGGTCGGGCAAGTCGAGTCTTGCCTTCGACACGATCTATGCCGAGGGGCAGCGGCGCTATGTCGAGAGCCTGTCGGCCTATGCGCGGCAATTCCTCGACATGATGGGCAAGCCCGATGTGGATCACATCTCGGGCCTGTCGCCCGCGATTTCCATCGAGCAGAAGACGACGAGCAAGAACCCCCGGTCGACCGTGGGCACGGTGACGGAAATCTACGACTACATGCGCCTCTTGTTCGCGCGGGCGGGCACGCCCTACAGCCCTGCGACCGGCCAGCCCATCGAGGCGATGCAGGTGCAAGACATGGTCGACCGCGTGATGGCCATGGAGGAGGGGACGCGCGCCTATCTGCTGGCCCCCATCGTGCGGGACCGCAAGGGCGAATACCGCAAGGAATTCCTGGAGCTGCGCAAGCAGGGGTTCCAGCGGGTGAAGGTCGACGGGGCCTTTTACGAACTGGACGAGCCGCCGACGCTCGACAAGAAATTCCGCCATGACATCGACGTTGTGGTGGACCGGATCGTCGTCCGCGAGGGGATCGAGACGCGGCTGGCCGACAGTTTCCGCACGGCGCTGGACCTTGCGGATGGGATCGCCATCCTTGAGACGGCCCCGTCGGAGGGAGATCCCGAGCGCATCACCTTTTCCGAGAATTTCGCCTGTCCGGTGTCGGGCTTCACCATTCCCGAGATCGAGCCGCGCCTGTTTTCGTTCAACGCGCCTTTCGGGGCCTGTCCGACCTGCGACGGGTTGGGGATGGAGCTGTTTTTCGACGAGCGGCTGATGGTGCCCGATGCGGCGCTGAGCCTCGAAAACGGCGCCATCGCGCCGTGGCGCAAGGGCAAGTCGCCCTATTTCACCCAGACGATCGAGGCCATCGCGCGGCATTACGGGTTCAAGGCGAAGACGCCGTGGAAGGATCTGCCCGCCGAGGTGCAGCAGGTGTTCCTGCGCGGGTCGGGCGAAGAGGAAATCCAGTTCCGCTACGACGAGGGCGGCCGGGTCTATCAGGTCAAGCGCACCTTCGAGGGGGTGATCCCCAACATGGAGCGCCGCTACCGCGAGACCGATAGCGCATGGATCCGCGAGGAATTCGAGCAATACCAGAACAACCGCCCCTGCGGCGCCTGCGGCGGCTACCGGCTGCGGCCCGAAGCGTTGGCGGTCAAGATCGGACCTGCGAAAGGGCCCGCCACGGCGCGGTTGCATGTGGGCGAGGTCGTCCAGATGTCGATCAAGGAGGCGCTGGCTTGGGTCGAGAGCGTGCCCGGAAGCCTCAGCGCGCAGAAGAACGAGATCGCGCGCGCCATCCTGAAGGAAATTCGCGAGCGGTTGGGGTTCCTGAACAATGTGGGTCTCGATTACCTGACGCTGGCGCGCAATGCGGGCACGCTGTCGGGGGGCGAGAGCCAGCGCATCCGGCTGGCGAGCCAGATCGGGTCGGGCTTGACCGGCGTGCTCTATGTGCTGGACGAGCCGTCGATCGGCTTGCACCAACGCGACAATGACCGGCTGTTGGGGACGCTCAAGAACCTGCGCGACCAAGGCAATACGGTGATCGTGGTCGAGCATGACGAAGAGGCGATCCGCGAGGCGGATTACGTGTTCGACATCGGGCCGGGCGCGGGCGTGCATGGCGGGCAGATCGTGGCGCGCGGGACACCTGCCGAGATCACGGCGGACCCGGCGTCACTGACCGGGCAATACCTGTCGGGCGCGCGCGAGATCGGGGTGCCCGCCACGCGGCGCAAGGGCAATGGCAAGAAGCTGACCGTGGTGAAGGCCACGGGCAACAACCTGCGCGAGGTCACGGCGGAGTTTCCGCTGGGCAAGTTCGTCTGCGTGACGGGGGTTTCGGGCGGGGGGAAATCGACCCTGACCATCGAGACCCTGTTCAAGACGGCCTCCATGAAGCTGAACGGGGCCCGCCAGACGCCCGCGCCTTGCGAGACGATCAAGGGGCTGGAGCATCTGGACAAGGTGATCGACATCGACCAGCGCCCCATCGGGCGCACGCCGCGGTCGAATCCGGCGACCTATACCGGGGCCTTCACGCCGATCCGGGATTGGTTCGCGGGCCTGCCCGAGGCGAAGACGCGCGGTTACAAGCCGGGGCGGTTTTCCTTCAACGTGAAGGGCGGCCGCTGCGAGGCCTGTCAGGGCGATGGCGTCATCAAGATCGAGATGCATTTCCTGCCCGACGTTTACGTCACCTGCGAGACCTGCAAGGGCAAGCGTTACAACCGCGAGACGCTGGAGGTGCAGTTCAAGGGCAAGTCCATCGCCGATGTGCTCGACATGACGGTCGAGGATGCGCAGGAGTTCTTCAAGGCGGTGCCGTCGATCCGTGAGAAGATGGATGCGCTGGTGCGGGTGGGCCTTGGGTATATCAAGGTCGGCCAGCAAGCCACGACCCTGTCGGGGGGCGAGGCGCAGCGGGTGAAGCTGTCGAAGGAATTGGCGAAACGGTCGACGGGCCGGACGCTATACATTCTCGACGAGCCGACCACGGGCCTGCATTTCGAGGATGTGAAGAAGCTTTTGGAGGTGCTGCACGAGCTGGTCGAGCAGGGCAATTCCATGGTGGTGATTGAGCATAACCTCGACGTGATCAAGACCGCCGACTGGATCATCGACATCGGCCCGGAAGGCGGGGACGGGGGCGGCGAGATCGTGGCTGTCGGAACGCCCGAAGAGGTGGCCGAGGTCGAGCGGTCGCATACCGGACGGTATCTGGGTCCGATGCTGAAACCGCGCAAGCACGCGGCGGAGTAGGCAAGCGCGTCGGGGGCGGGAGCCTCCGGCGGCCGTATTTCGGGGAAGATGAGGGGAGGCGGTGGCTTTCAGGCCTGCCGTATGCGGTCAGAATTCCCGCGCCAGACCGTGGCCGAGGATCAGTTGGCGCAGGCCGACCCATGCGCCGAACCAGATCGTCAGGGCGACCACGGGGGCGTGGAAAGACAGGAGCGACAACGCCGAGAGGCCCTGGCCGATCGAGCAGCCCGCTGCCAGCACCGCGCCGAAGCCCATCAGGACCGCGCCGCCCATCTGGCGCTTGAGCTCGCGCGGATCCTCGCAGGCCTCCCAGCGGAAGCCGTCGCGGATGAGGGAGCCGAGGAAAGCGCCGATCACGACGCCGAAGACGGAGCCGATGGCGAAATCGGGCTCCAGCCCCGAGGAGGACATCGTGTAGCGGATCGTGTCGCCTACGGGGGCGGTGAAGCTGTGGGAATGGACGAGCCAATGGTCGAAGCCGGTATTGGCGACATGGGCCGTGCCAAGGAACCCGCTGCTGATGGCGAGCCCCGCGACAAGACCCCAGCCGAGTTCCCCGTGTCGACCCGAGCGCAGGAGCGAGAGGGCGGCGGCGATCAGGATGACAAGACCGAGCGCGCCGCCGATCGTCCAACTGGGCAGGCCGGTGGCACCGCCCAGAAGATGCGCCCAGCCTTGCGCGGCGTCTGGGTGTTGGTCGATCGGGAAGAGCCGTTCACGCAGGGCGGCCAGCGGACCGGAAAGCATCGCATAGGCGGCCACGCCCATGACAAGGGCGATCACCATGGCGCGCAGGTCGCCGCCGCCAAGCCGGGCGAGCATCCCGAAGCCGCAATTGCCCGCCTGCGCCATGCCATAGCCGAACAGGAGACCCCCGAGCGCGGCACCGGCCAGCGTAAAGCCGTTGTAGAGGTAGATCGCCTGGTGCAGCCGGATCAGGCCCGCGCCTTCGGCGGCGAAATTGGCGGTCATCGCGGCGCCGAGCGCCACCACCCACATCCAGAGCCGGGTGCGGTCCTGCCCGAAATGGGCATCTTCGACCATGCCAAGCGTGCAAAAGCGACCCAGCCGAGCGGCAAGGCCGAGGACGATGCCACCGGCAAGGCCGATCAGGGTGATCGACCAAGCCTCTCCCAAAACGTCGAGCATGTTCCCTCCCTTCGACCCGACCGAACGCCGGTCTCAAGGCGCGGGGTCAGGTGCAGAACAACTCGTAGACACGCTCGATGATCAGGCGCGCCCGTTCGTCTGTCAAACGGTAATAGATCTGTTTGCCGTCGCGGCGGGCGGTCACCAGACCCTCGAGGCGGAGGCGCGAGAGTTGTTGGGAGACGGCGGCCTGCCGGGAGGCGAGCATCGCCTCGATCTCGGCCACGGATTTCTCGCCATTGGCCAGCGAGCACAGGATCATCAGCCGCCCCTCGTGGCTGATGGCCTTGAGGAAATCGGAGGCCGTCTGCGCATTGGTGCGGATGCGGTTCCAGGTGGCGTCATCCATCGGCTCGTCGAGCCGGGGCAGGATGGACGGGGCCTGCGAGGCGTTGTTGGTCTTGTCGATCTCGGACCTGTCGTGGTGCAGGTTCATGATGCACTCCCTTGCGGGGAACAAATCATGCCGCATCGCGGCAGGGCAAGAGGGCTGTGGCGGCTTGGGGTCATCCGTCGGCGTTCCGTGTCATCCATGCCGCATCGGCCGTGTCGAGCATCCGTCCGAGAAGGCCCCAGAAGAAATCCTCGCCCGGATAGCCTTCGAGGCGCGACACCTCGGCCCCGTCGCGCATCAGGATGAAGGTGGGGGTGAAGACGGGGCGGGTGTCGAAGGCCAGATCGTCGGGCAGGGGTTGGCGCAGGTCGACGCGGCGTAGTGGCGCGAAGCGGCCCTCGGGGGTGAGCGGATATTCGGGGGCCACGTCGCGGTTCCAGCGCGCGCAATAGGCGCAGCCGTGCTGTTCGATCAGGACCAGTTCCCAATCCTGCGCCTGCGCGGCGTGCGGTTGGGCCACGAGGATCACCACGGCTGCCAGCAGAGCAGCCAGGGAATGTCTGATCCGGGCAAGGTGCGACGTTGACGTAACTCTCATGGCCTCTTTAATATGAATTCTTGAATGTGAAGTCCACGCCAGCTTGAAGCAGGAATCCCGATGTTCGACATTTCGCTGAGCGGGGCCTTTCTGGCGGGTCTGTTGTCGTTCCTGTCACCCTGCATTCTGCCGATGGTGCCCTTTTACCTGAGCTATCTGGGCGGCATGAGCGCGGCCGAAGTGGCGCAGGGCGGCGCGATCACGCGGGCGACGCGGGTGCGGGCCGTGACGGGGGCCATGATGTTCGCGGCGGGCGTTCTGACGGTGTTCGTGGCATTGGGGGCTTCGGCCTCGTTCTTTGGTCAGGTGCTGCGCGACTGGTTCGACGTGCTGCGCTACGTGGCGGCGGCGATGATCATCGGCATGGGCCTGCATTTTTTGGGCGTGATCCGGATCGGCTTTCTGAACCGCAGCTTGCGGGCGGAGCCGGGCGACACCGCGAACCTCGGGCTTGGCGGGGCCTATGTGATCGGGCTGGCCTTTGCCTTTGGATGGACGCCCTGCGTCGGGCCGGTGCTGGCGGCGATCCTGTTCATGGCGGGCACGACGGATACGGCGGGGCAGGGGATGCAGTTGCTGTTCGCCTACGGGATCGGGATGACCTTGCCATTCGTGCTGGCGGCGGGATTCGTGGGGCCGTTCATGCGGTTGATGCGGCAGTTCCGGCGGCATCTGGGTACAGTGGAAAAGGTGATGGGGGGCGCGCTGGTCGTGTTCGGCGTGCTGATCGCCACCAACGCGCTGCTGTATGTGGGGCAGTGGATGATCGAGACGTTCGAGGTGTTCCAGACCATCGGGTAAGGTCCATCGCGCAACGGCAGACGGGGAAGAGGAGGCCCTGGAGACATGTTCGCAAGACTGACCGGAGTGATTGTTGGCGCCACGCTTGCCCTGTCGGGCGCGGCAGGGGCCGAAGTGGGCGATGACGGGCTGCATATCGCGCCCTGGATCGAGGAGACGTTTCTCGACCTGCGCGAGGATCTGGACGAGGCCAATGCAAATGGCCAGCGCCTGATGGTCATGATCGAGCAGCGCGGCTGCATCTATTGCTCGCGGATGCACGAAGAGGTCTGGGTCGAGCCCGACATCCTGCGGATGCTGGAAGAGGATTTCTACGTCCTGCGCATCAACATGCATGGGTCCACCGAGGTGACGGATTTCGATGGCGAGACGATGGAGGAGCGCGAGATCGCCCGGCGCTGGCGCAACCTGTTCACGCCGACGATCCTGTTTTTTCCCGAGGATGTGCCCGAAGGCGTGACCGGTATGGAGGCCGCGGCGGTGGTCATGCCGGGTGCCTTCGGCCGCTGGACGACGTTCAACATGCTGAACTGGGTTCTGGAGGAAGGCTACGAGGGCGAAGAAGATTTCCAACGATATCATGCCCGTATGTTCGCCGAACAGGCCGCGGCCGGCGCCGTGGAATGACGTCCGCAGATATCACATGCAAAAATCTGAAAGTGTTCTTGCAATCACAAGGTGAGCAATACTACGGTATACCGGAGGCCGGTGACTCGGTCCCAAGGGAGGAACTACAGTGAAGCGCCAGATGCTTATGGCGGCCGGCATTGCCTTGGCTGCGACGAGTGTTCAAGCCGATGTCATCGCCCCCGACGACGTGGTTATGAGCGAATACGGGGAAGTTTTCGAAAGCCTGACAGGGGTTCCGGGGGACGCCGCACGCGGGGCCGAAATTTTCGCAAGCAGATCGGGTGGCAATTGCCTGGCCTGTCACGCGGTGTCGGCACTTTCGGACGAGCCGTGGCACGGCGAGGTCGGCCCTGTGCTCGACGGGGTGGCGACGCGGTGGGAAGAGCCCGCGTTGCGGGGCCTGTTGGTCAATGCCGACATGACCTTCCCCGACTCGATCATGCCCGCCTTCTACAAGGTGTCGGGGTTCACCCGGCCCGGCGATGCCTTCACCACGCGGCCCGCGCCTGCGGATCTGCAGCCAATTCTCGAGGGGCAGCAGATCGAGGACATTATCGCGTTCCTGATGACGCTGACCGACTATTGAGCCGGTCGGCCCCGTAACCCCGAGACCAAGGAGACTGATCTCATGACCCAGACACGCAGGCAATTCGTCGGCTCCGGGCTGGCGGTTCTTGCCGCCTTCGCAGGCCTGCCGCATCTCGCCAATGCCGCCACTCTCGACGAAGCCATTCAGGCTTTCACCGCGGGGGCTGACATGGGCAGCGACGGCATCACGCTGATCGCGCCCGAAATCGCGGAGAACGGCAACACCGTTCCGATCGAGGTGACCGCGCCGGGCGCGGCGGCGATCATGATCCTCGCCGCGGGCAATCCGCAGGCCGATGTCTGCACCTTCAATTACGGCCCGGCGGCGGGATCGCAGCTGGCTTCCACCCGGATCCGGTTGGCGGGCGAGCAGGAAGTGGTCGCCATCGCGCGGATGCCCGACGGCAGCTTCAAGCAGGCCCGCCAGAATGTGCGCGTGACCATCGGCGGTTGCGGCGGCTGAGCGAAACGAGAGGACAAGGAGAGAGACCATGGCAGAGAATGTCACACCCCGCGTCCGCGTTCCGCGCGATGCCACGGCCGGCGAAAGCGTGTCGGTCCGTACCCTGATCAGCCACCCGATGGAATCGGGTCAGCGCCGCGGCAGCGACGGTAACGTCATCCCGCGGTCGATCATCAACCGCTTCACCTGCGAGTTCAACGGCGCGCTGGTCGTCGATGTCGAGATCCATCCCGGCGTATCGACCAACCCGTATTTCCAGTTCGACGCAGTCGTCAACGAAACCGGCACGTTCCAGTTCACCTGGTACGATGACGATGGCTCGGTCTACACGGACACGGCGGATATCACCGTCGCCTGACCGGACCTGCCAGACCAAGCCGTCGCAAGGGAGGAAGTAACGGCCATGACAAGAAAAGCGCTTCTTGGCGGAACATCGGCGGCGATCCTCGCCGTCCTTGCCGCCGGGGTCGGCCTTGCCGATATTCGCACCGGGGGGGAACTCGTCATCAACGGCGAGATCGCCATCGTCACCGAAACCGAACCGCCCGAACATCTCGCGGGGGTGTTCGACACCATCTATTCCGGCTGGGTGTTCCGCACCGACGAGACGCGGGCCATGCAGGCGGATGATTTCGACAACCCCGGCATGCTTTATGTCGAGCAGGGGATCGAGGCGTTCAACACCGCGATGGGGACCGAGGGCAACAGTTGCGCCTCGTGTCACGAGAACCCCGAAAGCCTTGCAGGCGTCCGCGCCACCTATCCCCAGTGGGATGAGGAGCATGGCGAGGTGCAGACCGTCGAGATGCAGATCCTCGAATGTCAGACCGAGCGCATGGGCGTGGCGGAGCCTTATGGCTACGACAGCCAGGAAATGCGGAACATGGTCGCCCTGATCGCGTCGGTCGGTCGCGGGCAGACGGTGAACGTGGCCATGGATGGCCCCGCTTCCGAGGCTTGGGAACTGGGTCGCGAGATCTACTACACCCAATACGGCCAGATGGAGCTGAGCTGCGCCCAGTGCCATGAGAACAATTATGGCAACCTGATCCGGGCAGACCATCTGAGCCAGGGGCAGGTGAACGGGTTCCCGACCTATCGTCTGAAGAACGCCAACATCGTGTCGATCCACAACCGTTTCCGCGGCTGTATTCGCGACACGCGCGGCGAACCCTATGCGGTCGGCAGCCCCGAATTCGTGGCGCTGGAGCTTTACGTCGCCTCGCGCGGCAACGGCCTGACGGTCGAAGGCCCGGCCGTTCGCAACTGACAGCAAGATCAGCGCCCCGGAGCAATCCGGGGCGTTGTCCGTTCCAATACATTCAATAACTTGAATAACATCAGGGGTTGAACCATGATCTCGCGTCGCCATTTCGTGCAGGCCGCCCTGGCCACATCGGCCCTTTACGGGGCTTCGGGCTTCGGCAACTGGGCGCGGCTGGCCGCGCAGCAATCGCTGACGCAGGACCAGCTGATCGGCGAGGGCGGACCCGGCAACGTGACGCTGATCCACATCACCGACATGCACGCCCAGACCCAGCCGATCTATTTCCGCGAGCCGGAATTCAACATCGGCGTCGGCATCCATGCCGGCCAGCCGCCGCATCTGGTGGGCTCCGAATTCCGGGCGCGGTTCGGCGTCGAGCAGGGCAGCGCGCTGGATTACGCGCTGACCTACAGCGATTTCGAGGCGATGGCGCGAGGCTATGGAAGGATGGGTGGGCTTGACCGGATCTCGACCGTGGTCAAGGCGATCCGGGCGCAGGCCCCCCACGCGCTTTTGCTGGACGGGGGCGACACATGGCAGGGATCGCTGCCCAGCCTGCGGACGCGGGGCATGGACATGGTCACGCTGATGAATGCGCTGGGTGTCGAGGCGATGACCTCGCACTGGGAATTCACGCTCGGGTCGGACCGGGTCAACGAGCTGATCGAGAACCATGTGAACCCCGCCTTCCTCGGGGCCAATATTTTCGACGCGGAATGGGACGAGCCGGTCTACGACGATTACAGGATCTTCGAGCGCAACGGCACCGCCATCGGCGTCATCGGGCAGGCCTTTCCCTACATGCCGATCGCAAATCCTGGTTGGATGTTCCCCGAGCTGAGTTTCGGCCTGCGCCGCGACCGTATCGCGGAAGTGGTGGAGGAAGTGCGCGCGGCGGGGGCGCAGGTGGTCGTGCTGCTGTCGCACAACGGGTTCGACGTGGACCGGCAATTCGCGCGCGACATTCCCGGCATCGACGTGATCCTGACCGGACATACCCATGACGCGCTGCCCGAGCCCATTCAGGTCGGCAACACCTTCCTGATTGCGAGCGGAAGCCACGGCAAGTTCGTGAGCCGTGTCGATCTGGATGTGCAGGACGGCGCGATGCGCGGCATCAGCCACCGGTTGATCCCGATTTTCTCCGACGTGATCGAGCCCGACCCGGAGATGACGGCGCTGGTCGACGAGACGCGCGCGCCCTATGCCGCCGAAATGTCGGAGGTCATCGGCACCTCGGGATCGCTGTTGTTCCGGCGCGGCAATTTCAATGGCACGTGGGATGATGTGATCTGCGACGCGCTGATCAGCCAGCGCGACGCGCAGATCGCGCTGTCCCCCGGTTTCCGCTGGGGCGCGGCCATCCTGCCGGGACAGGAAATCACGCGCGAGGACATCTACAACGTCACCGCCATGACCTACCCGGCCGCCTATCGGACCGAAATGACGGGCGAGATGCTGCACACGATCATGGAAGACGTTGCTGCCAACATCTTCAACCCCGACGCCTATTACCAACAGGGCGGTGACATGGTGCGGGTGGGCGGCATGGGCTACCGGATCGACCCGGCCCAGCCACAAGGAAGCCGCATTACCGAGATGACGCTCCTGTCCACCGGCGAATTGGTCCAGCCCGAGCAGTCTTATGTCGTTGCCGGCTGGGCCAGCGTGAACCAGGCCACCGAGGGTCCGCCGATCTGGGATGTGGTGGAAAACCACATCCGCGCGCAGGGCACCGTGACGCTTGAACCCAACAACTCCGTCGATGTCGTGGGCGGCTGACGCCCCTGCCTGACCAGAGAGGTATCGAAAAATGACCGACAGTCCGAAATTCAGCCAATCGCGCCGGCAGTTTCTGGCAGGGGCCGCCGTGGCCACGGGGGCCGCTGCTGCGGGCAAGTTCGCCCATGCGCAGGCCGCGGGGCCCGATCCGGCGATCATGGAGATGCAGCCCTGGCAGCAATACCTTGGTGCGGGCGTCGATGCCGCGCCCTACGGCGTGCCCTCGCCGCACGAGGCGCATGTGGTGCGCCGCAACGTGGAATGGCTGACCGCCGATACCGTCAGCTCGGTCAATTTCACGCCGCTTCACGAGCTGGAGGGGATTATCACCCCCAATGGGCTGTGCTTCGAGCGCCACCATTCGGGTGTGGCCGAGATCGATCCCGGCCAGCACCGGCTGATGATCAACGGTCTGGTCGACAATCCGCTGGTCTTCACCATGGAAGACCTGATGCGCTTTCCGCGCGAGAACCGGACCTATTTCCTCGAATGCGCGGCCAATACCGGCATGGAATGGCGCGGGTCGCAGCTGAACGGCGTGCAGTTTACCCACGGCATGATCCACAACGTGGTCTATACCGGCGTGCCCCTGCGGCTGTTGCTGGAAGAGGCGGGCGTGCGCACGAGTGGCAGCTGGATCCTGCCCGAAGGCGCGGATGCCAGCGGCATGACCCGGTCGATCCCGATGGAAAAGGCGCTCGATGATTGCATGGTCGCCACGCATATGAACGGCGAAAGGCTGCGCCCCGAACAGGGCTATCCGCTGCGCCTTGTCGTGCCCGGTTGGGAAGGCAACATGTGGGTCAAGTGGCTGCGCCGGATCGAGGTTGGTGACGCGCCCTGGCACCATCGCGAGGAAACGTCGAAATACACCGATCTTCTGGCCGACGGTCAGGCGCGCCGCTTCACCTGGGAGATGGACGCGAAATCGGTCATCACCAATCCCAGCCCTCAGGCGCCGATCCTGCACGGGCCGGGGCCGACCGTCCTGACGGGCGTTGCGTGGTCCGGCCGGGGCACGATTCCGCGGGTGGATGTGACGCTCGATGGCGGCATCAACTGGCACCGGGCGCGCATGTCTGGCCCGTCTTTCGACAAGTCGATGCACCGCTTCTACTTCGAATTCGACTGGGATGGGCGGCCGCTTCTGTTGCAGAGCCGGGCGCATGATTCCACCGGCTACGTCCAACCCACCAAGGATCAGCTGCGCGAGGTGCGCGGCCTGAATTCGATCTACCACAACAATGGCATCCAGACCTGGGCCATCAACGAACGGGGTGAGGCGGAAAATGTCGAAGTCGGTTGAAATGATGAAAACCCTCACGCTGTCCACGGCGCTTGTCGTCACCGCGGCCTTCGCCTTTGCGCAGGAAAACCCCGCCCCGAGCCGCGAGGGCGGTTTCGGCCTCGGGCGCACCGCCTTGCCCGAGGAAGTCGCGGCATGGGACATCGACATCCGCCCCGACGGGCAGGGCCTGCCGGTGGGGTCGGGCGATGTCTACACGGGCGAAGAGCTCTACATCGATTACTGCTCGGCCTGTCACGGCGATTTCGGCGAGGCGGTCGGCCGCTGGCCGGTTCTGGCCGGGGGCTTCGGCACGCTCGACGACGAGGATCCGCACAAGACGATCGGGTCCTATTGGCCCTATCTGTCGACCGTCTGGGACTATGTGCATCGCGCCATGCCCTACGGGGCCGCGCAATCGCTGGAGGATGACGAGGTCTATGCAATCGTCGCCTACCTGATGTATCTCAACAATATGGTCGAAGACGATTTCGAATTGTCGAACGAGAACTTCCTCGAGATGGCGATGCCCAACGAGGATGCATTTTTCATGGATGACCGGGCGACGACGGAACTGACCGTGTTCGCTGGCGAGCCCTGCATGGAAAATTGCGCGGAAAGCATCGAGATCACGGCACGCGCGACGGTTCTGAACGTCACGCCGGAAACCGCGGAGGATGCCTCCGCTGCGCCCGAGGCCATGCCGGTTGCGGCGGAAGCCGAGGTGGTCGAAACCGCAGCGGCCGAGCCCGAGGCACCGGCCGGTCCTGACCCGGAACTCGTCGCGGCGGGCGAGGCGCTCTGGCGGCAATGCGCGTCGTGCCACCAGATCGGGGAGGGTGCCACGAACCGCACAGGGCCGATGCTGAACAACACCTATGGCGCGCCCGTTGGCAGCCACGAGGGGTTCCGCTATTCGCCCGCCTTTGCCGAAGCGAATGCGGCAGGCATGGTTTGGGACGACGAGGCGCTTTCGGCCTATTTGCTTGATCCGCGCGGTTTCATTCCCGGCAATCGCATGGCTTTCCGCGGGCTGAGGTCCGAGGACGAGGCTGCCGCCATGATCGCGTATATCCGGGCAGAGGGGGGCGACGCTCAATGACACCGGCCCGCGCGGGTCTTGCCGCGTTTGCCTTTGCGACACTGGCTGCGTCGGCTGTCCCGGCGCTTGGCCAAGGCGACCCGGCACGGGGCGAGCCGCTCTATCGCCCCTGTCAGGCCTGCCACATGATCGGAGAGGGGGCCGTCCACCGCGTCGGCCCCCATCTGAACGGGCTGGTGGGGCGGTCGATCGGGGCCGTTCCGGGCTACGAATTCTCGGAAGATCTTGCCGCCGCGGGGGCAGAGGGGGCGATTTGGGACGAAGACACGCTGGACCGGTTTCTTGAAGGCCCGCGCGCCTATTTTCCGGGTACGCGCATGGTCTTTCGCGGCATCCGATCCGAAGAGGATCGCGCAGATCTGATCGCCTACCTGCTGGACGAGGGTGGCGCGGCCGAAGAGGGCGACACGCAGGGAACCGAGGTGGCCCTTGACCCCGAGATTGCCGCCATCGTCGCCATCGCGGGCGACGTGCCCTACGGCGAATACCTGTCCTCGGAATGCACGGCCTGCCACCAGCCGAGCGGGGGCGGCGATATTCCGTCGATCCGGGGGCTGGCACCCTCCGCCTTCATCGCGGGAATGGTTGCTTATCGAAATGGAACGCGCGAACATCAGGTGATGAACATGGTCTCGCGGCGATTGGGAGACGAGGAAATCGCAGCGCTGGCCGCTTATTTCGCAACGACCGAGTGATCGGGCGGGCGAAGTGTCGATCCATGGGGCGTCACCAGACCGGCGCGCCCTCGCAAGTCCCGGTAAGCGGGTAGAAAGGGAGGAAGACATGAGCATCAACAGACGCGTGTTTCTTGGGACGACCGGAGCGCTTGTGGGAAGCCTTGCCGCACCGATGATCGTCCGTGCGCAATCCGCGCCGCGCGTGGTCGTTGTCGGCGGCGGATCCGGGGGAGCCACGGCCGCGCGCTACATCGCCCGCGACGGGGCAGGCGCGGTCGACGTGACCCTGATCGAGCCGCAGCGGATCTATCAGACCTGTTATTTCGGCAATCTCTATATCGGTGGTTTCTACGATTATGACGACCTCGGCCATGGCTACGGCACGCTGGCGTCCAGCTATGGGATCAACGTGGTCCATGATTGGGCCGTGGGCGTCGATCGCGATGCCAAGACCGTCTCGCTGGCGAGCGGGGCGACGGTACCCTATGATCACCTTGTCCTGTCGCCCGGCATCGATTTCGTCGAAGACAGCGTGCCGGGATGGTCGGTATCGGCGCAGGGCCGGATGCCCCATGCCTACAAGGGCGGCACCCAAGTGCAGTTGCTGCGCGAGCAGATAGCGGCGATGCCCGAAGGCGGCACATTCGCCATGGTCGCGCCGCCCAACCCCTATCGCTGCCCGCCCGGCCCCTACGAACGGGTCTCGATGGTGGCCCATTACCTGCGCGAGAACAATCCGACGGCCAAGATCCTGATCGTGGACCCCAAGGAAAGCTTCTCCAAGCAGGGGTTGTTCGAGGATGGCTGGAACCGGCATTATTCGGGCATGATCACCCGGATCGGGCCCGACATGGGTGGATCGACCTACGAGGTGGATCCGGCGGCGATGACGGTCACGATCGATGGCGTGGTCGAGAACGTGGATGTCTGCAACGTCATCCCCGGCCAGCGCGCGGGCCAGATCGCCTTTGCCGCGGGCATCACCGATGGTAATTGGGCCCCCGTTTCGGCCTATGACATGACCAGCCGGATCGATCCCAGCATCACCGTTCTGGGCGATGCGGCCGCACAGGGCGCGATGCCGAAATCGGGTTTCTCGGCCAACAGCCAGGCCAAGGTCGCGGCCAATGCGATCCTTGCGGCGCTGACCGGATCGCGGGCCTTCCCGGCGCGGTATTCGAACACCTGCTGGTCCTTGCTCGACACCGACGACGGCGTGAAGGTCGGCGCGACCTACGAGGCCAGCGACGAGGGCATCGTGAGCGTGGACAGCTTCGTCAGCCAGGTCGACGAAACCGCCGAGGTGCGGGCGGCGACCTATCGCGAAAGCCTTGACTGGTACGGGGCCATCACGACCGACATGTTCTCCTGAGACCCAAGGCCCCCGTGGGCGGCTCCGTGCCGCCCGCGGGACATGAAACCCGGAGGTTCCCCCGATGCTGCGTTCCCTGATCCTTGCCCTTGGTCTCATGACGATCCCGTTGGCCGTTGCGGCGCAGGAGGCGGTGGTCTTCGACTATGCCGGCAGTTTCGAGGATGCGAGTTTCGGGGTCGAAAACGCGATCATCAACCGCGGTCTGGTGATCGACTATACCAGCCACGTGGGCGACATGCTGAACCGCACCGGCGCAGATGTGGGCGCGACCGAGCAGCTGTTCGACAACGCGCAGATCTTCTTGTTCTGTTCGGCGGCGGTGTCGCGCCGGGTGATGGAGGCCGATCCGATGAACATCGTGCATTGCCCCTATGGCATCTTCATCGCGGAACGCGACGGGGCGGTGATGATCGGGCATCGCGATTACCCCGATGGCCCGATGCAGGAGGTCGAGGCGTTGCTCGACGCGATCATCCTCGAGGCGATGGCCGACTGATCGGCAGGGCGGCTGCATCGGCTTGATTCAGGTCAACGCGGGCCTGCTGCGGAGTGGCTAGACCTGTCCCAGATCGAGGACGGCCGCCATGTTCGAAACCCTTCTGAGACATCTTGGTGAGCCCATGGTCCTGGCGCTGGCCGGGGCCATTACGGGCCTTGTCTTCGGCTTTGCGGCGCAACGGTCGCGGTTTTGCCTGCGCGCGGCGATGGTCGAGGTTGCGGATGGATCTTTCGGCCCCAAGCTTGCGATCTGGCTGATCGTGTTCTTTACCGCGATGGTGCTGACCCAAGGCGGGATCGGCTTGGGTCTGTTCGACGTTTCCTCCACGCGGCAACTGGCCGCCGAAGGGTCGGTTTCGGGCGCGTTGATCGGGGGCGTGATGTTCGGTGTGGGCATGGTGCTGGCGCGGGGCTGCGCGTCGCGGCTTCTGGTCTTGTCGGCCACGGGGAACCTGCGCGCGTTGGTGACGGGCTTGGTGGTGACGCTGGTGGCGCAGGCGTCGTTCACCGGGGTGCTCGCGCCCGCGCGAGAGGCGTTGACGGGGCTTTGGACCGTGCCTGGCGGGGCAGGGCGGAGCCTGCTGGATGGAACGGGTCTGGGTGCCGGTGTGGCCACGGCGTTGGCGGCGCTGGCCTTGATCGGGTCGCTCGTGTTGGGGCTGCGGCGGGGGGTAAGCCTCGGTGTCGTCACCGGGGCGTTTTTCGTGGGGCTGGCCGTGGCGATGGGTTGGGCGCTGACCGCCTTGATCGCGGCCAACAGTTTCGAGATCGTGCCGGTGTCTTCCGTCACCTTTACCGGGCCTGCCACCGACACGCTCATGGCGCTTGTCACGCAACGCTCGGTCGGTCTGTCCTTCGGGATCGGGTTGGTGCCGGGTGTTTTCGTCGGGGCGGGGGCGGCCGCGCTCGCATTCCGCGAATTCCGGCTGGAACGCTTTGGCCCAGAAACGCCGATGGAACGCTACCTGGTCGGCGCGGTCCTGATGGGGTTCGGCGCGATGTTGGCTGGCGGCTGCGCCGTGGGCGCGGGCGTGTCGGGCGGGGCGGTTTTTTCCACCACCGCCTTGTTGGCGGTCTTTGCCATGTGGATCGGGGCCATGGCGACGGTGCGCGTCTTGGCGGCCATGGGCCGCGGGCGCGCTCAGACGGTGTAATTCAGCCCCAGCCGTCCGCCATCGACATAGATCGTTTCGCCCGTGACATAGCTGGCCTTCTGCGAGCACAGAAAGGCCACCACGTCGCCGATTTCGCGCGCCGCGCCGACCCGCCCGATGGGCGTGCGCGACAGGACGCGGGCCAAGGCATCGGCGCTTGCGTTCACGCCCGCCATCATCTCGGTGTCGATGGAACCGGGGCCGACCGCATTGACGCGGATGCCATGGGGGGCCAGCGCGAGAGCAGACGCCTTGGTCAATTGCTGCACCCCGCCCTTGGAGGCGCAATAGGCGGGAATGGCCGGGATCGCCACGACCGCGTTGATCGAGGACATGTTGACGATCGCGCCCTTGATGCCCGCCTTGATCATGCCGTTGGCCGCGCGCTGGGTGGCGGCAAAGACGCTGCGCAGGTTCAACCCGATCACCGCGTCGAAATCCTCGAGGCTGTAAGTGAGGAAATCGCCGGGTTTCGCGATACCCGCGTTGTTCACGAGCGCCGCCACCGGCCCTTCCTCGGCCTCGATCGTGTCGAAGAGGGAGATCAGCGCGGCGGTATCGGCAACGTCGCAGACAAAGCCCCGTCCGCCGATCCCCGTGGCGGCGTCATGGACGCTGTCCTTCACGTCCGCCAGCATGACGCGGTAGCCATCGGCGGCCAGCGCCTCGGCACAGGCAAAGCCGATGCCCTGCGCGCCGCCCGTGACCAAAGCAATCGGTTGATCGGCCATCTGGAATACTCCCTCTCGTCGATGTCGGGGCGACCCTGCGGCGGGCGGGCGGCGGTGTCAATTCGAACGGGGCGGATCATCAAAAAGGGTGGCGTGGCGCGTCTTGAGATCGGCCAGCGTCGTCAGCACGACCCGCAAATGGGCGCGCATGGCCGCACCAGCGCGATCCGCGTCGCGGTCAAGGATCGCGGACAAGATCGCACCGTGATCGTCCAAAAGGCGCGCCATGTGCGATTTTTCGGCAAGCGACAGGATGCGCAACCGGTCGAGCGCCGACTTTTCCCGCACGAGAAGCGTTTCCGCCCGGTCGAAGCCGGTAGCCCGGGCAAGACCGGCGTGAAAGGCATCATCAAGGCTTTGGAACCTGTCGGTGTCGCGACCGGTCGCCGCCTCGGCCTGCGCGCGCAGGTTGTCGGCCAGAGCGGCCTGAATGTCGGGGGCAAGGCCGATCTCGCATAGCCGCGCGACATGGGCGAGTTCGAGCGCCTCGCGCAGGAATTGCGCCTGAAGGATCGCGCCTTCGGAAATGGCGGCGACATAGCTTCCGCGCGATGGCCATGTCACTATCAGCCCATCCTCGCGCAGCCGGGTGAAGGCGTCGCGCACCGGCGTGCGGCTGGCGCCGAAGCGTTGGCCGACCTCGGTCTCGGACACGAGGCAGCCGGGCGGCAGCAGGCCGCGCAAGATGGCCGATTTCAGCCCCGCGTGGATCTGGTCGGCGACGGGACGTGCGGGATCGACCGGCGGCACGTCGAGGCGGTCAAGCGGATCTTGCGGGGCGGTGTCGGGCATGTGGGTCTCGGGCGGGTATATCAATCCGTATACCGGTATACCGGTCTCTTGACAACGCTGCGATCCGGGCCTCAGGGTGAGCTTGCAAGACGGGGGGAGAGATGGCCACAGCCGCGCCGGACAGGGTGCTGAATGCCGTGCTGATCGGGGCGGGCATGGTGGCCGCGACGCATGCCGCCGCGCTCCGCGATGCGGCGGGTCTGCGGTTGCACGGCGTCTGGTCACGCAATCCTGAAACTGCCGCGCCGCTGGCGACCGAGCATGGCGCGCGTGTCTATCGCGAGATGGCCGAGGTTGCCGCCGATCGGGAGGTCGATTTCGCGATCGTGCTGACGCCGCCCGATGGGCGTGTCGGGCTGATCGATCCGCTTCTGGCGGCGGGTCTGCCGATCCTGATGGAAAAACCCGTGGCGAGGTCAGGGGCGGAGGCGCGGCAGGTGGTGGATCAATGCGCCGCTGCCGGGGTGACGCTGGGCATCGTGTTCCAGCACCGGATGCGCGCGGCCTCGCAGGTCGCGGCGCGGCTTGTGGCCGGGGGCGATCTGGGCGCGCTGGGGCTGGTCGAAATTGCGGTACCGTGGTGGCGTGATCAATCCTATTACGACGCGCCGGGGCGGGGCAGTTTCGCGCGCGACGGTGGCGGCGTCCTGATCAGCCAGGCGATCCATACGCTCGACCTTGCGCTGTCCTTGGCGGGATCTGTCGCCTCGGTTCAGGCGATGACGGCGACAACGCGCTTTCACACGATGGAGGCGGAAGATTTCGCCACGGCGGGCCTGCGCTTTGCCAATGGGGCCGTGGGAAGCCTTTTCGCCTCGACCGCGAGTTTTCCGGGGGCTGCGGAGCGCATCACGTTGCAGTTCGACCGCGCGTCCCTGCATCTGGAGGCTGGTATCATGACGGTCCTGCACCGTGACGGGCGCGTCGAAACGCATGGAGAGACAGCCACGACAGGCGGCGGGGCCGATCCCATGGCTTTCACCCATGCCTGGCATCAGGGCGTGATCGAGGATTTCGCCGATGCGATCCGGCATGGCCGTGATCCGATGGTGACCGGACGCGCGGCCTTGGCCGTGCATGACCTGATCGATGCCATCACCCAGTCGGCCCGGACAGGCCAAACCACCGAGGTCCCACGATGAAATTCGCCGCCATCGGCATCGACCACCGCCACATCTTCGGGATGGCTGCAAACCTGATGGCCGAGGGCGCAGAATTCGCCGGTTGGTGGACGGATGGTGACCCCGAACCGCTTGAAGGGTTCATCAAACGCTTTCCGGACGTGCGGCGTGTGGCCGAGGCGCAGACGCTGCTCGACGACCCGGAGATCGCCTTGATCTGCATTTCCTGCATCCCGCGCGACCGTGCGGCTTGGGCGGTGCGCGCGATGGAGGCGGGCAAGGACGTGATGACCGACAAGCCCGGCTGCACAACGCTGGCGCAACTGGCCGAGTTGCGGGCGGTTCAGGCGCGGACCGGGCGCATCTGGTCGGTGGATTTTTCCGAACGCTTCGAGGTGCCGAGCGTGACAAAAGCCGCCGAACTGGTGGCCGATGGGGCCATCGGGCGCGTGGTTCAGACGGTTGGCCTTGGCCCTCATCGGCTGAACCGGGCGACCCGGCCTTCGTGGTTTTTCGACCGTGACGCCTATGGCGGTATCCTGACCGATATCGCGAGCCATCAGATCGACCAGTTCCTGTTCTTCACCGGGTCGAGCGGGGCCGAGATCACGCTGGCGACCGCCGCGAACCTTGCCCATCCGGGCGATCCGGGCCTGCAGGATTTCGGCGAGATCGCGCTCCGCTCGGACAGGGGGCATGGCTATATCCGCGTCGATTGGTTCACGCCCGATGCCCTGCCCACATGGGGCGACGGGCGGCTGACCATCCTTGGCACCGAGGGCTATATCGAGCTGCGTAAATATGTCGATGTGGGCAAGCCCGGCACGGATCACCTGATCCTCGTCAACGGCACCCGCTGCGAGGTGATCGATGCAAGCGGCGCCGGAATGCCCTATTTCGCAAGGCTGATCGCCGATATCCGCGACCGTACCGAAACCGCGATGCCGCAAGCCCATGCCTTTTCCGTTATGGAACTGGCGCTGACGGCCCAAGCCATGGCCGAGGGGCGCGCATGATCGGGACGGCCATCATCGGCGCGGGGATCGGGCGCGAGCATCTGGCGGGTTATCGCGCGGTGGCGGATCGGTTCGCGGTGCGCTGGCTCATCGATCTGGACATCGGGCGCGCGGTCGAGGTTGCGGGCGGCGATACGAACATCAAGATCGGGTCCGAAATTGCCGAGGCTTTGGCTGACCCCGCCGTCGATCTGGTCGACATCTGCCTGCCGCCGCATCTGCATGTGCCGATGGCCTTGCGCGCCTTGCGGGCGGGCAAGCATGTCGTGCTGGAAAAGCCCATCGCGCCGTCGCTGGCGGAGTGTGATCTGCTGGCCGAGGCTGAGGCCGCTTCCGGTCGTCGGCTGTTCCCGGTGTTCCAGTATCGCTACGGGCCGGGGACGGCGGCGCTTGACGCACTGATCGCCGCCGGATTGGTCGGGCGGCCGCAGGTCGCGGCGCTGGAGACGCATTGGAACAGGGGCGCCGCGTATTACGCCGTGCCGTGGCGGGGCACATGGGCGGGGGAACGGGGCGGCGCGGTACTGGGCCATGCCATCCACAACCACGATCTCTTGTGCCGCTATTTCGGAGAGCCCGTAGGCGTCAGCGCGCAGGTCGCGACCCGCATCAACCCCATCGAGACCGAGGATTGTGCATCCATCGCCCTGCGCTTCGCGAACGGGGCGCTGGCCACATCCTCTGTCACGCTCGGGGCGGCGGGTGACACCACGCGCCTGCGCCTTGTCTTTGAACACCTGACCGCCACTTCGGGCGATCTGCCCTATGCGCCTGCGGATGGCGCGTGGACCTTTACTGCCCGCGATCCGGCCAAGCAGCCGGCAGTCGATGCGGTGCTGGCCGCGCTGCCGACACCGAAATCGGGCTTTGCCGGCTATGTCGCGGCGATTGCGGATGCGCTGAACGGGGCGCCGGGCCGCGAGGTGACGCTGGCCTGCGGGCGCCGGTCGATTGAATTGGTTACAGCGGTTTACGCAGCGGCGCGGAGCGCAAGGGAGGTTGCTTTGCCCTTGCCGCCTGACGCAGAGTTCTACCACAGCTGGCTCCCCGGAGAGACGCACGCGACAAGCGCGGCGGGGCAGGCGGCGGACAGACCAAGATGACCGACAGGATCATTCACATCAGGGAGGATAAAGAATGACCCAACTGAAACTGCTTGGCACCACGGCACTGGTGCTCGGGCTTGCGGCACCTGCCATGGCGCAGGAAATCCGCTTCATGTGCTATTCCGACGGCAATGAATGCGAGGTCTATGACGATGTCCTGACCCGGTTCGAAGCCGCCAACCCCGGCGTCGACGTGATCGTGGACGTGGTGCCCTATCAGGCGATCCTCGAAAACCTGCCGGTGCAGCTTGCCGCAGGCACGGGCCCCGACATGGCAAAGGTCACCGATCTGGGCGGTCTGAATCAGTATTACCTCGACCTGACGCCCCATATCGACACTGGCTATTGGGACGAAAGCTTTGGCGCGACGCTCGATTGGTACCGTGTGGGCGACCGTCAGGGCTATTACGGTCTGCACAGCCAGCTGACCATCACCGGTGCTTTTGCCAATGCCACGCTCTTCGAGCAGGCGGGGATCGAGATGCCGGGCGAGGGCGCGACCTGGGAAGATTGGGCGGCCGCAAGCCGCGCTGTCGCCGAGGCGACGGGCACACCCTTCCCGATGGCGATCGACCGTTCGGGCCACCGCGTGGCCGGGCCCGCGATCAGCTACGGTGCGCAATATTTCGACGCCGAGGGCAATGGCAGCTTTGCCGGGTTCGAACCCTTCGCGGCGGCCTTCGTCGGCTGGAACGAGGATGGCACTTTCGCCCGTGATGTCTGGGCCAGCCAAGGTGGCGCGACCTATCAGGACGCGGCGCAGGAATTCATCAACGGCCAGCTCGTGTTCTACTATTCGGGCAGCTGGCAGGTGGGCCGGATGGACAGCCAGGTCGGTGATCTCTTCGACTGGCAGGTCGTGGGCAGCCCCTGCGGTCCGGCAGGCGCGTGTTCCGGCATGCCGGGCGGCGCGGGTATCGTCGGCTTCGAGCAGTCCCAGAACCCCGAGATCGTGGCGGCGGTGATCGACTTCCTCGCCCAGGAAGACATCTATGCCGAGGTTTCGGCGCGCACCCGCAACCTGCCCGCGCATCTGGGTGTGGCGGCGGCCGGCGTCGAGTTCGAGGGCGCATCGCCCGCGGCACAAGCGGCGCTCAACGCCTTTGCCGCCGATCTGGCGGATGTGTCGCCCATCGCCTTCGCCTATCAGGGCTATGCCGGGAACCGGGCGATGTTCGGCATCACGGTCGAGCGTCTGAGCCAGGCCATCGTGGGCGAACTCAGCGTCGATGACGCGGTGGCACGCATGGGCGAGGATCTTGCCGCGGCCATGGCCGAAAGCCGGTAAAAGATGACCGAGACAACGGGGCAAGGCGCAAGCGCGCCCGCCCCGACCCACGGACGAGATAGCGGCGCCTCCCGGGACGGGCTGGTGTTGCGGGTGGTCTCACCGCTCATGCGGCTGGTGGAAATCCCCATGCTGGGCTTGCAACGCCTGTTGGGGATCAACCGGCTGGCTTGGGTGTTCCTGTTGCCCAACCTTGTCCTGTTCGGGCTGTTCGCCTTTCTGCCGGTCATCCTGAATATCGCCTATGCGACGACCGGCGGCGACAACGTGCTTTTGGCCGATCGCCCCTATGTTGGCGCGCGCAATTTCGTGACGCTCACCGATTGCGCCAGCTATCTCGACCCCAATTCCTGCCGCGAGGACAAGTTCTGGCGCGCGGTCTGGAACACGACGTGGTTCGTGACGCTGCAGGTCGGCATCATGGTTGGTTTCTCGCTTCTGACCGCCATCGTGCTCAACCGCGAGATCCGGGCGCGGGGATTTTTCCGGGCGGTGTTCTTTTTCCCCGTGCTGCTGTCGCCAGTGGTGGTCGCGCTGATCTGGAAATGGATCTTGCAGCGCGAAGGCGTGTTGAACGCCTTTCTCGATTGGACCGGGATTGGGGGCTACAACTGGCTCGTGGATGCGGATTGGGCCTTTGGCTGGTCGGTGTTTCTGTCGGTCTGGGCGCATATGGGCTTTTACACCCTGATCCTTTTGGCCGGATTGCAGGCGATACCGCGCGATGTCTACGAGGCGGCAACGATGGACCGCGCGAGCCCCTGGCGGGTGTTCCGGCGCATCACCTTGCCGCTTTTGTCGCCCACGATGCTGGTCGTGCTGGTTCTGGCGCTCATAAAGGGTGTGCAGACCTTCGACGAGGTCTATGCCTTTACCGGCGGCGGGCCGGGGACGGCCACGACTTTCATCATCCAATATATCTACGAAGAGGGGTTTGCCGGAGCGCCGCGTTTGTTCGGGCTTGCGGCGGCGGCCTCGCTGATGGTGGCGGGGGTTCTGGTGGTGCTGACGCTGGTGCAGCTCTGGCTCAACCGGAGGTCGGCGGATGGGTGATGTGACGATCTGCCGAGGGGGGCGTTTTGCTGCAGCAAAACGGGTGGGAAAACTGCAGTTTTCCCGAGCGGAAAACCCGGGTTTTCCGGCGCGGGGGGAAAGACCATGAGCCGGACCCTCGCCTTTCTCACCGCGACGAGGGGCGGTGCGCGGCTGCACTGGACCGATTGGGCGAGCTACGGCTACCTCTTTCTTGGCGTGTTCTTGATGTTCTTCCCGGTCGTCTGGCTGGTTCTGTCGAGCTTCAAGACCGAGGCCGACCTGCAGCGTTACCCACCCACCTTCCTGCCCTATCAGCAGCAGACCATCACGCTGGATGGATATGCCGACCCCCTGCCGCTTTTCGAGATCACGGGCGGCGAGCATGAGGGCAAGATCCTTGCCCAACTGCGCCGCGTGGGCCTGCGCGCGCAGATGGTGGACCCCGCCGATCCCGAGACGCGCCTGACCATCGATATCGGCGACCGCGTGCCGGTGGAACGCTTCACGCTGGCGACCGAAAACTATTCCGACCTCTTCGGGCGCTTCAACTTCCTGCTCTATTTCTGGAATTCGACCTTCATCACGGTCACGGCGACGTTGATCATGCTGCTGACAAACAGCATGGCGGCCTTTGCGCTGTCGAAATACCAGTTCCGAGGGCGGACTGTCGTGCTTCTTCTGGTCATCGGAACGCTGATGATCCCGCAAACGGTGGTTCTGGTGCCGCTGTTTTTGATCGTCACGGAACTGGGCATGTTCAACAGCCTCTGGGGGGTCATCATCCCCGGCGCGGCGACGCCCACGGGGGTGTTCTTGCTGCGCCAATACATGCTCACCATCCCCGACGAGATCCTGGACGCCGCGCGGATGGACAAGGCATCGGAATGGAAGATCTACTGGCGCATCATCTTGCCGCTTTCGGCACCTGCCATCGCGGTGCTGGCGATCCTTGCCATCATGTGGCGCTGGAACGATTTCCTCTGGCCGCTCATCGTGCTGACCCAATCGGAGAATTTCACCCTGCAGCTCGCGCTCAATTCCTTTCAGGGCGAGCTTCAGACGCAATGGTCCGCGCTTCTGGCGATGACGGTGCTGACGCTTTTGCCGATCGCGATGGTGTTCATGTTCTTGCAGAAATACATCGCCACGGGCATCGCCTCGACGGGAGGGAAATAGATCATGGCCGCCATCGAACTGAGGGAGGTGCGCAAGGCCTATGGCGCGGCCGAGGTGATCAAGGGCATCGACCTGCAGATCGCGCATGGCGAGTTTTGCGTTTTCGTCGGGCCGTCGGGCTGCGGGAAATCCACGCTGTTGCGGATGATCTCGGGGCTGGAGGATATCTCGGGCGGTGACATCGCCATCGGGGGCGAGGTGGTCAACGATATCCCCGCCGCCGACCGGGGGCTCGCGATGGTGTTCCAATCCTACGCACTCTACCCGCATATGACGGTGCGCCAGAACCTGTCCTTTGGCCTCGAGAACATTAACACGCCCAAGGGCGAGATCGCCGCCAAGGTGGGCGAGGTGGCCCGGATGCTCCAGATCGAGCAGCTTCTCGACCGCCGGCCCAAGGACCTGTCGGGCGGACAGCGCCAGCGTGTCGCCATCGGTCGCGCGGTGGTGCGCGAGCCGCGCGTGTTCCTGTTCGACGAGCCCCTGTCGAACCTTGACGCCGAGTTGCGCGTGGACATGCGGGGTGAGATCGCGGCGCTGCACCGCCGTCTTGGCAACACCATGATCTACGTCACCCACGACCAGGTCGAGGCGATGACCATGGCCGACAAGATTGCGGTCCTGCGCCTTGGAAAGCTGGAACAATTCGGGCGGCCGCTGGACCTGTACAACCGGCCCGCCAATCTGTTCGTGGCGGGGTTCATCGGCAGCCCCAAGATGAATTTCCTGACCGGCCAGGTCGATCCCGGCGACCGGACACTGTTGCATCTGGATACGGGCGAGATGCTGCGCCTGCCCGCTGCGGGCTTTGGACAGGTCGCGGGCGAAAAGGTGACGCTGGGCATTCGCCCGAACCATTTGCGCGTGGCCGAGGATGGGCCGGTCACGGTTCATGTGCGGTCGGTCGAGCAACTGGGCGGCGAAAGCTATGTCTATGGCGCGACCGCCACCGGCGCGCCCGTCACCGTCCACAGCCCCGGCCAGACGCGGATCGCCATGGACGAGACCATCCGCGTTGGCGGGAATGAGAGCGACATCCATCTGTTCGACAGCGAAAGCGGCCTGAGCCTGCGGGAGGGCTGACCAAGGTTCCGGCGCCAGTCTTTCTTGCGACTAAGTCGCAACTTCCTTGACTTTCTGCGAATGCGTCGCAATATCCTAGGCTGACGGCACGGACCGCGCCCGACAGCGCGGACAGGTTACAGGGATACCCGATGCTGACCCGACGTGTTCTACTCTCGCTTGCAACCGCCGCTGCCTTGGCGATGCCGGCAGCCGCTCAAGATCGCCTGAACGTCATCGCCACGACCGGCATGATCGCGGATGCCGCTCGGCAGGTGGGAGGCGACTTGGTGGATGTGACCGCGCTGATGGGGCCGGGCGTCGACCCCCATGCCTATCGCCAAACCCGCAGCGACATCGTGGCGACCGCGCAGGCCGATCTGGTCCTGTGGAATGGTCTTTACCTTGAGGCGCAGCTGGAGGAATTCCTGCTGGAATTGGGTCAAACCAGGCCCGTCGTCGCCGTGGCAGAGGCGGTTCCGCAGATCCAGCTGATCGGATCGGAGGATTACGAGGATCGGTTCGATCCCCATGTCTGGATGAACCCAAATCTCTGGTCGCGCGTCGTTCTGGCCACGCGGGACGCGATGATCGACGCACGGCCCGAACATGCCGATGCCTTCACCGCCAACGCGGCGACGCATCTGGCCGAGCTTTCCGACCTCGCGGTCTATTCGCAGTCCGTTCTGGCCTCGATCCCCGCAGAAAGCCGGGTTCTGGTGACGGCGCATGACGCCTTCAACTATTTCGGAGCCGCCTACGGGTTCGAGGTCGTGGGTATTCAGGGCATATCGACAGAAAGCGAGGCGGGCTTGCAGCGCATCAGCGAACTGGTCGACATGCTGGTCGCCCGCGATATCGGCGCGGTCTTTGTCGAAAGCTCCGTCTCTGACCGCAACATCCGCGCGCTGATCGAAGGCGCGGCCGCGCAGGGCCACGAGGTGGTGGTCGGGGGCGAGCTGTTCTCCGATGCCATGGGCGCGCCCGGCACCTACGAGGGCACCTACCTGGGCATGATCGATCACAACGTGACCACCATCGCCCGCGCGCTTGGTGGGCAGGCACCGGAACGCGGTCGGATCGACGAACTGGCCATGAATTGAGGAACGACATGCCCGAAGTGCTGACATTGGCGGCCCGCGACGGGCAGGCGACGGGCCCGGAGGCTGATCCTTCCAGCCCGCTGGCCCTGCGCGGTCTGACCGTCAGCTACGGGGAAAAGCCCGCGCTGTTTTCGGTCGATGCGACCTTTCCGGCGGGGGCCATGTCGGCCATCATCGGTCCGAATGGCGCGGGGAAATCCACGCTGCTCAAGGCATCGCTCGGCCTGATCCCGCGCGTCTCGGGTCAGGTCACCGTGTTCGGCCAGCCGCTCGCGGCGGCGCGCGACCGCATCGCCTATGTGCCGCAGCGCGCCAGCGTCGACTGGGATTTCCCCACGACGGTGATCGACGTGGTCCTGATGGGCCGCTACCGCAAGCTGGGCCTGTTCGGCCGCGTCAGCCGCGCCGAGCGCGCGCTGGCGACCGAGGCCTTGGCCCGCGTGGGGATGGATGCCTTTGCCGGCCGCCAGATCGGGCAATTGTCCGGCGGCCAACAGCAGCGCGTCTTTCTGGCGCGCGCGCTGGCGCAGGAGGCGGATCTCTACCTTCTGGACGAGCCTTTCGCAGGCGTCGATGCCGCGACCGAGCGCGCCATCATCGACCTGCTCAAAGAGCTGAAGGCACAAGGAAAATCCGTCATCGCGGTGCATCACGACCTATCGACGGTCACGGCCTATTTCGACCATGTGTTCTTGGTCAATGTCCGCGCGATGGCCGAGGGGCCGGTTGATACGACCTTCACCCCTTCCGCGTTGGCAGAAACCTATGGCGGGCGGCTGGCCGCGACGCAACTGGCCGATCTTGCCCTGACCGTGGGCTAGGTCATGGAAGCGTTCCTCGACGCTTTGACGCTTCAGGCGGGCTATAACGCCGCTCTGGTCGCCATCGGGGCGGCGCTTTTGGGATTTGCGGCGGGGACGGCGGGCAGCTTCCTGTTTCTGCGCAAGCGCGCGCTGGTGTCGGATGCGGTGGCCCATGCGACCCTGCCCGGCGTTGGCATCGCCTTTCTCATCATGGTGGCGCTTGGCGGCGAGGGGCGCAGTCTGATCGGCCTGTTGCTGGGGTCGGCCCTGAGCGCCTGGATTGGCCTTTTGCTGGTCGAATGGATCGCGCACCGAACGCGGCTGGCCGAGGATGCCGCCATCGGCGCGGTTCTTTCGGTGTTCTTCGGCTTTGGCGTGGTGCTTTTGACCGTGATCCAGACGCTGGATCGTGGGCGGCAGGCGGGGTTGGAGGATTTCCTTTTGGGCTCCACCGCCGGGATGCTGCTGCAAGATGCCCAGATCATCGCCATTGGCGGTGCGCTGGTCGTGGCCGCGATCTGGGTTCTGCGCCGGCCCATGACGCTGGTCAGTTTCGACGCCGGCTATGCCGCCGCCATGGGGGTCGATACGCGTCGCGTCGACCTTGCGATGATGGGGCTGGTCATGGCGGTGACCGTGATCGGGTTGAAGCTGGTGGGCCTGATCCTGATCGTCGCATTGCTCATCATTCCCGCCGTCACCGCGCGGTTCTGGACCAATCGGGTGGAACGGGTGTTGTGGGCCGCCGGGGCCATCGGTGGCGTCTCTGGCTATGTCGGGGCGGCGCTGTCGGCCTCAGCGCCGGACTTGCCGACCGGGCCGATCATCGTGCTGATTGCGGCAGCCCTCTTCGCGCTGTCGCTGCTTTTGGCGCCTGCGCGGGGCGTTCTGGCGGCGAGCCTTGCGCATCGCCGGTTCCAGCGCCGGGTGCATCGGCGGCAGGGGCTTCTGGCGCTGGTGCGGGGCGAGCCGATCCACGATCCCTTGACCCTGCGCATCCTGCGGGCGGAGGGGTTGATCCGCGCCGACGGGGTCGCCACCGACAAGGGCAGGGCACATGCGGCCAAGATCGCGCGGGACGAACGTCGCTGGGACATAGCGCGCCGGGTGCATCAGGACACGAGCCTGACCGGGCGCTATGACGGTCTGACCCCAATCGAAGACGTCTTCACCGCCGACCAGATCGCCGATTTCGACGCGCGGCTGGGGCCGCCGCAACCGGTGGGGTTCTAAGTCATGGGTGTTGAATTCGTTCAGTTTTCCCTGACGCCGATCCTGATCGGGGTGCTGGCGGCCGTGGCCTGCGCGCTGCCGGGCAATTTCTTGATCCTGCGGCGGCAGGCGCTGATCGGTGATGCGATTTCCCACGTTGTCCTGCCGGGCATCGTGGTTGCCTTTCTGATCACGGGCACCGTTGCGGCCATCCCGATGCTTTTGGGCGCTGGGGCTGCCGCGCTGGTTGCCGTGGTTCTGATCGAGGCGATCCGGCGTCTGGGCGGGATCGAACCCGGGGCTGCCATGGGTGTTGTTTTCACGGCCCTTTTTGCCGGGGGTGTGCTGCTTCTCGAACAGTCCGACACGAGCGGCGTTCATCTGGACGTCGAACATGCGCTGATGGGCAATCTGGAAACGCTGATCTGGCTCAGGGCCGAGGGATGGAGCAGCCTGATCGACCCCGTGGCGCTCGCCGGTTTGCCGCCGGAATTGCCGCGCATGGGGTTTGTGGCGGGGTCGATCGCGGTTTTGACGTGGGTGTTCTGGCGTCCGTTGAAACTGTCGACCTTTGACGAAGGTTTCGCGCAGGCGATCGGTTTGCCGGTATCGGCCATCGGTCTGGGGCTTGTCGTCACGGCGGCGGTGGCGGCTGTCGCGGCTTTCGACGCGGTGGGGTCGATCATCGTGATCGCCATGTTCATCTGTCCGCCTGCCGCCGCGCGGTTGATGACCGACAGCCTGTCGGCGCAGGTCTGGTGGTCTGTTTTCTTTGCCATCCTTTCGGCAATTGCTGGTTATGTTCTGGCGGGTTACGGGCCGATCTGGTTGGGCTTTTCTAATTCGGTCAGTGCCGCGGGAATGATCGCCACGATCTCGGGCGCGATCCTTGGGTTGGCCTGCCTTTTCGGGCCGCGCCGCGCTCGGGTGGGTGTGTCCGCAGGGGCATGACGGGTTGCGTCCGGCATTGGCTCAGGGCAGGGTAAATCTCCGCACATCCAACGGAATTCTGCCATGACCGACGCCTATGATCCGGCCACCGACGGCGCGCAAATGTCCTATGCGCGGGAGATGAGCTATGGCGATTACCTTGCGCTGGAGGGGTTGCTGGAGGGGCAGAAGCCGCTGTCGGATGCGCATGACGAGATGCTGTTCATCATCCAGCACCAGACCAGCGAATTGTGGATGCGGTTGGCGATCCATGAGCTGGCCGCGGCGCGCAACGGGTTGGCGGGTGTTGAAATTCGACCCGTTTTCAAGATGTTGACGCGTGTGTCGCGGATATTCGAGCAGTTGAACGGCGCGTGGGACGTGCTGCGCACGATGACCCCATCGGATTACACGGCGTTTCGCGACGATTTGGGAAAATCCTCGGGATTTCAATCACATCAGTATCGCCGCATCGAATTCATGCTGGGCAATCGCAATATGGCGATGCTGAAGGTGCACGAACACCGGCCCGTGCTTCATGCCGCGCTGATGGCGGAAGTGGCGGAAAAATCCCTTTATCATGTGGCACTTGACCGGCTTGGCGCGGCGATGGGGCGGGATTTTTCGGAATATTACCGGATGGAGGCCCCGCATCAGGCCCAGGACGCGATCCGGGACGCCTGGGCGCGAGTCTACGAGGTGCCGCAAGAGCAGTGGGAACTCTACGAGCTGGCCGAGAAACTCGTTGATCTGGAAGACTATTTTCGGCGTTGGCGGTTCAATCACGTGACGACGGTTGAGCGGATCATCGGTTTCAAGCGCGGCACGGGGGGAACATCGGGGGTGCAATATTTGCGGCGTATGCTGGAGGTGGAGCTGTTTCCCGAACTTTGGCATGTAAGGGGGCAGCTGTGAGTGTCTTGCGTAAACACATGTTCGACATCCCCGAGGGGATGATCTACCTCGACGGCAACTCGTTGGGACCATTACCGAAATCGGTTCCGGCTCGGGTTGCGGAGGCGATCTCCGGGGAGTGGGGCGCGCATCTGATCAAGGGCTGGAACCTTGACGGGTGGATGGCGCAACCCTCGCGCGTGGGGGACCGGGTCGCGCGGCTGGTCGGGGCGCCCGAGGGCAGCGTGGTGATGGGCGACACGCTCTCGATCAAGGTTTACCAAGCGTTATCGGCAGCGCTGCAAATCTCACCAAAACGTAAACAGATCCTGTCGGATCTTGGGAATTTCCCAACGGATCTCTACATCGCCAAGGGTTTGTTAACTCATCTGGATCAAGGCCACGAGTTGCGGCTGGTCGAGCCCGAAGATGTCGCCCAAGCGATCACCGAGGAGGTCGCGGTGGTGATGCTGACGCAGGTCGATTACCGCACCGGGCGGATGCACGACATGGCGGCGATCACGGCCCGCGCGCACGAGGTCGGCGCGGTGATGATCTGGGATCTTGCCCATAGCGCGGGCGCCGTGCCAGTCGATCTGGCGGGCTGTGGCGCGGAATTCGCGGTGGGCTGCACCTACAAATATCTCAACGGCGGTCCGGGCGCACCGGCCTTTATCTATGTCCGGCCCGATCTGGCCGATACGGTCCAGCCCGCGCTGGCGGGGTGGTTGGGGCATGAGGCGCCTTTTGCCTTCGATCTGGAGTATCGGCCCGCGCCGGGAGTGGAGCGGATGCGGGTCGGAACGCCGCCCGTGTTGCAGATGACCGCGCTGGAAGCGGCGCTGGAGGTTTGGGAGGGCGTGGATATGGGCGACCTGCGTGAAGCCTCGATCCGGCTTTGCGAAAGCTTCATCGCGGAAGTGGAGGCGCGTTGTCCCGAGCTGGTGCTGGCCAGCCCGCGCGATGCGCGCGCGCGGGGCAGTCAGGTGTCGTTCAGGTTCAAGCATGGCTATGCGGCCATGCAGGCGCTGATCGCGCGCGACGTGATCGGGGATTTCCGCGCGCCGGATATCATGCGGTTCGGGTTCACGCCGCTCTACGTCTCGGAGAGCGAGGTGATTTGTGCCGCCGCCACGATCGAGGAGGTGATCCGGGACCGGTTGTGGGACCGGCCCGAATACCTTGCGCGGCAGGCTGTGACCTGAGGCTTACGAGGCGCGGCGGAGCGCCTCGCGGTCCGGTTGGGCGACGATGCCCTGATCGAAAAGGCGGGCGATCTCCAGATCGGGGAGGCGCGCGACGTCGGCCAGCACGGCTTCGGTATGCTGGCCGAGAAGCGGGGCGGGGGCCGCGCTTTCGCGGTCGAGCGCGGAAAAGCCGAAAGGCGTGCCGGGAACAAGGAAGCGGCCAAGGCCCGGTTGATCGATTTCGGAGAAGATCGGGTTTTCGGCCGAGAGGTCGGGGTCTTCCTCGATCGCTTGGGAAAAGGTTCGGAATTCCGACCATGTGACGCCCGCGCGGTCAAAGCTTTCGGCGAAATCGGCGACACGGCGGGCGGCGAACCACGGGGACAGGATGGCGGTGATCGCGTGGCGGGCGTGCCAGCGGGCGCCTTCGTCCCGGAAATCGGCGCCAAGCGCCTTGGCCAGTGCGGCCATGGGTTCAGAGAGCCCCGTGACCTTCATGAGGTTCTGCCATTGCCGCGCGGTCAGGCCGATGACCATGACGCGGCGGCCATCGGCACATTGGAAATCCTGACCATAGGCGCCGTAAAGGCTGTTGCCCGCGCGGCCGCGTGTCTGCCCGGTCAGCGCATGTTCGGCGATGATCCCGAGATGGCCGAGCATGGCGGCGGCCACGTCTTTCAGTGTCAGATCGACGGCTTGGCCGGTGCCGTGGCGGAGCCTGTGGCGTTCGGCGGCCAAGAGGCCCGAGACGACCAGCCCACCCGCGATGGCATCCCATGCGGGCAGGGCATGGGCGACCGGATCGGTCGAGCCTTCCGGCCCCGTGGCCATGGGAAAGCCCACGGCGGGATTGACGGTATAATCGACGGCGGGCCGCCCGTGCCGGTCGCCGCGCAGCGTGACCGAGACCAGATCGGCGCGGCGGGCGGCAAGGGTCGCGTGATCGGTCCAGCCCGGCGTGGCGAGATTGGTGATGAAAAGCCCCGCGTCATCGCCGGGGGCGCAGATGATGTCTTGCGCGATTTCCTTGCCGCGCGGGGTTTTCACGTCGATGGCGACGGAGCGTTTGCCCTTGTTCATGCCCGCCCAGAACAGGCTTTGGCCGTTCGGCGCGACGGGCCAGCGGGTGGCATCCATGCCGCCCGTGGGCAGGTCGAAGCGGATCACATCGGCCCCCATCTGCGCCAGCGTCATGCCTGCCAGCGGCACGGCCACGAAGGCGGAGGATTCGACGACGCGCATACCGTTGAGAATGCCCATCAATCCCACTCCGCCTGTGCGGTCATGCCAAGATAGCCCTCGGGCGTGGCTGTGCCGAGGTCCATGCTTTTGCCATTGGCCGACAATTTCCCCTGAAGGCGCAGGTCATGGGTGTGAAACATCGGGTGCACGCCCCGGAAGCTGAAGCGTTTGGGCGGCACGCCGGTGTGGCGCTTGGCGGTTTCCATCAACATGATCGCCTGCATCGGCCCATGGGTGACGAGGGCGGGGTATTTTTCGACCTCGCGGGCATAGGGCAGGTCGTAATGGATGCGATGCGCGTTGAAGGTGGCCGCCGAAAAGCGGAACAGCCGCGCCTCGGTTATGGCGACGGTTTCGTCGAAATCGGGGTTTTCCAGTTCGGGCAGGCGTTTGGGGGGTGTGAAGACCTCGGGGATATGGAGGTAGACGATATCTTGCCGTTCTTCGACGAAACTGCCGGTTTCGCCTTCGATCTGGTGGTCGACGGTGACGAAAACCATGTCGCCCGTGGCCCCCGATTTGGGCGTGACGGAGCGGATCACGGATTTGCGCCGCAGCCTTTCGCCGATGCGCAAGGAGCCGTGGAAGGTCAGCGCGCCCGCCGCCCACATGCGGCGGCGAAAGGCCAAGGGCGGAAGGAAATCGCCCAGTTCGGGGTGGCCGTCCTGACCCAATTGGGCGAGCGGCACGAATTCGGGGAAGGCCGCCCAATGCCAGAGCCGGGGCAAAAGCCCGCCCCGCCGCGTGTCGCGGGGCAGGGACAGCGGGTGGGAGACCGCCGCCGACATCATCCCCGCCAGTTCCGGTGTCAGGCAGCCCCAGCGTTCCTCGGTCCGGCCGATCCAATCCTCGGCGTCGCGCATGGTGGCCATGGCAAAGCTTTCCAGCCTGCTCATGCCGCCACCTTGAGGCCGAGCATCCGGGCCACGGTGTCGCCCATGGAGGAGGGGTTGGGCGCGACCATGATCCCCGCATCCTGCAAGATCTCGACCTTTTCCTGTGCGCTTTCGCCAAAGGCCGAGATGATCGCGCCCGCATGGCCCATCTTGCGGCCCTTGGGGGCGGAGAGGCCCGCGACATAGGCCGCGACCGGTTTGGTCATGTGATCGCGGACGTAAGCGGCGGCCTCGGCCTCCTGCGGGCCACCGATTTCGCCGATCATTATGACGGCATCGGTACCCTCGTCGTTTTCGAAAAGTTCGAGGATGTCGCGGAAGGAGGAACCGTTGATCGGATCACCCCCGATGCCGATAGAGGAAGAGACGCCGATGCCGAGCGCGGACATCTGGGAGGCGGCCTCGTAGCCCAGCGTGCCCGAGCGGCCCACGATGCCGACGCGGCCGGGGCGGTAGATATGGGGCGGCATGATGCCCATGAAGCCGATGCCGGGGCTGATGATGCCGGCGCAATTGGGGCCGATGAGGCGCATCTTGCGCTCGCGCGGGTAGCGTTTGAGGAAGCGTTTGACCTTCATCATGTCCTGGGCGGGCAAGCCATCGGTGACGCAGACGGCGGTTTTGATCCCGGCATCGGCGGCCTCCATCATCGCATCGGCGGCGAAGGCGGGGGGCACGAAAAGGAGCGAGGCATCGGCGCCCGTCGCCTCCACCGCCTCGCGCACGGTGTTGAAAAGCGGGCGGCCCAGATGCGTCTCACCGCCCTTGCCGGGCGTGACGCCGCCCACAACGTTGGTGCCGTAGGCGATCATCTCCTCGGCATGGAATTGGCCGATGCGGCCCGACATGCCCTGAACGATGACGCGGGTATCCCTGGTGATCAGAATGGCCATGGTCTGGGGTCCTTATTCGGCGGCAAGGGGGGTGGGGCGGGCGCGGACGGCAAGTTTGGCGGCCTCGGCCAGCGTATCGGCGGAGAGGAGGGGGAGGCCGGAGGTGCGGATGATCTCGCGCCCCTCCTCGACGTTGGTGCCCGAGAGGCGGACGATGACGGGAAGGGTCAGGCCGACTTCCTCGTAGGCTTGAACCACACCCTTGGCGATCCAGTCGCAGCGGTTGATGCCCGCGAAGATGTTGACGAGGATCACGCCGACATTGGGATCGGTCAGGACGGTGCGGAAGGCGGTCACGACCCGTTCGGGCGAGGCACCGCCGCCGATGTCGAGGAAATTGGCGGGTTCGCCGCCCGCGAGCTTGATCATGTCCATCGTGGCCATGGCGAGGCCTGCGCCGTTGATGATGCAGCCGATGTCGCCATCAAGCCCCACATAGGCGAGACCGTTGTCATGGGCGCTGCTCTCGCGCGGGTCTTCCTGGCCGGGATCGCGCAGTGCTGCGACCTGCGGGCGGCGGTAAAGCGCGTTGGTGTCGAAGGACATTTTCGCGTCGAGCGCGACCAGATCGCCGCTGCCCGTGATGGCGAGCGGGTTGATTTCGACCATCATCGCGTCGAGATCGCGGTAGGCGCGGTAGCAGGCGCGCAAGGTGGTGACGAATTGGCCGATCTGCTTGCCCGAGAGGCCGAGGCGGAAGGCCAGTTCGCGCGCCTGGTAATCGACAAGGCCTGCGGCGGGGTCGATGACCATGCGCACCAGGCTGTCGGGATCAGTTGCGGCCAGATCCTCGATCTCCATCCCGCCGTGGCCCGAGGCGACGATCATGATGCGTTCGGATTTCCGGTCGAGGACGAAGCCGAGGTAGATCTCTTGCGCGATGTCGGTGGCTTCTTCGATCCAGAGGCGGTCGACGCGCTTACCGGCCGCGCCCGTCTGCTTGGTCACGAGGGTTCGGCCAAGGAGGGAGGCGGCGAAGCTGCGCACCTCGCCCTCGGTCCGGCAGAGTTTCACGCCGCCTGCGGCCCCGCGCCCGCCGGAATGGATCTGTGCCTTGACCACGCAGGGGCCGCCCAGTTGACGGCTGGCGTGTGCTGCCTGTTCGGGGCTGAAGGCGAGGTGGCCGCGCGGCACGGGGACGCCGAAATCGGACAGGATGGATTTGGCCTGATGTTCGTGGATGTCCATGGGCGGGGTCCTTTCGGAGCGGGGTGGTGAGGGGTGGGTGGTGAGGGGGTGGTGGGCAGATTGCCCACCCTACGGCGCAGCGGGGGAAGGGTGGTGTGGGGGGAGGGACCAGGTCATTCGGCGGCGAGGGGGGTGCGGGCGGCGATGGCTTCGGCCATGTCGATCACGTTTTTCGCCATCTTTTCGGAGGCGGCGTCGATCATCTTGCCGTCGAGGCTGGCGGCCCCCTTGCCCTGAGCCTCGGCGGCCTTGAGTTCGGCGATGATGCGGCGGGCCTTGGTCACCTCGGCCTCGGGGGGCGAGAAGACATCGTTGGCCATCTCGACCTGACTGGGGTGGATGGCCCATTTCCCCTCGCAGCCAAGGGCAGCGGCGCGGCGCGCCCCTGCGACATAGCCTTCGGGATCGGAGAAATCGCCGAAGGGTCCGTCGATGGCGCGCAAGCCATAGGCGCGGCAGGCGATGACCATGCGGGTGATGGAGGCATGCCATTGATCGCCGGGGTAATCGGGGTTGAGCCCGCCGATATTGGTGGTGCGCGCGCGCATGGAGGCCGCGTAATCGGCCACGCCGAAATGGAGCGCCTCGAGCCGGCCGCCGAATTGGGCGATCGCCTCGACATTGGCCATGCCAAGCGCGGTTTCGATCAGCGCCTCGATTCCCACGCGGGTTTCGACGCCGGTGCCCTGTTCGATCTGGTTCACCAGAGCCTCGACCATGTAGAGATCGGCGGGCACGCCGACCTTGGGCACGAGGAGCGTGTGGACGCGGTCGCCCGCCTGTTCCATCACGTCGACCACGTCGCGGTACATGTAATGGGTGTCGAGCCCGTTGATGCGGACCGAGACGGTTTTGCCCAATCCGGCCCAGTCGATGTCGTTGAGCGCCTGGATTGCGTTCTTGCGGGCCTGCGTCTTTTCGGGGGGTGCCACGGCATCCTCGAGATCGAGGAAGACGTAATCGGCGGTGGAGGCGGCGGCCTTGTCGATCATGGTGGGGTTGGAGGCGGGCACGGCCAGTTCAGACCGCTGGAGACGCTGGCGGCGGAGGGGGTGGAGCGTGTGGGACATGGTCTGTGACTTTCGCGGAAGGTTCAGCGGGCGGCGTGGGTGGTGGGGCCAGCGACAAGGCGGGCGAGACCGGCGGCGGGGTCGGTGATGACGAGATCAGGATGGGCAAAGCCGTCGGCCTGACCCGTGAGGCTGGCGTCGAGGCAGAGGCGCGCGTCGTGGAAGGTCGCATCCAGCGCGCGGCGGATCAGGACGGGATCGGTTTCACCCTGCACCGCCAGAACGGCGGCGATGGTGCCGAAGCGGTCGGCCCCGAGGTGATGGGCAAGCCGCGCCTCGGTCGGGGTCTCGAGCCGGGTCACGGTGAAGCCCGCGTGGTCCGCGATATCGGCGAAAAGGTCAGACAGGGAGCCGGTCGCGGGGACCAGAATCTGCGCGCCGCGCGGCAGGGTCTGGGCGAGGGCTGCGGGCCAAGCGCAGGGCGTCTGGCCCGGTACGACATGCAGCGCGCAGGGGCCGGATCGCTTGGGCGTCTGTTGGGTCGGAACCCCATGGGTCTGGCGGATGTGCATCGAAGCTCCTCCCGGTTCGATGGGGGAAGCATGCCTGTGGGGGCGCGCGTTTCAAAAACGTTCCGCGTCCTGCTGTAAATGCGAGAATTTACATGATATAGATTCCGTCAACTTGTGAAATCCAGCGGTTACACGAATGAAAACCTTCATCGGTCCGAGGCTGCGGCGGTTGCGCGTCGATCATGGCCAGACGCAGGCCCAGATGGGCAAGGCGCTGGGGATTTCCACGTCTTACGTCAACCTGTTGGAAAAGAACGAAAGGTCGGTTTCCGTCCCCGTCTTGTTGAAGCTGTTCGAGACCTATGGCGTCGATTGGCGCGATCTGGCTGATGACGAGGATACGGCGCATCTGGCCGATTTGCGCGCCGCGCTGGCCGATCCGTTGTTCGATGGGGAGCGGCCCGATCTGGCGCAGATGCGCGCGGCGCTCAGCCATGCGCCGGATCTGGCGGCCTGTTTTCTGCGGCTGCATCGGTCGTGGTTGGCCACGACGGACCAGTTGATGAGCGTGGTCGAGGCGGGCGACGGGGCGCGGGCGATGCTGCAAGCCTCGCCCGAGGAGACGGTTCACGACTTCTTTCGCAAGAACAGGAATCACTTTCCGGCGCTGGAGCAGGCGGCCGAAGCGTTCTGGGACGGGGTGGCGCCCGCGACGGATGATGTCTATGCCAGCCTCAAGCAACGGCTGTTGGCGCGGCTGGGGTTGCGGGTGCAATTGGTGCCGGTGGCCGAGATGCCGCGCACCTTGCGCGAATATGACGAGGCGCGGCGGCTTATTCTTCTATCAGAAGCCTTGGATCATCCCAACCGGGTGTTCCAGCTGGTGCATGTGGCGGGATTGATCGAAGAGCGCGCCGTGTTCGACGCGCTGTTGTCGGAGGCGGGTCTGGCCGATGCGCATGACCGGGCGCGCTGCCGGGTGGAATTGGCGAATTATTTCGCGGCCGCCGTGCTGATGCCCTATGGCCCTTTTCTGGCGGAGGCGCTGGCGTCACGCTACGATTTCGACCATCTGGCCACACGCTTCGGGGTCAGTTTCGAACAGGCCTGTCACCGGGCCACGACCCTGCAGCGCCGGGGGGCGCAGGGGGTTCCGTTCTTTTTCCTGCGGATCGACAAGGCGGGGAATGTCACCAAAAGGTTCAATTCGACCGATTTCCACCTTGCCGAACATGGCGGGGCCTGTCCGCGGCTGGAGGTGCATATGTCCTTCCGAACGCCGGGGCGGATCGTGCCGCAACTGGTGGAGATGCCCGACCAGAGCCGGTTCATGGTCTTTTCGCGCACCGTCGACCGGCCGAGTTTTGCGCGGCATACGCAAGATGTGCGTCTCGCCGTCGCCATGGGCTGTGCGGTCGATCACGCGGCGGCCATCGGCTATGCCGATACGCTGACGGCGGCGGGCGCGCCGGTGACCGAGATCGGGATCAATTGCCGGATCTGCCCGCGCAGCCAATGCGATCAGCGCGCCCATCATGCGCTGGTGATGGCCGAGCCGCTGGACGAGCGTCGCCGGGGGGCCACGCGCTATTCGGCCTGAGCAGTCATCGCATTTGCAACGAATATTGACAGGGACCGCGCCCGCGTGAGACAAGCAGGGCGGGTGAGGGGCCGACCCTTGCCCCCCGCGGGCCGGGATTGTTTTGCTGCGTGAAGGGCACGTACACGCAGGCCAGACAAGGGAGGACCGCATGGGACCTTTTCCCCATGATGCCCCGAAAGCGACCATAAACGCCCTCAACATCGCAGGCACGGACGGGTTCGAATTCGTCGAATTCGCCCATCCCGAGCCGGAGAAGCTGGAAGAGCTGTTCATGGCGATGGGCTATGTCGAAGTGGCCCGCCACAAGGCGCGCGATATCTCGCTCTACCGGCAGGGCGACATCACCTATGTGCTGAACCGCGATCCGGATGGTCACGCGGCGCGGTTTGTCGCCGAACACGGACCCTGTGCGCCCGCGATGGCCTGGCGGGTGGTGGATGCAGACCACGCGCTGAAATGCGCGCTGGACTATGGGGCGGAGGAATATACCGGCCCCGGCAAGTCGCTGGATGTGCCTGCGGTCATGGGCATCGGCGGATCGCTTCTGTATTTCGTCGAGACCTATGGCGAGGCGGGCAGCCCCTATGCGGGGGAATACGACTGGCTGGGGGAGGTGGACCCGAGGCCCGAGGGGGCGGGGTTCTATTACCTCGACCACCTGACGCACAACGTGCAGCGCGGCAACATGAGCACGTGGTACGATTTCTACGCCAAGGCGTTCAATTTCCGCGAGATCCGGTATTTCGACATCAAGGGAAAGCAGACCGGGTTGTTTTCCCGCGCGCTGACGAGCCCTTGCGGCAAGATCCGCATCCCGATCAACGAAAGCGCCGATGATACGAGCCAGATCGAGGAATATCTGCGCGAATACAAGGGCGAGGGCATCCAGCATATCGCGGTCGCGGCGCGGGATATCTATGCCTCGGTCGACAAGATCGCGGCCAACGGGATCGAGTTCATGCCGCCGCCGCCCAAATCCTATTACGCGATGAGCCACAAGCGGGTGCAGGGCCACGAGGAACCGATCGACCGGATGATGCAGCACGGCATCCTGATCGATGGCGAAGGTGTCGTGGATGGGGGAATGACGCGGATCTTGCTCCAGATCTTTTCCAAGACCGTGATCGGGCCGATCTTTTTCGAATTCATCCAGCGCAAGGGCGATGACGGGTTCGGGGAGGGGAATTTCAAGGCGCTGTTCGAGTCGATCGAGCGCGACCAGATCGAGCGCGGTGTGCTGAAGGCGGCGGGCGAGTGAAGCTGAACGCGACGCATGATCCGGCGCGGCGGTCCTGGGTCGAGAGCGCCAATGCGCCGGGCTGCGCGTTTCCGATCCAGAACCTGCCGTGGGGCGTGTTTTCTCAAGGCGGGGGCGCGGCCCGGGTGGGGGTGGCCATCGGGGATCAGATCCTTGATGTCACGGCGCTGGAGGCGGAGGGGCTGGTCGAGCCTGCGCCGGGGGGGCGCGTGTTCGGGTCGGGGGTGTTGAACCCGTTCATGGCGCTCGGGCCTGCAATCTGGTCGGCCACGCGGGCGCAGATTGCCGATTTGCTGGATGCGGCGGGAGGCGCACGGGACCTGCCGCTTTTGGCGCAGGCGGATGTGGCGATGCACCTGCCGATCTTCGTGCGCAGTTTCACGGATTTCTACGCCTCGCGCGAGCATGCGACCAATGTGGGGGCGATGTTTCGCGGGCCGGAGAATGCCTTGCCGCCGAATTGGCTGCATATTCCCATCGGGTACAATGGGCGGGCGTCGACGGTCGTGGCGTCGGGCACGCCTGTGCGTCGGCCCTTGGGCCAGTTGAAAAGTGCGGGCGATGCGCTGCCCCGGCTGGGGCCGAGCGAAAAGATGGATTTCGAGCTGGAACTGGGCGCGGTGATCGGGACGGGGAGCGTGATGGGGCGGCCCGTCAGCACCGCCGAGGCCTGGGAGATGATCTTTGGCTTCGTGTTGCTCAATGATTGGTCGGCGCGGGATGTGCAGGTCTGGGAATACCAGCCGCTCGGGCCGTTCCAGTCCAAGGCTTTCGCGACCACGATCGGCCCATGGGTTGTGACGCGCGAGGCGCTGGAGCCGTTTCGTGTCGCCCCGCCTGCGCGGGAGGTGGATTTGTTGCCCTATCTGGCGGAGGGGACGCATCGCAATCTGGACCTGCATCTGGAGGTCGATCTGGCGCGCGGAGGGCAGGCGGCGCGGACCGTCGCGCGGACGAATGCGCGGCATCTTTATTATTCCGCCGCGCAGCAGGTTGCCCATCACACGATTTCAGGCTGCGCGATGGAGGTGGGCGATCTGATCGGATCGGGCACGATTTCGGGGCCAAGTTTGGACAGTTGCGGGTCGCTGCTGGAGCTGACGGAGAACGGCAAGAGGGGCGATTTCCTGCAAGACGGGGACAGGGTGATGTTTCGCGGCTGGTGCGAGGGCGGCTACCGCTTGGGCTTTGGTCCTTGCGAGGGGGTGATCATGCCTGCGCCGGAGGCCCCATGAACCACGACGCATGGCGCGATTTTCCCGGTGCGCCGGGGGCGGGGGCGCGGATCTGCCGGGCGGAAGATGTGCCGGTTTCGGGTGTTTCGAGCCATGATCTGGACGGGTTTCCGCTGCTCCTCGTGGCCAGTGCCGAGGGGTTGCGGGCCTATGTGAATGCCTGTCCGCACCAATACCTGCCGCTGGATTGGCGGTCGGGGAATATCCTGTCGGGGGATGGCGCGACCTTGCGCTGTTCCAACCATGATGCGGGGTTTGATGCCTGCACCGGGCAGGGGCTGGACGGGTTGGGGCAGGGTTGCGCGCTGGACCCGGTGCCGGTGCATATCGCGGGCGATTGGTTGGTGATCGGTTAGCGCAAAAGGAACAGCGTGATCGAGGGGAAGGCCACGAGGATCGCCACCCGGATCACGTCGGAGGTGACGAACCACATGACTGCCTTGTAAGTCGCGGTCATCGGCGTGGATTTGTCCATCGCGTTGATGATGAAGAGATTCATGCCCACGGGCGGCGTGATCAGCCCCACCTCGACCACGATCAGGACGAGGATGCCGAACCAGATGGCGGTGAGCGTCTGGTTGAAATCGGCGTGCATCGCCTCGGTCACCGGGCGCAGGCCGAGGGCGCGAAACTCGTCGCGGGTGAGCGCCACGCCTTCGGCCAGTTTGGCCTGTGCCTGCGCGAGCAGGTCGGGGGCCATGGCGATGCCGTCGGCGATCCCTTCGGCCAAGCGGGCGGCCTGCATGTCGAGGAGCGAGATCAGGCCGAAATCCATCTGCGCCATGACCGGCCAGAAGATCGGGATGGTCAGGAGGATCATCGACAGGCTGTCCATCAGGCAGCCCATGATCAGGTAGAAGACGAGGATCAGGATCAGGACGGTGAGGGGGGCGAACCCCTGTCCCACGACCCACATCGACAATTCCTGCGGCATCTGGGTGAGCGCGAGGAAGGAATTGTAGAGTTTCGCGCCCAGCACGATGAAGAAGATCATCGCCGAGGATATGGCGGTGGTGATCACGGCCTCCTTGAAGAGCGCCCATGTCATGTTGCCCTTGAGAAGCGCCAAAAGCCCGGTGCCGGCCGCGCCTACGGCGGCCCCTTCGGTGGGCGTGAACCAGCCCGCGTAGATGCCGCCTACGACAAGCCCGAAGACGAGGATGACCGGCCAGATCTCGGCCAAGGCCTTGAACCGCTCGGCGTATGGCACACGCTCGCGCAGGCCCGCGCTGTCGGGGTTGAGGCGGACATAGATGGCGATGACGAGCATGTAGCCGATGGCGGCAAGGATGCCGGGGACAAAGGCCGCGAGAAAGAGGCTGGCGATGTTCTGTTCGGTCAGGATCGCGTAGATGACAAGGATGACCGACGGCGGGATCAGGATGCCGAGCGTGCCGCCCGCGGCCAGCGTCGCGGTGGAAAACCCGCCCGAATAGCCGTAGCGGCGGAGTTCCGGGAGCGCCACGCGGCTCATCGTGGCTGCTGTCGCAAGCGAGGATCCGCAGATCGCGCCAAAGCCCGCGCAGGCCCCGACCGAGGCCATAGCGACACCGCCCTTGCGGTGGCCGAGCCAGCCTTCGGCGGCTTTGAACAGCGCGCTCGACATGCCCGAGAGCGTCGCGAATTGCCCCATCAGGAGGAACATGGGGATGATCGAGAGAGAGTAGCTGGAAAAGGTCGAATAGCTTTCGGCCTTGAGCAGGTTGAGGCCCATGTTGGGGCTGCCCGTGGCGAGCCAGAGACCGCCCGTGCCCACGACGAACATCGCAGCCCCGATGGGCGCGCGCAGAAAGATCAGCGCCAGAAGCACCGGGAAGGACCAAAAGCCGAGGGCGAGCGCGCTCAATGGCCCGACCCTTCGGACCCGGGCAGATGGGGGCGGCCCGTCACCCCTTCGGCCACGCGCGCGGCGGCGCAGTAAAGCCCCACAAGCCCTGCGACGATGGCGGCAACAAGGCTTGCGCCATAGGCCCACCAGACCGGGAATTGCAAAAGGAAGCTGGTCTGGCCGTTGTCGAGTTTCTCGAGAAAGCCCGCATAGAGCCGCCAGCCGATCAGGATGATGACGAAAGCCAGCACGATTTCCCAAAACGCCGCGAGAAAGCGGTTCACGCGGGCGGGCATGAGGCCGGTGAAGACATCGACCGTGGCATGGGCCGCCATGAGTTGGCAGATCGGCAGGAAAGAGAAGACGGCAAAGGCGATGCCTGCCTCGACCAGTTCGTAATCGCCGCGCACGGGGCCGAAGCCCGTGAGCCACGCGGCAAGGCCGGGGGCGGCGGCCTCCACCCTATCCCAATGGCCGAACCGGTCGATGCCACGGCCAAGGATGCTGGCGCAGGTGACAGCGACCAGCGCGGTCAGCGCAAAGCCACCCAGAAGCGCCATGAGGCGCGCCGTTCGGGTCACGAGGGTCAGCATGGCGCGTTGGCCTCCGCTGCGGATCACGGGGTCGCCTTGCGGATAGGCGATGCGTCCGGCCCCCGCAAGGGGCGGGGGCCGGGATGGTTAGGGGATCAGTTGTCGAGGTTCTCGGCGATCAGGGCGCGGGCCCGGTCGACCAAGGCGGCACCGTCGACGCCCATGCCGTCCATCTCGGCCACCCAGCCGGAAATGATCGGATCGGCGGCGGCGCGCCATTCGGTCATCTGGCTGTCGTCGAGCGTGATGATCGTGTTGCCCCGATCCTCGGCCAGTTCACGGGCGGGCGCGTCGTATTCCTGCATCACCCGGCCCGCGAAGGCGGAGAATTCAAGCCCCGAGCGCTCGTCGATGATGGCCTGAAGATCGGCGGGCAAGCTGTCGTAGCGGTCCTTGTTCATCGCCAGCACGAAGGTCGCGACATAGAGCGCGTCGCCCGGAAACTCGGTGTGGTTTTCCACGAGTTCCGACACGCGCAGCGCCGCCGTCACCTCCCACGGGATGACGGTCGCGTCGATGACGCCCTGGCTCAGCGCTTCGGGGACGGCGGGAACGGGCATCCCGATCGGGGTCGCGCCGAGCTGCGCGAAAAGCTGGTTGGTCATGCGGGTCGGCGCACGCAGGCTGACGCCGGCGAGGTCGTCGACCGAGGCGATGGGATCGGCGGAATGGATCACGCCCGGCCCGTGGACCCAGAGGCCCAGCACATGCACATCGGCGAAATCGGCGTCCATCATGGTTTCCTCGGCCAGCTGCCAATAGGCGCGGCTGGTGGCCTCGGCATCGCCGTTGGCCATCATGAAGGGCAGTTCGAACACCTCGGTGCGGGGGAAGCGGTTGGGGGTATAGCCCGGCAGCGTCCAGACGATATCAACGGTGCCGTCGATCACCTGGTCGATCAGTTGCGGCGGGGCGCCGCCCAGTTGCATGGCGGGAAAGCGCTGGATCTCGATCCGGCCGCCCGAGGCTTCCTCGATCCCGTCGGCCCAGACGTCGAGCACATGGGTCGGGACGACTGCCTGCGCGGGCAGGAACTGGTGGAGGCGCAGCGTCACCTCCTGCGCGGTGGCGGCGCTGGCGAGGCAAAGCGCGAGCGCGGTTGCGCCGAGGCCCAGACGGGCGGTTCTGTGGGTCATGGTTCATCCTCCCTTTGGCGACCGGCGGTCTTTGCGCCACCGATTCCCCTCAAGAGGTACAGCACGCCCCCCCATGCGCCAAGCCTGTGCGCGGCGCTGGACGGGTCACGGGCAGTCTGGCAAGGAGGGCGGACCGGTTGCCGAGGTTTCCCGATGCGTCTGCTCGATCCCGATCATCCGTTCTTTCGCCCCGCCTGGCGGCGCGCGCTGGTCGTCGCCGCGCCCTTTGCCTGGGCCGGGGTGGAATGGAGCCATGACAACCGGCTTTGGGCCTATGTCTTTGCCGCGATCGGGGGCTACCTTGCGTGGCACTTGTTCATCGCATGGACGCCCAAGGACGGCGATTAGAGCGCGTCGCGTTCACTCGCATTCACGCGCCGCTCTCTAACCCTATGGTTTCGCATGTCCGGGTAGCGCAAAACCGGTTCCCACTTTCGCGCGACATGCTCCAGATCAGCCGCCGATGTCGACGGGCTGGCCGGTTTCGCGCGAGCGGGTCGCCGCATCGGCCAGCAGCTGCGCCTGAAGGCCGTCGTGGATGCCCGGTTCGGGGGCCGTGCCGGTGGTCACGGCGGTCACGAAGGCGCGCATTTCGGCGAGATAGGCCGCCTCGTAGCGTTCAAGGAAGAAATGCTGGGCGGGGGCGCGGCGGAAACCTTGGTCGGTGGCGAGTTCGACGGTCGTTTCAAGCTGGTTTTCGGCGCGGAGCATCCCCAGCGCGCCATGGACCTCGATCCGCTGGTCGTAGCCATAGGCGGCGCGGCGGGAATTGGAGATCTGGCAGATCCGACCCGAGGCCGTGGTGAGGATCACGGCGGCGGTATCCACATCGCCCGCCTCGCCGATGGCGGGATCGACGAGCGCGCTGCCCATGGCGTGAAGCCGCACGAAATCCTCGCCCATCAGGAAGCGGGCCATGTCGAAATCGTGGATCATCATGTCCCGGAACAACCCGCCCGAGCGCGCGATATAGCTGACGGGTGGCGGTGCGGGATCGCGCGAGGTGATGGTGACAAGTTCTACCGCGCCGATTTCGCCCGCGCGCAGACGGGCGCGCAGCGCGGCGAAATTCGGGTCGAAGCGGCGGTTGAACCCGGTGAGGAAGGGCACGCCGGCGCGTTCCACCGCCTCGATGCAGCGGCGGATGTTGTCGACGGACATGTCCACGGGTTTTTCGCAGAAGATCGCCTTGCCGTTCGCGGCCGCGCCCATGATCTGGTCGAAATGGCTGTCGGTGGGTGTGCCGATGACGATCGCGTCGATGTCGGGGGCGGTCAGTATCGCCTCGACGCTGCGCACCTCGGCCCCGGTGGTGGCGGCCAGCGCGCTTGCGGCCTGTGGGAGGGCGTCGGCCAATGCCGTGACGGTCGCGCCCTCCACAGCCTTGATGGCGCGGGCGTGAACCTGCCCGATGCGTCCGCAGCCCAAGATACCGATCTTCAGCATGTCATGCCTTTCCGCTTGCCCCGAGCCCCCGGATGACCGCGCGTGCGGCCTCCATCACTGGCTCATGTGTGTCCTTCAGGATCGCCAACCGGTCGAAACGGCCCGGGTCGGCGGCGACGGCATCGCGCAGCGCCGCGCCAAAGGCCATGCGCAATTCGGTGCCGATGTTGAATTTGCAGATGCGCGAGGTCTGCGCCAGATGCAGGCGTTGCGCCAGCGGCACGCCGGAGCCGCCGTGGATAACGAGCGGCACATCGGTCGCGGCCTCGATGGCGCGCAGGCGCGTCTCGTCGAGGCCGCCCTCGTGGTCTTGTTGCAGATGCACGTTGCCGATGCTGATCGCCATGGCGTCGACGCCGGTGTCGCGGGCGAAAATCGCGGCCTCGCCCGCGTTGGTGCCGGCGGAGGCGTCCCCGCCCGCATAGCCGACGAAGCCGATCTCTCCCTCGCAGGAGATGCCCGCCCCATGGGCCAGTTCCGCCACGCGGGCGGTTTCGTCGATGTTTCGAGCGAGCGGGTGGCGCGAACCGTCATACATGAGCGAGGTGAAGCCCGCGTCGAGCGCCTGTTGGCATTCTTGATACGTGTAGCCGTGGTCGAGATGGATCACGACGGGGACATCGACGCTGTCGGCGAGATTGCGGAACATCGCGCCAAGGACGGGCAGGGGCGTATGCGCGCGGCACGATGGGCCTGCCTGAAGGATGATGGGGGCGCGTTCGGCCTCTGCCGCCATGGCATAGGCGCGCATGTCTTCCCAGCCGAGGCAGACGAGGCCCGGCACGGCATAGCCGCCCGCCAGCGCGGGACGCAGGACTTGCGATAGGGTCGCCAGCGTCATTTGAACTTGGCCACCATGTCCATGATCCCGGGGATCGTGTGCAGTTGCGCGGCATGGGTGGGTTGGAAATACTGTTTCAAGCTGCGCTTCGACTGGCCGCCGAGGATGGTGAAGTAATACATCTCGTAACCCGGCAGGACGCAGCAGGGGTGATAGCCCTTGTCGATCAGGACGGTGGAGCGATTGACGATGTGATAGGCGTCGCCCGGTTCGTTGTCGACGCGCTGGAGCATCTGGAGCCCCGAGCCGTAATCGGGCCGGAAGCGGAAATTGTAGCATTCGTCGTGGCGGGTTTCGTCCGGAAGCCGGTCGGTATCATGCTTGTGGGAGGGAAAGCCCGACCAGCCGCCCGCGCCGACGGTGAAAAGTTCTGATACAAGAAGTCGCCCGACCCGGTCGTGATGCGCCGCCCCCAGGATATGCTTGATCTTGCGGTGCGTTTTCGTGTCGTCCGAGCCGTATTGCACGATGTCGAGATCGGCGCTGCGCACGGCGAAGGGTTTTAGCGTTTCGGTGTATTTCGCGCCCGCGATGAAGACCTCGGTCTTCGTGCGGGCGGTGATCCGGGCGGGCGTGTCGGTGGGGATGTAGACGCCTTCGGGTTCCCCATCCCAGACATCCGTACCGCGCTGGCCGATGTCGGCATAGGTTTCGCCCAAGGTTTCCACGGTGATCGTGCCGGTGGCGGGCACGATGCAGGTCTCGTAGCCCGGCACGCGGTAGTCGAAGGTCTGGCCCGCATCGAGGTGGAGAATGTTGAAATAGACGTACGGGACCAGCGGATGATCCACGTCGACGATGGGCTGGTTGCGGTTGTCGTGGGGGGCGATGTGCATCGGCGCTCCTGTCAGGCGGGGAGAGGCGCGGACTGCGCGCGAAGGAAATCGTCAAGCTCGGCCCGCGTGGGCATGGCAGGGGCGCATCCGACGCGCGAGACGACCATTGCGGCGGCAGCGGAGCCTTGCAAAACCGCGTCGCGGAGCGGCAATCCGGAAGCCAAGCCCGAGACGAGCCCGCCCATGAAACTGTCGCCCGCGCCGGTCGGTTTGAGCGCGGCGGTCTTGTAGATGCCGGTCGTGATCTCGCCCGTGGGCGTGATGGTCACGGCCCCTTTTTCGCCCATCTTGTAGACGGCGAGTTGCGCGCCTTGGGCAACAAGATCCCGCGCCTTGGCAAGGCCCTGGTCGTAATCGCCCGCCATGAAGCCGAATTCCACGTCATTGCCCACGATCACATCGCACAGCGCCCCGGCGCGGGAATAGACCTCGGCTGCGACGTCAGCGGAGGGCCAGGAATAGGGGCGGTAGTCGATGTCGAAGATGAGCGGCAGACCTGCGGCGCGCGCAAGATCGAAGGCGCGGAAGGCGGCGCTGCGCGAGGGTTCGGCGGCCAGCACCGTGCCGGTGGTGATGAGCGCATCGTAGCGGGTGTAATCCACGGCCTCGACATCGGCGGTGGTCATCTCGAAATCGGCGGCGCCGTTGCGGTAGATGACCGATTGGTGATCCTCGATCCGGGTTTCGACGACGGCCAGCGAATTGCGCGCCTCGCCCCCCACGGAGCGGACATGGGCGCGGCCGATGCCGTAGCGGTCAAGCTCGTTCAGCGCAAAGCGCCCGATGGCATCATCCGAGACGCAGGTGACCAGATCGGCCTTGCCGCCCAATTTGACGATGGCCACGCCGATATTGGCCGATGATCCGCCCAGGCAGGCGAAGAACTGCGTGGCCTCTTCGGTCTTGGTGCCGGGCGGGTCGGGGTAGAAATCCATGCCCGCGCGTCCGATGATGAGAAATCGGTTGCCCTTGAGCTGCATGGATCAGACCCCCCGGCGCTGGCGGGCGCGGCTGGCCTCGATCTCGGCGTGTTTTTCGCGGACGGAGGCCGTTTCGGACACCTCGGCGGTTCCGACTTCCCACCAGGTGTGGCCTTGGGTGGTCCAGCCCTCGTAGGGGTCGACCTGCATCACGATGACGGTTGTCTTGTCGGCCGCCTTGGCGGTCTTGAACGCCTCGGCCAGTTCGGAGGGGTTTGCGACGGTCACAGCATCGGCCCCCATGGAGCGGGCATGGCTTTCGAAATCCACGAGGAAAGGCTCGGGCACGGTGGGGCAATCGGCGATCAGGTTGTTGAAACTGTCCTGGCCTGTGTTGTTCTGAAGCTTGTTGATGACGGCGAAGCCGCCGTTGTCGAGCACAAGGATGATGAGTTTCTTCTGCGTCAGGACAGAGGAATAGATGTCGGAATTCATCAGCAGGTAAGAGCCGTCGCCGACGAAGACGATCGTGTCCTTTTCGGGTTCGACCTGCGACTGTGCGATGCGCGCGCCCCAACCGCCCGCGATCTCGTAGCCCATGCACGAAAAGCCGAATTCCACGTCGACCGTGCCGATGTCGAGGGTGCGCCAATTGGCCGTGACCTCGGCGGGCAGGCCGCCGGCCGCCGTCACGATCCGGTCGCGTTTGTCGCAGAGCGCGTTCACGACACCGATGGCCTGCGCGTAGGAATTGGGGCGGTTGCCGGGGGTCACGTTGTCTTCGACATAGGCGTCCCATTTGCGGCGCTCGGCCTGCGCGGTGGCGGTCCAATCGGCGGGTGTCTGGTAGCCTGTCATCGCCGCGCCAAGGGCTGCGAGACCCAGTTTCGCATCGCCCACGACCGGCAGCGACAGATGCTTGATCGCATCGTGGCGCGCGGCGTTCAGGCCGATGAAGCGCGCCTCCGGCGCAAAGGCCGTCCAGGAGCCGGTGGTGAAATCCTGCAACCTTGTGCCGACGGCAAGGATCACGTCGGCGCGTTCTGCGATGGTATTCGCGCTGTCCGATCCGGTGACGCCGAGGGGCCCGATATTGAGCGGATGGGTCGCCAGCATGTTGGCGCGGCCCGCGATGGTTTCGACCACGGGTATGCCATGCGCCTCGGCCAGTGCGGTCAGTTCGGCTACGGCGCCGGAATATTGCACGCCGCCGCCCGCGATGATCATGGGGCGTTTGGCGCCTTTCAGGAGGGCTGCGGCATCCACGATTTCGGCCACGTCCGGCGCCTGCCTGCGGATGCGGTGGACACGGCGGGCGAAGAAGTCGACCGGGTAATCATAGGCCCAGCCCTGCACATCTTGGGGAAGGGCGAGGAAAGCCGGGCCGCAATCGGCGGGATCGAGCAGGGTGGCAAGTGCTGCGGGCAGGGTTTGTATCACTTGCGCGGGATGTGTGATGCGATCCCAGTAGCGGCTGACCGATTTGAAGGCATCGTTAAGCCCAAGCGTCGGATTGCCGAAATGTTCGAGCTGTTGCAGCACCGGATCGGGCAGGCGCGTCAGGAAGGTGTCGCCGCAGAGCATCAGGAGCGGCAGGCGATTGGCATGGGCGAGTGCTGCCGCCGTCAGGAGGTTCGCCGTGCCCGGCCCGGCAGAGGCGGTGCAGAACATGAAGCGGCGGCGCAGGTGGTATTTGGCGTAAGCGGCGGCGGCAAAGCCCATGCTTTGTTCGTTCTGGCCGCGATAGAGCGGCAGGGCGTCCTGCACGGGGTAAAGCGCCTCGCCCAGGCAGGGGACATTGCCATGGCCGAAAATGCCGAAGCCGCCGCCGCAGATGCGGGTTTCGACACCGTCGATCACGATGAACTGGTTGAGCAGGTAGCGCGTGATGGCCTGTGCCGTGGTCAGGCGGATGGTTTGGCCTGCGTCGCTCATGTCTGATCCCTCCCTCGTGGCGGCAGCGCCTGCCTGTGCCCGGTGTCTACCCGGTTTGCCCGTTGCGTGCCGCACCGACTCAGGATACGAATTTTGCAACCGGTTGCAACATGCGACTGCGGCAGGGAGGGGAGGATATGCCCGAGATCGGCATCGGCCTGATCGGCGGCGGCTACATGGGCAAGGCCCATGCCGTGGCCATGGCTTCGGTCGGCGCGGTGTTCGACACGCCCCTGCGCCCAAGGCTGGAGATGATCGCGGGATCGACGCCCGCCTCTTCGGAACGCTATCGCGCCGCCTATGGGTTTGCCCGCGCAGGCCGCGATTGGCGCGAGGTGGTGGCGGATGCGCGGGTGGGCGCGGTGGTGATCGCATCACCCCAGACGACGCATCGCGCGATTGCCGAAGCGGCCTTTGCGGCCGGAAAACCGGTGTTTTGCGAAAAGCCGCTGGGCGCGTCGCTGGAAGATGCCGAAGCCATGGTGGCGGCCGCCGAGGCCAGTGGCCTGCCCAATATGATCGGGTTCAACTACGTCCGCACGCCGGCCACGCAATTCGTGCGGCAGCTGTTGGCCGAGGGGGCCATCGGCGATGTGACCTGGTTTCGGGGGGAGCATACCGAGGATTTTCTGGCCGATCCGGAGGCCCCGCCCAATTGGCGCTGCTTTGGGCGGCCCAATGGCTGCATGGGCGATCTGTCGCCACATATGGTCAATTGCGCGTTGGCGTTGATGGGGCCGATCGCGGAGCTGTCGGCGCGGGTGGAAACGGTGCATGAGGCGCGCGGCGGTGTCGCGGTCGACAATGACGACCACGGACAAATGATGGTGCGCTTTGTCAGCGGGGTGATGGGGCATCTGTATTTCAGCCGCGTCGCAACGGGCCGCAAGATGGGCTATGCCTATGAAATCCATGGCACAAAAGGTGCCATCCGGTTCGATCAGGAAGATCAGAACGCCGTCCATCTGTTCCGTGCCGAGGGGCCGGAGGCCACGCGCGGGTTCACCCGTATCCTGACCGGTCCTGCGCATCCCGACTATGGCGCGTTTTGCCAGGGGCCGGGGCATGGCACCGGATACCAAGACCAGATCATCATCGAGGCACGCGATTTCCTGCATGCGATCCACACGGGCCAGCCGGTCTGGCCGAGGTTCCGCGACGGGCTTGCCGTGGCCCGCGTCATCGACACAGCTTTCGCCGCGGCCGAGGATGGCCGGTGGCATTCCGTCCCCGCAACCTGAAAGGTTCAGCTTCCATGACGATCCGCATCGGCAATGCCCCCTGTTCCTGGGGCGTCGAATTCGCCAATGACCCGCGCAATCCGCCGTGGCGGTCGGTGCTGAAGGACTGCGCCGATGCGGGCTATACGGGCATCGAACTGGGGCCTGTGGGCTTCATGCCCGAGGATCCGGCGGTTCTGGCCGAGGCGCTGGACGAACATGGGTTGGAGTTGATCGGCGGCGTCGTGTTCCGGGCGTTTCATGATCCGGATCAATGGGATGACGTGCTGGATGGGGCCGTCAGGACCTGCAAGGCGCTGGTGGCGCATGGGGCGCGGCACCTTGTGCTGATCGACAGCATTTCGCCCCGGCGCGCGCCGACGGCGGGCCGCGCGGTGGATGCCGAGCAGATGGATGCCGCCGAATGGGCGGCGTTTCGGGACCGTATCGCCCATGTGGCGCGGATGGGGGCGGAGGACTACGGGTTAACCGTCGGTATTCACGCCCATGCCGCTGGGTTCATGGATTTCGAGCCGGAGCTTGAGAGGCTTTTAGATGAGGTTCCTGAAGATATCCTGAAGATCTGTTTCGACACCGGCCACCATTCCTATGCGGGGTTTGACCCCGTGGCCTTCATGCGCAGGCATATCGGGCGGATTTCCTACATGCATTTCAAGGACATCGACCCGGTCGTGAAAGCGGATGCCATCGCGAAAAGCACCGGGTTCTATGACGCCTGCGGACAGGGGATTTTCTGCAACCTGGGCCAGGGCGACGTGGATTTCCCCGCCGTGCGGCAAATCCTGCTCGACCATGGGTTCGAGGGCTGGTGCACGGTGGAGCAGGATTGCGACCCGACGCTGGATGTCTCGCCCATCACGGATGCGCGGGCGAACCGCGAATACCTGCAAAGCATCGGTTTCTGAGGGGGTTAGGCGATGAAGCTCAACTGGGGCATGATCGGCGGCGGCGAAGGGTCCCAGATCGGGCCGGCGCATCGTTTAGGCGCGCTGGCGGATGGGAATTTTTCCCTTGCGGCCGGTGCTTTGGATGCCGATCCCGAGAAGGGACGCGCCTATGCGCAGCGGCTTGGCGTTGCGGCGGATCGGGCCTATGGCGATTGGCGCGAGATGCTGGAGGGCGAGCGCGGCCGCGCGGACCGGGTCGACCTTGTGACGGTGGCGACGCCCAATTCCACGCATTTCGAGATCACCAAGGCCTTTCTCGAAGCCGGGTTCCATGTGCTGTGCGAAAAGCCCATGACCATGACGGTCGAAGAGGGCGAGGAGATCGTGCGCGTGGCCAAGGCCAGCGGTCGTATCTGCGCGGTGAATTACTGTTATTCCGCCTATCCGATGGTGCGCGAGATGCGCCAGATGGTGGCCACGGGACAGATCGGAAAGGTGCGTCTGGTCGTCACGAATTTCAGCCATGGGCATCACGGAAATGCGCAGGATGCGGATAATCCGCGCGTGCGGTGGCGCTATGATCCGGCGATGGCGGGCGTGTCGGGACAATTCGCCGATTGCGGTATCCACGCGCTGCATATGGCGAGTTTTATCGTGGGAGATGAGGTGGATAGGGTGTCCGCCGATTTCGCCTCGACCATTGCGAGCCGGGTCTTGGAAGATGACGCGATGGTCAATTTCCGCATGAGCGGCGGCACGGTCGGGCGGCTATGGACGTCGTCCGTCGCCATCGGGCGGCAGCATGGGTTCGACATCCAGGTCTTTGGCGAAACGGGCGGGATGCGGTGGGCATCGGAGCAGCCCAACCAAGTGTATTACACGCCGGTGGGCGGGCGCACGCAGATCATGGAAAAGGGCGAAAGCGGGCTGTCGGACGAGGCGGCGCGGCTGTCGCGCGTGGCCATCGCCCATCCCGAGGGGTTCCCGCTGGCCGTGGCCAATATCTATGTCGATCTGGCCGCCGCGATCCGGGGCGAAAAGCGCGACGGTCTGCCCATGGCGGAGGATGGGTTGCGGTCGATGGCGGCCGTTCATGCCGCCGTTGCCTCGGCCAAGGATGGGGGGGCTTGGGTCGATGCAAGGCCGCCGATGTTCCGGTCGTGATCCTGTAGGGATGCTGTCGTGATCGCGTCGTTTTCCCGTCGTTACCGAAACCGGCACGCAAAGCGCCCGTGACGCGCGGGTTGGTGCGTCACTGCACCGGGCGCAGCGTGCCCCGTTCGATCACGCGGCAAGGAAAGAGCCGGGTTTCAGGGTGGCGGTCTGGCTGTTCGATCGTGGCGATGACGAGGTCGATCGAGGCGCCGATAATCTCGGGGATGGGTTGGCGGATCGTGGTCAGGTCGATGTTCTGCCAGCGCGCCATATCCATGTCGTTCAGCCCGATGATCCCGATATCCTCGGGGCAGCGCAGGCCCGCTTCTTCGATGGCAGACAGCGCGCCGATGGAGAGAACATCGTCGCCGCAGAAATAGGCCTGCGCGGGGTCCTGCATCAGGAGGCGGGTCATCTCGACCCGGCCCGCGTCGAAGGAATAGGCGCGGGCGTAGCTGGTGCTGACGGCAATCTCGGGATGTTCGGCGAGCTTGGCGAAAAACCCGCGCGCGCGGTCCTGCGTCGAGGTGGCGGTTTCCGGTCCGCCCATGAAGGCCACGCGGGTGTAGCCGCGCGCGATCAGCGTCTCGGCGGCCATGCGGCCGCAGGCGATGTTGTCGATGCCGACGACATGGACATGGGGCGAGGTCGTGTAGCGGCCGAAGGAATGGACGACGGGCAGGCCCGCGTCGCGGAAGGCTTCGGCGAAGCTGGGCGGCAGGGTCGAGGAGGCGACGATCACCCCGTCCACCGAATATTGCCGCAGCATCCGGAGCGAATTGGCGGGATCGGTCTCGGCGCTGAGATTGACGAGAAGCGGGCGCAACCCGCGATCCTGCAGGCCGCGCGTGAAAAGGTCGAACACCTCGAGAAACAGCGGGTTGTGGAAGTTGTTGGAGATCAGCCCGATCAGTTTCGTGCGGCCCGTGGTCAGCGAGGAGGCGAGCGCATTGGGGCTGTAGCCCAGATCGCGCGCGGCTTTTTCCACCTTGGCGCGGGTCTTGGCCGAGACGGAGGCGCCTTCGGTGAAGGTGCGCGAGACCGCCGAGCGCGACACGCCCGCACGTTCTGCCACATCCTTGAGGGTTGCCGCCATCTGCAAAGTCCGTCTGGTCCCACATCCTGTTTATACGGTCGGTGCCGCCGGACAAGTCTGCGCGGGATCACGGTATTTTGCAACCGGTTGCAAAACGTCCGATTCGGGGCTAGGGTTCATCAAGGGCGCGACGGGAGAGGACCCGGCGAGACCCCGAGACATGTTTGGGAGGACATCATGAAGACATTGCTGAAAACGATGGCGGCCACCGCCGTCGCCGCCGCCACGCTGGCGGGTGCGGCGCAGGCCGATGGCGAGCGCTATGTGCTGGTGAGCCATGCGCCCGACAGCGACAGCTGGTGGAACACGATCAAGAACGGCCTTGCGCTGGCGGGCGAGCAGATGGACGTGACGGTGGAATACCGCAACCCGCCGACCGGCGATTTGGCCGATATGGCGCGCATCATCGAGCAGGCGGCAGCAAGCGGCCCCGATGGGATCATCACCACGCTGGCAGACCCCGATGTCCTGTCCGGTCCGATCCGGGCCGCCGTGGACAGCGGGATCGATGTCATCATCATCAACTCGGGCACGCCGGAACAGGCGCGCGAGGTCGGCGCGCTGATGTATGTGGGCCAGCCGGAATATGACGCAGGTTACGCCGCCGGTCTGCGCGCGGCGGGCGATGGCGTGGGCAGCTTCCTGTGCGTGAACCACTACATCTCCAGCCCGTCTTCGACCGAGCGCTGCCAGGGCTTTGCCGATGGTCTGGGCGTGGAACTGGGCAACCAGATGATCGACAGCGGGCAGGACCCGGCGGAAATCCAGAACCGCGTGATGGCCTATCTGAACGCCAACCCGGAAACCGATGCCGTGCTGACGCTGGGCCCGACCAGCGCCGACCCGACCATCCTTGCGCTGGAGCAGATGGGTCTGGCGGGCGACATCTATTTCGGCACCTTCGACCTGGGCGAGAACATCGTGCAGGGCATCCGCGATGGCGTCATCGCCTGGGGGATCGACCAGCAGCCTTATCTGCAGGCCTATCTGCCTGTCGTCGTGATGACGAACTACCACCGCTTTGGCGTGCTGCCGGGCAACAACATCAACTCGGGCCCCGGTTTCGTGACCGCAGACGCGCTCGAGATGGTGGAGCAATTCGCGGGCGAATACCGCTGAACCTGTGACAAGGGGCGGGGCCGCGCGCGGTGCCCGCCCTTTTCATGACCTGACGGGGAGGGGTGAGGGATGTCGGAGGCCATGGGCACCATCGACGAACGCGTCAAGGAGACATCGCGGCTGCGCCGGGCGCTGATCCGGCCCGAGCTGGGGGCCATCGTCGGCACCATCGCGGTCTTTGTCTTCTTCATCGTTTTCGCGGGCGACAGCGGGATGTTCAACGCGCAAGGCGTGCTGAACTGGTCGACCGTGTCGGCGCAATTCGTGATCATCGCGGTCGGCGCCTGCATGTTGATGATCGCGGGCGAATTCGACCTGTCGGTGGGCTCGATGATCGGGTTCGCGGGCATGTCCATCGCCATCATGGCGGTGACGCTGGGCTGGCCGGTCTGGATCGCGATCTTGCTGACCTTTGCGTTATGTGTGGCCATCGGGGCGGTCAACGGCTGGATCGTCGTACGCACGGGGCTGCCGAGCTTCATCGTCACGCTGGCCTTCCTGTTCATCCTGCGCGGTTTCACCATCTTTTTCCCGCAGCTGATCGAGCGGCAGACGATCATCGGCGGCATCGACCGCGCGGCCGAGGGCGATTGGCTGGCCCCGGTCTTCGGCGGCAAGGTATTCGGGTTCGTCTTTGACTGGCTGGCCTCCATCGGGGCGATCGACGTGTTCGAGCGTGGCACGCGCGCGGGTGAGCCCATCGTGGACGGTATCCCGATGCTGATCATCTGGGCGCTGGCGCTGGTCGCAGTGGCCCATGTTGTCCTGACGCGGACGCAGTTCGGCAACTGGGTTTTCGCGGCGGGGGGCGATGCGCAGGCGGCGCGCTATGTCGGTGTGCCGGTGAACCGGGTGAAGATCCTGATGTTCATGTTCACGGCCTTCTGCGCCTGTGTCTTTGCCACCTGTCAGGTGATGGAATTCGGATCGGCGGGGGCGGATCGGGGGCTCCTCAAGGAATTCGAGGCGATCATCGCGGTGGTGATCGGGGGCGCGCTGCTGACCGGCGGCTATGGCTCGGTCATCGGGGCGGCGCTGGGGGCGTTGATCTTTGGCGTGGTGCAGCAGGGGCTGTTCTTTGCCGGCGTGGAATCGAGCCTGTTCCGGGTGTTCCTGGGGGTGATCTTGCTCTTCGCGGTGATCCTGAACACCTACATTCGCCGCATCATCACGGGGGAACGCTGATGTCGTCCTATGATCACAATCCCATCGTGGAAATGCGCGACATCGAGAAGCATTTCGGCCCGGTCATCGCGCTGAACGGGGTCAGTTTCGACGTGCGGCCCGGGGAATGCCATTGCCTGCTTGGCGACAATGGCGCGGGGAAATCGACCTTCATCAAGACCATGTCGGGGGTGCACAAGCCCACGCGGGGCGAGATCCTGTTCGAAGGAAAACGGATGGATTTCGCCAGCCCCCGCGATGCGATGGAGGCGGGGATCGCCACGGTTTACCAAGACCTTGCCATGATCCCGCTGATGAGCGTCACGCGGAATTTCTGGATGGGGCGGGAACCCGTGCGCCGGGTCGGGCCGCTCAAGTTCATGGATTTCAAGACCGCCAACGAGGTGACGATGGAGGAGATGCGCAAGATGGGCATCAACCTGCGCTCGCCCGATCAGGCGGTGGGCACGTTGTCGGGCGGCGAGCGGCAGACGGTGGCGATTGCGCGCGCGGTCTATTTCGGGGCGAAGGTGCTGATCCTCGACGAACCGACCAGCGCGCTGGGTGTGCGGCAGACCGCCAATGTGCTGGCGACCATCGACAAGGTGCGCAAGACGGGGATCGGGATCGTCTTCATCACCCATAACGTGCGCCATGCTATGGCGGTGGGGGATCGGTTCACGGTGCTCAACCGGGGCAAGACGCTGGGCACGGCGCAGCGCGGCCAGATCACGCCCGGCGAATTGCAGGATCTGATGGCGGGCGGTCAGGACATGGTGGAGCTGGAAGGCTCGCTCGGCGGCACGGTCTGAGCGATGCGGGATGCGGGCTATTTCGATGCCGAGAGCGGCGATCTGGCGGAACTGGCGGCGCTGACCGGGCGGCGGCTGGAGCGGACCGAGGTGCCGCGCGCGTCGGAGGTGCACAAGAACATCCCTGTCTATGACATCAAGGCGATGCGCAGATGGCTGGCCGACGGGCTGGCGCGGCGCGAGCTGATGGCGGAATGGGCCTGGGTTCTGGGGCAGGGGCCGGGGGTTCTGGTCCTGAAGGCTGCCTATGCTGATACGGGCGTGATCGACCGGGCGACGGCGGTTTACGAGGCCGTGATCGCGCAGGAAAAGGCCGCGGGCGGCGGCGGGGCGGATCATTTCGCCGCCGCAGGCGCGAATGACCGGATCTGGAACAGCTTGCAAAAGCTGTGTCTGGAGGATCCGGAGGGTTTCGCGCTCTATTTCGGGAATCCGGTGATCGACGCAGTGTGCGAGGCGTGGCTCGGCCCGTTCCACCAGATGACGGCGCAGGTGAACCTTGTCCGGCCCGGTGGGCGGGCGCAAAGCCCGCATCGGGATTATCATCTGGGGTTTCAAACGGCGGAGGTGGCGGCGCGGTTTCCGGCGCATGTGCATGCGCTGTCGGCGGTGATGACGCTGCAGGGCGCGATTGCACATTGCGACATGCCGGTCGAAAGCGGGCCGACGATGCTGTTGCCCTATTCGCAGCAGGTCGCGGGCGGCTACATGGCCTATCGGCGGGCGGAGGTGGCGGAGTATTTCCGGGACCATGCCGTCCAAATGCCGCTGGAAAAGGGTGATGCGCTGTTCTTCAACCCCGCGCTCTATCATGCGGCAGGGGATAACATATCATCCAATATCAACAGGATGGCGAACCTTGTTCAAGTCAGCTCCGCCTTTGGGCGGGCGATGGAGGCGGTGGACCGGATGGCCATGTGCCGCGCGCTTTACCCCGCGCTTTTGCGGTTGAAGGCTGCGGGGCGGATCGATGCGGCAGAGATCGCAGCGGCCATCGGCGCGGCGGCGGAGGGCTATGCCTTTCCCACCAATCTCGATACGGATCCACCCGTGGGCGGTCTGGCGCCCGAAACGCAGGCTGCGCTGATGGCGCGTGCCTTGGGCGAGGGCTGGACGGTGGAGGCTTTCGAGACAGCACTTCGGGCCCATGCGGCCAAACGGAGGCCGTGATGGCGGATTTGTTGCGCAAGCCTGTGGGTCGATCGGGACAGGTCCATGCGATCACGCCCGAGGCGGCGGGATGGTCTTTTGTCGGGTTCGATCTGTGGCGGTTGGCCCCCGGTGAGACCGCGCAGGGGCAGCTCGACGGGCGCGAGGCGATCCTTGTGCTGGTCGAGGGGCGCGCGGGTGTGACGGCCTCGGGCGAGGAATTCGGGGAAATGGGGGAGCGGTTGAGCGTCTTCGAGCGCATCCCGCCGCACGCGCTTTACGTCCCGCCCGGATCGGATTGGCGGGCCGTGGCCACGACCGAATGCGTGCTGGCCGTCTGCACCGCGCCCAGCCCCGGCGGGCGGCCCGCGCAGCGGTTGGGGCCTGAGGGCATCGCGCTGGAGGATCGGGGCGCGGGAACCAATTTGCGCCACATCCACAACATCGCCATGGAAGGGCGCGACCTGGCCGACAGCTTGCTGGTGACGGAGGTCTATACGCCGGGGGGGCATTGGTCCTCCTATCCGCCGCATCGGCATGACGTGGATGATTTCCCGAACATCACCTATCTGGAAGAGACCTATTACCACCGGCTGAATCCGGCGCAGGGTTTTGGCCTCCAGCGGGTGTTCACGGACGATCTGAGCCTCGACGAGACGATGGCGGTGGCCGATCACGATGTGGTGCTCGTGCCGAAGGGGCATCATCCCTGCGCCGCGCCGCATGGGATCGAGATGTATTACCTGAACGTCATGGCAGGGCCGCGGCGCAACTGGCGGTTCGCGCTGCATCCCGATTTCGGCTTTCTGGGCTGAAGGGGCCGCCGCCCCTGTTCCTTGGCGTGACGCTGCGATAGCCTGCGCCCCGAGGATATGGGACAGGCATCACGACATTCCGGCGCGGATTATCCGCGCATCGATTGGCTGGGGCTCGACGGGCTGCTGGTGCGGTTCGGCGATGCCTTGAGCGAACCTGCGAACCGGGCGGCGCTGGCGCTGCGCCATGCCATCTTGCGCGAGGATTGGCCGGGGGTCGAGGAGGTGACGGGGGCCTTGGTCTCCACCTACCTGCGGTTCGATGCTTTGGGCGTGGATGCGGGCGCGCTGCGCGCGCGGCTGGAGGATCTGGTCGCAAGACGGGACTGGAGCGCCGAGCCGCTGCCGGGCGGGCGACGGATCTGGCGGGTGCCTGCGGTTTTCGGCGGGGATTTGTCGCCGCAACTGGCCGAGTCGGCAGGGCTGGCAGGGGTCGACCCCGATCAGGCCGTGGCCGAGATCACGGCAACGCGGCTGCGTGTCCAGACCATCGGGTTTGCGCCGGGACAGCCCTATTTGGGCGAATTGCCGGAACATTGGGCGATCCCGCGCCAGACGGAATTGACGCCACGGGCCGAGGTTGGCGCGCTGGTCGTGGCGATCCGGCAGATGACGTTGTTTTCCACCGCCGCGCCAACGGGCTGGCGGCAGGTGGCGCGCACGGCGCTCCGCCCGTTTCGGCCCGAGAGCGAGGAGCCGTTCGTGCTGCGGCCCGGTGACGAGGTCGTGTTCGAGCCGGTGGATCGCGAGAGGTTCGAGCGGCTGCGCGAGGATCCGCAGGGCGGCGCGGTGGCGGAGGTTCTGCCGTGAGCCGGGCGTTGATCGTGCAGCGCGCAGGCCCTGCGATGAGCCTGCAAGACGGCGGGCGCCCCGGGTTCTTGGGGCAGGGATTGTCGCGGGGCGGGGCCGCGGACCCAAGGGCGCTGGCCGAAGGGGCGGTTCTCTTGGGGCAGGGCGGCGATCTGGCCGCCGTCGAGATGGCCGGGATGGGCGGTGCCTTCGAGGCGACGGGCGATTTGCGGATCGCGCTGACCGGTGCGCCGATGCGAGCGAGTGTCGAGGGCGCGCCGCTGGCTTGGGGGGCCTCGCACCTGATGCGGGCAGGCCAGGTGTTGGAGATCGGGCCGGTTCTGGCCGGGGTCTATGGCTATCTGCATGTGGGCGGCGGGTTCGATGCGCCGGAGGTTCTGGGGGCGCGGGGCGCGCATCTGTCTGCCGGGATCGGACGGGTGTTGCGCGTGGGCGACCGGCTGGCCGCGGGCGATGATCCGGGCGGCGAGGTGGGGCTCTGCCTGAGCGCCGAGGATCGTTTCGCCGGTGGGGAGCTGCGCGCGGTCATGGGGCCGCAGACGGCGATGTTTTCGCCCGAGGATGTGGCGCGGTTCGAGGGGACGCGCTTTGCCCGCGATGCGCGCGGCAACCGGATGGGCCTGCGCCTGATCCCTGACGGCGCGGGGTTCCAGAGCCGGGCGGGTCTGTCCATCGTGTCCGAAATCGTGGTTCCGGGCGATATCCAGATCACCGGCGACGGGGTGCCCATGGTGCTTTTGGTCGAATGCCAGACCACGGGCGGCTATCCCCGGATCGGGACGATCCTGCCTTGCGATATGCCGCGCGCGGCGCAGGCGCCGGCGGGGGCGGAGATGCGGATAAGGTTCGTGGACCGGGACGCGGCGCTGGCCGCCGAACGCGCGGCGGCCGATACGCTGCGCGCGCTCCCCGGACGGATCACGCGGCTGGTGCGCGATCCGTGGGACATGCGCGATCTTCTGTCCTATCAACTCATCAGCGGCGTCACGGCGGGGGAGTGAATATGCAGGAAACGGTCGATCTGAACGCGGATATGGGCGAAAGCTTTGGCCCGTGGCGCATGGGGGACGACGCGGCCCTTCTGGAGATCGTGACCTCGGCCAATATCGCCTGCGGGTTTCACGCGGGCGACCCCGATGTGATGGCCGGCGCGATGGCAGAGGCTGTGGCGAAGGGCGTGGGGATCGGCGCGCATCCGGGCTTTGCCGATCTGCAAGGCTTCGGGCGGCGGCGGATCGACATGGACCGGCGGAGCCTTGGCCATTCGGTCGCCTATCAGCTGGGGGCGGCGCAGGCCATGGCGCGGGCGGCGGGGGGTGCCGTGCGGCATCTGAAGCTGCACGGGGCGCTGGCCAACATGGCCTCCGAGGATGAGGGGCTGGCGCGGGCCTGTTACGAGGCGGCGCTGGCTGTCGATCCGGACATCATCGTGATGGTTCTGGCGGGCACGGCGCAGGAGGTTGCGGCGCGGGATCTGGGCGCGCGGATCGCCTGCGAGATCTTTGCCGACCGCGCCTATGAGGAGGACGGGCGGCTGGTCGACCGGCGCAAGCCCGGTTCGGTGATCCATGACGGGGCATTGGCCGCCGAGCGTATCCTGAAGATGCTGGAGGCGGGCGCGATCATCGCCGAAAGCGGCAAGCGGCTGCCCACGCGGATCGACACGATCTGCCTGCATGGGGACGGGGCGGAAGCGGTAAAGCTGGCCCGCGATCTGCGCAAAGCGTTGGAAGGGGCTGGGCTGCGGCTGGAGGCCTTTGCAGGTCCGCGCTAGGCCGGGCACCGGGGGGACGCCAAGGGCGTCGTGTCGGTGGCGGGCCCCGGTGAGGGAGCCCGCCCCGTATCGGATCAGGCGAGAGCGAGGTTGATCGCGCTTTCGCGGCCGTCGCGGCCCTGTTCCATGTCGAAGGTCACCTTCTGCGCGTCGGCAAGGCCGGTGAGGCCCGCGCGTTCGACGGCAGAGATGTGAACGAAGACATCACGTCCGCCATTCGCGGGCTCGATGAAGCCGAAACCTTTGGTATTGTTGAACCATTTCACGGTGCCATTGGCCATATCCGTGGACTCCTGTTCTATGATGCCCGCAGGATGCGGCAACTCGGCAATATCAGTCTGGATCGATCAACTGAGAGCCGGATGAACGGGAAGCAGCGGTTCGAAAAGAATAACGTTAGCCCCAAACACATGGGCGCTTTGTCGTCCCGGCACAAGGGGCTCAGTGCCGTGGTTGCGCTTTTATTTCCGGGCACCCTTTGGGAGAGGCGTCTGAAGCTTTACCGGGTGGCGCCCGGGTGGCAGGCGGCGGGTGAGGGCGGCCGTTCTTATGCGGGCGTCGAAGGCCTTTTTCCAGGATTCGGTCAACGCGTTCATCCGGCCCGCGGGTGCGGCCCGGATCTTTGTTCGTTTCAGGGATGTCATGGGCTGTCCTTCCAAGGACTGCCGGGCGGGTCGCCCGGATGACCCCGCAGGCGATGGATCGGCTGCGGACATCATCTTGTATCACAGGACGGCCCGAGACGCACGGGAATTGCAAAAACCCTTGCTCAGAAGGCCGTGATGCGCCGCGTCGTTTCGGGGTCGAGGAAACAGGCGATGGTCGCCTCCGTCTCCAGCGTCAGCGCGCGGTCGATCGCGTCACCGCCTGCCTGCGTCAGGACGCGCTTCATCGCGCGCAGCGACAGGGGCGGCAGGGCGGCGAGGCGGGCGGCGGTGGCCTGTGCTTCGGTCATCAGCTGGGCATCGGGGACGACTTTCCACGCGACGCCGCAGGCCAGAAGATCGGCGGCGGTGTAGCGTTCGCCCAGATAAAGCATTTCCCGCGCTTTCACGGGGCCCACGATGGCGGGCAGGATCGTGGTCACGGCGCCGGTGACAAAGACATTGAGCGACACCTCGGGGAAGAACGCCCGCGCGCTTTCGGCCCAGATCGGGAAATCGCAGTTCAGCGCCCATTCGAAGCCGCCGCCGACGGCCCAGCCGTTGATGGCGCCGACCACGGGTTTCGCGCCCAGAACGAGGGCGCGGGTGACGGCTTGGATCGCCTCGACATGGTCGCGGGCCTGTCCTTCGGTCTCAGGGTGGACATGTTCGCGCCGGTCGTCGCCCGCGCAAAAAGCGCGGCCTTCGCCAGTGAGCACGATGGCACCCGAGTCGGGGCAGGCGTTGGCGTCATCTATGGCGCGGGCCAGATCGTCGATCAGCGCGCGGTTCATCGCGTTGAGCGATCCCGGGCGGTTGAGCGAGATGGTGCGGACGCCGTCGCCCGTGAGGGTGGAGAGGACGGTTGAATAGGTAAAATCTGTCATGGTTTGCCCCTGATGACGCGGGCGGTCTTGCCCTCGGTGACGGGAAAGCTGCCCGGAGGCAGGAGGGTAACGGTGGCGGTGGCGCCCAGCTGCGCCTTGAGGGCGGAGGCGATGCGGGGGGCAAGGGTGCCGTCGTCGCGTGCGCCGCGGGCCAGTTCGGCATGAACCGGCAGGCTGTCATAGGGCGGTGGCGTGTCAAGGATGATGCGGTAATCGCCCGAGAGTTCCGGAAAACCGGTCAGGACGGCGGCGACCATGGTGGGGAACATGTTGAGGCCGCGCACGACAACCATGTCGTCGCTGCGCCCCACGACGCGGAAGCGGAACCCGGTACAGCCGCAGGCGCAGGGATCGGTGCCGGTGATCGTCACGATATCGCCGGTGCGAAAGCGCACCAGCGGTTGGCAGTCACGGGCGAGATGGGTGAGGACCAGTTCACCGGTCGCACCGGCCGCGAGCGTCACGGGCTCGGCCGTGTCGGGATCGATCAGTTCGGCGTGCAGCACGTCATGGGCGACGAAATGCAGGTCGGAGTCGTGGTCGCATTGGGCGGCGAAATTGCAAAACACATCCGAGACGCCGTAATTGGCGTTGCGCGGCTCCATCCCCCACGTCGCCTTGAGCCGCGCGCGGAGCGCGGGATCGTCGAGGCCCGGCTCACCCCCGAACAGGCCAAGTTGCAGCCCCAGATCAGACGGGGCGAGGCCGGGGAAGTGTTCGGCCAGAACGCGTTCGAGGACGGCGGGGTAGGAGGGGGTGCAGGAGATGGCGGTGACGCCAAGCTCGCGGATTGTGCGCACGAGCAGCGCTGTGGAGCCGACGCCGAAGGGCACGACAGTGGCCCCGGTGCGTTCCAGCGTCATGTGATCGGTCAGGCCGCCCATCCACATCTGGTAGTTCAGGCAATGCACCACGATCCTGCCCGGGCCGAGACCGGCGAGGGATTGGGCGCGCGCGCCGACGATTTCGGTGATCTCGCAATCGCGGGCCGAGAGGGCGAGCGTCATCGCTTGGCCCGTGGTGCCGGAGGTGCGGTGGACACGGGAAACGCGGTCTGTAGGTGTGGTCAGGTAGTCGCCAAAGGGCGGGTTTGTCGCCTGGGACAGGCGCAGCCCCGCCTTGTCCGACAGGGGAAGGCGCGGCAGATCCTCGAGCCGTTCGGGCGGCTCCTGCCCATCCCAGAGCGCGCGGTAAAAGGGTGAGGCCAGGACATGGGCGCGTTGAACCTCCCACGCCGTTTGGCGGTGGGCGGCAAGCTCGGGCAGGGGGATCTTGTGGGCGTCTTGGATCAGGCTCATGGGGCCATGCCTTTGGTCCAGAGGTCGGTGAAGAGGTCGAGCAGGGTTTCGGGATCTTGCGAGAGGGCGACGAGCGCCGGGTCTTGGGTCACATGCAGGGCGGTCAGGTATTGGTCGACCATGCCCCCCAGCGCGAGGGCGCGGCGCATCAGGTCGGGCTCGGCCCGAGCGGCGGCGCCATGGCGGCGGCGGGCGGCATTGGCGACGGTCGTGGCCCAGTCGTGGTTGAGGCGCTGAAAGGCGGATTGTGCAGCGGGCAGGGCATCGCCCCCGGTCAGAAGGCAGCGCATCAGGCCTGCGTTGTCCGCGAAAAGCCGCATGTAGGCGGCGGTCGTCGCGCGCACCGGTTCGGGCGCGCCCTTTGCCGCGGCGCGCATCACATCCTGAAGGTAATCGACGAAGGCCTGAAGCACGGCGCCCGCCAGCGCGTTGCGGTTGGAAAAATGGATGTAGAAGGTGCCATGCGCGACGCCGGTGCGCGCGCAAGTGGCGGCGACCGTCAGGGCGACGAGCGGTTGGCTGGCCAACAGCTCGGCCCCTGCGATCATCAGGTCGCGGCGGGTGCGCTCACCCTTGGGCAGGGTGTCGCGTCCCTGCGCAAGCCAGTCTGAAAAGGCAAGATGGGTTGGGGCGTGGCCTGAAGACATGAATATGACATCAGTGTCATATTCGTCGTTAGTCAAGTGCGATCAGCCAAGACACCGGTCGAGGCAGGCAAGCCAGTTGTCGCGCGCGAGTTTGGCGATGAGCGGGGCATCGTAGCCATGGGCGGCCATCGCGTCGAAGAGGCGCGGCACACCGGTCACATCGCCGATCACCGCGGGTGTGGTGCAGCCGTCGAAATCGGAGCCGAGGCCGACGTGATCTTCGCCCAGATGGGTGAGGAGGTGATCGAGGTGGCGCAGCATCGGGTCAAAGCCCGTGTCGCGGGCGGGCCGTCCGTCGGGATTGAGGAAGAAGGTCGCGAAATTCAGCCCGACCATGCCGCCCCTTTCGCGGATCACGTGCAATTGCCGGTCGGTCAGGTTGCGGGTCGAGGGACAGATGGCATGGGCGTTGGAGTGGGTCGCGACAAGCGGTGCCGTGCTGATCCGGGCCACGTCGTCGAAGCCTTTCTCGTTGAGGTGCGACAGGTCGATCACGATGCCCATTTCGTCGCAGAGGCGGACGAGATCGCGGCCTTTTTCGGTCAGGCCGGGCCCGGTGTCGGGCGAACCGGGCCAAGCCATGGGCACGCCGTGGCCAAAAATCGTGGGCCTGCTCCAGACCGGTCCGAGAGAGCGCAGGCCCATCTCGTGCCAGAGGTAGAGCGCGTCAAGATCGGGGCCGATCGCCTCGGCGCCTTCCAGATGCATCAGGGCGGCGATCTTGCCCGCGGCCATGGTCGCACGCAGGTCGGATGCGCTGCGGCAGAGGCGAAAATCCTCGGGTGCGCTGCGTTCCATCCAATGCAGAAGGCCCGCCATGGCCAGCGCGGGCGGCTGGGCCGCGACATGATCCATCAGGGGCGGCAATGGTTTGTCATAGGGCGGGTCGGGCATCGCGAAGGCTTGTGGCGCGCCCGGTGCGGGTGTGGGGACGAAGATCGCAAAGAACCCGCCGGCAAAGCCAGCTGCGCGCATCCGGGCCAGGTCGAGATGCCCCTCGCCGCTGTCTTCGAGCCAGAGCGCGTGGCGCGCTTCGGGGCGGCGGGACAGGCGCAGGAGCAGATCGTTGTGGCCGTCGAAGAAGGGGATGGTCATGGCGGCGCAAATCCTGTGGCTGGGCGGCGTGGCGCCGGAGTCGTGACAAGGCAAACACGATGCGGCAGGCCGTGTCGAGCCGTCCACGGCCCACGCGGGAGGGGAAATGCGGCAGTGAGGCGCGGTCATTGCCGCGAGGCCATTCTTCCGGGGCCGGGGCAGGGCAAAAGCGCCGGTTTCTGCGGTGCAGCCTGCAAATCCTGTGCTATGTCAGGGACATGGATATCGTTCTTGTCACCACGGTCATTGCCTCGCTGTTCCTCGTGATCGGCGCGTCGGAGCCTTTGGCCGCGCGGCTGGGCTTTCCGCAAAGCGTGATCCTTGCCATTCTGGGCATCCTGATCGGGGCGGGGGCGGCGTTTTTCCTGCGGACCGAACTGACCGATGCGCTGAACCCGGCGGCGGAGGCGATCCTGGGCCTGCCGATCCGGTCGAACGTGTTTCTCTATGTCTTTCTGCCCACGCTGCTGTTTCAGGCCACGTTGGGGATGAACCTGCGGCGGATGATCGATGATTGGGTGCCGATCCTTGTGCTGGCGGTGGTCGCGGTCGTGGTGGCGACGCTGGGGATAGGCTATGCGCTGTCCTGGGTCAGTGCGCTGCCGCTTGCCGCCTGTCTCTTGGTCGGTGCCATCGTGTCGACCACGGACCCCTCGGCGGTGGTGTCGATTTTCCGCTCGATTTCCGCGCCGCGCAGGTTGGCGCGGATCATCGAGGGCGAAAGCCTTCTGAACGATGCGGCGGCCATCGCGCTCTTCGGGTTGTTCATGGGTTTTGTCATGCTGGGCGTTCCGGACCCCGATCTGGGCGAGGCGCTGGGGCGCTTTCCGATCTTGATCGCGGGCGGTGCGTTGACCGGATGGCTGGCTGCGCGGCTGGCGGTCTGGGTGATGGCGCAATTCGCGCGGCACGAGCGGGCGCAGATCTCCATCTCGGTCGCCTTGCCCTATCTCGCCTATATCGGGGCGGAGCAGGCGGTGGGCGCTTCGGGCGTGATCGCGGTGGTGGCGGCGGGCCTGACGCTGAACCTGACGGGGCCGGGGCGGTTGCCGCCGCAGGCCTGGGCCAATCTGCGCGAGGTCTGGGACCTTCTGGCCTATTGGGCGAGCGCGCTCATCTTCATTCTCGCCGCGCTGTTGATCCCGCGCCTTTTGGAAGGCGTCCGGCCGGGCGATTTCGCGCTGATCCTCGTGGTGATCGTGGCGGCGCTGGCGGCGCGGCTTGTCATCTTGTTCGGACTTTTACCCTTGCTCACGCTCTTGCGGTTGTCGCCGCCGGTGGAACGGCCCTACCGGGTGGCGATCTTGTGGGGGGGATTGCGCGGGGCGGTCACGCTGGCGCTGGCGCTGGCGGTGACGGAAAGCTTGCGGGTGCCGGTCGAGGTGAAGCGGGTGGTGGGTATCCTTGCCACCGGGTTCACCCTCTATACGCTGATGGTGCAGGGCACGACGCTGCGCTGGGTGATCCGGCGGCTGGGTCTCGACAAGCTGACACCGATCGACGAGGCGCTGTCGCGGCAGGTCGTCGCCGTGGCGCTTCAGACCGTGCGCGAGGATGTGGCGCGCACGACGGAAAACTACGATCTACCCCGGGAGGTCGTGCGGTCCGAGGCGAAACGGTTTGGTGAGCGGCTGGACGAGGCCGTGAGCGCCGCCGAGGAAAGCGCCGACATCCTCGACCGCGACCGGATTACGCTGGGGTTGATCGCGCTGGCGGGCCGGGAACGGGACATGATCCTTGCGCGGGTCCGCGACCGCACGATTTCCTCCCGCATGGCCGAACAGGTGTTGTCGGATGCCGACCGGTTGATCGAGGCGACGCGGACCGGCGGGCGGCTAGACTACCAGCGCGCCGCGCGCAGGAGCGTCGCCTATGGGCCGGGCTTTCGTGCCGCCGTTCTGTTGCACAGCCGGGTGGGCCTGTCCGGGCCGCTGGCCCGGCTGACGGCGGATCGGTTCGAGCGTTTGCTGGCGCAACGGTTGATTTTGCGCGATCTGGACGGGTTCATCGACGGCCGCATCCGCCGCATCCACGGGCGCCGGGTGGCGGAATTGCTGCAAGAGCTGTTGTCGCGGCGGGTCGAGGCGGTGGAAACCGCGCTGGAAGGATTGCGCCTGCAATATCCGGGCTATGCCGAGAAGCTGGAGCGGCGGTTCATCCGGCGCAGCGCCCTGCGGCTGGAGGAACGCGAATACGCGGCCATGCGCGAGGACGGGCTGATCGGGGCGGAGGTGTACACGACGCTGATGGCCGATCTGGCCGCGCGCCGTGCCGTCGCCGAGGCGCGGCCCAAGCTCGACATCACGCTGCGCCGGGAGGAGCTGGTGCGCCAGTTCGCTTTGTTCTCGGATCTGGACGAGGCCACGCTGGAGCGGCTCTGCCGGGCGTTCCGCACGCGCTATGTGAACGCGGGCGATGTGCTGCTGCAAAAGGACAGCCCGGCCAAAAGCGTGTTCTTCATCGCCTCGGGGGCGGTCGAACTGGAGGTGGCGGGGCAGGAATGGCGTTTGGGCCGGGGGGAGATGTTCGGACAGATGGCCATCTTGCTCAAGAAATCGCGGCGGGCCGAGGTGCGGGCCATCGCGCCCTCGACGCTTCTGGTGCTGGACGAGACGCGGTTCCGGCGGCTTTTGGCGCGCAGCGCCGCCTTGCGCGACGCGGTGCGCGCCAGCGCCCAGAAACGCGGGATGGACCCTGCCGAGGTTCTGCCCGATCTAGCCGCCGCGGCCTGAGGAGCCGGGGGCCGAAAGCCGCTTTGCACCCGCGCGCGTCTGACGCATGATCGCGGAGCAGCGATGGAGCGGCGACAGACAGGGGCGGCAGCGCATGGAATTCGATACGGTCATTCACGGCGGCACCATCGTCACCCCGCGCGAGACATGGGTGGGCGATATCGGCATCACCGGGGGCAAGATCGCGGCGCTGGCCGACAAGATCACCGGCGGCGGGCGGCGGGTGGATGCGGGCGGTCGGCTGGTCCTGCCCGGCGGGATCGAGGCGCATGCCCATATCGCGCAAGAAAGCTCCACCGGGTTGATGACGGCGGATGATTATTACACCGGCTCCGTCTCGGCGGCTTTCGGCGGCAACACCAGTTTCATTCCCTTTGCCGCGCAGCATCGCGGGCAATCGGTGGATGAGGTGATCGCCACCTATGACGGGCGAGCGGCACCCCATTCGGTGCTGGATTATTCCTATCACCTGATCATCTCGGACCCTACGCCATCCGTGCTGGAGGAGGAATTGCCACGCGCCTTTGCGCGCGGGATCACCTCCTTCAAGGTCTTCATGACCTATGACCTGATGAACCTTGGCGACCGCGGGATGCTCGATATCCTGACGGTCGCGCGCAAGCATGGCGCGCTGACCATGGTTCATGCGGAAAACAACGACATGGTCAAATGGATGAACGCGCGCCTTGCCGAGGCCGGGCTGACCGCGCCCAGATACCATGCCGTTTCCCGCCCCGGCATCGCGGAAGCCGAAGCCATCAACCGCGCGATTTCGCTGGCTACGCTGGTCGGTGCGGGGCTGTTCATCGTGCATGTCTCGACACCCGAGGGCGCGGAACTGGTGGCGCGCGCACGGGCCGCCGGCCTGCCGATCCATTCCGAGACCTGCCCGCAATATCTGGCCTTTACCCGGGACGATCTGGACCGGCCGGGCATGGAGGGGGCGAAATACATCTGTTCGCCGCCCTTGCGGGATCACGCCACGCAAGACGTGCTCTGGCGGCATGCGCGGATCGGAACCTTCGACAGCGTGTCGTCCGACCATGCGCCCTACCGGTTCGACGCGAGCGGCAAGTTCGCCAAGGGAGAGGCGCCGCCCTATCCCGCCATCGCCAACGGGATGCCGGGGATCGCTGCGCGGTTGCCTTACCTGTTTTCCGAAGGGGTCGTTGCGGGCCGGATCACGCTTCAGCATTTCGTGGCGCTGTCCTCGACGAATGCGGCGCGGGTGTTCGGGATGGACCGCAAGGGCGCGATCCTGCCGGGATACGATGCCGATATCGCGATCTGGGATGCCGAGGAGACGCGGGTCGTCACCGCCGCAGATCAGCATGACGCGATGGATTACACACCCTTCGAGGGGATGCGCCTGACCGGTTGGCCGGTGCATGTGATGAGCCGGGGCGACACGGTGATCGAGGGGCGCACCCTCAAGGCGGAGCGGGGCAGGGGCCGGTTTGTCGCCCGCGCGCCCTATGCCGTGCCACCGACGGCCCCAGTCGTCCCGGAAATGGACCCTGCGACGAATTTCGGCGCGGCGATCCGGCCATGACGCGGATCCTCGTCATCAATCCCAATTCCTCGGCAGGGGTGACGGAGGGTTTGCGCGACGCTTTGGCGGGGTTTTCCGGCGCGACCTTTGACTGCATCGACATCCCGGAGGGGCCCGCCACGATCATGACGGAGGAGGATGTGAGCCGCGCGGGCCTGCATGTGGCCGAGCGGATCAAGGCCGATCCGGGGGCGGATGCCTATGTGATCGCCTGTTTCTCGGATCCCGGTCTAGACCTTGCGCGCAGCCTGACGGCCAAGCCCGTGATCGGGATACAGGAGGCGGGGATCCTGACTGCGCTGGCGCGCGCGGACCGTTTCGGGATCATCGCGCTTGGGCCGAAATCCATCCCCCGGCACATGCGCAAGATGCGGGCCATGGGGGTTCTGGGGCGGCTGGCGGGGGAGTTGGACCTTGGCGGGGTCGGTGCGGAGGAGGCGGGCCGCTCGGACGCGGTCTTTGCCCGGACGCTCGAGATCGGCGAGCGGTTGCGCGACATGGGGGCGGGGGCGCTGGTGCCGGGGTGCGCCGGCTTCGCGCCGCGCCGGGCTGCATTGGAGCGCGCCTTGGGGATCGCGGTGATCGACCCGGTGCAGGCGGCCTGCGCCATGGCGCTTGGGGCGGTGCAGCCCTAGATCCCTACGTCGCCGGGTTTGCCGCCTTTACCGGGCGAGGCCACCGCGTAGTGCGCGCACCACGCTGCTCATCGCAAAGATCAGCGCGGCGACGCAGACGATGGAGGGGCCGGCCGGCGTGTCGAGGACAAAGGCCGCGCGCAGGCCGATGACGGTGGCGGCGGCGCCGATCCCCGCTGCGATCAGCGCCATCGCCTCGGGCGTGCGGGCAAGGGGCCTTGCGGCGGCAGCGGGAATGATCAGCATCGCTGCGATCAAAAGCACGCCCACGACCTTGATCGCCACAGCGACCGTTACGGCCAGCGCAAGGGTCAGGGCCAATTGTTCCCGCTTCGGGTCGATGCCGCTGGCATAGGCCAGCTCCTCGTTCAGCGTGGCGGTCAAGAGGGCTGACCAGCGCCATGCGATCAGCCCCGCCACCAAGATTGCCCCGCCCCAGATCACCGCCAGATCGCCGCGCGAGACCGACAGGATATCCCCGAAGAGATAGGCCATCAGGTCGATCCGGATCCCCGACAGGAAGGACACGGCAACAAGCCCGAAGGCGAGCGCCGAATGGGCCAGAACGCCCAGAAGCGTATCCATCGCATAGCCCCGCCCGCTGAGGGTGGAGACGGTCAGCGCCATCAGGAGCGCGATGGCGACCGCGCCGGGAAAGATCGAGATCTCGAGCGCCAGCGACAGCGCGACGCCGAGGATCGCGGCATGGGCCGTCGCATCGCCGAAATAGGCCATGCGCCGCCAGACGACGAAACTGCCCAAAGGGGCGGCGGCGAGGGCGACGCCGATCCCTGCCAGTGTCGCGCGGGTCATGAAATCATCGAGCATCACTCGGCCGCCTCGGTTTTCTCGTGGCTGTGGGCGTGATCATGGTCGTGGTGGTGGTGGTGGCCGTGCGGGTCGTCTGGCCCGTGGCTGTGGTCATGTTCATGCCGGTAAAGCGCCAGCGCGCCGCCTGTGCCCGTGCCAAAAAGTGCCCGGTATTCCGGGGCGGAGGACACATGTTCCGGCGTGCCGTGACAGCAGACATGCCCGTTGAGGCAGATCACCCGGTCGGAGGCTGCCATGACGACGTGCAATTCGTGGCTGATCATCAAGATCGCGCAGCCGGTGTCGCGCCGCACCTCGTCGATGGTGCGGTAGAAGGCGGCCGATCCCGGCTGGTCCAGCCCCGCGGTCGGCTCGTCCAGCATCAACAGATCTGGGCGCGCGACGAGGGCGCGGGCCAAGAGCACGCGCTGCATCTGTCCGCCCGACAGATCGGCCATCTGCCGGCGGTCGATGCCCGGCACCCCCGCGCGGTCGAGTGCCTCGGCAATTTGCGCGGGCGCGGCACCGCCGGGCAGGCGCAAGAACCGTTCGACCGTGATCGGCAAGGTCGGGTCCACATGCAGGCGCTGCGGCACATAGCCTAGACGCAGGCCGGTCTTGCGCCGGACAGTGCCACCGGCAAGCGGCACGGCCCCAAGGATGGCGCGCAGAAGCGTGGTCTTGCCCGACCCGTTGGGGCCGACGATGGTGACGATTTCGCCCGGCTCGATGGCAAGGCTGACATCGCGCAACACCTCGGTCGCACCGAAGCGGACGCCCAGATGATCGACGGACAGAAGGCTCATGTGTCGGCCTTTTCAGCGCAGACGGGGCAAAGCCCCACCGCCTCGATCACGGTGCGCTCGATCTGGAAACCGGTGGCATCGGCGGCATCGCCCAAGGTGCCGCCCGAGGATGGGCCGGTCTGCGCCTCGGCCACGGCGTCGCAATTGCGGCAGATCAAAAAGGCGGGCGCATGGGTCGCGCCGGGATGGGCACAGGCGATGAAGGCGTTCATCCGTTCGATCTTGTGGGCGAAGCCGTTGGCGACAAGAAAATCCAGCGCGCGATAGGCGACGGGCGGCTGCGCGCCGAAGCCTGCCGCATGGAGCCGGTCGAGCAATTCATAGGCCCCCATGGCGCGGTGTTCGCCAAGCAGGATTTCAAGCGCCGCGCGCCGCACGGGTGTGAAACGCAAGCTGTTTTCCGCGCAATGCGTGTCAGCAGCCGCAAGGGCCGAGGCTACGCAATGCCCGTGGTCATGCGCGTCGAAGCCCAAGGGTTCGGCCAGAGGGGCGATGTCGGAGGCGCGGCCTCTTGTCATGTTATTTCATTTCAAGTAGTGGCAATGTGACGTTATAAAATCACGAGGCTTCGCCGATGTCCAGAAAGCTCTTTCCGTTCCCGTTAAAGCTCTTTCCGTTCCCGTTGTTGTTCGGCCTGATGGCAGGGACCGCCATGGCCGAGGTGCCCCGCGTCGCCGTCGATGTCGCGCCGGTTCATTCGCTCGTCGCGCGGGTGATGGCGGGTGTCGGGGAACCCGGACTGATCATCCAGCCCGGCGGGTCGCCCCATGAATACAACCTTCGCCCGTCAGAGGCGGCCTTGCTGCAGGAGGCGGATATCGTGGTCTGGGTCGGGCCCGATCTGACGCCGTGGATGGAGGATGCGGTCGCCACGCTGTCGGGTGATGCCGCCGTCCTGACGCTGATGGAGGCGGAGGGGACTGCTTTGTTGCCGTTCCGCGAGGGTGCCCTGTTCGAAGCGCATGACCATGGTGGGGAAGAGCACGGGCATGAGGACCATGGTCACGACGACCACGCTCATGACGACCACGGGCATGACGGCCACGCGCATGACGACCACGGGCATGACGAGCACGCGCACGACGACCACGGCCACGACGAGCACGCGCACGATGCTCATGGCCACGATGATCATGGGCATGACCATGTCCATGGGGCCAGTGATCCCCATGTCTGGCTATCGCCTGCCAATGCCGCGCTCTGGCTCGACCTGATCGCGGCGCGGCTGTCGTCCGCCGATCCGGCAAATGCGGGGGCCTATTTCGCAAATGCCGCCGCCGGGAAGGCCGAGATCGACGCCCTCGTGACCGAGATCGCGGCGATCCTCGACCCCGTGCGCGGCGGGCGCTTTGTGGTCTTCCACGATGCCTACCAGTATTTCGAGGCGGAATTCGGCTTTCCGGCCTCGGGGGCGATTTCGCTTTCGGATGCGAGCGACCCAAGCCCCGCGCGGATCGCCGAGATCCAGGCGCGGGTCGCCGAAGAGGGCATCGCCTGCGTCCTGTCGGAGCCGCAATTCAACCCCGGTATCGTCGCCGTGGTGATGGAGGGCACGGCGGCCCAAACGGCGGTCATCGACCCGCTGGGCAGCGCGCTTGCGCCCGGGGCGGAGCTTTACCCCGCCATGATGCGCGCCATGGCCGAGGCTCTGGCAGGCTGCCTGTAGCGCTCAGCCCGGCAACGACAGCTGGGTCCAGCCATCGGGCCCCGCCACCGAAAGCGCCTCGCCCCGCAGGCACAAGAGATGGGCCTCGGTGCCGGGGGCGATCCGGTTGGACCGTCCCGTCAGCAGGCGGTGCGGCGTGTCGAAGGCAAGCGGCAGGATATCGGTCAGCGCCACGCCGGTGGCCTGTGCCATATGCCGCGCGGCGCCGATCAGGGTGATATCCGCCCCGGCCAGCGTCCCGTCGGCCAGAGTGAGCCGCCCGCCCGCTCGCGTGATCTGCCGCCCGGACAGGGTGAAACCCGCGTCCCCGGTTCCCGCAACGGCCATGGCGTCGGAGACAAGGATCAGGCGTGTGCCCGCAGCGCGATGGGCCAGCCGCAAGCCTGCGTCATGCACATGGACGCCATCCGCGATCAGTCCGATCCACGGCGCGTGATCAAAGGCCGCGCCGACCATGCCGGGTTCGCGGTGGTGCAATCCCGACATCGCGTTGAAAAGATGCGTCGCCATCCGCGCGCCTGCTTTGTAGGCCGCCTCTGCCATGGCGTAGCCCGCGCCGGAATGGCCGAGCGATACGATCACGCCCGCTTCGGCCAGCGCGGCGATCTGGCTGGGCGTCGCTTGCTCCGGGGCCAGCGTGATCAGGAGATGCGGCAAGCGGCCTGCCGCTTGGGTGTAGAGCGACAGATCGGTCTTGGTCAGCGGGCGCAGGTGGCGCGGATCATGCGCGCCCGCGATCGCGAGATGCGGCCCTTCGAGATGGAGGCCGAGGATGGCGGGATCTTGCGCCGCAGCCTCTGTCAGGAGGTCGAGGATACGGGCGGTTTCGGCCGCGCTGTCCGAGATCAGCGTGGGCAGGATGGCAAGCGCGCCACCCGCGCGATGGGCCGCCGCGAGGCGCGATACATCGGCAGCGGTCCGGCAGTCGCCCAGCATCAACCCCGCGCCGCCATTGACCTGAAGGTCGATGAGACCGGGACAAACCAGCGCCCGTTCCCCGTCTTGCGAGAGATCCGTGCCTGTCTCGCCCCCCGCGCGCGGGCGCAGTTCGGTGACGCGACCCTCCGCCATGCCCAGCGCCATGTCGTGGCGAAGGCCCTCACCGTCGAGAATGTCTAGCCCGGTCCACAGTGTCACGGCAGTCCTCGCGCCAGCCGCAACGCACCGTCGAGCGGGCGGCCAAGTGCAGGCCTCAACCCGGATGTCAGAGCCTCGGGCAGGTGTGGGGCCAGCATCTCACCCAAGCCTCCGGTCAGGACCAAGGGCGCGTTCGGTTGGTGACCCAGATCGGTCAAGCCTTCGGTCAGCTCTTTAAGGATAGCCGCGTGAATGCGGGCTGCCATGGCGCTTTCGGGATGGGCCATCACGATCCGCACGAGTTGCGCGAAATCGCCCGGTGAGGCGGTCGCCGCCCAAAGCACCGGATGCGGCGGGCAGGCGTCGATCAGCGCCTCGGCCAGCGGATCGGGGGGCAGGCGGCCATCGGCGACTCGCAATGCCAAAGACAAAGCCTTGCGCCCGGCCCATGCGGCGGACCCTTCGTCACCCAGCCTGAAGCCCCAGCCGCCGATGTGCCGGGTCACGCCGCCCGCTTTGCGGATGAAGAAACTCCCGGTGCCAAGGCTTGCCAGCGTTCCGTCCGCACCTTCGAGTGCGCCTTCGAGTGCCGTGACGCTGTCATCGACCACATAGGCCAGATAGGGCAGGCGGGTGGCAAAGGCATCGGCTGCACCGGGCAGACGCCCGCCCGCAAGGCCCGCGCAGATGCGCGCTTGCGGCAGCGCCTCGAACCCGAGGTCACGCGCGGCCAGCGCCTCGGTCAGGGCGAGGCGGATCGCGGCCTCGGCCGCCGCCGGGTCGGTCACGATATTGGCCGGGCCGCCGCGCGTCTCGACGATCGGGCCACCTGCCACGGACAGCGCCACCCGGCATCCCGTGCCGCCCCCGTCGATCCCGATGTCGATACGATCTGCCATGGTGCCAGCCTATGGTGCCCGTCAGGCCAGGGAAACCGCCTTGCCGCTTCGCGCGCTTTCCTGCGCCGCGCGGCCCATGCGGACGGCGGCCGCACCATCGGCCAGCGTCACCTCGGGGCGGGCGCGGCCATGGATGACTTCGCGGAAGCGTTCATGCTGGTAGAAGGTGGAGCCGTTGTGATCCCCCGCCGCCAGAAGCCGCGGATCGACCGGCACGGCATGGTCCACCGGGCCCGTAGGGTTGCGCGGGCTGACGATGACGCGCGGCACGGGCGCGGGGCCAAGATCGGCGTTCCAGAACCGGGTCGGGCCGGGCACCAGCGCCTCGATCTTGCCCTTGGGACCTGTGGCCGAAATCTCTTCCTGATAGCGGGAGCCTTCGGCGAACATGCACAATTCCAGCATGGCGCGGGCGCCGCGGGCGAACTCCACGATGACATAGCCATGATCCCAGATATCGGGCGTTTCGCCGCCATAGCGTTCGTCCAGATGGTTCACCGCCTGTCCTGCGCTGGCCATGACGCGGATCGGGTCATCGGCAAGGATCAGGCGCATCAAGTCGAAGAAATGGCAGCATTTCTCGACCAGGGTGCCGCCGGTGTTGCGGTTGAACCGGTTCCAGTCCCCGACCTTTTCGAGAAAGGGAAAGCGGTGCTCGCGGATGGTCAGCATCTTGATCCCGCCCGTCGCCCCTTCGGCCATGTCGCGCAGGACCTGCACGGGCGGCATGTAGCGGTATTCCATCGCGACCCAGATCGGCGCGGGGTAGTCGCGGGCGATCCGGTCCAACGCCGGCAATTGCGCCTCATCGGTGTAGAGCGGTTTTTCCACCAGCACGGGCAGGGGGCGGTGGCGCGCGATGTCCTGCAATTGGCAGACATGCATGTGGTTGGGCGAGGCTATGACCAGCGCATCCAGATCGTCGCGTGCGAGCAGCGCCGCGATATCGGGGCAGCGCACCGCTTGCGGCATCAGCGCCAATGTCGCAGCCGCCATCTTGTCATCGGGTTCGACAAAGCCCGTGACCGTGGCGCCGGGCAAAAGCGCGATGTTGCGGATATGCTCCTGCCCCATCATGCCGGAACCGATGATGCCGTAGCGTGTCATGCGTGTCTCTCTTTTCGTCGCATCACGGAAGCCGGGCGACATAGGCCGCGCGGTCGGGGTCGAACCATGTGCTGGAGACCTCGGCTGGTCGCCCATCTGCGTCGAAAGCGCGGCGGCGGGCAAGGGCCATCACGCTGCCCGGCGGCGCGCCCAGCCTGTCGCCCGCCCAATCGGGCAGCGGCCCCGCGCCCAGCCGATCTTCGGCTCGCGCGATGGTCAGGCCCAGAAGCTCGCTGTAACTGCGGTAAAGCGATTCCGAGATCGTGTCGGGCGTCAGCTTTCCCGAGAAGCGTCCATCGAGCCAAATATCCTCGATCGCGACCGGCACATTGTCGAGAAAGCGCAGGCGGCGGATGTTCCAGGCCTGCGGCACGGCACTGCCCAGATAGGGAAGATCGGCCGGTTTGTCGCGACGCACCAGCGACAGCAGTTCGGCCGTGGGCAGCCCTCCGCCCTCGGGCCGTTCCAGCCGGAACAGCGCATAGACCCCCCGGCTGGTATCCCCTGCGAGGATCGTGTTGCCCGATCCTTGGCGGCGGCCCAGCAGTCCGCGCTCGGTCAGGATCGCCAGCGCCTTGCGCAGCGTCGTGACCGTCACGCCCAGATGGGCCGCCATGCTGCGTTCGGGCGGCAGCCGGTCGCCGGGCCGCAGACGGCCCGCCACGATGTCGCGGGTCAGCCGCTCGGCGATCCGCAGATAGGTGGGCAGCGCGCCGCGCATCCGGTCACGACCTATATTGATCTACCATTGATATACGATGCCGCGAGCGCTAACCCTTGTCCAGATCAAAGGTGTTCAGACCAAAGGCTTGGGAGGGCCTTGTTCATGAGTATCGTCCCCGTCACATCTGCCGATCTCGATGCCGCCGAGGTCAGCTGGTTCGCCGCACTCTGTTCGGATGATTACGCATATCTCGGCGTACCCGACGGCAAACTGCGGTCAAGCTGGGCGCATTGTTCGGGGATCGTGAAACGCGCCGAGGCGAACGGCTTTCGCAACATCCTCTGCCCGTCCTCCTACCAAGTGGGGCAAGATACGCTGAGCTTCGTCGCGGGCTGCGCGCCGATCACCGACAGGATCAATTTCCTTGCCGCCGTGCGCTGCGGCGAGATGCAGCCGATCATGCTGGCGCGCACCATTGCCACGCTCGATCACATGCTGGACGGGCGGCTGACGGTGAATATCATCTCTTCCGATTTCCCGGGCGAGGTGGCCGACAGCGCCTACCGCTACCAGCGCTCGCGCGAAGTGGTGGAAATCCTCAAACAGGCCTGGACGCGCGACACGATCGATTACGAGGGGCAGGTCTACCAGTTCAAAGGTTTGACGACCGATCCCGCGCGCCCCTACCAGATCGGCGGCCCGCTCCTCTATTTCGGGGGCTATTCACCCGATGCGCTGGAACTCTGCGGGCAGCATTGCGACGTATACCTGATGTGGCCCGAACCCAAGGACCAGATCGCCGACCGCATGCGCGCCGTGAACGCTGTGGCCGAACGCTATGGGCGCACGCTCGATTACGGTCTGCGCGTCCACATGATCGTGCGCGACACCGAGACCGAGGCGCGGGACTATGCCGAACATCTCGTCTCGAAGCTCGATGACGAGCTGGGTAAGCTGATCCGCGACAGGGCGTTGGACAGTGGATCGCTGGGCGTGAGCCACCAAGCCAAGGCGCGGGAGCTTGCGGATAAATTCGGCTATGTCGAACGGCATCTGTGGACCGGGATCGGGCGCGCGCGCTCGGGCTGCGGCGCGGCGCTGGTGGGGTCCGCCGACCAGGTGCTCTCGGAAATCGAGGCCTACCGCAAGATGGGCATCCGGGCCTTCATCTTCTCGGGCTATCCGCATATGGACGAATGCGACCATTTCGGGCGGCTGGTGATGCCGGAGCTGAAGACCTGCTCTCTGCCCCATGCCTATGGCCGGGTTCCGGCCCATGCGCCCGCGACGCCCTTGGGAACAGGAGAAAGACGCTGATGACCTCTCACGTGGAACGGATCAAGGTCGGCCCGCTGGACCTGTCGCGCATCGTCTATGGCATGTGGCGCCTTGGCGATGACGCCGACACCTCGCCCGCCCATGTCGAGGCCAAGATCGAGGCCTGTCTGGCGCAGGGCATCACCACGATGGACCAGGCCGATATCTATGGCGGCTACACCGCCGAGGCGATCCTGGGCGATGCCTTGCGCGCGGCACCGGGCCTGCGCGACCGCATCGAGATCGTGACCAAATGCGACATCATCGCGCCTGTCGGCCGCTATGCCGAGGCGCGGGTGAAATACTACGACACCTCCGCGCGCCATATCACGGCTTCGGTCGAACATTCCTTGACCGCCATGGGGATCGACACGATCGACCTTCTGCTGATCCACCGGCCCGATCCGCTGATGGATCAAGAGGAAACGGGCCGCGCCCTCGACACGCTTGTCGCGGCGGGCAAGGTGCGGGCGGTGGGCGTTTCGAATTTCAAACGCCATGACTGGAGCCTGCTGCAATCGGCGATGGAAACGCCGCTTGCCACCAACCAGATCGAATTGAGCGTGCTGCACCACACACCGTTCACCGATGGTGAGGTGGCGTGGATGCAGGAGAAATCCGTGCCGATCATGGCTTGGTCGCCGCTCGCGGGCGGGCGGCTGTTCGGGGCGGAGGGCAGCGCCGTTAAGGCCGTGCTCGACCGCATCGGGCAGGACCAGGGCGTGGCCGCCGATGCCGTGGCGGTGGCCTGGCTGTTGCGGCATCCGGCTCGCATCCTTCCTGTGATGGGCACCAACAGCCTTGCGCGCATCGCGACGCTGGGCGATGCCGCGCGGGTCACGCTCGACCGCCAGACATGGTTCGAGATTTACACCGCCGCCTTGGGGCGTGAGGTCGCGTAGGCCTCCCTTGGCGGCTCCCTGCTTCATCTTCCCTCAAATACAGAATTCCCCGGCCGACACCCGGCGCGGTCGGGCATGGGGCGCGCGCCTTTGACACGGTCAATCTGATGTGAAGCGGTGTCGCATGCTATTGGCGGGGCGGTGTGATAGGCCTAAGCTTCCGGCATGATCGTAGAACTCGGACATTTCGCCCTGATCCTCGCCTTCATGGTGTCGATCTTCCAGATGATCGTGCCGCTGGTCGGCGCGCAGCGTGGCAATGCCGCGTGGATGGCCGTGGCGGACCCCGCCGCGACCACTCAATTCCTGCTGACGGCCTTCAGCTTTGCCGCGCTTACCTATGCGTTCGTCACCTCGGATTTCTCGCTCAATCTCGTGACCGCGAATTCGCATACCGACAAGCCGATGCTCTACAAGATTTCGGGCGTCTGGGGGAACCACGAAGGGTCGCTGCTGCTTTGGGTGTTGATCCTGACGCTGTTCGGGGCCTGCGCATCATGGTTCGGGGCCAACCTGCCACCGACGCTGAAGGCGCGGGTTCTGGCGGTCCAATCCTCGGTCGCGGCGGCCTTTTTCGCCTTTATCCTTTTTACCTCCAACCCGTTCATCCGGTTGGAAATTCCACCCTTCGACGGGCAGGATCTGAACCCGCTGCTGCAAGACCCGGGCCTCGCCTTCCACCCGCCCTTCCTCTACCTCGGCTATGTCGGGCTTTCGATGGCCTTCTCTTTTGCCGTCGCCGCCCTGATCGAGGGGCGGGTCGATGCCGCATGGGGCCGCTGGGTTCGGCCGTGGACGCTGGCGGCTTGGGTTTTTCTGACCATCGGCATCGGGCTCGGCTCGTGGTGGGCCTATTACGAGCTTGGTTGGGGCGGGTTCTGGTTCTGGGATCCGGTCGAGAACGCCTCGCTCATGCCGTGGTTGATCGCGGCGGCTCTTCTGCACTCGGCCATCGTGGTCGAAAAGCGCGAAGCGTTGAAAAGCTGGACGATCCTTCTGGCCATCCTCGCCTTTGGCTTCTCGCTCATCGGGACCTTCATCGTGCGCTCGGGTGTGCTCACAAGCGTGCACGCCTTCGCCAATGACCCGGAACGGGGCGTTTTCATCTTGATGATCCTCGCGTTCTTCATGGGTGGCGCGCTTCTGTTGTTCGCCTTCCGTGCCGGTACGATGGAAGCAAAGGGGGTCTTTTCCACCGTCAGCCGCGAAAGCGGGCTGGTGGTGAACAACCTGCTGCTGGCGGTCTCCACCTTCGTGGTTTTCATCGGCACGATCTGGCCGCTCATCGCGGAAATGATCTGGGATCGGACCCTGTCGGTCGGCCCGCCCTTCTTCAACGCGGCCTTCACGCCCTTCATGTTCGGCCTTGCCGTCGCCCTTCCCATCGGTGCGATGTTGCCGTGGAAACGCGCGGGACTTGGGCGCGTCGTGACTGCGCTGGTGCCCGCGATGGTGCTTGCGGTGGCCATCGGGCTTTTGGCCTACGCGGTCTTCACCGGGAGTTCGGCACTTTCGCCCATCGGGATCGCGCTGGCGGTCTGGCTGATGGCGGGCGCGGTCGTCGACCTGTGGTCGCGCACCGGGCGCGGCGATCTTGCCGGGCGGTTTGGGCGCCTGTGGCGCCTGCCGAGGGCCGATTGGGGCAAATCCGTTGCCCATGCGGGCGTGGGCATCACCATGTTCGGCGTCGTCGCCCTGACCGGTTACCAGACCGAGGATATCCGCGTCGCCCAACCCGGAACGCCCTATCAGGTCGGGCCCTACCAGATCGAGCTTTTGTCGGTCGAACAGAACGTCCAGGGACCGAACTACATCTCGACCATGGGTCATGTCGCGGTGCGTGAGGCCGATGGCACCCAGATCGCGCTTTTGCATCCAGAGCGGCGGATCTACCCGGTGGCTGGTATGCCGACGACGGAAGCCGGCATCGACAACGGGTTCACGCGCGATGTCTACGTGACCTTGGGCGAGCCGCAGGCCAGTGGCGGTTGGGCCGTGCGGGTCTGGCTGAAGCCCTTTGCCAATTGGATCTGGGGCGGCACCATCATCATGGCGCTTGGTGGCTTCCTGAGCCTGAGCGACCGTCGCTACCGGTTTGCTGCGGGTGCCACCAAGGCACGGGCGGCGATGGACGGGGTGCCCGCGGAATGAGGGCGCTTTTGCTTGGCGTGATGCTGGCGCTGGCCAGTCCGGCGCTGGCCGTGCAGCCCGACGAAGTGCTGCCCGATCCGGTGATGGAGGAACGGGCGCGCGATATCTCGGCCGGGCTGCGCTGCCTTGTCTGCCGGAATGAATCGATCGACGAATCCAACGCCACGCTGGCCCGCGACCTGCGGCTTTTGGTGCGCGAACGGCTGGTGGCGGGGGACAGTGACGCGGAGGTGGTGTCGTTCATCGTCGACCGCTATGGCGAATATGTCCTTTTGCGTCCGACGCTTACGGGCTCGAACATTGTCCTGTGGCTGGCGCCTGCGGTGCTGTTGCTGTTGGGCGGGGGGCTGTCGCTCGTCTATGTCCGGCGCCGCGCGCAAAGCGCTGCACCGACCGAAGCGGCGTTGAGCGTCGAGGAAGAAGCGCGGTTGAAAGACCTCTTGCGCGAGTAAGTGACGCCGCGTTTGCGCTTTTCCGGAGAGGGTCGCGCGTCTAGTCTGCTGCGACGCAAGCAGGGAGCGGCGGATGGAGTACCAGACGATCACGCGGGTGGACCGCGACGGGATGGCGGTGATCACGCTCAACCGGCCCGAGGTAATGAATGCGCTGAATGCGCAGATGCGCGCCGAAATCACCCATGCCCTTGAAGATGCAGGGAAAACCGCGCGGGTCGTGGTGCTGACCGGGACGGGGCGCGCGTTTTGTTCGGGACAGGATCTGGGCGACAAGGCGGCTGTTTCCGACATGAACCTCGAGCGGACGTTGCGGGATGAATACATCCCGATGCTGATGGCGATCGTGGACTGTCCGGTGCCGGTGATCGCGGCCGTCAATGGCACGGCGGCGGGGGCGGGGGCGAACCTTGCGCTGGTCTGCGATATCGTGATTGCCGCGGAAAATGCCTATTTCATTCAAGCTTTTACGCGGATCGGGCTGATCCCGGATGCAGGCGGAACATGGGTTTTGCCGCGCATGATCGGGCTGCAGCGGGCGATGGGCGCTGCGTTGTTCGCGGAGCGGATCAGCGCGGCGCAAGCAGCACAATGGGGCATGATCTGGGAGGCGGTTCCCGAGGCGGAGTTCGACGCGACCTGGTTGGCGCGGGCCGAGCATCTGGCCACGGGGCCGACCGAAGCCTATCGCAAGATCAAGAAGGTGATGCAGGCGAGCGCCGGGAATTCCCTTGAAGAACAATTGCTTCTGGAAGGGCAATTGCAGGGCGACTGCGGGCGCACGCGGGATTTCAAGGAAGGCGTTCTGGCCTTCATCGAGAAGCGGCCGGCGCGGTTCGAGGGGCGGTAGGGCCGGTTCGGGGCTCTGGCGATTTTTGAATAGGGGGCTCTGCCCCCGGCGCGCTTTGCGCGCCTCCCCCGGGATATTTTTGAAACAGAGAAGGGCAGGGCGTTAACCTTGATGCGGGGTTAACGGCGCGGGGCGTTTCTTGCCGGGAGGTTAAGATCGCGCGGCGAAGCTTGTCGAAGGGTTAATTGCGCAGGCGCGGCCTTGGAGGGTTGAGGAAGGGTAAAGGCCGGGTTGGGGCCTTTACCTTTTTTTCATGTGGTTCAGCGCTCGGGGATGAGGCCGCGCGGGCTGAAGCGCAGGACGAGGAGCAAGATGATGCCCATCGTCAGAAGCCGCATATGGGCGACCGACTCCATGAGGTGACCGCGGAGCCAGCTGTCGGCATCCATCCCCGCCGTGATGCCCTGCATCAGGAGCGCGCCGAGCGGTTCGACCTGGATCCAGAGCCACCAGATCAGGAAGCCGCCCAGAACCGCGCCCCAGTTGTTGCCCGAACCGCCGACGATCACCATCACCCAGACAAGGAAGGTGAAGCGCAGGGGTTGGTAGGTGCCGGGAACGAGCTGGCTGTCGAGCGTGGTCATCATCGCGCCCGCCATGCCGATGACGGCAGATCCCAGCACGAAGACCTGAAGGTGGCGCGCTTTCACATCCTTGCCCATGGCCGAGGCCGAAACCTCGTTGTCGCGGATCGCGCGCATCATCCGGCCCCAAGGCGAATTCCACGCCTTTTCGGAAAGCCAGATCAGCGCGAGCAGCACCACGATGAAGAGCGAGGCGTAGCAGAGTTTGACGAAGATCGAGGAGAAGGTGATGACATCGGCCCCGATCCGGTCGGCAAGCTCGATGAACCACGGCGTTTGCTGGAGGTTCACCTCGTAGGGGACGGGTCGGGGAATGGTGGTCACGTTCTTGACGCCGCGCGCGAGCCAATCCTCGTTCTTCATCACGGCGATGATGATTTCCGCGATGCCGAGCGTCGCGATGGCGAGGTAATCCGAGCGCAGGCCAAGGGCGGTCTTGCCGATGAGCCAAGCGGCCCCTGCGGCGAGCACGCCGCCCATGGGCCAAGCGAGGATCACGGGCAGGCCGAGGCCACCGAGATAGCCGGTGGCGGCGGGGTTGACCGCCTCGACCCGTGCCACGGCGGGATCGAAAACGGCGCGGAAGAGGAAGAAGCCGCCGATCAGGATGACCAGCATCGCGAGCGTGCGCATCAGCCCCGCGGCCATGCGGGAATAGGCGAGGATCGCCAGAACGATGGTCGCGGCGCCGAGAACGAGGCCGAGCAGGATCTGGATGCCGCCCGCCGCCCATGCCTCGTCCACCGGGTCCATGGAGACGAGGACGGCGGCGAGGCCGCCCAAGGCCACGAAGCCCATCACGCCCACGTTGAACAGGCCCGCATAGCCCCATTGCATGTTCACGCCCAAGGCCATGATCGCGCTGACGAGCGCCATGTTGAAGATCGAGAGCGTGGTGTTCCACGATTGCAAGAAGCCCGTGCCGACGAAGAGGAGGCCGACGAGGACGAAGAGCAGGATGGCGCGGGTGTCGAGGCTGCGGGTCATACCGATTTCCCCTTCATGATGCCGGTGGGCCGGAACAGGAGGACGATGAGCAGGATCGCGAAGCTGACCGCGAATTTGTAATCGGTCGACAGAAGCTGCAGCAGGCCTTCGGGCTGCCAGTCGCCGGGTGCGAGATATTCCACGACCTTGCGGAAAGCATAGGTCACGCCGACCTCGGAAAAGGCGATGAGAAAGCCGCCCAAGATCGCGCCGACCGGGTTGCCCAAGCCCCCCACGATGGCGGCGGCGAAGATCGGCAGGAGAAGCTGGAAATAGGTGAAGGCTTTGAACGATTTGTCGAGGCCGTAGAGCGTGCCCGCTGTGGTGGCCAGTGCCGCCACGATCAGCCAGGTGATCATCACCACACGCTCGGGGTTGATGCCGGACAGGAGCGCCAGATCCTCGTTGTCGGAAAAGGCGCGCATGGATTTGCCGGTGCGGGTGCGGTTCAGGAACCAGAACAGAAGCGCCACGGCGATAACGGCGACGACGATGGTGATGCCCTGCGAGGTGCGGAAGGCCAGACCTTCCTCGAGCCCGGTCATGTCGCGGAAGGTGCGGGCCGAGATGATGAAGCGTTCGCCATCCGCGAACCGCTGGTCATCGACGCCGATGATGAAGCGCACGATGCCGTTCATGATGAACATGACGCCCAGCGAGGCGATGACATAGATCACCGGCTTGGCCTTTTTCGCGCGGTAGAAGCGGTAAACGGCGCGGTCGGTGCCGACGACGAGGAGGCCCGTCACAGCGATGCCGACGGGCAGCGCGAGAAGCGCGGTGGGCAGCGGGCCGATCCCGTCCATCCCCATGCCTTGAAGGCCCCAGGTGCAGAGGATCACCACCATCGTGCCGAAGGCCATGGTGTCGCCATGGGCGAAGTTGGAAAAGCGCAAGATGCCGTAGATCAGCGTCACACCCAGCGCGCCGAGCGCGAGTTGTGCGCCATAGGCCGTGGCCGGGATGATGACGAAGTTGAGCAACGTCACGATGGCGTTGAGGATGTCCATTCAGGTCATCTCCTCGCAGGTTCCGAAATAGGTGATGGCGGCGGCGGAGCCGTCGAACATGTGCAAGGTCAGGATCGCGGTGCGGTCCACCTCGATCGTCAGAAGCTCGGCGGTGCCGGGGTGCCCCGTGCCCGCATAGGTGGCGGGCAGGGCGGCCGCGGGGGTCAGGCGGGCGACGGGGGTCGCGCCCATGGCCGTGCGCAAGAACAGGTCGCCCGCATGATCGGCGGCGATCACCTGTGCCTGAAAGCCCGCTGTTTCGCAGCCTTGGGCCACGTCGCATTCGACGGTGAAGCTGCAGGCCCAGGGTTCGGCGAGGGCGGGCGTCGCGGCGAGGCAGAGGAGGGCGGCAAGGCAGCGCATGCGCGTCAGCCGCCCAGGAAGCTGCGGCGGACCTGTTCGTCGGCCAGCAGTTCCTTGCCGGTGCCGGTATGGGCATTGCGGCCCTGCACCAGCACATAGCCGCGATCGGCGATCTCGAGCGCTTGGCGCGCGTTTTGTTCGACCATGAGGATCGGGATGCCGGTGCGGCTGACCTCGATGATGCGGTCGAACAATTCGTCCATCACGATCGGGGAGACGCCGGCGGTGGGTTCATCGAGCATCAGCACCTTGGGCTGGGTCATCAGCGCGCGGCCCACGGCGACCTGTTGGCGCTGGCCGCCCGAAAGCTCGCCTGCCGGTTGGTAGCGCTTGTCCTTGAGGATTGGGAAAAGCTCGTAGACCTGTTCCATCGTCGTGCGGATGTCGTCACGGCGGATGAAGGCGCCCATCTCAAGGTTTTCTTCGACCGTCATGGAGGCGAAGATGTTGTTGGTCTGGGGCACGAAGCCCATCCCCTTGGCGACGCGGGCCTGGGGCGAGAGGTCGGTGATATCCTCGCCGTCGAGGCGAACGGAGCCTTCGCGGACGTTGAGCATGCCGAAGACGGCCTTCATCGCGGTGGATTTGCCCGCGCCGTTGGGGCCGACGATCACGGCGATTTCGCCGGGGTTCACGGCGATGGTGCAGGCGTGCAGGATGTCGGGGCCGGTGCCGTAGCCGCCGGTCATCGTGTCGCCGATCAGGAAGGCCTGGCTCGTGTTCATCGCGTGCTTGGTGCCGGGGGTCGCGGTCAGGGTGCCGCCGCCTTGCTTGGCGATCGACCAATCCTTGTTGCCGCGATCGTTCTGGTAGGGGTTGGAAGTGTCGCTCATGCGCCGGCCTCTTCCAGCTGGTCCTTGTTCTTGAGGCCGGTACCCAGATAGGCCTCGATCACGGCTTCGTCGGCCTTGATCTCGTCGATGGTGCCCTGGGCGAGGACCTTGCCCTCGGCCATGACGATGACGGGGTCGCAGAGGCGGCCGATGAAATCCATGTCATGTTCGATGACGCAAAACGTGTAGCCGCGTTCCTTGTTGAGGCGGATGATCGCGTCGCCGATCGTGTTCAGGAGCGTGCGGTTCACGCCCGCGCCGACCTCGTCCAGAAAGACGATCTTGGCGTCGACCATCATGGTGCGGCCAAGCTCGAGCAGTTTTTTCTGACCGCCCGAGACCATGCCCGCAGGGTGGTCGGCGAGATGTTCGATGGTCAGGAATTCGAGAACCTCGTCGGCCTTGGCGCGCAGGGCGCGTTCCTCGTCCGCGATGCGTTTGCGGCCGAACCAGGTGTTCCAGAGCGTTTCGCCCGATTGACCGGCGGGAACCATCATCAGGTTCTCGCGGCAGGTCATGGAATGGAATTCATGCGCGATCTGGAAGGTGCGCAGGAGGCCCTTGGAGAAAAGGACATGGGGCGGCAGGCCGGTGATGTCTTCGCCATCCATCACCACGCGGCCCGAGGTGGGGGGCAGAACGCCCGCGATGACGTTGAAGAGCGTGGTCTTGCCCGCGCCATTGGGGCCGATCAGCGCGGTGATCGAACCCGTCTCGATCGTGAGGCTTGCGCCGTCGACGGCGTGGAAACCGCCGAAATGCTTGTGCAGGTCGTGAACGGTGATCATGCGGCATGGCCCCCTTGGGTGCGAAACAGCCCGGTTCGGGACCGGGCTGTCTGCCTGTCAGTGATGGTGCTCGGCGATCAGCGGAAGCCGACCACGGTCAGGGCGCCGCCCTGGATCTCGATCTCGCGGTAGTTGCCGGCGCTTTCGCCGCCACCGATGAGTTCCACAGCCGAGGCGCCGACATAGTCGATGTCCTGACCTGCGGCGAGGAGTTCCAGACCGCGTGCCAGTTCGCCGGGCAGGATCGGCTCGCCCGGGGCGTTGGCCACATCCATCACGCTGCCCGCGTATTCGGAGGGCACGGTGGAGCCCGACGCCTGCATGGCGAGCAGGATCAGGGCCGCGGCGTCATAGGCTTCGGCGGAGAAGGGCGAGGTGCCGTCATAGCCTGCAGCCGATGCCATGGCCTGGTAGAGGGCCGCGCCTTCGCTGTCGGTGCCGGGGTTCTGGCCAAACGAGCCGTCGATGTCGGAGCCGAAGTTGTCCACGAGCGTCTGGCTGACCATGCCGTCGGGGAAAACGAAGGTTTCGAAGGCGCCCGAGTCGAGCGCCGCCTGGATGATGCCCGAGCCGCCCTGGTCGACATAGCCCGCAACGACGAGCGCATCGCCACCGGCGGAGGCCAGTGCGCCCACTTCGGCCGAGTAATCGGCGCGGCCGTCTTCATGCGCGGCAACGAGGGTCACGGTGCCGCCCAGTTCGGTGAAGGCCGCCTGGAAGCTGTCGGCGAGGCCGAGGCCGTAGTCGTTGTTGGTGTAGGTCACGGCGACGGTGTCGATGCCGCGCCCGAGGATGATTTCGGCCATCACCACGCCCTGACGCGCGTCGGAGGGTGCGGTGCGGAAGAACAGGCCATTGTCCTCGGCGGTCGAGAGCGCGGGCGAGGTGGCGGAGGGCGAGATCATGACCATGCCGTTCGGAACGGCCACGTTGGTCATGATGGCGGTGGTCACGCCCGAGCAATCCGCCCCGACGATGCCCGCGACACCATCAGAGGTGATGAGGCGTTCGGCAGCGGCGGTTGCGGCGGAAGCGTCGATGCAGGTCGAGTCGCCGCGGACCGGGGTCACGGTCGTGCCGCCCAGCAGCATGCCCGAAGCCGAAACTTCGGCCATCGCCATCTCGGCGCCCATGGCCATGCCCGGTGCCAGCGATTCGAGCGGGCCGGTGAAGCCGAGGATCACGCCGAGCGAGATGCTTTCCTGCGCCTGCGCCGCGCCGGTCAGCGCCAGAGAGGCCGCAGAGGCCAGAAGGATTTTTTTCATTGATGGTCTCCCAGGTTGGACAGTTTCTGTCTTATGGCGTGGCACGGTAGCGGCAGGCAAAGCCGAAGAAAAGAGCAATCCGCGTGGCACGGCCTCAATCGCGGCTTGTCCTGCTGAGCCCGGGGTCTGGCGGGACGATGGCCTGCGAGACGCGCCGTTTCGGGCGAATGTCCTGCACGGGTTTTGGCCTGATCGGGGGCTGACGGCGCTGCGGGTGCGGCCTTGCCTTCGGGCGGGGTTTCATCGGATGGTCACGCCTGCGCCGCGCGGGGATCGCGGGCGCGTCACGAGGTGGGACCGCGAGGGGACAGATGGACGCCACGATCCTGTTGCATTGGGCCGAGTTTGCCGTGCGCTGGCTGCATGTGATCACCGCCATCGCGTGGATCGGGTCGAGTTTCTATTTCATCGCGCTGGATCTGGGGTTGAACCGCAACATCCAAGGCCCTGCCGATGGCGAGGAATGGCAGGTCCATGGCGGGGGATTCTACCATATCCAGAAATACATGGTGGCACCTGCCGCGATACCCGAGCATCTGACGTGGTTCAAATGGGAAAGCTACGCCACGTGGCTGTCGGGGGTGGCGCTGCTCGCGCTGCTCTATTGGGTCGGGGCAGAGATGTACCTGATCGACTGGCGTGTGATGGAGCTGTCGGTCTGGCAGGCGGTGGCGATATCGGCCGCGTCGCTGGTGGTGGGCTGGGTCGCCTATGATCTGCTCTGCAAGTCCAAGCTGGGCGAGAATCCGACGCTGTTGATGGTGCTGTTGTTCGCCATCCTCGTGGTGCTGGCCTGGGGCTATACGCAGGTCTTTTCGGGGCGGGCGGCGCTGCTGCATCTGGGCGCGCTGACCGCGACGATCATGACGGCCAATGTGGCGATGATCATCATTCCCAACCAGAAGATCGTGGTGGCGGACCTGAAGGCGGGGCGCACGCCCGATCCCAAGTATGGCAAGATCGCCAAGCTGCGCTCGACCCACAACAATTACCTGACGCTGCCGGTCATCTTCCTGATGCTGTCGAACCATTACCCGCTGGCCTTTGCGAGCGAATGGAACTGGCTGATCGCGGCGCTGGTGTTCCTGATGGGGGTGACGATCCGGCATTTCTTCAACACGATGCATGCGCGCAAGGGGATGCTCTGGTGGACATGGGGGGCGACGGCGCTGATTTTCGCGGTGATCGTCTGGCTGTCGGCTCTGCCGTTGTCGGGGGATGACGCGCAGGCCGAGGCGCGTCTGTCACCGGGGCTGGAGCGGTTCGCGGCCCATGCGGAATTCCCGGCGGTGGCGGATCTGGTCTATGGCAATTGCGCGTCGTGCCATGCCTCCGAGGTGATGATGGCGGGGCTGGCTGCGGCACCGGGCGGTGTCGTGCTGGACCGTGACGATCTGATCGCGCGGCAGGCGCAGGCGATCTACCTGCAGGCGGGCGCAAGCCATGCGATGCCGCCCGGCAATTTCGCCTTTCTGACCGAGGAGGACCGGGCGTTGATCCGCCGTTGGTACCGTGAGGCCGTGGGCGGGGCGCTTTAGGGCATGTTGCGCAAAAGTGGGAACCGGTTTTGCGCATCCAGAACATGCGGAATCAGAAGATCAAAGCGCGGCGCGTGACTGCGCAGCGACGCGACGCGCTTTGGAACAAATCGGGCAGGGGAGGACACGATGCCGGCACCGAAGAACGTGTTGAAACAGGCGATGGCCGAGGGACGGCTGTTGCGCGGGCTGTGGCTGGCGCTGGGGTCCGAACCCGTGACCGAGATCGCGGGGCGGGCCGGGTTCGACTGGTGCCTTGTCGACGGGGAACACGCGCCCTTTGACCCGGCGATGATCCGGCGACAGATCATCACGCTGGAAAACACCGGGACGCCTGCCGTGGTGCGGGTCCCGGGCAACGAAGAGTGGATTCTGAAACAGGTGCTGGATGTGGGCGCGCAGACGGTGATGGTGCCCATGGTCAACACCGCCGAGGAGGCGCGGGCCGCCGTGCGCGCCTGTCTTTATCCGCCTGAGGGCATCCGGGGCGATGGCGGCTACACGATGCGGGCGAGCGGCTATGGCGCGGTGGCCGGCTATGCCTCGAGCGCCAATGCCGAGATCTGCGTGATCGTGCAGGCGGAAACGCGGGAGGCCTTGGACAATCTGGCCGAGATCGCCGCCGTTGAGGGCGTTGATTGCGTGCTTTTCGGCCCCGCCGATCTGGCCGCCGATCTGGGCTATCGCGACAACCCGACCGCGCCCGAATTCTGGGAGGAGATCAAGCGCGGGATCGGCGTGATCCGTGCGGCAGGCAAGGCTGCGGGGATCTTTGCGCCCGCGACCCGCAATGCCGAGATGGTGGCGGCGGGTGTCACCTTCCTCAGCCTCGGGGCGGATGCGGCGTTGATGACGGCGACCTTGGGGGCCCTTGCGCGGAGCGAGACGTGATCACGCTGGAGGGTGACGGGGCGAGCCTTGGGATTGACGACATCGTCGGGAATATCCCGTTCTGGCGGGTGGAGGGGCGCGAGATCCTCCACGCTGCGCCGTGGCGGGAGGAGGCAGAGGTGCAGGGCGATCCGGCCATCCCGCTGGTGAACAAGCGGCTGGCGGGCGATTTCCTTTGCATGCCATTCGGGCGCGACGATGTGACGGGCGGACCGATCCACGGGGCGACCGCAAATGCGCCATGGGAGGTGGTTGAGACGGGTGCGGCCCATGCCCATCTGCGGCTGTCTGTGCCGGTGCAGGGCGCGGTGGTGGACAAGCATCTGCGGATCGATGGACCAGTGCTCTACCAACGCCATGTTGTGACGGGCGGGCAGGGCGCGGTCAATTTCGCCCATCACCCGATGGCGCGGATGGCGGCGGGGGGGCGGCTGTCCTTTTCGCCCAAGCGCGCGGTCCTGACCGACCCGGTGGCGCAGCGGGAGGGGCGGAACCTCTGGGCGCTGGGGCAGAGCGTGCCGGGGCTTACGCTGGCGCGGGTGGGCGGCGGCGAGTGGGACCTGCGGCACTATCCCGAGCATGAGATGGTCGAGGATTTCTGCACGCTGGTGGAGGCGGAGGGCGCGCGGATCGGTTGGACCGTCCTGATGCGCGAGGCCGAGGACGACATGCTGGTCGTGGTGAAGGATGCACGGGTGATGCCGGTGACGATGCTTTGGGTGTCGAACGGCGGGCGGGAGTTTTCGCCGTGGAACGACCGGCACAGGGGTGTTCTGGGGATCGAAGATGGCTGTGCGGCGGGGGGGCTGGGGTTCGCAGCCTCCTTGTCGGACAATCCCTTTGCCGCGATGGGTGTGACCACGGCGCTGCCCCTTGGAGGCGTGCAGGTGATCCGCCACGCCATGGTCGCGTTGCCCCGCCCCAAGGACTGGGTGGAGGTGGCGCAGGTCGCGGTGGCAGGCGATGCGCTGACCCTGACCGAAGCGGGCGGGGCGCGCATGTCGGTGGCTTTCGACGGGGGATTCTTTCCATGATCCTCGGACTGGAGGGGCAGATATGATTCTCGTCGATGCCGATGCCTGTCCGGTGAAGGAGGAGATCTATACCGTCGCCTTTCGCCACAAGGTTCCTGTGCGGCTCTTCGCGGGCCAATACCTGCGCCATCCCGATCATCCGCTGATTTCCATGACCATGGCGGGCGATGCCTTTGACGCCGCCGACGACCTGATCGCGGAGGCGGCAGGGCCGGGAATGCTCGTCATCACCGCCGACCTGCCGCTGGCCGATCGCGCGATCAAGGCGGGCGCGCAGGTGATGACGCATCGGGGCGAAGCGCTGACTTCGGCCAATATCGGCGGCAAGTTGGCGACCCGCGATCTCTTGGCCGATCTGCGTGGCGGGCTGGAGGGACAGACCCTTGGCGGGCCGCGCCCCTTTTCCAAGACCGACCGCAGCGCCTTTCTTCAGGCGCTCGACCGGGCGCTGCGCACGCTCGGGGCTTGATGGAACCGGGTCCATGCGGTATCTGCGCGCCTTCGCCATCCCGGAATTGATCCCATGAGCTTTACCCTCGCCATCGTCGGCCGCCCCAATGTCGGCAAATCCACGCTGTTCAACCGGCTGGTGGGCAAGAAGCTTGCGCTGGTCGACGACCAGCCGGGCGTCACCCGCGACCTGCGCGAGGGGGCGGCGCGGTTGGGCGATCTGCGCTTTACCGTGCTGGACACGGCGGGGCTTGAGGATGCGACCGACGACAGTTTGCAGGGACGGATGCGACGGCTGACCGAACGCGCGGTCGAGATGGCGGATGCAAGCCTGTTCCTGATCGACGCGCGCGCGGGCATCACGCCCAATGACCAGCTCTTTGCCGAAATCCTGCGCCGGTCCGGGCGGCCCGTGATCCTTGGCGTGAACAAGGCCGAGGGGCGGCAGGGCGAGGCGGGGGTTCTGGAAGCTTTTGCCTTGGGTCTGGGCGAGCCCATCGCGCTCTCGGCCGAACATGGCGAGGGGATGGGCGAACTGGCTGTGGCGCTGGCACCGATGATCGAGGCGGCCGAGGAAAAACTGGCCGAGATCGAGGAGGCCGAAACCGATGTGGACATCGATGCCGATGGGGACGGGGTGGATGAAGAACGCCGCATAACCCCCTCACGTCCCTTGCAGATTGCCATCGTGGGGCGGCCCAACGCGGGCAAGTCCACGCTGATCAACCGCATCATCGGGCAAGACAGGCTGTTGACCGGCCCCGAGGCCGGGATCACCCGCGATGCCATCGCCGTGCCCTTCACCTGGGACGGAACGCCGATGCGGATCTTCGACACGGCGGGGATGCGCAAGAAGGCCAAGATCTCGGAAAAGCTGGAAAAGCTGTCGGTCGCCGATGGCTTGCGCGCGATCAAGTTCGCCGAGGTGGTGGTGGTGCTGCTCGATGCGGCCATCCCGTTCGAGACGCAGGATCTGCGCATCGCCGATCTGGCCGAGCGCGAGGGCCGCGCCGTGGTCGTCGCGGTCAACAAATGGGACCTTGAGGACGAGAAGCAGGACAAGCTGCGCGCGCTCAAGGAAATGTTCGAACTGCACCTGCCGCAGCTGCGCGGCGCGCCGTTGGTGACGGTTTCGGCCAAGACGGGCCGGGGATTGGACCGGTTGCAGGCCGCGATCTTGAAGGCGCACGAGGTCTGGAACCGCCGTGTGACGACCGCGCAGCTCAACCGTTGGCTCGGCGCCATGATCGAGGCGCATCCGCCGCCGGCCCCCTCGGGACGGCGCATCCGCCTGCGCTACATGACGCAAGCCAAGACACGGCCGCCCGGTTTCGTGGTGATGTGTTCGCTGCCCGAGAAGCTGCCCGAAAGCTATTCGCGCTATCTGGTCAACGGGTTGCGGGACGATTTCGACATGCCCGGCACGCCGATCCGGCTTTGGATGCGGTCACAGGCCGATCAGAACCCGTTCAAGGATCGCAAGAAATCCATCCCCTCGCGGCTGTCGAAACATGTCCGCAGCGGGGCGACGAAAAAGAAGGGCTGAGCTCAGGCTCAACCCTTTCTCTGTTTTTCAAATATCCTGGGGGAGCGCGAGGGGGCAAAGCCCCCTCGCATGGGTCGACCGCGAAGCGGGCGAAACCCCCTCGAGATCATTCAGGCGTTGGCTTCGCGGATCTTGTCGGCGGCATCCTTGTCGAAGGCGATGCCGTTTTCCGCAAAGAGCGTATCCAACTCGCCCGACAGCGTCATCTCGGTCACGATATCGCAGCCACCGACGAATTCGCCCTTCACGTAGAGCTGGGGGATCGTCGGCCAGTCGGAATATTCCTTGATGCCCTGCCGGATGGTTTCATCGGCCAGCACGTTCACATCGGCGAAATTGACGCCCATGTAGTTCAAAACGCCCGCGACGCGGCTGGAAAAGCCGCATTGGGGCATGGATTTCGTGCCCTTCATGAACAGGACCACGTCGTTCTCGGTCACGGTCTTGCGGATGGTGTCTTCGGCGCTCATCGGGGAATTCCCTTTCAATCGGGGGCTTTGGTGGTCAGGGCAAGGGCATGCAGCTCACCATGGCTGCCGTCCATCTTGCCTTTCAGCGCGGCATAGACCGCGCGCTGTTGCTGGACGCGGTTCTGGCCGCGAAAGCTTTCGTCGATGACCTGCGCCGCGAAATGCGCGCCATCATCGCCTTCGACGGTGATCTGCGCCTTGGGAAAGCTTTCGCGGAGCATGTCCTCGATTTCGCGGGCGGTGATCGGCATTCTCTATCCTCGGCTGTTCCTTGAGGGGAATCTATGCCTCAAGCGGGCGGGCCGCAAGCGGCGCGCTCAGGCGAAATGCGCGGCGAAGGCCGTGCGCCAGAGGGTCGACAGATCGGCAAGGGACGCCTCGGACCCGCCGATGCGGATCTTGTCGCCGCCGACCTTGCCGACGGTGGAGAGCGTCACGCCCGCCTGACCCGCCGCGACCATCAGCGCCTCGGCCTTGTCGAAATTCGTGGCGATGAGGTAGCGGCCCTGATCCTCGCCATAGAGCATGGCGTTGTCGCTGGGCTCGAGCGTGAGGCCCACATCGCCCGCAACGGCCATTTCGAAGGCGGCCAGCGCCAGCCCGCCGTCGCTGAGGTCGGTGCAGGCGGTGATCCACTGGCGGTTGGCGAGGATGAATTCGCCCGCGGTACGTTCGGCCGCGAGGTCGACCGGGGGCGCATCGCCCTCTTCGCGGTTGAAGACCTCGGCCAGAAGCGCGGATTGACCCAGATGACCCCGGGTTTCGCCCAGAACCATCAGCACATGGCCATCGCGCGGCACGCCCGCGATCAGCTCCTCGGGCGAGGACAAGAGGCCGACGGCCCCGATCGTGGGGGTGGGCAGGATCGCCTGACCGTCGGTTTCGTTGTAAAGGCTGACATTGCCCGAGACGATGGGCATGTCGAGCGCCGCGCAGGCCTGCCCGATACCTTGGATGGCGCCCACGAACTGGCCCATGATCTCGGGCTTTTCGGGATTGCCGAAATTGAGGTTGTCGGTGGTGGCAAGCGGGCGCGCACCGACGGCAATGAGGTTGCGATAGGCTTCGGCCACGGCCTGTTTGCCGCCCTCGACGGGGTTCGCCTTGACGTAGCGCGGCGTCACGTCGGAGGTGAAGGCCAGCGCCTTTTCCGTGCCATGGACGCGCACAACGCCCGCGCCAAGGCCCGGCGCGCGGATCGTATCGGCCATGACCATGTGGTCGTATTGTTCGTAGACCCAGGCGCGCGAGCAGTAATTGGGCGAGGAAATCAGCGCCTTGAGCGCGTCGATGGCATCGACCTCGGGGACGGGGTCCATGTCGGCGGCGGGTTCTGTCGGCACCCAGGGGCGGTCGTATTCGGGGGCCTCGGAGGAGAGTTTGGACAGCGGCAGGTCGGCCATCACCTCGTTGCCGTGCAGGATGAGGAAGCGATCCTCGGGGATGGTTTCGCCGACGATGGCGAAATCGAGGTCCCATTTCTGGAAAATGGCGCGGGCCTCGGCCTCCATCGACGGCTTGAGGACCATGAGCATCCGCTCCTGGCTTTCCGACAGCATCATCTCGTAGGCGGTCATGTTCGTTTCGCGCTGCGGCACATGGTCGAGCGTGAGCTTGATGCCGAGATTGCCCTTGTCGCCCATTTCGACGGCCGAACAGGTCAGGCCCGCGGCCCCCATGTCCTGGATCGAGATGACGGCACCCGAGGCCATGAGTTCGAGGCAGGCCTCCAACAGGCGCTTTTCGGTGAAGGGGTCGCCGACCTGCACGGTGGGGCGCTTTTCCTCGATCGTGTCGTCGAATTCGGCGCTGGCCATGGTGGCCCCACCAACGCCGTCGCGGCCGGTTTTCGCGCCCAGATAGACCACGGGCATTCCGACGCCCGAGGCCGCCGAGTAGAAGATGCTGTCGGCCTCGGCGAGACCGGCGGCGAAGGCGTTCACGAGGCAATTTCCGTTATAGGCGCGGTGAAAGCGCACTTCGCCGCCCACGTTGGGAACGCCGAAGCAATTGCCGTAGCCGCCCACGCCCTCGACCACGCCATGGACGAGCTGGCGGGTTTTGGGATGGTCCTTTTCGCCAAAGGACAGCGCGTTCATCGCCGCGATGGGGCGTGCGCCCATGGTGAAGACATCGCGCAAGATGCCGCCCACGCCGGTCGCCGCACCCTGGTAGGGTTCGATGTAGGAGGGGTGGTTGTGGCTTTCCATCTTGAAGACGACCGCCTGACCGTCGCCGATATCGACGACGCCCGCGTTTTCGCCCGGGCCGCAGATCACCTGCGGGCCCTTGGTCGGCAGGGTGCGCAGCCATTTCTTGGAGGATTTGTAGGAACAATGTTCGTTCCACATGGCCGAGAAGATGCCGAGTTCCGTGAAGGTCGGTTCGCGCCCGATGATCTCGAGGATGCGCTCGTATTCATCGGGTTTGAGCCCGTGGGCGGCGATCAGATCGGGCGTGATGGCTGGCTCGGTCATGGCATGTGTCCCCCGTTTGGCCGCTCTTTACGGCAGGAGGGCAGCAGGGGGAAGGGGCAGCGCCGCCGCGCAGGCCCGATCAGAGCGCGCGCCGGAAGGTGAGCGAGGTGGGGCGGTCGTAGCCGGGATGGGCGGTTTTCGCGGTCACGACGAAGCCCATGGCGGCGAAGGCTGCGTGGTTTTCCACCAGTTCTACCCGGCTTTGCAGCACGAGGGCGGGCAGCGACAGGGCGCGGGCATGACGGGCCGCGGCCTCGACCAGCGCGCGGGCGTGGCCCTGTCCGCGCTGCGCTGCGGCGACGGCCAGCTTGCCGATATAGTAGTGATCGGGCGCGGCCGCGCCGAACAGGCAGGCGATGGGGGTGCCGTTTTCGCGGATCAGGAACAGATCCTCGGTCGTGGATTTGGCGCGGAGATCGGCGAGCGAGAGGCGCGTCATGGAGGAAGGCGGGTCGATCCGGTCGGCCATATAGGCGAAAGCCGTGGACAATAAGGCGTGGAGCGCCGTGAAATCGTTGAAATCGCCCGGATTTGTTTCGACGTTGGAAACAGTCATCGCGCCACCCTGTCGATCTGCCAAAAAAAGGCCGAGACGAATCTCGGCCGAAGTCCAACAGGGAGGTAATGGAACGGTGATCTCTCACCCGTGTTCCATTGATGCCGAAATATGCGGCAGTTTAGAGTCGTTCAAGGCAAAACCTGCCGCAGCGCCGCAAAGCAGATATGCCTGTGGCGCATAACACACAGACACGGGCAGGTGGGTTGCGGGCTTTCGGGGGGATCAGGTCAGCGGAACGGCATCGCTTTCCTTTTGGCGGCGGCGGTAGGCGATGACCTCCTCGGCGACGAAATCGCGGAACACCTCGACCCGTTTGGATTGGCGCAGTTCCTCGGGATAGGCGAGGAAGACGGGCACCTCGGCGGATTGCACATCAGGAAGGACGCGCACGAGGTCGGGGAAATCCTGCGTCAGGTAATCGGGCAAGACGCCGATGCCCAGATCGTGGATCACGGCCTGAAGCACGCCGAAGTAGTTGTTCACCGTGAGGCGGGAGCCGATGGTATGGGCCATCAACTCGCGCACGAGGATCGCGCCGGCGCTGACCTGGGCCGAGGTGGCGTTCTGGCTGATGAGGCGGTGGGTCGCGAAATCCTCCAGTGTCTGGGGGGTGCCGTTGGCCTCGAGGTAGCGGGGGGTCGCGTAAAGGCGCATGTTGATCGTCATCAGGCGGCGGCGGATCAGGTCGGCCTGGCTGGGTTCCTTCATGCGGATCGCAACGTCGGCCTCACGCATGGGCAGATCGAGCAAGCGTTCCTCGAGCATCAGGTCGATCTTGAGGTCGGGGTATTTCTCGTAAAGCGCGGGCAGGCGGGGCGCGAGCCAGAGCGAGCCGAACCCGATCGTCGTGGTGACGCGCAATTCGCCGAAGACTTCCTCTTCGCTGTCGCGGATGCGCGCGGCGGCGGCCTCGAGGCGTTTGGACATGTGGCGCGTGGCGTCAAAGAGCAGTTCGCCCTGCTCGGTCAGGATCAGGCCGCGCGCATGGCGGTGGAAGAGGGTGGTGTTCAACCCTTCTTCGAGCGCGCGAATCTGGCGGCTGACGGCGGATTGCGACAGGTGCAGCGTGTCGCCCGCATGGGTCAGGCTGCCCGCATCGGCGACCGCGTGAAAAATCCGCAGTTTGTCCCAATCCATCGCCAACCTCCAATCGCCGCTGCGTATCTATGCAATCCCCCAAAGCGCTTGCAAAGACCTTTATCACGGAGTTCCAATGGTTTCATGACCCAAGGGCACCCACTGCCCGAAAAAGCGTCGACAGGTCAACATTAATGACCTATACTTCGTCGCATATACAACGACCACGGCCAGCACGGGAGGGCACGCCATGGGGGTGCAGCAAGTATCGCTGGAGGACCGGTTCGATCTGACGAAATCGCCGGTTCTGTTGAACGGGACGCAGGCGCTGGTGCGGTTGATGCTGGTGCAAAAGGCGCGCGACCGGGCGGCGGGGCTGAACACGGCGGGGTTGGTCACGGGCTATCGCGGATCGCCGCTTGGGGCGGTCGACATGCAGATGGCGCGAGCGAAAAAGCATCTGGAAGCCGCCGATATCCTGTTCCAGCCGGGATTGAACGAGGATCTGGCGGCCACCGCGCTGTGGGGTAGCCAGCAGGCCGAATTGCGCGGCGAGGGGCGGTTCGACGGGGTTTTCGGCCTGTGGTACGGCAAGGGTCCGGGCGTGGACCGGTCGGGCGACGTGATGCGCCATGTGAACATGGCGGGCACATCGCGCCATGGTGGCGTGCTGATGGCAATGGGCGACGACCACACCGGCGAAAGCTCGACCGTGTGCCACCAATCGGATTGGGCGTTGGTCGATGCGCATATGCCGGTGATCAGCCCGGCGGGCGTGCAGGAAATTCTCGATTACGGACTTTATGGCTATGCGCTCAGCCGGTTTGCGGGTGTCTGGGTCGGTCTGAAGACCATGAAGGACACGGTCGAGGCGACGGCGGTGGTCGATGGCAGCGCGGACCGGATGCAATTCGTTCTGCCCGATTTCCCCATGCCCGAGGGCGGGTTGAACATCCGCCTGGGCGATCACTGGATCCCGCAGGAGGAACGGCTGGTCGAGCACAAGCGCTACGCCGCCGAAGCCTTTGCCCATGCCAACGGCATCGACCGGCGGGTGCATGGCAAGGCCGGGGCCAAGATCGGGTTTGTCGCCGCAGGCAAGAACTGGCTGGACCTGATGTCTGCCATGGCGACCTTGGGCATCGACGGGGCGGAGGCCGAGCGGTTGGGGGTGACGACCTACAAGGTCGGGCAGGTCTGGCCGTTGGACATGACGGGCTTTTCCCGATGGGCCGAGGGTCTGGACCTGATCGTCGTCGTCGAGGAAAAGCGCAAGCTGATCGAAGTGCAGGTCAAGGAAGCGATTTTCGACGACCGCCGGGGGCGGCGTGTCTATGGCCAGCGCAAGGGGGCGGAAAGCCTGTTTCCGGCGCATTTCGCGCTCGACCCTGCCGATATCGCCATGAAGCTGGGGCGCATCCTGATCGAAGAGGGGCGCGATACCGACCGGATCTGGGCAGGCTTGGCGCGGGTCGAGGAAGCCGCACGGGCGGGCAATGCGCCCGATCTGGCCGCGCGCACCCCGTGGTTCTGTTCGGGCTGTCCGCACAATACCAGCACCCGCCTGCCTGACGGCGCGCGGGGCGGGGCCGGGATCGGCTGCCATTTCATGGTGAAATGGATGGACCGCAACACCGAGGCCTTTACCCATATGGGCGGCGAGGGCGCGAACTGGATCGGGGAGGCGCCGTTTTCGACGCGCAAGCATGTGTTCCAGAACCTCGGCGAGGGGACCTACAACCATTCCGGCATTCTGGCCATCCGGGCCGCTGTCGCGGCCAAGGCGAACATCACCTACAAGATCCTGTTCAACGATGCCGTCGCCATGACGGGCGGCCAGCACAACGAGGGCGATCTGGACCCGGCGCGGATCGCGCGCGAGGTGCAGGCGATGGGTGTCAGGCATATCGCGCTGATCCATGATCCCAAGGAAGAGATCGATTGGTCGGCCTATCCTGCGGGGCTGGAAAAGCACCCGCGCGACGACCTGATGGCGGTGCAGGAGCGGTTTCAGGAGATCGAGGGCGTTTCGGCGATCATCTATGTCCAGACCTGTGCGGCGGAGAAGCGGCGGCGAAGGAAGCGCGGCAAGTTCCCCGATCCGGATCGGCGCGTCTTCATCAACACCGATGTCTGCGAGGGCTGCGGCGATTGCGGCGTGCAGTCGAATTGCGTGTCCATCGTGCCGGTGGAGACGGAGCTGGGCCGCAAACGCGCCATCGACCAATCGTCGTGCAACAAGGATTTCAGCTGCCTCAAGGGCTTCTGCCCCAGTTTTGTGACGCTGGAGGGGGCGAAGATCCGCAAGCAGGCGACGGCGGCGGTGGATCTGTCGGATCTGCCCGCGCCAGTTTTGCCCGCCATCGCTGGCACCCATAACGTGCTGGTCACGGGCGTGGGCGGCACGGGTGTGGTGACGATCGGGGCGGTGATGGCGCAGGCAGCGCAGATCGACGGCAAGGGCGTCGGCATGATCGAGATGGCGGGATTGGCGCAAAAGGGTGGTGCCGTCTGGATCCATCTGCGTCTGGCCGAGCGGCCCGAGGATATTTCGGCCATCCGCGTTGGATTGGGCGAGGCCCATGCCGTCATCGGCGGCGATCTGGTGGTGACGGGAGGGGCCAAGACGCTGGGCCTGATGTGGACGGGCCAGACCGGGGCTGCGGTCAACAGCCACGAGATCATCACCGGCGATTTCACAAGGGACACGGAATTCCGCATTCCGGGCAAGGAGTTGCAGATCGCGCTTGCCGCAAGATTGCAAGATCGGCTGGCGGTGTTCGACGCCACCGAATTGTCGCGCATCCTGTTGGGGGATTCGATCTATTCCAACATGATGGTCTTTGGCGCGGCCTGGCAGATGGGGTTGATCCCGCTCAGCCACGAGGCGATTTCGCAGGCCATCGTGCTGAATGGCGCGGCGGTGGAGCGCAATGCGCAGGCCTTCGATATGGGACGCTGGGCGGCGCTGAACCCGGAGGCGGCGCGGCGCATGGTGTCGGCGGAGGTCGTGGAAAAGCCCAAGTCGCTTGAGGAAAAGATCGCGTTCCGCGCCGATCACCTGACGGCCTACCAAGGCCCGCGGTTGGCGCGGCGCTATCTGCGCATGGTGGAGAGCATCGCCGATCGGCGCCTGCAAGAAGCGGTCGCGAAAGGCTATCACAAGGTTCTGGCCTACAAGGATGAATTCGAGGTGGCGCGGCTGCATCTGGCGACCGAGGCCAAGGCGCGCGACAGTTTCGAGGGGGATTTCAGGATGAAATTCCACCTGGCCCCGCCGCTCTTGCCGGGGCGGGATGGCGCGGGCCGGCCGAAGAAGCGGGAATTCGGCGCTTGGATCATGCGGCTTTACCCGGTTCTGGCGAAGATGAAGGTGCTGCGCGGGACATTGGTAAACCCCTTCGGGCATACCGCGGAGCGGCGGATGGAGAGGGCCTTGATCGCGCAATATGAGGCCGACATGGCCGAATGGCTGCCGAAAGCCGGTGCGGTCGATCCCGATGCGCTGGTGGCGCTGGCCGAACTGCCGCTGCAGATCCGGGGCTTTGGCCCGGTGAAGGAGGCCAATGCCGCGAAAGCCGCCGTGCGGCGGGAGGAGATCCTGACGCGGTTGCGGGCGGGGCCTGAACTGGCGGCGGCGGCGGAATAGGGGGCTCTGCCCCCATCGCCTTTGGCGACTCCCCCGGGATATTTTTGAAACAGAGAAGGCTCTTAACGGGTTGTTAGGGGTGAGAGCCTAGTCTGGGCGCATCGAAACCGGAGCAGGGAGGGGCGAACCCATGCTGTCGGTTCGATCCATCGCGGAAGACATCGTGGCGCGCGAAGGGGGCTATGTGAATGACCCGGACGATCCCGGGGGTCCGACGAAGTTCGGGGTGACGATCCATACCGCGCGGCATCTGGGGCTGGATCTGGACCGGGACGGGGATGTGGATGCCGCCGATGTTCGGCGGATCAGCCGGGAGCAGGCTGTCGAGATTTTCATGCGGGACTATTTCGAGCGGCCCGGGATCGGGCTGCTGCCCGAGGCCTTGCAGGCTTCGGTCTTTGACATGCAGGTCAATGCCGGGGCGCAGGCGGTGAAGATCTTGCAACGGCTGCTGCGCGACATGGGGCTTGAGATCGCCGTCGACGGGGTGATCGGGCCGCAGACGGCGCGGGCCGCGGAGGTGGCGATGGAGATGGCGCCGGGGCATCTGGTCGATGCCTATGGGATTGCGCGGCGGAATTTCTACTATGCGTTGGCCGACCGGCGGCCTGCGAGCCGGAAATACGCAAGGCGGCGCGATGGCGGAAAGGGCGGTTGGATCACGCGGGCCGAAAGCTTCATCGCGCCGCGCTATCATCTGAGCGAGGCGGAGCATCGGGCAAGGGTGGCGGCATGGGGTTGATCGGGCGGGCCATGGGCGTGGGGCAGGCGGCAGGCGCCATCGGGGAGGCGGCGCAGGGATTGTCGGAGGTGTTCGTCGCCAATGCGACGCGGGCGATGGAACTGGATGCGGAGATCCACCGCGCCACGATGGAGACGGCGGCGGCGGAATTCCAGCATGCCGGGCCGGGCCTGTTCGACCGGGCGATCAACGGGGTGAACCGTTTGCCGCGCCCGATGCTGGCCTTGGGAACCCTTGGGCTGTTTGTCTATGCGATGGTGGACCCTGCGGGATTTGCCCGGCGCATGGTCGGACTGGAGGCGGTGCCGGAGCCGCTTTGGTGGCTGCTTGGGGCCATCGTCAGTTTCTATTTCGGCGCGCGGGAATTGCATTACACGCGCGGCGCGCCGCATCTGGCCGCTCGGGCCAGCGGGCTGTTGCGGCGCGGCGGTCTGCGGCAGGCGCCTGCCGAAGATCCCGTGGCGCTCAATCCTGCGCTGTCGGCGTGGAGGAACGGGGCGGATCAGCCCGCGAGCAATTCGGCGCGCGAGACCTCGCCCATGTCCCAGTAAAGGCCCGCCATCAGGCCCACCGCCTCGGGGAAGATCGCGTGGGGCAGGTGTTCGTTCGGGGCATGCTGCGAGCATCCCGGGTAGGAATGGGGCACCCAGACGGTGGGAATGCCGAGGATTTCCGTGAAGATGTCATTGGGGAGCGAGCCGCCAAGCGAGGGCAGAACCACGGGCGCGGACCCGTGGGTGCGCGCAAGCGAAGCGGCCGCGAAGCGCGCAGCCGGGTGGTCGACCGGCGTGGCGGAGGCGCGGAATTGTGATCCTTCGCGGGTGATGGTGACATCGGGATGGCCCATAGCGTCGAGATGGGCGCGCAGCGCCTCTTCCAGCTTGGTGTCATCGATGCCGGGCACATAGCGCAATTGCACCACCGCCTCGGCCTGATCGGGGATGGCGTTGACGGGCTGGGCGATGTTGCCGGCGGAAAAGGCGAGGATTTCGGCCGAATTCCAGGCATGGATGCGTTCGGCGGGGGTAAGCCCCTCGGCGCCCCAATCGGCGTCGACCTCGCCCCCTGCCGGGGTAAGACCGGCAAGGGCATCGCGCGCCGCTTGGGGCACGCCCGCGGGAACCCAGCCCGGCACCTGGAGCGCGCCGTGGCGCGTGGCGATGGTGGAGAGCGCATGGGCAAGCTCGAGGGCGGGATTGCGCAAGGCGCCGCCGAAATTGCCCGAATGCCGCCCGCCCTCGCGCCGTTTCAGGCGCAGGCGGAAGGTGGCGCCGCCGCGCGCGCCCAGAAAGATCGTGGGTTGGTCTGCGGCAAGGCGCGGTCCGTCGGAGGCGACGAGCAGATCGGGCGTGATCCGGGCCTTGAGCGTTCCACAGAGCTTGGCGAGGCCGGGAGAGCCGATTTCCTCGCCCATCTCGATGATGACATGGGTGTTGAAGCCCAAGGCCCCGCGCGCGGCGAGAACCGCCTGCATCGCAGTCATGTTGACGAGCATCTGCCCCTTGTTGTCGGCGATGCCGCGTCCGTACCAGCGGCCCGTGGCGGCGTCTTCGGTCAGGGTCCAGGGGTCGCGGTTTTCGGCCCATTGGCCGGTCATGGCGGGGACCGTGTCGCCATGGGCGTAGCCGAGGATGGTGGGGCGGTCGGTGCCTTCGATGCGGCTGGCGAGGAGGAAGGGGCGACCTTCGGAGGTGAAGCCCTGGGTTTGGAAGCCCATGGCGGTGAATCCCTGCGCGACATGGGCGAGATAGGCGTGCAGCGGCGCGTCGGGGGATTTGGAATCGGTGGGAAAGGCGATCAGGTCGGCCAAGGCCCCGCGAAAGGCATCATCCGCGGCGAGGCTGCGGGCAAGGGTGACGGCGGCGTCGCGGGCGGTAGCGTCGAGCATGATGGTCCTTTCTGGCAGGCGCGCTCTTGATAGGGCCGGGGCGCGGGGCTGGCAACATGGGGCGGGGCGACGGTTTGTTGCCGTGGCAGCGCTTTTCAGGGCGTGCGCCGCTTGCGGATGCCCAGAAGGCGGGCCGCGACCGGAGCACCGAGGATGATGAGGAAGACGCGGGCGACATGGTGCAGGACGACATAGCCCAGATCCGCGCCCACGACGATGGCGAGGATCGCCATTTCCGCCTGTCCTGCGGGCACGAAGGCGAGAAAGCCGTCAAGCGGCGGGGCGAGGCCGAAGAGGATGATCGCCTCGGTGAAGAGTGCGGCCATGCCTGCCACGATCACCACGAAGAGGAGGCCCGCCACCACATCGCGGCGCACCTCGGCCATGGTGATGCCGACATAGCCCGCGCCGAGGCCGAGGCCGATGAAGAATTGCGCGGCAAGGATCGCCTCGGCGGGCGGGCGGACATGGATGATGTCGGCAAGCGACAGGGCAGCGGTCAGAACCATGGGGCCGATGATCGGGGCGCCGAAAAGCCCGATACGCTCTGCCCCTTTCCAGCCCAGAAGGGCCGCGACGACCATGATGGCCAGTTCATGCGGCGGCAGGGAACTGGCGGGCGCGCCGATGGGATTGTCGAGGGCTGCATCGAAGAGATGGACGAGCAGGAAGGGCGTGGCCATGACGATGACGATCACGCGGGTGGCGTGGACAAGCGTCAGACTGCGGACATTCGCCCCGGCCTCCTGCCCGAAGAGGGTCATGTCGGCGAGCCCCCCGGGCATGGCGGCATACCATGCGGTGGGAAGATCGTAGCCGTAGAACCGGCGGAAGAACGGCACGCCGATGGCCGCGATGGTCACGACATAGAGCGGCACCATGGCCAGAGTGATCGCCATCTGCGGCAGGCGGGCGACGAGGTCTGGGGTGATGGAGGCCCCGATGGCGACGCCGAGAATGGTGCGCATCACCTTGCCTGTCACGCCCGCGTCGCGGACCGGCACACCCGCAAGCGCAGCGACAAGGCAGGCGAAGAGCGGCCCGAGGAGGAAGGGCAGGGGCAGGGTGAGCGCGTGGAAGAGGCCGGTGCCGACGAGGCCGATGGCGATGGTCAGGACAAGGCGTGGGGCCTTGGGGCCAAGCGACAAGCGGCGCATCGTGCGCGTTCCCTCAGGTCTGTTCTCCGCCGTTCACGGCGATCATCTGGCCGGTGACGAAGCGCGCCTCGGGCGTGGCGAGGAAACCTGCGACGGAGGCGATGTCACCCGGCTGGCCCATGAAGCCCGCGGGGATCGTGGCGGTGCGCTTGGGGTCGTCGGCCGTTGCGGTATCGGCGCGGATCTGGCCGGGCGAGATCACGTTGGCGGTGATGCCATGGGGCGCGAATTCGGTCGAGAGCGCCTTGGTCAGGCCCCAGACGCCATGTTTGGCCGCCGAGATCGGCGCGCCCTCGAAATAGCCACGGATGGCTTTCATCCCGGCGAAATTGATGATGCGGCCCCATTTGCGGTCGACCATGCCGGGCAGAAAGGCCCGCGCCGTCCGGTAGGCCCCGGTCAGCGCCACGTCGACGACGCCGTGCCAATCGTCCTCGGTCATTTCGAGGAAGGGTTTGTGGGGGCGCCGGGCGGCGTTGTTGACGAGGATGTCGATGGTCCCGAAGCGGTCGAGGGCGGCGGCGCTGATATGGGCCACATCTTCGGCGCGGGCCATGTCGCCCATGGCCACGAGCGCCTCTGCCCCGGTCGCGCGGATGAGGCTTGCGGTTTCCTCGCAGGCGGTGACGTTGCTTGAGCCGTTGACCACGACATTGCAGCCCAGTTCGGCCAGACGCAGGGCGACGGCGCGCCCGATATTCTGGCCCGATCCCGAAACGAAGGCGGTCTTGCCTGTCAGAACCTTGTCGCTCATCGCGTCGTCTCCCCCGTGAAGCAGTCATGAAATCAATGTCTTGGCGGTGGCTTGCCCCCGCTGCGCCGGACCTTGTGGCCAAGGGTGGCGCGGTCTTTCGGTACTCCTGCGCGGCGGGGTATTCAACAGAATATTGTTGACAATCTACAATTCGTGGCCTGATCTACGGCCATGGATCTGAAGCATGACATCCGGGAATCCCTTGCGCGGCGGCGGCAGCGTCCGCTTGTGCTCGAGGTGCGCGATGCGCTGGAAGAGATGATCCTGGTGGGCGAGATCGCGGCGGGAGAGCGGCTGAACGAGGCGGCGCTGGCCGAGCAGTTGGGGGTCAGCCGTGGCCCCGTGCGGGAGGCCGCGCGGTCGCTGGAGCGCGAGGGGCTGGTGGAGGCCGTCGCGAACGAGGGCGTGTATGTGCGCCGCCTGTCGCCGCAAGATGGGCTGGAGCTTTACGACCTGCGGGCGATGATCGCGGGCTACCTGTGCGCCGCCGTGGCGGAGCGGGGGGATGCAGCGGTCGCGGCGGAGTTGGAGGACTTCCACGCCGCGATGGGACGCGCGATGGAGGCGGGTGACGAGGCGACCTATTTCGACCTCAACCTTTCCTTTCACGACCGGATCGCGGAGGCAGCGGCATTGCCCCGCGCCCGCGCGCTCTATGTCTCGCTCGGCAAGGAAGTGCGGTTGATGCGGCTGAAGGTGCTGACCGGCCCGGAAGCCTTGCGGCAATCCTACAGGGAACACGCCCGGATCGTGGAGGCGATCGTCGCGGGCGATGGGGAGGGTGCGCGGGTGGCAGGTGCCGCGCATCACGCGAGCGGCAAGCAAAGGCTGCTCGACAGGCTCCGGCAGGAGAGGGGCGCGTGCCACGCTCAGGCCGGTCATGCGGATCCAGCCCCGGGAGAGGGGCGGGCCGTGGAACCGAAAACCGATCTAGGGAGGATCACATGACCAACTTCGACACGACACTGCGCCTTGGTGCGATGACGCTTGCGCTGGCCGCACCGCTTGCGGTGGCCACGCCTGCCATCGCGCAGGAATACCCCGACCCGGGCCAGACGCTGGATTGGACCATCGCGTTTGGCCCCGGTGGCGGCAACGATATCATGGCGCGGACCATCGTCGACATTCTGAACACCTATGACCTCTACCCCGGCGATATCGCGGTCGAGAACCGCGCGGGCGGTTCGGGGGCCGTGGGCTGGGGTTACCTGTTCGGCCAGTCGGGATCGGGCTATGGCATCTCGACCACCTCGGGCAGTTTCGTCACGACGCCGCTGCAGGCCGACACGCCATGGGAACCCGCAGATTTCACGCCCGTGGCGCTCTTGGCGACCGATGATCTCGTGCTGGTGGTCAACGGGTCGTCCGAGATCCAGAACATCGACGAATTCATCGCCTATGCGCAGGCCAACCCGATCACGATCGCGGGCACCGGCACGGTGAACGTCGACTTCATCGTGCCGACGCTGTTTGCACAGGCGGCAGGGTTCGAATTCGAATATGTTTCGTTCAACTCGATGGCGGATCAGACCACCGCCCTTTTGTCGGAATCGGTGGATGCCATGGTCGGCAACCCGGGCGAGATCCTGGGCCTGATCGACAGCGGCGATCTGCGCGCGCTGGTCTATTCGGGCGCGTCCACCCCGGCGGCTCTCGAAGGGGTGCCGACGATGGGCGACGTGGGCCACGACATCGGCGTGTCGATGCCGCGCGGCCTGATCCTGCCGCCCGATGCCCCGGCGGAAGCACAGCAGTTCTGGATCGAAACCATGCAGCGCGTGGTCGAGACGCCGGAATGGGCCGCCTACATCGAGAACAACACCCTGACCCCCACCGTTCTGTACGGTGAGGAGTTCCGCACCTTCCTGAGCAACACGCAAAACGGCTTTGCCGAGGTGCTGCGCTCGGTCGGCGCGATCCAGTAAGGGTTGCGATCCTGAAGGGCCGGGCGCGGATCGCGCGCTCGGCCCCCGTTTCTTCTGATGCATCGGGGTGGATATGCGCATCGTCTTTCTGGTCGCGGTTCTGGGCGCGGCGATCTTTTACAGCTACATCGCCTTTGCCGATCTGAACTTCATGACGCGGACGGGTCGGTTGGGTCCGGGGTTCTTTCCGCGCATCGTCGGGCTGACCATGGTGGCCATGACGCTGTTGGCCATCCTCGACGCCCTGCGCGACAGGGCGCGGGTGAACGCCGGGGGCGCGCCGGGGGCCGATGACGCGCCCGACGGGCGGTGGCGCGATTTCGTGCTGCTGGTGGCCATGGCGCTTGGCTATGCCGTGCTGATCCGGCTGTTCGGGGGCCTCGTGTCCACGGTCCTGTACCTCGGGCTTGCGCTGGCGCTGCTGAACCCCGGCAGGCATCTGCAAAACGCGCTTGTGGCGATCATCTTTCCCGCTTGCGTCTACCTGTTGTTCGACCGGGTGCTGAACGCCAACATGCCGCCCGCCCTCATCGATCTGCCGTTCTGACGGTTTCGACCGTCCCAGGGAGCCAGAAATGGACATCTTTTCCGATCTCGTGATGGGCCTGTCCATCGCCATCACCCCGATCAACCTGCTCTACCTGCTGATCGGCGCGATGGTGGGGATGATCGTGGGCGTGATCCCCGGCTTTGGCCCATCCGCCGGCCTTGCGATCTTGTTGCCGATCACCTTCGGCATGGATCCGGTGGGCGCGATCATGATGCTGGCCGCGATCTATTATGGGTCGATGTATGGCGGCACGATCACCTCGATCCTGCTCAACACGCCGGGCGAAAGTGCGACGGTCGCCTCGACCTTCGACGGCTATCCGCTGGCCAAGAACGGGCGCGCGGGGCCCGCGCTGGTGATGCAGGCCGTGGCGTCTTTCGTGGGCGGCACGGTGGGCGTGATCCTGATCACTATCCTTGCGCCGATGTTTTCGCAGGTCTCGCGCAGCTTCGGGCCGCCGGAATATTTCCTGCTCGCCATGATGGGGATGCTGACGCTCCTCGTCATGATCGGCTCGAACTGGAAACTGGGCGTGATCTCGGCGCTGATCGGCTTTGCGCTGGGGACTGTCGGCGTCGATCTCGAGACGGGGCAAGGGCGCTATACCTTCGGCTCGGCCGAGTTGATCGGCGGCATCTATTTCATTCCCATCGCCATCGGTCTGTTTGGCTTGGGCGAGCTCTTCTATGCCTTCTATTCGGGGATGCACCGGCACGGGTCGGGTGGTCTTGTGCAATATAGCAAGGAACAGAGGTTCTGGCCCACGGCGGAGGATTACATCTCGACGCGCTGGACGATGCTGCGCGGGTCGGTTCTGGGCTTTGTCGTGGGGGTGATCCCCGGCGCGGGGGCGACCATCGCCTCGCTGATGGCCTATTCCACCGAACGCTCGCTGTCCAAGCATCCCGAACGCTTCGGCAAGGGCGAGATGGCGGGTCTGGTCGCGCCCGAGACGGCGAACAACGCCGCCTCTTCGGGCGCGATGATCCCGCTGTTGACGCTGGGTATTCCGGGCTCTGCCTCGACCGCCGTCTTGCTTGCGGCCTTCCTGCTGTGGGGGCTGCGGCCCGGCCCGCTGTTCATGGAGCAGAACCCGGAAATGGCTTGGGGTCTGATCGCGTCGATGTATCTGGGCAACATGGTCCTTCTGGCGATTTCGATCTTTGCCATCCCGCTCTTCGTGCAGATCATCAAGGTGCCCTATCGCATCCTTGGCCCCTGCATCGTGGTGATCTGTGCGCTGGGGACCTTTACCGTCCACGCAAGTTTCATCGAGCTGTACCTGATGTTCGCGGCAGGGATCGTGGGCTTTTTCATGCGCCTTTACGGCTTCTCGCCCGCAGCCCTCGTTCTCGCGCTGGTTCTTGGACCGCTTGCCGAGGAGGCGTTGCGCCAGACGATGACGATCTCGCGCGGGTCTTTCGGGATCTTCCTCGACCGGCCGGCATCGGTCTGGATCATCTGCGTCACGGCTGCGCTTTTGGTGTTGTTGCCGCTTTTGGGGCGGATCGGATCGGGGGCCGGCAAGGCCGAGAAGGCGGGCGGCTGACGCCATGCCGGTTCTGACGGAACAGGAGGCGCGGGCGTTGGTCGCCCGCGCCTTTGCGCGTGGGGGGGTGTGCGCCGAGGTGGCCGAGGCGGCGGCGCTGCATCTGACCTTGACCGAGATGATGGGGATCACGACCCATGGCCTGTCGCGCGTCACCTCCTACCTCGGGCGGATCGCGGCGGGGGGGATCGATGCGGAGGCCGTGCCCACGATCACGGCCTTGGCACCTGCGCTGCTTCAGGGCGATGCGGGCGCAGGCTTGGGCGCGGGCGTGGTGCAAATGGCGCTGGCCCGCACGATGGAGGCGGCGCGCGAGACCGGGGTAGCGGCCTGTTTCCTGCGCAACGCCACGCATTTCGGAGCCATCGCGCCCCTGGGCTTCATCGCCGCCGAACAGGGTTTCGCCAGTTTCATCACGGCCAATAGTGCGCCGATGCTGGCCCCACCGGGCGGGCGCGGCGTCGCGGTGGGCAATGCGCCGACGGGGATCGGCCTGCCCCATGCCGGGGGGCGGCATGTGATCCTAGACATGGCGCTGTCGGTGGCGGCGCGGTCGAAGCTGCGTGGCGCGGCGGAGCGGGGGGAGACCATTCCCGAAGCTTGGGCGCTGGATGCCGAGGGGCGGCCCACAACGGATCCGCGCGCGGCGCTCAAGGGCGTGTTGCAGGCCATCGGCGGGCGCAAGGGCGCGGCACTGGCCGTGACGCTGGACCTTATGGCGGCCGGGCTGGCTGGTGCGGCGATGCTGAGCGATGTGGGCGACAACCATGCCGATCCGTCGCGGCGGCCCGATGTGGGGCAGATGATCCTCGTCATCGATGCCACGCGGCTGATGCCGCCCGAGGATTTCGCCCGAAGGCTCGACCATGCGGCAGGGATCGTGGGGGCAGTGCCGCCCGTGCCGGGGGGCGCCGCCCCGCGCCTGCCCGGCGCGCGGGCCATCGCGTCGCTCAGGCGGGCGCGGGTCATGGGGATCGACCTGTCGGCGGGCCTGTTGAACGAATTGGAACTGGCGGCGGGTTGAAACGCCCGCCGGAGCCCGTCAGGCGGCAGCACCCTCGGTGATCTCGCGCATCGCCTGAAGGAATTGCGCCACCTCGGCCTCGGAATTGTAGTGGCACATGGACACGCGCACCGCACTGCCCATCCCGAGCGGCGTCAGGATGTTGCCCGAATAATGATCGGCCTTGCGGGTGTGGGTGCGGATGCCGCGATGGCGCAGCGCCGTGACCACATCGGGCGCGTCGATACCGTCAACGGTCAGGGACACGAGCCCCTCGCGCCTTGGATTGTCGAGACCGCCGATGATGGTGACGCCGGGCAATTCGGCCAGCCCTTTCAGGTTGCCGGTGCCATGCAGCATGGCCTGGACCAGATGCGCCTCGTGGGCGTGGATCGCTTCACCCGCCGCCACGATGCGCGCGCGGCGGTCGGTTTCGTCGGAGACCTCGCCCCCCAGCCAGTCGAAGTAATCGACCACGTCGGAAAAGGTCACGTAGGCGCCGGTGTCGCGGGTGCCGAATTCCCACGGGTTGCCGGGCGCGTCGATCAGGTGTTCGTGGCGGATTGCGTGGAGCCTGTCGCTGACCCACGCCACACCGTAGCCGTGGCGGGAGAACACCTTGTAGGGGGAGACCACATAGCCGTCGATGTCGTAGCTGTCGATGTCGAGCCGCCCATGGGCCGCGTGCTGGATGCCGTCGACGATGATGATGCAGTCTGGCGCGACCTTGCGGATGGCGCGGGCGATGCTGGCCACATCGGTGCCCATGCCGGTCACGGGCGAGGTGTGCAGGATCGTGGCAACCCGTGTATCGGGTGTAATTTCAGGGAGATAGGCGTCGGCGGTCACGCAGCCCGTGGCGTCGTCATGGGCCACCAGCACATGCGGCTTGCCCGCTACTTCGGCCCAATGATGCGCGGCGCTGCGAGTGGCGGGATGTTCGAGAGTGGAGCCGAGGACCCGGCCCGGAGCGGTCCCCACGATGGCGGTGCGGATCAGACGGAACAGGAGTTCCGTGCCGCTTTCGCCGACGAAGAACTGGCCCTGCGGCGCGTTGAAGAAGACGCGCATATCCGCCTTGGCCTTGTCGATAAGGGCGACGAGAGCATGGGCGGCCGGGTTGTCGCGGCCCTGATTGTCGGGAATGGCCGCGAATTTGGCCGAGGTGTCCACGACCGATTTCAGCGTCAGCGCGCCGCCCGCGTTTTCGAAAAACACCCGCGGTCCTTCGAACGGGCAGGTGTCGACATGGGCGAAACGCTCGCGTACGGCCTCGATCAGGCCGGGTTTTTCGGTCAGCATTTCGGGGTCTCCTTCAACTCTCAGCCGGGCATTTTCCATGTCGCGGTGGCGTGCGCCGCCAGTTTGCCATCCTCGGCGAACAGCTTGCTTTCCATGAAGGACAGGCTACGGCCGCGCCGGGTAAAGCTGCCCTCCACGGTCACGGTGCCACCCATAACGGGGCGCAGGAATTGCACCTTCATCTCGATGGTCGCGCCGGGGCCCGCGACCTTGGCCACCAGATGGCCCATGGAAATATCCATGGCGCTGGCCATGATGCCCCCGTGCAGCGCGCCCTGCGGGTTGCGCAGGAGATCGGTCATCGGAAAGGTCAGGCGGCAGATCTCCTTGTCAGGATCGTCCGCCGCCTCGGGCAGGTAGGCAAAGGACAGGTCGAGAAAGCGCGCCAGAAAGAAGCGTTCGAACACCTGTTCATGGGTGTCGAGTGCATCCTTGAGGCGCGCGGAGGCGCTGGCTTGATCGATCTTGCCGGCCATCTCAGGCGCCGATGAAGTTCGGCTTGCGCTTTTCCATGAAGGCGCGGCGGCCCTCGATATAATCCTGACTGTCGAAGCAGGCCTTCACGCGCGCATCGCATTCAGCCAGATCGCGCTGGCTTTCGGGGGTGACGGTCTGGCTTACGATGTATTTGACCGAGGCGACTGTCATCGGCGCGTTTTCCGCGATCATCTGCGCGGTTTCGAGCGCGGTTTCGCCCACCTTGTCATCGGGCACCACGCGGTTCACGAGGCCCATCACCCGCGCTTCCTCGGCGGTGAAACGGCGGGCGGTGAAGAAGATTTCCTTGGCAAAGGAGGGGCCGACCACGTCGACCAACCGCCTGATGCCGGGGAAGCCGTAGCCAAGCCCAAGCTTTGCCGCCGGGACGGCGAATTGCGAACCCTCGCCGCAGATGCGCAGATCACAGCACAGCGCCAAAGCCACGCCGCCGCCGACGCAGAAGCCGTCGATCTGGGCGATGGTGGGTTTGGGGAAGGCTTCGACCATGTCATAGACGCGCTTGGTCGTAGCGTTGTAACGGGCCACGCCCTCTTCGCTGGCGCGTTCGCTTTCGAATTTCGAGATATCGGCGCCCGAGACGAAGGCTTTGCCACCCGCGCCCGACAGGATCAGGATACGCACCGAAGGGTCGGCCTGAAACCGGATCATGGCAGCCTCGACCGCTTCCCACATCTCGAGCGAGACGGCGTTGCGCTTTTCGGGCTGGTTGAAGATGATCCGGGCGATGTCGCCGCTCTGCTCGGTCAGGATCTTGTCGGTCATGGTCTGTCTGTCCCTTTGGTCTTTCAGATGGCCCCTGCGGCCTTCATTTCGGCGATCTCGGCCTCGGAATAGCCCACCTCGGTCAGGATCTCGGCGGTATGCTGTCCGGCCAGCGGCGGGGGCTTGGCGATATGGCTGGGTGTGCGGCTCATGATGATGGGTTGGCCCACCAGTTCGGTCTCGCCCCGTTCCTGGCTGACGACGGGCTGGGCAAGGTCGAGGTGGCGGACCTGCGGATTGGCGAAGACTTGGCTGATATCGTTGATCTCGCCCGCCGGGACGCCCGCATCGTTGAAGGCATCGATCCAGTCGGCGGTGGACCGGGTCGCGGTGATCGCCTCGATCTCGGCGTTCAGGGCATGGCGGTGTTCTGACCGGGCGCTGGCGCTGGCGTAGCGCGCGTCGTCTTTCCAGTCGGGGCGGCCCATCACGTCGCAGAACTTGCCCCAGATCACATTGCCGGTCACGGCGATGTTCATGTGCCCATCGCTGGTCTTGAAGACGCCGGTGGGGATCGTGGTGGGGTGGTTGTTGCCGGCTTGCTTTGGCACGACGCCATCCATCAGCCAGCGCGCGGCCTGAAAATCGAGCATGAAGACCTGAGCCTGCAACAGCGAGGTCTGCACCCATTGGCCACGGCCCGATTGCTGACGCTCGAACAGCGCGATCAGGATGCCTTGGGCCGCGAAGAGCCCCGCGCAAAGATCGGCGATCGGAATGCCCACACGCATCGGGCCGCTGCCCGGTTCGCCCGTGATCGACATGAGGCCACCCATACCTTGCGCGATCTGGTCGAAGCCCGGGCGGTCGGCCAGCGGGCCATCCTGCCCGAAGCCGGAAATCGAGGCGTAGATAAGGCTGGGGTTGGTCTTGCTCAGGCTGTCGTAATCGATGCCGAGCCGCGACTTCACGCCGGGGCGGAAGTTTTCCACGATGATGTCGGCGGTATCCGCAAGCCGCTTGAACGCCTCGAGACCGGCGGGGGATTTGAGGTCGAGCGTGAGCGAGCGCTTGTTGCGGTGCAGGTTCTGGAAATCGGGACCATGGCGGGGGCCGCCAAACTGCGCCTCGTCCACCGGGGCTTCGATCTTGATGACATCGGCGCCCCAGTCGGCGAGTTGGCGCACACAGGTCGGGCCCGAGCGTACCCGCGTCAGATCCAGTACGCGCAAGCCCTGAAGGGCGGTGCTGGCGGGGGCGGTTCCGGCCTCGTCTGCCTCGCGTGCTGCGGTCTGTCCGGACGGCGGTGTCATGCGCTCTCCCCCTTGGTGTCGTTCTATAAAGTGATGTATGTCATCTGCTGATCCATGACAATAAAAATGTTAATTGTTGACAAAATATGACGCGAAAGGTCAGGTGCGCGCATGATGAACGGAGCGAAATCCATCGGGCCGAGGCGGGCGACGCTGGCGGTCGAGGTGCGGGGCGAGATCGAGCGGATGATCGTCGACGGCGAACTGGCCGCGGGCGAGAAGCTGAACGAGCTGGCGCTGTCCAATGCCATGGGCGTGAGCCGCGGCACGGTGCGTGAGGCGATCCGGTCGTTGGCCGACAGCGGGCTGATCGACCTGATCGCCAACCGGGGGGCCTTCGTTCACGAGACCACGCTGGACGAGGTGCGCAACCTCTACGAATTGCGCGGCGCGATCTTCGGCATGGCCTGTGCCGCGGCCGCGCGCCGGGTGGGGGCGGGGATGGAGGCAAAGCTTGTCGCGGCGCTCGACCGCAACCTCGACCAGATGCGCGCGGTTCACGCCAAGATGGATACGGCGCGCTACTACGCGCTCAACATCGAGTTTCACGACCTACTGTTGCAGGGTGCGGGCAATCCCAAGGCCAAGGTCATCTATGACAACCTGGTCAAGGAAATGCACCTGTTCCGGCGCAAGGGCCTGTCGGTGGCGACCAATATCGCCAAGTCCATCGAGGAACATGACCGGATCGTGCGCGCCGTTGCCAACGCCGATGCCGAAGCCGCGCGGCTGGCCGCCCTCGACCATATCACCGGCGGTTTCGCCCGCTACACCACGATGATCGACGTAGCGCCCGCCACCGCCGTCTGAGGTGGCGCGGGCCGGACCTGAACGAGGGACCAGAAAGATGACAAATCCGTTGCATGACGCGCTGTTCGCCCCGCACGAGGGCTCGGACAAGGTGTTCTTGCACCTGCCCGATGGGGCGGGCGTGAGCTATGCGCAGTTTCTGTCCATGGCGGACCGCACGGCGAATGCGCTGGCAAGCCTCGGGGTAGGCCCCGGTGACCGGGTGGCGGTCCATGTCGAGAAATCGCCGCAGGCGCTTGCGCTTTATGCTGCCTGCATCAAGGCCGGTGTCGTGTTCTTGCCGCTCAACACTGCCTACACGGCCAAGGAGCTGGACTATTTCGTGGGCGACAGTGGCGCGTCGCTGTTCGTCTGTGACCCGGGCGAGGCGGACGAGATGGCGCCGATCGCCGCCGCTGTCGGCGCGGTGCTCAAGACGCTGGGGGCCGATGGTACGGGCAGCCTGAGCGATCTGGCCGCCGGACAGCCCGACGGGTTTGCGGCCGTACCCCGCGCGCTCGATGATCTTGCGGCGCTGCTGTACACCTCCGGCACCACGGGCCGGTCCAAGGGCGCGATGCTGACGCAGGGCAACCTGTTGTCGAATGCGCAGGCGCTGGTCGAGTGCTGGCGGTTCAGCGAAGACGATGTGCTGCTCCATGCCTTGCCGATTTTCCACGCGCATGGGTTGTTCGTGGCCACCAACGTGACGCTGCTGGCAGGTGGCGCGTTGATTTTCTTGCCGAAATTCGAGCTGGAATCTGTCCTGCGCCTGTTGCCGAAGGCCACGACCATGATGGGTGTGCCGACCTTCTACACCCGTCTTCTGGACGATCCCCGGTTTGACCGCGATCTGACGGCGCATATGCGGTTGTTCGTGTCAGGCTCCGCGCCGCTGCTGGCCGAAACGCACAAGGCTTTCGAGGCGCGGACCGGCCACCGGATCCTGGAGCGCTACGGGATGACGGAGACCTCGATGAACACCTCGAACCCCTACGAGGGCGACAGGCGGGCGGGGACCGTGGGCTTGCCCTTGCCGGGGGTGGAGCTGCGGGTCTGCGACCCCGAAACCCGTGCCGAAGTGCCCAAGGGCGAAATCGGCATGTTGCATGTGCGCGGCCGCAACGTGTTCAAGGGCTACTGGCAGATGCCCGAGAAAACGCGCGAGGAATTACAGGAGGATGGCTGGTTCATCACCGGCGATCTCGCCCGGATCGACGCGGACGGCTATGTCACCATCGTCGGGCGCGGCAAGGACCTGATCATTTCGGGCGGCTACAACATCTATCCCAAGGAGATCGAGCTGTTTCTGGACGATCAGCCCGGTGTCCTTGAAAGCGCGGTCATCGGTGCGCCGCATCCCGATTTCGGGGAAAGCGTCGTGGCCGTTCTTGTGGCCGAGGCGGGCGAGACCATCGACCTTGCCGCGATCGATGCGGCCGTGCGCGCGGATCTGGCGGGCTTCAAACGTCCGCGCCATGTCGTGGTGATGGAGGCGCTGCCGCGCAACACGATGGGCAAGGTGCAGAAGGCCGAATTGCGCCAGCGCTTTGCCGGGGTGTTCCAGCAAAAGGCCGGGTGAGGGCGCGCGCGGTGTGACCGCGCGCCCGGTTTCAGCGGTCGAAGGGCAAGAAGCCCTCGTTCCCGGCGCGGGTCAACACGACGCCGTTGCGGCGCACCTCGACCACCTGCCAGGATGCCAGGCGTGCCCCCGGGACCAGCACTGCTGTCTGGCTTGGCCCGGTGCGGACCAGCGCCTGACGTGCCGTGCCCGTGCCCACGATCGCCAGAACCTCGAGACTGGAGGGACCGTTGGGCGCGATGACCTCGAGCCGCGCGGTGGGCGGCTCTGCCGCGGGTGCCGGGGCGGAGGCGAGGGTCACGGCCGGGACAGGGCTGGGGATCGTGTTGCCCGCTTGCAAAGTCGCGGGACGGGCTACGGGACGCTGCGTCGGTTGGGCTGCGGCTACCACATCTGGCGGGGCCGCAGAAACGACTGGGGCGGGCGTGGCCAAGTCCTGTGGCGGCGGTGCAGGGTTTTCCGCGCGCGCGGCGAGGGGGGGAGTGACCGGCCGTGGGCGGGGCGCCACCCGGTCCGCGATGCGAGGCGCGAGGGTGATGGCCGGAGCGGGCGCGGCTGAAGCGGTCAAGACGAGCGATGTGGCAGTGTTTGCTGTCTGAACCGGGGCGGGTTCGGGGTCTGGCAGCACGGGCCCTGATGCGGGCTCTGTGAGGAGAATGGGCGCGGGCGGGGGTTCTGACAGAGAAGGCTCTGCTGCGGGCAGGGCTGTTTCTGCCGCCTGCGGAAGGGCGCGCGGTGTGGGTGCAGGTGGCGGTGCCGCAGCGGTAAGCGCCATCCCTGTCAGCATCTCCGTCTCCGGCATCGCGGGAAAGGCCGCGGCGGACCGCATCGGGGCGGGGTCCATCCAAGCCGTGGGCGCGGCGGCGAGCGTGGCGTCAGGCCGGACAGGGTGCCGTGGTGTGATGCTGAGCGGTTCGGGTGTTACGCTTCGCCGCCCATGCGCCGCGGAGGCCGATTGGGTTACAAGGATAGGTGTTTCCGCGGGAGAGGCCGTAGGCGCGACCGGACTGTCCGCAGGATCGCTGGCCGTGACCCGCCCGGGCGATATCGCGGCGGGGCGCGCCGAGGCGTTGAGGGTTTCCGTTGCGACGGCGAGTGGCGCAAGCTGCGGGATCGGGGCAATGCTTGGGACGTCCGGGGAATTGGACGTCAGGATCACTGGCGCGGCGCTTTGCGGGCCAAGACGGTCCGTCAGCACATGACCCACAACGGCGAGAATGCCGAAAATGCCCGCGACGGCCAAGGGCGCGGGCCGCGCGAAGCGGTGCCAATCGAGGTGGGAGAAGCGGGCGAGCATGGGCCGCGCGAACCGGCGCAGACTGCGCCCCATTTCGGCCGGGACGGCCGTCACACGCCGACCAGTCGCCCGCATCCGGGCCGAAAGGCGACCGGACAGGGCCACGACCCGTATCCGGGCGCGATGGATGGTTGCGCGCAACGCGAGCCCGGCGGGTGTGCCGGTCACGGCGGCTGGGGCGATAGGGGTGGCGATGGGTGTCGGGACGACGATTGGGACAGTGGTGGGGGTGGGGGATATCTCAACGGAGGTCCGGTCCGCGATCTGCTCTGCTGTGGGGGCAGGCGGTGCTTTTGCGACCGCCGTGTCCATTTGCACGGTAACAGGTGCTGGTTCCGACGGCTGCGGGTTCCGCGAGGCAAGCGGCGCATCGTCATTGCCCTCGGGCATGATCGCCCGAGCCGGTGCCGCGCCGACAGCCTCCGTTTCCGGCGCCGGCGCGCTACGGGTGTCGACCAAGGGCACGAGGATTTCGGAGACCGCGGACACAAGGCGTGTCGCCGCAGCAGGAGCCATTGCCTGACCCAGCACGGCGCGGCCCGGGATCAGCGTCGATATGGACCATGATCGCCGTGCGCGGGGCGATTGGCGGTCCTGCTGCATTTGCCGCTTGAGCAGCTCACGGCGCAGCGCTTCGGGCATTTCGGCGATCACACCATCCCTATGGCCCGGCGCGCGGACCGCAGCCACGCCGTCGGGAAGGGGCTGGTCATTCTCGATCGGCAGGGTGACGGTGTCCTCTGAATCCGGTGTGGGGATCACCACCTCGACCGGATAGAGGCCGAAGGAGCGGGCGAAGGCGATCACCTCGTCGATCACCAAGCGTTCGACCGCGATGCGATAGGGACGATCCACCGGGCCGGTGGTGACGACGTGAAGGTCGAAGGCGCCTGCGCCGTCGAAATCCTCGGTCTGGCTTTCCGGCACGCCACCCGGCGTGTCGGCGCTGCACAGCACAAGGTCGCGGGGCAGGACCAGGGCCACACAGGCGGCAGGCCCACCTTTGCTGACCCGCGCGCCGAAAAGGCGGATCCTGAACGCCAGCGCTTCCTCGTCGAAAGCCAGCCGGTCGGTGTAAGCCGACAGGGCCGGATCGACCGGAACGCAGGTCACATCGTCCCGGCTGAAGTGAAGTCTTCCCTGAATCTGCATCGCAACGCCCTTTCGGCGCGACGGAATTCCGCCGCGTCCTGTTTTATCTCACCTCGGTTCATCGTCCCGAACCCATGGCCCCGAGAGGCTGGATCAGAGCAACAAAAACGGAAGATACAGGGCGATCGCGATGAGCAGGATGTTCCGGCTGCGTTCGACCGTGAAAACATCTTCATCGAGAAGGAATTCCACGTCACCTGCCTGCCCCTCAAGCGAGGGCGGTGTATCGACATGGGAGATTGCGGTTAAATCCTGGCCTGTATTGTGCGGTGCAAGGATGTCGAAATTTCCGCAGGACGCGAGAAACCCCAACAGCACAAGCACCATCATTTTTCTTGTTTTCATTGCTCGCCCCATTCGGTCACGATTTCTTGCCTCATGTGTTCTAGGCACATGTTGTAGACATTCAGCATGCTGTTCTGCATCAGCACCGGAAAGCTCGCCTCTCGGTTCGCCATCTCGCAGGCGTCCTCGACCGGCATGAAGGCCGCGCAACCGCCCAGCCCCGCCGCAACGAGCGTGAGTGCGGCCAGTCGGTTCGCCTTGCGAAGTGTCATGCGGGGGGCAGTGCCCCGGGTCGCGAAATCAACCATTGCTTTGCGCGCTCCACACTTCTTGTTGGGCCCGGATCACGCGCAGCGCGTCGCGCTGGCGCTCGATCTCGGCCCGCACCTCGGCCTGCTCCTCGGGCGACAGCGCGGTTTCCTCGAGCAATTCGGTGATCAGCATGGCGCGCATCTCGACGGCTTGGCGCACGGTGGCGATGGAGCGGGTCACGTCACCGCGGGTTTCGGCATCGAGGGGGGCGGCGGGCGTTGCGTATTGCGTCACCGCACGGCTGACCAGTTCCGCATCTTCGGCGGTGCGCGCTGTGGCGTCGCGCGATGCCTCCAGAATGTTTTCGATGATCTGCTGTCGGTTCAGGAATTCCTCCCGCTCTTGCAGCAATTGTTCGGCGGCGGTCACGGAATAAGCCGTGCCGAAGGCCGCCCCCAGCGCCGCGCCGATCACGGCCCCGCGCTCTCCGTCGATTAACGCGCCCAGAACGATCCCTCGCAGCGCACCCGCGAAAAAACCTTGCGCGCGCGCCTGTTCAAATACCTCGTCGTATTCGGCGCGCCGTTCTGCCAGCAGCGCCGTTGCATCGGCTTGCGCCACGCCGACCGCGGGTTCCGCCGCCTCGGATGTGAGCGCCCCGGAGGTGGGTGTGCAGGCAGAGGCGAGGACCAAGGTGGCGACGATCAGGCAAGCGGCTCGTTTCATGGAACTCTTGTTTCTTGTTGGGGCCGGGCGCGCTCGCTGGCCAGAATTGATACACCTGCCCGGGATCGGGCAGCCGGCTGCAAATCGGGATCCGGTTCGGCCGATCGAGCGCGCCGCCGTGCCCAATGACGCCATCCTGCAGGGGGCTGCGTTGCCGAGCGATCTTGTGGAAAAAACTGGCGCGCGACAGCCCGATGCGGAGGCGCGATGTCCGCCCGTTCGCGCACAGCACGCGACGAAACAACCGGTCGCGCGGGGGCATCGCACGTGGTCGTCACGACTTGGAGACCCAGAACACTCATCACATCGTCACGACCCGAATTACGGAAGCTGCACTATCGATAGCGAACGGGCTCTTTCTAGGAAACGATGACGTGTGATTTCAAGCGAAAAAACATCAATATTTGCTCGAGTCGTGGGCAAACGGCAACAACCCCTAGGGTTTTGGCCCCCGCGGGGCGGGCCAGGGCCGGCAGGTGGACCGCAATGGTGGGCATGCGCGTGCGAGCATCGATCGCGGTCGGGCGCCCGATGGGTGGGGATGGGATGCGGGGCGCCGGGGCGACGAAACCTTAGGACGAGTCGGGCCTCCATCCGCGCGTCGATCGGTGATGTTCGGGCGGGATTTTCGGGCTGCTTGGTGTCGAAAATCGCGGCCGAATGAGATCGCATACGGCCGTCCAATAAATCAACTTTAGTTTTTTTATATGCGCCTTGGATAAGTTCCCATCGCACAAGAGCCAAATAGAGTGATCTTTCGAAATGCCCTTGTGCATGTTAATTATTATGGACTTTCACTCGGGTTTTTTTAGGAAATCTTTATGGCCGACGACGATAAGAAAGATACCAGCCCGGGCGAAGAAAATCAGTCCGAAGGCAATATCTTCGATCAGCTCACGTCGCTACAGGATGTCGGCGATCAGGACCTCCCCGAATTCGAGGGTGAAGCGGGCTCGTCCGGCGAGGATGCCATTTCGCCCGAGGCTCCCAATACACCAAGCCTTGCGGATTTCCGGCGCGGTGGCGAAACCGACGTGAACACGCGCAAGATCGCGAACAGAAGGCGGGCTGAGGAAGAGGAATCCGATACCGACGAAACCGAAGACGACGGACGCGGGGGCGGTATCGGAGGCGAGCTGAACCTTGGGTCATTGTCGCTTGGCCAGCCAGGCAATGTCTTTGTCGAGGGTCTGGGGGGGAGCGATGGCGATCTTCCCGACGTCCCCGGTGCGGCCGGTGGCGGCGACGAAGGTGGCGGTCGGACGAATGCGGCTGGTCCAGGCAACGGCCCTGGTGGCGCGCGTTCGCAGGGTAGCCAGGGAGAACCTCAGGCTCAACCCGCTCAGCCCGCAGCGCCGGCATTCCCCGCCGACGTGGTTCGGTTCTCGGGCGATATGGTTCCTTCGACACCGCGCGATAACGCTGCGGGGCCGCAACGGGATAATCCGTCTTCGCAACAGCCCAACCCGCCGGAGGCACCCCCCGCGACTCCGGGCCGCCCGACCGGGAGCGTGACGCTGTGGGCGGACACGGTCGCGGAGGGCTCCACGATCACGATTTTGGCGCGGGTCGATGCCGCGCCTTTGACGGATCTGGTTCTGACGCTGTCGAATGGTCAGACGATCACGATTGAAGCGCGCGAGACGAGCGGTTCCGTCACCTTTGCCAATCCCAACACCGAAGATGCACTGGTCGATGCGGGTACGCTGAGCTTCAGCGTGACGGGAACCACGGGCGGGAATTATCGGGCGCTCGACACCTCTGGCGCGACGGTCAGCGTCGCGGTGAGCGATACCGAGACGACGAGCAGCGTGACGCTGTCGGCCGATCCTGTCTCCGAAGGTTCGGCGATCACGATCACCGCGAATGTCGACAATGCGCCGGGCACGGATCTGGTGCTGACGCTGTCGAATGGTCAGACAATCACGATTGCGGCGGGTCAGACGAGCGGTTCGGTCACTTTCGCCAATCCCAATACCGAGGATGGGCTGGTCGATGCAGGCACGCTGAGCTTCAGCGTGACGTCGACGAGCGGCGGGAATTACGAGGCGCTGGACACTTCTGGGGCGTCGGTCAGCGTCGTGGTGAGCGACACGATCGACACGGTGACGGTGTCGATCACGGCCGATGGCGATGTGAGCGAGGCGGAGGCCGCGAGCTTCACGGTGAGCGTGAGCCAGGCGCTGGCCGATGATCTGGTCGTGACGCTCTCCAATGGCGAGACGGTGACGATCGCGGCGGGTGCGACGAGCGCGAGCTACAGCGTGGCGGCGCAGGGCGATGATGTCTATGTGGACGGCTCCGAGGTCGTGCTCT
>NZ_JASJOF010000003.1:47500-432175 GCF_030163795.1 Roseicyclus marinus | reverse complement strand
GAATGCCCAGATCCGCGCAGGCCCGCGCCATGGCACCGGGGGCATGGCCGTTGATCGTGGTGGCAAGATCCTCCTCGCTCTCGGCCCGGTCGACGGCGGTATAGGCCGCCGCGTTGATCACGGCGCGGGGGCGGTGTGCCTCGATCGCGGCGGCGCAGGCAGTCGGGTCGGTCAGGTCGGCGGCATCGCGGCCAAGCGCGGCCACGGGGGCCAGCGCGCGCAGTTCGGTGGCGACTTGGCCCGTGGCGCCGAAGACAAGGAGGGTCATGGCGAAACCTCCGCCGGATCCAAGATCAGGTCACCATAAGCGGCCCTGTTGCGCAGCAGGTAGGCCGGAAAACTGTCGTCGATCGGCCGCACCACCAATTCGGGCTGATTGCGACGCCCGAAAAGATCCTCGCGCGCTGCGATCCGGGAACGAAGGGTTTCAAGATCAGTGAACCGGGGCGTGTTGAATTCCTGATGCGAAAACGCGCGGATCTTGGCGACCATGTCCTCGGCGGACATGAGGTAGCTGAAATGCCAACCGCCGCCCGCGATGATGGGGCGGTGAAACAGCGTTCGGGCCTCCTGCGGCGAAACCGTCAGGTTGCGGGCGTAGGTGGCAGTCCCCCGGGCCCATTTTCCACGGTGCAGATTCAGGAAGTAATAATAGAAATCCTGCTCGACCGCCGCGAGATCATCCTTGGGCAGCCCCGCAAGAACAGCCTCGACAGAAGGGATTTCATCGACGTCGAAGAACATCAGCACGTCATCGCCACACAGATCGGACAAGCCGCGCATTGCGGCATTTCGTTGGTGTGCCTCGGCGATCCAGGGGTTCGGGTTTGCCGGAAAATCCGTGACTTCGATCACGACGATCCGGTCGGCAAGATCGGGCTCGTTTTCCATGATCCACCGGCGCAGGCGCAGCGGCTTGGGCTGTCCGGAAAAGGTCCGATCCCCCTCGACGATCACGAAACGATCCACGGCATCGCGCAAGATTCCGAGGCGCAGGGAGAGCAGCCGGAATTCGTTGAAGAAGAGCGTGCAGTCGATCAGGCGCCCCATGACCTATCCCGCCTTCCCCAATCTTTGTCCGACGCCGTCGCGCGCTTGAAGTGCGCGCCACCAGTCTTCGTTGGCCAGATACCAGTCGACGGTCCGTGCCAGCCCCTCTTCCACCGTGACCGAGGGCTGCCAGCCCAATTCGTCGCGGATGCGGGAGGCATCGATGGCATAGCGCAGATCATGGCCGGGCCGATCTTCGACGAAGGTGATCAGCCGATCATGCGGCGCATGGGCCGGGCGGCGGTCATCGAGCAGCGCGCAGATCGTGCGGACCAGATCGATATTGCGCCGCTCGTTGTTGCCGCCGATGTTGTAGCTGCGCCCCACGGTGCCTTTCTCGCAGACCAGAAGCAGCGCATCGGCGTGATCTTCTACATAAAGCCAGTCGCGGACATTCAGGCCCTGCCCGTAGACCGGGATGGGTTTGCCCGCCAGCGCGTTCAGGATCACGACGGGAATCAGTTTCTCGGGGAAGTGGTAGGGCCCGTAATTGTTGGAGCAATTCGTCATCACGACCGGTAGCCCGTAGGTCTCGTGCCAAGCGCGGACCAGATGATCGGAGGCTGCCTTTGACGCCGAATAGGGGCTGTTCGGGGCATAAGCGGTCTCTTCGGTGAAGAGGCCGGTTTCGGCCAAGGTGCCGTAGACCTCGTCGGTTGAAATATGATGGAAGCGGAAGCTCTCTGGCTTGCCCAGCCCGGTCCAATGACTGCGCGCGGCCTCGAGCAGGGTGTAGGTGCCGGTGACATTCGTGTCGATGAACGTGCCCGGCCCGTCGATGGACCGGTCCACATGGCTTTCGGCAGCCAGATGCATGATGGCATCGGGGCGATGATCGGCCAGGATCCGGTCCATCGCTGCACGGTCGCAGATATCGGCCTGTTCGAAACTGTAGAGGTTCGAACCCGCCACGGGGGCCACGTTTTCGAGACAGGCCGCATAGGTCAGCTTGTCGACATTCACCACCTCGTGGCCGCGCGCCACCGCCAGCCGAACCACGGCTGATCCGATGAAGCCCGCGCCGCCCGTCACCATCAGTTTCACGATGCCGCCCCTTCATAGGCAAAGGGGCTGTCGAAGGATGCAAAGGCACCCGCCACCGCATCCTTGGCCGACAGGATGGGCGCGGCGTCGCCAAGGCCCCAATCGATGCCGATGTCCGGGTCGTTCCAGATCAACGCGCCCTCGGTTTCGGGCGCGTAGCTGTCGGAACACTTGTAGATGATCTCGGTCTCGGGCGCGCGGGTGACGAAGCCATGGGCAAAGCCCGCGGGGATCAACAATTGCTTCCCGTTCTCAAAGCTCAACTCGACCCCGAACCACTGACCATAGGTGGGCGAGCCGCGGCGGATGTCGACCGCCACGTCGAAAAGCACCCCCCGCCCGCAGCGGACCAGCTTGGCCTGTGCGCGGGGCGGACACTGAAAATGCAGCCCGCGCAAGGTTCCGACCTGCGCGGAAAGGGAATGGTTGTCCTGAACGAAATCTGTGGTCACGCCTTGGGCGCCAAGTTTTTCCCGGCTCCAGGTCTCCGCGAAAAAGCCGCGATGGTCGCCGAACCGCTTGGGCGTGATGAGAAAAAGGCCGGGGATCGGCGTCTGCTCAACCTGCATCGGAACCGGCATCCGGAAAAGCGAACATGACGGCACAAACTCCAGCAAACACTCGTCAAAACGAAACCACGGAAGGTCCGTATCATCAACCGTTTACGAGCTTGTCGCGGCTCTGACCACCCCCTTGGTCAGGCGGCGATCCAGTCGAAGAACCCTTCGCCCGCGCGGGCGCGCAAATCGCGGGCCATGGCCGCGCCCAGCGCCGCGCCATCCTCGATGGGCGCGCTGCGATCATCGGTCAGAACCTCGGACCCGTCGGGGCGCAGGATCTCGCCGCGCAGGCGCAGCGTGCCGCCATCAAGCTCGGCAAGACCTGCGATCGGCGTTTCACAAGACCCGTCCAGACCGGCAAGAAAGGCACGTTCGGCCGCGAGCCTTTGACCGGTCGGGCCGTGGTGGATGGCTTCCAGCATGGCGGCAGCGCGCAGGTCGCTGGCCCGGCGTTCGATGCCGATGGCGCCTTGGGCCACGGCGGGCAGCATGTCTTCGACGGCGATCGCGGATTTCACCACATCGGTCATGCCCAGACGGCGCAGGCCCGCCATGGCGAGGAAGGTCGCATCGGCGACGCCATCGCCCAGTTTCTTCATCCGCGTCTGGACGTTGCCGCGGAACTCCACAACCTGAAGGTCAGGCCGCCGCGCGCCAAGCTGCGCACGTCGCCGCAGGGAGGACGATCCGACGCGGGCGCCCTGCGGCAATCCGGCAAGACTGTCATGGGAAAGTGACACGAAGGCGTCACGCACATCTTCGCGCGGGAGGTAGCAATCCAGAAGCAGGCCGGGCGGCTGTAGAACCGGCATGTCTTTCATCGAATGAACGGCGATATCGATGGAACCATCGAGCATCGCCTCTTCGATTTCCTTTGTGAAAAGTCCCTTTCCACCCAATGTCTTGAGAGCGATATCGGCGTCGATCAGGCTCCGATCGTCACCGGTCGTCTTGATCACCACGATCTCGAATGCGGCCTCGGGAAGGTCGAAGGCGGCCATGAGGCGCGACCGTGTTTCATGCGCCTGCGCCAAAGCGAGGGGCGAGCCACGGGTTCCGATGCGCAAGGGTTGGGCGGGGGTCGGCGGGTTGGTCGTCATGTCGCTCCTTCTACACCTGTCAACTTTGCTTGACAATCACCCTCGGGTTGACAGACTGACGGGCGCGGACAATTCCTGTCCAAAGACCGACCGAAGGACAATACCCATGTTTGACGCGCCCCAGACGGCCCAGAAGAAACTCCTGCGTTCGCTGGCGGGCGAGGCGATGGATGTGCCGCCCGTCTGGCTGATGCGGCAAGCCGGGCGCTACCTGCCCGAGTATCGCGCGACCCGCGCGCAAGCGGGCGATTTCCTTTCGCTGTGTTACAATTCGGAACTGGCCGCCGAGGTGACGCTGCAACCGATCCGGCGCTACGGCTTTGACGCGTCGATCCTGTTCGCGGATATTTTGCTTATTCCCCAAGCGCTTGGTGCAGATCTGTGGTTCGAGACGGGTGAAGGCCCCCGGCTGTCCACGATCACCGGAGCCGAGGGGATGAAGGCGCTCAAAGGCAAGGACGATATCCACGACCATCTCGCGCCGGTCTATGAAACGGTGCGCATCCTGTCGCGCGAATTGCCGCAGGAAACGACGCTGATCGGGTTCGCCGGAGCGCCTTGGACGGTGGCGACCTACATGATCGCGGGCAAGGGAACGCCCGATCAGGCGCCGGCACATGCGCTGCGCGAGGGGGATCCGGCGACCTTCGAGGCGCTGATCGACCTGCTGACGGAAGCGACGATCGAATACCTCGACATGCAGGTGCAGGCCGGGGCGGAGGTGGTCAAGATCTTCGACAGCTGGGCCGGATCGCTGAAGGGCGAGGCCTTTGACCGTTTTGCGCTGGAGCCCGCCAAACGGATCACGGCGGAGCTGAAGCGGCGGCACAAGGGGCTGCCGGTCATCGCTTTCCCGCGCGAGGCGGGCGAGAAATATGTGGGCTTTGCCAAGGCTGTAGGCGCGGACGGGCTGGCCATCGACACCAAGGTCGATCCGGTCTGGGCGGCCGAGAACCTGCAACCCGACGGCTGCGTTCAGGGCAATCTTGACCCCAAGCACATGGTCACGGGCGGCGAGGCGCTGGTCACGGAAACGCGGCGGATCGTGGACGCGCTGAAGGGCGGGCCGCATATCTTCAACCTCGGGCATGGCATCACGCCGGACGCCGATCCGGACAATGTGCACCTGCTGCTGGAGACGATCCGGGGTTGATCGGTGCCGTGGCAGGGTGAACAGGCGGTAAAGATCGCCGCGCAATCCCTACCGAAAGGTTGAGATCGCGGCGTCTTTCCTGCCGAATGGTGAACGACCCCCCTCGCCTTTCACGATTTTTTCACGTCAGGCTCCGGCGCAGTCGTCGGGCCGGGACGGAGGCATGTGATGGGCGCGGAATTCGTGGTGATCGGTCGGGGCCTGATGGGCACGGCCTGTGCCCGGCATCTGGCGGAGGCGGGGTGCCGGGTGGTTCTGGTCGGACCGGACGAGCCGAGCGACCCGGCGCGGCACAACGGACCCTTCGGCAGTTTCCACGACGCGGGAAGGATCACGCGCAACATCGCCCATGATCCGGTCTGGGCGCGGCTGTCGACGCGGTCGCTGGCGCGCTACCGCGAGATCGAGGCGCGGACGGGAATCTGGTTCTACACCCCATGCGGTGGGCTGATGGCGGGTCTCGATCATGGCGCGATGGCGGGCTTTACCGCCGGGTTCCACGAGACGCCCCGCGCGCTGGGGCTGGTCCATGAGCGGTTGGAGGGCGCGCGCCTGTCCGAGCGCTTTGCGATGTTCGACCTGCCGGAGGGCAGCAAGGGCGTGTTCGACCCGGCGGGCGGCCATATAGACCCGCGCGCGATGCGGCGCGCGCACGAGGCGCTGGCGCTGGCCGCCGGGGCGGAGGTGGTCGCAGAGGCCGCCGTGGGGCGCGAGGGTGGAACGGTCATCTTGGCCGATGGCCGGAGCCTGAGCGCGGAACATGTCGTGGTGGCGACGGGCGGCTGGGCCTCGGCCGCGCCGTTGGGCATGGCGCGGCCCGCGATGCGGGTGTTCCAGCGGACCGTGGTGTTGGCCGAGATATCGGAAACCGAGGCGGCACGGCTGGGGGATACGCCCAGCCTGATCTGGGTGCCGGAAAACGACCCGACGGATCGCTACCTGCTGCCGCCGATCCGCTATCCGGACGGGCGAATCTATGTGAAGATCGGAGGCGAGGACTTGAGCCCCGAGGCGCGGGACGGCGAGGCGCTGAACGCGTGGTTCCGAACGGCGGGTGGAGACGAGGCGGGGCGGTCGCTGTTGGCCGATCTGGTCAAGGTCATGCCCGACATGCGGATCGAACGGGTTTTGACCGCGCCCTGTGCCGTCACCTTCACCAAGACGGGATACCCCTATATCGCGCGGGTCGACGCGCAGGCGACGCTGTTGACCGGGGGCAATGGCGCGGCGGCGAAATGCGCCGACGAACTGGGGCGGCTGGGAGCGGTGGCGGCCCTCGGCGGCAGCGTGGCCGCCGAAGGCTTGGGCACGGATTTCGCGCCGGTTTTCGACTGAGGATCAGAAGCGGAAGTTGACCGAGACGGCGGCCGTCGTCGCATCCGCTTCGAGACCCGCGAGGTTGAAGTCGTTGAAGTCGTGGTAGAGCAGTTCTGCGCCCAGCGTCACATTGTCAGCGACGAAGACCTCGTAACCGACGCCGGCAAACCAGCCGTCGCTGTCGCCCACGGCTGCGCTGGAGGTTTCGGCGCGCGCCCAGCCGGCGGTGCCATAAAGCCAGTTCTGGCCGAGATCCACACCAGCCCGGCCGCCGATACGCGTGATCGAATCAACGGTGGTCACATTGCCGAGCGCAATGTCGGTGGTGTCATATTGCAGGCCACCGCCGACGATGTAGTCGCCGAAGTCGAAGTCATAATAGGCGCGCAGACCGAAAAGAAGGTCATCGCCATCGAGGGTCGCCGCCCCCGAGGTGGAGACATCGCCATAGCCCAGCTGCGCACCGACCGAGGGGCCGGTCCAGTCCATGGTCGACATCACGGGCACAGGCGCGACGGTGACGGGCGCAGGCGCGGGTTCGGCCACGCCACCTGCGAGGGCCGGCAGGGCGACGAAGGTCGAGAGGCCGGCGGCGAGAAGAGTTGAACGGGACATGCTGTATGAACTCCTTACTGTTTCATATTGTCTTGCGACCACCCGTCATGCGGGCGGTTGTGCATGAGGTGCGCAGGCCGCTGCCACCATTCAACCGGGCCGGGGCACACGAAACCGGGAGCGGGGCGTGAGGGGCTGCATTCCGCCTATCGGCCGAGGGGGATGTCGGCAGGTCCCCGCTTGTTCCGGGGATCGGCGCGGGCTAGGCCTAGCGGCCATGGATCATCCCGACCTGTCCACGATTGACGTGCTGGCCCCCAATTTCAAGACGCGCCTGTCGGGCGTGACGGCAACGGTCGTGCGGCTGGTGCCGTTGCAGGCGCGCGAGATCGCCATTGCCGCCGTGGCCACGGCCCTGCCCGCGCATGTGCCGCACGTGCCGATCCCGGCGCTCCTGACCATGTCGCGGGAGGGGCCGTCGGGGGCGCGGGTCTGGCATGCGCGGCGCAATTCCGAGATGCTGGCGGGTATCTTGCTGAAGCGGGTTCTGGGAAAGCGGCTGAAGCTGTTGTTCACCTCGGCGTCGCAGCGGCATCACACGCGCTACAGCAAATGGCTGATCGGGCAGATGGATCATGTCATTTCCACCTCGCAGCGGACGGCGGGATATCTGGAACGTCCCTCCACGGTGATCTTGCACGGGATCGACCTTGCGGGATTTGCCCCGGCAGAGGATCGCGGGGCGCTGCGCGCGCGGATGGGCCTGCCCGCCGGTCCGCTGATCGGCTGTTTCGGCCGTATCCGGGCACAGAAGGGCACGGGCGATTTCGTCTCGGCGATGATCGAGGTGCTGCCGGAGTTTCCGGGCGCTTGTGCCATCGTGATGGGCCGCGCCACCGAAAAGCACCGCGCCTATGACCGGGCGCTCAGGGAACGGGTGCTGGCCGCAGGGCTGGAGGATCGCATCTTGTTCAAGCCCGAGGTGCCGGTTCACGAGATCGCGGATTGGTACCGGGCGTTGGACCTGTTCGTGGCGCCGCAACGTTGGGAAGGGTTCGGCCTGACGCCGCTGGAGGCGATGGCCTGCGGCGTGCCGGTGATTGCGACACGGGTGGGCGCGTTCGAGGAACTGGTGGTGCCGGGGCGCACCGGCGCGCTGATCCCGCCCGAGGATGTGGGCGCGATGGCGGAGGCCGTGGGCGGTTATCTGGACAACCCCGCCGAGACCCTGTTGCAGGGCGAGGCCGCGCGGGACCATGCGGTCGCGCAGTTCGACATCGCGGGCGAGGCCGCGGCGATCACCGCGATCTACCGCGAGCTGTTGGCAGGCTAGAGCGCGTCGCGTTCATTCGCATTCACGCGCCGCTCTCAAACCTTTTTATTTTGCATGTCCGGGGAGCGCAAAACCGGTTCCCACTTTTGCGCGACATGCTCTGTGATGTCGCATGTCCGGGGAGCGCAAAACCGGTTCCCACTTTTGCGCGACATGCTCTAGATCAGCCCGGTCAGGTCCATTTCGCGATGGGCGGGAGGCTCATCAGAACGGCATTGGCGTCGTGGCCGGTTTCCAGACCGAACTTGGTGCCGCGGTCATAGACGAGATTGTATTCGGCATAGAGCCCGCGGTGGATCAGCTGCGCCTCGCGGTCGGCATCGGACCAAGCCGTGTGGCGGCGGCGTTCGACGCAGGGCAGGAAAGCCGGAAGGAAGGCGCGGCCCACATCCTGGGTGAAGGCGAAATCGGCCTCCCAATCGCCGGTGTTGAGATCGTCGTAGAAGATGCCGCCCACGCCGCGCGCCCGGTGGCGGTGCGGGACGTAGAAATATTCGTCGGCCCAGGCCTTGTAGCGGTCATAGGCATCGGCGCTGTGCCGGTCGCAATGATCCTTGAGCACGCCGTGGAAATGGGCGGTATCCTCGGCGTATTCGATGGCGGGGTTCAGGTCGGAGCCGCCGCCGAACCAATGTGCCACGGGCGTCCAGAACATGCGGGTGTTCATGTGGACGGCGGGCGCGTGGGGGTTCTGCATGTGGGCGACGAGGCTGATGCCCGAGGCCCAGAAGGTCGGATCGGCGCGCAGCCCGTCCATGTTCTTGCGGGCGGACATGGCGGCGACGGCGCGGTCGCCCAGTTGCCCATAGACGGTCGAGACGTTGACGCCGACCTTTTCGAAGACGCGGCCGCCGCGCATCACGCTCATCAAGCCGCCGCCGGCATCGGAGCCGTCGTCGGAATGGCGTTTGGTTTCGGTCACCTCGAACCGGCCCGCGGGCTGGTCGCCACCGTGGCTGTCCTCGATCGCCTCGAAGGCGGCGACGATGTCGTCGCGGAGGGTGCGGAACCACGCGGAGGCGCGGGTTTTGCGGTCGTCGTAATTGTCCTTCACGGGGCGGTCCTCTCTCGTCTTGGGTGGTTTTCTACCAGAGGCTGCGCGCCGACGCCACGCGCCGTTTCGCCTTTTGCGTGTATTGCCGCAGGGGCGCATAGATGATGTGGCCGGGCCGCGGCAAAGACCCTATATCGAGGGGCGATCACATCTTTCGATAGGATCATGTTTTTTAAGTGTATCCGATGGATTTCAGGACAAAAATCGCATAGCATCGTCCAAACGCCGCACTAGACGGCACCCCGAGGCAGAGCGAGCAGGCTCCGTGCGACAAAGACCGACCTTCGCGGCCCTTTTGGGGCTTATCGCGCTGTGCGTCGTGACGCTGGCGGCGGTGCCGCTGCGCGCGGCGCCTTATGCCGCGATGGTGATGGATGCGCGCACCGGCGAGGTGCTGCATGCGCGCAATGCCGATACGCGGCTGCATCCGGCCTCCCTGACCAAGATGATGACGCTTTACGTCGCCTTCGAGGCGATCCGTTTGGGCGAGATCACGCTGGATACGCAGGTGCGCATCTCGCAGCATGCGGCGTCGGAGCCGCCCTCGCGGCTGGGCTTGCGGGCGGGATCGACGATCCGGTTCCGCTACCTGATCCGCGCGGCCGCGATCCGGTCGGGCAATGACGCGGCGACGGCGATCGCGGAGGCGGTATCGGGATCGGAAGCGGCCTTTGCGCGGCGGATGAACCGCACCGCCCGCGCGCTGGGGATGGCGCGGACGACCTTTCGCAACGCGCATGGCCTGACCGAGGAGGGCCATCTGTCGACGGCGCATGACATGACGATCATGGGGCGGCGGCTGTTCTACGATTACCCGGAATATTACAACATCTTCTCCCGCCGGGAGGAGGATGCCGGGATCGCGCGCATCCGCAACACGAACCGCGCGGTTCTGGACGCCTATCGCGGCGCGGACGGGATCAAGACGGGCTACACCCGCGCGGCGGGGTTCAACCTTGTCGCCTCGGCGGAGCGGGGCAACGTGCGGATCATCGCCACGGTCTTTGGCGGGCAATCGGCGGCATGGCGCAACCAGCGGATCATGGAATTGCTGGACCTTGGGTTCGCGCAAGCCCCATCGCGGGCGACCGAGCGCCGCCCGTCGCTGCCGGTTTATGACAATGACGGCGACCCCGATGGGCCTGTGGGACAGATCACGCGGCCCAGCGGGCTGGTGTCGCGGTCGATCCGGCCCGTGCAAAGGCCCGGCGCGTCCCCCGCGCTGGTGGCGAGCGCGCCCCCGACACCGGAGTTGTTGCAAGCGATCGAACAGGCCGTCGGCGAAGCGCTGTCCACCGCGCCGAGCGTTGCGGCGGACGGGACCGGAACCCTGAGCGCCGTGGCCCCGGCCCCGCGCCCCGAAACGATCGTGGCCGCCGTTCCCGACGCGGAGCCGCAGGCCGAGGCCGCAACCGAAGAGACTGCGCCGCCCGTCGTGGAGGCCGAAGCGGTGCTGGAGGTGGCGGAGGCAGAGGCCGTGGCCGAAGTGCTGGAGGCGACCGAGGTTGCGGAGACGATCCTCGAGGTCGTTCCGGAGCCGCGACCCGAGGACAGCGCAGCTGTGGTGGAGGTCGCAAGCGCGGCCCCTGCGGTCATCCCGGCCCCGACAGCCGCAGCTGATCCGCAGGCGGTGGAACAGGTTGCTGTTCTGGCCGTGCCGCCGCGCCCGGCCGATGCGCCAGCCGCCCCCGCGCAGCCGACCGGGCCCGAGATCGTGACGCGGGCCTCGTCCTCGGGCGAGCGGTTGTACGGTGTCACACTGGGACCGCAGCCGTCGCATCACGCCGCCGAGCGGCTGTTGCTGCGCACCGCCTTGAGCGAGGTCACCAGTTTCGAGCAATCGCTGCGCCGCGTGGTGCAGCGCAACGGCGGCTACGAGCCCCGGTTCCAAGGCATGACCGAGGATCAGGCCGCGCGCGCCTGCGCACGGCTGTCGGCGCGCGGCATTCCCTGCGAGACCTTCGGCCCGGCGTCCTGACGCCCTAGCGCGCCAGCCGTTCGGCCAGACCGAGTTCGGGCAATCGCCCGGTCAATTGCGCCTCGTAGATCGCAAGGCTTTCGGTCACGCGCATGATGTAGTTGCGCGTCTCGGTGAAGGGGATCGCCTCGATCCAGAACACCACGTCTTCGGCGCGGCGCGGATCGCCGAAGCGTTCGATCCATTCCGCTGCCCGCGCGGGCCCGGCGTTGTAGGCGGCGGAGACCAGCACCGGATTGCCGTCGTAGCGTTCGATGAGACCGGCCAGAAAGGTCGCGCCGATCAGCGCGTTATGGGCCGGATCGTCGAGCAGGCGGTTTTGCGAATAGGACAGCCCAAGATCGCGGGCGGTGTCGCGCGCAGTGCCGGGCATGACCTGCATCAGGCCGAGCGCCCCCGCCGGGCTGACCACCGCCGGGTTGAATTCCGATTCGCGGCGCGCGATGGCCAGCACGAAGGCGGCGGGCGCGGGCAGGTCGGCCAGGGCCAGTTCGGGCACGACCGGGTAATAGGGGCGCATGATTTCATCGCCGGCCTGCGCGGCGCGTTTGCCGATGAGGACGGCAAGATAGGCATCGCCCAGATCAAGCGCGAAATCGCCCAGCATGCCCGCCTGATCGCGCGGCAGGCTTTCGGTCAGATGGGTGAGAAAGCGCGCGGCGAGCGGGCGGTCGCCCGCCTCGTAGAGCAGGAGACCCGCGTGAAACACCGGGTTGGAGGTGAACGGGGCCTGCCGCCAGTCGCCATAGCTTTCGGTGCCGAGGAAGGCGGGATCGACCGGCAGGTCGCCGCGATCCTGCGCGAGTTGGCCGTAGAAGCTGGATTGGTAGCGCGCGCCGAGTGCATAGGCTTCGGTGGCTTGCGCGGCATTGCCCGCGCCCTCGTGGGCGCGGCCCAGCCAATAGCCCGCGCGGCCCATCGAGATCGGGGAAAAGACGGCGTCGCGGAAGGCGGTGAAATGGGTGATGGCGGTGTCGTGCCGCCCGAGCCTGTAGGCGCAATAGCCCGCGAGCCATTCGAGTTCCGCGAAATCGGAGGCGGCTTGCGTCCGGTCCAGATGATGGTTCGCGGCATAGGCGTAGCAGGTGTCGAATTCACCCTCGCGCATCACGTCGCGGGCAAGGTCGGCGCGGCGGTCGGCCCATGCGAGCGGGCGGCCCAATGCGGCAGCCGAACCGGAGCGTTCGGCCATCAGATCGCCCGCCGTATCCCAGAAGCCCGCGCCGATGCGCCAGAGGAAGCGCTCATAGGCAAGGCCCGGATGATCCGCGAGATCGGCGGGAACGGCGGCGATGAGCGTGTCCACGCCGGTTTGGCGCGCACGAAGCGCAAGGCGCGCCTCGGCCAGCCGCTGCCAGCCTTCGGGGACGAGGGGGAACATGGCGCGGGCGCGCTCCGCGGCACCTTCCCACAGCAGATGGTCGAGCCGGTCGATGTGGTGGGTGCCTTCGTTCAGGATTGTGCCGAAGGCGGCCCGGAATGCTGCGGCCTCGTCCCCCGTCATGGTGATGCCGGTCCAGGCGCGGATCGCCTCGGCCTCGGCTGCGGCTTGGTCGCCGCTGGCCAGATGGGCGCGGGCCAGCGCCAGCGCGCCAGCGCCCGTGGCGGGGGGCGTGGTGGCGAAATAGGCGCTGACGCGGGCCGGATCGGCATTATCGGGGATCGATGCCTCGCCCTGCGAGCGGAGGTAATCGAGGCCCGGCCAATCGGGGTTGCGGTCGAGAAAGGCGATGTGATCGGCCCAATCGGCCCCGCCGCGGCGCAGGCGCGTCCATTCGACGATATCGCGGGCCACCGGATCGGTCAGCGGGGCGGCGGCCTGCGCGGCAAGGTCGAGATCGCCGCGCCCGAGGGCGGCGAGGGCAAGGCCAAGCGCCTCTGCCTGTTGATCTGCACGGGCGGTCAGCGGCGCGCAGGCCATGGCGAGGCAAAGCAGGAGGTATCGCATCAATCGTTATCCCATCGCATGTCGGGGCCGAGGATAGGGCCACCTGTCGGGCGTGCAACACACGAACTTGGCATTCCCGCGCGCCCTCGCTAGTGTCCGCGCGAATTTGCCGACCGGGGATGCCGGCGGTCTCTCTCGACGAAAGGATGCGTGTCATGTTCCAGGGCTCGATGCCTGCGCTGGTCACGCCGTTCACGGACGGCGCGGTGGATTTCGACGCGCTGAAACGGCTGGTGGAGTGGCAGATCGGCGAGGGGTCGACCGGGTTGGTGCCGGTGGGCACGACCGGGGAAAGCCCGACGCTGACCCATGCCGAGCATGAGCAGGTGATCGAGGCGGTTGTGCAGACCGCAGCGGGCCGCGTGCCGGTGATCGCGGGGGCGGGCAGCAACAACACGGTCGAGGCGATCCGGTTCGTCGAACATGCCAAGGCGGTGGGCGCGGATGCCGTTCTGGTCGTGACGCCCTATTACAACAAGCCCACGCAAAAGGGCCTGATCGCGCATTTCTCGGCGCTGAACGAGATCGGGATGCCGATCATCATCTACAACATCCCGCCCCGGTCGGTCGTGGACATGCTGCCCGCGACGATGGGCGAATTGGCGAAACTGCCCAATATCGTCGGCGTGAAGGATGCGACCGGCGACCTGAGCCGGGTGCCGAAGCAGCGCATGACCTGCGGTGCGGATTTCGTGCAGTTGTCGGGCGAGGATGCGACGGCCGTGGGGTTCAACGCACAGGGCGGCGTGGGCTGCATCAGCGTGACGGCGAATGTGGCGCCCAAGCTTTGCGCCGAGATGCAGGCGGCGACGCTGGCCGGCGATTACCGCGCGGCTCTGGACTACCAGGACAAGCTGATGCCGCTGCATGAGGCGATTTTCGCCGAACCGGGCGTTTGCGGGGCGAAATACGGCCTGTCGCTTTTGGGGCGGTGTTCGGAAGAGGTGCGGCTGCCGCTGACCGGCTTGTCGGAGGCGACAAAGGCGCAGATCGCGGCGGCGATGCGGCACGCGGGCATCCTGTGAAGCGGGAGGGCGAGATCGCCCTGCCCTTCGACCCGGCGACGCGGATCGAGGCGGGGATCACCTTCATCGGGCGGATCCGGTCGCCCTGGGGCAAGGGCACCGCGCCCAAGAACCTGCGCGTTGCGCGCGAGACCGGGCAAGGGGCGCGGGTGGAGCTGGACCCGGCCTATGGCCCCGCGCTGACGGGGCTGGAGGTGGGACAGGCGATCCAACTGCTCTACTGGGTGGACCGGGGTGAGCGGGACCTGCTGATCCAGACCCCCGGCCATGGCAACGGGCCGCGCGGAACCTTCGCGCTGCGCTCGCCGGTGCGGCCCAATCCCATCGCGCTGGGGACCGTGATGATCACGTCGCTCGACCCGGAAACGGGCGTGATCGGGATCGACGCGACCGACGCCTGGGACGGGACACCGGTTCTGGACATCAAGCCGTGGATCGGCACGGTGGACGTGCCGCCGGGCTGGCACCCGGACGCCTGATCGCCTATATCGGCGCAATGGCCAAGGACAGCGACAACAAGAATTACAAGGTGATCGCCGAGAACCGGCGGGCGCGTTTCGATTACGCGATCGAGGAGGATCTCGAGGTCGGGATCGTGCTGACCGGGTCGGAGGTGAAGAGCCTGCGCGTGAACAGCGCCAATATCGCCGAAAGCTATGCGGCGGTGGAGGGCAGCGAGTTGTGGCTGGTGAACGGCTATATCGCGCCCTATGCGCAGGCCAAGACCTGGGGCCACGAGGAACGGCGGCGGCGCAAGCTGTTGGCGAGCAAGCGCGAATTGTCCCGAATGTGGAGCGCGACCCAGCGCGAGGGCATGACGCTGGTGCCCATCGTCATGTATTTCAACCACAAGGGGTTGGTGAAGCTGAAGCTTGGCATCGCCAAGGGCAAGAAGCTGGCCGACAAGCGCGAGACCAGCGCCAAGCGCGACTGGCAGCGGCAGAAGGCGCGTCTGCTCAAGCAGAACTGACGCCTCGGGCGGCGTGCTGGTGGCGGCTACGGGAGCCTCCGGCGGGAGTTTGTTTTCCAAGATGAAGGAGGGGTTCCGCGATGCCCCGGCGCTTGCGCGGCGGGCGCGGGGCAAGTAGGGCTAGGCCTTGGAACGATGCCTTTTGTGCGGAGGGCCTTGCCATGGCCGCTGACGACCCGAAAACGCTTGTCTCGACCGAGTGGCTGGAGGCGCATCTGGAGGACCCGGATCTTCGGATTCTCGATGCCACCTACTTCCTTCCGGGTGTGGACCGCGACGCCAAGGCCGAGTACGCGACAAGCCATATTCCGGGCGCGCGGTATTTCGACATCAACGAGATCGCGGATGCGCGAAGCGCCCTGCCCCATATGGCGGCCCCGGTCGAGAAATTCGTGAGCCGGATGCGCGCCATGGGCGTGGGCGACGGGCACCAGGTGGTGGTCTATGACGCGATGGGCCTGTTTTCGGCGGCGCGCGTGTGGTGGAATTTCCGCCTGATGGGCAAGAACGATGTAGCGGTTCTGGATGGCGGCTTGCCGAAGTGGAAGGCCGAGGGCCGCCCGCTGGAGGACATGCCCCCGATCCTGCGCGACCGGCACATCACGGTGCAACGGCAGGCGCATCTGGTGAAGGATGTGACGCAGGTGGCCGCGGCCTCGAAGCTGGGCGATTGGCAGATCGTCGATGCGCGGTCCCCCGGGCGGTTCCGCGGCGAGGAGCCCGAGCCGCGTCCGGGGATGCGGTCAGGCCATATCCCGCGGTCGAAGAACGTGCATTACGCGAGCCTGCTCAATGCCGATGGCACGATGAAAGACAATGAGGCGCTGCGCGCGATCTTCGAGGCGGCGGGTGTCGATGTGGGCAAGCGCACCATCACCACCTGCGGGTCGGGCGTGACGGCGGCCATCGTGATGCTGGCGCTGCATCGGCTGGGGAATGCCGATGTCTCGCTCTATGACGGGTCATGGTCGGAATGGGGCCAGTTCGAGCAGCTTCAGGTCGAGACCGGATGAGCCTGATCCCGGCGGGAACCGAGGTTTCCTATACGATCACCTATCTGCAGATGGACGCGCGGCCCGACTGGAGCGCGCAGCGTCTGCCTGAGCATATCCGGCTGGAGCGCGCCATCGACCCGCCGGTCTGGTATTTCCTGACGCTCTATGACGCGGTGGGCCGCGATTACGAGTGGCAGGATCGCTTCGACCAGGCCGAGACGGACCCCGCGGCCCTGCAGGCCTTTGTCCGCGATCCGGATGTGGTGATCTGGACCGCGATGGGAAATGGCTGGCCGCAGGGGTTTTTCATGCTGGATTGGCGGCAAGCGGGCGTCTGCGACCTCGCCTATTTCGGGCTCGTGCCGCAGGCGGTGGGACAGGGTTGGGGAAAGACCTTGTTGCAGACGGCGATCGCGACCGGTTGGGCGCGGGACGGCGTCGCGCGGATGACGGTCAACACCTGCACCTTGGACCATCCCCGCGCGCTGACGTTGTATCAGAAGCTGGGCTTTCGGCCCGTGGGACGCGAAGAGCGGCGGCGCGTACTGGTCCATGACCGCGATCCATCGCTGTTTTCCTGAAAGAGATTGGCCATGTTCGAGAGTGTGACGCCGCCCGAGCCAGACAAGATCATCCGGCTGATGGGGATGTTCGCGGCCGATCCGAGGATGGACAAGGTGGATCTGGGTGTGGGCGTCTATCGCTCACCCGAGGGGACGACGCCGGTGATGACGGCGGTCAAGGCGGCCGAGCGCGCGATCTGGGAGCGGCAGGAGACCAAGGGCTATGTCGGCCTGCGCGGCGATCCGGGCTTCATCGACGCGATGCGGCGGTTGATCCTTGGCGATGCCGTGCCCGAGGCGCGGGTCGCGGGCGCAGGCACGCCGGGCGGCACGGCGGCGGTGCGGCAAGTGTTGGAGAGCGTGCACCGTTTGCAGCCCGGGGCGACGGTCTGGATCAGTGATCCTACCTGGCCCAACCACCCGGCCATCATCGACCACCTTGGGCAGAAGCGGCGGACCTATCGCTATTACGACGGCGCGACCGGGGGGCTGGACCGCTACGGCATGTTGGCCGATCTGGCGGGGGTACGCGCGGGCGATCTGATCTTGCTGCATGGGTGTTGCCACAATCCGACCGGGGTTGATCCGACGCTGGCGGATTGGCGGGCGATTGCGGATCTCTGCGCGCGGAGCGGGGCCATCCCCTTTGTCGACATGGCCTATCAGGGGTTCGGCGAGGGGTTGGAGGCGGATGCGGCGGGCGTTCGGCTGCTGGCCGGGGCGCTGCCGGAGGTCTTTGTCGCGGCGAGTTGTTCCAAGAATTTCGGGCTGTACCGGGAACGGGTCGGCGTGGTGCTGATCGTGACCGGGGCCAAGGCGGCGGCGGAGGGGGTTCTGGCGGGGATGAACCGGCAGAATTTCGCGTTTCCGCCCGACCATGGCGCGCGGGTGGTGCAAGATATCTTGTCGGATCCGGCGCTTGGCGATGCGTGGCGGGCAGAGCTGGACGGGATGCGCGCGGTCATGGCAAGCAATCGGGCGGCTTTGGCTGTGGCGCTGCGCGAGGCGACCGGGTCGGACCAGTTCGGGTTTTTGGCGGCGCATCGGGGGATGTTTTCGCTGATCGGGGCGAGCCCGGAACAGGTTGATATCCTGAGGGAAAAGCATGGCATTTACCTGGTCGGCGACGGGCGGATGAATGTCGCGGGCCTGACGGCGGCGGCGATCCCGCAGGTCGCGGCGGCACTGGCCGAGGTGCTTGCGTAAATCCGGTTTGGAGTGTAGGGGGCGGCTCTGCCCTTTTGGGGCCAAGTCTCCGACCACCTTGTAAAAACGGAAATACATCATGAATACCAAGTACTTGCCGGGCATCCTGGCGATGGCTGCCGTTGTCGTGGCCTCGAATATCCTCGTGCAATTCCTGTTCGGGAATTGGCTGACATGGGGCGCGTTCACCTATCCTTTGGCCTTTCTCGTCACCGATGTGATGAACCGGGTTTACGGCGTGACGGCGGCGCGACGCGTTGTTTTCGTTGGGTTTTTGGTCGGCGTCGGATGCTCGCTGATCGGCACGCAGATCATGGGCGAGTTCGGGCCGCTGGTCACGCTGCGCATCGCGGTCGGATCGGGGATCGCGTTTTTGACGGCGCAGCTTTTGGACGTAGCTGTGTTCGACCGGCTGCGGAACGGGGCTTGGTGGCAAGCGCCTGTTTTTTCGAGCGTTATCGGATCGTCGGTCGATACGGCGCTGTTTTTCTCCATCGCCTTTTCGGGAACGTTAACGTGGCTCGAGCCCGGTAACGATGTGTCCTGGGCGGGGGAGATGGTGCCGCTGTTGGGCTGGGGTCCTGTCGCGCCCTTGTGGGTGTCGCTGGCGGTGGCGGATTGGGGCGTCAAGCTGGCCATCGCCATGGTCGCGCTGATCCCGTTCCGGTTGCTGACGCGGAAATTCGTGGCACAGGTTGCGTGAAATGTTTTGACAACCGCAAAATCTGTGGCAGGCTGGACCTAACAGCAACCAAGCAGGAAGGAGGTGATCCAGTGTCTAGAAGGGTATTGGAGAACGGTGTCGGGACAGCTTGGGAGGTGCGCGCCTGAGGCAATCCTCGGGTGATTTCGCCCTTGCAAGGTTGGTTAAGTCCTAACCGGACCGCCTCCTGATCTTTCGAAAGGGCCGCCCCATGGGGTGGCCCTTTTTCGTTGGCCGGACCCTTGCGTAGGGTTTCCGTCGTGATGCCGTAGTGATTGTGTAGGACATCCGTAGTTACAGATGCCCGCCATGCCCCTGACCATCACAGACCAGATCACGCTTGCCGATTGGGAGATGACGGAGAGCTTTACCCGCTCCTCCGGGCCCGGTGGGCAGAACGTGAACAAGGTGTCGACGGCGGTCGAATTGCGGTTCGAGGCGGAACGGTCCCCGCATCTGCCCGATCCGGTCAAACGGCGGCTGCGGCGGCTGGCCGGGCGGCGCTGGACCAAGGAAGGCGCGGTGGTGATCCAGGTGGAGGAGACCCGGAGCCAGGCCCGCAACAGGGAGATCGCGCGGGAGCGGTTGGCGGAGCTGGTGCGCGCGGCGCTGGTCGCGCCCAAGGTGCGCCGCCCGACGCGGCCGACCAAGGGGTCGGTGGAACGCCGGATCAAGGCGAAGAAGGTGCGCGGCGAGGTGAAGGCGGGGCGGGGTCCGGTCGACCCCGATTGACAGGTGATGCCTCGATACCAAATATTGGTAACAGTATCGGAGGGCAGGCCATGGGCAAGAACACATCCGTTTCCCTTGGGGATCATTTCGCGGGCTTCATCGAGGAGAAGGTGAAGGAGGGGCGCTATGGCTCGGCCAGCGAGGTGGTGCGGGCGGGGCTGCGCCTGCTGGAGGAGGAAGAGGCCAAGCTGGCGCGGCTCAAGGAATTGATCGCGGAGGGCGAGGCGAGCGGGATTGCCCGTGAATGGGATTGGCCCGCGCGCCGTGCGGAGTGGATGGCCGAGGCCCGCAAGCGCGAGGCGTCGTGAAACGGCTCGATGTCTCGCCGGAGGCCGAAGCGGATTTGCGCGGCATCTGGATCTACACGTTCCAGACATGGGGCGAGGCGCAGGCTGACAAGTATCTGGACGATCTGGATACGCGGATGATCGGCCTTGCGACCGGCGCGACCGCATCCCGCCGCGCGGAGGAGGTCGGGCCGGGGCTGCGGCGGGCGTTGGTGGGGAGCCACGTGGTGTTTTTTCGCGAGGATGCGGCGGCGGTTACGGTGGTGCGGGTGTTGCACCAGAGCATGGATGTGGCGGTGTAGGGTGGGCAATTTGCCCACCAGGCGCGCGGGTGGTGTGGGGTGGGTGAAACCCACCACGCAGCGCGGGTGGTTGGTGGGGATGGTGGGCGGCGGTTTGGTGGGCAGGATTGCCCACCCTACGGTGCCGGGCTGAAGCCCGGCCTACGGGGTGTGGTTTAGGGTGGGCATTTTGTGCGGCATGGTAGGGTATAACCACACGTTATGCATGCTTGCCGAATAAATCAATCGAGCCTGCCCTCGCCAATCGTCGAGATAACTTCACCCAATGCAAGAATTCTCTCAACTCTTGGAGATAGATTGGGCAATATCAAACCCTCAAAATCACCACTGATTTCAAGCAATAGATTGGAAAGCTCAAAAGTTGCTTCGCCCATCATAGATAACAAGACGGACAAATGGGAGACATTAGCCATCCCAATATCACCAAAAAAATTATCACCAATCCGAGCAATTACATAGGATCGTTCATCCTCTGTAAGTTCGAAACCCACCTCGGCTTCCACGAGAGCTGAAAAACCATTAGACGCAACTCTTAGATTTTCAGCAGCAGCGAGGAACAGCTCTGAACCGCTTCCTTCACCAATTTCGCGGAGTCGTGCAGCCTCAAACAGATCGCGCAACGCGGCCAAAGCGGCAGCACTGCTTTCCCTTGATGCCTGCTCTATTTCGGGGCTTCCATAGACATTCCCCAACTCACCCGCATACACTGCCCCAAAAGAGCATAATGCGGACAAAACCATCGCATAAGCCCATTTAGCTGTCACACCACTCTCTCCTCATTTCCATATGGTCTTCCGTAAGCATTTCTTGACGCACCATGACCTCCCACTGCAGCGCGACAAACTCACGAGCCACGAAACCACAAAAGTCTCTCTGGAATGCATCGGAAACTGTCGTGGTTAGCCCACGAGCTTCACTTTGTCTGAATACTGAAAGAAAGAAGTTGTGCTGCCTCCACAAGGCTTCCCGCATTCTTGGTAAGAGTTCGCGCTCTGCACCTTCACCTCTGATGGCGGCCCTCAATTCTGTAAACAGGAGCATCTCTTGGGCTAAATCTCTAGCGTCGCTTTGGATCTGATAAGCGTTTGAAGCTCTGAGTGCTCGTTCAGTGAGGCTTAACTGATGGATGGTTATTGCGAAGCCAAGACTAGCAATAACGACTCCAAGAAGTGCCGCTGCAGCGGAAATCTCTTCCGAGTGCTTTTTCAGAAAATTCAACAAGCGCACCATCACCACGCACACACGACAAACGCAACAGAACAAACCCTAAACCACCACCTCAACCCGCTCCTGCTCGCCCACCCCAAACACCCGCTTGTACCGAGCGATCTCCGCCTCCGGCCCCATCGCCTTTTCGGGGTTGTCGGAGAGCTTGACCGTGGGCCGACCGTTTGCCGCGACAGCCTTGCAGACGAGCGAAAACGGCGCAAGCGCGTCATCGGCGACCAGCCCGCGGAAGTCGTTGGTCAGGAGCGTGCCCCAGCCGAAACTCACCCGGACGCGGCCGGAGAATTGGGCGTGGAGCGCCGCGATCTTGTCGACGTCGAGGCCGTCGGAGAAGATCACCAGTTTCTCGCGCGGATCCTCGCCGCGGGATTGCCACCAGCGGATGGCGACCTCTGCCCCTTTGGCGGGGTCGCCGCTGTCGATGCGGATGCCCGTCCATTGGGTCAGCCAATCGGGGGCGCGGGACAGGAAACCCTCGGTCCCGTAGGTGTCGGGCAGGATGATGCGGAGGTTGCCGGAATGCTCCTCGTGCCAATCGGACAGCACGTCATAGGGGGCGCGGGCGAGCGCGGGGTCGGTGTCGGCCAGCGCCGCGTAGACCATGGGGAGTTCATGGGCGTTGGTGCCGATCGCCTCGAGGTCGCGGTTTTTCGCGATGAGGCAGTTGGAGGTGCCGGCGAAGGCGTTGCCCAGACCCTCGTTCATCGCTTGGACGCACCAATCCTGCCAAAGGAAGGAATGGCGGCGGCGGGTGCCGAAATCGGCGATGCGCAGGCCGTCGATCCTTTGCAGGCGCTCGACCTTTTCCCAGAGCTTGGTCATGGCGCGGGCATAGAGCACCTGCAGCTCGAACCGGCCCATGTGGCGCAGCACGGCGCGGGAGCGAAGCTCCATCAGGACGGCGAGGGCGGGGATTTCCCACAGCATGACCTCGGGCCATTTGCCTTCGAAGGTGAGCTCGTATTGATCGCCGATGCGTTCGAGGTGGTAGGGGGGGAGTTGGAGCGCCTCGAACCATTCCATGAAATCGGGGCGGAACATCTGACGCTGGCCGTAGAAGGTGTTGCCGCGGAGCCATGTGCTTTCGCCCCGGGTGAGGCGGAGGGTGCGGATATGGTCGAGCTGTTCGCGCAGTTCGCCTTCGTCGATCAGGTTGGCGAGCGGGATGCGCGTGGTGCGGTTGATGAGGGAGAAGGTGACGATCGTGTCGGGTTTGTTGCGGAACACCGACTGGCACATCAGGAGCTTGTAGAAATCGGTGTCGATGAGGGAGCGGACGATCGGGTCGATCTTCCACTTGTGGTTGTAGACGCGGGTGGCGATGTCCACCATGTCGGCCTCCGGTCGCTTGGTCGGGGCAGGTTAGAGCAAGGGGGGCGGGGCTTGTCCAGCGCGCGGGGGCGGTGGTAGCGGTTGAGGGCTGACGGGTCGGGGAGGGACACGCCATGGATTTCACGATTTCGCCCAAGGTCGAGGGGTTCCGCGCGCGGATCGCCCGGTTCGTGGAGGAGGAGATCCTGCCCGTCGAGGCGCGGCGGGAGGCGTGGGACGCGCATGGCAACATCGCCCATGACTGGCTGGAGCCGCTGCGCGCCAAGGCGAAGGCCGAGGGGTTGTGGTGCCTGCAACTTCGCCCCGAGAGCGGCGGGCAAGGGCTGGGCCGGATGGGGATGGCGGTTTGTTACGAGGAGATGAACCGCTCGATCTTCGGGCCGGTGGTGTTCAATTCGGCCGCACCCGACGATGGCAACATGATGGTGCTGGAACAGGCCGCGACCGAGGCGCAGAAGGCGCGGTGGCTTGCCCCGATCGTGGAGGGGCAGGTGCGGTCGGCATTCGCCATGACCGAGCCGCATCCGGGGGGCGGGTCGGACCCCGGCATGATGCTGACGCGGGCGGAAAAGCGGGGTGGGGATTACGTCATCCGGGGGCACAAGTGGTTCATCACCGGCGCGGCGGAGGCGGAGCATTTCATCTTGATGGCGCGCACATCGGATGATCCGCGGCGGGGGCTGACGGCGTTTCTGCATCACCGGGACGATCCGGGTTGGCGGATAGAACGGCGCATTCCGATCATGGGACCCGAGGAACATGGCGGGCATTGCGAGCTGGTCTATGAGGACATGGTGCTGCCCGAGGACCGGGTGCTGCTGGGCGAGGGTCTGGGGCTGAAGCTGACGCAAATGCGGCTGGGGCCTGCGCGGTTGACGCATTGCATGCGCTGGCTGGGGCTGGCGAAACGCTGCGTCGAGATCGCGCGCGTTTATGCCGAGACGCGGGAGGGGTTCGGGATCAGGCTGGCGGATCGGGAGAGCATCCAGATCAAGCTGGGCGATCTGGCGATGGGGATCGAGGTGGGGCGGCTTTTGGTGATGAAGGCGGCCTGGGAGCTGGACCGGGGCGGGTTCGCCAAGAAAGAGGTTTCGATGGCCAAGATCCATGTCGCGAACCTGCTGCACAAGGCGGCGGATGTGGCGATCCAGATCAACGGGGCGCGGGGGTATTCGCAGGACACCGTGCTGGAGTGGATCTATCGCTATGCGCGGCAGGCGCGGCTGGTCGATGGCGCGGACGAGGTGCACCAGATGGTGCTGAACCGGCATCTGGCCGATGAGGGGCGCGGGTTCTGGTCATGGGATGTGACCGGGTCGTGAGCGGGTCCACGGGCATCGACGCGGGCGCACTGGCCGATTGGCTGGGCGCGCGGCTGCCATGTGAGGGGCTACCGCGCGTGGCGCGGATCGGCGGCGGGCAGTCGAACCCGACATTCTTCGTCGATTGGGGCGGGGCGCGGTTCGTGCTGCGCAAGAAGCCCGAGGGGCCGATCCTGCCCGGTGCCCATGCCATCGAGCGGGAATTCCGCGTGCTGCGCGCTTTGGAGGGGACGGAGGTGCCAGTGCCCCGCGCCCTGTGGCTGGAGGAGGATGCGGGCATCCTTGGCACGCCATTCTACGTGATGGAACGGCTGAAGGGGCGGGTGTTCGACGACACGACCCTGCCCGGTGTCGCGCCGCAGGATCGGCGGGCGATGTATCTGGACATGGCGCGGACGCTGGCGCGGTTGCATGCGGTCCGGCCCGAGGCGGTGGGCTTGGGCGATTTCGGCAAGCCGGGGAATTATTTCGCGCGGCAGATCGCGCGGTGGAGCGGGCAATACGCGGCCTCGACCGGGCCGCGGATCGCGGCGCTGGATCGGCTTGTGGACTGGTTGCCCGCCAACATGCCCGAGGATGATGGGGCGGTGTCTATCGCGCATGGGGATTTCCGGGTCGGCAACCTGATGTGGCATCCGACCGAGCCGCGCGTGATCGCGGTTCTGGATTGGGAATTGTCGACGCTGGGCCATCCGCTCGCCGATCTGGGGTTTTGCGTGATCCCGTGGCACAGCGGACCCGAGGAATACCGGGGGCTTCTGGGCACCGATTGGCGGGCGGGCGGTATCCCCGAGCGCGATGCGTTCGTGGCGGAATACCAGGCCCATGCGCGCCCGACCGGGCCGCTTTTGCCGTTCCACGTCGCCTTTGCGCTGTTCCGCTTTGCGGTGATTTTCGTGGGCATCGCCGACAGGGCGCGGGCGGGATCGGCGGCGGGGAAGGATGCGGCGGCGCTGGCCCCGCTGGCCGAGCGGTTCGCAATCCGCGCGCTGGAGGTGGTGGATCAGTCCTGAAGCGGGTGGTGGCAGGCGACGGCGTGACGCCCCCCTGCCCCATCGAGCACCGGCACCTTGGCCGCGCAGAGGTCGCTGGCCCGGGGGCAGCGCGCGCGGAAGGCGCAGCCCCCGGGCGGGTTCAGCGGATCGGGTAATTCGGTTTCGCGCGCCTCGGGCGCGGTCAGGGGGCGGCCCACGACCGGCGCGCTGTCGGCCAGAAGTTTCGTATAGGGATGGCGGGGCGCGCGGAAGATATCCTCGGCCCGGCCCAGTTCGACAACCGAGCCGAAATAGAGGACGGCAACGCGATCCGACACGGCCTCCACCACCGCGAGATCGTGGGAGATGAAGAGATAGGTCAGGCCGAGGCGGGCCTTGAGATCGGCGAGCAGGTTCAGCACCTGCGCCTGCACCGAGACATCGAGGGCGGAGACGGGTTCATCGAGGATGAGGATGCGCGCCTCGGCCGCCAGCGCGCGGGCGATGCCGATGCGCTGCGCCTGCCCGCCGGAGAATTCATGCGGGTAGCGGTCTAGAAACTCCTCCCGCAGGGAGACGGTGGCGAAAATCTCAGCGATGCGTTTTGCCCGCGCGGCGCGGTCCATGCCGTGGAGGAGTTTCAGCGGCGCCTCCATGATCTGGCGGATCGTCTTGCGGGGGTTGAGGCTGCTGATCGGGTCCTGAAAGACATACTGGATGCGTTTGCCGAAGACCGCAGGATCGGCATTGTCGAGCGCCCTGCCCTCGATCTGGATCGTGCCGGTGGTGGGCGGAAGGAGACCCACGAGCATTCGGGCCAGCGTGGACTTGCCGCAGCCGCTTTCGCCGACGATGCCGAGGGTTTCGCCGGGCATCACTTCGAGCGTGACAGGATGGACCGCGCGGACGCCGGGGCGTTCGGGGCCGAAGAGGCGGCGGCCGAGCGGGAAGGTCTTGGACAGGTTTTCGAGGCGCAGGGCGGGGGTGGTCATGGCATTGCCTCCTGCGGCTGGACGGGCTGGAGGCAGCGCAGCGCGCGGTCGCCCGCGGACTCGAGCGCGATGTCGCCCCGGCGGCAGGTGTCGGTCGCGCGGTCGCAGCGCGGGGCGAAGGCGCAGCCGGGGGGCAGGTCGTCGACGGGCGGCGGCAGGCCGGGGATCGCCTCGAGCCGGCGCTTGCCCGCGCCCAGTTCCGGCACGCAGGCCATGAGCCGCGCGGTATAGGGGTGGCGCGGCGCGTCGAGAATGGCGCGGGTGGGCCCCTGTTCGACGATACGGCCGGCGTACATGACCGCCACGCGGTCGCAGAGTTGGCCGACCACGCCGAAATCATGGGTGATGAAGATGATCGCCAGTCCCCGGTCGCGGCGCAGATCGTCGAGGAGCGAGAGGATCTGCGCCTGCACGGTCACGTCGAGCGCGGTGGTGGGCTCATCGGCGATGATGACCTCGGGGTCATTGGCGAGCGCCATGGCGATGCCGACGCGCTGGCGCATTCCGCCCGACATTTCGTGCGGGTAATCGTCGATGCGGGAGGCGGCGTTGGGGATACGCACGGCGTTGAGCAGGTCGATGGCCCGTTTCCGGCCTTCGGCGCGGGAAATGCTGTGGTGCACCGCGATCGCCTCGATCAATTGGTCGCCGATGCGGTAGAGCGGGTGAAGCGTGGCGAGCGGATCCTGAAAGATATAGGCGATCTGGCTGCCCCTGAGGCTGCGCAACTGCCGGTACGGCGCGCCGATCAGGTCATCGCCCCGGTAATGGACCGAGCCGCCGGTGACGAGGCCGGGGGGCGAGGCGACGAGGCCCATGACCGAAAGCGCGGTGACGGATTTGCCGGAACCGCTTTCGCCGATGATGCCGAGGCATTCACCCGGTTTGACGGAGAGCGTCACGCCGCCCACGGCGCGGTAGGTGCGGTGCTTGACCCGGAACTGGGTCTGGAGGTTGTCAAGCGTCAGGATGCCGTCGTTCTGCTGGCTCTCGGGCTGGCGGTCGGGGGCGACCAGCGTGGCGGGCAAGGGCCGGTTCAGCGCGCCCGATTTCAAGCGCGGGTCGAGCGCGTCGCGGATACCGTCGCCCAGTAGGTTGATGGCCATGACGATGACGAGGATCATGAGGCCCGGCACGATGGAGGTGTGGGGATTGGTGATCAGGGCCGCCCGCGCCTCGCCCAGCATGGAGCCGAGATCAGCGACGGGGGGCTGGGAGCCGAGACCGAGGAAGCTGAGACCGGCGGTTTCGAGGATCATCCAGCCGACGGTCGTGGACATGGCGATGACGATCACCGGCACGACGTTGGGCAAGATCTCGGTCAGGATGATGCGGGCATCCGACATGCCGGACAGGCGGGCAGCGTCGACGAATTCCTTGTGCGCGATGCCCACGGTGATGCCGCGGATGTTGCGGGCGAAAAAGGGGATGTTGACGGCCGCGACCGCGATCAGCGCGTTCATCAGGCCGGGGCCGAGGGCGGCGACGATGGCGAGCGCCAGGAGGATGTAGGGAAAGGCCATCAGCATGTCGACGCCGCGCATGATGACGTTGTCGGTGCGCCCGCCGTAGTAGCCCGCGACGATGCCTATGGCGGCCCCGATGGTGGCGGCGACGAAAGCCGCGGCAATGCCCACGGCGAGCGACAGGCGGGTGCCCCACATCAGGCGCGAGAGGAGATCACGGCCGAGGTGGTCGGTGCCGAGCGGCGCGCCCGGGGAAAAGGGCGGCAGGAAGCGGTTGCCGGTATCGGTGACATTGGGCGGGGCGAGCGGCAGAAGCGGCGTGAGGATCGCCAGAAGCACGACGAGGGCCATCACGATCAGCCCGCCAAGCGCCAGCCGGTTGCGCGCCAGAAGCGCCAGCGCGCTCATGTCTTGATCCTTGGGTCGAGCAGGCTTTGGGCGACATCGACGACGATGTTGAACAGGACGTAGCAGGCCGCGACGAAGATGACGCCGCCCTGCACCAGCAAGATGTCGCGGCGCAAGATCGCGTCGACCAGCATCCGGCCGATGCCCGGCCATTGGAACACCACCTCGATATAGACCGCGCCCGACAGGACGAAGCCCGCCTGAATGCCGAGGACGGGGATGATCGAGACCATGGCGGCGCGGAGCGCATGGCGCCAGATCACGCCGCGTTCGGGGACACCCTTGGCCCGCGCGGTGCGGATGAAATCCTGCCGCAGCACCTCGAGCATGGCGGAACGCGACAGGCGCGCGATGACGCCCGTGGCCACCACCGACAGCGCCAGCGCGGGAAGGGTGAGATGGCGCAGGAGCGCCCAGAGATCGCGGTCGCCGAAGATCGGCCACATGCCAGAGGCCGGGAACATCCGCAGGTTCACCGCGAAGGTGAGGATCATCATCATCCCGAGGAAGAAGGAGGGAATGGAAATCCCCAGAAGCACGACGAAGGTGATCGCGCGGTCGGCCGTGCCATACTGGTTGGCGGCGGAGACGACGCCCGCGACGATGCCGAGGATGGAACAGAGAACGAAGCTGGTCCCGGCAAGGACGAGCGTGGCGTTGAAGCGTTCCAGAACCTCGTCCAGCACGGGGCGGTTGAGGTTGAAACTGCGGCCCAGATCGCCCTGAAGCAGGTTGCCGAGCCAGATGACGTACTGCTGGACCAGAGGTTTATCGAGGCCCAGATCCTCGTTGAGGCGGGCCACGTTCTCGGGGGTGGCGAAGCTGCCGAGGATGGCGGTGGCCGGGTCGCCCGGGATCAGCGCCATGATCGCGAAGACGATGACCGAAATGCCGAACAGCACCGGGATGGCCGAGATCAGGCGGCGGAGGATGTAACGGGTCATCTGGCCTCGTGCGGGGAGCAAATTCCCGGGAATTTCTGGCCGGAATGTCCGGATATTCCGGGGCGGACCGGGGCGAAGGATCCGCCCCGGCGCGAGGGTATCAGTTCTTCACCACGTCATCGAGAAGCAGGAAGAACGAGGGTTCGAGCGCGAAATTCTCGACCGCATCCGAGGTCACGGCGTTCTGCACCCAATTCGCCACGAAGACCCAAGGCGCGTCTTCCTGCACGATGGCCTGCATCTCGCGGTAAAGCTCGGCGCGGCGGTTTTGATCGGTCGAGGTGCGGGCCTCTTCGAGCAGGGCGTCGACCTGCGGGTTGGAATAATAGCCCGAGTTGAAGCCGCCGTTTTCCGGGAAGGCATCGGTGCGCAGCGCAAGATAGGGCAGCGTGTCGGGGTCATTCGTCATCCAAGCCATTTGGGCGGCGTCGGCCTCGCCCTCCAGACCGGGGTTCACGCGGCCGAGGAAGGTGTTCCATTCGTAGGTTTCGATGGTGACGTCGAAGCCCACGGCCTCGAGATCGGCCTGGATGGCGGTGCCCATGGCAACGGGATCGAGCATGCCCGATCCACCCTCGGTCACGTAGAAGGTGATTTCCGGGTTCTCGACGCCCGCCTCGGCCAGCAGTTCGCGGGCGCGGTCGGGATCGTAGGGGTAGGGCTGAAGCTCTTCGTTATAGGCCCAGGCGAAGGCGGGCGGCGTGGGGCCGGCGGCAACCTCGGCGGTGCCTTCGAGAACATCTTCTACAAGAGCGGTCTTGTTGATCGCGTAATTGGCGGCCTGCCGCACACGCTGGTCGGTGAAGGGCCCTTCGCGCAGGTTGAGGATCAGGAACCAGACATGGGGTCCGGCCTGTTCGACGATCTGGAAACCGTCACCCTGGAATTCGGAGAGGGCGACGGGCGGAACCTCGACCATCAGGTCGATGCCGCCCGAGAGCATTTCGGCGACGCGGGTGTTGGCATCGGTGATGGGCCGGAAGACCACGGCCTGAAGCGCGGGCGCGCCATCCCAGTAATCGGGGTTGGCCTCGATCACCACGGCCTCGTTCGAGCGCCATTCGGTGAAGGTGAAGGCCCCGGTGCCGGACGGGTTACGGCCGAAATCTTGCCCATGCTCCATCACGGCAGCGGGCGAGACGATGAGGCCGGTGGGATAGGCGAGGTTCGACAGGAAGGGCGCATAGGGCGCATCGAGCGTGAAGCGGACAGTCAGGTCATCCACGGCCTCGACGCTTTGGACCGCCGAGAAGAAGAAGGACAGCGGGAAGGGGCCGGTGTCGTGGTACGGGTGATCCTCGTTCAGCATCCGTTCGAAGTTGAACACCACGGCCTCGGCGTTGAAGGGGGTGCCGTCGTGGAAGGTGACGCCATCGCGCAGCATGAAGGTGTAGACGGTGCCATCCTCTGAGATCGTCCAATCGGTGGCGAGCGCCGGTTCCACCTCGAGCGTGCCGGAGGCGTAGCGGACGAGGCCGTCATAGACATTCATCAGGATGCGGAAATCGTTGACCGCGGTGACGGCATGGGGGTCGAGCGCCTGTGGTTCGGCCACCTGCCCCACCACGAGGACGCCGGGGGGCGTCTGGGCCGTGGCGGCAAGCGGGGCCGCAAGCGTCAGCGCAAGGGCTGCGCCCGAGGCGAGCACCGCGCGGCGGGTCATGTCGAGAAGTCTCATGCTGTCTTGTCCTCTCCTGTCGGGCGGCATCGAGGGTGCCGGTAATTTTTCACTATCAATTCGATGAGGGCAAATTATCATGATAAATGCAAGCAGGATGCAGCGGAGGGCCCGGGGTGACCATTTCCATCCTCGCGATCGATGAAAAAACAGGCCGGATCGGCGGTGCGGCGGCCACGGGCAGCCTGTGCGTGGGCGGTTGGGTGCTGCGCGGGCATCCCGAATCGGGGATGTCGGCCAGCCAGGGCACTGCGCCCTCGACGCTGTGGGGCGAGGATGTGTTGACGCGCATGGCCGCCGGTCTGGCGGCGGGCGCTGCGGTGGCGGCGGTGACGGGTGCAGATGCGGGGCGGGCGCATCGGCAGTTGGCCGCGCTGGACCCGCGCGGTGGCACGGGGGCCTTTACCGGTGGGCAGAGCATTCCCCATGCAGGCGCGCTGGAACAAGACGGCGTGGTGATCGCGGGCAACATGCTGGCGGGGCGTGAGGTGATCGATGCGGCGCTCGACGGATACCGGGCGGCGGCGGCCATGCCTTTCCCGGAACGGCTGATGGGGGCATTGGCGGCGGCGGCGGCGGCGGGCGGCGATGCGCGGGGCCTGTTGTCGGCGGCCCTGCTGGTCGTGGGCCATGACATGGCGCCCTTGACGCTCCGGATCGATCATTCGGTCAACCCGTTGGCGGCGCTGGCCGATCTGTATCTGGTGTCGCAATCGGACCCCTATCACGGCTGGACGAAGGTGGTGCCGGTTCTGGACGATCCGCATCGTGCGCCCGCCCCTGAGGAGGTGCCGGAGGTGCCGGAGCCCATCGTCGAGCAGGAGCCCGCGATCCGGCGGTGAGGCCGACCGACCCTATTCGGCAATGAAGCGGCGCAGCACCTGCGCCTCTTGCGCCTGCATCAGCGCCTCGGCGGTTTGCATGTGGGCCTGCATGATCGCGCGGGCATCGTCGCCGCGGCCCTCGCGCAGGGCGGCGATCAGGTCGATCTGATAGGCGCGGCCCTTTTCATAGAGCTCGCGGTTCGGCGGGTCGTAGAGGCGGCGATAGACGGTCAGATCGGTCAGGATACGACCCATGAAGCTGACCACGAAGGCCAGCAGAGGATTGCCCGAGAAATTCGCCAGCTTGCGGTGAAAGTCGAGCGAGGCGACATGCTGGTCGCGTTCTTCCTCGGCGCTTTTGGCGGGTTCGGGATAGCGGGCCACCACGCTTTCAAGATCGTGGAGTTGGTCGTCGGTGAGCCGCCCTGCGAGCGAGGCGGCAAGTTCGGGTTCGAGCACGCGGCGCAATTGGTAGATGTCGGCGACCGACAGGTGCTGGAAGTAGAAGTAATTGGCCAGAAGCGCCTTGGCGCGGTCGGCGGTCACCTCCCCCACAAAACTGCCGCCGCCGGGGCCGGTGCGGGTTTCGATCAGGCCCTGTGCCTGCAGGATGCGCATCGCCTCGCGGATCGTGCCCTTGGCCATGCCGAAGCGGGCCATCAATTCGGTCTCGCCGGGCAGGCGGTCGCCCGGGGCCATGTTGCGTTCGACGAGCCAATCCTTGATCGCGTCGGCCACGCGGGTCGGCCGGGACCGGCGGTCGCGCGGGGCGGGTGTGCGTGGCGCTGGCTTGTCCATTCCGCTGCCTGATCGGGGAGGTTGGGCCGGGACAGTGCCGGGTCTTGCCCGAACATGCAACCTGAGCGGGCTGCGTCAGCCCTCGGCCGCGCGTTTGCCGGGCGGGGCGAAACGATCCGCGAAGCGGGCGCGCAATTCGGCCTTTTGCACCTTGCCCATCTTGTTGCGCGGCAGGCTGTCGACAAGCTCCAGCGCCTTGGGCTGTTTGAACCGGGCAAGGGTAGCGCGGAGCGCGGTGTCGATGGCGGCCAGATCGGGGGTCGCATCCTTGGTGGGGACGAGGACGGCGAGGACCGCCTCCCCGAAATCGGGATGGGGCACGCCGATCACGGCGCTTTCCAACACGCCGGGTTGATCGTCGAGGATCAACTCCACCTCCTTGGGATAGACGTTGTAGCCGCCGGTGATGATGAGATCTTTCTGGCGGCCCACGATGGAGAGATAACCGTCATCGTCGAAGCGGCCGAGATCGCCGGTGATGAAGAAGCCGGTCTCGCGCAATTCCTCGCGGGTTTTTTCGGGCATCTGCCAATAGCCCTTGAAGACATTGGGGCCGCGCACCTCGATCATGCCGATCTCGCCCTGCGGCAGGGCCGCGCCGGTGGTGGGGTCGGTCACGATGACCTCGACCCCCGGAAGCGGACGGCCCACGGTGCCGGGGCGGCGCGCGCCGTCGTAGGGGTTTGAGGTGTTCATGTTGGTTTCGGTCATGCCGTAGCGTTCGAGGATCGCGTGACCCGTGCGCGCGGCAAAGCCCGCGTGGGTTTCGGCCAGAAGCGGCGCGGAGCCCGACACGAAGAGGCGCATATGCGCCGTTGCCTCGCGGGTGAGGCGGGGATCGTCGAGGAGGCGGGTGTAGAAGGTCGGCACCCCCATCAGCGTCGTCGCCTGCGGCAGGAGGCGGAACACCTCGTCCGCGTCGAAGCCGGGCAGGAAGATCATCGAGGCCCCGCTGGCAAGGCAGACATGGGTGGCCACGAAGAGCCCGTGGGTGTGGAAGATCGGCAGCGCATGGAGCAGCACGTCGCCACCCGTGAACCGCCATTCGGCGGCCAGCGCGCTGGCGTTGGACAGGAGATTGTCCTGCGTCAGCATCGCACCCTTGGACCGGCCCGTGGTGCCGGAGGTGTAGAGGATCGCGGCCAGATCGTCGGACGCGCGATCGGTGGGGGTGAATTCGGCGGCGGCTGCGGTGGCGCGGTCGGTCAGGCTGCCCCGGCCATCGGCCCCGAGCGTCAGGAGGGCCGCGCCATGGCGGGCGGTGACGGGGGCAAGCGAGGCTTCGGATTTCGGATCGCAGACGAAAAGCGCGGGCCGGGCATCGGAGATGAAATAGTCGATCTCGGCCTCGGTATAGGAGGTGTTGAGCGGCAGGAAGACCGCGCCCACAGCGACCGAGGCCCCGTAGAGCGCCAGCGCCTCGGGCGTCTTGGGCACCTGTACCGCGACGCGGTCGCCGGGGGCGACGCCGATGTCGCGCAGGACATGCGCGAGGCGCGCGATGGTGGCGAGGAAATCGGGGCCGGTGATCTGGCTGCCGTCAGCGGTATGCAGGAATGCGCCCTCGCGCGCGGCGAGCGGTGCGAAAAGCGTGTCGAACAGCGGGTTTGTCATGGGTGGCCCAGCGCCTCCGTTTCAGTCGCGAGCGCCGCGGGCGCGGTCCGCACCGGGCGTGACCAGCGCCTTCACATCGCGCGTGGCGACAACGTGATAGGCGGTGGCATAGGTTTCGTGATTGTCTTCGACCCGCGCGGGGTCATAGCGGTAATTGACCATGGCCCCGAGGCTTTGCGACTGGCCGCGGGGCGACAGATCGGCCTCGGCATGGATCGCGTGAACCTCGGCCCCGTTGTCGAGGTGGAAGCGCGCGACGGGATCGCGCGGTTGGTCGTCGCGGGCCTTGGCCTCCAGCAGGTAGCGGGCGGCCAGGGCGCGGACCTGTGCGGGATCGTCGGGATGGGCGATGCCGGTATCATCGAGCCAGCGCACGAGGCCTGGAATGGGCGAGAGCGTGGCGAAGGTTTTCAGCTGGGGCAGTTCGGCACCCAGAACTTCGACCACCTGCTTGATCAGGGAATTGCCGAAGGAAATGCCGCGCAGGCCCGCCTGACAATTGGAGATGGAATAGAAGATCGCCGTATCGGCCTCGGCGGGCGGCAGGGGCTGGCGGTCCTTGGACAGGATCGGGCCGATGGCGCCGGGGATGCCACGGGTCAACGCGACCTGAACGAAGATCAGGGGATCGTCGGGAAGCGCGGGATGGAAGAAGGCGAAACAGCGCCGGTCGCGCGGCGCGACGCGGCGGCGCAGGTCATCCCAGCTTTGGATTTCGTGGACGGCCTCGTAGGCGATGAGCCGTTCCAGAAGGGCGGCGGGGCTGTCCCAGTCGATCCGGCGCAGGACCAGAAAGCCACGGTTGAACCAGCTGGCGAAGAGATGACGGAAATCGAGGTCGACGCGGCCAAGGCCGGGATCGTCCTGCGCGGCCTGCATCAGGGCGACACGCATGGCGACCAGATCGGCCGTGCCGCCCGGCGCCTGGTTGAGGCGGCGGAGCAATTCCTGTCGCGGAGGTTCTGCGGCCGCGAGAAGCGTCGTGAGATGCGCGGTGTCGCGGCTGTCGGCATAGGCGCGGGCCGCATCGCCGAGTGCGCGGGGGTCGAGGTCCATGTCGTCGGCGAGGAAGCGGAAGAAGGCCAGCCGCTCCGCCTCATCCGCCGCGCGCCAGCGTGCGAGCGCTTCCGAAGCGAGCTTCATCCCCGAAACCTCGCCCCGCCCCGACATCAGGGCGCGACACAGGTCCGGCAGGGGGGCATTGCCAGTGACGGCCCCCGTGGGCGCCCGACGCTCGAACAACGTCGAGAGCAGATCACCAAGCGCCCAGCTGCGTCCCATCAGACCGGTCCCATCACCAGATCGGGCAGCCATGTCGCGATGCCCGGGAAGATGCACAGGATGATGATCGCCAGCACCATGCAGCCGACATAGGGCAGCGAGCCCACGAGGATCTTTTTCAGCGGAATGTCGGGCGCGATGGAGTTGATGACATAGAGGTTGAGGCCGACAGGTGGCGAGATCAGGCCGATTTCCATGTTGATCGTCAGGATCACCGCGAACCAGTAGGGATCGAAATCGGCGGCAAGGATGATCGGCATCAGGATCGGGGCCGCCATCAAGATCACGGCGACCGGCGGCAGAAAGAAGCCCGCGATCAGGAGGAAGACGTTGACCACGCCCAGAAGCACCCAGCGGTTCACGTCGAGCGCCGAGATCCATTCCGCGATGGATTGGGTGATGTAGAGCGAGGAGAGCATGTAGCTGAACACACCCGCCGCCCCGATGATGAAGAGGATCATCACCGATTCCCGCGTGCTGTCGCGCAAGATGCCCCAGAGTTTCATGGGGGACCAAAGCCGGTAGATGATCATCGCGATCAGGAGACACAAAAGCGCGCCGACCGCCGCCGTCTCGGACGGCGTGGCGATGCCGCCATACATGGCATAGAGCACGCCGACGATGATGATGATGAAGGGAATGACGCGCGGCAGGATCTCGAGGCGTTCCCGCATGCTGTAGCTGCGCGTCGCCAGAACCGAGGCATTGCCGTAGCGCCAAGTGTGGAAGACCGACCAGGCCATGAACAGACCGACCAGCAGAAGCCCCGGCATGACGCCCGCAAGGAACAGCCGCCCGATAGAGGTTTCGGTGGCAATGCCGTAGACGATCATCGTGACGGAGGGCGGGATCAGGATGCCGAGCGTTCCGCCCGCCGCGATGGAGCCTGCCGCCACCTCGTCGGCATAGCCGCGCTTGCGCATCTCGGGGATGCCCATCTTGCCGATGGCGGCGCAGGTTGCGGGGCTGGAACCCGACATGGCCGAAAAGAGCGCGCAGGCCCCGAGGTTCGACATGACGAGCCCGCCCGGAACGCGGGTGAGCCAGCGTTCGAGCGCCTCGTAGAGATCCGCCCCCGCCCGCGTCGAGGCGATGGCCGCCCCCATGATGATGAACATCGGGATGGCGAGCAGGGCAAAGGAATTGAGCTTGCCGAAGAAGATCTCGGGCATGAGTTCGAGCGAGCGCATCCCGTCGAAGACGAGCAGGAATCCACCCGCCACGATCAGGAGACCGGCGGCGACGGACACGCCCGAGAAGAGCACGAGGATGGTGACGGCCGCGACCAGCAGGCCAAGCGTGAGCGGATCCATCAGTTGTCCTCCAGCCCGAAGGGTTTCTCGATCCCGAAGGCGAGCGCGTACATGTCGGCCCCCAGTTGCAGAAGGTAGAGGCCGAAGCCGACAGGCATGGCGAGATAGGGAATCCAGAGCCTGACACCCCAGACGGTGTCGGACCGCCAGCCGCGCGCCCAAGCGAAATGCCACATCTCGTAGGCGTAGAAGGCCATGGTGCCGATGATCACGATAGACGCGCCAAGCACGAGAAAGGCCAGCGCCTTGCGCAGCGGACCCTTGGTCCAGATCGGCATCAGGTCGACGTTCACATGGCCGCGCATCAGCTGCACATAGGGCAGACCCAGAAGCGTCGAGGCGAGCACGAGGTAGATCACCGCCTCGGTCTGCCAGATCGTGGACTGGCCCAGCACGAAGCGGATGAAGATCATCTGGCAGGTGATGAGGACCGCACTGAGGATCATCGCCGCGGCGGTCCAGCCGCAGAGCGTGGACAGGGCGGCCACGGCGCGCAGGAACAGGTTGTTTCCGGTGCGCGCGGCTCCGGCTGAGGGAAGGGTCGCCATCGAGAACCTCCGGCGCGTGCTGGGTGTGGAAGGCGGGCGGCGAGAGCGCGGGCCCGCGCGCAGGGTCATGGGGCGGCGCACGGGCGCCGCCCCGAAGCGATCACTCGACCGACAGGGCGAGGTCGAGCAGTTCCTGACCGTTCGGCACTTCGGCGATGAAGGACGGGTAGGAGCTTTCCTGTGCCAGGGCGAGCCAGGCGTTGAAATCATCTTCGGTCATCTCGGCGATCTGGACGCCGGCCTCGCGGAAGACCTCGACCGAAGCCGCATCTTCGGCTTTGGCCTGCTCGAGATACCAGGCCTCGGCATTGGCGGCGGCGGCGGTGAGCGCGGCCTGCTGTTCCTCGGTCAGGCCCTCGAAGGTCGAGAGGTTCATCAGCACGGGCTGATACATGAACCACAGCGCGTAATCGCCCGCGGGCGTGTAGCAGGCGACCTGTTCCTGAAGACGGAAGGACGCGAAGGACGAGGACGAGGTGTTGACCGCCTGAAGAACGCCGGTCTGCATCGCGTTGTAGACTTCGGACGAGGCCATTGAACTGATCGAGGCGCCGGCGGCGGCCAGCATTTCCTCGAAGGCGCGGCCAGCGGCGCGGGTGGTCAGGCCGCTGACATGCTCGGGCCGGGTGATGCAGTCGCCGGTCGAGGCGAAGCCGCCCGCAAGGTAGCCATGGACGAGGACCATCACGTCATCCTCGGCCATCAGCGCCTCGATCCGCTCCATGAAGGGGCTTTCGTTGAGGCGCGCGGCATGGTCGTGGTTGCGCACGAGACCGGGCATCAGGGTCAGGTTGTATTCGGGACGCTGGCCGCCGGAATAAGACAGCGGATAGACGATCATGTCGACCTGACCGCGCGACAGCGGATTATATTGCTCGCGGGCGCGGAACAGCGATTCCGACGGGTAGATTGTGATCTCGAGGCCGACATCGGCGGCGGCGACCTCGTTGGCGATCATCTCGGCAACCTGATGGCGCACATCGCCGGTCGACCATTGATGCGACAGGCGCAGTTCGGTTTGGGCGGCGGCGCTGCCCGCAACGAAAAGGATGCCAGCCGCAAGCGCGGCGCTGACCTTGAATTCCATGGTGATACCCCCCTTTGGATAGCGCCCCGGCAACCTCCAATCACCGCGGCTTGCTCAAGTCGTAGCATGTCCGTGTGCAATGTCAAAGCTTTCGTATACAATATCCCCATTGCCTGCATTCAACCTATGGGATAGGTGTCGGAGCATGTCGGAACGCATCGCAGATACGCTTCGCGAGCAGCTGGAACAGGCGATTCTCACCGGGGAATTTCGCGATGGAGAGCGGCTGGACGAGGCGCGTCTTTCGGACAGGTTCGCGGTTTCGCGCACGCCGATCCGGGAAGCGTTCCAGCGTCTCGCAGGTTCGGGGCTGGTGGAGTTGATCCCGCATCGCGGCGCCTTCGTGCGGCATCCGGCCTTTGACGAGATGGTCGAGATGTTCGAGGTGATGGCCGAGCTGGAAGCATTTTGCGGGCGGCTGGCCGCGCGGCGGATGAGCGACACGATGCTGGCGCGGATCGAGGAAACGGTGACCGCCTGCGAAGCTTCGGTCACTGCGGGCGATGCGGACGCCTATTACCGCGAGAACGAGCGGTTCCATCACCTGATCTACGAGGCCAGCGGCAACGGATTCCTTGCCACCGAGGCCACGCGGCTGCATCGGCGGCTGCAACCGTTCCGGCGGATGCAGCTTCATTCGCGCGGGCGGTTGCGGCAATCGCTGGACGAACACCGCCGCATTCTTGAGGCGCTGCGGAGCGGAGACAGCCAAGGCGCAGGCGAGGCGCTGCGCGGGCATGTCGCCGTGCAGGGCGAGCGGTTCAACGACCTGATGGCGAGCTATCGCGATTCCGGCCTGCGCCGCGCCTGAGGCCGGGCCGGGCGCAGGCGCCCGCCCCCTGCCCTTTAGTCATACAACGGTGACGACCAGATCGCCCACGCCCTCGACATGGGCCTGCATCACGTCGCCCTTGACCACGGGACCGACGCCTGCGGGCGTTCCGGTCATGATCACGTCGCCCGGCTGGAGCGTGAAGTAGCGCGACAGGATCGAGATCATCTCGGGCACTTTCCAGAGCATCTGGTTCAGATCTCCCTCTTGCCGCATCTCGCCGTTGACCTTGAGCCAGATGGCGCCGGATGCCGGGTGACCGATACGGTCGGCGGGGACGAGCGGCGAACAGGGGGCGGATTTCTCGACCGCCTTGCCGATTTCCCACGGGCGGCCCAGTTTCTTGGCCTCGCCCTGAAGGTCGCGGCGCGTCATGTCGAGACCCACGGCATAGCCGAAGACATGGTCGAGCGCGGTTTCGACGGGAATGTTCGTGCCCCCCTTCGACAGGGCGACGACCAGTTCGACCTCGTGATGCACGTCGCTGGTTTCGACGGGATAGGGAAAATCGCCGAACGTCACGTTGTCGGGGTTCTTCTGGAAGAAGAACGGCGGCTCCTTGTCCGGGTCGTGACCCATCTCGACCGCGTGGGCGGCGTAGTTGCGCCCGATACAATAGACCCGCCGGATCGGCAGGGTCACGTCGGAGCCGTCGACCGGAAAGCGAGTGACGGCGGCGGGCGGGAAGAGATCGGTCATATTCGTCTGTATCCTTGGAAGGCGGTGGATCTGTCCGGATCGTTCGGGGCGGATGTTCAGGACGAAGACAGGGGGAGTGTCAAGCTTGGTCCGGTCGCCCTGCCCCGATGCGGGGCGGCTTCGGTAGGATCTACCACGAGGCCCGCAACTGCGCTAAGCGGGAGAGGTTCGTTGCCAGTGTTCGGGTTTGTGTGTTTTGGCTGGTGTGCTTGTACAGCGTGTCTTTGGCGGAATGCGTCCCCTTGTCCGGGCGCGCACCGAGGCGAAGGTCATGGCGGAGTTCGACCCCGCCTTTTACCGCGCGATCCATCCATCGCCCGCGCGGTTGTCGGACCGTGACCTGTTCCGGCATTTCATGAAGACGGGCTGGAAGGCCGGGCTTGACCCGACGCCGTTCTTTTCGGTGCGCCGCTACCTGTCGCGCAACCCCGATGTGGCGGCGGCGGGCCTGAACCCTTTTGCGCATTACATCCAGCGCGGCCGCGCCGAGGGGCGCGCGGCCAGCCTGAGCCTTTGGGGCAGATCGCAGGGCCCCGATATCGGGGATGAGGCGCTGATGCTGGCGCGGCCCCATTTCGACGCCGGGCATTACAGAACGCAGGTGCCCCAGCTGTCCGACCTGCCGGTGGACACCCTGCTGTCGCATTGCCTGATGATCGGCTCGGCGGCCGGGTTGACGCCCAACCCGACGTTTTCGGCGCAAGATTACCTGGGCGCGCATCCCGATGTCGGTGAGGCGGGGCTAAACCCTTTTCTGCATTTCGTGACGCACGGGCAATTCGAGGGGCGCAAGCTGGGGAGCCGCACCCTTGCCCATCTGGTGAAGGCCGCCGATCTGGACACCGTGCGGGAGGCGTTCGATCCGGCCTTTTACCGGATGATGAACCCTGACCTTGCGGCGGAAGATGACGAGGCGCTGCTGGTTCACTACATGGCGGTGGGCTGGCGCGAGCGGCGCGACCCGAGACCCGATTTCTCGACGCGCCATTATATCGAGAGCTATCCCGACATCGCCCGCGGCGATATCAATCCCTTCCTGCATTTCATCCTGTTCGGGAAGGCCGAGGGGCGCAGGGCGCGTGGCGACGAACCGGTGCGCCTGATCACGGCCAAGGGCGCGAGCGTCATCCCCCCGCATCTGCAGTCGGTCATGCTGCCCGTGGCGAAGGCGGGCCGGGGAACCCGCCCCCCGGCGAAGATCACGCCCGAATGTCTGACGATCCATTGGATCATCCCGGATTTCCAGCCGGGGTCCGGCGGGCACATGACGATTTTCCGGATGATCCGGTTCCTCGAGATGTTCGGCCATCGCTGCAAGGTCTGGATCGAAGCGCCCGTGTTCCACAAAAGCGGCGAGGCGGCATGGGACACGATCGTGAAGCATTTCCAATGCATCGCGGCGCCCGTGGATTTCGCGGAGAACGGCCTGTTCGAGGCGACGGGCGACGCGGTGGTCGCGACGGGCTGGACGACCGCCTATCTTGCCCGTGCCGTGACGGGTTTTCACGAGAGATTCTATTTCGTGCAGGATTACGAGGTGGAATTCCACCCCACCGGGTCCGAGCGGCTGCTGGCCGAACAGACCTACCGGTTCGGCCTGCCCTGCATCTGCGCCAGCCCATGGCTGGAACGGATCATGCGGGAAAAATACGGGGCATGGGCCTGCCATTTTCACCTGGCCTACGACCTCGAAATCTACAATCCCGCCGAAACGGTGGCGGCAGAAGCGGCCACGCCGCTGCGCATCGCGGTCTATGCGCGCGACCACACCGCCCGGCGTTGTGTCACGCTGTCCCTGATGGCGTTGGAACACCTCGCCGCCCTGCGTGATGATTTCGAGGTGCATTTTTTCGGCCAGACAGATTTGCCCTTTGGGATGGTCAGTTTTCCGGCGGTGAACCATGGGGTTCTGTCCGCGGCGAAGCTGGCCGATCTCTACCGGTCCTGCGATATCGGGATCTGTTTTTCGGGGACCAATTATTCGCTGGTCCCGCAGGAAATGATGGCCTGCGGCCTGCCGGTGGTGGAACTGGACGGCGACAGCACGCGGGCGATCTTTCCCGAGGGGGTAGTGACGCTGGCCGGGCCGGACCCGGTCGATATCGCGGGCAAGATCGCGGGGCTTTTGGAAGATCGGGCGCTGCGCGCGCGACAAGCCGAGGCAGGGCGCGCATGGGCGGCCGCATTCTCGTGGGAGGACAGTGCGCGCATCGTCGAGCGATCCTTGCGCGAACGGCTGACCGAGATCGCGCCGCGGCGGATCGCGGCCCCTGCGCGGACGCGGCGCAAGGACATCTTGCTTGATGTGGTCATCCCGACATGGAACGGGCGGGACGAGGTGGCACAGGTGATCGCGGCCTTGCGGCGGCAAAACATGGCCGAGGCGATCCAGATCCATTGCATCGATTCGAGGTCGACGGATGGCACAGCCGAATGGCTGCGCGCGCAAAAGGATGTCGCGCTGATCGAGATCGATCAGGCCGATTTCCAGCATGGGCGCACAAGGAACGCGGCGGCGGCGGCGGGACGCGCCCCGATCATCGGTTTTCTGACACAAGACGCCATTCCCGCCAGCACGACATGGGCGCATGACATCTGCGCCATGTTCGACCATGTGCCCGAGGCTGCGGGCCTGTTCGGCCGCCACCTGCCCTATCCGCATCATCCTGAATGGGTGCGCCGCGAGATTGAAGGGCATTTCGACAACATGCTGGCCCATCCGCTGGTCCTGTCGCGCGACACGGACCCCGCCAGATGGGGCTCAGGCGACATGGGTTGGCGGCAATTGCTGCATTTCTATTCCGACAACAATTCGGCGATGCGCCGAAGTGTCTGGACCGAGATCCCCTATCCGGAAGTGGATTACGGAGAGGATCAGGTCTGGGCGCGCGACATCATCGAAGCGGGTTACACCAAGCTCTATGCGCCGACGGCCTGTGTCTATCACTCGCATGACTACGACCCGGCCGAGACCTTCGCGAGGGCCCGGGTCGAGGCACGATTTTTCCACGTTCATTTCGGCTACACGCTGGGCGACGGCAGCGAGGAAGAGATCGCCAGCCGAATCGCGCGGGAACAGGCCGACCTGCGCGCCTGGGCATATCGCACGCAGGCCAACCCGGCAGAAATGGCGAAACGGCTGGCCATCGTTGAGGCGAAACACCGTGGCCTGAAGGCGGGGCTGGATGAGGCGCGGGGCCGGGTGGCAGGCAAAGCACAGGAGATCAAAGCATGACCGACGCGGACATCCAGCGGCAAAGGCGGCTGGCCGAACGATCCACGGAAACGCAGCATGTCGCGCGGCGATGGGCGCAGACGCCCCTATAAGATTCGGTCGAGACGCGGGCGCGGGTGCAATGCGACGGGATCATTCTGCCGTTTCTCGACGGGGTTCATATCGACGTGAACCATGTCCTGGAATTGGCTGTGGGGCATGGGCGGATGACCGAGATCCTGCTGACACAGGCTTAGCGCGTGACCGGAGCCGATATCCGTTAGGAAAACATCGATTTCTGCGCTGCCCAGTTTTCCGGAGGGCCGAACCTGTCCCTGATCCGGAACGACGGGGTGAGCTTGGGCAATGTGCAGGACGGCAATGTCAGCTTCGTCTTTTGCTTCGACCCCATGATCCATTTCGACAGCGACGTGGTGCGATCCTACCTCGCCGAGTTCCACCGGGTGATGAAGCCCGGCGCCTTTGCCTTTCTTCACTATTCCAACCTCACGGGAATTCCGGGCGGCGATTTCCAGCGCAATGCCCATGCATGGATTTTCATGTTGGTTCAGCTGTTCTCGCATTATGCGCAGAAGGAAGGGCTTCAGGTTGTGAAGCAAAAGACGATCGATTGGGGCAGCGGGGAGAAACGGGTGAAAGATCTGGATGGGCTGACGCTGCTACGATGGGCTTCGGAACCTCGATGAGTATCGTTTTTCCCCATATCCCGAAAACGGGCGGCACATCGCTGTTGTATCATTTCAGATCCTGTTGGAAGGATGACAAAGTCTCATCCTCGGCCCCCACAGCAGGCACCGCCGGTTTCTCGCACAGCTTCCGCAATCGGAAGGGCTGGATCACGACGAGCGGAAAAAGTTCCTTGTCATAAAGGGCCGCGGGGTCGATGAAACCCCTGTCCGCCAGATCGGCGATGACGATACCTGTCTTGTGGCGATCCCACCGGAGGCCTGTTCGATCGCGCGCGCCACGTTCTTAATTGCTTTGACTTCATCGGCGCGGCCGAAACGCTTGAGACGGACTTTGCGCCCATGTTCGATGTGATCGGCTTGGGCACGCGGATATCCCTACATCCGGCCGCCGTGGCCGCCCACGCGGCCACGCTAGCGACGCCAGGCGACCGGCTGGCTGGCGACATCATCGACGCGGAAGCCGCCGAGATTGTTCGACGCTGATCGACCGGCTCGTCGTCGAGGACACGAACAACGGTGACGCCATCAAGGTCACGGTGTTCGGTCAGATCGGCCCGCTGGCCGGGCCGCCTATATCGGGGGCATCGGTGGTAGCGGAGGAGGGACTCGAACCCCCGACACGCGGATTATGATTCCGCTGCTCTAACCAACTGAGCTACTCCGCCAAACCGTGGCGGGAGGTATGACAGGAGCCAGTCTCCGTCAACCTCAAAAAGCAGGGGTCATGCGGGTGGCAGGCGTGCCGCCGTCACCTCGACTTCGACAAGGAATTCGGGCCGCGTGAAACCCGACACGATGACCAGCGTGGAGGCGGGCAGGCGCGACAGGCCCGCGCACCACGCATCGCGGGCCGCCATGTAGCCCGCCATATGAGCCCGGTCGGTGACAAAGGCGTTGATCCGCACGGTATCGGCACGGGTGAACCCCGCTTCGGCGAGGATCGCCTCGCAGGCGGCAAAGCAAAGATCGGCCTGCGCGCGCACATCGGGCGGAATGCGGTCGTCGGCGGTGATGCCCAGCTGGCCCGACGTCAGGACCCATTCGGCCCCGGCAGGCACATGGGTGCCATGGGAATAGGCGGCAAATGGTGGCCGGATGGCGGCGGGCAAAAGGGCGGAAAGGCGCGGGCTGTCTGTCATCACGGCATCCGGTTCAGGATTGGTAGGCGCGAGTCACCCAACGCGCCGCGACGCCGCCTGTCCAGAGCCCAAGGAGAGGATCGGTCCGTCAGATGCGCAAGACTTGGGCAGGTTCGGGCGAGGTGCCGTAAAAACAGGCGCATCCGCGGGATGGCCGCGGAGCGCCCCGCCTTGCCGCTTCACCGGGCGATGGCCGCTTCTAGGGTGACGACAGTTCATGGCCAACATACCGGGGAGACTACAGGGATGCTTCGCACTTCGACATTTGCGCTGATCGCGGGCCTTGCGGCCGCAGGGACGGCCAGCGCGCAAGACCTTACGCCGGTCACCTTCGGGACCAACTGGCTGGCGCAGGCCGAGCATGGCGGGTTCTACCAATCGGTCGCGGATGGCACCTATGCCGAATGCGGTCTGGATGTGACGATCGTGTCGGGCGGCCCGCAGGTGAACAACCGCGCGCTCTTGATGGCCGACCGGATCCAGTTCCACATGGGCGGCGACCTGCTTCAAGCGTTCAACGCCGTAGCCGAGGGCGTTCCGGTCGTGGCCGTCGCCGCCACGTTCCAGAAACACCCGCAGGTGATCCTGGCCCATCCCGGTGTCGCGGACACCTGGGAAGAGCTGCGCGACCTGACGCTGCTGATCGGGGATAACGGGTTCACGTCGTATTACCAGTGGATGATCGCGGCCCATGGGTTCACCGTGGAACAGCGCCAGCCCTACACGTTCAATCCCGCCCCTTTCCTTGCCGATACGCAGCTGGGGATGCAGGGTTTCTTGTCGTCTGAGCCCTACCTTGTCGAGCGCGAGGGTGGTTTCACCCCCAACGTGTTCCTGATCGCAGACGCGGGCTATGCCACCTACGCGACGACGATCGAGACCATGGCGAGCACGATCGAGAACAGCCCCGAAGTGGTTGAATGCTTCGTCGAAGGCTCGATCCTCGGCTGGTACAACTACCTTTACGGCGACAATGCCGCGGCCAACGAGATGATCCTCGCCGCCAATCCCGACATGACGCAGGACAAGATCAATTACGCGATCGGCAAGATGATCGAATACGGGATCGTGGATTCGGGCGACGCCCTGACGCTGGGCATCGGCGCCATGACCGACGAGACGATCGGCGGCTTCTACGAAGCGATGGTCGAGGCGGGCGTGGTCGAGGCGGGTCTCGATTGGCAGTCCGCCTACACCACGCAATTCGTGAACCAGGGTCTGGGGCTGGAACTGCGCCCGCAGTGACCTGACACGGCAGCGGGCGGCCCGGTCATCGGGCCGCCCTGTTTTCACGAGAATCCAGCCGAGGCATCATGGCCGTTCGCCATCACGACATCCTGCCGCTTGGGCAGCGCCCGCCACTGTTGCGCCTCAACCATGTGGACAAGGTGTTCAATGGTGACGTGATCGCGCTGCGCGACATGAACCTGCAGGTGAACCAAGGCGATTTCATTTCGCTGCTCGGGCCCTCGGGTTGCGGCAAATCCACCGCGCTCAGGATCATTTCCGACCTGATGCACCCCACGCGGGGCAAAGTGGAATGGGAAGGCGGACAGGGTCAGGGCGATCTGGGCGTCGTGTTCCAGGAACCGACCCTGATGCCTTGGGCCACGGTGGCGCAGAATGTCTGGCTGCCGTTCCGTCTGCAGGGCAAATCCTACGGCGAGGTCAAGGATGACGTCCTGGAAGTGCTGCGCCTTGTCGGGCTGGAGAAATTCCTGAACGCCTATCCGCGCGAATTGTCCGGCGGCATGAAGATGCGCGTGTCCATCGCGCGGGCCATCGTCACGAACCCGCGGCTGATCTTGATGGATGAACCCTTTGCCGCGCTGGACGAGATCACGCGCCACAAGCTGAACAACGATCTTCTGACCCTGCGGTCGAAAATCGGCTGCACGGTGATCTTCGTGACCCATTCCGTCTTTGAATCGGTGTTTCTTTCGGACAGGATCGTGGTGATGGCGGCACGGCCCGGCCGTGTGCTGAGCGAGGTGACGGTCGACGCGCCCTACCCGCGCGACGAGGCGTTCCGCACCTCGGCCGAATATGCGGGCCATGCCCGCCGCGCCTCGGAAGCCCTGCGAGAAGCCATGGGGGAACACGCATGAGCCTTGCCGATGACCGCAGCCTTGCCCTTGCCGGAACGCGGGATGAGGATGAAATCCGCCGCGCCCGCGCCGCCCGGATCGAACGGCTGGCGAAATGGGCGCTGCCCGTGGTGATCATGGGTCTGGCGATCCTTGGCTGGGCCTGGATCGTGACCGCGAACGAGATCCCGCATTACATCCTGCCGGGGCCGGACCGGGTCTGGGACAGCCTTGTCAATGATTGGGGCATGCTGATCGAGGCGGCCTATCTGACCGGATGGATCACGCTGGCGGCACTTGTGATGGCCGTTGTGGGGGGCGCGGGCCTCGCCATTCTGTTCAACCAGTCCAAGATGCTGGAATTGTCGTTCTACCCCTATGCGGTGATCTTGCAGGTCACGCCCGTGGTATCGATTGCACCGCTCATCTTCATCTATGTCGACAGCAAGATCGCGGGGATGCTGCTCTGTGCATGGCTGGTGGCGTTCTTTCCGGTGCTGAGCTCGACGACGCTTGGTCTGAACAGCGTGGATCACAACCTGCGCGACCTGTTCCGAATCTACGGTGCGACCCGCTGGCAAAGGCTGCGCTACCTGCAACTGCCCTCGGCACTGCCCTATTTCCTTGGCGGTCTGAAGATCGCAGGCGGTCTGTCGCTGATCGGGGCGGTGGTGGCCGAACTGGTGGCGGGCACGGGTGGCATCGGATCGGGTCTTGCCTTTCGCATCCAGGAGGCGGGCTACCGCCTGAACATCGCGCGCATGTTCGCGGCGCTGGCCTTGGTTGCGGCGATGGGCGTGTTCATCTTTGCGGCGCTGAGCGTCCTGTCCCACCTCTTGCTGCGCAAATGGCACGAAAGTGCCTTGCGCAAGGAGGGATGATGGATTTCACGCATCTGCCGCATGGTGACGTGACCTTGGCCAATGTGACGGTCCCGGCCTGTCTGATCGGACAGACGGGCGATCTGGTGCGCACCGACATCTCGATCACCGGAGGGCGGATCGGTCCGCCCCAGGCGATCGCGGTCGACATGCAGGGCGCGATGGTCTTTCCCGCTTTCGTCGACATGCACACGCATCTGGACAAGGGCCATATCTGGCCCCGCAGCCCCAACCCAGATGGCAGTTTCATGGGCGCGCTGACCACCGTGCGCGCCGACAGTTCCGCGCGCTGGAACGCCGCAGACCTACGCGCGCGGATGGGTTTTTCGCTGCGCGCGGCCTATGCCCATGGCACGCGGGCGATCCGGACGCATCTGGACAGCATCACGCCCCAAGACGACATCAGCTGGCCCGTCTTTCGCGAGATGAAGGCCGAATGGGCCGGCAGGATCACGTTGCAGGCCGCCTGCCTGATCGGATGCGACAAGTGGACGGATGACAGCGGCCCCTTTGGCCACACCGCCGATCTGGTGGCAGCGACACAGGGCGGCGTGCTGGGCATGGTCACCTATCCGATGCCCGATCTGCGCGACCGCATCCGGGGCTTTTTCGCGCAGGCCGAGGCGCGTGGTCTGAACGCGGATTTCCATGTCGACGAAACGATGGACGCCAGCGTCGAAACCCTGCGCGACATTGCGGAACTGAAGATAGAGACCGGATTTTCCGGTCGGGTCGTCGTGGGGCATTGCTGTTCGCTGTCCGTGCAGGACGAGGACCGCGCGATGGACACGCTCGACCTGGTGGCCAAGGCCGGGATCGACGTTGTCAGCCTGCCGATGTGCAACCTCTACCTCCAGGACCGCACACCGCAGGGCACGATCCGCACACCCCGGCGGCGGGGGATCACGCTGGTTCACGAGATGCGGGAACGAGGCATCAGGGTCAGCTTTGCCTCGGACAATACGCGCGATCCGTTCTACGCCTATGGCGACATGGACATGCTGGAGGTGATGCGCGAGGCGACGCGGATCGGCCATCTGGACCATTCGCGCGACGATTGGACCACCAGTTTCCTGACCGACCCGGCTGCGACCTGCGGGTTCGACGCGCCCTCGCTCGAGATCGGGGCGCCCGCTGATCTGGTGATCGTCCGGGCCCGCAACTGGACCGAGTTGTTCGCCCGTCCCCAATCAGACCGGATCGTGCTGCGCGCCGGGCGCCAGATCGACCGGACCCTGCCTGATTATTCCGAACTCGACGACCTGATGAGGACCTGAATGCAAGCCAATGTCGCCGCCGCCAAGGCCGCCCTCGCCCATATCGAGCAAGACGAGAACCCGGCCACTATCCGTGCCAAGAGCCGCGATTTCTTTTGGTACTCGCCGGTCCTGAAAGAGGCGATGGATCACCTCGAGGCGGATTTCGTGGTGAACCCGAAATCCGAGGCCGAGGTGATCGAGGTTTTGCGCGTCTGTTATGCCCATGACGTGCCGGTCACGACACGGGGCGCGGGCACGGGCAATTACGGGCAGGCCATGCCGATGCGCGGCGGCTGCGTCATGCATCTACGCTACATGGACAAGGTGAAGGAGGTTCATCCGGGGCGCGTGATCTGCGAGCCGGGCATCTTGCTGAAAGATCTGGATGCCCATTGCAAGGCGCATTCGGGGCAGGAAATCCGGATGTTCTCGAGCACATGGGCGACGGCGACGATCGGCGGGTTCATCGCCGGCGGGTCCGGCGGCGTGGGCTCGGTCCATTGGGGGTCCTTGCGCGATCTGGGCAACATCATCCGCCTGCGCGTCGTGACGATGGAGGAAGAGCCCCGCATCCTCGAATTCCGCGGCGAGGAACTGGCCCGCGTCAGCCATGCCTATGGCACGAACGGGATCATCACCGAGTTGGAGCTGCCGCTGGCACCTGCCTATGACTGGATCGACGTTTTCGTCGCGACCAAGGATTTCATGGATGCGGCGCGGTTTACCGACAAGCTGGCCAATCAGGATGGCATCTTGCTGAAGCTGGCCAGCGTTTACGAGGCGCCCGCGCCCTTCGATTACTTTTCCCGCGTCAAGCCGCATATCGAGGCCGATGATACGCTGATCGGGCTGATGATCGCGCCGCATTCGATGGACGGCTTTCTCACGTTTCTGGGACGGCACCCTGAGGCCCGGATGATCTATCGCTCGGACGAGATGGATTGGCCCAAGACGCCCGGCCCGGTTTTCGAATACGGCTGGAACCACACGACGCTAAGGGCGTTGAGGGTCGACCCATCCATCACCTATCTGCAGGTGCGCTACGGATTTCCCGAGCATCTGGGCCTGATCGAGAAGATGCGCGATGCGCTCAGCCCCGAGGTGTTGCAACATCTGGAGGCGATCCGGATGGACGGCAAGATCGCATTCGCCGGGCTAAGCCTTGTGAAATTCACCACGAAGGAGCGGCTGGACGAGATCGTGCGGATGCACGAGGAGGCCGGCGCGCTGATCTTCAATCCCCATCGCTACACGCTGGAGGAGGGAGGGCGGCAATCGGCCGATCAGCGGCAGCTCGATTTCAAGCGCGAGGCGGATCCCAAGGGCCTGTTGAACCCCGGCAAGATGGTGACGTGGGACACGCCCGATTTCGACTACGGGCAGATGTATCGCTATCCCGCGATGACGCCCAAGCCCGAGGCCGCGGAGTGAGAAGCAGTTTGGCGCATCCGACGGATGGTCCCGTGGACCTTTCGCGCCCGGAACGGGCGGAGGCCAAGGGCTTCGCCTCGCTGCGCGAGACAACCCGCCGGGGGGTTTTACCCCCCGGACCCCCCAGAGTTTTCCTGCCAAGATGAAAAGGGGCGACCCGTGGCCCGTGCATTGGTGTTGTTCGCCCATCCCTGCCCCGAGAGTTTTTCGGCGGCGCTCCATGGCTGCGTGGTAGACCGCCTGACCCGCGCGGGCTGGGACGTGGATGATTGCGACCTGAACGCCGAGGGGTTTTCCCCAGTGCTGACGCAAGAAGAACGGCGCGGTTATCATGAGGTCGGACCAAATACCGCGCCCGTTGCCGAATACGTCGAGCGGTTGCGCGCCGCCGATGCGATGGTCATGGTCTTTCCGGTCTGGAATTTCGGCTATCCCGCAATCCTCAAGGGATTTCTTGACCGTGTTTTCCTGCCCGGAGTTTCCTTTCGTCTCGAGGATGGCAGCGTGAAGCCAAACCTGACGCATATCCGCAAGCTTGCCGCCGTGACGACCTATGGCGGAACACGGATGCGGGCGATGCTGGTCGGCGATCCGCCCCGCAAATCCGTGACGCGGGCCGTCTGGCATGTCTGCCGCCCGGACAAGCTGCGCTATCTCGCGCTGTATGACATGAACCGGGCAAGTGACGCCGCGCGCGGCGCCTTCCTCGACCGGGTCGGCCGCGAGATGGAGGTTTTTTGATGCGCGCGCTAGTGATCTATTGCCACCCGCGCCGCGGCAGCTTTACCGAGGCCGTGCGCGATGTCGTTCTGGAGCGGCTGGCCGTGGCAGGTGCGGAGATCCGGTTGCGCGACCTTTACGCCGAGGGGTTCGACCCTGTGCTGTCGGCGGCCGAACACGAGGGGTACGAGGCCGAGCCGGGGAACCGGGTGCCCGTGGAAAGCCATGTCGCGGACCTGCAATGGTGCGATACCCTGATCTTCGTCTATCCGACGTGGTGGTATGGCCTGCCCGCGATGATCAAGGGTTGGCTGGACCGTGTCATGCTGCCCGGCGTCGCCTTTCTGATGCCTGATGCGGCCCATGCGAACATTCGGCCCGGCCTGACCCATGTGACCCGGCTGGCGGTTTTCACAACCTGCGGCGCCAGCTGGTGGCTGACGCGGATCATCGGCGCGCCCGGACGGCGGACCCTGATGCGCGGTGTGCGGCTATTGTGTGCGAAAGGCTGCAAGACCGCTTTTGCCGCGCATTACCTGATGGACAGCTCTTCGCCTGAAAGCCGGGCACGGCACCTGCAGCGGGTCGCCGCGAAACTGGACCGGTTTCTGGGTGGAACGTCCAAGATGAAGGAGGCGCCGGCATGATCCCGGTTCTGGATTTCACGAGATTTTCAGGCGGTACCGATCGCGACGGGTTTGTCGCCGACCTTGGGGCGGCGGCGCGCGGGCCGGGATTCTTTTTGTTGACGGGGCACGGGATAGACCCTGTCCTGCAAGCCGCCGTTCTGGCGCAGGCCGATACGTTTTTCGGCTTGCCGCCCGCGGAAAAGGAGAAGGTGTCGATCCTCAAGACGCCGCATTACCGCGGTTGGGCCCATGACGGGCTGGAAAGCCTTGACGAGGCGAGCGGTCAAGCGGATCGCAAGGAAAGCTTCAACATCGGCTACGATATGGATCCCGCCGATCCGCGTGTCGCGGCGGGCGAGCCGTTTCGTGGCGTGAACCAATGGCCCGACCTGCCGGGGTTCCGCGACACGATGCTTGCCTATTACGATGCGGCCCTCGGTCTTGGTGTGCGGCTGTGCCGGGCCATCGCGCTGGACCTGTCGCTGCCCGAGGATCATTTCAACGGGATGTTCCACGAACCGCTGGCCGCGCTTCGGGTGCTGCATTATCCGCCCTCGACCGGGGCTACGGGCGAAATCGGGGCGGGCGCGCATTCGGATTACGGTGTGGTGACCCTGTTGCTGACCGATGGCGAACCCGGGCTTCAGGTGCACCCGCGCGGGGGAGACTGGATCGACGTTCCGCATCTGCCCGGGGCCTATGTGGTCAATATCGGCGATTGCCTGATGCGCTGGACCAACGACATCTACGTCTCGACCCCGCATCGCGTGCTGCGGCCCAAACGGCGGCGTCGGTCCGTCGCCATGTTCGTCGAGGCGAACCCGGATGTGATCGTCGCGGCCCTTCCCGGCACGGGTGCGCCGAAATACGCCCCGATCCGGGCGGCCGATTACCTGCAATCGCGGCTGGACGCGACCTACCGGGAAAAGGTGGGCGGCTAGACAGCATCCTGTCGCACAAGGCCAGCGGGCGGCAAGGTGATCCCGTCGAACACCACCGGCGCAGGCCCATGGTTGAAGACAAACCGCACAGGCCCCGCCTGACGAACCCTCATATCCGGCGGAAGGTCGAGCGTTGCCACACCTGCGGCGTCACAAGCCCGGATCAGGAGGTGACGCAGGAGCGCCGGGTCCGGCCAGCCGCCCAGATACGTCACATGGCCCGCCCGCATCGTCACCGGCCGCCCCTCGGCATCACGGTCAAGCACCTCGGCTCCGCCCTCCAGTTCCTCGCGCCAGAGAGTGATATGCCCCGCGCCCGCCATTGGAACAGGCATGTCGGGGCGCAACGTCTCGACCCGGGAAACCGTGACATCGAGACCGTGGATGGCCGGGGGCAGGGGCACGGGAATGGACAGCGCGGCGGTCTTGGCGTTGCTGCGCGGGCCGATCAGGACCTGCGCAGTCGTCATGGCCAACGCCCGCTTCAGCGGATCGGACAGGGTCACGACACCCGGCACGAGCACGAGCCTGTAGCCGTCGAGCGTGGCGGTATCGGGCGGCAGGATGTCGATGGAAAGGCCCAGCTTGCGCAGGCCCCGATAGACCTCGAACACCAGCCGGAAATAATCGCAACCCTGCCCCTGCGGCTGCACCGCCCAAGCCCAGGCAGAGGCGTAGTCGAAGACGAGCGCGACAGGGGCCTGCGCCACATCGACCAGCGGGGCTGCGGACAACTCGCGCGCGACCTCTGCCGCTTCGTGGTAGCCGGGAGCTGGGGCGCTGTCGGGGCGCAGAAGGCCCGCGTGATATTGTTCCTGCGCGAAAGGGGCCTGCCGCCAGCGGAAATAGCTGACGCATTCCGCGCCATGGGCAAAGGCCTCCCATGTCCAGAGCCGCACCATGCCGGGTGCTGGCGCGGGGTTGTGCGGGGCCCAGTTCACCGGGCCGGGCTGCTGTTCCATCACCCACCAGCGCGGCGTATCGCCCGTCGGGAATTGCGCGGCGACAGCCCGGTATAGGTCGTGGTGAAAGGCTTGGAAATCCGGATCGCCCTGACGGGCGTAATGGCGCTTGACCTCGGGCGGCTCCTCCAGCCGATCCTCTAGAAAGCCCAAGGGATAACTGTCCCACGTTGCGATTTCCATCTGGCGGCCCAGCGCGAAATGGTCGAATTCGACGATGCGGCCCATGTAATTGTGGCTGATCGGCGCGTCGGAATGGGCGCGGATCGCCGCCACTTGGGCTGCATTGAACCGTGCCACCTGGTCCGAGGAAAAACGCCGGAAATCGAGCGCATGCGCCGGGTTGGGTTCGGTCACGGTGAGGTTGGGCAGGTCGATCTGGTCGAAGCTGTCATAGTCCATCGACCAAAACACATTGCCCCAAGCCCGGTTCAGCGCCTCGGGCGATTGGTATTTCTGCGCCAGCCAGTCGCGGAACGCGCGACGCGCGGCATCCGAATAGCTCAGGATCGTATCATGGCAGCCGTATTCGTTGTCGGTCTGCCAGGCTTCGACCTTGCGCCCGAAGCGTCTGGCAAGGATCACGGTGATCCGCACCGCCTCGGCCCGGTAGCCGTCGTGGGAAAAGCAGTAATGCCGCCGAGAGCCGAAGCCGCGCGGGCGGCCATTCCCATCGACGGCCAGAATGTCGGGGTGGCGGTCCAGCATCCAGCGCGGTGGCGTGGCGGTGGGCGTGCCCAAGACCACCTTCAACCCCGCGCCATGCAGCGTGTCGATGGCCCGCTCGAGCCAGTCGAGCCGCAGATCGCCGGGGGCGGGTTCCAGCCGCGACCAGGCGAATTCCCCGATTCTGACCCATGTCAGGCCCAGATCGGCCATGCGCGCGGCATCCTCGGCCCAGATATCCTCGGGCCAGTGTTCGGGGTAGTAGCAGGTGCCAAGGGTGCGTTTCAGGCTCACAGGATCACCCGGTGTTCCGCCTGTCCGCGCCAGCCGGTGGCAATGGCAAAGGTTTGCCCCGACAGCGGCGCGGCCGCCATTGCCGCATCGGACAGGCCCTGACGGGCGGTTGTGACGTAGAGCGTCGACAAGTTCTGCCCGCCCATGGCCGGGCAGGACGGCTGCGGAACGGGAAGCGATATTTCTTCTACGAGATTTCCATTCGGCGCGTAGCGCGCGACGCGCGATGCGCCCCATTCCGCAACGATCAGATGGCCATCGGCATCCACGACCGCCCCATCGGGGTTCAGGCCGCTGTCCCGGTGATCGAGGAATACCTGCCAGTCCCCGGCAGGCCAGCCATCGGCATCCAGCGCGATGCGCCAGACGACATGGGCCGCCGTATCGGCGAAATAAGCGGTGCGCCCGTCAGGGGCGAAACAGGTGGCATTCGGGATGGTGATGCCATCGCGCAGGCAGCGCAATTCACCCCTCCAATACCGGTAAAGGGAGCCTGCGCGCGCTTCGGCCCGCTTGCCCATCGTCCCGATCCAGAAGCCGCCCATCGGGTCGGCGCGTCCGTCATTCGACCGGGTGACGGAATTGTCGGCCTCCAGCGCCGCAAAAGGCGCAGCCTGACCGGTCAACAGGGAAAACCGGCACAGGTCGGTTTCGGTCGCTATCAGAAGCGTATCGTCATCGACCCACCCGGCAGCTGAAACATGGCGGTCAAACAGCCAATCGCGCGGCCCATCGGTATCACGGGTCATCAATCGTTTGCCCATGATATCGAACCAGAACAATTGCCCCCGCCCCGGATGCCACAGCGGCCCCTCGCCCAAGATGCAGGGACGGTCGTCATGCACCGCAACGCTCATACGGCGATCCCTTTGGTCGCCTCATCCCAAGCCGCGACCATGCGGCGGGCGCGTACGCCCACCTCTGCCGCCGAAAGCCCCGGTTTGTAGAGCGACGACCCTAGACCAAAGCCATTCGCCCCCGCCGCCAGCCAATCTGCGAAAGCCTCGGGTCCGACACCGCCCACCATGTAAAGCTGCGCGCCCTTGGGCAGGACCGCCCGGACCGCGATCAGCCCGTCGATCCCCATCTGGAAGGCGGGAAAGATCTTGAGCCCATCAGCCCGTGCTTTCAGGGCCGAGAAACACTCCGACGGGGTCAGAACGCCCGGAAAGCTCAAAAGCCCAAGCCGCTTGGTTTCTGCCACGACATCGGCATCGAAATTCGGCGAGACGATCAGGCGCCCTCCTGCATCCGCAACCTCGCGCACCTCGTCGGGGGCCAGAACGGTCCCCGCCCCGATCAGCGCGTGACGGCCCAGATGATCGACCAAGATGCGGATGCTTTCGAGAGGGCGCGGCGAATTCAGCGGAACCTCGATCCGGGTGATCCCGGCATCAAGCAACGCCTCGCCGACGGGCAGCGCCTCGTCCGGGGTCAGCCCGCGCAGGATGGCGATCAGGTTGCGGTCCGTCATGTGTGGGTCGGCTCCTTTTGGGCGGCGCGGATGCGCGCCAACCCTGCCAACGTCAGCGGTGCCGCGTCCAGCACACGAACCGCGACACCCTGCCCCGCCAGCGCGCGGGCATAGAGATCGGCCAATGCGGGTGCGCCTGCCACGACGACCTGCTGGCCCAGCCAGTAGGGCCGCGTCGACGCAAGCTCGGCCCCGATCAGCGCCCCGGACAGGCGCGCACGCGCGACCGCGGAACCGGTGCCGTTCAGCGTGGCATCAGCCCGGATGGCGAATAGGCGCTGCGCCAGACGTTCGGGCCGCGACAGCGTGTCGGAGACAGCCTCGGAAAAAGTTTCACCATCCAGCACTTCACCCGCAACGGAATGGCGCAGGACGCTTTGGTGCGAGAGCAGATCGAACATTTCACCCGTCATGCAGGTCTGGAAACTGACAACCTCGCCCGCGCTCAGGTGCACCCATTTGGTATGGGTACCGGGTAGGCAGAGGATGCCGTCGAACCCCGGTTCAAGCGCGAGAAAGCCCGCGATCTGCGTTTCCTCGCCGCGCATGACGTCAGTCGGGTTTGCCTGTTTCAAACCCGGCACGATGGAAAACGACAGCCTTGGATCGCGGGGGGCCGTGGCACGCATCGGCACAAGTTCGGCAGGCTTTGCCGGGATCGGGATATAGGGTGCCTCGTCCCAGCCCTGTTTCGCACCGACCATGCCGCAAGCCAGAACAGGCGTTTTCCCACCCCCAAGCCAATCTTCTACAAGATCAAGAAGCGCTGGCTCGAACCCGTCGCGCGTCAGCCCGCCCATGCCCTTGGCCGAGGACGCCTCAGCCCGGATGCTGCCATCCGCCCCGATGGCCCAGACGCGCAGGTGGGTTGTGCCCCAATCGACCGCGATCCAATCGGCGTATGTGCTGCTGCCGCTCATCCTGTCGTCACCACGCCGCCATCGATCACCAACGCCTGCCCCGTCATGGCGCGCGAGGCATTCGATGCAAGGAACAACATGCCCCCCACGATATCCTCGGGGACCAGATGCTCCTTGAGGCACATGCGTTCCATATGCGCGGCCAGATCCTCGGGCTTGGCCCATTTGTCGAGCTGCTTTTGCGTCAGCACCCAACCCGGCATCAGCGCATTCACCCGGATGCGGTCCTGCCCGAATTCGCGCGCTAGGCTGCGGGTCATCGCGGTGATGCCCCCATTCGCCGTCGTATAGGCCGGATAGCCCGCATTCCCCATCATGTAGGAGATCGACGAGACATTGATGATCGATCCGCCGCCTGCTGCGCGCATCCCGTCGATGACGGCTTGGGCCGCGAAGAAATAGCATTTGAGGTTGATCGCCTGCGACCAGTCCCAGAAATCTTCGGTCACTTCGGCTGTCGTGTGGCGCTGGTCATTAGCGGCATTGTTCACCAAAACCGTGACCGGCCCGTGGATCGCACCGGCCTCGGCGATGGCAGCCTGAAGCGCGGAAATATCGGTTATGTCGCAGCGCATCGCGTGCGGGCGGCGACCGGTTGCCGCCTCCATCGCATCGCAAAACGGCGTCGCATCCGAGCGTTGGACAAAGGCGACCCGACACCCCTGCCGAAGGAAACCTTCGGTCAGCGCGGCGCCGATGCCCGAACCACCGCCGGTGATGAAGACGGATTGTCCGTCGAGATCGGGATAAACCGCGCTCATGCCGCCCTCCGCGTCCGGGCGAAGGCCGGCAGCATGTCGCCATGCGCTGCCAAAAGATCCGTCACCAGACTGCGGATCTGGCGCAGGTCCAGTTCGGCCGCTGTATGCGGGTCCATGTAAGCGGCGTGATAGACGTGATCGAGGTTTTCCTCGACCAGTGCGCGCACCACCAGTTCCTGCACGTTGATCTGGCTGCGCATCAGCGCGACCAGTTGCGGCGGAATATCGGTGACGACCGAAGGCTGGACCCCGTTGCCATCAACCAGCGCGGGCGTTTCCACCGCCGCCCCCATCGGCAATTGCGGGATCTGGCCCCGGTTGGGCAGGTTCGCGTAGGCGACATAGGGCGTATCGGTCACGATGGCGTTCATCATCTCGGCGGCGAATTCGTGGGACTTCTTCACCTCGATCCCCGCCGCGGCCTTGAGCGCCTTGGCCTGTGCGGCCCATTCCGCCATCTGGATTTCGCAGCGCGCCGGGTATTCATCCAGCGGGATGCCCATGTCGGCGATGATATCCTCGCGCCCCTCCTTGATGAACCAAGGGACGTATTCGGCCAGATGTTCCGAGCTTTCGGTGCAGAAATAGCCCAGATGCTCCATCACCTCGTAGCGCACCTTGTTGGTGCAATGTGGTCGCTGGATCGGTGTCTTGGGCAGGCGACCGGTGCGATATCCGTCCCGAAGCGAGGGGTACAGATCGCGGCCCTGATGTTCCAGCCGCAGGAAAAACGCCACATGGTTCACGCCCGCCACGCGGTAGCGAATGTCGTCCTTGGGCAGGTCGAGATCGTAAGCGATCTCCTCGACCGTGTTCTGCACCGAATGGCACAGCCCCGCCTGTTTCAGGCGCGGAAACCGCTCGGCCAGGGCCATGGTGTTGATCGCCATCGGATTGACGTATTGGAGAAGCGTCGCATCGGGGCAAAGCCGCGCCATATCCTCGGCCATGGCCCAAAGATGCGGCACGGTCCGAAGGCCCCGCATGATGCCGCCCACACCCAGCGTGTCGGCAATGGTCTGTCGCAACCCATAGGCCTTGGGGATGTCGAAATCGATCACGGTGGAGGGGCGATAGCCCCCGATCTGAAACGCCGTGACCACGAAATCCGCACCATCCAGCGCACGGGTGCGATCCGTCGTCGCCTCGACCACGGCCCCCGTTCCCATGGTCGCGATCATCTTTTCCGCCACCATCCGGGAGTCATCGAGCCGCTGCGGATCGATATCCATCAAGGCGATCCGCGCATCCCTGAGGGCCGGAAAGTGCAGCATGTCCCCCACGATATTCTTCATGAAGATCGTGGAACCCGCGCCGATGAAGGCGAGTTTCGTCATTTGACCGCTCCGAGTGTCAGGCCCGCGATGAAATGTTTCTGCATCAGGAAAAAGATCGCCACGGGGGGTATCGCTGCCACGATGCTGCCCGCGCTCATCAGGTGGTATTGGGCCACGTATTGCGAATTGAAGGATGTGATGCCCGCCGTCACCGGCTGCGCCCCCGGCCCCTGCGTCAGCACCAGCGCCCAGAAATAATCGTTCCAAATGAAGGTGAAGACCAGAACCGCCAGCGCCGCGATGGCGGGCCGCATCAGCGGCAGCACCACGAACCAGAAGATCCGCCATTCCGCCACGCCCTCCACCCGCGCCGCCTCGATCAGCTCGTAGGGCAGCGCGCGGATGAAATTGCGCATGAAGAGCGTGCAGAACCCCGTCTGGAACGCGATGTGGAACAGCACCAGCCCCAGCTTGGTGTCATAAAGCCCCATGTTCACCGTCAGGTCGCGCACCGGCACCATCAGGATTTGGAAGGGCACGAAATTGCCCGCAATGAACATGAAGAAGATCAAAAGGTTGCCCCGGAACCGGTAGATGCCCAGCGCAAAGCCCGTCATGCAGGACAGCGCCACGGCCCCCACCACCGTCGGCACCGTGATCAGCACCGAATTCATCAGGTAGCGCGGCATGTCGGACTCGAAAAACACCCGCCCGTAATTCGTGAAGAACTCAAAGCTCGACGGCATGCCCCAGTAGTTGCCCGCGCCGAAATCCGAGAAGGGGCGGATCGAGAACAGCATGACGGCGATCAACGGCAAGAGCCACAGGATCAGCGCCAGCGGCAACAGCGACTGGTAGGTGATCTGCGCCGCGCGCGACCGTTTCTCGATCGGTGTGGGAAACATCGCCCCGCCCCCTCAGCCGTGCCGCGCGGCGCGTTCGTCACGCCACATCTGCCACAGGAAATAGCCGATGAAGACCAGCATGATCAGGAACAGCACCACTGCGATGGCCGATCCATAGCCCATGCGGAACCCGTATTCGCCCAGCGCCTGTTCGAACATGTAAAACGACAGGACGCGTGTCGATCCGAACGGCCCGCCATTCGTCATGACCGAGATCAGGTCGAAACTGCGCAGCGCCCCGATGATCGTCACGACGAAGGCGATGAAGGTCGCGGGCTTGAGTTGGGGCAGGATGACATACCACAGCATCTTCCACCCCTTGGCGCCGTCAAGCCGCCCGGCTTCGACCTGTTCGGGGTCCACGGCGTTCAGGCCCGTCAGATACAGGATCATGCAATAGGCCGTCTGCGGCCAGAGACCGGCGGCGATGATGCCATAGGTGGCAAGATCCGGGTCGCCCAGAATGTTGACTGTGCCAAGCCCGAAGAATTGCAGCACCGCGTTCAACAGCCCCTCGCGCGGCAGGTAGAACCAGCTGAACACCAGCCCGACCACCACCTGCGACAGCACGAAAGGGAAAAAGAACAAGGATTTATAGAGCCTTATACCCACAACCGTCTGGTTCAGGAACAGCGCGATGAACAGGCCCATCGGGATGGCCAGCAGATACAGCGCCAGCCACCTGACGTTGTTCCAGAGCGAGATCTCGAAATTCCGGTCGGTGCCGAGCTCGCGATAATTCTCGAGCCCCACATAGGTGGCCGCGCCCAGCCCGTCCCAATCGTAAAGCGAGATCTGGAAGCTCTGGAAGATCGGGATGATGACGTAGACCGTAAAGAACAGCAGCCCCGGCAACAGGAACAGGATCGGCGTCACCGTCATGCGGTTGCGCTGCATCCATGTCGCCGTGTCGCGGCTGGTATCGGTCATGTCCGGCGCTCCGGTCGGGTCTGGTGTCGGGGGTTGCACCCACCCCACGAAGGGCGGGTGCAACGCGTCAGGTGGGTGAACCCCACCGTCCTTGGGATCAATACACGCGCTGGCGCGCCGCCTCGAGCCGGTCGAGGATGTCGTCGAGGTTGTCGGGGAAGACCATGAATTCCTGCAAGCCTTCCATCCCGATAGACGCCATTTCCGCCGGCCAGTCACGGTCGAAGAACTGCGCGATCCCGCCTTGGGCGTTCTGGCTCAGCATCGCAAAGCCTTGCTGGATGAATTCATCATCCGCGACGCTGGCGTTGGCGTTGACCGGCAATTGCCCTAAGCCCTCTGGCCCGTTGATCCGCGTCTGCACTTCGGCCGAGGCGACATATTGCAGGAAGGCGCGGGCGGCCTCCACGTTCTGCGCGCCGGCGGCGACGTGGAACGTATCGGTCGGTGCATCCTCGCCCTGCGGCAGGCCCTCGGTGATGATCGGGAATTGGTAGAAATCAAGCTGCTCATCGGTCAGCCCGCCATTGCGCAGCTGGTCGACCGCGAAATTGCCCATCAGATAGGCCGTGGCCTCGCCGTTGATCATGAAGGGCAGCGCCTCTTGCCAGCTGTAGTTCTGGTGGTCGGCGATGAAGCCGCCCATGTCGATCAGCTGCCGCCAGTTGGCGAATGTCGCCCGCACACGGTCATCGGTCCACGGCACCTCGCCGCGCGCCAGCGCCATGTGGAAATCGAACCCGTTGGTGCGCATGTTCAGGTAATCGAACCAGCCGCCCGCCGTCCAAAGGAACCGCGTGCCGATCGTGTAGCAGGCGCGCCCGCTGTCGACGATTACCTGGCAATTGGCCAGTTCTTCTTCCCAGGTCGCAGGCTCGGACAGGCCCAGTTCATTGAAGATATCTTCACGATAGTAAACGCCCCACTGGTAGTAGGTGTAGGGAATGCCCCAGACGCGATCATCCTGCGTCAGCGCGCCCCGCACCGATTCCAGACCCGCGAAATCGCCCGCGTCCCACCACTCGGTGATGTCCATGAAAAGGCCCGCATTGACGAACGGAGCCATCCGGTTCGCGGCATACCAGTTCACAACATCCGGCGGATCGGCAGACAGGGCGTTTCGGATCTGCGTCTTCCACGCCTCGCGGTCGACGATGGTCAGATCGACGGTCAGGTTCGGATGCAGTTCGTCGAATTCGGCGGCCAACTGCTCCATCACGGCGCGCGGGCCGGGGTTCGACATGTCCGACGAAATGCGCAGGACGCCCGAAAGCTCCTGTGCGAAAGCCGTGCCCGCAAGCATGGTGGTGACCGCAAGCGCCGAGGCGCCGGTCTTGAAGATGGATCGCATGGTGTCCTCCCTGGTGATCCTTGACCGTTCTGTTTTGTTTCATTATTTGAAACTAAGTTTCTTATGTTGAAATCCTACGCCGAGTCAGCCTAGGCTTGTCAACAACAAACCCGCCAAAAGATGCGCGGACCACGGAAGGGATCAGGGCATGTCGGAACGCGGCCAAGGGGATGGCACCGTCGCCAAGGCATTGGCCGTCATGGATGAAATCGCTGCCTTTGGCCGCCCCGTGCGCTTTGCCGAACTGCTTGACCGCTCCCCCTACCCCAAGGCGACGCTGTATCGCTTCGTGCAGGTTCTGACCAAGCAGGGCATGCTGCATTTCGATCCCGACCGGCAAACCTATGCGCCGGGCCTGCGATTGGTGCGGCTCGCCCACGCGGCCTGGCAGACCTTTTCGCTTGCCCCCATCGCGCGGGTCCATGTCGATGCGCTGTCCGACGCGGTGGGCGAAACCGTCCATCTGGCGCAGCTTGACGGGGCACAGGTGCTGTACGTGGACAAGCGCAATGCCCGCCAACCGATCGAGATGTATTCCGCCGCCGGCAAGGTCGGGCCCGCCTATTGCACAGGTGTGGGCAAGGCGATGATCGCCTTCTTGCCCGAGGATCAATTGAAACAGGTGATCGCCCAGCAAAGCTTTCACCGCTTCACCGAACACACCTACACGACCGAAGCGGCGTTGCGTGCCGAATTGGCCGCGATCCGCGCCCGGGGCTACGCCTATGACCGGGAGGAACATGAACCGGGGATCATCTGCATCGCCTATCCGATCCTGACACGGGGCGGGCGGGTTCTGGGGGCGATGTCGGTTACGTCCTCCACGGCGCGCACGACGCTGGACGCCTTGGACACACATCTGCCGCGCATCCGCACCGCGGCCGAGGCAATCGCGTCCGAAGCGCAGGATTGGCGCTTTCCGGACGCGGCGGAATAAGGGGGGAACGGGGCCATGTCGGGGCTGAAACTGCAACAGGTGGTGAAACGCTACGGCGCGACGCAGGTGATCCACGGCGTCGACCTGACCATCGAGGATGGCGAATTCTGCGTCTTCGTCGGCCCCTCGGGCTGCGGAAAATCCACGCTGTTGCGCATGGTTGCAGGATTGGAGGAGACAAGCGACGGAACCATCTCCATCGGCGGGCGCGATGTCACGCGGCTGGACCCTGCCGAACGGGGCGTGGCCATGGTGTTCCAGACCTACGCGCTCTACCCCCACATGAGCGTGGCCGAAAACATGGGCTTCGGCCTCAAGATGACCGGCCATCCCAAGGCCGAGATCAAGGCCAAAGTGGATGAAGCTGCCCGTGTTCTGAAGCTGGGCGATTATCTCGACCGCAAGCCAAAGGCGCTGTCGGGCGGCCAGCGCCAGCGCGTCGCCATCGGCCGGGCCATCGTGCGCGGTCCCGAGGTGTTCTTGTTCGACGAACCGCTATCCAATCTCGACGCCGAATTGCGGGTGGAGATGCGGGTGGAAATCGCCCGCCTCCATCAGGAAATCGGCGCGACGATGATCTACGTCACACATGATCAGGTGGAGGCCATGACCTTGGCCGACAAGATCGTGGTGTTGCGCGCGGGCCGGGTGGAACAGGTGGGCGCGCCGCTCGATCTCTACAACGACCCCGACAACCGCTTTGTCGCGGGCTTCATCGGCAGTCCGGCGATGAATTTCTTCGACGGCGCGTTGCATGAGGGTGGATTGCGTGTACCCGGTCTTGGCGATGTCACGCTGGCCGCGCCGCGCAATGCCTCGAGGCAGGTGACGGTCGGGTTAAGGCCCAACCACATCGCATTGACCGAGGGCGACAGCCATGTCGTGGAATTGAGCGAACAGCTGGGCGGGGTGAGTTATCACTACCTGAAGGCGCCCGACGGCACCAAACTGATCGTGGAGGCGCATGACCAATCCGCGCCGAGGCCGGGCAGCCGTACAGGCCTGAAATTTGAGCCGGACAAGGCATTTTTCTTCAACGCGGACAGTGGTTTGCGTCTGAGGTAGGGTGGGCAATCCTGCCCACCATCCTCCCTGCAAAAACCGCGCATGCTGGGCAGGATCGCCCGCCCTACACAGGCAGGGCCGTGGTTTTGAACACGGTTTTCAGCGCGAAGCTTGATTGCATCTGCGCGACACCGGGCAGGCGGGCGAGGTGCTGGCGGTGGATGCGGGCGAAATCCTCGCTGTCTCTTGCCGCGACCTTGAGCAGGTAATCGGCAGATCCCGCCATCAGGTGACATTCCAGCACATCGGGCACCCGCGCGACGGCCTTTTCGAAGGCGTCGAGGATCTCGTCGGATTGTCCCTGCAGCTTTATCTCGACGAAAACGGTGGTGACCCGCGCCACGGCGCGCGGGTTCAGGAGCGCCACGTAATCCGCGATCACGCCCGCCTGTTCCAATCGCTGCACCCGGCGGTGGCAGGCCGAGGGCGAAAGATGGACGCGTTCGGACAGTTCGGCGTGGGTCATCCGGCCGTGCCGTTGCAGCACCCGGAGGATGGCGCGGTCCATGTCGTCAAGCTCAATACTGGCGCGAAAGTCTTGCGTCATTCTTAATATCCGACGGAAATTCTTGCGAGAAGGTTAAAGAAACCGGGCAAAAGCTCAAAGCAATTTCACCGGCAAAGGCGCATCATGGCGTCACAGGATACCGGAGGAAATCCCATGCTGATCGGCTGCCCCAAGGAAATCAAACCGCAGGAATTTCGCGTCGGCCTGACGCCCGCCGCCGCGCGCGAGGCGACAGGTCATGGTCATGCGGTGATCGTGGAAACCGGCGCGGGCATCGGCGCGGGATTCGACGACGACGCCTATCGCGCGGCAGGCGCGGAGATCGTGGCAAGCGCTGCCGAGGTCTTTGCCCGGGCCGAGATGGTGGTGAAGGTCAAGGAACCGCAAGCGGTGGAACGCGCGCAGCTGCGGCGCGGCCAGATCCTGTTCACCTACCTGCACCTTGCGCCCGACCCGGACCAGACGCGCGACCTGCTGGCCTCGGGCGTCACGGCCATCGCCTATGAAACGGTGACGGATGCCGCGGGCACCTTGCCGCTGCTGGCGCCGATGTCGGAGGTCGCGGGCCGGCTGGCGCCGCAGGTGGGCGCATGGGCGCTGCAAAAAGCCAATGGCGGGCGCGGCGTGCTGATGGGTGGCGTGCCCGGTGTCGGCCCGGCCGAGGTCGTGGTGATTGGCGGCGGCGTGGTCGGCACGCAGGCCGCGCGGGTTGCGGCAGGGATGGGCGCGGATGTGACCGTTCTGGACCGATCGCTGCCCCGGATGCGCTACCTTGACGACGTATACCGCGGCGATTTCAAGACGCGTTATGCCAGCGCGGAGGCGACCGCCGACCTGATCACGCGGGCCGATATGGTGATCGGCGCTGTGCTGATCCCCGGTGCGGCAGCGCCCAAATTGGTGACGCGCGCACAGCTTGCGACGATGAAACCGGGCGCGGTGATCGTCGATGTGGCCATCGACCAAGGCGGGTGTTTCGAAACCTCGCGCGCAACGACCCATCAGGATCCGATCTACGAGGTGGATGGGATCGTGCATTATTGCGTGGCCAACATGCCGGGGGCCGTGGCGCGCAGTTCGACCATCGCGCTGGGGAATGCGACCATGCCCTACATGATCGCGCTGGCCGACAAGGGCTGGCAAGAAGCCTGCCGCGCGGATGCGGGGCTGCTGGCGGGGCTCAACACCCATGAGGGGCAGCTGACCAATGCCGCCGTGGGCCGCGCGCTGGAGATCGACGTGATCTCGCCCGCGCTGGTCGTGAAGGGCTGAACGGCACGAAAAAAGGGCCTGCCGTGGCGGCAGGCCCTGTCCCTGTTCCCGGTTCAGCGGTGGCTCAGGATTTCTTGAGCGCGTCGCGGATTTCGAGAAGGACCTCAAGCTCGGTCGGGCCTGCGGGGGCAGCCTCGGCCTTGGCCTCTTCCTTCTTGATCGCGGCCTCCTTGATGCGGTTGACCATCTTGACCAGCATGAAGACGACGAAGGCGATGATCAGGAAATTGATCACGGCCATCACGAATTTGCCGATGGCAAAAACGGGGGCCCCTGCCTCGGTCGCCGCGACCAGCGAGGGGTAGCTTTCGCCGTTGAGCGCATAGAACCAGCCGGAAAAGTCGATACCGCCGGTCAGAATGGCGATGATCGGGTTGATCAGATCGCCCACCAGCGAGGACACGATGGCGGTGAAGGCCGCGCCGATGATGATGCCCACGGCCATGTCGACGACATTGCCACGCGCGATGAAATCCTTGAACTCGTTGATCATTTGGTCGTCCCACCTGTTGCGTTCACACGGACGCTGCCCTGATCGTGATGCCGCCCGCGCCCAGTGACAGGGAAAACCAAAGCCCTTTCAACCGCAAGAAACGATAGAAGGCGGCCCGAAGGAGAATGTGCAGGCGAGTCGCGCCGGCAACACTCGGTCAGCCGGGCAGTTTGCCCGTCATGACATAGCGCAGGATCTGGGCGACCTGCACGGGCTGGTCACAGACGGCCAGCGCCGCGGCATGAACCTCTTTGAGGGCGTGCTGCTGGTCGGGCAAGCTGACCACGATCAGGGGCTTGCCCAGCGCCGCAGCATAGCCTGCGTCGAAGGCGGCGTTCCACTGGCGGTATTTCTCGCCGAAGCGGACGACGACGACATCGGCGGTTTCGATCCCGTGGCGGGTGCGGATCGCGTTGAGTTTCGCACCCTTGTGATCATGCCAGAACTTGTCCGGTTCCGCGCCGAGGATCGCCACCCCGCAATCATCGCTGGCCTCGTGATCGGTCACGGGGGCGGTGAAGGTGACATCGAGCCCATGGGCGGCCTCCGCGATCTCGTCGCGCCAGTCGGTGTGGATCTCTCCCGAGAGATAAACGGTCAGCATGTCATGTCCTTCCACGAAACGCGGGCGCAACCCCGCCATCTTTGCTTTGCAAATACTCCCGCCGGAGGCGTCCTCGGCCAGCCAGATACGCGCGGTTCGGATCAGCCGCGGAGCGTGCCGCCCGAGGCCTTGGTGACCTTGTCAACGATCTTGGCGGCGACCGCTTCGATCTCGTCTTCTGTCAGGGTCTTGTCGCGCGGTTGCAGGCGCACGGTCAGGGCGATGGATTTCCGCCCCTCGCCCAAGCTGCCGCCGATGAATTCGTCGAAAACGCGCACATCCTCGATCAGGGCCTTGTCGGCCCCGGCTGCGGCATTGACGAGAACCGAGGCCTCGACCGCCCCATCGACGACGAAGGCGAAATCGCGTTCCACGGCCTGGAAGCCCGACATCTCGACCGCGCCACGGCTGGCGCTGGTGGTCTTGGGCAAGGGCACTTCGGCGGGGAAGAGGGTGAAGGCCATGGCAGGGCCTTTCACATCCATCGCCTTGAGGATGCGCGGGTGCACTTCACCGAAGACGCCCAGCACCTTTTTCGGGCCGAGGCAGATGACGCCGTGGCGGCCGGGGTGCCACCAATCCGGCCCACCGCGCAGGATCTGGGCCTTGGCGGGGGCGCCGATGGCGGCCAGCACGGCCTCGGCATCGGCCTTCACGTCGAAGACATCGACGCCGCGCCGGGTGCCGTGCGGGTCGCGCGGGCCGGTCTGACCGACCAGAAGGCCCGCGACCTGAAGATGCTGTTCGCCCGGTTCGCCGCCGTGGAAGGCATGGCCGACCTCGAACAGCGCCAGATCCATCATGCCGCGCGCCTGGTTGCGGGCGGCGGCTTGCAAGAGACCCGGCAAAAGCTGCGGGCGCATGTGGCTGAGATCGGCGGAGATAGGGTTTTCCAGCATCACGTCATCGGTGCCGCCGCCGAAAAGCGCGGCAGAGGCCTGATCGATGAAGGAATAGGTGACGCATTCGTTGTAGCCGAGCGCGGCCGCCGTGCGGCGGGCGGCGCGTTCGCGCAGCTGGGCAGGCGTCAGCACGGGTTTCGGCACGCCCGCGCGCGCACGCGCCATCGGTTTGGGTTCAAGCTTGGTCAGGGAGGCGACACGCGCGACCTCTTCGACAAGATCGGCCTCGCCCTGCACGTCGCGGCGCCAGGACGGCACCCAGACTTCGAGCACATCGCCCGCGCCGGTGGCGGAGAAACCGAGCGCGGTCAGGATCCGGACCTGTTCGGATTTGGGGATGTCCATGCCGACGAGCGAGATGACGCGGGCGGTGTCGAGCGGATAGCTGCGCGCGGTTTTCACGGGCGCGCCGGCTTCGACCACCTCGGACGCCTCGCCGCCGCAAATGTCGAGGATCATCCGCGTCGCGGCCTCGAGCCCCGGCAGGGTGTAATCGGGATCGACGCCGCGTTCGAAACGGTAGCGGGCGTCGGAATGGATTTTCAGGTCGCGGCCAGTCAGGGCGACATGGATCGGGTCCCAGTAGGCGCTTTCGAGGAAGACGGTCACGGTCTCCTCGGTGCAGCCGGTCTCCTCACCGCCCATGATGCCCGCAAGGCTTTCGGGGCCGCGATCGTCGGAGATGAGGGTATGGCCCGCGCGCATCGTGTAGGTCTTGCCGTCGAGCGCGAGGAGCGTTTCGCCACCCGTGGCGCGGTGGACGCGCAGACCGCCCTGCATCTTGTCCACGTCGAACACGTGCAGCGGGCGGTTCATGTCATAGGTGAAGAAGTTGGTCACATCGACCAGTGCAGAAATGGGGCGCAGGCCGATGGCGCGGAGCCGATCCTGCAGCCATTTCGGGCTGGGGCCATTTTTCACGCCCCGGATCACGCGGCCCGCGAAATGGGGCGCGACATCGAGCGTGTCGGCGTCGATGGTGACGGGCACCGGGCAGGGAAAGCTGCCGGGGATTGTTTGGGGATCGTGGGATTTGAGCCGGCCAAGGCCCCGCGCGGCGAGGTCGCGGGCGATGCCGTGGATGCCCAGCGCATCCTGACGGTTGGGGGTGATCGCGATCTCGATCACCGGATCGACCTTGGCCGGGTCGTTTGCGGCCAGCCAATCGGTGAATTTCTGGCCGATTTCACCGCTCGGCAATTCGATGATGCCGGAATGTTCGTCGGACAGTTCCAGTTCGCGTTCGGAGGCCATCATGCCATGGCTTTCGACGCCGCGGATCTTGCCCACGCCCAGCGTGGTGTCGATGCCGGGGACGTAATCGCCGGGCTTGGCCAGAACGACCGTGATGCCCGCCCGCGCATTGGGTGCGCCGCAGACGATCTGCTTCACGCCCTCGTCGGTTTCGACCATGCAGACGCGCAGGCGGTCGGCGTCGGGATGCTGTTCGGCACTGACCACCTTGGCGATGGTGAAGGGGGAAAGCCGGGCTGCGCGATCTTCGATGCCTTCGACTTCGAGGCCGAGATCGGTCAGGGCCTCGGCGATCTGGTCGACGGTCGCATCCGTCTCGAGGTGGTCCTTGAGCCAGGAGAGGGTGAATTTCATCGGCTTGGGCTCCGCAGCAGGGTCGAGCGCGTTCTAGCGTCTCTGCGCGCGGTGTCCACCGGGGAAAACCCGTCAGGCGACCAGCTGTTCGGCCTTTTTGAGGTCCACGGAGACCAGTTGCGACACGCCCTGTTCGCCCATGGTGACGCCAAAGAGACGATCCATCCGGGCCATCGTCACCGCGTGGTGGGTGATGACGAGGAAGCGGGTGGCGGTCTGGCGGGTCATTTCGTCGAGCAGGTCGCAGAAACGGGTGACGTTGGCGTCGTCGAGCGGCGCGTCGACCTCGTCCAGCACGCAGATGGGGGCGGGATTGGCGAGGAAGACGGCGAAGATGAGCGCAAGCGCCGTCAGGGTCTGTTCGCCGCCGGAGAGAAGCGAGAGGGTCGAGAGCTTCTTGCCCGGCGGCTGGCAGAGGATTTCGAGACCGGCCTCGAGCGGATCGTCGCTTTCGACCAGAACCAAACGCGCCTCGCCGCCGCCGAACAGATGGGTGAAGAGGCGGGCGAAGCTGGTGTTCACCTCGTCAAAGGCTTTCAGAAGGCGCTCGCGGCCTTCCTTGTTGAGGCTGGCGATGCCGGTGCGCAGCTTGGCGATGGCCTGTTCCAGATCGGTCTTTTCGGTGGCGAGCGTGTCGTGTTCGGTCTGAACCTCGGCGGCGTCTTCCTCGGCGCGGAGGTTGACGGCCCCCAGCGCATCGCGGCCCCGGCGGAGGCGCTGCACCTCGGCCTCGATCTGGTCGGAGGGTGGCATGGGTTCGGGCAGATCACCCAGGCTTTCGCGCAAGCCCGCAGGCGTGGTTTCCAGTTCCTCGGCGATGCGGTGGGCGGCGGCCTCGGCGGCTTCCCGCGCGGCATCGCGGCGGGCCTCAGCGGCGGCGCGGCTTTCGCGGGCCTCGGACGCCATGCGCTCGGCGTCGCGTTCGGCGGCGATGGCTTGGCGCACCACCCCCTCGGCGACGGACAGCGCATCGGCGGACGCAGCCTTGCGCGCCTCGGCCTGCGCGATCTTTTCAGCCAGCGCACCACGGGTGGCGGCGAGCTGGCCGGGTTTGCCGCGCGCCTCGACCAGCGCGGCCTCGGTTTCCGAGCGGCGGCGGTTGAGATCGGCCAGACGGCCCGTGGCGCTGTCCAGACGCTTTTGCCAGCTGGCGACATCCTCGATGATGCGGACGATGCGCGTCTTGCGGCGTTCGCCGTCGCGCTTGAGCTCGTCATGGGCGGTGCGGCGGGCAAGCATGGTCATCCGCGCGGCTTCGACGGTGGTGCGGATATCCTCGAGCCGGGCGCGGGCGGCGCCCAGATCCTCCAGCTCGGCGCGGGCCCCTTCGGCACGGGAGAGTTCGGTTTCGGCGGCGCGGGCCTCGTCGGCGTGGCGGGCGGCGGCAGCTTGCAGGGTTTCGAGCTTGCCCTGAAGGACGCTGCGATCCGCCTCGGCGCGGCTGAGCGCGCGGGAGGCATCGGCGAGCCGCGTATCGGCATCGCGCCGAGCGGCGCGGGCGGCGCGATCAGCCTCGGTCAGATCGGCGAGGCGGCGGGCCAAGGTCTCGTGCGCGGCACGGGTGCCCGCGGCGATATTCGCAGCCTCCACCGCTTCGGCGCGAAGTTCGGTCAGGCGGTTGACCTGTTCCAGACGCCGCGCGGCGGTGGACACCGCATCGGCGGCGGCGACGGCATAGCCATCCCAGCGCCACAGATCGCCCTCGCGGCTGACGAGGCGTTGGCCGGGTTGCAGGAGCGGTTGCAGGCGCGCGCCGTCGGCCCGGTCGACAAGGCCGATCTGGGACAGGCGGCGGGACAGAACGGCGGGGCCTTGGGCCACGTCGGTTATGGGCCGCGCGCCGGACGGGAGGGCGGCGGGCGCATCATAGGCGGAAAGCCCGGTCCAGCCGGTCGCGCCGGGGGCCGTCGCCTCGCCCGCCTTCAGATCGTCGGAGAGGGCGGCACCCAGCGCCGCCTCGAACCCTTTGGCGACGGTGATCTTGTCGAGGATCTGGTCGCCCTGCCCGCGTTCGCGGTCGAGCAGGCGGGTGAGTGCCGTGACCTCGCTGTCGAGCGTTCCGGCGCGCCCCTCGGCCTCGGCGCGGGCGGCGCGGGCTTCGGCCTCGGCGGTTTGGGCGTCGCTGCGGGCGGTTTCGGTCTCGGTCAGGGTTTCTTCGGCGCGGGCGGCGAGGTCACGGGCGGCGGCAAGCGCATCTTGTGCGGCGGTCACGTCGCGGGTGATGGCGGAAAGGCGGATTTCGGCCTCGGCCGCGTTTTTCGTGGCGGTTTCAGCCTCTGCCGCGTGGCGCGCGCGGGCTTTCTCGGCCTCGGTCACGCGGCGTTCGGCGGATTGGTGGCGGGCGGACAGGCGGGCCGCTTCCTCGGTCGCGTCGGCAAGGTCCTGTTCGCGGGCGCGGAGCACGGTCGCGCCCTCGTCAGCGGCGGCAAGGGCTGTGGCAAGACGGTCGTCATGGCCATCTTGTTCGGCGAGAAGGGTTTGGCGTTCCTCCTCCAGCCGGGCGATGCTGTCGCCCGCATCGGCATTGAGCGCATTTTCGCGGTCGATGTCGCGGGTGATCTGGTCGAGGCGGGCGTCGAGCGTGCGGATCGTTTCCTCGGCCCTTGCGATTTCGCCATCGAGACTGTCGCGTTCAAGAAGCAGGCGTTGCAAGATCGCGCCCGCGATCGCCTCTTCCTCGCGGAGGGGAGGCAGCTTTGCCTCGGCTTTTTCGCGGGCGGCGGCGGCTTGCAGGGCGGCGGCCTCGGTCCTTGCGGCATTGCCGAGCGCCTCACGCAGGACGGATTCGGCGCGTTCGACGCCATCTTGCGCATCGCGCCAGCGCAGCCAAAGGAGCAGCCCCTCGGCCTGACGCAGGTCTGCGCCGATTTCGCGGTAGCGCTGCGCCTGTTTCGCCTGACGGGCGAGCGTGGCGAGTTGGCCCGCGAGCTGTTCGAGCACGTCATCGACGCGGGCGAGGTTGGTTTCCGCGCCCTTGAGTTTCAGCTCGGCCTCGTGCCGCCGCTGGTAGAGGCCGGAAATGCCGGCGGCCTCTTCGAGGATGCGGCGGCGGGCCTTGGGGCGGGCGTTGATGAGTTCGGAGATCTGACCCTGCCGGACGAGTGCGGGCGAATGCGCGCCGGTCGAGGCATCGGCAAAGAGCATCTGCACGTCGCGGGCGCGCACATCCTTGCCGTTCAGTTTGTAGGCCGAGCCTGCATCGCGGGTGATGCGGCGGGTGATGTCGAGCGTGTCGCTGTCGTTGAAGCCCGCAGGCGCGAGGCGTTCGGTATTGTCGATCTGCAGGACGACTTCGGCGAAATTGCGGGCGCCACGGGTGGCGGCACCGTTGAAGATCACATCCTCCATCCCGTCGCCGCGCATGGCGGAGGGGCGGTTTTCGCCCATGACCCAGCGCAACGCCTCGAGCAGGTTGGATTTGCCGCAGCCGTTGGGGCCGACCACGCCGGTCAGACCGTCCCGGATCACCAGATCGGTGGGATCCACGAAGCTTTTGAAGCCGTTGAGCCGTAGCCGGGTGAAGCGCATGGGCAGAATCCTTGCCGTCGGGCATCGCTTGGACCCGCATCCTAGCCTGCGGTCCGGGCCTTGAGTCAACGAAACAACACAGGATGTGGATGAAATGAGCGGATTATCCCCAAGATATATGCGTTATGCCCAGTATTGAGCGGGATTTGGGCGGACCCACGCATATCTCGTGTCTGGACGCGGCAACGGGATGGGTGCAAGGCAGCGCGGATGCCACGCCCGCCCGTCTTGCGATGCGGCGGCGTTGAGAATTCATGCGGGCGATGCTATTTTTGTCCCATCCGGCGCCGGGATCGCACAGGCGCATCCAGATGGAGGATACCGTCCTGACCGGACAAACCCATGCGGTTGCACAGACCGCGCCCCGAGGGCCCGCACCTGAGGCCCACACCGATGCGCCCACCAGCGAAGCGCTGCTGGCGCGAATCCTTGCCTCTCTCGATGACGACAAGGCCGAAGAAGTCGTGCAGATCAGCCTGCGCGGCAAATCCTCGATCGCCGATTTCATGGTGATCGCGTCGGGTCGGTCGTCGCGACAGGTGGCGGCCATTTCCGACAAGCTGGTCGAGCGACTGAAGGAAGAGTTCGGCCTGCATTGCAAGATCGAGGGCAAGGAAATCGGCGATTGGGTGCTGATCGATGCGGGCGACGTGATCGTCCATGTCTTCCGCCCCGAGGTGCGCGAGTTCTACCAGCTCGAGAAGATGTGGATGCCGACCGGCGCCGCCCAATAACGGCGCGCGGTCGCTTTGCGCGTGCATCTTTGCGCCGTCGGACGCCTGCGCGGCGGGCCCGAACGCGCGTTGATCGACGATTACCTGACACGGTTCGACCGCACGGGCCGGGCGCTTGGCCTGAGCCTCGGGGGTGTGATCGAGGTTGAGGACCGCAAGGGCGGCGGCATGGCGGCGGAGGCCGAACTGCTGCGCCGGGCGCTGCCCAAAGGCGCAGTGCTGTGGGTGATGGACGAGCGGGGGGAGCTGTTGACCTCGCCCGGGTTCGCGGAGCGGATGGCGGGCCTGCGCGATGGCGGGCAGGGCGATCTGGCGATCTGCATCGGCGGCGCGGACGGATTGGCGCGCGATCTGGTGGCCGAGGCGGGGCTGGCGATTTCGCTGGGGCGGATGGTCTGGCCGCATATGCTGGTGCGGGTGATGCTGGCCGAACAGATGTACCGCGCAGCCTCGATCCTGTCGGGCGGGCCGTATCACCGGGCCTAGCGAAACGGCCTATCGGTTCAGGATGTCCTGATAATGGCGGCGCAGGAGCAAAAGGCCCAGCGCCAGCGGGATCATGATCCAGGTCATCACGAGCGGGATCGAGATATAATCGGGCGCATAGGTCGGATAGACCCCGGTGCGGAACATCCCGGTGAGATGGATCCAGGGCAGGTACCACAGCACCGATTGCACCGTCTCGGGCATGTTTTCATAGATGAAGATCACGCCCCCGATCAGGAACAGCGGGCGCGTGATGATGGCCCAGACATTGCCCCAGGCCGGGAAGAGCCCCGCCAGAAGGCAATTCAGCACCCCGATGCCGAGGCCGAGCAGCGCCGCAAGGAGGGTGGCGAGGATCATCGGCCCGAAGACGAGGTTGGTTGATGCTTCGGTGAATTCCAGCACCCCGAACAAGACGATGGCCATGATGGTGACGCTGGTGAGCAGGTTCAGCGCGAACCGGGCAAAGATCGCGTCGATCCACGACACGGCGGGATACATCAGGAGCGGGCGGGAAAAGGTGATGGAGCCCTGAACGCTCATCGCGATGGTCGCATAGACGGTGAAGGGCAGGTAGCCCGAGGCGTAGAACAGGAGGAAGGAATTGCCCAAGGGCGGGGCGCGCAGCATGAGCGCGAAAACCACCGACAGCACGATCAACGCGCCCACGGGTTCGGCCACGGCCCAGATATAGCCGCCCGGCGTGCGCCCGTAGCGCGTCGACATCTCGCGCAGCATCAGGGCCAGCACGGCGCGCCCGCTGGCAAAGGACCGGCCGACCGGCGCGGCGAGACCCACGGGGGGACGCGCGGAATAGGGGTCGAAGGAGGACAGCGCGGGCTCCAATCTTCTGGTCAGAACGCAACGGAATATGTATGAGCTGACACTTAAGTTCAAACAGGATCAGTGGGGCCGGAGTTTTGGCCGAGACAGCAGGACCGCCGCCACAGGCGCAGCCGACCGGCCCGCAGGGCCGCCGCGGCGAGGGCGGCAAGGACCGGCCGGGTGCCGGCAAGCCGCGCGCCGTTCCGCAGGGGATACGGTTTCGACCCAATGCCGGACCGGCGCGGATGCGGCGGCGGCATTACGGGCTGATGCTGTCCTTTCTGCTGGTGGTCAGCGTGCCGCTCTTCGTGATCGCGGTCTATCTTTATACGTTCGCACAGGACCAATATGCCTCGACCGCCGGGTTCACGGTGAGGGCCGAGGAAACCGGGGCCGCCACGGACATACTGGGCGGGCTGGCCAGTTTCGCGGGCGCAAGTGCCACGTCGGATGCCGATATCCTGTATGAATTCATCACCAGCCGGGAACTGGTGGAACGGTTGAACGAGCGGATGGACCTCGTGGGCCATTACGCCGCCCCGCATCGCCGCGATCCGGTCTTTGCCCTGTCGCCCGGTGCCGCGATCGAGGATCTGGTGGACCACTGGCAGCGGGTGGTGCGCGTGTCCTATACCCGCACCAGCGGGTTGATCGATGTCGAGGTGCTGGCCTTCGATCCGGTGACGGCGCACACGATCGCGCAGGCCATCGTCGAGGAAAGCCAGCGCCTGATCAACGAGTTGAACAATCAGGCGCGCGCCGACGCCATGCGGTTCGCCGAAGCGGACCTTGAGGCCGCGATCGCACGGTTGCGCGATGCGCGCGAGGCGTTGACGGTGTTTCGTACCCGCACCCAGATCGTCGATCCGCAAAGCGACATCCAGGGCCGAAGCGGCGTGTTGAACAACCTTCAGCAGCAATTGGCCGAGGCGCTGATCGATTTCGACCTTCTGTCGGAGAACACCACCAACCCCGGCGATCCGCGTCTGGTGCAGGCGATGCGCCGGATCGAGGTGATCGACGCGCGCATCAGGCAGGAACGCGCCAATTTCGTCACCGACGAGGTGGGCATCGACGGCGAGGATTACCCGACGCTGATGGCGCAATTCGAGGGGCTGACGGTGGACCGCGAATTCGCCGAACAGGCCTATCGCGCCGCGCTGACCGCGCTGGACGTGGCGCGCACCAACAGCGCGCGGCAGAGCCGGTATCTGGCGGTCTACATCCGCCCCAGCCTGCCCCAGAGCCCGGAATTCCCGAGGCGCGGCGCGATCCTCGGCCTGTCGCTGATGTTCCTTGTCTTGGGATGGGCGATCATGGCGCTGGTCTATTACAGCATTCGCGACCGCCAATAGGGATTGCGGCGATGATCCGCTTCGAGAACCTGACCAAGGGATTCGACGTGAACGGCCAGCGCAAGCTGGTGATCGACAACCTGACCCTGACGCTGGAGCGGGGGCGGTCGCTGGCGCTTTTGGGGCGCAACGGGGCGGGCAAGTCGACGCTGATGCAGATCATCGCGGGCAACATGCGGCCCGACAGCGGCCGTGTCGTGACCGATGGCACGATATCGTGGCCCGTGGGGCTGGCCGGGGCGGTCCATCCGAACCTTACGGGGGCGCAGAACGTGCGGTTCATCGCGCGGGTCTATGGCGTGGACACGGGGGAGCTGGTCGATTTCGTGCAGGATTTCGCCCAGTTGGGCCCGCATTTCCACATGGAGGTGCGGACCTATTCGGCGGGGATGCGATCACGGCTGAATTTCGGGCTGTCGATGGGAATCAAGTTCGACACCTACCTGATCGACGAAGTGACCGGCGCAGGCGATGCCGCGTTCCGGTCGCGCAGCGTGGCGCTGTTTCAGGACAGGATGCAGAGCTCGGACGCGATCATGGTGAACCACAACCTCGGCGAGCTGAAGGAATTCTGCAACGCGGCCATCGTGCTGGAACACGGGAAATTGCAGGTTTTCGACGATCTCGACGAGGCGATTGCAACGCACAAGCGCAACATGATGTGAGCGCCGGGTCGATCCGGCGGGCAACAGGGTAAACGCATTCCCTGCAATCCGAGGGAATTTCCCCGACAGGGCCACAATCCGACCAAGCCCCCTGCGCAGGGGCGGGCGAACGTCCGGCGGACAGAGCCGCGACGGAGCCGCGAATGCCCAATCTGGTGCTGGAAGGCAGCAGTCTTTCGACCCTGAACAGGCTGGACCACGGGATACGCGACCTGATGGTGCGCGAGACCGCCGGGGGGCCGGTGCTTTATGCGATGTCGGGGCCGACAGGGGGGCTGGCGGCCTATGGTTTGGGGCCGGGCGGCGGCCTGAGCCTGCTGGATTTCACCTATTTTCCCGCCGATCTGGCCAGCGGCGTTCTGGGCGGCATGGCGATCCTGGACCTGCCGGGCGGCCCCCATGTTGTGGTGGCCGAAGACCCGCAAGACCGCAGCCTTGCGGCCTATGCCCTGGCCTCCAGTGGGACGATCGAGGCGCAGGTGACCATCGGCGGGATCAGCGCGTCGAACGGCGCGGTCCTGAGCCTGGACCAATCGGGGGGGTCTATGTTGTTCCTGGGCAACGAGGGGCAAGCATCGATCCGGGGCTACAGCGTGGCGACTGGCCTGCAATTGAGCGCGCAATTCGCGTTCGGCGCGACGCAGGCGGCCTATGCCAGTTCGGTTTTCGCGTTGGAGACGGTGACGACGGGGAGCGCGGATTTCCTGCTCGGGGCCAGCCTGACCGGGCGCGGCGTCAGCGCCTACCGGATCGGGGCGGAGGGGTTGGTGACCACCGGCAATCTGGGCGTGGAGGAAGGCATCGGGATCATGACGCCCACCACGCTGGCCACGGCCGACATCGGCGGGCGGCATTTCGTGCTTCTGGGATCGGCGCCGCCGGACGGGATCGGGCAATCGGGCGCGATCACGGTGATGGAATTGCGCACGAACGGGAGCCTTGTGCCGGTGGATCACGTTCTGGACACGCAGGAGACGCGGTTCGGCATGATCCAGAGCCTCGATGTCGTGACGTCCAACGGGGTGACCTATGTGGTGGCGGCGGGTGGCGATGACGGGCTGTCGCTGTTCGTGCTGCTGCCGACGGGGCGGTTGGTGCTGCTGGACCAGATGACGGCAGGTTCCGCTGCGGGGCTGGAGGCGGTCTCGGCCCTGACGGCGATGGCGGATGCGGCGGGGTTGCGGGTGTTCGTCGCCTCGGAGGTGCGGGCGGGCGTGACCGAATTATCGGTCGCGACGCAGGACAACGGGATCGTGGCCAGCGCCGCGGCGGGCGGCGCGACGCTGACCGGTGGCGCGCTGGACGACATCCTGATCGGCGGGGCGGGGGATGACAGCCTTGCCGGGGCCAACGGGGCCGACATCCTGGAAGACGGGGCGGGCCGCGACACGCTGTCGGGCGGGGGCGGACGCGACATCTACGTGCTGCGCGCCGATGGGCAGGTCGATACGATCGTGAGCTTCGAGCGGGGAAATGACCGGCTGGACCTGTCGGATTGGCCATTCTTTTACGATCCGGCGGGGTTGAGCATCCAGTCGACGGCGGTGGGGGCCTTGGTGACATGGCGCAACGAAACGCTGGTGATCGAGACGATGAACCGGCGCACGCTGTCGGAACAGGATGTGCGGGCGGCGGTCCTGACCGGGCCGCAGCGTCGCCCGATGCTGGCTGAAGCCGATCCGGATAGCGACCTGTACCTCGTCGGCACGGCAGGGCCGGATGTGCTGGAGGGCATGGGTGGACGCGACACGCTGTTTGGCGAGGGGGGAGAGGATGTGCTGTTGGGAGGGGCGGGTGAGGATGCGCTCCACGGTGGGGTCGGCGACGATACGCTGGATGGGGGCGCCCAGAACGACAGCCTGTTCGGGGGCGATGGCGCGGATCTGCTGAGGGGCGACGCGGGCTTTGACAGGCTCGACGGCGGTACCGGCAATGATACGCTGGAAGGGGGCCCCGGCAATGACCAGATGTTCGGCGGATCGGGAAATGACCACCTGGATGGCGGTGATCGCAATGACCGCCTTGTCGGGGGCAGCGGCAATGACACGCTTGTGGGTGGTGCGGGCGGCGACATTCTGGAGGGGCAGTCGGGCAATGACAGCCTGCTCGGTGGGTTGGGCAACGACCGTTTCTGGGGGAGCAACGGCCACGACACGCTGCATGGCGATGAGGGGGATGATCGGCTCTTTGGTGGGGCGGACCGGGATGTGCTTTATGGCGGTGTCGGGGATGATGCGCTGGATGGGGGCACTCAGAACGACAGACTGTTCGGGGGCGATGGCGCGGATTTGCTAAGGGGACGCGCGGGCTTCGACATGCTTGATGGTGGTGCCGGAAATGACAGGCTGGAGGGGAGCGCGGGAAACGACCAGCTTTTCGGCGGAACCGGCGATGACTACCTTGACGGCGGTGATCGTCACGACCGCCTCGAGGGGGGGGGTGGAAACGACACACTCGTGGGCGGCAGGGGCACTGATGCGCTGATTGGCGGGGCGGATCACGATGTATTCGTCTTCGCTCCGGGGCACGGGAAAGACAGGATCGAGGATTTCGACGCAACGGACCCATTCGAGCGGATCGACCTGTCGGAAATCACAGCGGCAACGGGATTTTCCGACTATTCGTCCTTTGCGGCCACGGGTGCGATCAGGTCGGTGGCCGACGGGGTGTTGATCGCTACTGGCGGAGGGAATTCCATCCTGCTCTTGGGGGTGCAGCTGGCAGATCTGGACGACAGCGACTTCGTTTTCTGAGGCGCAAGACAGGGTCTAGCACGGGAGGGGATGATGCGCGGAGCGGCACCCCGCCCCTGCCGCCTTGCATGCGGGGGGCCGGGTGCCTACAACCCCCAAGCGAAGGAGCCCGCCATGCCCGAGCAAACCGTGCCGAAACCCGTTGTCCTGTGCATTCTCGACGGGTGGGGTATCGGCCCGATTGAGGCCGGAAACGCCCCCCTGCTCGCCAGCACACCGACATTCGACCGGCTGATGGCGACCTGCCCCCATGCCACGTTGATCACCCATGGCCGCGCGGCGGGCCTGCCCGAGGGGCAGATGGGCAATTCGGAGGTCGGGCATACGAATATCGGCGCAGGCCGGGTTGTGGCGATGGATTTGGGCATGATCGACCTAGCGATCGAGGATGGCGGGTTTTTCACCCGGCCCGCGCTGGCCGATTTCATCGCAACGCTGAAGGCAAGCGGCGGGCGGGCGCATCTGGCGGGGCTGGCCTCGCCGGGGGGGGTGCATTCCCATCAGGCGCATATCGTGGCGGCCGCGCGCGCGCTGACCGATGCGGGGCTGGAGGTGCTGGTCCATGCCATCACCGATGGGCGGGACGTGGCCCCGTCCTCGGCCCCCGGACAGATCGCGGCATTGGAGGCGGACCTGCCCAAGGGCGCAGGGATCGTGACCGTGACGGGCCGTTATTTCGCGATGGACCGCGACAATCGCTGGGACCGGGTGGAACGGGCCTATCGCGCCATGGCCGAGGGCAAGGGCGTTGCGGCCGCAGCGGCCGGGGAGGCCATCGCCGCCGCCCACAAGGCGGGCAAGACCGATGAATTCATCGAACCCGCCGTGATCGGCGATTATGCGGGCATGGCCGAGGGCGACGGGCTGTTTTTCGTCAATTTCCGGGCCGACCGGGCGCGCGAGATCCTTGCCGCCATCGGGGACCCGGATTTCGACGGGTTCAACCGGGGACCGCGCCCTGACCTGGCCGCGCGGCTGGGGATGGTGGATTATTCCAAAGCGCATGACGCCTACATGACCACGGTGTTTCCCAAGCAGGAGATCGTGAACACGCTGGCGGAATGGGTCGGTCAGAAGGGATTGCGGCAGTTCCACATCGCCGAGACCGAGAAATATCCCCATGTCACTTTTTTCCTGAACGGGGGAAAGGAACCCCCTGTGCCGGGTGAAGACCGCTATATGGCGGCCTCGCCCAAGGTGGCGACCTATGACCTGCAACCCGAGATGTCGGCGGGCGAAGTCACCGATCATCTGGTCGAGGCGATCGGCGGGGACTACGATCTGATCGTCGTGAATTATGCGAACCCCGACATGGTGGGCCATACCGGCGATCTGGAAGCCGCCATGCGCGCCTGCGAGGCGGTGGATACGGGGCTGGGGCGCGCGCTGGAGGCGCTGGCGGCGGCGGGCGGTGCGATGATCGTGACCGCAGACCATGGCAATTGCGAAACGATGATCGACCCCGAAACCGGCGGGCCGCATACGGCGCATACGCTGAACCCGGTTCCGGTGATCCTTGTCGGCGGACCGGAGGGCGCGCGGCTGCGTGACGGGATCCTTGCCGATCTGGCGCCGACCGTGTTGCAGCTGATGGGGCTGCCGCAACCGGAGGACATGACCGGCCGGACATTGATCGCATGAGGCATGGGCGTTTTTGGGCCGCACGTGTGGCGCCCGCCTTTTGTATGGCGCTGATGGTGTTGGCCGCCCCCCTGCGCGCCGAACCCGATGCCGTGGCCACGACCCAGCGCGCCGCCGAGATGCTGGAACAGGCGGCCTTTGCGCTGCTGGAGGCCGAGGGGGCGCGCGACCGGGTCGAGGCGCTGACCCAGACGGTGCGCGCCTACGAGGAAGGACTTTTGGCGCTGCGCGAGGGGATGCGACAGGCAGCCTTGCGCGAGCAGACCATCCTGTCGGTGTTCGAGGCGGAACGGGACCGGCTGTCGCGGCTTTTGGGGGTGTTGCAAAGCATCGAGGGGGCGCCTGCGCCCCTGCTCTTGATGCATCCGGCCGGAGCCTTGGGCACGGCACGATCGGGCATGATCTTGTCGGAGGTTACGCCCGCCGTCGCGGAGGAGGCCCGCGCGCTGCGGGGACAGCTGGAGGATCTGGCGACGCTGCGGCGCTTGCAGGACGGCGCGGTGGACCAGCTGTCGCTGGCGCTCGACCGGATACAGGCGGCGCGCACGCAGTTGAGCCAAGCCATCGCGGATCGCCGGATGCTGCCGGAAAACATCATCCGTGACGAAGCTGCGATGACCGAATTGCTCGACAGCGTCGAATCGCTGGATGCGCTGGCGACCGTGCTGACGCGCGACGGGACGGGGGCATCGGGTGAACTGCCCGATTTCGCGGCGGCGCGCGGAACCCTGTCGATGCCGGTTCTGGGGCGCGTGCTGCGCCGGTTCGGCGAAGCCGATGGGGCGGGCGTTACCCGGCCCGGTCTGGTGCAGGCCACGCGGCCCCGTGCGCTGGTCACGGCACCTTGGGCGGCATCAGTGCGCTATGCAGGGCCGCTCTTGGATTACGGAAATGTCATTATCCTGGAACCGCAGGCCGACTATCTGATTATCTTGGCCGGGGTCGGGACCCTTTACGTTGTCCCCGGCGAAATCGTAGCCTTGGGGGCGGCGCTGGGCCTGATGCCCGGCGACCCGGGGCCGGAGAGCGAAGAATTGATCCTGCCATCCGTGCAAGGTGGTGGCGCGGAGCTGACGGAAACGCTTTATATCGAACTGCGGGAAAGCGGTGTTCCGGTCGATCCGGCGCCGTGGTTCGCCGCCACCGGGCGCGACTGAAACGAAGGATGACGAGAATGAACAAGCTGATGATCGCGGCCGTTGGGGGGATCGTGGGCGGCGTGCTGTTGAGCACGCAGGTGGCCGGGCCGCTGATCGCGCAGGAAGATCGGGCCAATTCCTCGGTCTATGAGCAGTTGGACCTGTTTGGCGACATCTTCGAACGTATCCGGGCCAATTACGTCGAAGAAGTCGACGAGGCGGCACTGATCGAGGCGGCGATCAACGGGATGCTGACCTCGCTCGACCCGCATTCGAGCTATCTGCCGCCCAGCGATTTCGACGACATGCAGGTGCAGACGCGCGGCGAATTCGGCGGTCTGGGCATCGAGGTGACGCAAGAAGACGGCTTTGTGCGCGTCATCACGCCGATGGACGATACGCCGGCCATGGCGGCAGGCGTCGAGGCGGGCGATTTCATCACCCATGTCGATGGCGAGGCGCTGTTGGGTCTGACGCTGGAACAGGCGGTCGACATGATGCGCGGTCCGGTGGGGTCGGAGATTGTCATCACCGTCGTCCGCGAAGGGGTCGACCAACCCTTCGACATCACCATCGTGCGCGACCGGATCCGCCTGACCGCTGTGCGCTACCGTCTGGAAGGCAATACCGCGGTGCTGCGGATTTCCACCTTCAACGACCAGACCTTTCCCAATCTTCAGGACGGGCTGGCCGAAATGATCGAAGAGGTCGGTGGGCTCGGCAATCTGAATGGTGTGGTTTTGGACCTGCGCAACAATCCCGGCGGCTTGCTGAACCAGGCGATCCGGGTGTCGGATGCCTTCCTCGACCAAGGCGAGATCGTGTCGACCCGCGGCCGCGATCCGGCCGATGGCGAACGCTACAACGCCACGCCCGGCGACCTGATCGAGGGACTGCCGCTGGTCGTGCTGGTGAATGGCGGCTCGGCCTCGGCGTCGGAGATCGTGGCGGGCGCCTTGCAGGATCATCGCCGCGCGGTGGTCGTGGGCACCAACACCTTCGGCAAGGGGTCGGTGCAATCGATCATGCCGCTGGCGGGCGACGGGGCGATGCGGCTGACCACCTCGCTTTATTACACGCCGTCGGGTCGCTCGATCCAGGCTTTGGGCATCGCGCCGGACATCCTGGTCGAACAGCGTGACCCGGTGGAGGTGGACGAGGAGGCCGAGGAAGGGCAGACCCGCCGCAACGAGGCCAGCCTGCGCGGGGCGATCCAGAATTCCACCCTGACGGAGGACGAGCGCCGCCAGCTGGAAGAGGAGCAGGCCATCGCGGAGGCCACGGCCACGTTGCGCAACGAGGATTACCAGCTGGCCTATGCCATCGACATCCTGACCGGGCTGAACGCGCTGGGTCCGCGCGGCAACTGAGCCCGTGACGCCCGAGGAGATCGCCCGCCTGCCCTATCGCCCCTGCGTGGGGGTGGTGCTGACCCATGCAGATGGGCGGGTCTTCGCCGGGCAGCGGGCGGACATGGCGGAGCCCGCGTGGCAGATGCCGCAAGGCGGGATCGACAAAGGCGAAACACCCGTCGAGGCCGCCCTGCGCGAATTGCGCGAGGAGACGGGGGTGGGCGCCGAGCATGTCACCGTTCTGCGCGAGACGGCGGAATGGCTGCCCTATGACTTGCCTAAGGAAGTTCTGCCCTATCGCGGGAAATACCGGGGGCAGACGCAAAAATGGGTCCTTATGCGGCTGGACGCGCCCGATGACTTGATCGACCTGAGCCACGAGGATGTGGAATTTTCCGACTGGCGCTGGATGCGCGGCGCGGACCTGCTGGCGGAAATCGTGCCGTTCAAGCGAGAGATCTACGCGGCCGTTTTGAGGGAATTCGGGCTGGCGTGACGGGGTAGGTCGAATGACTGCCCCAAGCGGTCAACTCATTGCTCCGTGCGCTTCAACAGCAATCGCGCGACGTTGGCATTCAAGCACCCTCTATCCATCGCTGAAGATAGATATGCCTTGGCATCCGAAAAATTCTCTTGCCGGATGAGCGACTCGATCAGGATCCTTGCCACGCGTTCTGTCCAGACCACGTCATTCCTGCTGAAGAAATACCTCAACAAGAATTCACAACTCTGATCGAGCCTTGCTTTGAAAAGAACGCGGGCCGTTCTGAAGATCATGGCCTCATCCGGAGCGGTATCTTGGCGGACAATGGCGAGGTTCAGAACGTCCTGTGCGGTAGGGTCATCCTTCAACTCGGCCAGAATATTCAGCAGCCTTTCAACACCCGCAAGGGTCCACGAATTCATGGCAGCCAGCTGAATAGCGGCGTCCATTCTTTCGCTCTCAAGAACCTCCCCAAGGCGCGTTTTCAGAACCGTCAGATCATCCTCTGTCGCGTCGAGGTTTTTCTTCTGCACTGGGTAGATACCGCGCAGCGGTGTCAGTCCAGCACCCTTGGTTAAACCAAAATACTCATTGAGCCTTCCGCTGTAGGTATCATGCATCCTATCAATCGATTCCTTTGAGAACCCATTTTCAAGGATCTCATGCACATCGCCAGAAATGACATCCTCCAACGACACACTCGGGAGCGCGAAATGCTCGGTAAGCTCCATGACACGAACATCGTCGTAAATGAAGAGGGCAGGACGACCTGTTTGAAGGCTAACAACCCCGCCGTGAAACCGGTCACCAAAGAAATAATCCCGCGACCCTGCATATTGACGCCATGATCGGGGATCACGGAAGAACCGATAATCCGATATCGGAATTTTATATCCAAAACTCTCAATATAGGCATTAATTATTTCCGGATCACACCGATTGTCCGCGTCAATGTAAAGGCCAAGTGTATCATCAAGCTCGGAAAGGGTGAGCAAGTCATTCTGGAAGACATAGCTCAAATCAAGGGTCGATGCGATCTTGGACAAGGCTTCCAAGCGGTGGGGCTGGTGGCCAAGAAAGTGCTTACGATCGAGATAACCTGCTGTTATCCCCGACTTACCGGTGAGGCTTCCAAGCGGCTCTATAGCCAGAATTCGTGAGGGGTAGACGTAGAGGCTTGGGCAACCAAGGGCTCTGACGTTATCACAGCCTATGGATTGGAGATATGCTTCGGTTTCGGCACCACGGCATCCGAATATTACAGCTTTCCTATTGATCTCTCGCATGAATTCCGCAAGCTCGGGAAGGATCTCTTCCGTCGACTCCAGGCGCTGCTGCAGGCCAACCCCCAAAACAATCAATGGAATGTTTATACTGTTTACAATCTCACACAGCCTGCTGAACTGCCTCCTTTGCATTTCCTCCTTACCATTCTTCAGAGGAGGGGCGACAAGATTTGCGAAGGAAAAAAATACAGCGTCGAAGTTCTGGGATAACTTCTGTTGAAATTCCTTGGGTCTTGAATTGCATTCAGCCTTGAAAAATCCCTCGATCCCCCCCATTGCACTGAAGGCGGTATCAAAACCGAACGTCTTTGCTATCGCCTCGTTATGAACGACGTTTCCGACATTAGCCGAGCTTGCGGATATCTGAGATCGCAACTGCCTGATCGTCTGCACGGATTGCAGAGGCAATCCAGCCTTCCCCGAAATCTTTGCGAGACTTGTGGTATATCCCGGATTCGCCGGGTGAAAAAAAGCTCTCATCTGGGGCGGTCCTAGAGAAACTTTCGAATGGCAAACTTGTAAAGCTTGATATCTTGGATGTTGAGCTCTTCGATACGGCTCAGGGTCGTGCTGCTTATATCTCCCAGAGAATAGCGCCCGATGTTTATATCTTTCTTCACGACAAGCTCATGTCCGATCAATTTCGACAGGCTACGGACTGATATGGGAAAATATTCCTGAAATCCCACGAAATCGAACAGATTTTCGAGATTGTCAACGGCCATTCGAAACGCATTGACTCCGGGTGATGGGCGCGCGTTGCCAACACCTGAAATCACCTTCACCATGAAATTCGAAAATTCCCAATGCGAGTTGTTCGCAAAAAAATCATTTATATCCTTCGACGCCCGAATTCGATCTCCGATCGGTCCCTTTTCAACATTCCGTAAATGATAGTAATGCGAAATGGTACGGGTCACGGGATGCCGCATGAAACACATGTAGCGTGTAGATTCAGGCAGACCGAGCGTGGCGTGAAGTCCGTAAACTGAATGGCCATAGACAAAATCATACTCATTCGGCGACTCCTCCTTCAAGCGCAGAACATCCTGCTGTCCATATACAAAATAGGTGGACAGATTGGGTGTATCGCTCAGTACAGATTTCAGAGTTCCACCAGCCGTTTTCGTAAGGTGAAGAAAGATCCTGGTCTTGCTATTCTCGACCAGACTTGAATCTTCCATCTTTCTTTCGTGATCCATCATTCCTTGCAAGCCTTTCCAGACAGTACTCAGTGTGCCATTTTCAATTCTGTCTGCCCGCTCATGTGCTTTGCTTCACTGTTTTCAAACCCACGACGCTCTTTACTAAGACTTCCTGCATCAAGATGAGCGCAGGTGCGATATTCCAAATTTTCTTGCTCAATTCGGACAAAAAGATCTGGTTCGCTGAAATCCCCAACTGCGTATCCAAAGTGGATGAAGAAGAATTCTGCTTCGATCTCTGCGGTATCATGCTGCGCCCGGGGCCATTCCGCTATGCCATGCGCCGGGTATCCGATTTCGCAGCAGTTTCAGCACTCGTAACTCCCAACATCACCGAGATGGTTCTACCCACTTAAGTTTGGAAAGTAATGCCTAAAGATAGACAGGCCGAGCGATATCCGCCGAACCGGGTGGGCTGTGGCACGGTCGTGATGCGGTCGGACCCGTGAGCTTTGTTGGAGCATCTCGCTATGGGAACAAAACGTGAATATACTGCGGGTCATGGGATTCGCGGAACTGTCCATCACCTCGAACTTCACCTTCCTGACCGGGGGGTCACATCCCGAGGAATATGCGCGTCGGGCAGCACTTCTGGGGTTGGAGGCGATTGCCATCGCCGATGTGAATTCGGTGGCGGGCGTGGTGCGGGCCTGGTCGGAGCTGAAGAAGATCCGCGAAGAAATCGCGGAAGCCGTGGCCGCGCGCGCCGATCCCATAGGCCCGCCCAAGCCCGCGCATCTGCCCCCAGCCCCGCGCGCGCCCATCGACCATGTGCCGCGCTTGTTGCCCGCCGCCTGTCTGGTGCTGCAAGACGGGATGATGCTGACCGCGCTGCCGCGCAACCGGACGGGTTGGGCGAGCCTGTGCCGCATCCTGTCGGCGGGACGGTTGAGGGCGGAGAAGGGCGATTGCCTGCTGGATCTGGACGATATCCTGAGGTTTCCCGAGGGGCTGGAATTGCTGCTTCATGCGCCCGACCGGCCCGGGACCGATTGGCGGCAGGCGGCGGCGCGGTTGATCGAGGGGCTGGAGGGGCGGCTGCACCTGCTGATCGCGCCCGCCTATGACGGGCAGGATGCGGCAAGACTGGATCGCGGCGCGCGGCTGGCGGCGGATCTGGGCCTGCCCATGCTCGCCTCGGCCCGGCCGATCATGCACCACGGGGCGCGGCGGCGGTTGACCGATATCCTGACCTGCATCCGCGAGGGATTGCGGATCGAAGATCTGGGCACCGCCGCGCAGGCCAATGCCGAACAGCGCCTGCGGTCGGAGGTGGAGATGCGGCGCATCTTCAAGGGACATGAGGGGGCGGTGGACCACGCCGCGGCACTGGCCGAAAGGCTGGAGTTCGACATCGCCAGCCTGCGCTACGAATACCCGTCGGAAATCACGGACGGGGAAACCGCCGCCGAACGGTTGCAGCGGCTGGCGCAGGCGGGGCTGAACTGGCGCTATCCGCAGGGCATCCCCGAGCGGGCGCAAAAGCAGCTGGAGCATGAGCTGCGTCTGATCGGGAAACTGGGCTACGAGCCCTATTTCCTTACCGTCCATGATATCGTCGCCTTTGCCCGGTCGCGCGGCATCCTGTGCCAGGGGCGCGGATCGGCGGCCAATTCGATCACCTGCTATGCGCTGGGGGTCACGTCGGTCAGCCCCGAGATCGGCACGATGGTGTTCGAGCGGTTCGTGTCCGAGGCGCGCAACGAGCCGCCCGATATCGACGTGGATTTCGAGCATGAGCGCCGCGAGGAAGTGATCCAGCACATCTACGCCCGCTATGGCCGGCATCGCGCGGGGCTGTGCGCCACGGTGATCCATTATCGCGGCAAGCGCGCGGTGCGCGAGGTGGGCCGCGCCATGGGCCTGTCGGAGGATGTGCTGTCGGCGCTGTCCTCGCAGATCTGGGGATCATGGTCGAAACACGGGCCCGAGATCGCCCGGATGCGCGAGATCGGGTTGGACCCCGACAGCCCGCGCCTGAAGCAAACGATCCAGTTGATCGAGGAGATCATCGGCTTTCCAAGGCATCTGAGCCAGCATGTGGGTGGCTTTGTCATCACGGAAGGCAGGCTGGACGAGTTGGTGCCGATCGAGAATGCCACGATGGAGGATCGAACCGTCATCTGCTGGGACAAGGATGACATCGATGCGCTGGGGATCCTGAAGGTCGATATCCTGGCCTTGGGGATGCTGTCGTGCATCCGCAAGGCATTCGGCCTGCTCAAACAGCACCATCAGACGGATTACACGCTGGCCACCCTGCCGCCCGAGGACCCCGCCGTCTACGACATGCTGTGCCGGGCCGATACGCTGGGCGTGTTCCAGGTGGAAAGCCGGGCGCAGATGAATTTCCTGCCCCGGATGCGCCCGCGCTGTTTCTATGACCTGGTGATCCAGGTGGCGATCATCCGCCCCGGCCCGATCCAGGGCGACATGGTGCACCCCTTCATAAGACGCCGGAACGGGGAGGAGGAGGTCAGTTTCCCCTCGGACGAATTGGGCCGCGTCTTGGGCAAGACCTTGGGTGTGCCCTTGTTCCAGGAACAAGCGATGCAGATCGCCATCACCGGCGCGGGCTTTACCCCCGACGAGGCGGACAGGCTGCGCCGGTCGCTTGCCACCTTCAAGAAGCATGGGAGCGTGTCGGAGTTCCGGACAAGGTTCCTGCGGGGAATGCGCGCCAATGGCTATGACGAGGATTTCGCGGAACGCTGTTTTTCGCAGATCGAAGGCTTTGGCAGTTACGGGTTCCCCGAAAGCCATGCGGCGAGTTTCGCGCTTTTGGTCTATGCCTCGAGCTGGCTCAAACGGCATCATCCGGGGATCTTCGCCTGCGCGCTGCTGAATTCCCAGCCGATGGGGTTCTACGCCCCGGCCCAGATCGTGCGCGACGCCCGCGCCCACGGGGTGGAGGTGCGGCCCGTCTGCATCAACCGGTCCCGGTGGGACAACGTGATGGAACGGACGGAAACCGGCGCGCTGGCGCTGAGGCTGGGGTTTCGGCAGATCAAGGCGATGCGCGAGGACGAGGCCGATTGGCTGACGGCGGCGCGCGGCAATGGCTACACGGCGGTCGAGGATGTGTGGCGGCGCGCGGGGCTGGCCGCCAAGACGCTGACGATATTGGCGGAGGCCGATGCCTTTGCCGCCTTGGGGATTTCGCGGCGCGACGCGCTGTGGGCGGCCCGCGCGCTGGTGCCGAAACGGGAATTGCCGCTGTTTTCCGGGGATCTGGACGGCGAGGGGATCGTGGAACCCGCCGTTCACCTGCCCAGGATGACCGAGGGCGAAGAGGTGGTGGAGGATTATGTCGCGATGCGCCTGACGCTCCGGTCACATCCGGTGGCGCTGATCCGCGACCGGTTGAGCCCGGGGATCGACCGGCGGTTGCTCACATCCCGTAGCGGTCCCGCTTTTCCCCCACCTGGCTCATCAGGCGCACCAGTTCCTGGCTGATGCCAGGTTCGGAGAGGGCGTGGCCGGCGGCCTTGACCATGTGCAGGCGGCCGGCGGGCCAACCCGAGACAAGCTTGTGGGCCGAAAGTGGCGGGCAGATCATGTCATAGCGGCCCTGCACCACCGTGCCGGGCACCTGCGCGATACGGTACAGGTCGCGCAGGATCTGGCCGTCTTCTTCGAGAAAACCCTTGTTCACGAAGTAATGGTTTTCCAGACGGGCAAAGGCGCGGGCGTATTCCGCCGGGCTTTCGCCGCCGCCGCCATCACTCTCCATCGAAGCGAGAGCGTTTTCCCACGACGCCCAAGCGCGGGCATGGCGGGTTTCGACCATCAGGTCGCCTGAAAACAGGCGGCGGTTATAGGCGGCGATCAGATCGCCGCGTTCTTCCTCGGGGATGAGGGCACAGAACCGCGCCCATTGATCGGGCCAGAATTGCCCCGCGCCACCGCCGTAGAACCAATCCAGCTCACGCTGCATCGACAAGAAGACACCGCGCAGCGCGAGATAGGCGACGCGGTCGGGATGGGTTTCGGCATAGACCAGACCCAAGGTCGCGCCCCAGCTGCCGCCGAAAACCGCCCACCTGTCGATGCCCAGCGCGCTGCGGATGCGTTCGATATCGGCCACAAGGTGCCATGTCGTGTTCGCCCGCACGCTGGCATGGGGCCGGGACCGGCCGCAACCGCGCTGATCAAAGAGGACGATCCGCCAAAGCGCGGGATCGAAATAGCGCCGCATCGCCGGGCTGCACCCGCCGCCGGGGCCGCCGTGCAGGACGACAACAGGCGCACCATCGGGATTGCCGCATTGTTCGACGTAGATGTGATGCCCGTCACCCACATCCATCATGCGCTGATCGAAAGGGTCGATCGGCGGGAAGAGATGCGCGGCTGCGCGCTTTTGGCCGGAGAACTTGTCCATGCCGCTCCTATATAGACCGCGAGGAACGGTCCGCACGGATCAAAATGACAGAATCTGAAAGGATTTGCCATGGCAGAGGTCAATCAAACCGTCGACAGCGGCGAAATCGCCAAGTTCGAGGCGATGGCGGCCGAATGGTGGGATCCGAACGGCAAGTTCAAGCCGCTCCATATGCTCAATCCCACGCGGCTGGATTACATCACCCGCCAGATCGCGGCGGAGTTCGGGCGCGACCTGAAGGCGCAAAAGCCGTTCGAGGGGCTGCGCATCCTCGATATCGGCTGCGGCGGGGGGTTGTTGTCGGAACCGATGGCGCGTCTGGGTGCGACTGTCGTGGGCGCGGATGCCGCGCCGCGCAACATCCCGGTGGCGCAGATCCATGCCGAGCAATCGGGGCTGACCATCGATTACCGCCATACGACGGCCGAGGCGCTCGCCGCGGCGGGCGAGCAATTCGACGTGGTGCTGAACATGGAGGTGGTCGAGCATGTGGCCGACCCACTCGCCTATCTGACCGCCTGCCAGCAACTGTTGAAGCCGGGCGGGCTGATGATCTGTTCCACGATCAACAGGAACCCGAAAAGCTTTCTGATGGCGATCATCGGGGCGGAATATGTCATGCGTTGGCTGCCCAAGGGCACCCATGAATGGCAAAAGTTCATCACGCCCGACGAATTGTACGAGCTGATCCGGCAGGCCGGTCTGGATCCGGTCGACAGGAAGGGCTTCGTCTTCAACAAGCTGTTGTGGCGCTGGTCGATTTCGGACTGGGACCTGAGCGTGAACTATGTCACCGCGTCGGTGAAGCGGGGCTAGATGTCATTTTCCAGCCGCAGGCGCATCTCGCGGATGACCGGGATCGCCTGCCGCACACGGTCGGCCCCGATCTCGCGCACGGTTTCGGACAGGATCGGGGCGATGGCTGACAGGGCCGCCTCGCGGGCGCGGCGGCCTGCGGGGCTGATCGACACCATCTTGCGGCGCGCATCGTCCCAATCGGGACGGATGTGGATATAACCCGCCCATTCCAGCCGGTTGAGCGTGTTCGTCATCGCCCCGCGCGTGACGTGAAACACCCGCGCCAATTGCGCGGGTGATTTTTCAACACTCGAGGCGACAAGATGGTTCAGCACCGAGAAATGGCTGAGTTCCATTCCCTTGGGCAAGGCACGGCTGAGCCTGTTCCGGGCGAGCTGGTCGGCCATGAACATTTCGCTGAACAACGCGACGGACAGGGGATCGTCGGGGGATGCCATGGCGGGAGTAGGCCATTGCCTTCGTCCCCGTGGCAAGGGACGAAGGGTCGCAAGTGGTTCAGGATGCGGCCAAAAGCGGATCGAGCTTGCCGTTGCGATCAAGCGCGGCCATGTCGTCATAGCCGCCGACATGGGTATCCCCGATGAAAATCTGGGGAACGGTGTGCCGCCCGTTCGCGCGGCCCATCATCTCCTGCCGCTTGGCGGGGTCGCGGGCGACGTCGATCTCGGTATAGGAGACGCCTTTGTCGGCCAAAAGCCGCTTGGCCGCGTGGCAATAACCGCAAAGCGGCGAGGTGTAGATTTCGATCCGGGGCATCGCGCGCGTTCCTCTCAAGTCGTCGCAGTCGCCCTGATCTAGGTATCCCGTGCGACCCGCGCCAGTGCCAAGACGCAAACCTGTTCGGCGCCTGCGGCATGGCAGGCTTGCGCCGCCGCCGAAAAGGTCGCGCCCGAGGTCATCACATCATCGACCAGCAAGATGTTGCGGCCGGCAAGCGTCGCAGCATGGCGCGGGGCCGCGCGGATCGCGGCATCGAGATTGGCGAAGCGGGCAGTCCGGTCACGCCCGTCCTGCGTCGGCGTGTGACGCGCGCGAACCAGCGCATCGGGCAGCCAGTCGCGGCCGCTGACCCGGGCGAGAGCAGACGCCAGAAGGGCCGATTGGTTGAACCTGCGTTGCGCCAGACGCCAGCGGTGCAACGGAATGGGCAGGATCAGGGGATCGCGGGCCAAGAGATCGGCCGCCGCCCGCGCCATCCACGGCCCTGCGGCGCGCGCCACCTCTGCCCGGTCGCCATGTTTGAGACCGAGCACCAGTTTGCGCCCGTTACCCGCGTAGTGCAGCACGGCCCGGCCATGCGACCAAGGCCGGGCAATGGTGTGGCATTCCTCGCAAACGAGGGGCCCGCCGCTGGCGCTTTGACCCGGAAGACCGACCCCGCAGAGGTCGCAGGCCGTTCCCAGCACGAAGGGCGTTTGCGCCCAACACGCGGCACAAAGCGCGAAATCGGTGTCCACCCGCGCCTCACAGCACAGGCAGGCGGGCGGAAAGATCGCATGCAACACGGTTTGCAATCTCATCCCACCCCCCTAAGTAGCGCTGGACCGACAGACAGGACGCGCGACACCGTGCCAGACTTGCCCACACGAGCCCGCCTTGTGGACCGGCCCCGCCTTGAGCGGGCCCGGGCGCGTGCGCGTCTGGACATGGCAGGATTCCTGCATGACGAAGCCATGATCGAGCTTCAGGAAAGACTGCAGGACGTTAACAGAGGGTTTACGTCGCCCGCGCTGGTGACGGCCTTTCCGTCGGTCTGGCAGGATTTTCTGCCGGGAGCGCGCATGGTGGCGCCCAACGAGGTGCTGGACCTCGAGCCGGGCGCGCATGACCTTGTGATCCATGCCATGGCGCTGCATTGGGCCGATGACCCGGTGGGCCAGATCGTGCAATGCCGCCGCGCCCTCATGCCGGATGGATTGTTCCTGTCGGTGGCTTTTGGCGGCGAAACGCTGGTGGAACTGCGGCAGGCGTTGGCCATGGCGGAAACAGAGGTGATGGGCGGCCTGAGCCCGCGCGTGGCACCCATGGCGGAAATCCGCGACATGGGCGCGCTGTTGCAGCGGGGGGGGCTGGCCCTCCCGGTGGCAGACCGCCTGCCCAAGACCGTGACCTATCCCGATGCCTTTGCCCTGATGGCCGATCTGCGCGCCATGGGCGAGACCAACGCGCTGGTCGACCGCCACCGCGCGCCCGTGCAGCGGGCGCTGTTTGGCCGGATGGCCGAGATTTATGCCGCGCGGTTTCCGGCCAAGGATGACCCGGCGCGCATCCGCGCTACGTACGAGTTGATCTTTCTCTCGGGGTGGGCCCCGCACGACAGCCAGCAAAAACCGCTCCGCCCCGGCACGGCCAAGGCGCGCCTTGCCGCCGCATTGGGGACATCGGAGTTTGACGAGACCGCGCAACCGGTCCTACACCCGTCCGACGATTGAGGCCGCCACAGATGAACATGATGTCCGAGACGCAAGCCCAACAGCCCGCGACCGACCTGCCGCATGCCCCCGCCGATCACCCAAAGGTGAAATTCGGCAAGATCGGCGTACTGCTGGCCAATCTCGGGACGCCGGATCACTACAGCTATTGGCCGATGCGGCGATATCTGAACGAATTCCTGTCGGACCGGCGCGTCATCGATTACAGCCCATGGATCTGGCAGCCGCTGTTGCAGCTGGTGATCCTGACCAAGCGTCCGTTTTCCTCGGGCGCCAATTACAAGTCGATCTGGAACGAGGAGCTGAACGAAAGCCCCTTGATGACCATCACCAAGGCGCAGACGCGCCTGATGGCCGAAAAGATCAAGGCCAAGTACGGCGATAACGTGGTCGTCGATTACTGCATGCGTTATGGCAACCCGTCGACGAAATCCAAGGTCGACGCGCTGGTGGCGCAGGGCTGCACCAAGATCTTGTTCTTCCCGCTTTATCCGCAATACGCGGGAGCGACATCGGCCACGGCCTGCGACGAGTTTTTCCGCAGCCTCGAGAACATCAAGTGGCAGCCGATCGTGCGCACGGTCGAACCCTATTACGAGAACCCGCTTTACATCGAAGCATTGGCCCAATCGGTCGAACGCGCCTATGCGGGTCTGGAAAACCGGCCCGATGTGCTGGTGGCAAGCTATCACGGCGTGCCCAAGCGCTACCTGATGGAAGGCGACCCCTACCATTGCCAGTGTCAGAAAACCTCTCGCCTGCTGCGCGAGCGGCTGGGCTGGGACAAGACGGAAGTGGTGACGACCTTCCAGAGCCGGTTCGGGCCCGAGGAATGGCTGAAGCCCTATACCGTCGAGGAAGTGGCGCGGCTGGCCGAAGCGGGCAAGAAGCGGATCGCGGTCGTGGCGCCCGCCTTTTCCGCCGATTGCATCGAAACGCTGGAAGAGATCAACGAAGAGATCAAGGAAAGCTTCGAGCACGCGGGCGGGGAGGAATTCACGTATATCCCCTGCCTCAACGATGATGCGGCCCATATCGACGCGCTAGCCGCCGTCGTTGACGACAACCTGAAGGGCTGGCTGGGCTGACGGGCAGTCGACCGGACGGGGCGGCGGCCCCGTCGATCAGAGCCAGTCGCGCAGGATCGGGATCAGGGGAATGTCGGCTGGCGGCATCGGGTAATCCCGCAGTTCGGATTTATGCGCCCAAGCCAGCGTTTGGCCCTCGCGCGCCTGCGGGATCCCCTCCCATTTGCGGCAGGCGAACAGCGGCATGAGCAGGTGGAAATCCGGATAGGCGTGGCTGGCGAAAGTCAGCGGCGCAAGGCAGGACGCCCATGTGTCGATGCCCAGTTCCTCGTGCAATTCGCGAATCAGGGCCTGTTCGGGCGTTTCGCCCGGCTCGACCTTGCCGCCGGGAAATTCCCACAGACCCGCCATGGATTTGCCCGGCGGGCGCTGCGCCAGAAGCACCCTGCCCTCGCGGTCGATCAGGGCGACGGCCGAGACGAGGATGATCTTCATCGGCTGCGCCCCGTTCCGACCGTCACGACCGGTAATCGGCGTTGATGTCGATGTAGGCGTGGGTCAGGTCGCAGGTCCAGATCGTGGCCGCGCCTTTGCCCAGCCCCATGTCGACACCGATCACCAGTTCCTGACCTTTCATGTAGGCGGCACAATCGGCCTCGGAATAGGTCTCGGACCGCCAGCCTTTTTCGGCCACGACCAGATCGCCGAAGCGAATGGTCAACAGGTCACGGTCGGCCACGGCTCCGGATTTGCCCACCGCCATGACGATGCGGCCCCAATTCGGATCCTCGCCCGCGATGGCGGTCTTGACCAGCGGCGAATTGGCGATGGAGCGGGCAACACGGTCGGCGTCGCGGGCGGATTTCGCGCCCGTCACCCGAACCTCGACCAGCTTGGTTGCGCCCTCGCCGTCGCGCACGATCTGAAGCGCCAGATCCCGCATCACCGCGCCCAGCGCGGCGGCAAAGGCGCGCCCCTCCCTCGACTTGGCCGAGGTGATGGGCGCGTGGTTGGCGCGGCCCGTTGCGGCCATCAGCACCGTATCGGAGGTGGAGGTGTCGCTGTCGACCGTCACGGCATTGAAGCTGGTCTTGGTGGTGGCCGACAGCATCGCCTGAAGCGCATCCTGCGTGATGGCGGCATCGGTAAAGATATAGCCCAGCATGGTCGCCATATCGGGCGCGATCATGCCGGAACCCTTGGCGAAACCTGCGATCTTCACCGGCTTGCCGGCGATGTCGAGTTCGGCAACGGCACCCTTGGGGAAAGTGTCGGTGGTCATGATGGCGCGGGCGGCGACGGCGGCCTTGCCCGCATCCAGCCCATCGGCCAGCACCGGCAAGATGGCTGTGATCTTTTCAGCGGGCAGCGGCTCGCCGATCACGCCGGTGGAGGAGGTGAAGACATGGCCCGCCGGGATCTTGAGCGCCGTTGCGGCCGCCTCGCAGATCACGGCGACGTCGCTGGCCCCGCGCGCGCCGGTGAAGGTGTTGGCATTGCCCGAATTCACGACGATGGCGAAGCCTTTCTTGGACCGACCGGGCAGGGCGGCCAGTTTCGCCTGACCGTCGAGCACGGCGGCCGACCGCGTCGCCGACCGGGTGAAGACGCCCGCGACGGTCGATCCGGCCGCGATTTCGGCCAGCATCACATCGGTGCGGTTGAGGTAGCGCACACCCGCCTCGCCCGCGGCAAAGCGGACACCGTCGATGACGGGCAGGTCGGGAAAGGACGCGGGCGCCAGCGGCGAAACCTTCAGCGGGGCCTTGCCCGCGGATTTGGCTACCTTGATCTTCTTACCGGCCCCTTTTTCAGCCTTGTCCTTGGACTTGGCCTTTTTCTTCTTGTCGTCCTTTGCCTTCGCCATGGCGTTTTTCCCCGAAAAGGCTGCGGTCAGTCCGCCAGAAGATCCAGATTGCGGATCACGGACGGGTCGATCTCGAGTTCGGGGCGGACCACCTCGGCGGCCTCCGAAAGCTCGGTGATGGCGGCGTCGACGCGGGCGCGGCGCAGGCCGTCCTCAAGCTCGGCGCGCACCTCTTCGAGCGCGGGAGGCTCCTGGTCGCGCGTGTCGTTGAGAACGATCACATGCCAGCCGAACTGCGTTTCGACGGGGGCCGATACCTCTCCGACCTCGAGGGCGAAGACCGCCTCTTCGAAGCTCGGGACCATCATTCCGGCGGTGAACCAGCCAAGCTGTCCCCCGTTGGGACCGGAGGGGCCAATGGAGCGTTCCTGCGCCAGTTCGGCGAAATCCGCCCCCTCGCCCAGTTCGGCGATCAGGGCCTGAGCGGCCTCTTCGGTTTCTACGAGGATATGGCTTGCGTTGTATTCGGTGACCGCGCCTGTGCTGCCGTATTGCGCATCATATTCGGCCTGAACCTCCTCCTCGGGCAGGTCGGCCATGCCGATCTGGTCGAGGAGCATCGCCGCAAGGAAAGCGCGGCGTTCGTTGGCAAGACCGAGTTCCATCCGCGCGGTCATCTCGTCATCGGCGACATCGGCAAGGATCTGCTGCTGCACCAACTGTTCCAGCAAGCCGTCGAACAGCACATTGTCGGGCAGTTCCTGATATTGCGGCGGCAGCATCTGCTGCATCGCAATCAGGTGGCCCAGCTTGATTTCGGTTCCGTTCACGGTCGCAAGCACCGTGTCGGCTGTCGGCGCATCCTGCGCCGCAGCGGGCAGCGCGATGAAGGCCGACAGGGCGGCGGTGGCGAGAAACTTCTTCATGGAACGCGTCCTTTTGCTTGGTCGTGGGCAGGCCAGCCCGCGTTGACACCCTTGTGGCGGGCCCTTATGTCGCTTGACGGATCGCATCGGGGCCCTGACCTGTTGCCGCCGTTGATAGACCGCCGCGATGGGCCGAACAACCCGGATGCCCCACACGATCGTTTGAGATATTCCGGCCTGCGCGGCTTTTCGCGCCATGGGCCCCGGTAGAAGGCGCGTCATATGCTTGGATTGGGTTCGCTGGCGAAAAAGGTTTTCGGCAGCACGAACGACCGCAAGGTCAAGTCCGTCCGACCGCTGGTCGCGCAGATCAACGCGCTGGAGGCCGAAAGCCAGGCCCGGACCGATGCCGAGATCATCGCCAAGACCGAAGAGCTGCGCAGCCGCGTCGCCAACGGCGAAAGCCTGGACGATCTGTTGCCGGAGGCCTTTGCCAATTGCCGCGAGGCCGCGCGGCGTGCGCTTGGCCTGCGCGCGCATGATGTGCAGCTGATCGGCGGCATCTTCCTGCATCAGGGCAACATTGCCGAGATGAAGACCGGCGAGGGCAAGACGCTGGTCGCGACCTTCCCCGCCTATCTCAATGCGTTGACCGGCAAGGGCGTGCATATCGTCACGGTCAACGACTACCTTGCAAAGCGTGACGCCGAATGGATGGGCAAAGTCTATGCCGCGCTGGGTCTGACCACCGGCGTCGTCTATCCGCGCCAGCCCGACGAGGAAAAGCGCGCGGCCTATGCCGCCGACATCACCTATGCCACCAACAACGAGCTCGGCTTTGACTACCTGCGCGACAACATGCGCGCCAGCCTGTCGGACATGGCGCAGCGCGATCACAAGTTCGCCATCGTCGACGAGGTGGACAGCATCCTGATCGACGAGGCGCGGACGCCGCTGATCATTTCCGGCCCGACGCAGGACCGGTCGGACCTGTACCTTGCCATCGACAAGATCATCCCCGAGATCGCCGAAGATCACTACACGCTCGACGAAAAGGCGCGGAACGCGAGCTTTACCGACGAGGGCAACGATTTCCTCGAGGACAAGCTGCACGAGGTCGGTCTCTTGCCCGAGGGCCAGAGCCTTTACGACCCCGAGTCCACGACCATCGTGCACCACCTGACGAACGCGCTGCGCGCTCACAAGATGTTCCACAAGGATCAGCAATACATCGTCCGGTCGAACGAGGTGGTTCTGGTCGACGAATTCACCGGCCGGATGATGCCGGGCCGCCGCCTGTCCGAGGGTCTGCATCAGGCTATCGAGGCCAAGGAAGGCTGCCAGATCCAACCCGAGAATGTGACGCTCGCCAGCGTCACCTTCCAGAATTACTTCCGCCTCTACGGCAAGCTGGCGGGGATGACCGGCACCGCCGCCACCGAGGCCGAGGAATTCATGGCGATCTACGGGCTGGGTGTGGTCGAGATCCCGACCAACCTGCCCGTCGCGCGGATCGACGACGATGACGCGGTCTATCGCACCGCCCGCGAGAAATACGAGGCCATCGTGGAAACCATCCGCGAGGCGCACAAAAAGGGCCAGCCGGTTCTTGTCGGCACGACCTCGATCGAGAAATCCGAGATGCTGGGCAAGATGCTGGAAAAGGCAGGTCTGCCCCACAACATCCTGAACGCGCGCCAGCATGAGCAGGAGGCACAGATCGTCGCCGATGCGGGCAAGCTGGGCGCGATCACCATCGCCACGAACATGGCGGGCCGCGGCACCGACATCAAGCTGGGCGGCAATGTCGAATTCAAGATCATGCAGGCCATCGCCGCCGATCCGACCGGCGATCACGCCTCGATCCGCGCCCGGATCGAGGGTGAGCACCGCGACGATGAACAAAAGGTGAAGGATGCGGGCGGCCTGTACGTTCTGGCCACCGAACGGCATGAAAGCCGCCGCATCGACAACCAGCTGCGCGGCCGTTCGGGCCGTCAGGGCGATCCGGGGCGGTCGTCCTTCTTCCTGTCGCTCGAAGACGACCTGATGCGGATCTTCGGCTCGGACAAGCTGGACAAGATGCTGTCGACGCTGGGCATGAAAGAGGGCGAGGCGATCGTTCACCCGTGGGTGAACAAATCGTTGGAGCGCGCGCAGGCCAAGGTCGAGGGGCGCAATTTCGACATCCGCAAGCAATTGCTGAAATTCGACGACGTGATGAACGACCAGCGCAAGGTCATCTTTGGCCAGCGTCGCGAGGTCATGGCCGCCGAAGATATCGCCGAGGTCGCGCGCGACATGCGCCATCAGGTGATCGAGGACATGGTCGCAACCTACATGCCGCCCAAATCCTACGCGGACCAATGGGAGGTCGAGGAGATGACCGGCGCCGTCCGCGAGACGCTGGGCATCGACGTGCCGCTGGCCGATTGGGCCGCCGAGGATGGCGTCGATCAGGAGGTTGTCGAGGAGCGGCTGCGCGAGGCGGCAGATGCCTACATGGCGTCGAAGGCGGCGCAATTCGGACCCGAACAGATGCGGTCCATCGAAAAGCAGGTCTTGTTGCAGACCATCGACCAGAAATGGCGCGATCACCTGCTGACACTGGAACATCTGCGCTCGGTCGTGGGCTTCCGCGGCTATGCCCAGCGCGACCCGCTGAACGAATACAAGACCGAAGGCTTCCAGCTGTTCGAATCCATGCTGGACGGGCTGCGAAACGACGTGACCACGAAACTGGCGCGGATCCAACCGTTGAGCCCGGAACAGCAGGAACAGCTGATCCGCCAGCTTCAGGCCCAGCAACAGGCGGCACAACGCGCCTTGGAACCGGCCGCGGCCGAAGCGCCCGAGGCTGCGCGCGAAGGGTTCGACGAAACCAACCCCGAGACATGGGGCAACCCCGGCCGAAACGACGTCTGCCCCTGCGGATCGGGCAAGAAGTTCAAGCATTGTCACGGACGCCTGGCCTGAGGCAGGCCACGCGTCCGATTTGACCGGAATTCCTTGAACAATCGCGATTTCCACCGCGGTTTCGCCGCATTCTTGAGACAATCTGCCCCCATCGCCAGATCGGGGTGTCCAGATGTCCAGACGCAAGCTGCTGCTCAGATCCTCCGCCATCGCTGCGCTCGGCGGCGCGGGTCTGGCCGTGGTGCAATATCTCGATGGCACGGCCGCACCTGTGCAGGCCGATGTGGCAAGCGTGGTCTTGACCGGGGATACGGTGGCCCCGACCACCGTGACCGCCGTATCGGGCACTCGTCCCCCGCCCGATACCCCAGAGGCCACCAGCCCATCGCCCCAATACCCGCCCGATGTCGCGCGTAGCGCGCTGGGCCTGCCCTGCGGGCTGACAATCACCGCCGAGGCGACGCCGGGCGCTATGGTTGCGCTGGACGTGATGGAGCCCTGCGCGCCCAACGCGAGGGTCGAGATCACGCATGGCGCGCTGGCCTTCAGCGCGCGCACCGATGCGCTCGGGCTGTTGACGCTGGATATCCCGGCGATGGAAACCCCCGCCTTCTTTACCGTGCAGATCGAGACCGGGGCCGAGGCGACGACGCTGGCAGGCCTGCCGGACCTTATCGATCATGACCGCGCCGCCATCGTCTGGACCGGTAGCGCGGCCTTTCAACTGCACGGCTACACCGGCGACGCGGGTTTTGGCGAGCCCGGACACCTGTGGCGGGACAATCCGGGCACGGTTGCGCAGGCGACGATCGGCACAGGCGGCTTCCTGACCGTTCTGGGCGATCCGACGCTGGACGCACCGCGCCTTGCACAGGTCATCACCATCCCCGCCGCCCTGCGCGACACGCTGTCCGTCGTCGCGGAAATCGCGATCGAGGATGCGACCTGTGGACGGTGGGTCGATGCCCGTAGCCTGCAGAGCGTGGCCGGTGGGCCCGTGGCCGTGAACCCCGTTACGCTGACCCTGCCCGGCTGTGACGCGGTAGGCGAGTTTCTGATGTTGCAAAATCTGTTCGCGGGGCCGAGACTCGTCGGTAATTGAGGCCCAGTCGCGCAGCCAACATGCCCTTTTCACCGGCGACGGTCCTGCGGACCGCCTTCACCTGCATGTTTCTCGTGTCGCCCCCTGCGCTCTGGGCGCAGGATGTGGAACTGCGCTCGCTTGACGGCAGCGTGACGCTGGAAGGGAATCTGGTCGCCTATGATGGGGCCTATTACCGCCTTGAAACCATCTATGGCCCCCTGACCATCGCCTCCGAGGGTGTGCGCTGTGCCGGGCCGGGTTGTCCCGATCTGGGCGGCTTCGTGGCCGAGGCGCGCATCGCGGGCGAAGCGACGGTGGCCGAGGGCCTGTTGCCGCCCTTGATCGAGGGTTTTGCGCAAAGCCGTGGCATGACGCTTGCCACACCGGAACCTGTCGTGGGGGGCGGGCTGCGCTATGCGCTGAGCCGCGCCGATGGCAGCGTCGCGGCGGTGTTCCATGTGTTGCCCGGCACCAGCGACACGGGCATGTTGGCGCTTTTGAACGGCGAAACCGACATGGCGATCAGCCTGCGCGAAGCCTCGGAGGCAGAACGCCGCGCCGATCTGGCGGCCTTTCCCGATGATCCGGCGCTGATCCGGCGGGTGCGGGTGATCGGGCTGGACGCGCTGGTGCCGGTGGTCGCGCCGCAAAACCCCGTTGCGGCCCTGTCGCTGTCACAACTGGCGCAGGTCTTTTCCGGGGCGATCACCAATTGGCAGGATCTGGGCGGCCCCGATGCGCCGATCGCGCTGCACCTGTTGCAGGCCGATCTGGGGCTGGCGCAATTCTTCGACGATCGCATCCTGTCGGCGCAGGGGCATCCCGTTCCCAGCCCCGACATCACGCGCCACGACAGTTCCGTAGATCTTGCAGAAGCGGTGGCGCGGGACGCCTATGCGATCGGGATCACCGCGCAATCGGCGCATGGCCCGGCGCGCAGCCTGCCGCTTGCGGGGGCCTGCGGGTTCTCGCAAACGGCCGATGCCAATGCCGTCCGCGCTGAGGATTATCCGCTGACCGCGCCGGTCCTGATCTACCTTGCGCCGCGCCGCCTGCCGCAGCTGGTGCGCGATTTCCTCAACTGGACCGAAACCGGGACCGCCGAACGGATCGTGGCGCGGGCGGGATACGTCAACCAGACCCTGACCCGGACCCCGGTGGCGATGCAGGGTCGGCGGCTGGCCAACGCGGTCGCAGCCGCGGGGGACGAGGTGACATTGCCCGATCTTCAGCGGCTGGTCGCACGGCTGGACGGATCGGAACGGTTGTCTACCACCTTTCGGTTCGCGGATGGGTCTGTCGATCTGGATGCACAGTCACGGGCCGCTGTCGCGCGGCTGGCCGCGGCCATCGAACAGGGTCTGTTCGACGGCCGGCGTCTGACCTTCGTGGGGTTTTCCGACGCCGAAGGCCCCGCCGCCGTGAACCAGCGCCTGTCGCTGCGACGGGCGGAAACCGTACGAGAGGCGGTGCGCGCGGCGGCAGAGGCGGCGGATCCGGGCCGGGTGACACTGGCCATCGATGCCTTTGGCGAGGCGATGCCGATGGCCTGCGACGACAGCGATTGGGGCCGCGCCGTCAATCGCCGCGTCGAGGTCTGGCTGGATCAGGGCACGCCCTGAGGCCGTGAGCCGCAAGGCCGCGCGACGGGGCTAGAGATACCCCTCGCTCCGGAAACTCAATTCCCGCGCCTTGCCGATGATCAGGTGGTCATGCACCACAAGGCCCAGAACCTGCGCGGCATCGCGGATCGCGTAAGTCATATCGATGTCGGCCCGGCTGGGCGACGGATCGCCCGAGGGGTGGTTGTGCACGAGGATCAGGGCCGAAGCGTTCAGCTCCAGCGCGCGTTTCACCACCTCGCGCGGGTAGACCGGCACGTGATCGACGGTGCCGTCGGCCTGCGCCTCGTCCGCGATCAGCACGTTCTTGCGGTCAAGGTAGAGGACGCGAAATTGTTCCAGATCGCGATGCGCCATCGCGGTCTGGCAATAGTCGAGCAGCGCGTCCCAGGACGACAGGATCGGCCGTTTGAGCACGCGGGCGCGCGCCATGCGGTGGCCGACCGCCTCGATCAGTTTCAGCTCGAAGACAACACGATCCCCCACCCCCTCCACCTCCTTCAAGCGGGCGGGCGGCGCGGCGAGGACATGGTTGATATCGCCAAAGCGTTTCAGCAGTGCTTTGGCCAGCGGTTTGGTGTCACCGCGCGGAAGGGCGCGGTAGAGAATCATTTCCAGCAGTTCGTAATCGGGCACGGCCTCCGCCCCGCCCTGCGAAAACCGCGCGCGCAGCCTGTCGCGGTGGGCATGGCGATGCAGTTCCGCCCCCTTGGACGGGCCGGCGGCCTTGCGCCCCACCGGGGGCGCGGCTGCCGGGACACCGGGCAGAAATTGCGGCGACACCTCGCCGAAGGAAAAAGAGGGCTGATCGGACATGCGCCCGAGCTTCGCCAACAAAGGTTAACGATCGGTTATGCGATCGGTCAGGCGATCCACGTCGGATGGAACCGGCCACCGGGCGAGAGGGTAAAGATCTCGGCCCCGGTCGCGGTGACACCGATGGAATGTTCGAACTGCGCCGACAGGCTCTTGTCGCGGGTTACGGCTGTCCAGTCATCGGCCAGAACCTTGGTTTCGGGACGGCCGAGGTTCACCATCGGTTCGATGGTGAAGAACATCCCTTCCTCCAGACGCGGGCCGGTGCCGGGGCGACCGTAGTGCAGCACGTTCGGGGGCGCGTGGAACACCTGCCCAAGGCCATGGCCACAGAAATCGCGCACAACCGACATGCGCTGCGCCTCGACGAAGCTTTGGATCGCATGGCCGATATCGCCAAAGGTGTTGCCGGGGCGCACGGCCTCGATCCCTTTCATCAGCGCGTCATGGGTGACCTGTACCAAACGCTCTGCCTTGCGGCCCATCTTGCCCGCGACATACATCCGGCTGGTATCCCCGAACCAACCATCAACGATCACGGTCACGTCGATGTTGAGGATATCGCCCTCTTTCAGAACCTTGGGGCCTGGGATGCCGTGGCAAACGACGTGGTTCACGCTAATGCAGGACGCATGCTTGTAGCCGCGATAGCCGATGGTGGCCGAGGTCGCGCCAGCGGCGGTCACCATGGCCTCGATGGCGGCATCCAGCGCCTCGGTGGTCTGGCCGGGAACGACCATGGGCGCGACATCGTCGAGGATGCGCGCGGCCAATGCGCCCGCGCGGTGCATCCCGGCGAAATCATCCGCCCCGTGTATGCGAATGCCGTCTTTCGTCAGACGGCCTTTGAAATCGTCCAAACCTTGGACCTCCGAACCTTTATCACCCGCTAAATTAGGCGCTTTAAGTGACAATTTCCAGTCAGGCCGAGCTGACACCGCTCTGGGCACATGCCCGACGCGAGACCCTTGCAGGCCGTGCCGACCATCGCCCGCACCCCACCGCTTGCGAGGGGTTTGAAAGCGCTTGGGTGGGGGCCTATACCGATCCGGCAGCAAGAGACAAGCAAAGGCCAGACAATGCAGACCCCTACCGCCGCGATGCTGGTCATCGGAGACGAGATCCTGTCCGGGCGCACCCGCGACAGCAACATGTATTTTCTTGCCCGTGCGTTGACCGATCACGGCATAAAACTGGCCGAGGCGCGGGTGGTCGCGGATGACCATGACAGGATCAAACAGGCGGTGCAGAGCCTGTCGGCAGCACATGACCATGTCTTTACCTCGGGCGGGATCGGGCCGACGCATGATGATATCACCGCCGATGCCGTAGCCGATGCCATGGGGGCCGCCATCGACATCCGCGACGATGCGCGCGCGATCCTTCAGGCGCATTACGACCGGCAAGGGCAGGAGTTGAACGCCGCGCGACTGCGCATGGCCCGTATACCGGAGGGCGCCACGCTCATCGACAACCCGATTTCGGCCGCGCCCGGGTTCACCATCGGCAATGTGCATGTCATGGCGGGCGTCCCCACGATCTTCGAGGCGATGGTGGCAAGCGTCATGCCGACGCTGACGGGTGGCCCGCCGATGCTGTCGCAATCGCTGCGCGTGGTCCGAGGCGAGGGGGATATCGCCGAACCGCTGGGGCGGCTGGCTGCCGAACACCCCGAGGTTTCGATCGGATCCTACCCGTTCCATCGCGACGGTGTGCATGGGTCCAATATCGTCGTCCGCAGTCAGGATGGCGCGGCGGTTGACCTTGTGATGGCCGAACTGAACCGGCTCTTTCCGGCGGCGGACTAGGCCATGGCGGGGATCGCCGACCTCATGCCCGTCATCACGGCCACATGGCCCGCGGCCGAGGCGCGGCAGGTCGGACCCTTTATGGTACAAGCGGGCGGCGGTGGTGGACAGCGCGTCAGCGCGGCGCGACTGGCTGATCCTGCCACGACAGACACCACCGAGGCCGAGATCGATGCCGCCATCGCGGCGCTGGAGGGGTTCGGGCAACCGCCGCTGTTCCAGGTTCCCGGCCACCAGACCGGGTTGGATGCGCGATTGGCGGCGCGCGGCCTGACCCCGCGCGATACGACCCATGCGATGGTCATGCCCTGCGCCGATCTGGCAGCGCCGCCGCCGCCCGTCACCTGTTTCGCCACATGGCCGCCACTTGCCATCCAGACCGAGATCTGGGCCGCGGGCGGGATCGGGCCCGCGCGGTTGGCGGTGATGGAGCGTGTCACCGGGCCGCGCATGTCCTTTTTCGGGCGGGCCAATGACAAACCCGCCGGAACCGCCTTCGTGGCCATCCATCATGGCATCGCCATGCTGCATGCGCTGGAAATCGCGCCCGCACATCGCCGCAAGGGGCTGGCGGCCAAGATGATGCGCGCTGCCGCAGATTGGGCGAAAGGAGAGGGTGCCGATACGATGGCGGTACTGGTCACCGGCGAAAACCGGCCGGCGCAAGGGCTTTACGCTTCCTTGGGGTTCCAAGCTGTGGGACAGTACCACTATCGATCCCAGCGATCCTGACCGGCCCATGACCCATTCCGGCCGCGCGCCGCGCCCCCTGCCCCATCTGATCCTGCCGCTTGGCCTGCTGTGTGCGGGCCTGCCTGCCGTCGCGCTGGCACAAGATCTGGCTTGGCCTGTCGGTGCGGAACGGGTCGCGCAGGCGCAATCGACCGTATCGGGCTATGCCATCGCCACAGGGCCCCATGACGGACAAAGCGTGCCTGTCACCAATGTTTCGGGCAGCCTGCTGGACGAGATCTGGACCCTTCCCGATACGGCGGCGGATCCGGCGCGACTGGCCGAGCAATTGAGCGCCGATTTGACCGCGCAAGGATACGAGATCCTTTACGCCTGCGCCGATACGCGCTGCGGCGGCTTTGATTTCCGCTTCGCCCTGCCGATTGCTCAAGGCCCGGACATGCATGTCGACCTTGGCCGGTTCCAGTATCTTGCCGCCGTGCGACAGGACGCCGAAGGCAGGGAGGAACATCTGGCCTTCACCCTGTCACAAGGGGGGCAGTTGGGTTACGCGCATCTCGCGCGGGTGCTGGACGGGGTGACGCCGATCGCCACGGAGGTCGTCCCCGCCCCGTCGACGCCGCGCCCGGCCGCTGGCGACAGCGGCGTGATCGCCACGCTGCTGGATCAGGGCGCCGTGACGCTGGACGATGTCAGCTTTCCCACCGGCGCCTCGGCCTTGTCCGACAGCGGGTTCGAAAGCCTTGCAGCCCTTGCCGGGTTTCTTGGCGAAGATGCCGCGCGGCGGATCGTTCTGGTGGGTCACACCGACACGGATGGATCGCTGGAGGGCAACATCGCCCTGTCGCGTGACCGTGCGGGTGCGGTTCGGACCTATCTGATCGACAGGCTGGGCGTGAACCCCGCACAGGTCGAGGCGCAGGGCATCGGCTACCTCGCACCGCGCGCAAGCAATGCCACCACGACAGGCCGCGAAGCCAATCGCAGGGTCGAGGCCGTGCTGATCGCCGGATGAAAAAGGCCCGGATCGGCGGAACCGACCCGGGCACAGTGAGGCACGGCACCCCGGAGCAAACGACAGGGTCCGGCACGGCAAAAGAAGCGGCAGCTCAGGTTCTACCAATCGAGTGGGCCGCGATCCTTGAAGGCATCGACAAGGAAATCGATGAAGGACCTGACCTTGGGCTGGGTGTAGCGACCCGGAGGATAGATCGCGTAGACGCCCTGAATATCGACCGGCAGGTCGGGGATCACGTCTTCGACCAGCCCTTCGCGCATGGGATCGGCGTAGAGAAAGCTGGGCAGGTAGGCGATGCCGAGGCCGCCGATGGCGGCGTTCAGCAAGGATTGGCCGTCATTCACAGTCAGCCAGCCCCCTGTGCGCACCTGCCGCTGTTCCCCCGAGGGCGCGGTGATCTTCCAGACGTTGCCATTGGCGCTGTTGGTGTAGTGCAAAAGCTTGTGTTCGTTCAGATCGTCGATCTTTTCCGGGCGGCCATAGCGCGCGAAATAGGAGGGCGCGGCGATCATGCGGCGCTGCGTCTCGCAGATCTTGCGGGCGCGCAGGCTCGAATCCTCCAGTTCGCCCACCCGGATCGCCATGTCGAACCCTTCCGAGATCAGTTCGACATAACGGTTGTTCAGAACCATGTTGACCGTGACATCGGGGAACTGGTGCAGGAACTTGCCCAGGATCGGCGAGACATGGTTGACCCCGAAATCGGTGGCGACCGACACGCGCAACGTTCCCGAAGGTGCGGATTGCATCGCGGTGACCAGCGCATCGGCCTCGCCCGCATCGTTCAGGACGCGCCGGGCGCGGTCGTAATAGGCCAGTCCGATTTCTGTCGGGCTGACGCGGCGGGTTGTGCGGTTCAAGAGACGCGCGCCCAGACGCGCCTCGAGGCTCGAGACATGTTTGGACACGGCCGATTTGGAAATCCCCATCTTCTTTGCGGCATCCGTGAAGCCGCCCTGGTCCACGACCATGGCAAAGGCTTCCATTTCGGTCAGTCTGTCCATCGGTGATACCCGTTCCATCCTTGAGTTCCCGTGGTTGTGACGCCGAAATGCGGCGCGATTGGGGAAGTGGGCAGGCCAAAGACGGGTATTTCGGTGGATCGTTGAGGCAGACCGGATAATCGCGCCGGGCGGGCACGGGGCCTTGGCCTTTGTGGGGCGATGGCTTTACGCTGTGCGAAAACAGGGCAGAACAAGAGGCAAGGCTTGGCGCGCAGGACCAACAGCGACAGCGCAGCAAAACCCCGTGGGCGGAGATCGCGCGCGGGCGGCACAAGGCCGTCACGGCTGCGGCGGGCGGCGCAGGGTCTGCGGCGCTGGCTTTTGCGCGCGGCCATCGGAAGCATCGCCCTGATCCTTGGCTGGACGGCGCTTTACGCGGTCGTGCCCGTACCCACGACGTTCTACATGATCGGCGAAAGCCGCCGGCTTGGCGGGATCGAGCGCGATTGGGTGCCGCTGGAGCGGATCTCGGTCCATCTGCAACGCGCGGCCGTCGCGGCGGAAGACGCCAATTTCTGCCGTCACTGGGGCTTTGACATGGATGCGATTCGCGATGCCATCGCAGAGGGCGGGCAGCGTGGTGCATCGACGATCAGCCAGCAGACGGTCAAGAATGCCTTTCTCTGGCATGGGCGCAGTTGGCTGCGAAAGGCGCTGGAGGCCACGATTACACCGGTCATGGAATTGTTCTGGTCCAAATCCCGTGTTCTCGAAGTCTATCTGAACGTGGCGGAATTCGACGAAGGCGTCTTTGGGGCCGAGGCCGCGGCGCGGCACCATTTCGGCGTCGCCGCAGCCGATCTCACACCCCGGCAGGCCGCGCTGCTGGCTGCGGTGCTGCCCGACCCGCAGGGCCGCGATGCGGGCCGACCCTCCCCCTTTGTCGACCGGCGCGCGGCATCCATCGCCGATGGCGCGGCCACGATCGCCGCGGATGGGCGCGATAATTGCTTTGCGAATTGAAACTGGTCCATATTTTGCGCCATAGAGAGGCAGCCCAACACAATCGAGCGGATCATGGCGCGTCTCTATCATTTTGCCCTCTCTCCGTTCTGCCGAAAGGTCCGCCTTGTGCTGGCCGAGAAGCGGATCGAGGTCGAACTGGTCGACGAGAAATATTGGGAACCCTCGGTCGAGTTCCTGCGCCGCAACCCGGCAGGCAAGGTGCCGGTCCTGAAGATCGACGGGATGCACCTGACCGAATCGACCGCGATCTGCGAATATCTCGAGGAAACGCGGCCCGAACCGCCCCTGATGCCGTCCGACCCCAAGGGCCGGGCCGAAGTGCGGCGGCTGGTGCATTGGTTCGACGACAAGTTCCATCACGAGGTGACCGCGAACCTCGTTTATGAACGTGTGAACAAGAAAATCATGCGCGGCGGCTATCCGGACGGCAAAGCGGTCAAGACCGGCGCGCAGCAGATCAAGTATCATCTCGACTACATGGCCTGGCTCTTGGATCACCGGCGCTGGCTGGCGGGGGACAAGATGACGTTGGCCGATTTCACGGCCGCCGCACATCTGTCGTGCCTCGACTATATCTCGGACGTGGATTGGAACCGCTCGGAGATCGTCAAGGATTGGTATGCGAAGGTGAAATCGCGCCCGGCCTTCCGGTCGATCCTTGCCGACCAGATCCCCGGCTTCATCCAGCCGCCGCATTACGCGAACCTGGACTTTTGAGCGCGCTCAAACAGGCCCTTCTGGCAGAGGCCCGGGCGGCGGGTTTCGCCAAGATGGGCGTTTGCCGACCAAACGCCATCCCCGAAGCCGCGGAACGGCTCGCCGCCTTCGTCGCCAAGGAGCGGCATGGTCAGATGGGCTGGATGGCGGATCGGATGGAGTGGCGCGGCAATCCCGCAGCACTTTGGCCGGAGGCGCGGTCGGTCATCATGCTGGCCGATCTCTACACGCCCGAAACCGACCCCTTGCAGGCGCTGGATCGGCGCGACCGTGCAACCATCAGCGTCTATGCACAGAACAAGGACTATCACGACCTGGTCAAGAAGCGGTTGAAACGGGTAGCTCGCTGGCTGCTGGACCAGGAACGCGACCACCAGATCAAGGTCTTCGTCGATACGGCCCCCGTGATGGAAAAGCCGCTGGCGCAGGCGGCGGGGCTGGGCTGGCAGGGCAAGCACACCAACCTTTTGGCGCGCGATCTGGGAAACTGGTTCTTTCTGGGTGCGATCTTCACCACGATAGACCTGCCGCCCGACACGGCGGAGGTGGAGCATTGTGGCAGCTGCTCGGCGTGTCTCGACATCTGCCCGACCCGGGCCTTTCCCGCGCCCTTCCAGCTCGACGCACGGCGGTGCATCTCTTACCTGACCATCGAACACAAAGGGCCGGTCGATCCCGACTTGCGGCCCCTGATGGGCAACCGGATCTATGGTTGCGACGATTGCCTTGCGATCTGCCCATGGAACAAGTTCGCCCAAGCCGCGCAGGAAACACGTTATGCCGCGCGGCCCGAGCTTATTTCGCCCCCGCTGGCAGATCTGGCCCAGCTCGACGATACCGGGTTTCGCGCCATGTTCAGCGGCAGCCCGATCAAGCGGATCGGGCGCGACCGGTTCGTGCGCAACGTGCTTTATGCCATCGGGAATTCGGGGGAAAAGCGGCTCGAACCTGCGGCGCAGAGCCTGATTGATGATCCCGACGCGACTGTTGCGGATGCCGCGCGTTGGGCGGTGGAGAGAGTGCGATGAGGCTTTTGATCTTTGGCCATGGCTATAGCGCCCGGCACCTTGTGGCGCATCTGAACCTTGCGCCCGATGATCTGCGCGTGACGACGCGCGGCGCCGAAAAAGCGGCCAAACTGGGCGCACAGGGTCTGACGGTGCGCATCTTTCCGGGCACCGACATGGCCGAGGATCTGGATTGGGCGACCCATGTGCTGATCACGGCCGGACCGGAGGATGCAGGTGATCCGGTTCTGGCCGAAACCCGCGACACCTTCATCGCCGCGGCCGGGCGGCTGACCTGGGTCGGCTACCTGTCGACCACGGGCGTCTACGGCGACCATGCGGGCGGATGGGTGGACGAGACGACGCCGCTGGAGGCGTCGACCGAACGGGGCAAGGCACGCATCGCCGCCGAAGCAGAATGGCAGGACCTGCACCGCGACCATGGCCTGCCGCTGCACATCTTCCGGCTGGCGGGCATCTACGGCCCCGGTCGCGGCCCTTTCGAAAAGGTGCGCGACGGCAGCGCGCGGCGGATCATCAAGGAGGGTCAGGTTTTTTCACGCATCCATGTGGAGGATATCGCGCAGGTTCTGGCCGCCTCGATGGAGCGGCCCGATCCCGGCGCGGTCTACAACGTCTGCGACGATGACCCGGCCCCACCGCAAGATGTGATCGGCCATGCGGCCGAACTTCTGGGGCTGCCGCTGCCGCCCGCCGTGCCCTTCGACGAGGCCGAGATGTCGCCGATGGCCGCGAGCTTTTACGCCGAATCGAAACGGGTCGATAACCGCCGCATCAAGGAGGATCTGGGGGTGCGCCTCCGCTATCCCGATTACCGCGCGGGACTGGCCGCGATGCTGGCGGACGATCCCGCGAAATCGTGACTACGCAGGGGCTATTTTCTGGTGTATGCGCCCGGACAAAACCACTGTTCGAGCAGTTCCATGGCAACTTTCCTCACCCGGCGTTCCACGCTTTCCCTGATGATGGCCTCGGCCACCGTTGCGGCCTGCGAGCCGTCCCGGTTCATCAGCTATGACGGCCCCGAGGTCACGCGGATCGAGGTGCACAAGGCCGCGCGCCAGATGTACCTGATGCATCACGGCAGCATATTGGCAGATTACTCGATCGGTTTGGGCTTTGCCCCGGTCGGCCACAAGACGACCGAAGGCGACGGGCGCACCCCGGAAGGGCGCTACATCATCGACCGGCGCAACCCCAACAGCGCCTATTATCTGTCGATCGGCATCAGCTATCCCAACGCGGAAGACCGCGCGCAGGCCCGCGAGCGCGGCGTCAGCCCCGGTGGTGACATCTTCATCCACGGCACACCGCGTGAATTCCGCCGCGCGCAGGATTGGACAGCCGGCTGCATCAGCGTCACGAACCGCGAAATGCGCGACATCTACGCCATGGTGCGCGATGGCACGGTGATCGACCTCTACGCCTGAGACGGATCAACCCGTGGGGGCATTGGCAGGGCCGGAAACCCCGCCATCCCCCACGACCATGACCCACCAGATCTTTCCGGTTTCTTCCTGGTGATAGGCGACGCCGAGGTCGCGGCCGCGCGCATCGGTGATGACATCGCGCGTATCGGGCTGAGTCATCCAGGCGGCGATGGTCTCAAGCTCCGATTCGTAGGTTTCGGAAATATTCTCGCCCAGAACCGTGCCGCGGTAACCCGCCGTCCGCGCCCGATCGATGGGCGACGACCCATCCGATCCGAAATGCCACGGGCGATTCTGCAGCGCCATGTCGCGGGCATGGGTGGCCGCAGCTGCGGTGAGTTCGGCATTCAACTGCAACGGAGTTGCCCCAGAGGCCGCCCGCAGCGAATTCACGCTGTCCAGCACGCGGAACTGGATTCGCGCCGTGTCGGCCGGATCGATCCGGTACAGCACCGGCAAGGGCCGCCCGTCCGGCCCAAGCGCGACCGAGGCAAGCGGATCGGCACAGCCGGAAAGCGCCAGAAATCCAGCGCAGGACAGGAGAATAGACCTTCGAGACATCATGGTTTCCATAGTGTGACGGAAAACTTTTGCCATTCCGTTTACAACTCCATGCTGTGCGCGCTGAGACCGATCCACCACAGCCGTTGCCAAATCGACGCAACGCCCTGATCACATGTCGCACTTTCGTGGTATCTTTCGTGCAGAGGCAGACCACACAGCCCCCGAAAACAAGGAGGCAGGCATCATGAGCAGTTCAGACCGTGGCGGCATCAGCCGCCGCGCCGTTCTCGGTGGCGTCGCCAGCGGCATAGCGGCGCCTGCGCTGGCGCAAAACACCCCCGACAGCACCGAATTCGAAGGCAGCGCCGGCCAAGGCGTCCGACGCAACATCTCCAGCTTCCGGACGCTGGATTGGCGACCCTATTTCAGCGACACGCGCAACGGCGCGATCTTGGTCGATCTGACCTCGCGGGCCCTGCATTTCTGGAGCGAGGATCGAAGCGTCTACAGGCTTTACCCCACCTCCGTGCCGATGTCCGAGGATCTGACCCGGCGCGGCCGCACCGAAGTCGTGCGCAAGGTCGAGGGTCCGTCCTGGCGTCCGACCCCGGCGATGCGCGCGCGCAATCCCGAATGGCCCGACTATGTTCCGCCGGGGCCTGACAACCCCTTGGGAACCCACGCACTTTACCTGAGCTGGGAGTTTTACCGCATCCACGGCACCCACGACACGCGCAAGATCGGGCGCCGGTCATCCAATGGGTGCGTCGGTCTCTACAACGAACACATTGCTGAACTTTTCGGCCATGCGCAGCTGGGCACTCAGGTGTTGCTTATTTGACGACATGATGGCAATCCTGCTGTCAGGCCGATTTCAGACGGATTGCAATCATATGGTATTGCTGCTTAAAGAAATCGTACGAGGTACAGTCTTGGGTGCCCTTACCTTACGCATAGTGCGTGAAATGGGCGTATCTTGGAGGATACAATGAAGAAACTCGCTCTCGCTGCTGCTCTGTCGCTCGTTGCCACTGGCGCGATCGCAGGTGGCGTTGTTCAGCCCGTCGTGGAACCCGTTGTCATCGTGGAAGATACCTCTTCCTCGGCTGGCGGCATCCTGGTCCCCGTGCTGGCGCTGATCCTGATCGCAGCCGCGGTCGCAGCCAACAACTGATACGACGCAAGTCGATTGGTTTCGGAAAAGACGGTCCCTCGGGGCCGTCTTTTTCATTTCTTCCGTCGCGAAACGGCGAAGGACTTCAGGTGACGACAGGTCAGCCTGCTGTGCCAGTTTCCGCCGCGATCTGCGCCCGGGACTTGCGTTCGCGTTCGGTCGCGGATTTCAGCTGCCCGCAGGCCGCCATGATATCCTCGCCCCGCGGGGTGCGGATCGGGCTGGCATAACCGGCCTTGTAGACGATATCGGCAAAGCGCTCGATCCGCTCCCAATCAGACCGCTCATACGGGGCGCCCGGCCATTCGTTGAACGGGATCAGGTTGATCTTGGCCGGGATCCCCGCGATCAGCCGCACCAGCCGTCGCGCATCCTCGTCCGTATCGTTCACACCCTTGAGCATCACGTATTCAAAGGTGATCCGTTCCGAATTGCTGGCCTTGGGATAGGCCCGCAGCGCATCGAGAAGCGTGGCGATGTTCCAGCGCTTGTTGATCGGCACAAGACGGTCGCGCACCTCGTCCGTGGTGGCGTGGAAACTGACCGCCAACATGCAGCCGATTTCCTCGGCGGTGCGCGCGATCTCGGGCACCACGCCCGACGTCGACAGCGTGATGCGGCGACGGCTGAGCGCGATGCCCTCACCATCCATGGCGATCTTCATCGCGTCGCGCACATTCTCGAAATTATACAGCGGCTCGCCCATGCCCATCAGGACGATGTTGGAAATCAGCCGTGGCCGCAGGCCCATACCTTCGCCCGGTTCGGGCCATTCGCCCATGTCGTCGCGCGCCATCATCACTTGGCCCACGATCTCGCCCGCGGTCAGGTTCCGCACGAGTTTCTGGGTGCCAGTGTGGCAAAAGGAACAGGTCAGCGTGCATCCCACCTGGCTCGAGATGCACAGCGTGCCGCGATCCTCTTCGGGGATATAGACGACCTCGACCTCGTGACCGCCCGCGATGCGGACAAGGTATTTGCGCGTCCCGTCCGCCGAGATGTCGCGCCGCACCACCTCGGGTATCTCGATCACGAATCGTTCGGCCAGCTCGGCGCGATAGGCCTTGGACAGGTTCGTCATCGCGTCGAAATCGCGGGCGCCCCAATGATACAGCCATTGCCAGATCTGGCCGACCCGCATCTTGGCCTGCTTTTCCGGTGTACCTGCCGCGATCAGGGCTGCGCGCATACCGTCGCGGGTCAGACCGATCAGGTTGACCGGCCCATCGGGCAATTTGCGGGGGATGGTCAGCACATCCTGCGTGACGGGCGCAGAGGCGGCAGTATCCGCGGTCATCGGGCAATCCTTCGTGAACTGGGGGCACATATAGGCATCCCCCGCCAGAGGCAAAGCGTTTTGCCCGCGATGGCCCGAAAGGCTCAGTTCGCGCAGCGCGTCTCGGCGTCTTCGACGGCGGCCGTGAACCCGATCAGCGAGAACGTGTCCTGCGTCTGGGTTCCGCGCGACGACCGGGCGGTCAACACCGCATCGGCCCCACGCTTCATCGCGGTGATGATGCGCTGGTCGTCCTGCGGCGAAGCGGCCCAAGCCATCTCGCCCTCGGTGAACAATTCGAAGCTCGCATCGCCGATCTGGACCGACACAGTCGATCCATCCGCAAAAGGATAACCACCGGTGAAGGACACTTCGCCAAGCCGGTCCTGACCGGGCCAGAAACTGACGAACATCAGGATCTCGCCCCGGTTCACCGACACCACGCGACCGTCGCGGGTATTCACCGTTTCGCGCGGGGTCGAAACGACCCAGCATTGCGTCGGATCGTCCTCGACGAACACCGACCAATCCGTCGCCGCGTTCACGCGGTTGGTGGATTCTTCCTGTGCCAAGGCACCGCTTGCCGCGACGCTCAACGCCAGTCCCGCCAGCACACCGACCAGCCCATGTCTCATGTGTTCAGAGCCTCCGCTCTCGTCTGCCTCTGGTCTGCGCCCGGTTTTTGCTTCAAGTAATGTGGGCGGCACACCGTATCCTAGTACAGACTAAAGGAAACCGCCGTTCAGCAAAAGCCCCGGTGGCGGAAAATCGCCGGGATGTGAAAGGGGTGGGATGATGGCCGTAACACCGGAAAGACTGGTGGAACTGTGGCGCGGGGATTTCTGCGAAAGCGTGCATCACGGGCATGTCGCGGTCTGGCATGCCGATAGCGGCCTGATCTGGGGTCTGGGCGATGTCGACGGCACGATCCTGCCCCGGTCCTCCTCCAAGATGGTGCAGGCCCTTCCCCTGATCGAAAGCGGCGCGGCCGATGCCCATGGCCTGACGCAGGAACATCTGGCGCTGGCCTGCGCCTCGCATCAGGGCGCTGCGATCCACACCGACCGGGTGACGCGCTGGCTGTCCGATCTCGGCCTGTCCGAGGCCGATCTGCGTTGCGGCGTGCAATGGCCGAGCGACGAACCGGCCCGCGACGACCTGATCTGCACGAAATGCGGCCCCGGCCAGCATCACAACAATTGTTCGGGCAAGCATTCAGGGTTCCTGACCCTGACAAAACATCTCAAGGCCGGGCCGGAATACATCGATCTTGACCACCCGGTACAGCGCGCGGTGCGTGCCGCGTGGGAGGATGTGACCGACGAAACCACGCCCGGCTACGGCATTGACGGCTGTTCCGCCCCGAATTTCGCAAGCTCTCTCAAAGGGTTCGCTCGCGCGCTTGCGATGTTTTCAGCAGCGCAGGACGGGGCGAATGCCCGGCAAACCGCGATGGTCCGCCTGCGCGAGGCGATGATGGCCCATCCCGAGCTGGTCGCCGGCGAAGGCCGCGCCTGCACCAAGCTGATGCGGGTTATGGGCAACCGCGCCGCGATCAAGACCGGGGCCGAGGCGGTTTTCGCAGCTATCATTCCCGAGCGGCGGATTGGCGTCGCGCTCAAGATCAGCGACGGGGCCACCCGTGCATCCGAGGCAACGATCACAAGCATCCTGTGCGCGCTTGGCGTACTCGACCCGTCAGACCCGGTGGCGCTCACCTATACGCAGGGGCCCTTGCGCAACTGGCGCGGCGTCGAAACGGGCCGCTACCGCCTCACTCCGGCGCTGGCGAGCTGGCGGCCGTAAGCCCGCCAATTTCCCCAAGCGCGGCGGGCGCATGGGCGCGAATCATGCCATGCAGATCCGCCTTCTTGAGAGGCTTGGTCATGTAGGCGTCGATCCCGGCGGCAAGGATGCGGCCGCGGTCCCCGTCCATAGCATGGGCCGTCATGGCGATGATCGGCACAGGCGGACGGCCAAGTTCCGCCTCCATCGCGCGAATCGCCTGTGCCGCTTCGGTCCCGTCCATCTCGGGCATGGATATGTCGGTAAAGATCATGTCGGGCACTCCGCGCCGATAGGCCGCGACGCAAAGCGCCCCGTTCTCGACCAGGTCCAGGTCCAGATCGACCCCTTTCAACATGCTGCGAAAGACCAATTGGTTGGTCTTGTTGTCCTCGGCCGCCAGAACCCGCAGCCGCGCAGGCCGCGGCGCAGGGGGCACGGGCTCCGTCACCGCCTGCGGATCGATGCCCAGCGTGATCGCGAACCCGAACAAAGATCCCTTCCCCAGCTCAGACTCGAGCCAGATTTCCCCCTCCATCAGCGAGACCAGCTTTTGCGTGATGGCAAGACCAAGGCCCGTGCCGTCGAACCGTCGCGTCGCCTCCGACTCGATCTGGTTGAATTCGCCGAACACATGCCGCTGCATGTCTGGCGCGATGCCGATCCCGGTGTCTTCGACCGTGACGCGGATCGGCATCCGATCCGGGGGGTGCGGCGGTGGCGCGGCCCGCACCCGCACCGTCACATGCCCCGCTTGCGTGAATTTCACCGCGTTGCCGATCAGGTTCGTCAGGATCTGCCGGATGCGCCCGCGATCCCCGATCAGGCTGTCGGGCACCCGCGGATCATCCTTCAGGCGCAGGTCCAGCGCCTTTCCCTCCAGCCCCGGACGCATGAGCTGGAAAATCTCGAGGATCGTCTGCCGCAGATCGAAACGCTCGGGATGCAGCACCAGCTTGCGGGCGTCGATCTTGGAATAATCGAGGATGTCGTTGATGATCACGAGCAGCGCCTCACCCGAATTGCGGATCGTATCGGCATAGAGCGCCTGTTCTTCCGTCAGGGCGGTTTCGCGCAGCAATTCCGCCATCGACACGACGCCGTTCATCGGCGTGCGGATCTCGTGGCTCATATTCGCCAAAAAGGCGGATTTCGCCCGCGCGGCGGCTTCGGCGGCATCGCGGGCGCGTTCCAGATCGCGTTCGCGCCGGATCGTGTCGGTGATGTCGACCGCAAGGCTGACCAGATCGCCCTCGGGGGTGCGCTTGTCGATCACGCGGATATGGATGCCGTTGAACAGCCGGATATCGACAGGGGGGATGTTGGGCAGCCGCCAGCGGGCGATCATGCGGGTAACCCATGCTTCGGGCGTGGCGCCTTGCAGATCGACCAGCCCCTCTTCCACCGCCACGCGCAAGATTGCCTCGTAGCTGGCACCGGGCGCCACATCGGCGACCCCCTCAAAGGCGCGCATCCAGGCCGGGTTGGCGATGACCAGCCGCCAATCGCGGTCGAACATGGCAAACCCGCCCTCGACCGCGCTGAGCGCATCCCAAAGCCTGCGTTCCGCCACCACCGCCTTTTCGGTCGCAACGGCCAGCGCCGCCTGTGCCTGCGTCGACCGGCCGATCAGGTCGGCATTGACCGCACGCTGTTCGATCACAGTATGCGACAGCGCATGGGCATGTTCGGCCAGCTTGCGATGGGCGGAATACAATTCCTCCGACCGTTGCGCGAGCAGGCGTTCGGCCTGAAGCCGCCCCCGCCGTTCCCGCGCCAGCCGGTCATCGAACCCCTGAATGCTCATCACGCTCCCGCCGTGCCCTGCCTGCCGCGGGCAGGGTGGGCGAAACTGCTGAACAGTCGGTTAATCCGGCCTCAGACCCGTTCGATGGCCAGCGCGATTCCCTGCCCGCCGCCGATGCACATGGTGATCAGCGCGCGACGGCCCTGGATCCGCTCCAGTTCATAGAGCGCCTTGACCGTGATGATCGCGCCCGTCGCACCAACCGGATGGCCCAGCGCGATGGCCCCGCCGTTGGGGTTCACCTTGGCGGCGTCGAGGCCAAGGCGCTTGTTCACCGCCAACGCCTGCGCGGCAAAGGCCTCGTTCGATTCGATCACGTCGAAATCGCTGATTTTGAGACCCGTGCGCGCCAGCAGATTCTCGACGGCCGGCACCGGACCGATCCCCATCACCTCGGGCCGCACCCCGGCATGGGCATAGCCGATGATGCGCGCGCGCGGCGTCAGGCCCGCAGCCTCCGCAGCCTCGGCCCGCGCCAAAACCAGCGCCGCCGCGCCATCGTTGATGCCGCTGGCATTGCCCGCCGTGACGCTGCCATCCTTTTGAAAGGCAGGGCGCAGACCAGCCAGTGCCTCGGCACTCGTCGCCTTGGGATGTTCGTCGGTGGCAAAGGCGACCATCTCGCGCTTGACCTGCACCTCCACGGGCACGATCTGCTCGGCAAAGCGCCCTTCGGCGATGGCGCGGGCAGCGCGGGTCTGGCTTTCAAAGGCAAAGGCATCCTGATCCGCGCGGCTGATGCCGTGTTCGGCGGCGACATTCTCCGCCGTCACGCCCATATGCCCGGTGCCGAAGGGGCAATGCAGCGCGCCGATCATCATGTCGAGCGCGCGCACATCGCCCATCTTCTGCCCGAACCGGGCAGCGGGCAGGATATGCGGGCCGTTCGACATGCTTTCCGCACCGCCCGCCAGGCCGAATTGCGCGTCGCCCATGGCCAGAGACTGGATGATCGACACGATGGCCTGCGCGCCGGAACCGCACAGCCGGTTCACGTTCATCGCCGGAACCGTGTCGGGGATGCCTGCCTCCATCGCGGCCACGCGGCTGAGGTACATGTCCTTGGGCGCGGTGTTGATCACATGGCCATAAACGACATGGCCGATCTGCCCGCCCTCGACGCCGGCGCGGTCCAGCGCAGCCTTGGCCACGATGGCCCCCAGCTTTGTCGGCGGAACCGCCGCAAGCGACCCGCCGAAGGTGCCGATGGCGGTGCGCGCGCCCGACAGGATGACGATCTCGTCCATGGTCTTCTCCCTCCCTTGCTTGGCCTATTGGCCATCCTTTGGCGGCCTTTGGCCAGCGTGACGCTGCGTTTCCCTGTCCCGTCCCAGATCGTCGAGCCCGGCAAGAAAATCCTGCGCGCCCGCCCCCAACCGCTTGATCAGCTCGGCGTGATAGGACTGCGCCGCCTCGGCCAATTCGGCCATCATCGCGGCACCTTTTTCGGTCAGGGCCAGAACGACCAGCCGCCGGTCATGATCGCTGATGCGTTTGGTGACGATCCCCGCCTCTTCCAGACGGGTGGCGGCGCGGCTGACCTTGGACTTGTCCATGTCGACGCGGGCATGGATCTCGCGCACCGACACCTCGGCCTCCTGGCTCAGATGCGCCATGACGCGCCATTCCGCCCGGCTCAGGCCAAAGCGTTCCTGGTAGACACGGGAAAACTCGCGGCTGAGCCGCCCGGCAGTGACGGTCACGCGATAGGGCAAAAAGCCGTCCAGAACGAAGGGATCGGGCATCTTCACCCCGCCAGATCGTTGCACATGCACCAAACCATGCGCAAAAGAAGGGCCCGCCGCAAGCATGCGGCAGGCCCAAGGGGTCGCAGCGGATCAGGCCGCGTCGAACTGCAGCGGGCGAACCTGCTGGAACAGGCCCGTGGCCTTGAGCTTGTCCAGAACCGCGACGGGCGGCTGTTCGTCGAGATACAAAAGCGCGATGGCCTCGCCCTCGCGCACCGACCGGCCAAGGGTGAAATTGGCGATGTTCACGCCATTCTCGCCCAAGGTCTGGCCCAGCGTCCCGATGATGCCCGGCACGTCCTTGTTGGTGGTGTAAAGCATGTGCTGCCCGATCTCGGCATCGATGTTGATGCCCTTGATCTGGATGAACCGCGGCTTGCCATCGCTGAACACCGTGCCCGCGATGGACCGCATCCGCGTGGGCGTGGTGACGACCAGACGAATATAGCCGTCGAAAACGCCGGTCTTGTCCTGCGTGGTGGTCGATAGCTCGACGCCCCGCTCCTTGGCCATGATCGGGGCCGAAACCATGTTCACGTCCGGGTTCGCGGCCTTCATCACGCCCGCGATGGCGGCACAATTCAGCGCCTTGAGGTTCATGTCCTTGGCGATGCCGTTATAGACCACCTCGATGGACTGGATCGGCTCATCGGTCAGCTGGCCGACGAATGCGCCCAGATGTTCCGCGAGCTTCAGCCACGGGCCCATGATCGCGGCCTCCTGCGCCGTGACCGAGGGCATGTTGAGCGCGTTCGACACCGCCCCCGTCAGCAGGTAATCGGCCATCTGTTCGGCCACCTGCAGCGCGACGTTTTCCTGCGCCTCGGTCGTGGCTGCGCCCAGATGCGGGGTGACGACGACATTGGGCAGGTTGAACAGCGGGTTTTCCGTCGCCGGTTCTTCCTTGAACACGTCGAAAGCCGCGCCGGCGACATGGCCGGATTTGATCAGCTCTGCCAGCGCCGCCTCGTCGACCAGACCGCCGCGCGCGCAGTTGATGATCCGCACACCCTTTTTCGTCTTCTTCAGGTTCTCGGCCGACAGGATGTTGGCGGTCTTTTCCGTATATGGGACGTGGAGCGTGATGAAATCCGCCTGCGCGAGCAGATCCTCCAGTTCCAGCTTGGTCACGCCCATCTGCTTGGCGCGATCCTCGGACAGGAAGGGATCGTAGGCCACGACTTTCATCTTCAGCCCGCGCGCCCGGTCGCAAACGATGGACCCGATATTGCCCGCGCCGATCACGGCCAGCACCTTGCCGGTCAATTCCACGCCCATGAAGCGCGACTTTTCCCACTTCCCGGCATGGGTCGAGGCATTGGCCTCGGGGATCTGGCGGGCGACGGCGAACATCATCGCGATGGCATGTTCGGCGGTCGTGATCGAATTGCCAAAGGGCGTGTTCATCACGATGATGCCCTTCTTCGACGCCTCGGGAATGTCGACATTGTCGACCCCGATGCCCGCACGGCCGATCACCTTGAGGTTGGTGGCCGCCGCGATGATCTTTTCGGTGACCTTGCTGGCCGACCGGATGGCAAGACCGTCGTATTCATGAATGACCGACAGGAGCTTGTCCTTGTCCTTGCCGATCGACGGATCGAAGGTCACGTCGATCCCGCGATCCTTGAAGATCTGGACGGCGGCATCCGACAGGCTGTCGGAAATGAGAACCTTGGGGGCCATGGGTGTGGTCCTTTATGATGGGGTCGCGGTGCGCCTGAAGGCGCACCCTACGGATTGGGGATGTCGGGCTGGGTGCGCCTTCAGGCGCACCCGCGATTTCGGAAAAAGGGAGACAATGCGCCCGTCACGGCGCACCGATGCTCACGCCGCCTTGGCCAGTGCCTCGATCTCGGTCTGGAACGCCCAGTCGAGCCAGGGCAACATCGCCTCGATATCCGAGGTTTCGACCGTCGCCCCACACCAGATCCGCAGGCCCGCAGGCGCATCACGATAGGAACCCACGTCCAGCGCGACGCCCTCGGCCTCCAGCCGCTTGGCGATGGCCTTGGCGAATGCCGCGCCGTCCGTGATCCGGGGATCGGTGAATTTCAGGCAAACGCTGGTGTTTGACCGCGTCGCAGGGTCAACAGCCAGATTGTCGATCCAATCGCGCGCCGCGCAAAAGTCGAAGATCGCTTTCGCATTGGCATCGGCCCGCGCCATCAGCGCCGGCAGCCCGCCGATGGATTTGCCCCAGTTCAACGCGACCAGGTAATCCTCGACTGCCAGCATCGAAGGCGTGTTGATCGTCTCCCCGACGAAAATCCCTTCGATCAGCTTGCCGCCCTTGGTCATGCGGAAAATCTTGGGCATCGGCCATGCGGGCGTGTAGCTTTCCAGCCGCTCGACCGCGCGGGGGCTCAGGATCAGCATCCCGTGCGCCGCCTCGCCGCCCATCACCTTCTGCCAGGAGAAGGTGGTGACATCGAGCTTGTGCCACGGCAGGTCCTGCGCAAAGGCCGCGCTTGTCGCGTCGCAGATGGTCAGGCCCGCGCGATCCGCCGGGATCGCATCGCCATTGGGCAGCCGCACACCCGATGTCGTGCCGTTCCAGGTGAAAACCACATCCGTGTCGAAATCGACTTGCGCGAAATCGACGATATGCCCGTAATCGGCCTTCAGAACCTTGGCATCCAGCTTCAGCTGCTTGACCGCATCGGTCACCCAACCCTCGCCGAAGCTTTCCCAGGCGATCATGGTGCAGGGCCGCGCGCCCAACAGCGACCACATCGCCATCTCTACCGCGCCCGTGTCCGAGGCCGGAACGATCCCGATGCGGTAATCGGCCGGAACGCCGAGGATCTCGCGCGTCAACTCGATCGCGGCCTTCAGCTTGGCCTTGCCGACACCGGCGCGATGCGAGCGCCCGAGCGGCGCATCGGCAAGCAGGTCCAGCGAGTAAACGGGGGGTTTGGCGCAGGGGCCGGAAGAAAACCGCGGATTGACCGGCCGGGTTTCAGGTTTGCGCACGACGCCGTGCGACGCCGAGTGTTCAAGTGCCATGATCTGATATCCTCACAGATATACGCCCCTCGTTGGGGAGGGGTGTCCCACCGCCGCACATACGGGGCTTGCTGTGTCTGGGCAAGACGGAAAGTGGGTTCGAAGCGTCGCATTTCGACGCCTTGGCGAGAACATTGTTCATCATCGGAAACTTTGCGCAAATCGCCGACCGGCGGTCAGGCTGCGGCGTCCCGTCCATCGGCACATCGTGGGGCATTTGGGCGCGCTGCAATCTAAGGTGGTGCGATCTGTCCTTCGGGGCGAACACGCAATCTGTCTATCTTGCCTTACATAATGCTTGCCGATCCGCGATTGAGCGCGCTAAACTCAGGGATGAATGATGAAACCTCGGCACAATCGGTAGGCGCGTGAAAGACCAGGCCCAAACCCTATCCTTCGACCTGACCGATTTCTTGCCGTTCCAGATGTCGGTCATCGCGGCGCGCGCCTTTCAGCGGATCATGGGGGCCACAGGGCTTCAGGTTCCGGAATGGCGAATCATGATGGCGCTGCCGTCGCATCAACCCTGCTCCAGTCACCAGCTTTGCGCGCTCACCGCGATGGATGCCGCCCGCGTCAGCCGCGCCCAGCGCCGGCTCGAAGATCTCGACATGATCCACGTTGTCCGGGACAGCGCCGACCGGCGGCGGCTCGTGGTGCAACTCAGCGACAAGGGCACCGAGGAGGTCGCGCGCCTGCGCATGGCCGCCCGCGATGTCGAATCGGCCCTTCTGGACGATCTCGGCCCCGAGGATCGCGCCTGCCTCAAGACCGCCATCGGCGATCTTTACAGCAGACTCTGATCCAGCAAGCACCGCGTCAGCACCCCGTCAGGATCGGCCAAGGGGTCGATCACGTCGAAATGATGCAGCCCCGGCACATGCAGGGCCGCCATATCAGCCCCCAGTCCATGCCAGATATTCGCCAATAGATCGGTCTGCCGCACGAATTCGGGGCGCTCGTTCTCACCGACGGCACAGGTGACGCGGACCCCCTCGCGCGGCTGCAACAACGCGGGGCTTTCGCTCAACGCCTCGTCCGGATCGAGGCGCAGGGTCGCGTTCATCTGGGTCCGCAGAAGCGGGCGCAGATCATGCACTCCGGACACCGACAGGACATGCACGATGCGCGCGGCCAAATCCTCGGGCAACATCCCGGCGCAGACCATGCGCGTCACCAGATGCCCGCCCGCGGAATGCCCCGCCAGCCGGATCGGGCCCGCCACCTCACGCGCTGCAATCGCGATGGCGGCGGCCACCTCGGCCGTGATGTCAGCGATCCGCGCCTCGGGTGCCAATGTGTAGCGCACCATGGCGACCGCCTGCCCATGCGCCAGTGGCCCGGCGGCAAGAAACCCGAATTCATCGGGTGAAAAGCGCATCCAGTAACCGCCATGCACGATGATGGTAAGACCCTGCACAGCACTTTCGGGTCTATACAGATCGATCACCTGCCGCGCGCCGGTTCCGTAGCGCAGGGTCACGGGGCGCCGGGCATCGCGCAAGGTTTCCGTACGCACCGGCCATTCGGTCAGGAACCGCTCCGCCCCCGGAATATGGGCGGCATTGGCATAGGCATCGTCCCAATCCGTGATCGGCATGGCGCTCTCCCTCATCCTCTCCGCCACCAAGGCGCAAGCGACGGTCGGATGCAACCATCCAGACCGCCGCTTTGCCGCAGCCCACCGGCCACGGCGCCCCTTTTTCTGCGCCACCCATCCGCTAGGTAACAGAACATGGATAGCTTGCTCGTCATCGAGAACCTGACCAAGGCCTATGGGCCCATCGACGTGCTGAAGGGCGTGTCCCTGACACTCGACGCTGGACAAACGTTGGCCCTGACTGGTGAAAGCGGCTCGGGCAAAAGCACTCTGTTGCACCTGATTGGTGCGCTGGATCAACCCGATGGCGGCTCTGTCATGCTGGATGGGGTCGATCTGGCAGGTCTCGACGATACCGGCCGCGCCCGGATCCGCCGGGACAGGATCGGGCTGGTGTTCCAGCAATTCAACCTGATCCCGTCCCTGACCGTTTCGAGCAATATCGCCTTTCAGGCGCGCCTGTCGGGTCGCCACGACCCGGAACATTGCGCCATGCTGGCCCGCCGCCTCGGCATCGACGCCCTCGTCACCCGCTACCCCGAGGAGCTTTCGGGCGGACAACAACAGCGCGTGGCCATCGCGCGGGCGCTGGCCAATCGCCCTGCACTGATCCTAGCCGATGAACCCACCGGCAATCTTGACGAGGCGACGGGGGATGCCGTTCTCGACCTGTTGCTCGACCTTGTACGGGAAACGGGCGCGGCGCTGATGATGGTCACCCATTCCACCCGGCTTGCCGCAAGGCTGGACCGTCGCCTGCATCTGTCACGCGGCAGTCTGACCGCGGCAGCGCAGGGTGCTTGATATGCTCTATACGGCGCTTTCGACCCTGTTTTCCCATTGGCGCCACCATACCGGACAGTTGGCCGCGCTGGTCATGGGGCTGGCGCTTGCCACGGCGCTCTGGTCCGGGGTGCAGGCCATCAACGCCGAAGCCCGGGACAGCTATGCCGAGGCCGCGGCGACCCTTGGGCAGGATCGGCTGTCGCGCCTGACGGGGCCGAACGGCGGGGACGTGCCCCTTGCCGATTACATCGCGTTGCGCCGTTCCGGCTACCTGGTCTCACCCGTTATCTCGGGCGAATTGCGCCTGGGCGAGGCGCGGCTGCGCCTGCTCGGGATCGACCCGCTGACAGCCCCGCCCGAGGCCGATCCCCCCGCGCTGCAGGATGAAACACTCGATCTCGCGGCATTTTTCACGAACCCCGGCCTGATCCTGATGACGGAGGAAACGGCTGGCGGGCCGCTTCCGCCCGGCCTGCCTGAGATCGTGATCAGCGATACGATCCCGCCTAGTGCGGCAATCACGGATATCGGAACCGCCTCTCGCCTGCTTGGCCAAACCGATCCCAGCTACCTTCTGATCGCGCCTTCGCAACCGGTTGGCCTGCCGCCGCTGGCACTGGCCACCGATCTGCATCTTCAGCCACCGGACAGTGCCGCCGATATCGGGCGGCTGACCGACAGTTTCCACCTGAACCTGACCGCCTTCGGTCTCCTGTCCTTTGCCGTGGGCCTGTTCATTGTCCATGCCGCCATCGGCCTTGCCTTCGAACAACGTCGGGCGACGGTTCGGACACTGCGCGCGCTTGGCTTGCCGCTGCGGACGATATTGATCTCTTTTGGTGTCGAACTGGCTGGTTTGGCCCTGTTTTCCGGGCTGATCGGTCTGATCCTCGGCTATGCTATCGCGGCCGCTCTCATGCCCGGTGTGGCGGGCACTCTGCGCGGGCTTTACGGCGCGCAGATCCCCGGAACGCTCGGTTTCGACCCAATTTGGGCGCTGTCTGCGCTGGGAATGACGCTGGCCGGGGCGGCGCTGGCCGGGGCGCAGGCGTTGCGGCGCACCGCCGCCCTGCCGCTTCTCGCGCCCGCCAACCCGCGCGCTTGGGCAACCGCGTCCGGCCGGGCCATGCGCCGGCAGGCGCTGGTGGCACTTTTGCTGTTTGGAGCAGCGATCGGCCTTGCCCTTTGGGGCGGCTCGCTCCTGAGCGGCTTTGCGACCTTGGCCGCGCTGCTTGTCGGCGCGGCGTTGATCTTGCCAGCCACCCTTGGCCTGATCCTGCGGCTGGCCAGCAAGAGCGTGGCTGGCGCCTTGGGCCAATGGCTCTTTGCCGACACGCGCCAGCAATTGCCCGGCCTTTCGCTGGCGCTGATGGCGCTTTTGCTCGCGTTAGCGGCCAATATCGGCGTCTCGACCATGGTTGGGTCGTTCCGTGGCACCTTCGTCGGCTGGCTCGATCAACGGCTTGCGGCCGAACTTTACGTGACCGTCGCCGACAGTGACGAAGCCTTGCGCCTGCGCGCCTTTCTTGGGGATCGTGTCGATGCGATCCTGCCGATCGCCAGTGTCGAGCGGCCCTTGGCAGGTCGTCCGGGCGAGGTCTTTGGCCAGGCCGATCACCCGACTTTTCGAGAGAATTGGCCGCTCTTGCAGGCCCAGCCCAACGCCTGGGATGATCTGGCCGCGGGCGAGGGGGTGCTGATCAACGAGCAACTGGCACGGTTCGCCGATCTTGATTTGGGTGACGCCCTGACGCTTGCGCCCGCGCTGACCCTGCCCATCGTTGGGGTCTATTCGGATTACGGCAATCCGGCGGCGCAGGCGATTTTGGGTCTGAACCGCTTTACAGACATGTTTCCGGACGCGCCGCAGACCCGGTTTGCGTTGCGGCTGCCCCCGGCTGATGTTGCCGGGTTGGCGACAGCGCTACGCGAGGACTTCGGCCTGCCGACCGAAGCGGTGGTGAACCAAACTCAGATCAAGCGGTTTTCGCTTCAAGTGTTCGAACAGACCTTCCGCATCACCGGTGCGTTGAATGTTTTGACCTTGGGCGTGGCCGCTTTCGCGCTTCTGACCAGCCTTTTGACCTTGGCAGGGATGCGCCTGCCGCAATTGGCGCCGGTTTGGGCGCTTGGCCTGACGCGCGCGCAATTGGCGCGGTTCGAACTGGCGCGGAGCCTAATCCTTGCCGCGCTGACCTTTGTCTTGGCGCTGCCGGTGGGTCTTTGCCTCGCTTGGGTGTTGCTGGCCGTCGTCAATGTCGAGGCCTTTGGCTGGCGGTTGCCGATGTCTATTTTTCCTGCCGATTGGCTACGGCTTTTCCTGCTTGCGCTGGGCGCTGCCGCCCTTGCTGCCGCGCTGCCGGCCTGGCGATTGGCGCGCATGCCGCCCACGACGCTGCTCAAGGTTTTTGCCCATGAACGTTAGAGTATTGGCGATCTGTCTTGTTGGATGGGCTGGCCCGATCTGGGCGCAGGGCTTTGCCGGGCTTGGCACGGCGGCTGACGGGTTTGCCATGCCGGAACGGCCCGCGACCTTTTCCTTTCCTCAAGATCATGGGGCACATCCTGCCTATCGCATCGAGTGGTGGTATCTGACGGCAACCCTTACCGGACCGGATGGGACGGAATTCGGGGCGCAATGGACGCTGTTCCGCTCTGCCCTTGCCCCGCGCGAGGCGGTGGGATGGGAGGCGCCGCAGCTCTGGATGGGCCATGCGGGGCTGACAACACCCGAAGCGCACTTCAGTGCCGAGCGGCTTGCGCGCGGCGGGATCGGGCAGGCTGGTGCGACCGCCGATCCCTTTGTGGCTTGGGTCGATGACTGGCAGATGGTGGCGACGGATGCGGGGGCGGCGGATGCGCTCGATGCCTTGCAGGTCACCGCGCGGGGGGCGGATTTCGCCTATGCGCTCGACCTTGCGGCGACGGGTCCGTTGGTTTTTCACGGTGACGGCGGCTATTCGGTGAAGTCGGGCGAAGGGCAGGCAAGCTATTATTATTCCCAGCCTTTTTATACCGTGACCGGCACGATCAGCCTGCCTGAAGGGGATATTCCCGTCACGGGGAATGCGTGGCTTGATCGGGAATGGTCATCGCAACCCTTGTCCGAACAGCAGGAAGGGTGGGATTGGGTCTCGCTCCAGTTCGACGATGGGGCGCGGATGATGGGATTTTCGCTGCGACAGACCGACGGCACCGCTTATACGGCCGCGACGTGGATCGGGGCAGATGGCGTAACCGAGAGCTATCCGGATGGCGCGTTGGTGATGACGCCCTTGGCGCGGAGCGAGGTTGCGGGGCGGATGGTTCCGACGGAATGGAGGGTCGAACTGGCGGATCAGGGTCTTGATATCACGACAACACCGCTGAATGAGCAGTCGTGGATGGATGTGTCGGTTTCTTATTGGGAGGGGCCGATCCGGATGACCGGGACACATGCGGGGCGGGGATATCTGGAGATGACGGGATATGAGTGATGAGACCCTGATTGGCCTGTTGGACAGTGTTTGGCAGCATCTGGGGCGCGGGACGGCCGACCGGCATCACCCTGCGCGGCACCCGACCCTTGCGACCATCGGGCCGGAGGGGCCGGAATTGCGGACGCTGGTGTTGCGGCGTGTCGATCGGGCAGCGGGGGAGTTGGAGCTGCACACCGATGCCGAGAGCCCCAAGGCCTTGCAGATAAAGGACGATCCGCGCGTGGCTCTGCATGTCTGGGTGCCCAAGGCACGGCTTCAGATCCGTATGCGGGGGCAGGCCATCTTGGCTGCCGGGGACCCTGCGGCCTTTGCCAATCTGCCGCCCGAGGCGCAGGCGAATTATGGTGGCGCGGTCCCCGGAACGCCTGTTTTGGGTCTGTTTTCGCGCGATACCGGCGATGCGGCGCGGTTTTTGCGCATCTTGTGCCGCCTGAAGACCATCGACGCGCTGGACCTGAGCGACCCGCATCGGCGGGCGATCTACCGGGCGGATGCGGATTGGGCGGGGGAATGGGTCGCGCCGTGACGCGTCATCGCGATTGAAAAAGGCTTAACGAAACCGCGCGAACCCTGCCGAAAGGTTAAGATCGCGGGCCAATCCTGAAGGAAAGGTTACCTGCCGTCCGAAAGGAGTTCGGCGCGGGTGAGGGTGAAGCCCGAGGCGATCCAGCGTGCTTCGAGCGCCTTGAGCGCGGCGCCGAGGTCGGGCCCCTGAAGCCCCGGCATCAGGTCGGCGGGTCGGATCGGGAAAACGGCCGCCGCGCCGACCTCGACCTCGACCAGCGCGGCGGGATCGGGTGGGGTTTCGAATTGCGCGGCGCGGAGCAGGAGGATGTCACGGGCGGTGGTGGCACCATGGGCATAGCCGAGCGCACCGGGCGTCTCGGCGGAAGCCATTCCGGCGCGGAGCGTGGCAAGACCGTCGCGGTCGGCGCGGGACAGGCGGAGCGCCTCAGCCACATCGGCACCGCCCAGCGCGGCGAGGCGACGAATCGGGTCGGGCGTGATGTCCTGTTCGAAGGCGACGAGGATCGGCAGCAATCGCGCCTCCGCCCCGGGAAGCACGCGGGTGAGGATGCCAGATTGTGCCATGGCTGCGACGGCGGGGGCGGGATCGGGGGCGGCGAGAAGTTTGCGCATCTCGGCACCCACGCGTTCGCGGGACAGGCGCGCGATGCCATCGGCCAAAGCGGCGCAGGCGGCGAGGCCCTCGGCATCGAGACCGCCGGCAGGGTCGGCGTACCACGCATGGAAACGGAAGAAGCGCAGGATGCGGAGATAATCCTCGGCGATCCGTTCGGAAGGGTCGCCGATGAAGCGCAGGCGGCGCGCAGTCAGATCGGCGAGGCCCGAGCCGTTGGGGTCGAGAACCGTGCCATCGGCCAGTGCGTAGAGCGCATTCATGGTGAAGTCGCGACGGGCGGCATCCTCCTCCAGCCTGTCGGTGAAGGCGATGGTGGCGTGGCGGCCATGGCTTTCCACGTCACGGCGCAGCGTCGTGACCTCGTGCGGGCGATGTTCCGCGACGAGGGTGACGGTGCCGTGGTCGATGCCGGTCGGAACCGCCTTGATGCCCTTGGCGGCGGCAAGGTCCATGACCCGTTCGGGGCGGGCATCTGTGGTGATGTCGATATCGTCGACCGGCGCGCCAATCAGGGCGTTGCGGACGCAGCCGCCGACGAACCACGCGCCATGGCCCCCACCCGAGAGGGCCTGCATCACGGCGATGGTGCCGGGCGCGGTGAGCCAGTCGGCGGTGAGCCTCATGGCGTCACCCGGTCGGCCAGCGCCTTGAGCATCCGCGCGGTGGCGCCCCAGATGTAATAGGGGCCGAAGGGCACGACGTAATAGCGCCGCCAGACGCCGCGCCAGCGCCGGCGTTCGACGCGGTAGCGGGCCGGGTCGAGCACATGGGCAAGGGGCACGCGAAACACCTCGGCCACCTCGGCGGGGTCGGGGGTGGCGGTGAAATCGCGCTCAATCCGGGCCAAAACCGGATTAATGAGATAACCGGTTACAGCCTCGTGACTGGGCAGATCGGCCAGCACGGTGACGCTGGCGGGGTCGAGGCCGATTTCCTCCTGCGCTTCGCGCAGCGCGGTGGCGGTGGTGTTGGCATCGGTCGGATCGACCTTGCCGCCGGGAAAGGCGATCTGGCCCGGGTGATGTTTCAGATGGGAGGCGCGCTTGGTCAGGATGACCTCGTGCCCCAGGATGCCGATCAGCACGGCGGCCGGGCGCAGCACGCGCCCCTCGGGCGGGGCTGCGGCGGCGTTCAGGTCGTAATCCGACGAGGGGCGCTGGGGCGCGCGGTCAAGCGCCGTCAGAAGCCGGTCGAGATCAACGGGCGCTGTCATCGCCCCCCTCCGCCTCCGGCGGCAATTCGGCCTCGAAACCCAATGTGCGGGGGTCGAATTCGTAATGCGCGCCGCAGAACTGGCAATCGGCGGTCACGCGACCATCCTCGGTCGTCATGTGGCCGATGTCGCGGGCGGAATAGATCGACAGGCTGGTGCGCACGCGGTCGGCGGAACAGGTGCAGCCGAATTGCACGGGCAGGGCATCGTAGACGCGCGGCCCTTCCTCGTGGAAGAGACGCAGGAGAAGGTCGGTCGGCCCGACGCTGGGGCCGATGAGTTCCAGCGCCTCGGCGGTGTCGAGCAGGATATTGGCGCGGGACCAGTTTTCACCCTCTTCCTCGTCCAGAAGATCGGTGGCGGCGAGAAGCCCGTCTTCGCCAGAGGCGCCGTCATTGGCCATGAGCGGCGAGGCCTTGGGCATGTGTTGCAGCATGACGCCGCCCGCGCGCCAATGGGCGGGCTGCCCCGGTTCGCGGCTGAGGCCGTAGCTGAGTTCGAACCGCGTGGGGAGCTGTTCGGATTGGGCGAAATACGCCTCGGCGCAGGAGGCGAGCGAGCCGCCCGCAAGCGGCGTGATGCCCTGGTAGGGGGTGGTGCCGCTGCCCTGATCGATCAGGATGGCGAAATAGCCCTTGCCGATCTGGCTGAAGGGATCGGCGCCTTTCACCAGTTTTTCGGCGTCGTAGCTGGCATAGGCGCGGATGCGCGCGGGCGTGTCATCATCGCCCGGCGCGAAGAAATCGGTGGCGATCAGGCGGATCGCCCCGCTGCCGCGGACCTGAAGCGAGAGTTTCCAGCGCAGTTTCATCGTCTGGCCGATGAGCGCGGTCAGGAGCGCCGCCTCGGCCACCATGGCCTCGACCTCGGTCGGGTAGTCGTGTTGCGACAGGACCTGATCGAGCGTCTGGTCGAGCCGGGCCACGCGGCCGCGGATGTCGGAACGGTCGAGCTGGAACGGCAACACCGTGTCGTCCCATGCAATCCTGGTGGTCAGGGTCATGTGATTGGCTTCCTGCAATTGCGGAATTTGGCTTTCATATAGGAGCCGGTCCTGCAATCCCAAATCATGGCCCGAATTGTGGCGCAGGTGCAGGCCCAAATCCGGACCAAATCAGGGGCGCGGGGCGCGGGCAGTCTTGCCGCCGGGGATGGCATGGTCGAAAGTGCGATCCACCACCAACGTGCAGGCGCGGCAGATGAACATCCTTTTCGTCCATCAGAATTTTCCGGGCCAGTACCGCGAGCTGTTTCAATGGCTGGTGGCGCAGGGCGGGCATCGGATCGTGTTCCTGACCCAGCGCAAGGGGGTGGCCGAGATCCCGGGGGCGAAGGTGGTGGTCTACGCGAGCCATCACAAGCCCGCCGAGGATGCCTATGCGCCCACGAAATACTGGGAGGAATGTGTCGGCAACGGTCTGGGCGCGGCCTTTGCCGCCGAACGGCTGGCGGCGGAGGGGTTCCGGCCCGATGTGATCCTCGGGCATGTGGGATGGGGCGAGCTGACCTTTCTCAAGCAGGTCTGGGCGGATGTGCCGATCATCGGATTTTACGAGTACTATTTCCTTGCGCAGGGCGGCTCGGTGGGGTTCGACCCGGAATTCCCGGCGTCGGATCATGCGCGGTTCCTGATGCATGCGCGCAACGCGGTGAATTTCGCGAATTTCCACACTGTCGATCTTGGGCAATCGCCCACGTTGTTCCAGCGTGACACCTACCCGGAGGCGTTCCGGTCCAAGATCTATGTCGAACATGACGGGATCCGGACCGACAGGTTGCTGCCCAAGGCGGAGGCGGCGGTGCCGCTGGGGCGGCTGGGCCGGGCGGTGACGCGCGAGGACGAGGTGTTCACCTACATGGCGCGGAACATGGAACCGACGCGGGGGTTCCACAAGTTCATGCGGGCGCTGCCCAAGATCCTCGAGGCGCGGCCCAAGGCGCGGGCGCTGATCATCGGCGGCAACGACGTGTCCTATGGCAAGGCAAGCGATGCGCAGGGCGGTTACCGGGCCGATATGGAGCGGGAGGTGGGCGACAGCCTGGATTGGAGCCGGGTGCATTTCCTGGGGCGGGTGCCCTATGCGGCCTACCAGGAGATCATCCGGGTGTCGCGCTGCCACGTCTATCTGACGGTGCCTTTCGTGCTGTCGTGGTCGAGTATGGAGGCGATGTCGATGGGGGCGACAATCGTGGCCTCGGACACCGCGCCGGTGCGCGAGGTGATGACCCATGGCGAGACCGCGATGCTGGTGGATTTCCACGATCACGAGGCGCTGGCGCGGCAGGTGATCGAGGTGCTGGAGGCCCCCGGCGATTTTGCGCATCTGGGGCGGAACGCGCGGGCGCAGATGGTGGAGCGCTACGACTTCACCACGCGCTGCCTGCCGGTGCATCTGGAGAAGATCAACAGCCTGGTGCCGCGCGGCAAGGCGATCGCCCTGCCGCGGTAGGCGTCAATCCCCGAGGTTCGAGGTCTGGTTGGCGAGGCCGAAGACCGAGCCGATCAGGCCGAAGATGGTCTGGGCGGAGGTGATCGGGCTTTCGGTGACGAGGACGAGATCGCCCGCATGGATGTCGAAATTGCGGGCGCTGAACAGGCCATCGGCCGAGGTCAGGTCGAGCGTGAACACGACGCGCGGCTGTTCGGGGCCGGTGCCGTCGAGACGCAGGGCGCTGTCGGGATATTCGCGCAGGATCAAGATGCCGCCGGGATCGCCGCGGCGGCTGTCGACGCCGCCGATGATCGCCATGGCATCGAGTGCGGTCACGCGGTCCTGCGGGAAGCGGTGGTGGCTTTGCTGGCCCGCCGCGCCAAGCGACAGGAACTGGCGGCCATCTTGTTCGACGATCACCTGATCCCCGCCATGCAGGAGCGTATCGAGACCGGGATCTGCATAGAGCCGGGAGACGGAGGTGCCGTAGACCCTGCCGCCGCGGCGCAGGCGGATCTGGGGATTGACGAGGGCGGGTTGCACGCCGCCGCCCGCCGCCAAGAGGTTCAGCACGGTATAGTTGCGGTCGGGCAGCGGATAGGCGCCCGGATTGGCGACGCCGCCGACCAGATCGACGGAATTGGTGCGCCCTTCGGCCAGCGTGACCTGCACCTGCGCGGAGGGCACGACGGCATCGATCGCCTCTTGCAGGTGTTGGCGGGCGAGTTGCAGCGTCAGGCCCGACACCCGCGTGTCGCCCACATAGGGCACGAAAACGGTGCCATCGGGCGCGACGGAGAGGGACTGGATCTCGACCTGCCGCTGACCGGGAGAGGATAGGAGCGAGTTTTCGTTGCTGTCCCAGATGGTGATTTCGAGCGTGTCGCCGGGGGCTATGACCTGCGTCCGGGCCCCGCCGCTGGTGGGTAGCCATGGATGCGACGCCTCGCCGGTGCGAGGCCAGCCCTCGACCTGTGCCAAAAAGGCGCGATCCACGGGATAGACGCGGAAATCGGCGGTTTCGCCCTGCGCGACGGAGACGATTTCGCGTTCGACGGCGGCACCCCGGGGCAGGATTTCGCAGCCCGCAAGCGCGGCAATGGACAGGAGGGCAAGACCCAGACGCCGCGCATCACAGAAAATCATTAAAACCCCACACTTTCGGGAACCGTTCACATACGCGCGCACACCCTACGCAACTTGTCCGCAGGGTCAATCGCGGGCGACACAATCCCGCGCTGCGATGCAATTCTGCCCTGCCCATGGGACCGGCCACGCGGGCGCGGAAGACCGCCGGGGGTTGTGTTCGGGCGAAAAAGCGTGATTGCGTCACCGCGATTTGACGGTGACAAGACGGGCCATGACGAAACGCATCCTGCTGACCGGGGGGGCCGGGTATATCGGCTCCCACACCTATGTGGCGCTGGTCGAGGCGGGCCATGATGTCGTGATCCTCGACAATTTCTGCAACGCGCGGCGCGGCATCGCCGACAGGCTGGAACGGATCACGGGCCGTCCCGTGCGCCTGATCGAGGGCGATACGCGCGACGCGGGCAAGCTGGCGCAGGTTTTCGGCGCGGAGCCTTTCGACGCAGTGGTGCATTTCGCGGCGCTGAAGGCAGTGGGCGACAGCGTGGCGCGGCCGCTGGAGTACTTCGATTGCAACATCGGCGGGCTGACCACGTTGTTGCAGGCGATGGACAAGGCCGGGTGCCGGAAGTTGGTGTTTTCGTCATCCGCCACGGTCTATGGCATCCCCGACGAGACGCCGACGCCGGAAACGGCGGAGTTCCGGGCGATGAACCCCTATGGTCAGACCAAGATCCTTGGCGAACAGATGCTGGATTGGTTGACGCGGTCGAACCCCGAGTGGGCATTCGGCGTGTTGCGGTATTTCAACCCGGCGGGCGCACATGCATCGGGGCTGATCGGGGAAGACCCCAATGACATCCCCAACAACCTGATGCCTTTCGTGGCCAAGGTGGCGACGGGGGAATTGCCCAAGATCGCGGTGTTCGGAGATGATTACGACACGCCCGACGGCACGGGGGTGCGCGATTACATCCATGTCGAGGATCTGGCGCGGGGGCATGTGCTGTCGCTCGAAAAACTGTTCGAGACCGGGCGGGGGCATTGTGTGAACCTTGGCACCGGGCGGGGTTATTCCGTGCTGGAGGTGATCGCGGCCTATCAGCGGGCCAGCAATCGCGCCCTGCCCTACGAGATCGTCGCGCGCCGCCCCGGCGACGTGCCCGTCTACGTGGCGCGCGCCGACAAGGCGGCCGAGGTTTTGGGCTTTCGCACCGAGAAGACATTGGACGAGATGTGCGCGAGTTCGTGGAAATGGGTTTGCAACGACGGGATGCGGGAATGACGCGCAAGGCACTTGTAACCGGATCTTCTGGGTTTATCGGTTTCCACCTCTGCACAAGGCTGTTGGCCGAGGGCTGGGAGGTGGTCGGCGTCGATGCGATGACCGATTACTACGATGTCCGGATCAAGGAACGGCGGCAGGCGATGCTGATGCAGAACGCAAGGTTCCGTGTCGTCAACGACAGGATCGAAGCGCCGGGCCTGCTCAATGGGCTGATGGAGGAGGTTCGCCCCGATGCGGTGGTCCATCTGGCCGCGCAGGCGGGCGTGCGCTATTCGATCGACAATCCCGAAAGCTATGTCGAAGCGAATTTGATCGGCACCTTTCGCCTGCTCGAGGCGATCAGGGCCTTTCCGCCTGAACATAGCCTGATGGCCTCCACCTCCTCCGTCTATGGGGCGAATACGGACATGCCGTTTGCCGAGACGCAGAAGGCGGATACGCCGATGTCGTTCTATGCCGCGACCAAGAAGGCGAACGAGGCGATGGCGCATTCCTATGCGCATCTTTACGGGCTGCCGGTGACGATGTTCCGGTTTTTCACCGTCTACGGGCCATGGGGGCGGCCCGACATGGCGCTGTTCAAGTTCACCAAGGCGATTTTGGAAGATCGGCCCATCGACGTGTATAACCACGGCGATATGAGCCGGGATTTCACCTATGTCGCCGATCTGGTGAGCGGGATCGTGGGGTTGATCGACGCGGTGCCGGTACGGCCCGCCACGCCCGATGCCGTGCCCGAGGGCGACAGCCTGAGCCCGGTCGCGCCCTTCCGTGTGGTGAATATCGGCAATTCCGATTCCGTGCGCCTGACCGAGTTCATCGAGGCGATCGAGACCGCGACGGGGCGACGGGCGGACCGCAATTACATGGACATGCAGCCGGGCGATGTGCCCGCGACCTGGGCCGATGCGAGCCTGTTGCAGAGCCTGACGGGGTATCGCCCCCAAACCACCGTCCAAGACGGCGTGGCGCGGTTTGTGGACTGGTATCGGGAGTATTTCGGGGTGTGATTAGAGCCCGCCCGCGTTCATTCGCATTCACGCGCCGCCCTCTGACCTTTTGATGTCGCATGTCCGAGGAGCGCAAAACCGGTTCCCACTTTTGCGCGACATGCTCTAGGCGAGCCCTGCGCGCAGGCAATCGTGCAGGTGCAACAGGCCGATGGGCTGGCCATCTGGGTCCACCACGAACAGCGCGGTGATACGGTTGCCGGACATGACCGCCATCGCCTCGGCCGCGAGATCGTCGGGGGCGATGACGCGGGGTTTGCGGGTGGCGACCTGACCGGCTGTGCGGTCCATCAGATGAGCGATGTTGCGGCGCAAGTCGCCGTCGGAGATGACGCCGACAAGCCTGTCCCCTTCGGTCACGCCGGCGATGCCGAAGCTTTTCTCGCTCATCACGATGAGCGTGTCGGCCATGGGCAGATCGGCGGGCACGAGCGGCAGGGCGTCGCCCGTATGCATCAGCTGCGCCACCTTGGAGAGTTGCGCGCCCAGCTTGCCGCCCGGGTGGAAGGTGCGAAAATTCTCAGGCAGGAAACCGCGCCGTTCCATCGTGGCCACGGCCAGCGCATCGCCCAAGGCCAGCGTGAGCGTAGTGGAGGTGGTCGGCGCCATGCCGATCACGCAAGCCTCGGGCGCTTGCGGCAGGACAAGGCGGTAATCGGCGGCGCGCATGAGCGTGCTGTCGGCGCGGCCCGAAATGGCGATCATGGGAATGGCGAAGCGGGCGACATGGGCGACCATGTCCCGCAATTCGGCGGTTTCGCCGGAATTGGAGATGAGGATCGTCAGATCGCCCGGCGTGACCATGCCCAGATCGCCATGGCTGGCCTCGGCCGGGTGGACGAAGGCCGACGGCGTGCCGGTGGAGGCGAAGGTGGAGCTGATCTTGCGGGCGATATGGCCGGATTTGCCGATGCCCGACAGGATCACGCGGCCCTTTGTGGCGAGGATCGCTTCGACCGCCGGGGCGAAATCATCGGGGAGCGCGTCGGCCATGGCGGTGACGGCTTCGCCCTCGGTCCTCAGGACGCGGGCGGCGGTGGCGCGGATGGCGGCGATCTGATCCTCGGTCATGGCGGTCCCTTAGCCCAAGGCGCAAGGCTTGGCGAGAGGGGGATAGGCGGGGGGCGCGGGGTCTGGCAGAAGGGGGCGAGAGAACGGAGAGCGCGATGAACCGACGTTTCGGAGACTGGCCCGAGCCGGGCCGCCCCTATGTGCCGCGGCCGGGTGTCTATGCGGTGATCGCGTCGGGCGACGGGATCCTGGCGACGTTTCAGGAAGAACCCCGGCCCGAGCTGCAATTGCCGGGTGGCGGGATCGATCCGGGCGAGCAGCCGTTGAGCGCGCTCTACCGCGAGGTGATGGAGGAAACCGGCTACGCGATCCATGCGCCGCGCAAGCTGGGCATGTTTCACCGCTACACCTACATGCCGGAATACGATCTCTTCGCGCTGAAGCTGTGCCATGTCTACCTTGCGCGGTTGGGGCCGCGCCGGGGGCCGCCGACGGAACCGGGCCATACGGCGGTGTTCCTGCCGTGGGAGGTGGCGGCGGAGCGGCTGGCGGTGTCGGGCGACCGGCATTTCCTGAGGGTGGCGCGCGGATTGCTTCAGCCGCGGTAGTCGATCACCACGGCGGAGGCGTCATCGGGCAAGGCCGGGGTTCCGGCGAAATCCGACAGGTCGCGGTCAAGCGCGGCGAGGAGATCGGGGCCGGTGAGGTCGGCATAACGCGCAAGAAGCGCGGCAAGGCCCGGTTCATCGAGGGTCGTGCCATCAGCACCGGGGCATTCGGTCAGACCGTCGGAATGGATCACGAGGCGGTCGCCGGGGGCGAGCTGCAGGTTCAGCGTCGTATAGCTGGCATCCTCCACCAACCCGATGGGCAGGCCGCCCGTGCCCAAGAGATCGATATCGCCACCCTTGCGCAGGAGCATCGGGTGGGGATGACCCGCCTGCACCATCCGCATCTGGCCCGTGGCAAGATCGAGAAAGCCGAGGCAGAGCGTGAAATACCGCTCCCCGCCCATTTCCCGCAAGATCATGCGGTTGAGCCGCGCGGCGGCGAGATCGGGGGACAGGGGCAGAAAGCTGCCATCAGGGCCGCGTGTCAGGGCGATGTTCTGATCCGGTGTGGCGGCGCTGAGCATTCCCGCGACGCGGGCGGCGATCATGGCGGAGGCGACGCCATGGCCCGCCACGTCGAGGCCGAAAACCCCGATCATGCGATCATGAACGGGAAACCAGCCCACCATGTCACCGCCGATGGGCCCAGAGGGTTTGAGCCAGAGCGACACATCGGCCCCGGGAAAGCGGCGGAACCGGTCCTGAAGCTGGGCCTGTTGCAGCCTGCGCGCCTCGTCCAGATCGCGGTCGAGGGTGGTGTAGAGCGCGCGGATCTGGTCCAGCGCATCGGAGAGGCGGCGGTTCTTGTCGACCATCTCGCGCTGCATGGCGACGATGCGCGCGCCCGCGTTCATCCGCGCGCGGAGTTCCGGGGCGCGGACCGGCTTGGTCAGGAAATCGTCGGCCCCTGCGGCCAGACCTTCGGTCAAATCCCCGTCCTCGGACCGGGAAGTGAGAAGGATGACATAGGCATAGGCTTCGCGGCGCAAGGCGCGCAGGCGGCGGCAGAACTCGGGCCCCGTCAGGCCGGGCATCATCCAGTCGCTGAGGATGAGCGTGATGGTCGGGTCCATCGCCACATCGAGTGCGGCGAGGGCATTGTCGCAATCCACCACCTGATGCCCCCAGCGGCGCAGGAGTGTGCAGAGCATCATCCGCTGGGCGCGGCTATCTTCGATCACCAGAACGCGGCCGGGCAGGATGGGGTCGGGCAAGATGGGGCCGAGCGCCGGCGTGGCGGCGGGCCAGGTTCGAGAGGGGCCGTGGTGCAACATGGAAACCTGCGCGCGTGAGACGGCGCTCCATGCAGGCAGAGGGATTAACGGGGGATGAAGCGGACAATCCGATACAAGCCTGACGCGGTTGGTAAGAATGCGTTAAGGCAAGGGCCGCATTCTGCGTCCATCGGCAGGGAGCGCGCTGATGATCGACAGGACTCGTCTGGACGGATTGCGAGAGGATATCGGGGCGGAGGATTTCGCCGATCTGGCTTGTGTCTTCGTGGCCGAGATGACCGAACATCTGGACCGGCTGACAGGCGATCCGGCCCGCGCCACGGCGGCCGATTTCCATTTCCTGCGCGGCAGCGCCGCCAATCTGGGACTGTCCGCCATGGCCGAGGCCTGCGGCCGGGCCGAAGCCGCCTGTCGTATCGGCGCGTCCCCCGACATTGCCGCCATCGCAGAGATTTTCGCCCTGTCGCTAGCGGCCATCGCGCCCGATATCCCCGGTCTGGCCAGCGCGGCCTGAGCCGGGAGATCAGATCAGGAAATCGGCCAGAACCTCGTCTGCGGTGATGTCGCGGAAGCCAAACCCGCGCGAGGTGACGCGGGCGATCATCGACTCGAAATTCGCAGCATCGTTGGTTTCGATCCCGATCAGGACCGAGCCGAAATTGCGGCTGTTCTTTTTCAGGTATTCGAAGCGGGCGATATTGTCGTCCGGCCCCAGCAGGTCGAGGAAATCGCGGAGCGCACCGGGGCGCTGCGGCAGGCGGAGGATGAAGTATTTCTTGAGGCCCTGCCAGTTCTGGGCGCGTTCCTTGACCTCGGGCAGGCGTTCGAAATCGAAATTGCCGCCCGAGGTGACGCAAACGACCGTCTGGCCCGCGATCTGTTCGCGCATCTCGGCGAGGACATCGACGGACAGCGCGCCGGCGGGTTCCAGAACGATACCCTCGATGTTGAGCATTTCCTGAATGGTGACGCAGATCCGGTTTTCCGGCGCGATCAGAACATCGGCGGGCGACAGCTTGCGCAACACGTCGAAGGTGCGGTCGCCGATGCGGGCGACGGCGGCCCCGTCGACGAAAGTGTCGGTGATCGGGATAGTCTGGGGCGCACCGGTTTTCAGCGCGGCCGACAGGCTGGCGCCCCCCGCCGGTTCCACCAATGTCACCCGCGTCGCCGCCCCCACGGCATCGAGATACGAGATCATGCCCGCCGACAGGCCGCCGCCGCCCACAGGCAGGATCAACCGGTCGGGGGCCTGCCCCATTTCATCGAGCATTTCGACCGCGACGGAAGATTGCCCCTCGATCACGTCCGGATCGTCGAAGGGCGACAGGAAATGCGCGCCGGTGGCGGCGCATTCGGCCTTGGCCGCGGCCAGCGTTTCATCGAAGAAATCACCTGTCAGCACGATCTCGACCCGGCCGGCGCCGAAGGTCCGGGTTTTCATGATCTTCTGTTCCGGGGTGGTGACGGGCATGAAGATGCGCCCGGTCACGCCGAAATGGGCGCAGACGAAGGCCACGCCCTGGGCATGGTTGCCCGCGCTGGCGCAGACGAAGCGCGAGGCCGAAGGATCAGCCGCCAGCACCTTGCGCATGGCGTTGAACGCGCCGCGCAGCTTGTAGGAGCGGACCGGCGACAGATCCTCCCGTTTCAGCCAGATATCGGCGCCGAAGCGTTCGGACAGGTGCAGGTTGCGCTGGAGCGGCGTGGGCGGGAACAGATCCCGCAGGGCAAGGGTCGCAGCGCGGGCGTGATCGGCGAAATCCATCATGATCCCCGGCCTGCCGGAAAGCCCCGGTCCTGTCCAGTGTCAGTTGAGTTGCCGCCCCTCGACAAGATTGCCGTAGAGCGTGGTCATCAGGGCGAGGTTCACGAGGATCTGCAGCCAGGACAGGAGCCCGTTGATGACCTGCCCCGGGACCGAAAGCACGATCTGGTCCTGCGCCACGCCGAACATCTCGACCGTGACGCTTTGCCCGAAGATCAGCAGGACAAGCTGCTGCGCAAGCCCCGCGACCAGCGCGATGACGATCAGGGGCAGGAGGATCTGGCTGGCGACGGGGCGCGTGATCGTCCAGCTTTCGCGCAAGCTCATACTCTCGCCCAGCGCCGCGGCGGGGAGAACAAGGCCGATCCGCGTGGCGACCCAAGAGGCAAGGAAAACGAGGCCGATGCCGAGGACCAGCGCCACGGCGAAGGATTGCGTGACAGCCGCGATCAGGCCAACCACGAGCGACCCGCCCATCACGGCAAGGATCACGACGAGGCCCACGGCGATGGCGCGTCCGAGGTAGGACAGGATCCGGTCGCCCCGCCATGGCGGGATCAGGCCGTTGCCCGTCTCTTCGAGCAGGACATAGCGGTGCCAGCCGACCGCCGCCCAGCCATAGGCGGTGACGGCCACGACGATCAGCAGGAGCATGCCAAGAAGGGTGCCGCCGCCGAACCCCTCGGCCACGCCCGCCGCCGTGCCGCCGGTGAGCAGGACGAAACCGGCCAGCGGCAGGACGAACAGCGCCAGCGTCAGCTGCGCCGCCTGCCGCAGGTTGCCGAAGACCTGCTGCACGACATGGCGCAGCAATTGATACCCGTAATCCATCACACCCTCCGGTCACCTTGCCCATCGAGTGAAAACCCGGTATCGCCCGCGCGGTCAATCCGAAAGCCGATGGAGCCCGCGCCATGTCTGCACCGAAGAAGGTCGTCCTTGCCTATTCCGGCGGTCTCGACACCTCGATCATCCTGAAATGGCTGCAGACGGAATATGGCTGCGAGGTCGTGACCTTCACCGCCGATTTGGGCCAGGGCGAAGAGCTGGAGCCGGCGCGCAAGAAGGCCGAGATGCTGGGGATCGCGCCCGAAAATATCTTCATCGAGGATCTGCGCGAGGAATTCGTACGCGATTTCGTCTTCCCGATGTTCCGGGCCAATGCGCTCTATGAAGGATTGTACCTGCTCGGCACGTCGATCGCGCGGCCGCTGATTTCCAAGCGGCTGGTCGAGATCGCGGCGATGACGGGCGCTGATGCGGTCAGCCATGGCGCGACGGGCAAGGGCAACGACCAGGTACGGTTCGAGCTGTCCGCCTATGCGCTGAACCCCGAGATCAAGGTGATCGCGCCGTGGCGGTTGTGGGACCTGACCTCGCGCACCAAGCTTCTGGAATTCGCCGAGGCCAACCAGATCCCCATCGCCAAGGACAAGCGCGGCGAAGCGCCCTTCAGCGTCGATGCGAACCTGTTGCACACCTCCTCCGAGGGGAAGGTTCTGGAAAACCCCGGCGAGGAAGCGCCCGATTACGTCTACCAGCGCACCGTCCATCCCGAGGATGCGCCCGATCAGCCCGAGATGGTGGAAATCACCTTCGAGCGTGGCGATGCAGTGGCGATCGACGGCGTGGCCATGTCGCCCGCCACGATCCTGACCAAGCTCAACGAGCTTGGCGGCAAGCATGGGGTGGGCCGGCTCGATCTGGTGGAAAACCGCTTTGTCGGGATGAAGTCGCGCGGCATCTACGAGACGCCCGGCGGCACGATCCTTTTGGAGGCGCATCGCGGGATCGAGCAGATCACGCTGGATTCGGGTGCCGGCCACCTGAAGGATTCGATCATGCCGCGCTACGCGGAGCTGATCTACAACGGCTTCTGGTTCTCGCCCGAGCGGGAGATGCTGCAGGCGCTGATCGACAAGAGCCAGGAGCATGTGGCGGGCATTGTGCGGGTGAAGCTCTACAAGGGGTCGGCGCGGACGGTGGCGCGCTGGTCGGATCGGTCGCTTTATTCCGAGGCGCATGTGACCTTCGAGGAGGATGCAGGCGCCTACGATCAGAAGGACGCGCAGGGCTTCATCCAGCTCAACGCGCTGCGGCTGAAGCTGATCGCGGCACGCAATCGGCGGCTGAAGGGCTGATCCCCTGAGGCCACCGCCCGTGGCTGTCTGCGGGAGCCTCCGGCGGGAGTTTTTTCACCAAGATGAAGGGGAGCGGCGCGCGCTTGCCCCTGTTCACCGCGCGTTAAGGTTAACGGGCGAGATTGGGCCTGCGCCGATAGCTGGAGAGCGATTCGGCGTCCAAGGTGAAGAAGCCCCGTGACCCGGACACAGCGGTAGCCAATCCGCCAAGGCCGGGCGCGGGGTGCGCCTTGAGGCAATCTGCCCCTTCATCTTGGCCAAAAAACTCCGGGGGAGTCGCCAAAGGCGACGGGGGCAGCGCCCCCTAGAACCGCGCCGCCAGCCGTGCGCCCTGATCGATGGCGCGTTTGGCGTCAAGCTCGGCGGCCACATCCGCGCCGCCGATGACATGGCAGGCGATGCCTTCGTCCATGAGCGCATCGGCGAGGCTGCGGTTCACCTCTTGCCCCGCGCAGAGGATGACGGTGTCGACCTCGATCAAGGTCGGGTTTTCGCGCGCCGCGCCGAAGGTGACATGAAGGCCGTGCGCGTCGATCCTTTCGTAATTGACGCCCGTGACCATCTTGACCCCTTTCATCTTGAGACTGGCGCGGTGGATCCAGCCGGTGGTCTTGCCCAGCCGTTTGCCGGGCTTTTCGGCCTTGCGCTGCAAGAGAACGACCTGCCGGGCGGGGGCGTCGGGCCGGGGGCCTTCGGGGGCGAGGCCGCCGCGATGGAGGGCGGGGTCGGCGACGCCCCATTCGCGGCGCCAAAGCTCGGGTACCTCGGTGGGGCTGTCGCCGTCATGGACGAGGAATTCGGCCATGTCGAAACCGATGCCGCCCGCGCCCACCACGGCGACGCGGGAGCCGACCGTGGCCTTGCCCGCCAGCACATCGACATAGGAGAGCACGTTGGGGCCGTCCTGACCGGGAATGCCGGGGTCGCGGGGGGTGACGCCCGTGGCGATCACCACCTCGTCGAAACCGCACAGGTCCGCGACGGAGGGCGTAGTTCCCAGTCGCAGGTCGATGCCGTGGCGGTGGAGCATCGTGGCGAACCAATCGACGAGGCCCACGAATTCTTCCTTGCCGGGAATGGTCTTGGCCATGTTGAGCTGTCCGCCCACCTGCGCCGCCTTGTCCCAGAGCGTCACGGAATGTCCGCGTTCGGCGGCGGTGATCGCGGTGGCCATGCCTGCCGCGCCTGCCCCCACCACGGCGATGCGTTTGGGCGCAGGCGCGGGATCGTAGCGCAATTCGGTCTCGTGGCAGGCGCGGGGGTTCACGAGGCAGGAGGTGAGACGCCCCGAGAAGGTATGATCGAGGCAAGCCTGATTGCAGGCGATGCAGGGCGCGATCCGGTCTGCCTGCCCCGCCATCGCCTTGGCGACGAAATCGGGATCGGCGAGGAAGGGGCGGGCCATCGACACCATGTCGGCGCAGCCGGTGGCCAGCACCTCTTCGGCGACCTCGGGCGTGTTGATGCGGTTCGAGGTGATGACAGGGATGCCCACCTTGCCCATCAGTTTCTGCGTGACCCAGGCGAAGGCCTTGCGCGGGACGGAGGTGGCGATGGTCGGGATGCGTGCCTCGTGCCAGCCGATGCCGGTGTTGAGGATCGTGGCGCCCGCGGCCTCGATCGCCTGGGCCAGTTGGACCACCTCGTCATGGGTCGAGCCCTCGGGCACGAGGTCGATCATCGAAAGGCGGTAGATGATGATGAAATCGGGACCGACGGCGGCGCGGGCGCGGCGCACCACCTCGACCGGCAGGCGCATCCGGTTCTCGAACGCGCCGCCCCAGCGGTCGGTGCGCTTGTTCGTGTGGGTCACGAGGAACTGGTTGAGGAAATACCCCTCGGACCCCATGATCTCGACCCCGTCATACCCGGCCTCGCGCGCGCGGGCGGCGGCAGTGACGATATCGGCGATCTGTTTTTCGATCCCCGCCTCGTCCAGTTCGCGCGGCGGGAAGGGGGAGATGGGCGATTTGATCGGGGAGGGGCCGACGCAATCAGGGGAATAGGCGTAGCGCCCGGCATGGAGGATCTGCATCGCGATCTTGCCGCCCTCGGCATGGACGGCATCGGTGACGATACGGTGATTGGCGATGTCTTGCGGCGTGAAGAGGCCCGCCGCACCGGGGAAAACGCCGCCCTCCCTGTTGGGGGCCATGCCGCCCGTCACGATCAACCCGACCTGCCCACGCGCACGTTCGGCGTAGAAGGCCGCGACGCGGGACCAATCGCCGCTTTCCTCCAGCCCGGTGTGCATGGAGCCCATGAGCACGCGGTTTTTCAGCGTGGTGAAGCCCAGATCCAGCGGCGCCAGAAGATGCGGATAGGTGGCGTGGGTCATGCTGCCCTCCCTGCGTGACCGGTTGACGGGCAGCTAACCGGGAGACACCGCCTGTGTCACGCGCAACGCGGCGTCATCGGTGCATCCGGTCAGCGGCCGGTGGTGTCGGCACAATGGCGGCGGAACGCATGCTTGAGCAATTCCAGCTCGTCGCGGAGCAGGGCCAGCTCGGCCCTGATATCCTCGTCCAGCGGATCGCCAGACATCAGGGTGACACGGTCGAGGACGTGGCCCGATTGCGCGGCGCGGATGGTGACGATCTGAACGCCCTCGCCGATCACGATGGCGGGCAGGTCGAGGGCGACGCGGAACCGGCCCGGCGCGCTGTCTTCGGGAGAGAGCCGCGCGACCGCGATGACCTTGCCGTCATGGACCGCTTCGATCGCGGTCGGCGCGGCGGCATCGAGCAGCGCCTCGTAGCGGCCGCCCTGCAACCGGACACGGGTGAGCGACAGATCGGTCATCGGCATCCTTTCTCAGATATCCGCCCGAGGGGCGCGCAGGACGACCATGTCGAGGATCGCCAGACGGTTCATCTCGGGGCCTTCGAGGATCAGGTCGAGCCAAGCCTTTTCGATGCGTTTCTCGTTGATCTTGGTGTAGGCGAGGTCGAATTCGGCCCGCCCGATATCGTCCCGGAACGCGATCTGGCGGACCAGTTGTTCCTGATTGGGGCCGTGCTGCACGTTGAGGCGGGCATAGACCTCGATCGGGTGCTCGCGGGTCATGCGCAGGTGGACGGAGACGAAATGGTTGCGCGTCAGACCCTGCAAGGCGGTTTCGGGCAGGTCCTGCACCAGCGAGAGGAAGGATCCGTCGAAGCGGTAGACCTCGAAGACGAGGGCGAACAGAGGGCCGTGCAGACCCGGCGGCGCGGGATCTTGCCGCAACACGAGGTCCGCCTCGGCGGCGTCGTGGAACAGGGTCATGCCGCCGCCGACCTGATGCGGCGAGCCGGGGCGGACCTGCCCGCGCGGTGTAACCCGGTGGCGCCACGGTGCGGAACGTTCGGCCCAATCGCATTGATCGGGCCGGTCGATGCCGTCATCGGCCACGGCGCGTTGCAGCAACGCAAGCTGCGCCTGCGCGGCAAGGCCGTCGATGCGGTCGCGCGTCATGCGCATCTGGCTATGCAAACTGGCAAGATCCCGCGCCGGCAAAACGGCGGGTGCCTGCATGGCGCGGGTCCACCGGCCAAGCGTTCGGGACAATCCGAAGCGATCCAGAAATCCGAGACGTTGATTTCCCATTACAAACCTTACTCGTGACCGTCGGCGCGTTACCCGAAGATGCGCCGAAAAATACCGATGTTAAAGAGGCGACGGCCATCGGGCGGGATCGCGCGCGGCGGCGGGTCGAGCGGCACGGCCGCCGGTGCGGCGGGTTCGCCCAGTGGCGCGATCGGCACGCCCTGAGGCAGAACGGCCCCGGGCGGGACAGGAGCGAGATTGGCCTGCCGGACCGCGGCGACGAAGCCGCGCAGGGTTTCGAGACTTTCCTCCCGGCTCAGGGCGCGATCTTCGAGCGCGATGACCGACAGCGTGGCAAGGCGGTCGCCGATGTCGAGATAGGCGCGCCAGTAGTCGGGCTGCACGCCCTCGATCGCGCCTTCGCTGCTGTCGCTGGCATTGAGGAGGAAGACATCACCATCGATCAGGGTTTCGAGGATCGTGACAGTGGAAGGATCGCCTGCGCGGCTGACCAGACGCAGACCATCCTCGGAGCGGAAGAACGCGTCGAGGCCGCCCATGCTGTCGGCGAGACGCCCCCCTGCGGAGGGGGCGGCGACGGCGGCGGTCAGCACGGCCGGGGTGGCGGGTTGCACCACGCGGCGGGAATTGGCGATGGCGGCGCAATTACCCATCAGGACAAAGCCCGTATCCTCGCTGCTGCGGGTGGCGGTGGGATCGACGCAATAGCCCTCGGGGCCGGTGATGACGATCAGATCCTGCGTGACCGCGACCTCGGTCGGGGCGTCTTCGGCACCGCCCCAGAGAAAGCCGCCGCCGCAACCTGCCAGAAGCGCCACGGCGGCAAGACAGGCCGCCACGCGGGCGGCCTGCCAAGGCCTTGGAGGATTACAGGTCGGCGTAGACATGTTTCTCGTGGGTGCCCCCCGGATGGGTGACAGCGCCCTTGACCGCGGGGCCGACGAGCTGGGCGTATTTCCACAGCGCGCCGGTGGCGTAGATCGTTTCGCGCGGGCCTGCCCATGCCTTGCGGCGGGTCTCGAGCTCATCCTCGGAGAGCGCCACGGACAATTCGCCGGTGATCGCGTTGATGGTGATCATGTCGCCGTCTTTCAGCAGGCCGATGGGGCCGCCAACCGCCGCCTCGGGACCGACATGGCCGACGCAGAAGCCGCGGGTCGCGCCCGAGAACCGGCCATCGGTGATCAGCGCAACCTTCTTGCCCATGCCCTGACCCGAGAGCGCGCTGGTGGTGGCCAGCATTTCGCGCATACCGGGGCCGCCGCGCGGACCCTCGTTGCGGATCACGATGACCTCACCTTCCTTGTAGGCGCGGGTCTTGACCGCCTCAAAAGCGTCTTCCTCGCATTCGAAGACGCGGGCGGGGCCGGTGAAGACCTGCTGCTCGGGGGCCATGCCCGCGACCTTCACGATGGCACCTTCGGGGGCGAGATTGCCTTTGAGGCCCACGACGCCGCCCGTGGGGGTGATGGGGGTTGCGGCGGGGTGGATGACCTTGCCGTCGGCCTCGTGCTCGATCAGGTCGAGTTCCTCACCCATGGTGCGGCCAGTGACGGTCATGCAATCCTCGTGGATCAGGCCGATCTTGCGCAATTCCTTCATCACGACGGGCACGCCGCCCACCTCGTAGAGGTCCTTGGCGACGTATTGGCCGCCGGGCTTCATGTCGACGAAATAGGGCGTGTCCTTGAAGATTTCGCAGACATCGAAGAGGTCGAAATCGATCCCGGCCTCGTGCGCAATGGCAGGCAGGTGCAGGCCCGCATTGGTCGAACCGCCGGTGCAGGCCACGACGCGGGCCGCGTTTTCCAGCGATTTGCGGGTGACGATATCGCGCGGGCGCAGGCCGGTTGCGAGCAGCTTCATCACCGCCTCGCCCGAGGCGATGCCGTATTGGTCGCGGGATTCATAGGGCGCGGGCGCGCCCGAGGAATTGGGCAGCGCAAGGCCAATCGCCTCGGAGACGCAGGCCATGGTGTTGGCGGTGAACTGACCGCCGCAGGCGCCTGCGCTGGGGCAGGCGACGCGTTCGATGATCGCCAGCGCCTCGTCCGAGAGATTGCCGGCCTGATGCTGGCCCACGGCCTCGAACACGTCCTGCACGGTGATGTCGCGGCCGTCGAGCCGACCCGGCAGGATCGAGCCGCCGTAGATGAAGACGGAGGGCACGTTGAGCCGCACCATGGCCATCATCATGCCCGGCAGCGACTTGTCGCAGCCCGCCAGACCCACCAGCGCGTCGTAGCAATGGCCGCGCATCGTCAGTTCCACGGTGTCGGTGATCGCATCGCGAGAGGCGAGGCTGGAGCGCATCCCCTCGTGACCCATGGCGATGCCGTCGGTCACGGTGATGGTGGTGAATTCGCGCGGCGTCCCGCCGGCCTTTTTCACGCCGACCTTGACCGATTGCGCCTGACGGCTGAGCGCGATGTTGCAGGGCGCAGCCTCGTTCCAGCAGGTGGCGACGCCGACGAAGGGCTGGTGGATTTCCTCGTCATTCAGCCCCATCGCATAGAAATAGGACCGGTGCGGCGCGCGTGCGGGCCCCTCGGTCACATGGCGGCTGGGAAGTTTGGATTTGTCTAGCTTGCCCGACGACATGGCTTGGGCTCTCCCTTTGGTATCTGCGTGAAGGCTGGCACGTTGCCCCCCGGAATAGACGCGGGGGACGGGCCAGACAAGCGCGATTGCCGCCGCCGCTTTGCCCATCTAAAGTGTGCCCAACCAAAAGCCGCACACGGCAGGATCAAGGCAGGATCGATGCAGTACGCCGCCCATGCGGAATTCGTGGCCCCCGCACGCCAACAGGCCGCGCTTTGGCGACTGGCCACGGGGCTCGTGCTGGTCACGGCTGTCTATGTGCTGGGAATCGGCGTGATTTTCGGCCTGCTGGTCGCCGTCGCGGGGTTCGATGGCGCGACGACATGGATGGCCCGCATGGCCACCGCGGAGACGCCGACCGCGACGCTTCTGGTGCTGTCCACCTTTGTAGGCATGGGCCTTGGCCCGATCCTCGCCGCGCGGCTTTTGCACCGGCGCAAGCTGGCGACGCTGTTCGGGCCTTGGGCACGGCTGCTGCGCCATTTCGTCATCGCCGCGCTGGTCTGCGCGCTGTTGAACGGGTTGACCGCGCTGATCCCCTCGGGGCTGGTGCCGGTGGCGAACCTCCAGCCGGGGCTTTGGGCCGCCTTCCTGCCCCTCGCGCTGGTCAGCATCCTTGTGCAGACCGGGGCCGAGGAAATCCTGTTCCGGGGCTACATCCAGACGCAGCTGGCCGCACGTTTCGCCTCGCCGCTTGTGTGGATGGTGCTGCCGTCGGCGCTGTTCGCGATCTTGCATTTCCAGCCGGGGGTCATGGGGGACAACGCCTGGATCGTGGTGGGCGCGGTGTTCCTCTTTGCGCTGTGTGCCGCCGATCTGACGGCGCGGACGGGCACGATCGGCGCGGCATGGGGGTTTCATTTCGCCAACAACGCGGTGGCGATCTTGTTCCTCGCGCTCGACGGCCCGCTGTCGGGCCTTGCGCTCTATACGCTGCCGATGGACAGCGTGCCCGCCGCCGACCTGCGCCCGATGCTGGTGACGGGCATGGGCGTAACGCTGGCGATCTGGCTTGTCATCCGCTTTGCGACCCGGCCCCGTTTCTCCGTTTCGTAAATATCCCGGGGGAGGCACCCGGAACGGGTGGCGGGGGCAGAGCCCCCTTTGCAGGCATCAGCGGCAAAACCCCCGATCCGATTGCAACCTGCGCCCGGCTCGCTTATCTCAGCCTTTGTCACGGAATGGCGCGGAGCCCCGCATGAACTGGATTACCAATTACGTCCGGCCCCGGATCAACTCGATCTTCTCGCGTCGCGAGATGCCCGAGAATCTGTGGACCAAATGCGACGAATGCGGAACCATGCTGTTCCACCGCGAATTGTCCGATGCGCTGAACGTCTGCACCGGCTGCGGTCATCACATGGGGATCACGCCCCGCGCGCGGTTCGAGGCGCTGTTCGACGGCGGCGTCTTTGCCGAGGTTTCGGTACCCAAACCCATCGACGATCCGCTGAAATTCCGCGACCAGAAGAAATACCCCGAACGCCTGCGCGCGGCGCAGAAATCGACCGGGGAGACCGAGGCGATGCTGGTCGCCGAGGGCGAGATCGGGCGCACCCCCATCGTGGCGGCGGCGCAGGATTTCAGCTTCATGGGCGGATCCATGGGCATGTATGTCGGCAATGCGATCGTCGCGGCCTGCGAACGGGCCGTGGCGCTGAAACGACCGCTGATCCTGTTTTCGGCCGCTGGCGGCGCGCGGATGCAGGAGGGCATCCTGTCGCTGATGCAGATGCCGCGCTCGACCGTGGCTGTGCAAATGCTCAAGGAGGCGGGGCTGCCCTATATCGTGGTGCTGACGCATCCGACGACGGGCGGTGTTACGGCCTCCTACGCGATGCTGGGCGATATCCAGATCGCCGAACCCAACGCCCTGATCTGTTTCGCGGGGCCGCGCGTGATCGAACAGACGATCCGGGAAAAGCTGCCCGAAGGGTTCCAGCGCGCGGAATACCTGCTGGATCACGGGATGCTGGACCGGGTGACGCCGCGCGCGCAATTGCGCGACGAGCTGATCGCCATCACCCGGATGCTGATGGGCCTGCCGCCCGCCGTGGCCGGCGATCTGCCAGCGCCCGACAGCCCCGAAAAGGCCCCTGCCGAAAAGGCCGCGGTCCAGCCGTGAGCGCGATCACTTCGGGCATCCTCCTTGACCGGATGATGTCGCTGCATCCCAAGGTCATCGACCTGACGCTGGACCGGATGCACCGCATCCTTGCAGCGCTGGACCACCCTGAGCGGCACCTGCCGCCCGTGATCCATGTCGCGGGAACCAACGGCAAGGGATCGACGCAGGCCATGATCCGTGCCGGGTTGGAGGGGGCTGGGCTGAGCTGTCACGCCTATACTTCGCCGCATCTGGCGCGGTTCAATGAACGCATCCGGGTCGCGGGCGATCTGATCGACGAGGCGCGGCTGGTCGATATCCTGAACCGCTGTCTTGCGGCCAACGGGCCGGATCCCATCACCTTTTTCGAGATCACGACAGCGGCGGGATTTGCCGCTTTTGCCGAAACGCCCGCCGATTACACGCTGCTCGAGGTGGGCCTTGGCGGGCGGCTGGATGCAACCAACGTGGTCGAGCGGCCCGCGCTGTGCGTGATCACACCCGTGGACATGGACCACCAGCAATACCTTGGCGACACCTTGGCCGCGATCGCGGGTGAAAAGGCCGGGATCATCAAGCGCGGCGTGCCCGTGATCGTCGGGCGGCAGCAGGATGCCGCGCTCGAGGTGATCGAGGCGCAGGCCGCGCGTCTGGGCGCGCCTGTCATCGCCTATGGCCAGCATTGGCATGTCCGGACCGAGGCCGGGCGGCTGGTCTTCGAGGATGAAACCGGGCTTTTGGACCTGCCGATGCCCGCACTTCTGGGCGCGCATCAGGTCGAGAATGCGGGGATGGCGCTGGCCGCGCTGCGCGCGCTTGGCATGGGGGAGGCCGCCTGCGAGGCGGCGATGACCGATGTGTCCTGGCCCGCGCGGATGCAGCGGTTGCGCCATGGCCCGCTGGTCGAGGCCGCGCCGGGGGTGGAGCTGTGGCTGGATGGCGGGCACAACCCGCATGCCGCCCATGCCATCGCAGCGCTGCTTGCAGGATTGTCCAAGCGGCCCACCCATCTGATCTGCGGGATGCTGAACACCAAGGATGTGACGGGTTACATGAGGCCCTTGGCCCGGGTAGCGCAAAGCCTGCGGGCCGTGTCGATCCCCGGTCAGGCCGCGACCCTGCCCGCCGCGGAGACCGCCGCCGCCGCGCGCCGCGCCGGGTTGGTGGCAGAGGAGGCCGACAGCGTCGGCGCAGCCCTTGCCGCCATCACCGCCGAAGATCCGCAGGCGCGCGTGCTGATCTGCGGATCGCTGTATCTGGCCGGTGAGATCCTGAAGCAAAACGGTTAGGCCGTATCCCGTTCAGCCGCATTCACGCGCCCGGCCTCACCCTTTGATTTCGCATGGTCGGAGGGCGCAAAACCGGTTCCCACTTTTGCGCAACACGCTTTGGGGCCTTGACGCGCGGCGCGGCGCGGCCATCCTCTGCCCCATGTCCAAACCCGCTCTCGCCCTTGCCGCCATCGCCCTTCTGACGGCGCAGCCCGCCGCGGCCACCGCCCGGTTCCAGTTCTGCTGGATCGGGGCCAATGGCTATACGATGGAAGGGCAGATCGAATTTCCCGAGGCGCTGCTGAATACCGGCATCATCAACGAGACGCAGGTGACGGGCTTTCGCATCCAGGGGTTCCGCGATGGCGTGCCCATCGGTTTCTGGTCGCTGGACATGCTGACGCCCGAGACCTCGTGGGAACTGCATTTCGACACCCGCAGCCTGATGTTTCCGACCGGGGGCAGCCGCAGCCAGCAGACCTACCAGGAATGGAACGCCAATGGCGAGGTCAACGATTGCGGGGCCGAGGGGGGCTTTGGCTTCAACGGCGGGAACTGGGCGCAGGATGTCTGCATCGACAACACCTGGATCGAGGCAAGCTCCATCGATCCGTTCACGCCCCTGCAAGCCTATGGGATGGACGTGCGCCTGAATTGCGACCCGTCCATCCCGATCAGTTGAGGGCGGCGCGCCTCAGACCGCGCCGAGCAGGAAACCGGCCCCGGTAAGCGCAATGAGCCCACCCGTGCCGCGCAAGGCCACACGCCCCGCGCCCGACCGCGCGGCAAGGCCAAGACCGAGGCCCGCGAGGTGCAGAAGCATCGTCCCGAGGACGAAGCCCGCGCCATAGGCCAGCGGGCCGTAGCCCCCCGGCATCTCGGTCCCGTGGGCATGGCCGTGGAACAGGGCGAAGGCGCCGACCAGCGTACCCGAGACCGCCAGAGGCGCGCGCAGGCCGAAGGCGACAAGGAGACCCAGAACCACGCCCGAGGCGGCGATCCCGGCCTCGACCCCCGGCAGGGCAAGGCCCGCGATCCCCATGGCCGCGCCCAGCGCCATCACCACGGGAAAGACGAGCGGCAGCGCATAAAGCGCACGCCCGCCCAGCGTCGCGGCCCAAAGGCCGACGGCCAGCATGGCAACGAGGTGATCCCATCCCAGCATCGGGTGCATCAGGCCGCCGACGAAACCGGCATGGCTGCCCGGGCCGGTATGCGCCATCGCCTGTCCGGCGAAACCGGCAAGGGGAAGGGCGAGGATCAGGGCAGGCTTGAGCGAAAGGCGGTGCGGCATCGGGATCTCCACGCTTGAGGTCAGCCGAGGCTACGCCCGGCCCCGATCCGGTCAAGACAGGCCCGGCGGCCCGGCCCGGACCCTGCGCGCCACACGCATGGAAATTCATCGCGCCGCCGAATTTTTCCGCATGTCGAAAACAATTTTCTTTCGACCGGGGTGAAACCTCGGGCCTTCCACCTTCGTGGCTCAGGGCATGACGGGTCGCAGACCGGCCCGTTCCGAACGAGATGACATGAAAGGATGACGTGATGACCCGACGCACACTCACCACCGCCGGACTTCTGACCGCGCTGGCGCTTCCCGCCCATGCCGACAGCCACATGAACCTGATGGGCCACGCGCTGGCCAATGACGGATCCACGCTGCTTGTGATGGCCGACCTGTCGATGCCGGGCGAAGTGATGGCCTATGACCTCGCGATGCCGGTCGATGCCATCGCCTACCGCCCCGTGACCGGCGACCTGCTGGGCTTCACCAACGGCGCGGTCTACACGATCGACCCGATGTCCGGCGCGATGACCGATCTGGGCGCAACCATCATGGAAGGCGCGATGGTCGCCGAAGGCGCGATGGTCGGCTTCGACTTCAACAACGCCATCGACGCGGTGCGCGTCGTGTCCTCGGCCGGTGACAACCTCGTCTATTTCCCCGAAGGTTTCGGCGACAATGACGAGCGCGCGGGTTCGCTGCGCCGCTTCACCGATCTGGCCTATGCAGAAGGCGACGCCAACGTCGGCGCGACGCCCATGATCTTCGCCAATGCCTATACCAATGCCATCGCGGGCATGAAGGCTTCGGGCACGCTGCAATATGCGCTGGATGCCGAAACCGATGCGCTGGTGACGCTGGCCAACAATGACGGCACGCTGGCGACCATCGCTTCCGTCACCGTCGATGGCATGGCCGCCGATCTGTCCGGCATGGGCGGGTTCGACATCGTGTCGCCCGAGGAAGGCACCGACATGGCCTATGCCGTTCTGCAGATGGAAGGCAGCGCCAGCGCCGGCCTTTACGCCATCGATCTGGCCACCGGCACGGCCACCATGCTGGCCGATCTGGGCATGGGCGGCATCACCGGCTTCGCCGTCTCGATGTCGTCGATGTAATCACGACCATATGGCCGGTCCCCATCGGGGGCCGGCCTATTCACCCAGCGCGTCGCGCCCGGCACCCCAATCGGCGCCCTGCATCTCGCGCAAGCGGCTGGCGGTGCGTTCGAACTCGAAACTGCCCGCCCCTTCGAGATAGAGCCGTTCCGGCACATCCTCGGCGGTGCAGATCAGGCGCACTTGCCCCTCGTACAGCGCGTCGATCAGCGTGACGAAGCGTTTGGCCTCGTTGAACTTGGTCACGTCGAGGCGCGGGATGCCTTCCAGCACCAGCAGCTTCACCGCGCCGACAAGCGCAAGGTAATCGGCCGGGCCAAGCGGCCGCCCGCACAAATCCCAGAACGATGCCCGCGCCATCCCCGCCCAGTAGCGCGGCAGATGCACCTCGCGGCCCTTGACCTCGAGGCACAGCTCCTCCTCCCGGCCGCCGGTCAGATCGCGCCAGATCTCGTTGATCCGCTCGGTGGCGGCGGACCCCAACGGCGAGAAATAGACCGGCGCGCCGGACAGCCGATCCTGCCTGTAATCGGTCATCGCCTCGAGCTGATCAACCTCCAGCCGATCCTCCAGAAGCGCGATGAAGGGCAGGAACAGCTGCCGGTTCAAGCCGTCCTTGTAGAGGTCTTTCGGGTGCCTGTTGGAGGTGGTGACGATCACGACACCGGCGGCGAACAGTTTCTCGAACAAGCGGCCCACGATCATCGCATCGGCGATATCGGTGATCTGCATCTCGTCGAAACAAAGGAGCTTGAGGTTCTTGGCGATCCCCTCGGCCACGGGTTTGATCGCGTCATCCACGCCCGTCTTGCGCGCCTCGTGCAGCGCCGCCTGCACCTCCTGCATGAAGGCGTGGAAATGGACGCGGCGCTTTTCCACGGTGGGTGCGTGTTGAAAGAACAGGTCCATCAGCATGGATTTGCCGCGCCCGACCCCGCCCCAAAGGTAAAGACCCTGCTTGCCCTCGGGCAGTTCGGCTTTGCGGAACCGCGCGAAAAGGCCCGTTTTCGGCTTGGGTAGAGTTTCCAGCCGGGCGCGCAGATCCTCCAGCCGCAACAAGGCCGCGCGCTGCGCGGGATCGGGGCGCAACAGGCCCTCGGCCACGCGGGTGTCGTAGATCGCTTGCAGATGCTGTCCCATGGGCGGCTGACTACAGCCATTCGCGCGCGGGGTTAAGCACCTGTTGTCAGGATCATCACCCATCCTGAATTGACGCTGCGCGCACCCCGTGCATCTTGCCCGCAGCGACAGGGGATGCGTGCCAGATGACCCGACAGGACAGCCTTTTCACACCCGTGCTGATCGGCGGATGCCTGATCATCATGATCGGCTTTGCCATCCGCGCCAGTTTCGGCGTCTTCCAGATCCCCATCGCCGAGGAATTCGGATGGCTGCGCGCGGAATTCAGCCTTGCCATCGCGATCCAGAACCTGGCCTGGGGCATCGGGCAGCCGATCTTCGGCGCCATCGCGGAACGCTTTGGCGACCGGCGCGCCATCGTTTTGGGCGTGTTGCTGTATGCGGCGGGGCTGGTGTTCTCGGCCTATGCGATCACGCCGGGCCAGCATCAGTTGCTGGAGATTCTTGTCGGTTTCGGGATCGCGGGCACGGGGTTCGGCGTGATCCTTGCCATCGTCGGGCGCGCGGCTTCGGACAGGCACCGTTCGGTCACGCTGGGCATCGCGACTGCCGCCGGATCGGCGGGACAGGTCATCGGTGCGCCCTTGGCCGAGGGGTTGTTGAGCCTCTTTCCGTGGCAAACGGTCTTCCTGATCTTCGCGGGCATGATCCTGTGTGCGCTCTTCGCCCTGCCGCTCCTGCGCGCGCCCGCCCGCGCCACCAAGGCCGAGATCGAGGAGACGATGGGCCAGATCGTGGGCAAGGCCGTGCGCGATCCGTCCTTTGCCCTCATCTTCATCGGCTTTTTCTCCTGCGGCTATCAACTGGGTTTCATCACCGCGCATTTCCCGGCCTTCGTGACCGAGTTGTGCGGCCCCATCGACCCCGGCTCGATGCTGGCGGGGATCGGGATCACCACCACTTCGGCGCTGGGGGCCTTTGCCATCGCGCTGATCGGGCTGGCCAATATCGCGGGCACGATCACGGCCGGGTGGCTCGGCAACCGGTTCCCCAAGCGCTACCTTCTCGCCTGGATCTACGTGGGGCGGACGCTGGCGGCGGGCCTGTTCATCCTCTTCCCGATCACGCCCGAAACCGTCATCGCCTTTTCGCTCGTCATGGGCGCGCTGTGGCTGGCGACCGTGCCGCTGACCTCAGGGCTGGTCGGCTACATCTACGGGCTGCGCTACATGGGCACGCTTTACGGGCTGGTCTTCTTTTCACACCAGTTGGGCAGTTTCCTTGGCGTCTGGCTGGGCGGCGCGCTCTACGATGTCTACGGCGATTACACGGCGGTCTGGTGGATCGGCGTCGCGGTCGGCGCGCTTTCGGCCATCGTCCACCTGCCGATCCGGGAAACGCCCCTCAAGGATCGCGCCCCGGCGCTTGCCGCCTGATCGCGTCTTCGTTTCCGAAATACTCCGGGGGAGACGCGGCCGGAACGGCCGTGGCGGGGGCAGCGCCCCCCGCGCGCTCACAGACCGGGATCGAACATCGGAAAGGTGACCCCCAGCGCCCAACCCAGGATCACGCCAAGCCCCAGGCCCATGGCCACGACCGACCCGGTGCGCTTGCCGACGAACCGACCCATCATCCCGTAGCTGAGATAGAACAGCCCGATCACCGGCAGGATGATGATGAGGAAAAAGAGCCGCTCGAAATCCAGCGCCACCGCAACGCCGAGCGATATCAGGAACATCCCCCGCGCCACCACCCGCCGCCACAGCGCGGCGCGCGTGGCCTCCGACAGCACGGCATCGGCCAGCATCGCCAGAACCGCCCCCGGCAGGATCGCGGCGATCACCGCCACCCTGCCCGGATGCGGCACGAAACTGCCCACGTAGCGGTCCATGATCCCGCCGAAGACGGCGATCCCGTAAAGCGCCAGCCCCAGACCCAGCCAGAGCCCCCGCCGCGCGGGCAGCCCACCCGCCCATGCCGCGCCTGCCAGCACCAACGCGCCATAAAGCGCCAGATGCAACGCAAGGTAATCGGCGACCAGAACCGGCAGGAACCGCGTCTCGATCAGGCTGAGCAGGGCCGGCGTGACCAGCGCGGGCAGAACCGCCAGCGCCCAGAACAGCCGCCGCCCCGGATGCCAGGGCGCTGGCCCCTCGGGCAAGAGCAGCGCGGCAGGCAGGACCAGAAGAACCACACCGAACAGGGCAAGCCCGATCCAGGGGCCAAGCGCGACCGGCCCGGCCTGCGGCACCATGCCGAAACTCGCCCCGATCCAATCGATGCCCGCGGCAATGCCTGCGGGCGCATAAAGCACCCCCACATGTTCGACGAAGGGCACAGCCTCGGCCCGGCGGGCGAAACCCTCTCCCGGCGTGCCGACCGTCTCCCCCTCGACCGCGCCCAGATCGGCCATCACGCGCTGCGCCTCGCCGCGCAACGCGCCTTCCCATTGACCGTTCAGCATCAACAGGTTGGCCGGTTCCTCCGCCGTCACCGCCTGGCTGAAGATCGAGATGCCCACGATCGCCTCGACCCGTGGGTCGGCCAGCCCCTGCCGCACCACGATGTCGGAGGCCATGGAATGCCCCACCAGCGCGACGCGCGGCACTGCACCGGGCAGACCGACCGCGTAATCGGTGACGCGCGCGGTTTCTTCCATCAACAGGCGGGTTGTTCCGTCGATGCTGCTGACATCGCCGGACATCGGCACCGGGTTGCGGCCATGCCCCTCGAAATCGAAACTGACGGTGATGAACCCCGCCTGTGCGAGACTCAGTTGCCATGCGGCCATCAACTGCCGCGATCCGGCAAAGCCATGGGCGATCACCACGACCGGGCCTTGCGTTTCGGGCAGTCGCATCACGGTGACAGGCGTCTCGCCCACGCGGTCATGCGAAATCTCGAGGCCTGCGCGCGGCGCCTCGAGCCCCCAAAGACCCAGCGCGATGCACAGCACCGCGATCGCCGCCAAAATCGCCTGTTTCATGCCGACACCCGTCACGCCACCTGCCCCGACACATAGCAGCACGCCCTGCCCTGCCAACCGCCAAAGCCACTGGCCAGCGACGGCGCTTCATGGTCTATGCCGCGAAAACCGACCCCGAGGCTGCGATGTTCACCCTGACGCTTGTCACCAACCCGGCGATGATCCTTGAACCGGCGCTGGTCCGCGCGCTGCGCGATGCGCTGGGCGGCGGAACGGCGGTCTGGCTCGACCCCAATTGCGCTGCCGAGTTCACCCTGCTCAAGCCGCCGCGCAATCTTGAGGATATGCGTGCCAGCCTGACCGCCGAAGGGGTCGATCTGGTCTGCCAGCCCAGCGCGGGCCGCCGCAAGAAACTGCTTCTGGCCGACATGGATTCGACCATGATCCAGCAGGAATGCATCGACGAGCTGGCGGCCGCCGCGGGCATCGGGGAAAAGGTCGCCGCCATCACCGCGCGCGCGATGAACGGTGAACTGGATTTCGAGGCGGCGTTGAAGGAACGCGTCGCGCTGCTCAGGGGTTTGCCGGAAGGCGTGATCGCGGAGGTTCTGGCCAGCCGCATCACCATGATGCCGGGCGGCGCCACGCTGGTGGCCACGATGCGCGCGAACGGGGCCTATGCCGCGCTTGTCTCGGGTGGTTTCACGGCCTTCACCGCCGCTGTGGCGGACAAGCTTGGCTTTCAGGAACACCGCGCCAACACGCTTCATGTCGATCAGGGCAAACTGACCGGCACGGTGGCAGAACCGATCCTTGGCCGCGAGGCCAAGGTCGCGGCGCTGGAGGATCTGACAGCGAAACTCGGCATCACCGAGGCCGATGTTCTGGCCATCGGGGACGGGGCGAATGATCTGGGCATGTTGACGCGCGCGGGCCTGGGGGTGGCGGTCCATGCCAAACCCGTGGTGCAGGCGCAGGCCGCCCATGCGATCAACCACGGCGACCTGACCGCGCTGTTGTATGTGCAGGGCTACGCAAAGGCCGATTTCGTCACGGCGTGAATTGGTCAGCGGGCCTGCAACAGGCCTTTTTGCAGGCAGATCTGCCTGCACAGGGCGTTATTGCTGGAAACTTGATCCCCCGAAACGGCGACGGGGCCATCGCATCCCTGCGATGACCCCGCCGAAAAGGCCGCAAGGCCGATAAAGTGCCCCCGTTACTCCGCCGGAACGGCAGCGGCCTCGTGGGCGATGGGATGGGACAGCTTGTCCAGCATCTCTTTCGGGCAGACCTGGATGAAGTTGCCGCGCTCCACCTCCCAATGCTGGAGGATGTCTGCCGCACGACGCGATCCGGTCTCGCGCAGATGCGCCTCGATCAGACCCTTCAGCTGGTTTTCCCAATGCGCCACCGTGACCGGGCAGGTCACCAGCGTCTCGAGGTTCATGTTCACCCGCGCAATCCCTTCGGGATCGTACAGATAGGCCATGCCCCCGGTCATTCCGGCGCCGAAATTGGCCCCGATGCGGCCGAGGATCACCGCGACCCCACCAGTCATGTATTCGCAGCCGTTGGAGCCGCAGCCCTCGACCACGACCTTGGCGCCCGAATTGCGCACGGCGAAACGCTCGCCCGCGCGGCCCGCCGCGAACAGGTAGCCATCGGTCGCCCCGTACAGGACCGTGTTGCCGATGATGACGTTCTCATGCGCGACCAGCGGGCTGTCCTGCACGGGTTTCACCACGATGGTGCCGCCCGACAGACCCTTGCCGACATAGTCGTTGCTGTCTCCCGTCACTTCCAGCTTCAGACCCGGCGCGGCAAAGGCCCCCAGCGATTGCCCCGCCGACCCCTGCAGCTTGACCGTCAGATGGTCGGGTTGCAGCGCGTTGCGCATCCCGAAGGCCTGCACGATATGGCTCGATGTCCGGGTCCCGATGGTGCGCAGCGTGTTCTGCACCGCATAGGACAACTGCATCTTTTCGCCATCCTGCAAGAAGCGGCTCGCATCGGCCACGATCTGTGCGTCCAGCGTATCGGGCACGACATTGCGCGGCTTGTTGCGGTCGTACTTGATCTTCTGCGCCCCATCGACGGTGATGAGCATCGGGTTGAGATCCAGATCATCCAGATGCGCAGCCCCGCGCGACACCTGCGTCAGCAGGTCGGCGCGGCCGATCACGTCATCAAGGCTCCGCGCCCCGATGGAGGCGAGGATTTCTCGCACCTCCTGCGCGTAGAAGGTGATCAGGTTCACCACCTTGTCCGCATTGCCGGTGAACTTGGCCCGCAGCCGTTCATCTTGCGTGCAAACGCCCACGGGGCAGGTGTTGGACTGGCACTGGCGCACCATGATGCAGCCCATGGCGATCAGGGCGGCGGTGCCGATCCCGTATTCCTCGGCCCCCATCATCGCGGCCATGACGATGTCGCGCCCGGTGCGCAGACCGCCATCGGTGCGCAGCGTGATCCGGTCGCGCAGGTTGTTCATCGCCAGAACCTGATGCGCTTCGGTCAGGCCCATTTCCCACGGCAGACCCGCGTATTTGATCGAGGTCGCGGGGCTGGCCCCCGTGCCGCCGTTGTGGCCCGAGATCAGGATGATATCCGCCTTGGCCTTGGCGACACCGGCGGCGATCGTGCCGACACCGCTCGATGCCACCAGCTTCACCGTCACCTTGGCGCGCGGGTTGATCTGCTTGAGGTCATAGATCAGCTGCGCCAGATCCTCGATCGAATAGATGTCGTGATGCGGCGGGGGCGAAATCAGCGTCACGCCCTTGGTCGAATGACGCAGACGCGCGATCAGCTCCGTCACCTTCATGCCGGGCAGCTGGCCACCCTCACCGGGCTTGGCCCCTTGCGCGACCTTGATCTCCAGCTCTTCGCAATGGTTCAGGTATTCGGCGGTCACGCCGAAGCGGCCCGACGCCACCTGCTTGATCTTGGCGGAGGGGTTGTCGCCATTGGGTTCCGGCACGAAATGCGCCGGATCTTCGCCGCCCTCGCCGCTGTCCGACTTCGCGCCGATCCGGTTCATCGCCACGTTCAGCGTCTTGTGCGCCTCGGGCGACAACGCGCCAAGGCTCATGCCCGGCGTCACGAACCGCTTGCGGATCGAGGTGATGCTTTCCACCTCCTCGATCGGCACGGGCGCGCCAAGCGGCTTGATGTCCAAGAGATCGCGCAGGTGGATCGGCGGATTGCTCCGCATCTTCTCGGAATACTGCTTCCACAGGCTATAGGACGCGCGGTTGCAGGCCTCTTGCAGCATATGCATCGAGGTCGCTTCCCAGGCGTGCTTTTCGCCCGACCGCCGCGCCTTGTAGAAGCCGCCGATGGGCAAGACGCCTTCGCCGCGCACGAAACCCTTGGCATGGACTTCTTCGGCCTTTTTCTGAAGGCCGCTGACGCCGATGCCGGAGATCCGGCTAAGCATACCGGGGAAATATTCCGCGACCATCGCGCGGGACAGGCCCACAGCCTCGAAGTTCAGACCGCCGCGATAGGACGAAATCACCGAAATCCCCATCTTCGACATGATCTTGAGCAGGCCCGCATCGACCGCGGCGCGATAGCGCGCCATGGCCTCCGTCAGCGTCCCCTCGATCAGGCCGCGGTTGATCCGGTCGGCAATCGAATCCTGCGCCAGGTAGGCGTTGACCGTCGTTGCGCCACAGCCCACCAGGACCGCGAAATAATGCGGGTCGATGCATTCGGCCGACCGGACGTTCAGCGAACAGAAGGTGCGCAAGCCCTGCCGCGTCAGCCACGAATGCACCGCGCTGGTCGCAAGGATCATCGGCATCGCCACGCGATCCTCGGACTGGCCCTGATCGGTCAGGATGATGTGGCCCGCGCCAGACCGCACGGCATCTTCGGCCTCGTGGCGGATCCGCTCCAGCCCTTCGCGCAGCGCGTCATGCTTGCCGCCCGCCGGGAAGGTGCAGTCGATTGTGACATGCTCGGCGTTGAAATGGCGCACCATCGCCTCGAATTGGGCATTGGCGACGAAGGGGCTTTCCAGAACGAGGATCTCGGTCTGGCTGCTGTCTTCGTCCAGCACGTTCTTGAGGTTGCCGAACCGGGTCTTGAGGCTCATCACCCGGTATTCCCGCAAGCTGTCGATGGGCGGGTTGGTCACCTGGCTGAAGTTCTGGCGGAAATAATGCGACAGCGGGCGGTAGATGCTCGACAGAACCGCCGCCGGCGTGTCGTCACCCATGGAGGCCAGCGCCTCTTTGCCATCCTCGGCCATGGGGGCGAGGATCTGTTCCAGCTCTTCGAGCGTATAGCCCGCCGCGACTTGGCGGCGGCGCAGGTCGGTGCCGTCGAACAGGGTCTTTTCGCTCGCGCCTTCGGTCTCGGCGGCAAGGTCAACGATCTTGCCGACCCAATCCCCGAACGGGCGGGACGCCGCAAGCTTGTCCTTCATCTCGGTGTCGTGGAACAGCTTGCCCTCGGTCATGTCGACCGCGATCATCTGGCCTGGGCCAAGCGCGCCCTTTTCCACCACGGTCGCCTCGTTGACCGGAACCATCCCGGCCTCGGACCCGGCGATCAGCATGCCCTCACCGGTCACGACATAGCGCATGGGGCGCAGACCGTTGCGGTCCAGACCCGCGCAGACCCAGCGACCATCGGTCATGGCCAGCGCGGCGGGGCCGTCCCACGGCTCCATCACGGAATTGCAGTAGGAATACATGTCCTGCCACGCCTTGGGCAGTTCGGTCGCGGTGTTCGACCAGGCCTCGGGCACCAGCATCGTCTTGGCCATGGGCGCGATCCGGCCCGCGCGCACCAGCACCTCGAACACGGCATCCAGCGCGCCCGAATCGCTCGACCCCTGCGGGATGATCGGCTTGATGTCCTCGGCCATCTCCCCGAAATAGGTGGAGGCCATGCGGATCTCGTGGCTTTTCATCCAGTTGACGTTGCCCTTGAGCGTGTTGATCTCGCCGTTATGGGCCAGCATCCGGAAGGGCTGCGCCAACCACCACTGGGGGAAGGTGTTGGTCGAATAGCGCTGGTGATAGATCGCGAAGGCGCTCTCGAACCGCTCGTCCTTGAGGTCGGGATAGAACTCGGCCACGTCTTGGGCCAGCATCATGCCCTTGTAGATGATCGACCGGCAGGAAAAGCTGCACAGGTACAATTCTTTCACGCCTGCGGCCTGCGCGGCTTTCTCGATCCGGCGGCGGATGACGTAAAGCTCGCGCTCGAAGGTCTCCACATCCACGCCCTTGGCGTTGGAGATGATGATCTGCTCGATCTCGGGGCGGGTCGCGTTGGCCTTTTCGCCCAGAACCGACACATCCACCGGCACATGACGCCAGCCGTAGATGTAGTGGCCCATGCGCAGCACTTCGGATTCCACGATGGTCCGGCAGGTTTCTTGCGCGGTGAAATTCGTGCGCGGCAGAAAGACCTGCCCCACGGCCATCAACTCGTCCTTGCGCGGCTCATGCCCGGTGCGGCGGACCTGATCGTAGAAGAACTGAACCGGGATCTGCACATGGATCCCTGCGCCATCGCCCGTCTTGCCATCGGCGTCGACCGCGCCGCGGTGCCAGACGGCCTTCAACGCGTTGATCCCGTTTTCCACGACCTTGCGCGACGGCTTGCCGTCGATGGAAACCACGAGGCCCACGCCGCAGGAGGAATGTTCATCCTCCTCGCGGTACAGGCTGTTGTTGGCCATCCACTCGCGCTTGGCTTCCTCGGCTGCAACCCAGGTGGCGTCATAGGTCGTCATGGTCAGTCCCTCCGTTCGGGCCGGGTAGCGCCTGAGGTGCGAGAACCCGGAAAATCTGGTCGGAAATCGATTGGTCAGAGCGGGGCAAGCCGCTGAACATCTCGCCGCAATCGTAGATCGGTTGCAGCGTCAGAAAGCCCGGTTCGCCGGGTTCGGCGAATTCCATCGGGCTGTTGTTGTATTCGAAGCTTTCGCCGCTGGCGTCGGTCACGGTTTCCAGACCGCCGAAGAACAACCGCCAACCTTCGTGCAGGAACTGGTTGCCCTGAACGCGGCGCGTGCCGCCATCGGACGGGTATTGATAGGAAAATTCCGTCACGGCGAGCGTGCGGCCATCGACGATGATTTCGCCCCCGGTCAGCCGATCAAAGCCGGTATAATCGCGCTGAAACGTGCCGAAATTCGACGTGGTGACCGTGCTGAACACCATGGTGTCGCTGCCGGTTTCCAGCAATTCGGTCAAGCTTGCGGGGTCTTCCTCGGGCTCGACCAGAACCGATGTTCCGCCGCCGCGCAGATCCCAGCTTTGCAGCCAGCGGAATTCGGCGTCGGTAAAGCTCAGGTAGAACGGGCTGTCCTCGTCCAGCGAGGCGCGCCAATGCGTGCCGGGCGGATCGGCCTCGCAGGTCCAGTGATGGCTGACCATGCAGCCCCGCGCCTGAACCGTCAGGAAGGCGGTGCATCCGGGTGGAACCTGGAACAGCTCCGGTTCGGCCTGTGCCAAAGCAGGAACGGGTGAAGAAAGCGTAAAGATGGCAAGCGCGCAGCCGGACACCAGCGCGGAAACCGCAACTGCCCCCATCTGCCGTGCTCTTGCCACCATATCCGTCACCTGTCCTGACCTATTCAAGTCCGCGTCGCCCGCGCCTGTCGTGCATCTGTCGCTACGCGATCACGACGGCATCCCTACGGATGCACGCCGTGATCGTGACGCTCATTCCGCCGCGACCGCGCCGCTGACCGCCAGTTTTTCGAGGATCGCCTCGGCCGCCTCACGCCCGTCCCGGATCGCCCAGACCACAAGACTAGCGCCGCGCACGATGTCGCCCACCGCATAGACATTGGGAATCTGGGTTTCGTGGGTGCGGAAGTTGGCCTTGATCGTGCCCCAGCGCGTGACCTCCAGCTCCGGGCAACCCCAAAGCGTCGGCAGATCCTCGGGCTCGAAGCCCAGCGCCTTGATGACCATGTCGGCGCCTTCGACGTAATCCGCGCCCTCGATGATCTCGGGGCTTTGGCGGCCGGTCGCGTCGGGCTGGCCCAGACGCATCTTTTGGACCATCACGCCCTCGACGGCATCGCCGGCGGCAAAGCCCTTGGGCGTCGAAAGCCAAACGAAATCGACGCCTTCTTCCTCGGCGTTAGCGACTTCGCGCTGCGATCCCGGCATGTTCGCCTTGTCGCGGCGATAGAGGCATTTGACGCTGACCGCATCCTGCCGGATCGCGGTGCGCACGCAATCCATCGCCGTGTCGCCACCGCCGATCACCACGATGCGCTTGCCCTTGGCGTTCAATTCGCCGCTGTCGAATTCCGGCACGTCGTCGCCGAAACTCTTGCGGTTGGACGCGGTGAGGTAATCGATGGCGCGCACAATGCCCGCAGCGCCCACGCCCGGCGCGTTCAGGTCGCGCGATTTGTAGACGCCCGTGGCGATAACGACGAAATCATGCTTGCCGCGAATGGCGTCAAAGCTGATCGAGGTGCCGACATCGCAATTCTGCACGAAGTCGATCCCCGCCGCCTCGAGCTGCGCGATGCGGCGCATGACAACGTCCTTCTCCAGCTTGAAGCCGGGAATGCCATAGGTCATCAGCCCGCCCGCGCGGTCATAGCGGTCATAGACGGTGACCTGCAAACCGGCCCGGCGCAGCATGTCGGCGGCGGCCAGACCACCGGGGCCCGCGCCGATGATCCCAACGGATTCGGGGCGCTCCACAGAAGGCGTGATGGGTTTCACCCAACCTTCGTCCCAAGCGGTGTCGGTCAGGTATTTCTCGACCGACCCGATGGTGACGGTGCCGTGGCCCGATTGCTCGATGACGCAATTGCCCTCGCACAGGCGGTCCTGCGGACAGATCCGGCCACAGATCTCGGGGAAGGTGTTGGTCGCCTGGCTCAGCTCATAGGCTTCCTGCAACCGGCCCTCGGCGGTCAGCTTCAGCCAATCGGGGATGTTGTTGTGCAACGGGCAATGCGACTGGCAATAAGGTACGCCGCACTGGCTGCAACGACCGGCCTGTTCGGAGGCCTTGTCGCGCGCGTATTCGCCGTAGATTTCCGCGAAATCCTCGCGACGCAGGTTCGGCGGACGCTTTTCGGGCATCTGCTTGTCGACGGTCACGAATTTCAACATGGGTTGCTTGGCCACGAAACATCTCCCATCCTAGCTGCGCCCCTATACAAAGACCGGACGGGGATAAAAAGACAACCATGCTGACCTATTTGCAGATTCTTCAGGCTGCGGGGGCAGAGTGACCCGAAATCCTGCCCTAAACAAGGTCTTGAACCGGACCTATCGAGAAAATTAACATGTCTAGTCAAAGTATTAACTTTCTCACCATTTTGTTGAGATTTCGTTAATGGCGCTCTGGAACCTGTTGCTTCTGGCGCTGATCCAGGGCGTGACCGAGTTTTTGCCGATCTCGTCCTCCGGGCATCTCGTGCTTTTGCCGAATCTCACCGGCATGGCGGATCAGGGACAGGTGATTGACGTGGCGGTCCATGTCGGCACGCTGGGGGCGGTCATCCTCTATTTCTGGCGCGATGTCGGGATGGGTCTGGCGGGCGTTCCCCGGATGCTGACCGGGCGGATCGACACGCCGGGTGCGAAGCTGGCGTTCCTGCTGCTGATCGCGACCATACCGGTGATCGTCGCGGGATTGATATTGCATGTGACAGGTTTGGCCGATGCGCTGCGGTCGGTCGCGGTGATCGGCTGGACGATGTTGGTCTTCGGGATCGTGCTTTACTGGGCGGACCAGCGCGGGCCGCAGATGAAGCGCGCCGAAGGATGGTCGCTGCGCGATGCGGTGATCTTGGGCCTATGGCAGGCGGTGGCGCTGATCCCCGGCACGTCGCGGTCGGGCATCACCATCGCAGGGGCGCGGTTCATGGGCTATGACCGCGAAAGCGCCGCGCGGATTTCCATGTTGATGTCGATCCCGACCATCGCGGCCTCGGGCATTCTCTTGGGCGGCGAGGTGATCGCGGCAGCAGACGCGCAGACCGCGCGCGATGGGGCCATCGCGGCGGTTTTCGCCTTTGCCGCAGCGCTGGCGGCGCTGGCGGTCATGATGCGGCTGCTCAGATCCGTCAGCTTCACGCCCTATGTGATCTATCGCGTGATCCTGGGCGTGGTGCTGCTCTGGATCGCCTATTCCTGACCGCGCAGGTGGCGGGCGGTTTCCTTGATCTTGGCGTATTGGCCGCCGGGCCGGAACCGCCAGAGGTAATCCTCCAGCACGGGGTCCATGGGGGCGGGCGTGATGCCCAGATCGGCAAAGCCCATCCGCCCCTCGGTCACGACATTGTCGCGGCGCAGGTTGCGGACCTGGTCACGGGTCAGGACGCCATTGCGCACCAGGCCCAGCGTCGCGGCCTGCAACAGGTCGAAGGCCCCGCCCATCAACATGGCGACGGGAAAGGGCACGTTCACGATCAGGCGGCGGCGCTGGATGATGCGCAGCATACGCTCCATCAGTTGGCGGAACGTCTCCACCTCCGGGCCGCCCAATTCGTAGATGCCGGGCTTGGCCTGACCCAGAACGCCCATCACGGCGGCGCGGGCCACATCATCGACATGGACCGGCTGGAAGCGGGTGTTGGCGCCCACGACCGGAAGCACCGGACCAAGGCGGGTCATTCCGGCGAAGCGGTTGAAGAACTGATCTTCGGCCCCGAAGATGATCGAGGGACGCAGGATGACCGCCTGCGGCATGGCGGTCAGAACCGCCGCCTCTCCCTTGGCCTTGGTCTTGGCGTATTCGCTGTCGCTGCTCGTATCCGCGCCGATGGCCGAGATCTGGACCATGCGGGCCACGCCCTCTTCGGCGGCGATGCGGGCGATGCGGGCAGCACCGTGCTGCTGAACGTTGTTGAACTTGTTCTTTCCGCTTTCGGCGAGGATGCCGACGCAGTTGACCACGGCATCGGCGCCGTGCAGTGCGGCGCGCACGCTGTCATCGTCGCGGATATTGGCCAAAACAGGCTCGACCTGGCCGACGACGCCATAGGGGCGGACAAAGAGCGCCTCGTTGGGACGGCGGACGGCGACGCGGACGCGCCACCCCTCCTTGGCCATCCGGCGAGCGATATAGCGGCCCACAAAGCCCGAGCCGCCGAAAATTGTGACGAGTTTCGACATGTCAGATGTCCTTCGGTCGCGTTCACCGGGTGATAGAAGCGGGGCGGCGCAGCGACAAGGCGCAAATCGTCCCGGTCTTTTGCCTGTTTCGTCGCATCCGGGCAAAGCGACTGGCCAGCATCGGCCATCGGAGCTAGGTCAGGAGCATGTGTAGTGTGCTGCCACGCCCGACCTTGTTCCTGTTGCGCGCCGCCGTTGCGGCGATCGGCCTTATGCTTGCCGCCCCTGTCATGGCGCAGGAGGTGTCGCTGCGCGCGCCGGGCGCGGATGACGATCTGGTGGACAGATTGCGGGCCAATGCGCTGTTGCTGCGACAGCCCGAGGACGGTGTGGCACGCACCGGCGAGGATATCACCGCTGCCGCCCGCGCCGATTATGGGCGGCTGATCGGCATCTTGTACGAAGAAGGTTTTTTTGCGCCGGTGATCGCCATTCGTCTGGATGGGCGCGAGGCCTCGGGCATTTCGCCCTTTGCCGCCCCGTCGCAAGTCGGACGGGTGGAGATCGAGATCGAGACCGGCCCGCCATTCCGGCTGGGCAGGGCGGACATCGGGCCGCTGGCGGATGGCACGATGTTGCCCGAGGGATTCGCACCCGGCGAGGCGGCGACGACGCCGCTGTTGCAGGCGACGACGCGCGCCGCGCTGGACGGATGGGCCGCGCGGGGCCATGCCACGGCCGAGGTGGGCCGCCAGCAGATCAGCGCGCAGAACCGGGCGGCGATCCTCGATGTGGCCATCGCGGTGGAGCCGGGGCCCGTCATCACCTTTGGCACCCTGATCCCCGAGGGGCAGGCGCGGATGCGGGTCGAGCGGATCGTCGAGATCGCGGGCCTGCCGACCGGCGACATATATTCCCCGGCCGCGCTGGAGCGGGCCGAGGAACGGTTGCGCGACACCGGGGTGTTTGCCGCCGTGGCGCTGCAATTGCGCGATCCGCGTGCGGGCGACATCGCCGATGTCAGCGCGGTCGTGGCCGAAGCCCCGCTTCGCCGGCTGGGCTTTGGCGCCGAGATCGCCAGCGACGAGGGGCTGCAACTGAGCGCCTATTGGCTGCACCGCAACCTGTTGGGGGGCGGGGAGCGGTTGCGATTCGATCTGGAGATCTCGGGGATTCAGGAGTTCGAGGGGGACGGCGTCGATGCCGAGCTGCGCGCACGTTTCGAGCGGCCCGCGACCTTTACCCCCGATACCACCTTGGGGATCGAGGCCGCGCTGATCTATTTGCAGGAGCCACGGTTCACGATCGAAGGCGTGGGCCTTGAAACGACCCTGACCCACCGGGTGTCGCGGACCGTGACCGTCGAGGGCGGGGTGGGCCTGACCTATTCGATCATCGACGATGCGCTGGGCGACCGCAGCCTGTTGCGGTTCACCCTGCCGCTGCGGGCGATCTACGAGAATCGCGACGATCCGGTGGATCCGCGCGGCGGAGGCTATGCCGATCTGGGCCTGACGCCGTTTCAGGTTCTGGGCGGAACGGGGGGCGTGCGGTTCACGCTGGACGGGCGCGGCTATGTCGGCTTTGGCGAGACGGAACGGACGCGGCTGGCCGCGCGTGTGCAGATCGGCGGGTTGTTCGGCGGCGACCTTGTCGATATCGCGCCCGACGATCTGTTCTATTCGGGTGGATCGGGAACCGTCCGCGGACAGGAATTCCAGTCGCTTGGCGCGTTGCAGGGCGGACGGCCCAGCGGCGGGCGCGGATTTCTTGGCCTGTCGGGCGAGCTGCGCCACGATATCGGGGATACGAATTTCGGCATCGTGGGCTTTGCCGATGCAGGCTACATCAGCGAGGGTTCGCTGGGCGAGGGCGCATCGGATTGGCATGGCGGTGTGGGCGTCGGACTGCGCTATGCCACGCCCTTCGGGCCGATCCGGGTCGATCTGGCCACGCCTGCGACAGGGGATAACGCCGGACGCGAGGCCTATCTCTACATCGGGATAGGGCAGGCGTTCTGATGCGGGTTCTGTTGCTCATCCTCTCGGTGCTGATGTTCGCGCTGCCCGGTCTTGCGGTGGCGCAGGCGGAGGACGACGACCGGTCGCGGATCGTGCGGTTTCTCGAAAGCCAGCTGTCCGGCGGGGCGCGGACGGTCACGATTCGGGGGTTTCGCGGTGCGCTGAGTTCGACCGCCGAAATGGATCTGTTGACCATCGCGGACGGGCAAGGCGTCTGGCTGACGCTCGAAAACGCCCGGCTGACATGGTCGCGCAGCGCCTTGTTGCGCGGCGCGTTGGAGATCGACGAATTGACCGCCGAAAGCCTCGATATCGCGCGGCGACCCGAAAGCCCGGAGACGGGCATCGACCTGCCAGCGGCCGAGACCACGCCCTTTGCCCTGCCCGATCTGCCGGTGAGCATCGCTATCGCGCGCACCGCGATCGACCGCGTATCGCTGGGCGAGGATATTCTGGGCCTGCCCGTTGTCCTGTCGGTCGAGGGCAGCGCGCGGCTGGCCGGGGGGGAGGGGGCCGCCGACCTGTCACTGGAACGGCAGGACGGGCCGCGGGGCCTGTTCGATCTGGATGCGTCCTATGCCAACGAAAGCCGCATGCTGGACCTGTCGCTGCTGGTCGAGGAAGAGGCGGGCGGCATCGCCGCGTCCGTTCTGGGCCTGCCCGATGCGCCCGCGCTGCGCCTTGCGGTGGAGGGCACGGGGCCGATCGACGATGTGACCGCCACCATCGCGCTGGACAGCGACGGGCAGCCGCGGCTGTCGGGGCAGGTGGAAACCCTGCTGGATGGTGTGACGGGAGAGCGCCGGATACGCGCCGATCTGGGCGGGGATATCACGCCCCTGATCGCGTCGGATTATCGCGGGTTCTTTGGACCGGATGTGGGGCTGCTGGCCGATCTGCGGCTGCTGGCAGATGGCGGGGTGGAGTTGGACAGCCTGTCGCTGTCGGCGGCCGCGCTGCAGCTGGAGGGGCAGCTGTCGTTGGCCCCGGGCGGGGTGCCGCGTGACTTTGACCTGAGCGGGCGGATCGCTGACCCGGCGGGCGACGGCCCGGTGTTATTGCCGGTCGGGGGCGCGCCGATCACCGTGCGGGCGGTCGATCTGCACCTGACGCATGATGCGGCGGATCGTGACAGTTATACCGCCAAGGTCGGTGTCACCGATCTGGACCTTGGCACGATGCAGATTGCACGTGTGGCGCTGGACGCCAGCGGGCGGATCACACAGACGGCGGACGGTGTCGCCGTCGACACGCCGCTGACGCTGGGAATTTCGGGGATCGCGCATGACGACCCCGCACTGGCCGCGGCGCTTGGGCCCGAGGCGAACATCGCCGGGCGCCTGACATGGACCGAAGGTGGGCCGCTGACGCTGAACGATCTTGTGGCGCGGGCAGGCGATCTGGGGCTGAGCGGGGTGGCGAGCCTGCTGCTGGGCGAAAACCGGCTGACCCTGACCACGGAACTGGAGGCCGAGGCGGCGGATATCGGGCGTTTCGGACCGGTGACGGGGCAGCCGCTGGCCGGATCGCTCGGCGCAGCTTTGGACGCCGAGGCGGAGTTGTTGTCGGGCGGTTTTGACCTGTCGCTGACCGGTACGGGCCGCGATCTGACGCTGGCCGCGGGCCTGCCGCCGCGCTTGTTGGCGGGGGAAACGGTGCTGACCCTGTCGGCGCGGCGGGATGAAACCGGCCTGACCTTGCGGGAATTCGCCTTGGGCAACGCCGAAGTGTCGCTGGCCGCCGAGGGGCGGGTTTCAGGCACGGGAACAGCGCTGAACGCCGAGGCGCGGTTGGCCAATATCGGATTGTTCACCGATGCGCTGTCCGGGCCGGTCACCGCCACGCTGGAGGCAACGCGCGGCCCGGGCGAGAATGCGCCGCTAGAGATCGCCTCGGATGTGCAGAGCGGGGCGGGCATCACCGCGCGGCTTGGCGGCAGCGTGATGCCCGAGGCGGGAACCGTCGATCTGACGGCGACCGGGCAGTTGCCGCTTGCACTCGCCAATCGCGCGCTGAGCCCGCGCAGCGTCAGCGGTACGCTGGGCTTTGACCTGTCCATGCGGGGTGTGCCGAGCCTTGACGCCCTGTCGGGGCAGATCACCACACAAGGCGCGCGGGTCACGCTGCCGACATTCCAGAACGCGCTGGAGAGCGTTTCCGCAACCGGGCGGCTGTCCGGGGGGCAACTGGCGCTGGAGGTCGGCGGCACGCTGGCCACGGGTGGCACGCTGAGCGCGACCGGAACACTCGGGCTGTCGCAGCCCGGTCTGCCGGTGCAGATCGCCGTGACGGGTCAGGCGTTGCAGCTGGTCGATCCGACGCTTTATTCCGCCCTGATCGAGCGGGCCGATATCACCATCGCCGGCGCGCTGACCGGCGCGCTGCAAGTGGGGGGCACGATCACCTTGGGCGAAACCGAGGTGCGGATCCCCGAAAGCGGGCTGGGCGGATCGGCCTCTATTCCGCCGATCACCCATTTCGGCGAAAGCGCCGAGGAACGGCGCACGCGGATCGCCGCCGGGCTGGGACCGGTCGAGGGCGGGCCGGAAGGGTCGCAGCGGATCGGGCTGGACCTGACCATCACCGCGCCGGGTCGCATTTTCCTGCGGGGTCGGGGGCTGGATGCGGAACTGGGCGGCACGCTCCGGATCGGGGGGACGACGGCCAATGTCATTCCCTCGGGGCGATTCGAACTGGTGCGCGGGCGGCTTCAGATCCTGGGGAACCGGCTGGACCTGACCGATGGATCGGCCAGCCTGGAGGGGAATTTCGATCCGTTCATCCGGCTTCTGGCGACCTCGCGCCGGGGCGGCTACACGATCGGGGTGAATGTGATCGGCCGGGTCACCGCGCCCGAGATCAGTTTCACCGCGACCCCCTCCCTGCCCGAGGACGAGGTATTGGCGCAATTGCTGTTCGGGCGGTCGGTCGCGGCCCTGTCGCCGGTGCAGGCCCTGCAAATGGCCGACGCGGTCGCGTCGCTGGCGGGCGGATCGAGCCGCCCGGGCCTTTTGGGTTCGCTGCGCGAGGGGTTGGGGCTGGACGATCTGGACGTTCAGACGGACGACACCGGCAATGCCGGACTAAGGGCCGGGCGCTACCTGTCGGAGAATATCTATACCGATGTGACCGTGACGCAGGGCGGCACCACGGGCCTGTCCCTCAACATCGACCTGACCCCGGACATTACCGCGCGCGGCACCTTTGAAAGTGACGGAACCTCGCGGCTGGGCGTGTTTTTCGAACGGGATTATTGATCGTCGATCTTTCCCGCGTTTGGGCCGTTGACAGCCCCTCGGCACGGCTATATCAGCCCGCTTCACGACACCTGCCCAGGTGGCGGAATTGGTAGACGCGCTGGTTTCAGGTACCAGTGGCTTAACGGCCGTGGAGGTTCGAGTCCTCTCCTGGGCACCATATCCCTCCGATGCCCTGTCGCCTTCGGGCCGAAGGGTCAAAGGCGGCCCCGAATGGCGGTTGAAAGGGACAGGATCGTGGCAATTCACCTCTACCAAAACGATCTTCCGGATGGGTTGCACCTTGGGCCCATCGTGGCGATCGATTGCGAGACCATGGGTCTGAACCCCCATCGGGATAGGCTGTGCGTGGTGCAGCTGTCCTCGGGCGATGGCGATGCGCATCTGGTGCAGATCGCCAAGGACCAGACCGAGGCACCGAACCTTGCGCGGATGCTGCGCGACCCCGACGTGTTGAAGCTGTTCCATTTCGGCCGCTTCGACATCGCGGTCATGTACCACGCCTTCGGCGCGCTGGCCGCCCCCGTCTATTGCACCAAGATCGCGTCGAAACTGGTGCGCACCTTCACCGACCGGCACGGGCTGAAATACCTGCTGCAGGAACTGGTCGAGGTCGACATTTCCAAGCAGCAACAGACATCGGATTGGGGTGCCGCCACCCTGACAGAGGCGCAAAAGGCCTATGCCGCGTCCGATGTGCTGTATCTGCACAAGCTCAAGATCGCGTTGGACGCGATGCTGGAACGCGAAGGCCGCACCGAGATGGCGCAGGCCTGTTTCGAGTTCCTGCCGACCCGCGCCAAGCTGGACCTTGCAGGCTGGCCCGAGATCGACATCTTTGCCCACTAGGGTCTTGATGGCAGGTTCGAACACATATTCGACGGTCGTCGCATGGTTGAAGGTGGTCCTGCCGCTTGCGGCACTTGCGCTTTTGTCGACGCTCTTTTTGTTATCGCGCACGCCCGACCCCGATGCGGCACTGCCCTACACCGATCTCGACGTGGAACAATTGTTGCGCGAACAACGCCTGTCGCGCCCGCGCTTTGCCGGCACACTGGATGACGGGCGGGAAGTGACGCTGGTGGGCAATACCGCCGCCTCGGCGGTCGAGGATCCCAATACGATCGCCATGACAGCGGTGGAAAGTCGGGTCGTCTTGTCGGAAGAGTCCGAACTGCTTTTGACGGCGGATACGGGCGATTTCTTCATGGATCAGCAGCTTGTCGCGCTGGAAGGGTCGGTTCATGCCGAAACGACGCAGGGCTACCGGATGGAGACCGAAGAGGCGACCTTTGCGATGGACAGGCTGCATCTGACGGCACCGGGGCCTGTGGTCCTGACCGCGCCGGGGCTGTTGATCGAGGCGGGAGCGATGGAAATGATCGGCCCGGAGGGCGCGGTTTTCCTGAGTTTCACCGGAGGCGTTCGGCTGTTATACGAACCGGGAGATTGAGGAAACGCCATGTTGCTGCGCCTGATCACACGACCGGCCGTGTTTGCCGCCATCATCGCCCTTGCAGCGCCCGCAAGCGCGCAGGTGGCGGTGGGGTTCGGGGGCGTGCCGCATGATTCCTCGCAACCGGTCGAGGTGACGGCGGATACGCTGCGCGTGAACGAGACGACCGGAAACGCCATTTTCGAGGGCAATGTGATCGTGGTGCAGGGTGATCTGCGCATGGTCGCCCGCCGGATCGAGGTCATCTATACCGTCACCGATGGCGACCGGCAGGTCGATGACGTGGTGGCGACGGGCGGTGTTCTGGTGACGCGCGGAACCGATGCCGCCGAAGGGGACGAGGCCGTCTACGAGGTGCAGGCCGCCTATCTGACCATGACAGGCAATGTTTTGGTGACGCAGGGTCCGAGCACGGTCGCGGGCGACCGGATGGAGGTCGACATGACCACCGGGATCGGCACGGTCGATGGCCGCGTGCGCACCGTTCTGGAAGGCGGACAGTGACGGAGCGCCCGGACCTTACGGTGACCGATGGCGGTCAGGGCCTCGTGGTGGAAAAGCTGCGCAAGGGCTACCGGAAACGCCCGGTGATCCGCGATGTGTCGTTGCGCTTGGCGCGGGGCGAGGTCGTGGCGCTGCTGGGTCCGAACGGATCGGGCAAGACAACCTCGTTCTACTGCATCGCGGGGCTGATCACACCCGATGGCGGCACCGTCACCATCGACGGGCAGGACGTGACGCTGTTCCCGATGTATCGTCGGGCACGGGCCGGGATCGGCTACTTGCCGCAGGAAATGTCGATCTTTCGCGGCCTGTCGGTCGAAGACAACATCATGGCGATCCTCGAGGTGGTGGAGCCCGACCGCAAGACCCGGCAGGACCGGCTGGAAGACTTGCTGTCGGAGTTCTCGATCGGGCATCTGCGGCGCGCACAGGCCCTGTCCTTGTCGGGCGGCGAACGGCGGCGGGCCGAGATCGCGCGCTGTCTTGCGTCCAATCCGCGGTATGTGCTGCTCGACGAACCCTTCGCGGGGGTCGATCCGATAGCCGTGGGCGATATCCGCCACCTCGTGCAAGACCTGAAGACCCGGGGAATCGGCGTTCTGATCACGGATCACAACGTCCGCGAAACGCTGGAGATCGTGGATCGCGCCTATATACTGCACGAAGGGACGATCATCAAATCGGGCACCGCCGAAGAGGTTGTGCGCGATGAGACGGTGCGGCGCGTCTACCTTGGGCAAAGCTTCCGCATCTCGTGACGGGCAACCACCGCTTTGCGTTGACAACCCGCCCTGCGCCGTCGCCTAATGATGGGGATGTTCGCGTTTGCTTCATCCTTGATCCATGCGTCCGGAACCCGGATGCCGGGCCGCGAAACCGGCCCGTGGATCGCCCATAATCAAAACGAACCGGACATCCTTTCGCGCGGGGCAGGCCGCCCATACCGGGCCAGCACCCCGCGTGCCCGAGGTGCGGAGGACCCATGCGCTATCAAATCAGTGGAAAACAGATCGACATCGGCGAGGCGCTGCAAACCCATGTGAAGGACACGCTGGGCGCAGCCGTCGGCAAATATTCCGAGCGTCCGACCGATGCGACCGTGATCTTCTCCAAATCCGGTCCGGAATTCGTGTGCGAAGCCACGGTTCACCTGTCCACCGGGTTGACGGCCTCGGCCAAGGGCCATGCGCACGAGATCTACGCCGCCTTCGACGCCACCAGCGAAAAGATGGAAAAACAACTGAGGCGCTACAAGCGGCGGCTCAAGGATCACCACCGCGACCGGACGCAGCCCGTTGAAACCCTGGACGCGCCGATGTATGTGCTCGCCGCATCGGGCCATGACGAAGACGATCACGAGCCCGCCGACCTGCAACCGATCATCGTGGCCGAGATGGAGACCAAGATCCCCTCGCTCAGCGTCGGTGAAGCGGTGATGCAGATGGAATTATCCGGGGCGCCCGTGCTGGTGTTCCGGAACGAAAAGCACAGCGGGGTGAATGTCGTCTACCGGCGCGAGGACGGAAACGTCGGCTGGGTCGACCCCCGTACGGAATGACCACCTCGGCGGCGTGGCGCGGACATGCCCACGCCGCCGGAACCCGGCCCCCGGATCGGGCGGCACGAAAGGGATGGGATGAACCTGTCATCGCTGTTGAAGCCGCGCGCCGTGAAGGTGCTGAGCGACGTGACCAGCAAGAAGCGCCTGATGCAGGCCATAGCGGATCAGGCGCATGACCTGATCGGTTTGCCCAGCAGCCAGATTTTCGACGCGTTGCAGGAACGCGAAAGCCTTGGGCCGACCGGCGTGGGCCATGGCGTGGCCTTGCCCCATGCCCGGCTGTCGGAATTGACCGAGGTTCACGGCGCCTTTCTGCGGCTGGAGCGGCCGATCGATTTCGACGCCGCCGACAGGCAGCCCGTCGATCTGGTCTTTGCGCTGTTCGCACCGGCCGACAGCGGCGTCGATCACCTCAAGGCGCTGGCGCTGGTGTCGCGGACGCTGCGCGATGCCGCGCTTTGTGCCAAGCTTCGGGCCAATGCCGATCCCGGCACGCTGCACACGTTGCTGACCGATCACGAATCGACCCAAGCCGCCTGACGTCTAGCGCCGGTTCCAGCGCGGAAAGCCCAGCGTCAGGTAATCCCGCCTGTAGGCGTCGATCGCGGCCTTTTCGATCTTGCCGTCATAAATGTCATCCAGCGCGATCTGGCCCGGTATCACCTCGGCGCGGGGCGCGGGCGGTTCGGTGACACCGGCGGCGCGGGCCATATCGGGCAGGGCCTGCGCCATGTCCTCCTCGGCGATCAGGGCATGGGGGGTGAGAATCTGCGCCATGCCCTGAAGGATCGCAGCCTGCGACGCCCAAGCCGCATCGATCCGCACGCTGGTTTGGCCGTCGAGGTTGGGCTTGAGGAATTCTAGAAAGGCGTGAAATGCCGCCTTTTGCTCGGCGGCGGTCCAATCCGGGCCGGGGGCCTTGCCCGGGATGGGCAGGTTATAGCGTTGGCGCATGACCTTGCGCGCCTCCTCGTAGGCGGCGCGATCATCGGGCAGGACGAACCGGCAAAACGTGTTGTAGGCCCGTTTCACGGGATGGCGCAGGACGCTGAAACTGCGGTGGCCGGGATGGTCCTTCATCCACTGGCGCAGTTCCTTTTGCGACATGCGGCGCAGCAGCGCGTCGCGCCCGACACCCCCGATCTCGCCCATCCAGTCCAGCACCGCCTGTTCCGGCGCCCCCTTGAGCGGCAGGAACAGGAGACCCGCCGTCGGATGCGCGACAAAGCCCGGCACCGCGGCGCCCCGCGTCGGTTCGGCATCGGGGCTGGCTGTCAGGCCGAAACGGTCGACATCGCGCAACGCGGCAAGCATTTCGTCGTAATTCTCGACCTTGTCGGCAAGATCGCCGGGATTCTGGCGCTTGAGCTTTCGGGAGGCGCTGTCCACGCGTCCTTCGGAACCAAGGAAGGCGGCAAGGCCGTTCAGAACCTCGGGATCGTTGATATCCTCGTAGCGAACGTGAAAGGCCGTCTGTCCCGTCACCTGCAACCCGCGCCGCAACCGATCCTGAAACCGTGCGAGCCGATCCATCAATTCGGCGAATTCGTCGGCGTCGAAGACGATCTTTGCTTCCTTGCGGTTTCTGGCATCGGTCAGGCGCCATTGGCCGGTCGCGGTGGCGATCTTGCGGCTGACGTAGCTGTCCAGTGGATTGCGCGTCAGGATCACCTTGGCGATGCGGGGGTCGGGCAGGATGCGGTCGACCACGCGGTCATCGTGGTCGTGGAACAGCCTAAACCCCGGCAGGCCGGGGGTCTGGGCGATGATCGCATCCAGAAGGCCCAGGGGATCCGCCTCCCGGCGGGCCATGTCGAAGCCGAACAGGTCGAACCGGTTGTGCTGCCCGAGGAAGGTGGGGTTGTAGACCTCCCCATGGCAGGTGATGTCGGGCAGGGCGTTCAGGCTGTCTTCGAGGTAGTTCGAGCCGGTCCGCATTTCCGCGAAGAGGACGAAGGCGTCAAAACGACGGGCGGCCATGGATCAGCGCACCAGATAGGGGCGATTGCGGTCGGCGGGCGGGCGGTATGCGCCACCTTCCTGCGGGAAATCGCCGACGGTCATGGGGTTCAGACCCTGATTCTTGAGCGCCTGAAGGAAGGTCGCAAACCCGTTGAGGTTGACCATCTTGGGTGCCGCCGTCAGGCGCAGCGCGGTTGCGCCCTCCATCGCGTCAAGGATGCCCTGCAGGTTTTCCATCGGTTCCTCGATGAATTCCGCCAGCGTCCAGATACGGATATCGGCCCGGCTGCGGACATGGCGCAGCGTGTTGACGAAATCGATCTCATGGCGCTGCATCTGTGCCGCCTCGGCGCGGATGTCGGCGAAATTGCGGTTGGACTGGAACAGGCGCACCGCCCAAGCCCCGGAAATCACCGAGATCTGGGCATTGGCGTCCTTGGCCATGAACGCGCCGGGCCGCTGGTTGTCGCGGGGGCCGAACATGAACACCTGCCGTTCGCCACGGGTGTTCCAGATCAGGTTCGTCAGGAACGCCTCGGGATTGTAATCGCGCAGCTCCGCGCAGGCCGAAAGGCAGCCGGCATAGATCGGCACATCGCCCGCGAACCTTGCGCGCGTCGGATCGAACAGGTTGCCGTGGACCGCGCTGCCGATGCGCCGGGTCAGCCACCCTTCGAAATCCTCGAACAGGTCGTTGAAGCCGTGAAACACCGAATAGGGCGCGGCGGTCTTGCCGTTTTCCCAATCGGGGTTGGGGAAACGGCTGTGCATGTAGAGACCGGGCCGCCCGCGCGTCCGACGTTCCAGCGCCTTGGAGAACACGCGGTCGATCTTGCCGGGGGCGGGTTCGGCCATGCGGGTGCCGGCCCCGTCGTCAGTCAGGAAGGTGCGGTAGAGCCGATCCGCCTTTGGCCAGATCTTGCGCGCGACGAAGCAATCGGACCGGCGTAGAAGATGCAGGTGGTCGTCGTAGAACACATGCGGTTTGCCCTGAAAATCGAACTTGGACAGCGTCAGGGAGCGACTTTCGATCGAGCGGGAATAGTTCCGCACGAGGGTCTGGTAATAGCTTTCGTCAGGGATCCAGACGAGTTTGAAGAAATTCTCGATCTTGCGGCGGTGGGGATCTTGCAAGATCGCGGTCAGGGTCTGCCGGGTCAGGCACCACCATTGGCTGCCCAGATGCGGCACGACCCCCTCGGGCATGCTGCGTTCCAGCTTGAAACGCCGCTGAAGCTCGACGAAGCGGTCGAAGAGGAACCGCTGCCGTTTCCACGAGAAGGGAAAGCGCAGCTTGAACCGTTCGTCGTTCAGGCCACCCACGGTCCAGTCGACGTCGCGGATGGTGACGCTTTCGATGAAATCGGTCATCGGGCGGGCGGCAAGATAGGCCTGCAATTCATCGACCGGCCTGAGCGGCAGGCAGGAGCCCGAAGCCAGATAGACGTGTCGCACCGAGGGAAATTCGGCGAGCAGGATTTCGGCCGCCCCCTGCGAGGCCGCCACCAAAGACCACGTCCCCCATTCGCACCGCAACCGGCGGGTAAAACGGACGTTGGGCAGATCGGCTAGAGCCTTGCGGAACCCGTCGAACCGGTCGCGGGTGACACGTTTGTCGACATGGATCACCACCGGGCAATCCCGTTCGGCCCAATGTCTGGCCACCTGTGCCGCACGGTCCAGCGCGGTGTGGCACAACATGACGAAGCCCAGCGTGCTCATGCCCAGTTCCCCTTGGACATGAGGCCCAGGATCTCGAGCTGGCGCCAGTTGATGTAGCGTTCGGACCATTTGGTCCAGAAATCGGGGCTGTTGTTCAGACCCGCGTGATAGGCCCGGTATTCGGCGGAAGCGGCATAATGCTGCCGCCGCTCCAGCTCCTCGGCGGCCTTGGTGGTGAAGGTGTCGAGGAATTTCGCGTGCAGCAAAACGCCCGAGGTCTTTTCCCCGCCCCATTCGTCATAGACGAGGTTCAGGCCGCGCGGCAAAAGCATGTGCGTGGAACTGGCGAAAGCATAGCTCTTGTGCCACTTGACCAGCGGTATCTTGTTGAGCGCCGGCGCCTTGGCGGGCTGATCCTGGAAAAACGCGCGCGCGCGCGGGCCACCCTGAATCCAGAGATTGCCGTAATCCCAATTGCGTTCGATGACGTAATTGCCGGGGTCGAACCAGCAGGCGATCTCGAACGGATCTTGCCCGTCGGTATAGGGCTGCGCCGTAATCGGACCCTTGGGATACATGTCGAGGATCATCGCCCCGAAGCTTTTGATCGAAGAGGCGTCGAGCCAGTCGGTCAGGGCGGGAATGGGGCGTGTGTCGCTGAACGGATAGACGAGGAATTCGTCCGGATCGACGACAAGGCACCAACGCTTGTGCCCGTACAGCCGCAAGAGACGGTTGATCCAATCCATCCCGAACCGCGAGCGCTTGTAGCTTTCGGGGGTGGTCCAGACCGAGCAATCGGGTTGTTCGGCAAGGAATTCGCGCGTGCCGTCATTGCTGTCGTTGTCGACGAAGAGGAAATGCGAGATCCCCCGGTCGCGGTAATAGGTCAGGAAATATTTCAGCCGCACGCGCTCGTTGCGCAAGGTGCAGAAACACAGCACGTCATGCGGGCCGATATTGTCCGTACGGTCCGCCACCGCACGCAGGGAGCGACCCTTTCGCCAGGCGCGAACAAGGTATTTCTTGCGCTCAAGGCGCAATGCATACCGTCTGACCGCCTTCATTCAACGCCCCTTTACGCTACCCCGGACAAGGCGCGGGCTACCGTTTCATGATGCTCGCCCCATGTGGTGATCCTTGGTGGGGGCAAGACAGATAATATTTCGATACCAAGACAATGTCTTTTGATAATTTCGGACCATGGATACGCGTCTGTGACGCTCCGGTAAACGGCACTCTCGCCCAAAGTTTTACGGAACACGGGCAAATCGCTGCAGATTGGCAACGCTCCGCACACGGCGGCCTCGATCGGGGGGTAGCCGTAGCCCTCGGCCAACGACGGAAAGAGCAGCGCCGTGGCGCGCGACAGATGTGCGGCAACCTCGGCGTCAGACAGCGGTCCGTGCATGTGGATGAACTGCCCGCGCAAGGGATGATCGGCCAATCTGCGCATCAGGGCCTCCACCCGCCAACCAGTCGGGCCGATGATATGAAGGTGGGGCATCCGTTCAGGCGGCAAATCGCGCGCCAGCAGTTCCCACACGTCGAGCATCATCGCGTGGTTCTTGCGTGGTTCGATGGTGCCCAGCATCACGAAATGCCGCGGATCCCGTGGCCCTGTACCGCGCGGGTGCAGATCGACGCCGAGCGGTGCCACAACAGACGCAGGGCGGTCGGGCCGATCGCGCCAATAGGTGGCTAGGTCGTCATCCGTCGCCTCGGAATTGCACAGGACCAGATCGGCACAGAGGCGGATGGTTTCTAGTCGGGCAGCGAACCGGCGCGGCATGTCTTCGGCCACCAGATCCGGATGAAGGACCGGGATGAGGTCATGCACCAGAACGGCGACGCGCGCCTGCGGGGCGGCGGCATAGGCCCCCAGCGTCCGGAGCGACAGGTTTGAATGACCGACATTGAGATAGGTTAGCGGCGCGGGGGCGGCGCGCGCGATCAGGCGGCGCAAACCCGAGGGAAGGGCACGGTCGAGCGCATGGGGACGCAAGGCGGATTCGACCCTATGCCGCGGATCAGAGCCTTTTCCGACCAGCTGCGATAGCCGATCAGCCCGCGCCGGAAGGGGCGCACCATCAAGGATGGCCAACAGGCATTCCGCGCCCCGATGATCGAGCAGAAGGTGGCCACGCGTCGAGCGCAGGATGAACCGGGTATCAGGCTGCCCCTCGGTCAAAAGATGGCGCAACCACGCCAGTTCGACCCTGTCGACACCCGTCAGGACATGGCGGCCCGTCCGGCTGACCAGCCGCGTCACGTCCAGCCAAGTCGCAACCCGGCCCCTGCCTGCCATGACAGGCACCCGCCCCTTGGTTATTCAGCGGCGCTGCGCGACGCCATCAGGTCGCCCAGATAGGCACCGAATTCGTCACGCAGGTCTTCGCGCGCAAGGCCGAAGGCGACCGTCGCCTGAAGGAAACCCGATTTGGACCCGCAATCGAACCGCTGGCCACGGAACCGGTATCCGTACACGTTGTCGGAGGCCGCGATTTCCTGTGCAATCGCGTCGGTCAGTTGCACCTCGCCGCCCGCGCCGGTCTTGATCCGGTTGAGATTGTTCATGATCTCGGGCGTCAGGATGTAGCGTCCGATCACGGCAAGGTTGGACGGCGCGGTGCCCTTGGCAGGCTTTTCCACCATCCCCTTCACCGAAACAACCGAGCCCATATCCTCCTTGATGTCGAGGATGCCGTAGGAACTGGTCTTGTCCGCAGGCACTTCCATTGCGGCGACCATGTTGCCGCCAAGCTCGGCATGGGCTTCGACCATCTGCTGCAGACAGGGCGTTTCGGCCGCGATCACGTCATCGGGCAGGATGACGGCAAAGGGTTCGTTCGCCAAAAGCCGCCGCGCACACCAGACCGCGTGGCCGAGGCCAAGGGGCTTTTGCTGACGGATATAGGCGATGGCGCCCGATTCCATCGTGGTCGCCTTCAACGCATCCAGCAGATCCTTCTTGCCCTTCTTGCGCAGCGCGCTTTCCAGTTCGGGGGCGGCGTCGAAATAATCTTCCAGCGCGGATTTCCCGCGGCTGGTGACGAAGATGAACTCGCGGATGCCCGCCGCGCGCGCCTCGTCGATGGCGTACTGGATCAGGGGCCGATCCACGAGAGTCATGATTTCCTTGGGAATCGACTTGGTGGCGGGCAGGAATCGTGTCCCCAGTCCGGCTACCGGGAAAATCGCTTTTGTGACGCGCCGCTTCATGACTTCCGCTTCCTTGTATCGACCCGTGTCATTGCGATGGGTCGGGTCGTTTTATCCTTATCGCATTATTCCTTACCTCGGAACAAAGCTGGGCGAAAGATAACCTGCGCACCAAGGATATCAGGGAGATGCCTGAAAGAGACGGGCGCGTTCGCGCGCGGCCCGACCGGCACGGCGCCAGATCTGAAACCGGGGTTCGGATCGGTCGGCAGGGCCGAACAATCCCCCCGTCTGTTCCCACCACCCGCCGTCCGTGAACGCGATCTTGTGCTTGCGGGGTGTCGGTTCCAGCATGATCAGGGCCACGGGGTGACCCATTGCGACGGCGTTTTGCGCCTCGGCACGAAGCCGTGCGGCCTGGTGCCACCATCCATCCCGGATCGACAAAGGCGGGGGCAGCGTGTCGCGGAGGGGGACAAAGCCACGCGATGGATCTGGAAGGGTCTGTAAAGGCGAAAAGTCACGGTCGAGACCCGTTTCGATACCGGATCGGAGGCTGTCGGACAGGCGGCGCATCTCGGCCGCGCCGATCTTTCGACCGCGCGCAAGCCGCAGCAGGCGCAGGCGCTGATCCTCGACGAGGGCGGTGAGGGCCGTATCTATCTGATCCGGCGCGTGTTTCCGCAGGAAAATTGCGGTGGAGGCGCCGATGTCGGTCAGATCGGTGGGCACACGGTCGGCGCGGCGGCGCGGGCTTTCGGCATAGCCGTGGTGCACCCGCAGTTCGGGGATGTAGCGCGCGACTTTCCCGGCGTACGCAAGACGGCGGGCGAGGTCTGTTTCATCGAGGTAAAAGCCAAAAACAGGGTCAAACCCGCCCAATAGGGTCACACAGCTACGCCGGATCGCCATGTTGGTACCGTGCAATTTGACGGTTTCGTCGGCACCCGGGGTGTCATCTTTGGCCAGCCAGCGATCTCGGCCCGTCCTGTCCGTCGCCATGAGCCCCCATTGCAGCGAAAGGCCATTGCGCCCGATCACAGGGCCAGTCGCGGCGGAAAGTCCCGGATCCTCGAACGCGGTCAGGGTCGCCTCGGCCCAATCGGGTTCGGGCACGGCATCGTCGTCGATGAAGGCGACAACATCACCCGCGGCCGCAACAATACCCTGATTTCGGGCGGCGGAAATATTGGCAAAGTCCTGCCGGATAAAGGTTATCCGGTCAGAAAAGGAAAGGCGGCGCGCGACGTTCAAACCATCGTCATCGGCGACAACGATCAGTTCGAACCGGGTCGAGCGCATCTGCGAGAGCGCGGTGAGGCAACGCGCCAAAGCGCGGGGGCGGGCCCAACTGACGATGACGACGCTCAGCCGCAAGGGCAGCATCAGGGAAGGCCCATCTCGGCCAGCATCGCCTCGATCCTCGGGACGTCTTCGGGATTGTTCAGTTCCCAGAATTTTCGACCCTGCGCGGCCACTTCGACACAGCGCACGACCTGTCCCGCCTCGAGGAAACGGAGCTGTTCGAGCCCTTCGAGCGTTTCAAGCGGTCCGACCGGCCAGGTCGGATAGGCGCGCAGCGCGTCGGGGCGATAGGCGTAGACGCCGACATGGTGAAACACCGGCGTGTCCGCGTCATCGGCATAGGTCTGGGCCGTGAAGGGTATGACTTCCTTGGAAAAATAAAGCGCGCGCATGCTGGCATCCGCGACGGCGGTGGTGCCACCGACACGGCCCGCAGCGCGATCGGCCTTGAGCGCGGCGAGGGTTTCGCCATCGCAGCGCAGGATCGGCGTGGCGAGCGCGGCGTCGGGATCGGCGCGCAGGCCCGCGACGAGGGCAGACAGGAACCACGGTGGGGTCAGGGGTGCGTCGCCCTGAAGATTCACAATGATTTCAACGTCATCGCCTAATTGCTCCAACGCCTCGGCGCAGCGTTCGGTGCCGTTTCTGGCTTCAGTCGAGGTCATCAGCACCTTTGCGCCAAAGGATTCGGCGTGGTCGGCGATGCGGGTGTCGTCGGTGGCGACGTAAACCGCGTCGAAGTCGGCAACCTCGCAGGCGGCGCGCCAACTGCGTTCGATCAGGGTCTTTTCAGACCCTGTTGGGCCGCGCAGGGTCGCAAGGGGTTTGCCGGGATAGCGGCTGGAGGCGTAGCGGGCGGGGATGATGCAGACGATGCTCATGCCGGTTTCAGCTCCACCCCGGGTGCGTAAGCGATGAAGAAACCGTTAGCAAAACCGGGCTTCCCGTAAATGAAAGGTTGATGATCTTCGAACCGGACCATCCGGCCGCCCGCACCGCGCAAGACGGCATCGCCGGCCGCCGTGTCCCATTCCATCGTGCGCCCGAGACGGGGGTAAAGGTCGGCCTCGCCGGTGGCGACGAGGCAGAACTTGAGCGACGACCCGGCGCTTTTGAGATCCGCCACGTCATACTGCCCGATATAGGCGTCGGTCGCGGCATCGCGGTGGGATTTGGAGGCGACGACCATAAGCGCGGCATTGTCGGGCGACCCGACACGGATTGGCGTCACGGGGCCGGAGGTTTCGGGATCGAAGGGGCCGGTTTCCTCGACGCTGGTGCCATCGGCATCGGTGTAGAACAGGCGGCCCTTGGCGGGCGCATAGACGACGCCGCGCAGGGGCACGCCGTTTTCGACCCATGCGATGTTCACCGTGAAATCGCCGCGGCGCTGGATGAATTCCTTTGTCCCGTCGAGCGGGTCGACGATCAGGAAACTGTCAGCGGTCTGGGCGTGGCTGCCGGCCTGTTCCTCGGTCACGAGGGCCAGATCGGGAAAGGCGGCGCGCAGTCGGGCCGAGATCAGGGCATCGGCGGCTTCGTCCGCCTCGGTCACGGGGCTGTCGTCGGATTTGGCCTTCACGGCGAAATCATCGGCTTCGTAGATCTGCAAGATCCGCGTGCCAGCCTCGATGGCGGCGCTGCGGAAAACCCGCATCATGCGATCATAATCCAGTTTCGCCTCCATTTGGCCTCTTTTATGTGGCAAAGGTTATCGCGTTATCGTCCCGCCAACGCGCCGGGGCAAGAGCAGGCCGCGCCGACGGTCGGCCCGGCGCAGGTGTAGTTCAAGGTTACAGGCCGTCATGTTCGAGAGCCGCCGCAGTCAATCGACCTTCAGCCTTGCCATGGCAATGCTGGAAAACAGCTTTCACGCAGGCGCGCGAAAGGTGCGGCAGACGCATCGCTACGCGATCATGGCGATCTTGATGAGCGTGCTGCAATCCATGCTGTTCATCGCGGCCTTCTACATGATGTTCACGGTTTTGGGGCAGCGGGGCGCGGCGGTGCGGGGCGATTTCATGCTCTACCTGCTGACCGGCATTTTTGCCTATCTCACGCACATCAAGGCGGTGCAGGCGATCACGGGGGCGGAGAATTCGACCTCGGCCCTGATGCAACATGCGCCGATGAACACGATGGTGGCGATCCTGTCATCGGCGTTGAGCGTGCTGTACACGCAGACGGTCAGCCTGTTGGTGATCTTGCTGATCCTGCACACGCTGTTCACGCCGATCACGATCCACAACTGGCCCGGCGCGCTGGGGATGTTCATATTGGCCTGGGGATCGGGCTGTGTGATCGGCCTGTTGTTCATGGGGTTGAAGCCATGGGTGCCGGATCTGGCCGGGATCCTGCAACAGGTCTATGTGCGGGCGAACATGATCGCGTCGGGCAAGATGTTCGTCGCGAACATGATGCCCACCGCGATCATCGGCTTTTTCGACTGGAACCCGTTGTTCCACATCATCGACCAAGCGCGGGGATTCGTGTTCGTGAATTATTTCCCGCATCATTCCAACTGGCAGTATGCGCTCTACGCGACGCTGGTTCTGATGGTGATCGGGTTCATGGGCGAAGCCTTTACCCGCCGTCACGCCTCGGACAGCTGGAACGCCGGTCGTTGATCCACGACGCGCAGCGTGAGGTTGATCCGGCCCCCGTTGCGCAACAGCGTGGAGGAGCCGGGGAGCACCCGGTCGATGCCGTGATAGGCAAGGCGCGCAGGCCCCGCCAAAAGCGCCACATCGCCGGAGCGGAGCCAGATCGACCGCGTCGGCCCACCGCGTTCGATGCCGCCAACGCGGAAGAGCGCGTCATCGCCGAGCGAGATGGAGAGGACGGGTTGGGTCAGGTCGGCCTCGTCCCGGTCCTGATGCAGGCCCATGCGGGCGGTATCGGCATACCAGTTCACCAGGCAGCATTGGGGTTGGCGGTCGCTGCCCGACAGCGCATCCCACACCCGCAGGACCGAGGCCGGGATCGGCGGCCAAGGCGGGCCCGAGGGATGCGTTGGCGCATAGCGATAGCCACGGCGATCCGAAATCCAGCCGTAATCGCCAGCCGCCGTCATGCGGACCGACATCTTTTGCCCGCGCGGCGTTTCGGGGGTGAAAAAGGGGGCTGCGGCGACCACGGCGCGTATATCTTGCACCATTTCGGCCTGATCGTCAGGCGAAAGCCAGCCGGGCCAGATTGTCACCCCGTTCAGATCCACCGTCGTTTCCATGGTTTTCCCCTGTTTTGCGGCCCCGCCCGACGCTTGCAGGGGCAAATCCACCTCCCTATATACCCTCCGAACCGGTCGGGCGTGCATCCCGGCCATATCTAACACCATCACGAAGGCGGCACCGGGGGCCATAACGGACCCGCCACCGCCTGTTCGCTTGAAGCAAAGGGACCCGACCGACATGGCCAAAGTGATTGGTATCGACCTCGGCACCACCAACTCCTGCGTCGCCATCATGGATGGCAGCCAGCCGCGCGTCATCGAGAACTCCGAAGGGGCGCGCACCACGCCCTCGATCGTAGGCTATACCGAAGACGAGCGTCTTGTCGGCCAAGCCGCCAAGCGGCAGGCCGTGACCAACCCCGAAAACACCATCTTCGCGGTCAAGCGCCTGATCGGCCGCCGCCTTGGCGATGCCGAGGTGGAGAAGGACAAGAAGCTGGTTCCCTACAAGATCGTCGATGGCGGCAATGGCGACGCCTGGGTCGAGGTGCGCGGCGAGAAATATTCGCCGAGCCAGGTTTCCGCGCAGATCCTGACCAAGATGAAGGAAACCGCCGAAAGCTACCTGGGCGAAGAGGTGACGCAGGCCGTCATCACCGTTCCCGCCTATTTCAACGACGCCCAGCGCCAAGCGACCAAGGATGCCGGCAAGATTGCGGGCCTCGAGGTGCTGCGGATCATCAACGAACCGACGGCGGCGGCGCTGGCCTATGGGCTGGACAAGAAGGAAACGCGCACCATCGCGGTCTATGACCTTGGTGGCGGTACCTTCGACATCACCATTCTGGAAATCGACGACGGCCTGTTCGAAGTGAAATCGACCAACGGGGACACGTTCCTGGGTGGTGAAGATTTCGACATGCGGATCGTCAATTATCTGGCCGACGAGTTCAAGAAAGAGAACGGCGTCGATCTGACCTCGGACAAGATGGCGCTGCAGCGCCTGAAGGAAGCGGCAGAAAAGGCCAAGATCGAGCTGTCGAGCTCGAGCCAGACCGAGATCAACCAGCCCTTCATCTCGATGGGGTCGAACGGTCAGCCGCTGCACCTGGTGATGAAGCTGACGCGGGCCAAGCTGGAAAGCCTGGTGGGCGATCTGATCACCAAGTCGATGAAGCCTTGCGCGGCCGCGTTGAAGGATGCCGGCCTGTCCAAGGGCGACATCGACGAGGTTGTTCTGGTCGGCGGCATGACCCGGATGCCGAAGGTCATCGAGGAAGTGACCAAGTTCTTCGGCAAAGAGCCGCACAAGGGTGTGAACCCCGACGAGGTCGTGGCGATGGGTGCCGCTATTCAGGCGGGCGTGTTGCAGGGCGACGTGAAGGACGTGGTTCTGCTGGACGTGACGCCGCTGTCCTTGGGCATCGAGACGCTGGGCGGCGTGTTCACCCGCCTGATCGACCGCAACACCACGATCCCGACGAAGAAGGCACAGATCTTCTCGACCGCCGAGGACAACCAGAACGCGGTGACGATCCGCGTGTTCCAGGGCGAGCGCGAGATGGCTGCGGATAACAAGATGCTGGGCCAGTTCAATCTGGAAAACATCCCGCCCGCGCCGCGCGGAGTGCCGCAGATCGAAGTGACCTTCGACATCGACGCCAATGGCATCGTGTCGGTCGGCGCCAAGGACAAAGGCACCGGCAAGGAGCAGAAGATCACCATCCAGGCCTCGGGCGGTTTGTCGGACGAGGATATCGACCGCATGGTCAAGGAGGCGGAGGAAAACGCCGACGCCGACAAGAAGCGCCGCGAATTGGTGGAAACCCGCAACCAGGCCGAAAGCCTGATCCATTCGACCGAAAAGTCGATGGAAGAGCATGGCGACAAGGTCGATCCGTCCACGATCGAGGCGATCGAACTGGCCATCAAGGCGCTGAAGGAGCAGCTGGAGACGGAAGACGCCGGCAAGATCAAGAGCGGCATCCAGAACGTCACCGAAGCGGCGATGCGTCTGGGCGAGGCGATCTACAAGGCGCAAGCCGAAGACGGCGAGGATGATGATCCGGACGCGGCACGGCCCGTGGACGACGACATCGTCGATGCCGATTTCGAAGACCTCGACGACGACCGCAAGCGCGGGTGATCGCGTGATGTGACCCTCTCGCGGCCGGCCGGGGGCGACCTTGGCCGGCACGCGCGTTCCAGGGAAGGGACAAGATGGCAAAGCGCGATTACTACGAGGTGCTTGGGGTCTCGAAAGGCGCGTCCGCCGATGAGATCAAGAAAGCCTATCGCACCAAGGCGAAAGAGCTTCACCCCGACCGCAACGCCGACAAACCCGATGCCGAGGCCCAGTTCAAGGAAGTGAACGAGGCCTATGACGTCCTGAAGGATGCCGACAAGAAGGCCGCCTATGACCGGTTCGGCCACGCGGCCTTTGACGGGGGCATGGCGGGCGGCGGCCGGTCGGGTGGATATGGCGGGCGGCCCGGACAGGGCGATTTCGCCAGCGCCTTTTCGGATGTGTTCGAAGATCTCTTTGGCGATTTCATGGGCGGCCAGCGCAGCGGTGGCGGGCGCAATCGGGCAAGCCGGGGATCGGACCTGCGCTACAACCTGCGGATCAGCCTGGAAGAGGCGTTTGCGGGTCTGACCAAGCAGATCACGGTGCCCTCTTCGGTCGCCTGCGGGTCGTGCAACGGCACCGGATCCGAGGCTGGAGCCGAGCCCACCACCTGCCCCACCTGTTCGGGCATGGGCAAGGTTCGGGCGCAGCAGGGCTTTTTCACCGTGGAACGGACCTGCCCCACCTGTTCGGGCATGGGGCAGATCGTCAAGAACCCCTGCCGGACCTGCGGCGGCGCGGGACGCCAGCAAAAGGACCGCGCCCTGTCGGTGAACATTCCCGCAGGCGTGGAGACCGGAACGCGCATCCGCCTGTCGGGCGAGGGCGAGGCCGGGATGCGCGGCGGACCGTCGGGCGATCTGTATATCTTCATCGAGGTTTCTGAACATGCGCTGTTCCAGCGGGATGGGATCGACCTGTTCTGCCGGGTGCCGGTGTCCATGACGCGCGCGGCGCTGGGTGGCGAGATCGAAGTGCCCACGATCGACGGTGGGCGCAGCCGGGTGAAAGTGCCCGAAGGCTCGCAATCAGGGCGCCAGATGCGGTTGCGCGGCAAGGGGATGCCCCAGCTGCGTGGCCCGGGCATCGGCGACATGTATATCGAGTTGGCTGTCGAGACGCCCGTCAGCCTGACGGCCGAGCAAAAAGAGCTGCTCAAGAAGTTCGAAGAGATCAGCGCCAAGTCGAACAATCCCAATGCGACCGGGTTTTTCGACAAGGTGAAGAGCTTTTGGGATGGGATGACCGGGTAAGATACCCAGCCAAGGAATTGCAAAAGGCCCCGCTCTTTCGGGGCCTTTTTTCATGCGTTTGCGCTTCAATCCCCGGTGCGGCTTGCGTAGGCTTTGCACGCTTGCGAGGGGGAACGGGATGACGGCCCAAGTGACGCCGATGATGGCGCAGTATCTGGAGATCAAGGCGCAACATGCCGATGCGCTTTTGTTCTACCGGATGGGCGATTTCTACGAGATGTTCTTTGACGATGCGGTGGCGGCCGCCGCTGCGCTCGATATCGCGCTGACCAAGCGCGGCCAGCATCTGGGCGAGGACATCCCGATGTGCGGGGTTCCGGCCCATTCCGCCGAGAGTTACCTACTGACGCTGATCCGCAAAGGGTTCCGGGTGGCCATCTGCGAGCAGATGGAGGACCCTGCCGAGGCCAAGAAGCGCGGGTCCAAGGCCGTGGTGCGGCGCGAGGTGGTGCGGCTGGTCACGCCGGGCACGCTGACCGAGGATACGCTGCTGGAGGCGCGGCGGCACAATTACCTGGCCGCCTATGCCGAGATCCGGGGCGACGGCGCGCTGGCGTGGTGCGATATCTCGACCGGGGATTTTCAGGTGATGCCCTGCCCGCCCGTGCGGCTGGGCCCGGAATTGGCCCGTCTGATGCCGCGCGAGGTGCTGGTATCGGACGGGATGCCGCCCGAACGGGTTTCTGCGATGGAGGAGATCGGCGCGGCGGTGACGCTGCTGGCCCCCACCAGTTTTGACAGCCGGGCCGAAGGGCGGATCGGCGAGGTGTTCGGTGTCGCCTCGCTGGACGGGTTCGGAACCTTTGGCCGGCCCGAGGTCGCGGCGATGGCGGCCCTGATCGATTACCTGAGCCTGACGCAAAAGGGCAGCCTGCCGCTGTTGCACGCGCCCAGACGCCAGAATGCGGGGCTGGTCCTGCAACTGGACGCGGCGACACGGCGCAACCTGGAATTGACCCATGCGCTGTCGGGCGGTCGCGCAAATACGGTTCTGTCGGTCATCGACCGGACGCTGACGGCGGGCGGCGCACGGTTGTTGGAGCGGCGGCTATCGGGGCCATCAACCGATCTGGGCGTGATCCGGGCGCGGCATGAGGCGGTCGCGTTTTTCGTGTCTGACAGGCTGATCAGAGACGAAATCGAGGGGCATTTGCGGCGTATCCCCGATCTGGATCGGGCGCTGTCGCGGTTGGCACTGGACCGGGGCGGGCCACGCGATCTGGCGGCGATCCGGGACGGGTTGGCGGGGGCTGCACTGTTGCATCGGGCGATGGACGGTGCCGAGCTGCCCGATATCTTGGCGACCGCCCGCGACGGTCTGGCGAGGGATGCCGCGCTGGCCGATCTGCTGGAGCGGGCACTGGTGGCCGAGCCGCCGGTGCAATTGCGCGATGGAAGCTCGATCACCGACGGCTACGATGCCGAACTGGACGAGGTGCGCCACCTGCGCGACCAAGGGCGCGGCGTGATCGGGCCGATGCAGGCGGAGTATATCGAGGCGACGGGGGTTTTGTCGCTGAAGATCAAGCACAACAACGTCTTGGGTTATTTCATCGAGACGACGGCGACCCATGCGGGCAAGATGTTGTCGCCCCCTTTGTCCGAGCGGTTCATCCATCGGCAGACCACGGCCAATGCGGTGCGGTTCACCACGCTGGAACTGTCGGAGCTGGAGACCAAGATCCTGAACGCGGGGAACCGTGTGCAGGAGATCGAGCGGGCGCTGTTCCAGTCGCTGCGCGAGGCCGTTTTGGCGGCGCAAGATGCCATCGGGCTTACGGCGCGCGCGCTGGCGGAGCTGGATCTGAGCGCGGCGTTGGCCCGGCGGGCGGTCGAGGGGAACTGGGCCCGCCCCGAGATGCGGGAAGATCGCGCCTTCGACATCGTCGGCGGGCGCCACCCGGTGGTGGAGGCGGCGCTGGGGCAAAGCGGCGCGCCCTTTGTCGCAAATGATTGCCGCCTGTCCCCTGCTGGCGATGGTGCTGCGGTCACGCTGTTGACGGGCCCCAATATGGCGGGGAAATCCACCTATCTACGGCAGAACGCCTTGATCGCGATTCTGGCTCAAATGGGCAGTTTCGTGCCTGTAGAGCGTGCCGAAATCGGGTTGGTAAGCCAGGTGTTCAGCCGGGTCGGCGCGGCCGATGATCTGGCGCGGGGGCGGTCGACCTTCATGGTCGAGATGGTGGAAACGGCGACAATCCTGAACCAGGCGGATGACCGCGCGCTGGTGATCCTGGACGAGATCGGGCGGGGCACGGCCACCTATGACGGGTTGTCGATCGCTTGGGCGACGCTGGAACATCTGCACGAGGTGAACCGCTGTCGAGCGCTGTTCGCCACGCATTACCACGAGATGACCAATCTTGCCGCGCGGCTGGAGGGGTTGCGCAATGCCACGGTTGCGGTGCGCGAATGGGAGGGAGAGGTGATTTTCCTGCACGAGGTGCGGGAAGGTGCCGCCGACCGGTCTTATGGGGTGCAAGTCGCCAAGCTGGCCGGCCTGCCCGACCGGGTGATTGCGCGGGCGCAAACGGTGCTGACAGCACTGGAAAAGGGTGAGCGGGAAGGCGGCGACCGCAAGGCGGTGATCGACGATCTGCCGCTGTTTGCCGCCATGCCCGCACCCGCGCCGAAGGCGGTGAAGGGATCGGCCGTCGAGGCGCGTCTGAAAGAGATACACCCCGACGAATTGACGGCGCGGGAAGCGCTGCAAATCCTTTATGATCTCAAGGATCTGGCAGAAAAATCCTAGCCGGGGTTCGAGGACACGCCGACCTGCGCGGGGCGGATCAGGCGGTCGTGCAGCAGGAAGCCTTCGGTCATGACTTGGAGGATATCGCCTGCCTTGGTGCCGGGAACGGGGGCTTCGAACATCGCCTCGTGGGTGTTGGGGTCGAAGGTTTCACCGACCTCGGGCGCGATCAGGGTGACGCCGTGCTTGTCCATCACCTTGAGCAATTCACGCAGCGTCAGTTCCACGCCTTCGGTCAGGGCCTTGTCGGCCTCGCCCACCGCATCGGTGGAGCTGTTCAGCGCGCGGCGCAGGTTGTCATAGACCGGCAGAAGATCGCGCACGATGCGGGAGCCGCCGAATTTCTCGGCCTCGCGCCGATCGCGTTCGGCGCGTTTGCGCACGTTTTCCGATTCGGCCAGCGTGCGCAGGAGACGGTCCTTGAGTTCGGCGACTTCCGCGCGCAGCGCGTCTTGCTCATCCACCGGGACATCGTCGGTCAGATCGACCTCGGCGGTTGCGGCCTCTTCGGCGTGTTCCTGTTCAGCGACATGATCTTGTTTCGCGTCGGACATACGTGCCTCTTCACCCTTCCTTGCGGCGATTATCCCCGGTCGGCGATCAGTTTGCCGACCAGTTGCGCCGTGTAATCCACGATCGGGACGATGCGCCCGTAATTCAGACGGGTCGGGCCGATGACCCCCACCGCGCCCACGATCTTCCGATCCGCGTTCATATAGGGAGAGACCACCAGAGCGGAACCCGAAAGTGAGAAAAGCTTGTTCTCGGAACCGATGAAAATGCGGACCCCGTCGCCGGTTTCGGCCAGTTCGAGGAATTCGGCGATGTCACGTTTGCGTTCGAGATCGTCGAAGAGATGGCGGATGCGCTCAAGCTCTTCCGCCTCGGCGGTATCGGAGAGGAGATTCGCGCGGCCGCGCACGATCAGGCGGCCCTGATCGTTGCCGTCGCTGTCCCAGACGGCGAGGCCGGCCTCGATCAGATGGTTGGCAATCTCGTCGATCTGGGCGCGGCGTTGATCCACCTCGCGCTGCATTTCGGCGCGCAGCGACCCAAGCGTCCGGTCGGCCAGATGGGCGTTGAGGTAATTCGCCGCTTCGCGCATCGCGCTGGGTGTATGGCCGGGGGGCGGTTGGAACAGGCGGTTTTCGACATGGCCATCGGAAAACACCAGCACGACAAGGGCGCGGTCGGCGGCAAGCGAGACGAAATCGATGTGCTTGATCGGCGCCTCGCGTTTCGGGGCCAGAACCACGCTGGCGCCATGGGTCGCCTGCGACAGGGCGGCGCCGATGCGATCGAGCGCGCTGGCCACGTCGCCGACATTGGCGCCGAGCGTGTCATCGAGGCTGCGTTTGTCGGTGGCAGCAAGCTCGCCCACCTCGAGGAAGCCATCGACGAACATGCGCAGGCCAAGCTGAGTGGGTACGCGCCCGGCGGAGATATGGGGGCTGTCGAGCAGGCCGAGATATTCGAGATCCTGCATCACATTGCGGATGGTGGCCGCAGACACCTGTTCCGACAGGCTGCGCGTGAGCGTGCGGGAACCCACGGGCGCGCCGGTTTCAAGATATCCCTCGACCACGCGGCGAAACACCTCGCGCGAGCGGTCGTTGAGATCGCCCATCACATTCTGGCTGTTGGTCTTGCGGTCGGTCGTCGTCATGGTCATTCGATCCATTCGGGCTTGCGTCCGAGGCGGCGCGCGGACTATCCCGCGTGATGTAGATCAGGAGATATTTATGCGTCCTTCCGGCCGAAACCTAGACGAAATGCGCGAGATTTCCATCGAGACGGGTGTCACGCGCCATGCCGAGGGGTCGTGTCTGATCCGGTGTGGCGGCACGCATGTCCTGTGTACAGCAACGCTGGAGGAACGGGTGCCTCCGTTCCTGAAAAATACGGGCCTTGGCTGGGTCACGGCGGAATACGGGATGTTGCCGCGCGCGACCCATACGCGGATGCGGCGCGAGGCGGCATCGGGCAAGCAATCGGGCCGGACGCAGGAAATTCAGCGGTTGATCGGGCGCGCGCTCCGCGCGGGTGTGGACCGGTCGGCATTGGGCGAGCGGCAGATCACCATCGATTGCGACGTCATTCAGGCCGATGGCGGGACGCGCTGCGCGTCGATCACCGGGGGTTGGGTCGCGTTGCGGCTGGCCGTGAACAAATTGATCAAAGCGGGCGATATCGTCAGCGACCCGATCACGGATCACATCGCCGCCGTGTCTTGCGGGATCTATGCGGGGCAAGCGGTGCTGGATCTGGATTATCTTGAGGATAGCGAGGCCGGGACGGATTCGAATTTCGTCATGACGGGAAGCGGCGCCTTGGTCGAAGTGCAGGCCAGCGCCGAAGGGTCGGCGTTTTCGCGCGGGCAGTTCGACGAAATGTACGGGCTGGCCGAAAGCGGTATCGCGGCGCTGGTCAAGGCGCAGAAGGCGGCGACCAGCTGATGCGGCACTTCACGGGCGACCGTCTGCTGATCGCGACGCATAATCGCGGCAAGCTGGAGGAGATGGAGGCGTTGCTCGCGCCTTACGGGATCACCGTGTCTTCTGCCGCCGATCATGGCCTGCCCGAGCCGGAGGAAACCGGCACGACATTCGTGGAGAACGCCCGGATCAAGGCCCATGCGGCGGCCAAGGCTACGGGGCTGCCCGCCCTTTCGGACGACAGCGGGATCGAGATCGACGCGCTGGATGGCGCACCCGGTGTCTATACCGCCGATTGGGCGGAAACCCCCAATGGCCGCGATTTCGTCATGGCGATGCGGAAAACCCATGATCTGCTGGAGGCCAAGGGCGCGGCCCACCCCCGCACCGCGCGGTTTTGTTGCACGCTGGTGCTGGCATGGCCCGATGGGCATGACGAGGTGTTTCCCGGCGTGATGGAGGGACAGGTCGTTTGGCCGATGCGGGGGGACCAAGGGCATGGCTATGACCCGATTTTCCAGCCCGCAGGCTATGACGTGACATTCGGCGAGATGGATCGCTGGGAGAAGAACAAGATCAGCCATCGCGCCAAGGCGGTGGAGAAATTGAAGCAGGTCTTCGGTGGCTGAGCCCTGGGAGGCCGGTGGTTTCGGCCTTTATATCCATTGGCCGTTTTGCCAAGCCAAATGCCCCTATTGCGATTTCAACAGCCACGTCGCGTCCGAGATCGACCAGGCGCGGTGGAAAGCCGCCTATCTATCGGAAATTGAACGTGTTTCGGCCGAGTTGCCCGGTCGACGCCTGACAAGCATCTATTTTGGCGGCGGCACCCCGTCCTTGATGGCGCCCAATACGGTCGCGGCCATGCTGGACGCGATCCGGGGGAAATGGGCGCTGGCCAATGATCTGGAAGTGACGTTGGAGGCCAACCCCACATCGGTTGAGGCAGAGCGGTTTCGTGCCTTTCGCGATGCCGGGGTGAACCGCGTTTCGATGGGGTTGCAGGCGCTGAACGATACCGATCTGAAGCGTCTTGGCAGGCTCCATTCAGCGGCGGAGGGTCGAAATGCCTATGAAATCGCCCGAGATGTGTTCCCGCGCGTCAGTTTCGACCTGATCTATGCCCGGCAATATCAGGATCTGGAAGATTGGCGGGCGGAACTGGCCGAGGCACTGACGCTGGCCGCCGATCACCTGTCGCTTTACCAGCTGACGATCGAAGAAGGCACCGCCTTTGGCGACCGGTACGCCATCGGGCGTCTGGGTGGGCTGGTCGAGGATGATACGGCCGCCGCGATGTATGATCTGACCCAAGAGATGTGCGAGGCGGCGGGTCTGCCGGCCTATGAAGTGTCGAACCACGCGGGGGACATGGCGCAGTCGCGGCATAACCTGATCTATTGGCGCGGTGGCGATTACGCCGGGATCGGGCCGGGTGCGCATGGTCGGATCACGCTGAACGGTCAGCGGCAGGCGACCGAGACGGACTTATCGCCCCTGGGTTGGTTGCGGCGCGTGGAGACGCAAGGAAGCGGCGAAACGCTTCGCGAGACGGTAAGCGGGCGCGAACAGGCGGAAGAATACGCGATGATGGCGCTGCGCCTGTCCGAAGGCATGGACAGGGCGCGGTTCGTGGCGATGAACGGCGCGGATTTCGACCCTGATGTGCTGAACAGGCTCGAATCCTTGGGGATGATCGAGGTCACAGAGCAAAAGATCACCACGACGCTGGACGGGCGGCGGGTGCTGAACGCGGTCCTGCGCGATCTGCTGGCAGAGGCGCGGTAGCCGCCCTAACCGCGCGACAAAAGCGCGATGAGATCGTCAAGCGCGGTCAGATCGCGGTACCGGATCGTCACGCGCCCCTCGCCCGAGGTGGTGTCATGGTCGATGCTGACGGGCATTCCCAATGTGGCGCTCAGATCACCCTCAAGAGCGAGCGTATCGGCATCCTTGTCCGTTCCACGCCCAGTCGTCGCGCGTGAGGGGCGCGCCGTATCCCCCGAAGTCTTTGATTTCGCGTGTTTTTCTACGTCTCGTACAGACCACCCCTCGGCCACGGCCTTGCGCGCCAATGCCAGCGGATCCTCGGCCGTCAGTAGCGCGCGGGCGTGACCGGCGGTCAGATCACCGTTGCGGAGCATATCCTGAATTGGGTCTGGCAAGGCCAGAAGCCGCATCAGATTGGCGATGTGGCTGCGGCTTTTGCCCATCGCTTGGGCCAGTTGATCCTGCGTATGGCCGAAGCGGTCGATCAGTTGGCGATAACCTTGGGCTTCTTCCAGGGCGTTCAGGTCGGCGCGCTGGATATTCTCGATGATCGCAACCTCGAGCACCTCGGTATCGTCGAAATCGCGGATGATCACCGGCAGATCGTGAAGTTGCGCCAGCTGCGCCGCGCGCCAGCGGCGTTCGCCCGCAACGATCTGGAAACGGTCGGCATCGACGGGGTCCGGACGCACGATCAGGGGCTGGATGACACCCTTTTCGCGGATCGACGCCGCCAATTCCTGCAGGGCGCCTTCGGCAAAGCTGCGGCGGGGCTGGTCCGGATTGGGGCGGATACGGTCGGTGGGAACGCGGCGCGTGTCACGCGGCACGCGCTGGGTTGCATCAGTACCCGTGGTCTGGGGCGTTTCGATATCGGCCATGAGCGCCGAAAGACCGCGCCCAAGGCCGCTGCGTTCGCGTCTTTTGACCATCAGGCGAGTTCCTTGCGTTTGGCGTGGCGGGACAGGATCTCGGCCGCGAGATCGACATAGGCCTGGCTGCCCTTGGACTGGGGATCATAGGCCAACACGGGCATGGCGAAAGACGGCGCTTCGCTCAGCCGGACATTACGGGGGATACGGGTGTTCAGGACCAGATCGCCCAAGGTGGCGCGGGCATCCGCCTCGACCTGTTGGCTGAGGTTGTTGCGCTGGTCATACATGGTGAGGACCACGCCTTCGATGCGGAGGCCGGGATTGGCGGTTTCGCGCACGTCGCGGACGGTCAGCATGAGCTGTGACAGACCTTCGAGGGCGAAAAACTCGGCCTGAAGCGGCACGAGGACGGCATCACAGGCCACAAGCGCGTTCACCGTCAGAAGGCTGAGCGACGGCGGGCAATCGATCAAGACGTAGTCGAAGGCCAGCGCCGCATCGGAGGACAGCGCATCCTTGAGCAGGAAGACGCGGTTTTCCTGTGTGCCAAGTTCGACATCCGTGGAGCTGAGATCGGTGGTGGCGGGTGCAATATGGAGGCGTTCGACACCGGTGGGACGAATCACCTCGGACAAAGGCGCGTCTTCCAGCAGCAGCTCATACGTGGTGTTGTCGCGATCCTTGGGGCTGACCCCGAGGCCGGTGGAGGCGTTGCCCTGCGGGTCGAGATCGACGATCAGCACCCGTTCGCCAAGTTCCGCCAAAGCCGCGCCGAGATTGATGGCGGTGGTGGTCTTGCCCACGCCCCCTTTCTGGTTCGTCACGGCAAGGATGCGGGGGCGTTTGGCGTCAGGCATGGGTCAGGTTCTCGATACGGAACAGGACGGCGTCGGCGTCGGTGACGCTGGGAACCGTGGTCACGTCCATCTGCCAGCGCTGGCGCGCGGTTTCAAGTTCCTCGGCATGGCGCGCCCCCTTTTGAAAAAGGGCGACACCACCGGGGCGCAGGTGGAGATGGGCGTAACCGCAGAGCGTATCGAGCGCGGCAAGCGCGCGGGCCGACACGATATCGGCGGATTGGGGTGGCATATCCTCGATCCGGCGGCTGAAGACACCGACGGTCAGGCCCATTTGGCGCGCGGTTTCGCGCAGAAACGCGGCCTTGCGCAAATCGGCCTCCACCATGTTGAAACGAAGATCGGGCCGCGTCTCATGCGCGATAGCGGCACAGACAAGGCCAGGAAAGCCGCCGCCGCTGCCCAGATCAGCCCAAGAACCGGCATCCAAAGGCGCATGATCCAGCACTTGCGCCGAATCGAGGATATGGCGCGACCAGATCTGCGGCAGGGTGGCGGGCGAGATCAGGTTGATGGTTTTCTGCCACTTGGTCAGAAGCGCGACGAAAAGCTCCAACCTTTCCAGTGTTTCACGTGAAACACGCGCGGCGATCCGGGCCTTTGCGTCATCCTCGGTCATGCGCGCAGGCGCTCGTCCTGGCGGATGCGGGTGAGGATGAGGGCAAGGGCCGCGGGCGTCATGCCGTCGATCCGGCCCGCCTGCCCCAATGTTTGCGGGCGAATGCGGGTGAGTTTCCCGCGCAATTCGTTCGAGAGCCCGCCGATATCGGAATAGTCGAGCGTTTCGGGGATGGTCAGCGCCTCATCCCGGCGCAGGGCGTCGGCATCACGCTGCTGACGATCGACATAGGTGCGATAGAGCGCCTCGATCGCGAGTTGGGTGCGAATCTCGTCCGGCAAATCGGCAAAAGCCGGAAGGAGTGGGTCGATCTGAGTCGGCGCGATGTCGGGGAACGCGAGGATATCCATCCCTGTCCGGCGCTGACCATCCTGATTGATGGGAATCCCTTGCGCCGCAATTTCGCGCGGGGTGAAGGTTTCACCCTCCAAAAGGGCGCGACCCTGCGCAAGCGCATTCAATTTTCCCTCGAACAGGGCGCTGCGCGTCTGATCGATCAGGCCAAGGTCGGCGGCGAGCGGCGTCAGGCGTTGGTCGGCGTTGTCGGCGCGAAGTGACAGGCGGTATTCGGCGCGCGAGGTGAACATGCGATAGGGTTCGGTAACCCCACGCGTCACCAGATCGTCGATCAACACACCGATATAGGCGCGGTCGCGGCCAAGAATGACCGGCCCCTGCCCCGCCACCTGCCGCGCTGCGTTGAGGCCGGCCATCAAGCCTTGGGCCGCCGCCTCTTCGTAGCCTGTTGTGCCATTGATCTGACCGGCGAGGAACAGGCCCGGCAGCATCGGCAATTCCAGCGCGGCATTCAGGCTTTGCGGATCGACGTAATCGTATTCGATGGCGTAGCCGGGTTGCAGGATCTCTGCCTGCTCCAGACCGACGATGGAATGGACGTAATCGTGCTGCACATCCTCCGGCAGCGAGGTGGAGATGCCGTTGGGATAGACAACATCGCTGTCCAGCCCCTCGGGTTCGAGGAAAATCTGATGCGAGGTCTTGTCAGCGAAGCGGACCACCTTGTCCTCGATGGACGGGCAATAGCGGGGGCCGACCCCCTCGATATGGCCACCATACATCGCGGACCGCGAAAGGTTGGCGGTGATCAGATCGTGTGTGCGTTCGTTCGTATGCGTGATACCGCACGCGATCTGACGGACGGTCGGAGCCGTCGACAGGAACGAAAACAGCATCGGATCATCATCGGCGGGCTGCATTTCCAGCCGCGCCCAATCGATGGAAGAGGACCGCAGCCGCGGCGGCGTACCGGTTTTCAGGCGGCCAAGCGGCAGGGAAAGGTCGCGCAGGCGCTGCGCAAGACGGTTGGAGGGTTTATCACCGATACGCCCGCCTTCCATCTTGCGGTCACCGATGTGGATGACACCGCGCAAGAAGGTGCCGGTGGTCAGGACAACAGCCCCCGCCCCCATCCGGGCGCCATCTGCCAGTTCGACACCGACGATGCGGCCATCGGTCAGGATGAGGTCGGCAACCTCCCCCTCCAAAATCGTCAGGTTGGGCTGTTCAGCCAACAGGGATTGGATCGCAGCGCGATAAAGCGCGCGGTCGGATTGCGTGCGGGGGCCACGAACGGCAGGCCCCTTGCGGCGGTTCAGCAAGCGGAACTGGATGCCAGAGCGGTCAGCGGCAAGGCCCATGATCCCGCCCATCGCGTCGATCTCGCGCACGAGATGGCCTTTGCCCAAGCCGCCGATGGCCGGGTTGCAGGACATCACGCCAATCGTATCGCGGCGCATGGTGACAAGCGCGGTGCGGGCACCGGCGCGGGCGGCAGAATGCGCCGCCTCGGCCCCGGCATGGCCGCCGCCGATCACGATAACGTCGAAAGGGGCATGTTTCATGTGAAACACTCCATCACTTGCCGATGCAGAATTGCGCAAAGATTTCGCCGAGGACGCTCTCTACATCCATGCGCCCGATGAGGGAGTCAAGCGCCGCAGCCCCATCGCGCAAGTGAAGGGCAAGGATCTCGGCGCCCGTTCCGGACGCAAAGGCCGTTTGAGCAAGGTTCAGCGCGTCGCGCGCACGCATGAGCGCCTGGCGATGGCGTTCATGCGAGGCGACGCCCATCCCCGAAAGCTTGTCCGACAGCGCGGCGGACACATCGGCCAGAAGTTGATCGACCCCCTCCCCCGTGAGGGCGGAGATGCCGAAGCCGGTGACGTCCGATTTCGTGGCGTAGCGCAGGTCGATGGCAAGGCCGAAATCCGGCGCGACCTCTTGCCCATCATCAAGCAAGATACGTAGATCGGCAGCCTCGGCCCGCTGCCGGGCGCGAGCCACGCCGATACGCTCGATGGCATCGGTGCTATCGCGCAGGCCTGCCGTATCAAGGAAGGTGACGGGCAGGCCGTCCAGGTCGACGCGCACCTCGAGCACATCACGCGTGGTCCCCGCGATCTCGGAAGTGATAGCGATATCGCGTCCTGCGATGCGGTTGAGCAAGGTGGACTTGCCGACGTTCGGGCGGCCGATGATCGCAACCTCGAACCCTGCGCGCAGGCGTTCCGCGCCGGAAAACCCTGCAAGTTCAGCGTCGATGGCGACGATCACACGCGCGATCAACTGGCCCACTTCGGGCGAGACATCGACCGGAACCTCTTCATCCGCGAAATCGATGGTTGCCTCGATCAAGGCAGCGGCGCGCAGAAGATCGGCGCGGCAGGTATCGGCAAAACCACGCATCGCGCCTGTGAAAAGCGATTGCGCTTGCTGGCGCTGCATCTCGGTTTCTGCGGCGATCAGATCTGACAGGCCTTCGACCTGCGCGAGGTCGAGATTGCCGTTCATCAGCGCGCGCCGGGTGAATTCGCCGGGTTCGGCCATGCGGGCAAGCCCGGTATCGGAAATTGCGCGTTCGACGGCGCGGATCACGGCGATGCTGCCGTGAAGTTGGAGTTCCACGCTGTCTTCGCCGGTGAAACTGCGCGGCGCGTCAAAACGCAAGATCAGCGCCTGGTCGAGAATGCCGCCCCCCGCGTCACGCAGCGTGCGAAGGGCAAAGCGACCGGCCGCCGGCAGATCGCGTGCCAATGCAGCGCCGACCTGATGGGCCGCTGGCCCCGAGATACGGATCACGGCGACGCCCGATTTGCCCCGAGCGGTCGCCAGGGCGAAAATCGTATGCATCGCCGTGGCCCCTTAGGAGTTCATGGATTCGAAAAATTCCGAGTTCGTCTTGGTCTGCTTGAGCTTGGAAATCAGGAATTCGATGGCATCCGTCGTCCCCATCGGATTCAGGATACGGCGCAGGACATAGGTTTTCTGCAGATCGATCTTGTCGACCAACAGTTCCTCTTTCCTTGTGCCCGATTTGAGGATGTCCATCGCGGGGAAGACGCGTTTGTCGGCAACCTTGCGATCCAGCACGATTTCCGAGTTACCGGTGCCCTTGAATTCTTCGAAGATGACCTCGTCCATACGGCTGCCGGTGTCGATCAGGGCAGTCGCGATGATGGTGAGCGAGCCGCCCTCCTCGATATTCCGGGCGGCACCGAAAAAGCGCTTGGGGCGCTGGAGCGCGTTGGCATCCACGCCACCGGTCAGAACCTTGCCCGAGGACGGAACGACCGTGTTGAAGGCGCGGCCAAGGCGGGTGATCGAGTCGAGCAAGATCACCACGTCACGCTTGTGTTCGACAAGCCGCTTGGCCTTTTCGATGACCATCTCAGCAACGGCAACGTGGCGTGTTGCGGGTTCGTCGAAGGTGGAGGAAATCACCTCCCCCTTCACGCTGCGCTGCATGTCGGTGACTTCTTCTGGGCGTTCATCGATCAGAAGAACGATCAGGTAGCATTCCGGGTGGTTGGTTTCGATGGAATGCGCGATGTTTTGCAGCAGAACCGTCTTACCGGTGCGCGGCGGCGCGACGATCAGCGCGCGCTGGCCTTTGCCGATGGGCGACACGAGGTCGATGATGCGGGCGGAGCGATCCTTGATCGTCGGATCCTCGATTTCCATCTTGAGCCGTTCATCGGGGTAAAGCGGCGTGAGGTTATCGAAGGCGACCTTGTGACGGGCGCGTTCGGGATCTTCGAAATTGATGCTTTGGACTTTGACCAGAGCGAAATAGCGTTCGTTGTCCTTGGGCGCGACCATGACGCCGTCGACAGTATCGCCGGTGCGCAACGAATATTGGCGGATCATGTCGGGCGACACGTAGATGTCATCCGGGCCGGGCAGGTAATTTGCCTCGGGCGAGCGGAGGAAGCCAAAGCCGTCTTGCAAAACCTCGAGTACGCCGTCGCCGATGATGTCCCAGCCCTCATCCGCGCGTTCGCGGAGGATTTCGTACATCATCTCGCCCTTGCGCATGGTCGAGGCGTTTTCGATCTCCAGCTCTTCGGCCATGGCCAGAAGGTCTTTGGGCGACTTGGCTTTCAGTTCGGCCAGCGTCAGCGTCGTCTTTGTCATGGAAATGTCCCGGAAACGGACGGCGCAGTGGCGGTCGCGTTTTCTGTGCAAGAAAGGAAGACAGCCCCCGGACGGGGGTTGGCCGAGAGCTAAGCGCCAAGACCCCGCCTGTCAAGCGAGGACCGGCCGGGCCTGGTCTCTCTTAAAAAGAGAAAAAAATAAGAAAGGATGTTTGTAGGCTTAGGACCGTGGATAAGTGGGGAAAACCCGATGTCCCGGATATCTCCCCCAAAGGATGCACAGGGATCAATCTGTTCAGCACATGCTCACAACTTTACGAATATGTAAAAAAATATATATTTATCAGTAGTTTATACGATAATGAGGGTAGGACGAACCTGTGGAAAAAAGCGGATAGATGCGAGTGGCTAGTTCCATGCCCAGCGCAGGGTGAATATCCTGTCCCCGTGCATGGGTGCCGCATGAAAGCGGTGTTTTCCGGTAGATCATGGCAAGAAAAGCGGGATGGGGACCCGTCAACAGGATTGTCCCTACCTCTGCCCCTCCGTTATCAACAGGATCATGGACAGCTTTTCACCGCAGATCGACCGCCTTTTGCTCGCCTCCGGATCGCCGATCCGTGCCCAGATGCTGGCGCGCGTGGGAATCGGGCATGATGTGAAGATCGCCCGCGTCGACGAAGACGCGATCCGTGCGGCGCTTGTGGCGGATGGGGCAACCCCGCGGGATGTGGCGGATGCCTTGGCTGAAGCGAAGGCGCGGAAGGTTGCGGCACAGGGTCTGACGCTGGGGTGCGACCAGATCCTGTCGCTGAAATCCGAGATTTTCGCAAAACCGGAGGATCGAGCAGAAGCGGCAGAGCATCTGGCGCGGTTGTCGGGGCAGACGCATCACCTTTATTCGGCAGCGGTTCTGTATGAAGATACCCAGCCCGTCTGGCGGCATGTCGGGGTCGCGCGGATGACGATGCACAAAGTGACCGCGGCGGAAATCGACGATTACCTCGATCGCGCATGGCCTGAGGTCGAAGGTTGCGTCGGCGCCTATCAGGCCGAAGCATCGGGTGCGCGCCTGTTCGCCCGGATCGAGGGGGATTGGTTCAGCGTACTGGGCCTTCCCTTGTTGGAACTATGTTCACACCTGCGCTTGCGCGGCTGGAGGTTTGCATGATCCGTCCCGCCATCCCCCTCGCCGGGGTTATCGGCGATCCGATCTCGCATTCGCTGTCGCCCCGGCTGCATGGGCATTGGTTGCGCCGTTACGGGTTGAAGGGACATTACGTTCCCTTGCACATCACCCACGCCAATCTTGCCGAGGCGCTGCGCATTTTGCCCGAGATGGGGTTTGTGGGCGTCAACATCACGATTCCGCACAAGGAATACGTTCTGGATCTCGCATCGACCGTGACGGACCGCGCCGCACTGATCGGGGCGGCGAATACGCTGACCTTTCTGGGCGACGGGCGTATCCAGGCGGACAACACGGATGGGCAGGGGTTCTTGTCGAACATCCGGCAAAAGCTGCCGGGATGGAGCGCATCAGTTGGTCCGGCGCTGGTTCTGGGGTCGGGCGGCGCGGCCAAGGCGATCATTTCGGCGCTGATTTCGGATGGTGCGCCTCAGGTTTTCGTCGCCAACCGGACGCGGGCGCGGGCCGAAGGGTTGAAGGAACAATTCGGGGCGCGGGTCGAACCGCAGGATTGGACACGAATTCCCGATCTGGTCGAACGCTCGGCCCTGATCGTGAACACGACCTCGCTTGGCATGACTGGGCAGCCGCCGCTGACCATCGACCTGTCGCGGTTGAGCCCGCCGACCGTCGTGACCGATATCGTTTACGCCCCGCTGGAAACCGGGCTGTTGCAAGCGGCGCGGGCGGCGGGCTGCGAAACGGTGGATGGCTTGGGCATGTTGCTGCATCAGGCGGTGCCGGGGTTCGAACGCTGGTTCGGCTACACACCGCTGGTGGATGACGATCTGCGGCAAGCGGTTCTGGCGGAATGAGCTTTCGGCTTGGTCTGACAGGCTCGATCGGGATGGGGAAATCGACGACTGCCGCGATGTTCCGCGAGTTGGGCGTGCCGGTCTGGGATGCCGATGACACCGTGCATCGGCTCTATGCACCGGGGGGTGCGGCGGTGGGTCCTGTGGCCGCGATCCTGCCCGAAGCCGTTCGCGATGGTGCCGTGGACAGGGATGCCCTGCGCGCGGCGATGAAAACCGATCCGGATCTGCTGCGCAGGCTCGAAGCGGTGGTGCATCCGCTGGTGGCGGCGGATCGGGCGCAATTCTGCCGCGACCACGCGGCGGCACCGCTAGTGGTTCTGGATATCCCCCTGCTCTATGAAACGGGGGGCGAGGCCGGTGTAGATGCCGTTTTGGTCGTCACGACCGACCCGGAGACGCAGCGCGCCCGCGTGATGGCGCGGCCCGGCATGACCGAAGCGCTGTTCGCTCAGATCCTCGCCCGGCAGGTGCCCGATAGCGAGAAACGGGCGCGCGGCGATCATGTGATCGAGACGAAGACGCTGGAGCAGACGCGTGCAAGCGTGGCAGGTCTGGTGCAAAGTTTGACGACTGGAGGACATGGCGATGCGTGAGATCGTATTGGATACCGAGACCACGGGCCTTGACCCATTCGACACGCCCGCGCACCGGATCGTGGAAATCGGGGCGGTAGAATTGTGGAACCAGGTCCCAACCGGAAACACCTATCATCAATATATCAACCCCGACCGCGACATGCCTGCCGAAGCCTTTGCCGTTCATGGGATCGGAGAGGAGTTCTTGGCCGACAAGCCGCGGTTTGCCGAAATCGCACAGGCTTTCGTCGATTTCATTGGGGATGCCAAACTGGTCATCCACAACGCAAGTTTCGACATGCGGTTCCTGAACGCGGAACTGGATTGGTGCGGGTTTTCCCCGATACCCAGCGACCGCGCCATCGATACGCTGATGATCGCACGGCGGCGGTTTCCGGGTTCGCCTGCATCGCTTGATGCGTTGTGCCGGCGCTTCGGGATCGACAATTCCAACCGCACCTTGCACGGCGCGCTGCTTGATTCCGAGATCCTTGCCGATGTGTATCTTGAACTGACGGGGGGTCGTCAGCCCGATTTCGCCCTGTCGGGTCAGGGCAAAGCCGGATCAGCGCAGTCGCGGGAGGAAGCTGGCGATTGGCGTCCGCGTCCGCGCGCCACACCCCTGCCACCCCGTTTCAGCGAAGAGGATCGCGCCGCCCATGCCGCTTTCGTCGCGGAATTGGGGGACGGCGCGATCTGGTCGCGGTTCGACTGAAGGACGCTCAGGCGTCTGCTTTGCGGGTCGCGGCGCGCTGGGCGAGCTGCTGGCGGTAGAGCGCAAGGAAATCGATCGAGTCGAGGTTCAGCGGCGGGTAGCCGCCATCGCGCGTCACGTCCGACACGATGCGACGCACGAAGGGGAACAGCATTCGCGGGCATTCGATCAGCAGGAAGGGATGCAGCTGTTCGTTCGACACATTCTCGACCTTGAAGATACCGCCGTATTCCATCTCCATCAGGAAGATCGGCTGAGGCGTTTCCTCGCGCGTGCGGCTTTCGATCTTGAGCTTCATGATGACGTCGTACTGATCCTCGGCCTCGCGCTTGCGGGCGTCGAGGGCGACCTGAACCTGGATGTCGGGCTGCACCGAGGCATTCACCGCTTTCTGGGCGGCGATATTCTCGAAGGACATGTCGCGCACGAATTGCCCGAGAACTTGCATCTTGGGCAGGACGGGCTGGGTTGCCTGTCCTTCGGGCTGCGCGGGGGTGGAACCGCCATGGGTATCGGTCATCGGTCTCTCCGGGTTGATCCTGTCATGTTGCGCGCGGTCTAGCAGTCCGCGCGACATGCCTCAATGCCAAGAGGTGCGGGGGGTTCAGCGCTGTGTCCATCCGGACGGACCGGGCGGGCGGCGGAGATCCTCCTCAACCGTATAGGTTCCGTCGATCACGTCTTCGGCATGGCCGTGGTCGCGGAACGGGGCGCGGGGTGCCACGCTCTGGACGCGGATACGCTTGCGCAGTTCGCGCAGTACGAGGGCGCGCACGGCAGGTACCAAAAGCGCAAAGCCCAAAGCATCGGTGAAGAAACCCGGCGTCAGAAGGAGCGCGCCCGAAAACAGGATCATCGCCCCATGCGCCAGAGGTTCGGTGGGATCGTTCAGCGTTTCAAGGCTGCTCCGCAGGCGCATCAGGGCCTGTGCACCTTGCGAACGGACCAACATCGTGCCCGCGATGGCGGTCAGCACCACGATCGCCAGTGTCGGCCAAAGCCCGATCAGACCCCCGACCTGAATAAACAGCGCAATCTCGATCAGTGGCACCATAAGAAAGGCTAGAAACAACCACATCGCATCGGCTCCTTTCCGGGCACGGGCGGATTGCCGCCCCCTCGGTCATGGACTTGACCCTACCCCTGCCTTACATATGTGCCCTGCGACCTTGTTAGAACCCCGTCCGCGTCCGCCTGAGGATTTCCGATGAATTCGTCCCTTCTGTCCCTGCTGGTCTTGGCCGGCATCGCGATTTTCCTGATCCTGCGTCTGCGCAGCGTTCTGGGCACCCGCGAGGGGTTCGAAAAACCGACGGCGGCCCGCGCGCCGAGCCGTCCCGACCCGCGCCGTGATTTCGAGGTGATCGAGGGCGGGCCCGACCGCGACATCACCGATCACGTCGAGGATGGCAGCGACAGCGCCAAGGCGTTGGCCGCCATGAAACTGGCCGAGCCGGGCTTCACCGTGACCGAATTCCTGCAAGGCGCGCGCGGCGCCTACGAGATGATCCTCATGGCCTTCGAAAATGGCGATGTGGACGAATTGCGTCCCTTCCTTGCAGCGGATGTTCTCGAGACTTTCGAGGCGGTGATCCGCCAGCGCGAGGAACAGGGGCTGACAATTCAGGCCGCTTTCGTCGGGGTGCGGGAATTGTCGCTGGAAAGCGCGCGGTTCGACCGGTCGAGTTGCGTTGGCGAGGTCACGGTGCGGTTCGTCGGCGAATTGACCTCGGTGGTAAAGAATGCCGCCGGTGAGGTGATCGAGGGCGATCCGAACGAGATCAAGCGCCAGCGCGATGTCTGGACCTTTGCCCGCAACATGGGTGCCAAGGACCCGAACTGGGAACTGGTGGCCACCGACGGATGAGCGATGGCCGGGCGCGGCGCGATATTGGGCCTATGGCTCGCCCTGATGGGATGGACCTGCGCCGCCATGGCTGAACAGAGCGTCACGCTGTTGTCGTTTGACGACCTGCACGGTTGGGCCGAAGACGATCACGCCGCGGCCCTGTCCGTTTTTCGCAACACCTGCGCGGACATGGACGGCGAGGAATGGCAGGCGCTCTGCGCCCTTGCCGAGGCCGCGCCCGAGGCCCGCACCTTTTTCGAGCTTTTCTTTCGCCCCGTCCTGATCGGGGGTGAGGATCCAGCGCTGTTCACCGGATATTTCGAACCTGAATTGGAGGGATCGCGGACCCCGTCCAGCCGGTTTCGCCATCCCATCTACCGTACCCCGCCCGAAGCGCGAGACGGTGTGTGGCTCAGCCGCCGCGAGATCGAGGAAGGCGGGTTGCTGGAGGGGCGCGGGTTGGAAATCGTCTGGGTCGATGATCCGGTCGAGCTGTTTTTTCTACAGGTGCAAGGATCGGGGCGGATCCGCCTGACCGACGGGTCGGTGATCCGGGTCGGCTATGGTGGGCGCAATGGTCATCCCTATCGGTCGATTGGGCAGGAACTGGTCCGGCGCGGCATCTACGATGCGCATCAGGTTTCCGCGCAGGTGATCCGCAACTGGGTGCGGCGCAATCCGGCGGACGGGCGCGAGTTATTGTTCCACAACCCGTCCTATATCTTCTTTCGTGAAGTCGATATCGCGGATCCCGCGCTGGGGCCTTTGGGGGCCATGAACCGGTCGGTGACACCCTTGCGGACCATCGCCGTCGATCCCGCCTATACGCCGCTGGGCGCCCCGGTCTGGATCGAAAAGGCCGGGGCCGAACCGATGCACCGCCTGATGATCGCGCAGGATACCGGCGGGGCGATCCGCGGGGCGCAGCGCGCCGATATCTTTTTCGGCTTCGGCGACGCGGCGGGCGAGGCCGCGGGGACGATCCGCGACCCGGGGCGGATGATCGTGCTTTTGCCGATCGAGATGGCGCATCAACGCGTTCCGGACGCCTGAGCGATGGGGCGGCGCGGCAAACGCGGCCTGAGCGCCGATGACAAGGCATTGTGGGACCGGGTCGCGCAAAGCGCATCGCCGCTTGTCCCCCCGACCCGGTCGCAGCCGGTGCAGCCTGAAAGCCCGGCACAGACCCGTATCCCCGATCCGGTCTTGCCACGCGAACGCATGTCCGCATTCCGCATCGGGGAAAAGGCTGCGCCAAAGCCGCATCCACCGCGCCCCGATCACGACCTGTCGCAGCGTCTGGCTCATGCGCCCATCCGGATGGATCATGCCGCCTTTCGCAAGATGACGCGCGGCAAGCTGAAGCCCGAGGGGCGGATCGACCTGCACGGCATGACCTTGTCGCAGGCGCATCCGGTGCTGACGCGCTTCATTCTCGATGCCCATGATGCGGGCAAACGTCTGGTTCTGGTCATCACCGGCAAGGGCAAGGACCGCGATACGCCCGACCCGATCCCGATCCGGCGGGGGGTGTTGCGCCACCAGGTGCCGATGTGGCTGCACATGCCGCCATTGGGTGCCGTGGTTCTGGATATCCGCGAGGCGCATCAGCGCCATGGCGGGGGCGGCGCCTATTACGTCTATCTGAAAAAGCCGCGTTAAGGCTGCGTCAGCGGCTGCAGGAAGATCTGCGTCGCGTTGCGCACCGTCAACACGGTTCCGGGCAGGATCCCGAGGTTCTGGGTCGCGTCGCGCTGAAGCGAGATGTCAACGGCGGCGACCTGCTGCAACAACTGGATCATCGCGGGCGAGGTCGCGGCGGCGAAATGGTTCAGCCCGTCGCGCGCGCCACCCCGGAATTCGGAAATGTCGATCAGTGTGACGTTCAGATCCGCCACGTCATCCACCGTCCCGATATTGCCGAGGCGGGACCGTTGGCCGGTGATCGCGGCGGAAATGCGCAGCGCCCGGTCGCGTTGCGAGGTGAAGATCACGAAGGGCTGCGGCAGGGGGTCGATCCGCATCGCTTGACTGCGGAACAGGTCCACGTCGAGGTCGGGCGACATCAGGATCACGCCTGAAATCCGGTTCAGCACGTCGTCGCGCCCGGCGATCCGCAATTGGCGCAAAGCCTCCATCGTGACGGAGGATCCCAGCGAATGCGCGACCAGCACGATCCGGTTCGACCCGCTTGCCGTGATCTCGCGCAGGAGCGTTTCCAGCCCGTCGCGGGCGAAGAGCGCGCTGTCGCGGTCATAGGCATAGCCCAGCGCATTCCCGGCGCTGGGCCAGGCGTAGTGGACGGCGACGCCCGGTATCTGGAAATCGTGGCGGATTTGCGCGGTCCGGTAGAGCCCGTCGGCAAAGGTGTTGTTGAAGCCGTGGACGAACACCATCACCTCGCGCTGGTCCGACGGGCGGGTGGCAAGTTCGCGCTGGAGCGCGGCGCGGAACGTCGAAGCGCCGTCCAAGGCTTCGGCCCGTGTGACAAGGAAATTGGTGGCCGGATCAGGCGTGCGTCGGTCGCGCACCGGTTCCACCTGCCCCGGTTCCCGGTCGGGCGGGATGTTCACGTCGAAGCTGACGAAACTCAGCCCTTCGAGCCGCTCGGTGCCCCAATCGCCATCTTCGAAGACGCGGGTGCTGGCGACCAGCACCGTTTCGCTTTGGCCAATGCCCAGTGCACCGGGCACAAGCGCGACCATGGCGCGGCCGGCGCATCCGGCCAGAACCAAGACAAGGACAAGAACGACAATGGGACGACTGGCACGATACATCATGCCCGCCTGATACAGCCTTCCGTCAAAGAACGTAACGGCTCAGGTCAGCGCTGCGCGTCAATTCGCCGAGATTGGTTTCCACGAAATCAGCATCCACCACCACGGCCTCGCCCGACCGGTCGGGGGCGGTAAAGCTGAGTTCCTCGAAGACACGCTCCATCACCGTGTAAAGCCTGCGCGCGCCGATGTTTTCGACCGACTGGTTCACATCGGCGGCGATCTTGGCCAACGCCGCGATCCCGTCCTCGGTGAAGGTCACGGTGACCTCTTCCGTCGCCATGAGGGCGGTGTATTGCCGGGTCAGGGCATTGTCGGTTTCGGTGAGGATGCGGATGAAATCCTCTTCCGTCAGGGGGCGCAGGTTCACCCGGATCGGCAGGCGCCCCTGAAGTTCGGGCAAAAGGTCCGAGGGTTTGGCGATGTGGAAGGCGCCCGATGCGATGAACAGGATATGGTCGGTTTTCACTGGCCCTAGCTTGGTTGAAACGGTCGTGCCCTCGATCAGAGGCAGCAGGTCGCGCTGCACGCCTTCGCGGCTGACATCGCCGCCGCGCACGTCCTGCCGGGCCGCGACTTTGTCGATCTCGTCGATGAAGACGATGCCGTTCTGTTCGACCGCTTCCAGTGCGGCCTTTTTCACGCTCTCGTCATCCAGAAGCTTGTCGGCCTCTTCCGCGATCAGGAGTTCGTAGCTGGCCGCGACGGTGAGGCGCTTGCGCACCATCCGCTGACCAAAGGCTTTCCCGAAAATGTCGCCAAGGTTCATCATGCCCCCGCCCATGCCGGGCTGGCCCGGGATTTCGAGGCCCTGCATCGGGTTGGAGGTGTCCGCGATCTCCAATTCGATGATCGTGTCGTCCAGTTCGCCCGCGCGCAGCTTGCGGCGGAACATCTCGCGCGTCTGGTCGCGGGCATCCTTGCCGGCGACGGCCTCGATCACGCGGTTCTCGGCGGCGTCATGGGCGCGGGCCTTCACGTCTTCGCGCATCAGGTCGCGGACCATGACCTGCGCGGCATCGACCAGATCGCGGATGATCTGCTCGACATCGCGGCCGACATAGCCGACCTCGGTGTATTTCGTCGCCTCGACCTTGATGAAGGGCGCGCGGGCAAGTTTCGCAAGGCGGCGGCTGATCTCGGTCTTGCCCACCCCGGTGGGGCCGATCATCAGGATGTTCTTCGGGTAGACCTCTTCGCGCAGGTCGTCGCCCAGCTGCTTGCGCCGCCAGCGGTTGCGCAGCGCCACGGCCACGGCGCGTTTCGCGTCCTTTTGCCCGATGATGAAGCGGTCAAGCTCGGACACGATTTCGCGGGGGGTCAGGTCGGTCACGATGCGGACTCCTGTTTCAGGGATTCGTAGGGCGGCAAGCGGGTCTTGCCGGGAAAGCCGGGCAGGGCGCGCATGATCTTGCGGCGCAGCGCCTCCCATTGCGCGCCAAGCAGGACAAGGCCCGCACCCAGCATTAGGATAACGAAAAACGCCTGCCCCTCGACGACGGTGATGGCCAGCGCAACGACATAGCCCACCCCCGCCACAAGAAAGGACCGCCGGTCGATCACCACGGCGAAAAGCGCCATCAGCGCGAGAAAGGCGGCCAGCGTCAGTTGGGCGGCCAGCGTGCCCGCGTCGAACAAGGTCAGCGCCACGGTGTTCACGATGGCAGGGGCCGCGATCACATGGAGCCAGAACCCCGAGGACGCCCGGCGCGTCACGCGGTGCGGGTCAGACATGTCAAAGCCCAGCGCGATGATGAGACCGACAAGGCCCAAAACCACGGTCAGGACGGCAAAGGGGCCATCAGCGCTCAGCAGGAAGATGTCGCGCGGATCCGTGGGGAAGTTTCCGCCCAGCGTAGCCATCCCAAAGCTAGTGGCGAACACCGACAGCGCGATCAGGGCGACGGTGAAGGGCACCCGGAACAGGGCATAATAGACCGACAGGAACAGGGCCGACAGCGCCGCCGCCGTGGTCAGGGATCCGGGCGTGGTCATGTCCAGCATGGCGGCAAAGGCGAAACCGAATTGCGCGGCCATCAGCGCAAAGATGACCGCCAGCGCGATGGAGGGCGCGACCATCCGGCGTTTGATCGTGAAATACCGCGCCAGCGCGATGACGCCCGCCATGCCCACCACCGCATTGACCATCCCGAGGATATAGCCCTGCGTGGTGCCAAGGATCGTCATGCCCGTGACCCCGGCAAAGCCAAGGTACAGGATGCTCAGGCCGACGACGATGAAGATCTCGTTGAAGCATTTGAACAATTCAAAAGGTTCGTCGAGCCCATCGACATGTTTGCGCACGCCCGACCGCTGTTCGGACAGGACGACAAGGGCCGCCGCCTGCGCCTCGGTCATCACGCCCGCCGTGACGGCGGCGCGGATGTCGTCGCGGGTGATCCCGGTCATCCGCCGATCTTTTCCACGGTCAGGTTGCCGTTCGTGTAGACGCAGATATCGGCAGCAATCGCCATCGCATCCCGTGCGATGGTTTCGGCGTCTTTCTCCGTCTCCATCATCGCGCGGGCGGCAGCCAATGCGTAATTGCCGCCCGACCCGATGGCCGCGACGTTGTGTTCGGGTTCCAAAACGTCGCCCGCACCGGTGATGATGTAGAGCTCGCGCCCATCGGTGACGATCAGCATCGCCTCGAGCTTTTGCAGGTACTTGTCGGTGCGCCAATCCTTGGCCAATTCGACACTGGCGCGCTGCAACTGGCCCGGCGTCGCCTCCAGCTTTTTCTCCAGCCGTTCCAGAAGGGTGAAGGCATCCGCGGTGGACCCCGCGAAGCCCGCGACCACGTCATAGCCGCCGGGCGAAAGGCGCCGAACCTTGCGGGCGCTGCCCTTGATCACGGTCTGGCCAAGGCTGACCTGCCCGTCACCCGCGACGACCACCTGCCCGCCCTTGCGGACGCCGATGATCGTTGTGCCGTGCCAGCCGGGAAAATCACTGTCTGCCATGAGGCCTCCGTCTTTGTCGGGACTTATATGGCGGGCCGGGTGGGCGCTCGCAACCGTCCTGCCCTTCACCGCGTCAGGCGGGGTTTCAGCATGGCAGGGTCAAAACCATCCCGGCCAGCCGGGTCGACGTGGAACCCGCACCGCGAGCATCGGCATCAGCCACGGGCCCCGGAACCGGTCGAGGTCAAGCGCCTCGAACACGCCGACGGTATCCTCGCCATTGATGCGGGTCTGCACGGCGGCGCGGTTGTAGAAGGGCGCATCGAGCATCGCCTTGACCTGCCGGGGCTGGTGGCCTGCATCGGCACGTGTTTCGCGGCGCACCATCCAGCCGGGCCGTTTCAGCCGCGCCTTCGGCGGCATGTCGATCGCGCGCGGCGTCCCGTCCTCGGCAAAGCCGATGGCGGCGGCCAGTTCGGAGCCATCCCGGCGCTGGGCGTCGTAGAAACAGGCCGCGCCGTCCCTCAGCGGGAACCGCCCCCATGTCCAGTACCGGAAATCGGCCTCTAGCGCGCGGGTGCCGAAATTGGCGTCGAAATAGCCATGCCCCGTCCAGCTCCATCCCGGGCGGTTCAATCGCACTTCGATATCGGCCTTGGGCGCGAAGGGTCGCCAGACATGTGCCCCGTCGGGCGTCAGGGCCATTTCCACCTGTGTCAGGGCGCTGGGCCGCACGATCACCTCGCCTGTCAGCATCTGGGCATGGGGCGTCGACATCTCGGCAATCTCGATGCGCAGGTGATCGCCTGCCCAGACCATCGCCGATGGCCCGATCTGGAGCCGGTCGCGCGACAGGCCAAGTGCATCCTGACCGCGATCCGTCATCGTCCACCGCCCGCCGCGCCCGTAGGTCACGACGTTCAGGCAGCAATGATCGGCGGGGTTCTTGCGTCCCGACCAGCGATACCAAGGCGAGAAAACCGACCCTATGAAGCCGATGATGGAGATCGCGCGTTCGCCATCGTCGCTGATCCCGTCGACATACCACCAGGCGTAGCCATCGGCCGGAACATCGAGGTCGAAGCAAGGTCGCTCAAGATCGCCGCGGCCGCGTGCTGCCCGGAGAGGCAGGCCATCGGAATCCCCGCCCCCGGATGCGCCCCGCCCCCGGCCAGGTAAAGGCCGCGCAGTTTCGTCCGCGCCGTCGGCCGCTGGAATGTCGCCATCATCCCATGTGGGGAAAGCCCGTAAAGGGAACCGTCCGACGCGGGAAAGGCCCGGTCGAAATCCCCTGGCATGGTCAAGGCCGTGATGTCCGGCGTCGGCGAGAACCTCAGCCCCATCCGGGCCAGCGTTTCGAATGTACGTGTTCGGCATGTGTATGCGTCCTCCGGGGTCGAGGGGTGCCCGGGCGGGCCGTTGAGGATGATCTCGAAACGCTCGGGGCCGGTGGGGGAGACGCCGCCCCGGTCCTGCGCGCAGAGGTAAAGCGTGCCGTCCTCGGGCATGCGGCCCGCGGCCAGATCGTCGAATTCCCGCTTGGGATCGGCGCAGAAAAAAACGTTGTGATGGGCCAGATCGACGCCTGCGGGTTCGGCGGCAAATCCCCAGACGAAGGCGGACAGGCTGCGGTCGGCCACCGATTTGCGCGGAACGGCCGTGGCAGGCCCGTGGCCCAGTTGGCCGTCGACCAAAGCCTTGGGGTCACCGTTGAACAAGATCAGGTCTGCGGGCAGGCGCGTACCGTCAGACAGGTGTACGGCTGTGACGCGCCCGTCCTGTTGCTCGATGCGCTCGGCCTTCGTGCCGAAGCGAAAGGTGGCGCCCCTGTCCTTGGCCAATGTGCAGATCGCTTGCGCCAATCGGTTCATCCCCCCGTCGACGCGCCAGACGCCACCGGCCTCGGAATGCCAGATGAGGCTCAGAACGGCGGGGCTTTGGTAAGGGGACCCACCGACATAGGTGGCATAACGCCCGAATAGCTGCCGCAGGCGGGGATCGGTGAATTGCGCGGCTAGGGTCGCGGCAAGGCTTCGGCCCGGTGCCATGGCAGGGATCAGGCCCGGGTTTTTCAGAACATGCGCGGTAAGCGCGGGAAGGCTGGGCTTGGCCGCTTCCATCACCGGCCCTTCGAAAGCGTCGTATAGTTTCCTTGCCCGTCCGGAGAACCGGCGGAACTGTTTTTCCGCCTCCGCCCCGGCAAAGGCATGGACTGCGCGCGCGCTTTCCTCGGGGTCGTGGAACAGGTCGAGGGTGGAGCCATCGCGCCAGTGGTGTCGGGCCAGGATGCTGTCGGGCGTCAGCGTCACGTGATCGGACAGGCGCGCGCCGACATCGGCAAAAAGCGTTTCGAACACGCGCTTTAGGGTCATGACGGTCGGGCCGATGTCGATCGGGCCCGCCACGCTGTCGCGGGTCCGCATCTTGCCGCCCGGGCCTTGGCCCATGTCGACGACCGTCACCGCCAGCCCCGCATGTGCCAGCCGCAATGCCGCCGACAAGCCGCCGATGCCTGCGCCGATCACGACGGCCCGCGCGGGGGCCCGGACCTGGGCATGTGTCACGGCATTCTCCTGAACAAGTGTCAGTTTATATTGACAGTCAAAAGGCATTTGTCCACTCTAGTTTACATCAGACATGTCCATTGGACCAGATTCTTCCTCAGCGGAAAGGCGCGCCGATGTCCTTGAAACCCCGGATCGAAGCCGCCATCGCCGGTGCCATCCGGCTGGGCCAGGCCGGATCGGCCCCGCCCCGCCTTGCCTCGGCGCTTGATTACGCGGTCAGCCCCGGTGGCGCCCGTATCCGCCCCACCATCTGCCTGTCGGTCGCGCTGGCCTGTGGCGATGACCGGCCCGGCGTTGCGGATGCCGCAGCAAGCGCGATCGAGTTGATCCATTGCGCCAGCCTTGTGCATGACGACATGCCCTGTTTCGACAATGCCGATATCCGCCGGGGCAAGCCTGCCGTGCATCGCGCCTATGGCGAGCCGCTGGCGCTTTTGACGGGTGACAGCCTGATCATCATGGCCTTCGAGGTTCTGGCCCGCGCCGCCGTTGTGGATCCCGCCCGTGCCATCGACCTGATCCGCATCTTGGGAGAATCGAGCGGCATGCCCGGCGGCATCTGTGCCGGTCAGGGCTGGGAAAGCGAGACACAAATCGATCTGCGCGCCTATCACCGCGCCAAGACAGGCGCCCTATTCACCGCGGCAACGCGCATGGGCGCCGCCGCCGCCGGCGAGGAGCCGGACGCATGGACCGAACTGGGCGCGCGCATCGGCGAAGCGTTTCAGGTCGCAGACGATCTGCGCGACGCGCTCTATGACGAGGCGACGCTGGGCAAGCCCGCGCATCAGGACGAAATCAACGGACGGCCCAACGCGGTCTCCGAACTGGGTGTGCGCGGCGCGATCCGCCGGTTGGAGGATATCTTGTCGGGGGCCATCGCCTCGATCCCGTCCTGCCCCGGTGAGGCGATGCTGTGCGACATGGTTCGCAAGACCGCCGAGCGCCTGACCCCCGTTCTTCCCGCTCATCATACAGCGTGATCCATGGCCTTGGCCGATCAGAGTGACCCCGACCGCCCGCGCCTCCGGGACAGGCTTTATGCTTGGAAAACGGGTTTGCTCCGCTCGCGGCGGTTCCAATCCTGGGCTGCCCGCACGCCGGTCGCGGCGCGGATCGCCCGCAAGGACGGCGAGGCGCTCTTCGATCTCGTGGCGGGGTTTCTTCACAGCCAGATCTTGATGGCCTTCGTCCAGCTGGACCTGGCCGAGCACCTGTCCACGCAGCCGCGCAGTATCGCGGGGTTGGCGCTCAGGACGGGGATCAATCCTGACCGGATGCGCGTCTTGTGTCTGGCGGCCGCCGCGCTGGGCCTGATGCAACGGCAACGCGACGGGCGCTATGCGCTGGGCCGTTTGGGCGCCGCGTTGCCGGGTATTCCCGGGCTGGCGCAAATGATCCGGCACCATGACGTGCTCTATCGTGACATGGCCGATCCGGTCGCCTTCTTCCGCGATGCGCCCGCGACCGAACTGGCGGCCTTCTGGCCCTATGTCTTCGGCGCCGGCGGTCAGATCGATCCCGCGACCGCCGCCACCTATTCTGAGCTGATGGCGCAAAGCCAGACCTTGGTGGCCGAAGAGGCGCTGCGCGCCCTCGACCTTAGGGGAATAAAAACGCTTCTGGATGTGGGCGGGGGAACGGGCGCGTTCCTGACAGCTGTGGGGCGAGCCTATCCGGGTCTGAGCCTGCATCTCTTTGATCTGCCCGTCGTGATCGAACCCGCGACGCAGCGTTTCGCCGAGGCTGGTTTGACCGACCGCGCGCAGATCACCGGGGGCAGTTTCCGCACAGACGCCCTTCCGCAAGGCGCCGACGCGATCAGCCTGATCCGCGTGCTTTATGACCATACCGACGCCACGGTTCGGCAATTGCTGACCAAGGCCCACGCCGCCCTGCCCGAAGCCGGGCGCATCATCGTGAGCGAGCCGATGTCGGGCGGCGATCATCCGGCGCGCGCAGGCGACGCCTATTTCGGCCTCTATTGCCTTGCCATGGGCACCGGCCGCGCGCGCAGCGCCGCGGAGATCGCCGATCACCTCAAAGCCGCCGGTTTCACCGACATCCGTATCCGCAAGACAGCCCGACCCTTCATCACCTCGGTGGTCGAGGGCCGGAAACTGTAAGGAAAAACGGACAGCTATGTCTATTGAGATTGACATAGCAGAGTGTCAGGTTAAACTGACACTCACAATGCCGCAGACGTGGGATTCTTTTACACCCTCCTCTGCAAACACCGGGACCCACGACCTTGAGAACCACCGCCGTCATCTTGCAAGGCCCCAAAACCCTAGGACTGGGTGAGGTGACGCTGAATGATCCGGGCGCCGGCGATCTGGTGGTGGAGGTTCGTCATTCCGGGATTTCCACGGGTACCGAGAAACTCTTTTGGTCCGGCCAGATGCCCCCCTTTCCGGGCATGGGCTATCCGCTCATCCCCGGCTACGAGGCCGCTGGCGAGGTGGTCGAGGCGGCGGCGGGAACAGGCTACAAGCCTGGTGATCGCGTCTTTGTTCCCGGCGCCAATTGCTATGGCGACGTCAAAGGCCTGTTCGGCGGCGCGTCGCGTCGTCTGGTGACGGGCGCCGACCGCGTCGTCCGGATCGATCCGGCCCTTGGGGCCGAAGGTGCGCTGCTCGCCCTTGCCGCCACCGCGCGTCATGCGCTTGCCGGCATGAACACCAAACTGCCCGAACTGATCATCGGCCACGGCGTCTTTGGGCGCCTGCTTGCCCGGTTGACCATCGCAGCAGGCGGGGCCGCCCCCACCGTCTGGGAAATCAATGCCGACCGTCAGGTCGGCGCGACGGGCTACAGCGTCCTTCACCCCGATGACGATCCGCGCCGCGATTACGGCTGCATCTATGACGCCTCGGGCGTGTCATCCCTGCTTGACACGATGGTCGGCCGCTTGGCCAAGGGCGGCGAGATCGTTCTCGCCGGTTTCTACCCCGAGCCGCTGCAATTCTCTTTCCCGCCCGCCTTTCTGCGCGAGGCGCGGTTCCGCATCGCCGCCGAATGGACGCGCGAAGACTTGGTCGCCACCCGCGACCTGATCGACCACGGGGCGCTGAGCCTTGCTGGTCTCATCACCCACACTGTTTCCGCCGAGCAGGCCGAGAGTGCGTATCAGACCGCGTTCGAAGACCCCGCCTGCCTGAAGATGATACTTGATTGGGAGAACGCCGCATGAGCCTCGATGTTCCGAACCTGCGTGATTACGACGCCAAGCTGCGCGAAGAAGCCAACGAGCCGACGCTCGAGGTGCCGCAGGGCGAACCCACGAAAAAGACGCAGATCATCGCGATCTACGGCAAGGGCGGGATCGGCAAGTCCTTCACGCTCGCCAACCTCAGCCACATGATGGCCGAACAGGGCAAGCGCGTGCTCCTGATCGGTTGCGATCCGAAATCGGATACGACGTCGCTGCTTTTCGGCGGCAAGGCTTGCCCGACGATCATCGAAACCTCGACCCAAAAGAAACTGGCGGGCGAGGAAGTGAAGATCGGCGACGTGTGCTTCAAACGCGGCGGCGTCTTTGCGATGGAACTGGGCGGGCCCGAGGTCGGTCGCGGTTGCGGCGGGCGCGGGATCATCCACGGTTTCGAACTGCTGGAAAAACTCGGCTTCCACGATTGGGATTTCGACTACGTGCTGCTCGATTTCCTGGGTGACGTGGTCTGCGGCGGCTTCGGCCTGCCGATTGCCCGCGACATGGCGCAAAAGGTGATCCTCGTCGCGTCCAACGACCTGCAATCGCTTTATGTGGCCAACAACGTCTGCTCGGCGGTGGAATATTTCCGCAAGCTGGGTGGCAATGTCGGTGTCGCGGGTCTGGTGATCAACAAGGATGACGGCTCGGGCGAGGCGCAAGCTTTTGCCGAGGCTGTAGGCATCCCGATCCTCGCCGCCATCCCGCAAAACGACGACCTTCGCAAGAAATCGGCGAACTACCAGATCGTCGGCACGGCCGAGAGCGAATGGGGCAGCCTCTTTGCGGCATTGGGCGACAATGTCGCCGTCGCGCCGCCGATGAAGCCCGTCGCGCTGAACCAGGATCAGCTGTTGCAGCTGTTCGACGGCTCGGAAACCGGTGCCGGTATCACGCTCGAACCCGCCAGCGACGCCGACATGCGCGGCAAGAATGCGGTCATCAGGCCGTCCCTCGAAGTCATCTACGACGAGGCATGAGCGGATGACCGAGGAAATCAGATACGACGACAGTGCCCAAGTGGAGGTGATCCGCGGCGAGGCGCGTGTCGAACCCACCGGCACCGCGCCCAAAGGTGGCGACGGCATGGGTTGCCATGCCGGTGCCGGCGAGATGGAAAAGGCCGCCCGCATGGCGGGCAAGTCCGAGATCCTCGATCAATACGCCAAGGATTATCCGCAAGGCCCGCATGACAAGCCGCAGTCGATGTGCCCGGCCTTCGGCTCGCTCCGCGTGGGCCTTCGGATGCGCCGCACCGCGACCGTTCTCTCTGGCTCGGCTTGCTGCGTCTACGGCCTCACCTTTGTCTCGCATTTCTACGGCGCGCGCCGTTCGGTCGGCTACGTGCCGTTCAATTCCGAGACGCTCGTCACGGGCAAGCTGTTCGAGGATATCCGCGAGGCGGTCCACGACATGGCCGATCCGGATCGGTATGACGCCATCGTGGTCACGAATCTTTGCGTGCCCACCGCGTCGGGTGTTCCGCTGCGGCTGTTGCCGAACGAAATCAACGGGGTCCGGATCGTCGGCATCGATGTGCCCGGTTTCGGGATCCCCACCCACGCCGAGGCCAAGGATGTGTTGGCCGGCGCGATGCTGAACTATGCCCGCAAGGAAGTGGAGGCTGGCCCAGTGCAAGCCCCCGTTTCGGGCAAATCCGATCGTCCGACAGTGACCCTGTTGGGCGAAATGTTCCCTGCAGACCCTTTGGGTATTGGAGGGATGCTCGCGCCACTCGGTCTGGCGGCAGGTCCGGTCGTTCCCTGCCGTGAGTGGCGCGAGCTCTATTCTGCGCTGGATAGCCATGTCGTTGCGGCGATCCACCCATTCTACACCGCTGCGATCCGCGAATTCGAGGCGGCGGGCCGCACCATCGTGGGCTCTGCCCCCGTGGGACATGACGGCACCGCCGATTGGCTTGCCGCGATCGGGTCCGCCTATGGTGTGAAGCCCGAGATGGTGGCCGCAGCGCAAAACGCGTTCCTGCCCGCGATCAAGGCCGGGCTGGCGGCGAACCCTGTAAAGGGCACGATCACGCTGTCCGGCTACGAGGGTTCGGAATTGCTGGTCGCGCGCCTCCTGATCGAAAGCGGCGCTGAGGTTCCTTACGTGGGCACCGCTTGCCCCAAGACGAAATGGTCCGCGCCCGATGTCGCATGGCTGGAGGCGCGCGGCGTCAAGGTGAAGTTCCGCGCCAGCCTCGAGGATGATTGCGCCGCGATGGAGGCGATCAAGCCGGATCTCGCCATCGGCACCACGCCCGTGGTGCAGAAGGGCAAGGAGATGGGGATCCCCTCACTCTATTTCACCAACCTGATCTCTGCCCGTCCCCTGATGGGGCCTGCGGGCGCGGGGTCCTTGGGGCAGGTGGTCAACGCCGCCATGGCCAACAAGGGCCGCATGGAGCACATGCGCGAGTTCTTCGCCGGAGTGGGCGAGGGCGACACCGCCGGCATCTGGGAAGGCGAACCGAACCTGCGCCCCGATTTCCGCGCCGCGCATCAGAAGAAACTCGACAAATTGGCGCGCGCCGCCAAGGCCGAGGAGATGATCTGATGCTGATCCAGGATCACGATCGCGCCGGCGGCTACTGGGGGTCGGTCTATGCCTTCACCGCGGTGAAGGGCCTGCAGGTCATCATCGATGGTCCGGTCGGCTGCGAAAACCTGCCGGTAACGAGCGTGCTTCACTACACCGACGCGCTGCCGCCCCATGAATTGCCCATCGTGACCACGGGTCTGGGCGAAGAGGAATTGGGCCGCGACGGCACCGAGGGCGCGATGAAACGCGCTTGGGACGTGCTCGACCCCGCTTTGCCGTCGGTCGTGGTGACGGGTTCCATCGCCGAGATGATCGGCGGCGGCGTGACACCCATGGGCACGAATATCCAGCGCTTCCTGCCGCGCACCATCGACGAGGATCAATGGGAAAGCGCCGACCGCGCGATGACCTGGATCTTCACCGAATTCGGCATGACCAAAGGCCGGATGCCTCCGGAGAAAAAGCGCGAGGAGGGCGCCGCCCCCCGCGTCAACATCCTTGGTCCCATGTACGGCACCTTCAACATGCCCTCCGACCTCGCCGAGATCCGGCGTCTGGTCGAAGGCATCGGGGCCGAAGTGAACATGGTCATGCCCTTGGGCAGCCATCTGGCCGAGATGCGCAACCTCGTGAATGCCGATGTGAACATCGTGATGTACCGCGAATTCGGACGCGGTCTGGCCGAGGTTCTGGGCAAACCCTACCTGCAGGCGCCCATCGGGATCGAATCGACCACCAAATTCCTGCGCAAGCTGGGTGAGCTGACGGGCCTCGACCCGGAGCCCTTCATCGCGCGAGAAAAGCACTCGACGATCAAACCGGTCTGGGATCTTTGGCGCTCGGTGACGCAGGATTTCTTTGCCACGGCGAGCTTTGGCATCGTGGCGAACGAGACCTATGCCCGCGGCGTGCGCCAGTTTCTCGAGACCGACATGGGCCTTCCTTGCGCCTTTGCCGTGGCGCGGATCGCCGGGCGCAAGACCAACAACGACGAGGTTCGCGCCATGGTACATGGCAAGCGCCCCCTCGTCCTGATGGGGTCGATCAACGAAAAGATGTATCTCGCCGAAATGGCCGGGGGGCATGGGCCCAAGCCCACGTTCATCCCCGCCAGCTTTCCGGGCGCCGCGATCCGGCGCGCGACGGGTACGCCCTTCATGGGCTACGCGGGCGCGACCTACATGATACAAGAAGTCTGCAACAGCCTTTTCGACGCGCTCTTCCACATCCTGCCCCTGGGCAGCGTCATGGATGCCGCCGAGGCCACGCCGACCACCCTGCGCCGCGATTTCCCCTGGGATGCGGATGCGCAGGCGCTGCTCGACCGCATCGTCGAGGAACACCCGGTTCTGACCCGCATCTCCGCCGCCAAATCGCTGCGCGACGCCGCCGAAAAGGCTGCGCTGGCGAATGGGGCCGAGCGGGTCGTCAAGGATACCGTGCGGGCACTCGCCCCTACGGGTTTCGATCTCAATGAGGGAGAGGAAAGATGACGGACTTCACCTCTGACCATCCGGTCAGCCGGCACAAACCGCCGAAGACCGAGTTCATGATCTATTTCGGGATCATCTTCCTCGCGACTTTGCCGCTGGCGACCATCACATGGGCGCTCGCCGCGATCCGCGCGGGCAACATGACCGACAAGGGACCGATCAAGCGCGCCTGGAGCCAGGCGCGGATCATCACACCGATGATCTTTTCGGCCTGACAAGGCTCCGGCCTGCCCCATCAACCCTGTCGTCAGACCACAGGGGGGCAGCCGGGCCGCAAGACACACTCGGCGTGACGACCGGAGCCGATACGAAATTCGCCACATCCCAAGGCAACGCGGGGTGGGGTGGATGGCCGACAGGGCAATGAGGCCTTGTCGGGGCCCGGCCGCGGGGTTCGCGGCATCGGTCTAACGTTCCGGAGGAAAGTTAAATGGCTGATAATTCCGACCTGTCCTTCACGGGTCTTACCGACGAGCAGGCGCAAGAGCTGCACGCGGTATACATGAGCGGGCTCTGGCTGTTTTCGGCCGTCGCCCTTGTTGCTCACCTTGCCACGTACATCTGGGCACCCTGGTTCTGAGAAGGAGCTAAATCATGGCTAAGTTCTACAAGATCTGGCTCATTTTCGACCCCCGCCGCGTGTTCGTGGCCCAGGGCGTCTTCCTGTTCCTCCTCGCGGCAATGATCCACCTCGTGGTTCTGTCGTCGGGCCTGAACTGGTTCGAGTCCGCAGCAGCAACCGCCGGCTTCGGCGGCTGACCTGCATCCGCGCCTGTCGGGCGCGGAACAGTCTTGCTGCGGGCGGTGCCGTGACCGCTTCGCCCGCAGCGATCCGAATGACTTGACTGACGGCTGACCGGCGCTGCCCGTTGACGCCGCCGAACGCGGAGACAGACGCATGGCTTTGCTAAGCTTCGAAAAAAAATATCGCGTCCGCGGAGGGACGCTGATTGGCGGCGATCTGTTCGATTTCTGGGTGGGGCCCTTCTACGTGGGCTTCTTCGGAGTGACGACAGCGTTTTTCGCCCTTTTGGGGACGATCCTGATCTTCTGGGGAGCTGCCATGGATGGCAACTTCAACCCCTGGACGATCAACATCGCGCCCCCTGACCTGAGCTACGGGCTCGGGTTCGCACCGCTCATGGAGGGTGGTCTTTGGCAGATCGTCACGTTCTGCGCAGTCGGGGCCTTCGTGTCCTGGGCGCTGCGCGAAGTGGAGATCAGCCGCAAGCTGGGCATGGGCTATCACGTGCCCTTCGCCTTCGGTTTCGCGATCTTCGCCTATGTGACGCTGGTGGTGTTCCGCCCGCTGTTGATGGGCGCCTGGGGTCATGGATTTCCCTACGGGATCTTCAGCCACCTCGATTGGGTCTCGAACGTGGGCTATGCCTACCTGCACTTCCACTACAATCCGGCACACATGATCGCCGTCACCTTCTTCTTCGCGACGACCTTCGCGCTCGCGTTGCACGGTGGCCTGATCTTGTCGGCGGCCAATCCCGAAAAGGGCGAGGAAGCCAAGACCCCGGATCACGAAGACACGTTCTTCCGCGATTTCATCGGCTATTCGATCGGCACGTTGGGCATCCACCGCGTCGGTCTGCTTCTGGCGCTGAACGCGGGCTTCTGGAGCGCGGTCTGCATCATCATCTCCGGCCCGGTCTGGACCTCCGGCTGGCCCGAATGGTGGAACTGGTGGCTGACGCTGCCGATCTGGCCGGACCCCGGTGTCGTCTATGACAGCACGGGCCTTGCCACCTACGGCACGAACGCCCCCGCAGTCGTGGGAGGAAACTGAGCCATGGCTTACTTCGAATATCAGAACATCTTCACCCAGGTGCAGGTGCAGGGCGAGCCCGAGATGGGCATGGCCCAGACCGGCGAAAACATCCTGGGCGGCGAGCGCACGAAAAAGGCGACCTTTTCGACCCTGATCGGTTGGATCGGCAACGCCCAGATCGGCCCGATCTACCTTGGCTGGGCCGGTCTGATCAGCCTTGCCACCGGTACGCTCTGGTTCAACATCGTCGGCTTGAACATGTTGAGCCAAGTGGACTGGTCCATCCCCGAATTCGTCCGGCAGCTGTTCTGGCTGGCGCTCGAACCTCCGGGGCCGGAACACGGGCTGTCCATGCCGCCGCTCAATGATGGCGGCTGGTACATCATCTCCAGCTTCTTCCTCTTGATCTCGGTGATGAGCTGGTGGCTCAGGACCTATCTCCTGGCCGCACAGCACAAGATGGGCAAGCATATCGCCTGGGCCTTCCTGGCCGCGATCTGGCTCTTCCTCGTCCTCGGCCTGTTCCGTCCCGTCCTGATGGGATCCTGGAGCGAGGCGGTGCCCTACGGCATCTTCCCGCACCTCGACTGGACCACGGCCTTCTCGATCCGCTACGGGAACCTCTACTACAACCCGTTCCACGCGCTTTCGATCGTGTTCCTCTACGGCTCCGTCCTGCTCTTCGCGATGCATGGCGCGACCATCCTTGCCGTCTCCCGCTATGGCGGCGACCGGGAACTGGAACAGATCTACGACCGTGGCACGGCATCCGAGCGGGCCGGTCTCTTCTGGCGCTGGACCATGGGTTTCAACGCCACGATGGAAGGCATTCACCGCTGGGCATGGTGGTTCGCGGTCCTGACCCCGATCACCGGCGGCATCGGCATCCTTCTGACCGGCACAGTCGTGGACAACTGGTTCATCTGGGCCATCGAACACAACTTCGCACCTGAATACCTGGGCGCTTACGGCTACGAAGCCTACGGCACCTACCAGGACTTCGGCGGCGTTCCGGCGGGAGGTAACTGAGCCATGTTTCCCAAGTGGTTTGACAACTGGAACAAGGACAACCCGACCAACATCTTCGGCCCCGCCATCGCGGTGGGTGTCGCTGGATCGGCGATCTTTGTTGCAGCCATGATCGTGGCATGGGGGCAACCCTTTGCCACGGCCAGCCAGCAGACAGGCCCGCGCGGCACCGGCATGCATGTGCAGGAATTCGTGTCGGACCTCGCCGTCTACCCGGATGTGGATGGCTTCGTCACCTCCGAGCCGGTGGTTCCCACCGCCGACTCGCAGCTTGCGATCGACGTTCTCGAAGGCGTTCCGCCCGCGTTGGCCAATGTCACCGTGGAAAACTACGAACGCCTGCGCGAGGCCATGCGCTCATGGACCGGCATTCCCGACCTTCTGGAACCGGGCAATGACAGCTACCAGACGGCGCTCGCCTACTCGATGATCGAGATGACGCAGAACATCAACCAGAACTGGGCGGGTCACGTTCAGGCCAATGCCGAGGTGGGGGTAACTTGTTATACCTGCCACCGCGGACAGCCTGTCCCGAACAACATCTGGTTCCGCGTCGGGAACGTGAATTCGAACGTGGCGGGATGGCCGGCGATACAGAACCGGGTGACGATGACCTCGAACTTCACCTCGCTGCCCTCGACCTACCTGGAGCATTTCCTGCTTCTGGACGAGAACGGGCAGTATGGCGTCGCGCAGGTCCACGACCTCGAAAGCCGCGTTCAGCAGCAGCCTGGCGATCCCCTCATCCAGCAGGCCGAAATGACCTATGCCTGGATGAATTACTTCTCCAACTCGCTGGGGGTGAACTGTACCTTCTGCCACAACACCCGCGCTTTCTACGATCCGGCGCAGGTGACCCCGCAGTGGGCTACGGCAAGCTTGGGCATCCTGATGGTTCAGGAAACGCTGGAGCAGTACATCCTGCCGCTGGAAACCGTCCTGCCGCCCGAACGGCTTGGCCCGGTTTACGCGGATGTGCCGAAACTGGCCTGCCGCACCTGCCACCAGGGCGAACAGCAACCGCTCAACGGGTTGAACGTGATCCACAACTGGCCCGAACTGGCCGTGGTGGATGACATGCCCGACTACTCGGCCTTCGAGTAGGGCGATGCGGGCCCCGGCCCATATGACATGCGACCGGGGGCGCGGCCTCGCCCCGCCCCCGGTCTCGACCTTTCCTTACGTCCCTTCGTGAGGCTCTCCGCCGCGGGCAGGTTCAGACCCTGCTCGCGGTTTTTTCGATCCCCACCGCCGGTTCGGGAGGACCAGCACAAATGACCGACAGACCCCACACCCCCGTTCTCGACCGTGTCACCCATCCGGCGGATCTGCGCCGTCTGACCGATGCCGAACTGAAGCAATGCGCCTACGAGTTGCGCGCCGAAACGATCTCGGCCGTATCGGAAACCGGCGGGCACCTGGGATCTTCGCTCGGCGTGGTGGAATTGACCGTGGCGATCCACGCCGTGTTCAACACCCCCTATGACAAGCTTGTCTGGGATGTCGGCCACCAATGCTATCCCCACAAGATCGTCACCGGGCGGCGCGACCGCATCCGCACCCTGCGGCAGAAGGGCGGCCTGTCGGGCTTCACCAAGCGGGCGGAATCCGATTACGACCCGTTCGGCGCGGCGCATTCCTCGACCAGCATTTCCGCGGCCCTCGGCTTTGCCATGGCGCGCGAGATGGGGCAGGCGACCGGCGATGCCATCGCCGTCATCGGCGACGGGTCGATCAGCGCGGGCATGGCTTATGAGGCGCTGAACAACGCGGGTCACCTCGGTCGCCGCCTTTTCGTGATCCTCAACGATAATGACATGTCCATCGCACCGCCAACGGGCGCGATGTCGAGTTATCTGGCCAACCTGTCGAAGAATTCTCCGCTGGCGGCCCTCAAGGATATCGCCGACGGCGTTGCGGCACATCTCCCCGAGCCGTTGCGCCAGGGCGCTGAACGAGCGCGGGAGCTGGTCACGGGTCAGCAGCGGTCGGCCACGCTTTTCGAGCATCTTGGCTTCACCTATATCGGCCCGGTTGACGGGCATGACATGGGCCAGCTTCTGAACGTGTTGCGCAGCGCCAAGGCGCGGGCCACCGGCCCGGTTCTGATCCATGCCGTCACCGTCAAGGGCAAGGGCTATGCCCCCGCCGAATTGTCGGATGATTGCTATCACGGCGTGAACAAGTTCGATGTCGCGACCGGTGTGCAGAAGAAATCAACACCCAATGCCCCCGCCTATACCACCGTCTTCGGTGAGCGGCTGAGGCACCATGCCGAAACCGACAGCCGGATCGTCGGGATCACCGCCGCCATGCCCGGCGGCACGGGTCTCAACATCTTGCAAAAGGCGATGCCGGGCCGCGTGTTCGACGTGGGCATCGCCGAACAGCATGCCGTGACCTTTGCCGCCGGGATGGCGGCGGGCGGGATGCGCCCGTTCTGCGCGATCTATTCCAGCTTCTTGCAGCGCGGCTATGATCAGGTCGTCCATGACGTGGCGCTGCAAAACCTGCCCGTCCGCTTCATGATCGACCGCGCCGGGCTGGTGGGGGCAGATGGGCCGACCCATGCCGGGGCGTTCGACATCGGGTTTCTGGCGGCCCTGCCCAACATGACCGTCATGGCCTGCGCCGACGAGGCCGAGATGGTCCATATGATGGCCACCGCCGCCGCCCATGACAGCGGCCCCATCGCGCTGCGCTATCCGCGCGGCGAAGGCACCGGCGTTCCCATGTCCGAGGAGGGTGAAGTGCTGGAGATCGGTCGCGGCCGCATCCTGCAACAGGGGCGCGACGTGGCGATCCTGAGCTTCGGCGCGCATCTGGCCGAAGCGACCGATGCCGCCCGCGCGCTCGAGGCGCGGGGCCTGTCCGTCACCATCGCGGATGCCCGGTTCGCGAAGCCCCTGGATACCGACCTCGTGGATCGCCTCGTTGCGGGCCATGCCGCCCTGATCACCGTCGAACAGGGCGCGATGTTGGGGTTCGGGGCCATCGTGCTGCACCATCTGGCCGCCACCGGGCAGCTGGATCGCGGTGTCGCCATCCGCACCCTGCACCTGCCCGACCGCTTCATCGATCAGGCGAGCCCCGCCGAGATGTATGAGGATGCGGGCCTTTCCGCACAGCAGATCGCCGATGCCGCCTTGTCGGCGTTGGGCGTGGCAAGTCTGCAAGGAAAAGCCCGCGCCTGAGGGGCGCGGGCGTGACCGTCGAAAGTCCGGACAGTCAGGCGTGCTGGAAAATGACCCCGGCATGGTCGCGCAGGTAGATCTGCAACCACGGGGTAAAGCTGCGCGGCGTATCGATCACCGCGCGCATGAGATCGGGCAGGGGTTGCCAGATCGTATCCATCACCTCGTCGGGATTGGGCGCGGGTTCCTGCCCATCGGGCATTTCGCCCACAAAGATATCCACAACTTCATGCTCGATCAGACCCCCGCCCACATCGGCGCGATATTCGACCGTATCGCGGAAAACCAGCGGAATTCCGGATATTCCCAGCTCCTGGTCCAGCCGCCGCGTGGCGCAGTCCAGCGCAGGTTCACCCCAATGGGGATGGGTACAGCACGTATTCGCCCACAACCCTGGCGTGTGATACTTTCCCATCGCTCGCCTTTGCAGCAGAACCCGGTCCCCGCGCATCAGGAAAACCGAAATCGCCTTGTGCCGGATGCCCTTTTGATGGGCTTCCAACTTTTCCACCGGGGTCAATGTGCCGTTCACCCAGGCCGGGATCATCTCGGTCATACGCGTGTCGCGGGCACGAGGCCCGTCAAATGGGCAAGGTTCTTGATACCGATCTTGATATGGGCGAGCGGCCGCGCCTTGACCAGTTCCTTGTTCATATAGGCCTCGAAGGTCAGGCGCTGCACGTCGATGTCATGGCAGAGCGACACGAACCGTTCGCGGCGATCGTCGGACTTGTAATAGGCGTTCTGCATCGCGCCCAGCACCTTGAAGACCGATTTGTGCTCGCGCATGAACAGCTTGCGCGCCAGTTGCAGGTCCTTGATCATGCCGGTCTGCAGCTTGGTTGCCGCAGCAATGGCCGCAACGCGCCCGCCCACCATGGCGTAATAGATGCCCTCGCCACTCGACGGCGCCACGACACCGGCGGCATCGCCTGCCAGCACCACGTCGCGCCCGTTGTCCCATTGATCCAGCGGCCTGAGCGGGATCGGCGCGCCCTCTTTGCGGATCGTCTTGCAATCTGTCAGGCCGCTCGCCTCGCGCAGATCGGCGGTGGCCTTTTTCAGATCCACCTCTTTCAGGAAACTCCCCATCCCGATGCTGGCCGATTTGCCATGCGGAAAGACCCAGCCATAGAAATCCGGGCTGATGCGGCCATCATAAACCACGTCGCAGCGATCGGGGTGATAGTCGCCGCGCGGCCCCGGGGCCTCGACGATCTCGTGATAGGCGATGACATAGGGGATCTTGTCGCCGTCCTTGATCTCGGTCCGGGCGACGTTCGACCGCGCGCCATCGGCCCCGATCACAAGCTGCGTGGTCAGCTGCCGGTCCTCGCCCGTCGCCTTGTCGCGGTAATGGACATGGGTGCCGTCGCTGTCGCGCGTGATCTTGGTATATGTGCCGGTTACGCGCTCCGCGCCCGCCTCCTGCGCACGGACCCGCAGGAATTCGTCGAAATGCTCACGGTCCACCATGCCGACAAAGCCGTTCTCGATCGGGATGTCGACGCGGCGGCCCGTGGGCGAGATCATCCGCGCGGTCGTGATCTTGGCGACAAGCTGATCCTCGGGGATCTGGAAATCGCGGATCAGTCGCGGCGGGATCGCGCCGCCACAGGGCTTGATCCGCCCCGCCCGGTCGATCAGCGCCACCTTGTGTCCCGACCGCGCCAGATCCTCGGCCGCCGTGGCACCCGAAGGGCCACCGCCCACAACGACGACATCGTATTTCATGGTCATTCCCCCGGTACGGTCGCGCGGGTCCCGGGCGACATGGATATCCTGCCCTCCATCACCCGCAGGGCCATCAGGGCCGAGGCGAGATAGAGAAGCGCTTCGATCGAAAAGACGGCACCAAAGGCACCGGCATCATCCATCATCAGGCGCGCGACATCGACCAGCGCGGCCCCTGTCAGCCCGCCAAAGCCCGCGGCGATGGCTTGTGCCGCCCCCCACAGGCCCATCCGCGTGCCTTCGCGCGCGTCGCGTCCTTCGCCGGCCAGCGCCATCATGCTGCCGATGGCCGCCACCGCGAACATGCCGTTGAAAAAGCCCAAGCCGATCACGGCGGGAAGCAGCGGCGCCCCCGGCCCGATCTGGCCCAGCATCGACACCCCGATCAGCGCCGCCGCCGACCCGATGCAGCCCACCACCACCCATGTCTTGAGCGTAAACAGCCGCAGCGCCGTGCCCGCCACACCGACCACGACCATCCCAAGGAAGACGCCGCCATTCTGCGCCCCCGACAGCGTGGTCGACTGCCCCGGCGTGAAGCCGAAGACGAGGCCGGAATAGGGCTCGAGGATCAGTTCCTGCATGAAATAGGCGGTCATGCTCAGGAATACGAAAAGCGTGAACATCCGCGCCTTGGGTTCGGCCCAGACCTCGCGCAGCCCCTCGAAGAAAGGCGCGCTCGGGCCCTGCGGCCGCGCGACGACCCGGCGTTCGATGCCCCGGACCGCGACACAGGTGAGGACAAAGGCCCCCAAGATGACGACGCCCACAACCTCCATCAGGCGCAGCGGCGTGTAGGGGTCAAGGAACTGGCCCGACACGCCCGCCGTCATCGCGATGCCGAAAATCATCATCAGCCATGTGATCGTCGCCGCCGCCGGTCGCCGTTCGGGCGCTGTCGCCGTGGCAAGCAGCGCAAGAAGCGAGGTGCCGGATGCCCCGACGCCGACCCCGATGGCCGCATAAGCCAAGATCGAAACGATCAGACCCAGTGCCGCCTGCGTCTCCATCAGCACGACACCCAAGGCCGCCGACATGCCACCAAGCGCAAGGATCGCCATACCACCGATGATCCAGCGCGTGCGCTTGCCCCCGGTGTCGGATTTGTAGCCCCATTGCGGGCGCGTGATCTGGATGCCGTAATGCAAGGCGACCAGCGCGCCGGGCAGAACGGCAGGCAAGGCCAGTTCCACCACCATCAGCCGGTTCAGGGTCGAGGTCGTCAGCACCACGATGGCCCCAAGCGCCATCTGGACAAGGCCAAGGCGCATGATCTGGAGCCAGCTGAGCGTCACGGCCACGCCTCCAGCGTACGAACGGCAAAGGCCGTGACCATCATGCCCGAGACGTAAAGCGTGACGCCGACCCCGTTATACCACGGCGCCTTGCCCTTGGGATCGCGCAGCAGAACCTGCATCGCGTAGCCTTGCGCGATCAGCGACACCGCGATCACCAGCCCATGAACCGGGCGGTCCCAGACGAAGAACAAGAGCGCGAAAACGATCACTTGCGGCACGGCCATCACGACACAGGCCAGCTTTGCCGCGCGCTCGGGGCCCAGCGTGACGGGCAGGGAATTGACCCCCATCTGCCGGTCGCCTTCCAGCGCCTTGAAATCGTTGAGCGTCATGATGCCATGCGCGCCGATGCCATAGAGCAGGGCGACGATGACCACCGGCCAACCCGGCGCGCCCATCGACAGGACGGCGGCGCCCGTGAACCACGGCAGGCTCTCATAGGACAGGCCGACCAGACCCGGACCCCACCAGCCCGACCGCTTCAGCCGGATCGGTTCGACCGAATAGGCCCAGGCGGCGGCGATGGCGACCAGCGTCGCGCCGAAGCCCCAGGGGCCAAGCGCCAGACCCACGACAGCGGCCAGCGCCGACATGGCGATGGCGATCCACAGGCCCCAGCGGCCCGGAATGCGCCCTGACGGGATCGGGCGATGTGGTTCGTTGATGGCGTCGACATGCCGGTCGCACCAATCATTGGCGGCCTGGCTCATGCCGCAGACGATGGGGCCGGCCAGAACCACGCCCAATATCACCGCAAGCCAATGCCCTGACGGTGAAACCCCGGCCGAAACCGCGCCGCACAGATAGGCCCACATCGGCGGGAACCACGTGATGGGTTTGAGCAGCGTCAATACCGCCCGCGGCTCGGGCAGAGTGCGGTTGGATGTCGGCTTGGTGAGGTCGGTCGTTACACTCATAAGTGTAAACATAGCCTGACAGTCTACGAGTCGGCAAGTGTAAAGGCTGGTGGACGCCGCGCCACGCGCGTCGTTCACAAGTCAGCTTTTCGGGAAGGTGCGGGCCGTATCAGCCGCCGCGGTCGTTCTTGTTCAACAGGCCGTACTTGCGCAGCTTGACGTAGAGCGACTGGCGCGACAGGCCCAGCATTTCGGCGGCAGCGACGCGGTTGTTATCCGTCAGCTCCACCGCCGTCTCGATGCACATCTTCTCGACCACGTCGGTGGTCGCGGCGACGATATCCTTCAACGGGGCAGACCCGACAAGGTCCATCACGTTGCGCATGGCGTCGTCAGAGACAGGCCCCGGCCCGGGTATGACCGAGGCCGAGGGGTCGCGCACCACCTCCATCCGCGACGTGTCGCGAATGACGAAGGCAAAGCCGGTGATGCCGTTGCTGTTGAGGTGCGTCGCAGACATTTCCACCGACAGCTGCGATCCGAACGCCCCTTCAAGCCGGGTCGCGTACATCCGCATCTTGCCCGCCCGCGTGGCATTGTCGGTCAGGACCTTCAGGTCGACACTGCCGCGCGACAGGAACTCGGACAGGGACTTGCCCTTCACCTCGTTCGAACTGCCCACCTCGGTCAGGTTGAGGAAGGCGTCGTTGACCGCCCGGATCGTCCCGATGGCATCGGTGATGACGATGGCGTCCGGTCCCTCACGGAACAGCTGCGCCAGCGTGCTGGACAATTCGGCGGCCACCGTCTCGGCGCTTTGCGCGGTCTCGATCCGGCACAGAAGCGATTTGTCGCCCGCCGCGCGGAACACGATCGGGTGGATCGCCACGTCCAGCTTGCCGCGCCGCGTCTTGACCGGCACCGGCCCGCTGGAATCGTCGGTGGCGGCCAGAACCAGCCCCTCGATGAATTCGCCCCTGCGGCGTCCGTCGAATTCCTGGGTAAAGGCGCTGCCGGTCAGCGCATCGGCATCCGCGCCCAGAACCTGCGCCGCGGCGGCGTTCAGATCGACGATCCGCCCCGAGGCGACATCGACCAGCACCAGCGCATCGCGCGACGCCTCCATGATGACCCGGTAGCGCGTTTCGTAATCGCGATGAGTCTCGTAATCCTTCTCCAGCGCCAGCTGCGCCTTGACCAGCCGGTGCTGAAGCTCGGCGATCGGGCGCAAGTCGCGGCCCAGCATCAAGATGATGTCGGGATTGCCGGTGTTGTGCAGCGTGTAGCGGATCGGGAATTCCCAATTCGCATTGTCGTAATGGTTGACCTCAATGGCATCCACCGCGCCCTTCTTGCCGGCGCGATAGGCTTCGAGCTGCGTTTCCAGCTTGGACAGGCTGTCCTCGGCCATGAATTCGCGGATGTCGCGGTCTTTCCAGTGATCCAGACGCCCCAGCGTCGGGTTCAGCGGGTTCACGATCACCGATTTCACGGTGCCCCGCGTATCGAGCACGATGGCAAGATCCGCTGCGGTGGTGACGATTTCGTTGAACTGCTCCGGCCCGATGGCCGGAGCGGACGGCTGACCCAGAAAATCCGATCCGCGCGTGTTCATGCGATCCATGCCCCTACCGCCGTTCCTGTCGGGTGCCGACATTCCCGGACGTTTCAAGTGACGGGGCCTCCCACCCCGCTTCTACAAGCCCGCATTTCCGCAACGCCGTGCCCGCATCGCGCGCGGTGTGGTCTGCTCCGGTAATGGCGAGAACATCGACGTCCCGGTCCAGAATGGAACCACCAATGAAAACGGGCGACGTCCGCGCAACGGTAAGCCGGATTATGTCCACCAATTCCCTTGCCGACGCAAGGGTTCTGCGCCCCGACGCGGTGATCCCGATCATGGCGTAACGCCGTTTGCGCAGCCGTTCCGCGATCTGGCGCGGATGTTGATCCATGGCGATATCGACCCTGAATCCCATTCGCCGCCATTGGTCCGCCAAAACGAAGGCGCCAAGGGTGTGATGTTCGGGCCGCGGGATGATCAGCAGGATCACAGGCGCGCTCTCGGGGATCTTCTGGCGGCTCTTGTCGTGCCAGCCCAGCGCGCGCACCGCTTCTTGCAGCCGTGCGGTGCCGATGGTCACATCCGCGAAACTGATCTGGTCGCCCGCCCAACGCTCGCCCATCAGGCGCGCGACCGCGGGAATGATATGGTCGATGATGTCATCGGCCGACACGCTGTCCTGCCGCAGGCGCAGCAGCATCTCGTGGCGCTGATCCTCGTCGGCAGCGACGAAAGCATCCAACAGCTGTTCCAGCCGCCGGGTCACTCCGTCGTTCCGGCCGTTGCCGTTGGCGGCCAGCACGGCAATCGCGCGCCGCGCCAAAAGCCGCACCTCGGCACCGTCGGTCGCGAGGCTCGTCGTCGCCTTGTTATGCGAGTCGTCTTTCATGTGATGCCACCGCTTGCGCCCCCCTCCGACGTCTTTCTATGGCCATGCGTCGGTCGGGCAGCAATTGGCCTGCGCAACTGTCGCGCAAACCGTTCTATATGTCAAAGTAAATTGACAGCACCCCAGCTTCAAGGGGCAGTCACCGAATTCCGAATGCGCGCAACCCAAAAATTATTGGGAAATCCAATACTCACCCCGGTCCTGCCGCACCCGAAATGTCTCTGTCGATGTCCATTTAAGGTGTAAGTTTTAGTTGACACTCTCCTGCTCTGGGGGCTAGTTTTTCCCTATCGCCCAGAGGAATCGACATTCGCATGACCAGCGAAACCCTGACATCTTCCCCGTCACGGCAGCTTTACACGCCCGAGGAACGCGCGCGGCGCGATGCCACGATCTGGACAACCGTCCAGGGCGTGCTCGCCCCGGTTCAATTTCTCGTCTTTCTCGTGTCGCTGGCTCTCGTGCTGCGTTTCCTGCTCACCGGCGCGGGCTATGACGCCGCGACCTGGTCGATCATCGCCAAGACCGCCGTGCTGCTCACGATCATGATCACCGGCGCGATCTGGGAAAAGGTCGTCTTCGGCCAGTACCTCTTTGCCCACGCCTTCTTCTGGGAGGATGTGGTCAGCTTTCTCGTGATCGCCCTGCACCTCACCTATGTCTGGGCGCTTGTCGCGGGCTGGTCGCATGCCGACCAGATGTGGATCGCGCTCGCCGCCTACACGGCCTATGTCATCAATGCGGCGCAATTCGTCTGGAAACTGCGCATGGCCCGCCTCGACGCGGAGGGCCGCCTGTGAACCGCCCCGCCAATATCCCCGCCAGCACCTGCCGCGATGCGCCCATCCTCAAGGAGCGCGGCCAGCGCGAGGTGTTCTGCGGCCTGACCGGCATCATCTGGCTGCACCGCAAGATGCAGGATGCCTTCTTCCTTGTCGTGGGCTCGCGCACCTGCGCCCACCTGCTGCAATCGGCCGCCGGCGTCATGATCTTCGCCGAACCCCGCTTCGGCACGGCCATCCTCGAGGAAACCGATCTGGCCGGCTTGGCAGATGCCAATGACGAACTCGACCGCGAGGTCGCGCGCCTTTTGTCCCGTCGCCCCGACATCAAGCAGCTCTTCCTCGTCGGCTCCTGCCCGTCCGAGGTGATCAAGCTCGATCTCGCCCGCGCCGCTGAACGGCTGACCCAAATCCACGCGCCCCATGTGCGCGTGCTGAACTATTCCGGCAGCGGCATCGAGACGACCTTTACCCAAGGCGAAGATGCCTGTCTCGCTTCCATGGTTCCCGTCCTCCCCGGGACGGAAGACCGCGAGCTTTTGCTCGTGGGTGCCCTGCCGGATGTTGTCGAGGATCAGGCCGTCGATCTTTTGACCAAGATGGGCATCGGCCCGATCCATGTCCTGCCCGCCCCGCGCAGCGCGGATGCGCCCGGGATCGGGCCGAACACGGTGTTCGCCTGCCTTCAGCCCTTTCTCGGCGATACTGCCGCCGCGCTCGAACGGCGTGGCGCGCGGATGATCCAGGCACCCTTCCCCTTCGGCGAAGAGGGAACGACGCTTTGGCTCAAGGCCATCGCCGATGAATTCGGCGTCGATGACGCGACTTTCGACGCCGTGACGGCAGCCCCCCGCGCCCGCGCGCGGACGGCCATCGCCAACGCTTCCGAACATCTGCGTGGCAAGTCGATCTTCTTTCTGCCCGACAGCCAACTGGAAATCCCGCTGGCCCGGTTCCTGACCCGTGAATGCGGCATGGTGGCGGTCGAGATCGGCCAGCCCTTCATCCACAAGGGCCTCGTCGGCCCCGACCTCGACCTGATCCCGGCCGGTCCCACGATCTCCGAAGGCCAGGATGTCGAAAAGCAACTCGACCGCGTGCGCGCCGCCCGTCCCGATCTGACCGTCTGCGGCCTTGGCCTTGCCAACCCGCTTGAGGCAGAGGGGCTGACGACCAAATGGGCGATCGAACTCGTCTTCACCCCGGTCCATTTCTACGATCAGGCCGGTGATCTGGCGGGTCTCTTCAGCCGCCCTCTGCGCCGCCGTGCCCTCCTGAAATTGGAGGAGCGCGCGTGAAACTCACCGTCTGGACATACGAAGGCCCGCCGCATGTCGGCGCGATGCGCGTTGCCACCGCGATGAAGGGTCTGCATTACGTCCTGCATGCGCCGCAGGGCGACACCTACGCCGACCTGCTTTTCACCATGATCGAACGGCGCAACCACCGCCCGCCGGTCAGCTACACCACCTTCGAAGGGCGCGATCTGGGCGAGGATACGGCTGGCCTGTTCAAACGGGCCTGCCAAGACGCCTATGACCGGTTCAAGCCGCAGGCGTTGATCGTCGGCGCCTCTTGCACCGCCGAACTGATCCAGGATGATCCGGGCGGGCTGGCCGAAACCATGAACCTGCCCGTTCCCGTCATCGCGCTGGAACTGCCCAGCTACCAGCGCAAGGAAAACTTCGGCACCGACGAGACCTTCTACCAGCTCGTCAAGGCGCTGGCCGGTCCTGTCGAAAAGACGCCCCATATCACCGCCAACCTGATCGGCCCCCTCGCGCTGGGCTTCCGCCACCGCGACGACATCGAAGAGGTCAAGGCGCTCCTCGAAGAGATGGGGATCGGCATCAATGTCGTGGCCCCCTTCGATGCGACGCCCCATGACCTCACCCGGCTGGGCGCGGCCCACATCAACATCCTGATGTATCCGGAACATGCCGAAACGGCGGCCCGCCACATGGAGCGGACGCTTGGCATTCCCTTCACGAAAACCGTCCCCATCGGCGTCGGCGCCACCCATGATTTCGTGGCCGAAGTGGCCCGGATCTGCGGTGTGGAGCCGAAAAAGGATCTGTCCCGCCTCCGCCAGCCGTGGTGGTCGAAATCGGTCGACAGCACCTACCTGACCGGCAAGCGAGTGTTCCTGTTCGGTGACGCCACCCATGTCCAGACCGCCGCCCGCATCGCGCGCGACGAGATGGGCTTCGAGGTCATCGGCCTTGGCTGCTACAACCGCGAATTCGCCCGGCCGATCCGTCAACTGGCCAAGGAGTTCGGCCTCGAGGCGCTGATCACCGACGATTACCTTGAGGTGGAAAAAGCCATCGAGGATGCCGCGCCCGAGATGATCCTCGGCACCCAGATGGAGCGCCATATCGGCAAGCGCCTCGGCATCCCCTGCGCCGTGATCTCGGCCCCCGTCCATGTTCAGGATTTCCCGGCCCGCTATTCCCCCCAAATGGGCTGGGAAGGCGCGAACGTGATCTTCGACACCTGGATCCACCCGCTGGTCATGGGGCTCGAGGAACATCTTCTGGCGATGTTCCGCGAGGATTTCGAGTTCCATGACGAGGCCGGCGCCAGCCACCACGGTGGTCACGCACCCCGCGCCGTGGAGGGGGGCCAGCCCCCCGTCAGCGAAGCTGACTCCCCCCGGAGTATTTCGGAATCAAAGACGGACATGCCCGCGCCCGTGGAAACCGGCACCGATGTCATGGTCTGGCTCGCCGATGCCGAGCGCGAATTGAAAAAGATCCCCTTCTTCGTGCGCGGCAAGGCCAAGCGCAACACCGAGAAATTCGCCGCCGAACGCGGCGTCACCGAAATCAGCGTCGATACGCTTTACGAGGCCAAGGCCCATTATGCGCGGTGATGGCGATCATATCCCCGGCTACCGGGTCGTGATCGTCACGCTGGACAGCCACGCGGCGGGTCCGGCGGCGCGGGTCAGCGCACGACTTGCGGGCGAGTTTCCGGGGCTGAACGTTTCCGTTCACGCCGCCGCCGAATGGGCCGAGAACCCCGCCGCCTTGGAAGAGGCACGGATCGCCGTGCGCCATGGCGACATCATCGTTGCGAACCTTCTGTTCATCGAGGAACACATCACCGCGATCCTGCCCGACCTGCAGGCGCGGCGCGATGCCTGCGACGCGATGATCGGCGTGATCTCGGCGCGCGAGGTCGTCCAGCTGACCCGGATGGGCGAGTTGGACATGATGAAGCCGGCCACCGGGCCGATGCGCCTTTTGAAAAAGCTGCGCGGGTCCAAGGAACCTTCGGCCAATTCGGGCGAAAAGCAGATGAAACTGCTGCGCCGCCTGCCCAAGATCCTGAAATTCATCCCCGGCAAGGCGCAGGATCTGCGCGCATGGTTCCTGACCATGCAATACTGGCTGGGCGGCTCCGACGACAACGTCGAACAGATGGTGCGGTTTCTCGTCGGCACCTATGCAAAGGATCGCGCCCTCAAGGGCGCCAAGGCCGCGGCCCCCATCGATTACCCCGAGGTCGGCCTCTATCACCCCGATCTGCCCGGCCACCGTATCACCACCGATGCCACCACCCTGCCGCAGCCGGAAAACCCGGTCGCGACCGTGGGGCTGATGATGATGCGCAGCTACGTGCTGGCCTCCGACACCGCGCATTACGATGGCGTGATCCGGCGGATGCAGGCGGCGGGGCTTGCCGTGATCCCGGCCTTTGCCGGCGGTCTCGACGGGCGGCCCGCGATCGAGGCCTATTTCACCGGCGGTCGCATCGATGCGCTGGTGTCGCTCACCGGGTTCAGCCTGATCGGCGGGCCCGCCTATAACGACAGCGCGGCCGCGGTCGAGGTGCTCAAGGGGCTCGACCTGCCCTACATCGCCGCCCATGCGCTGGAGTTTCAGACGCTGGGCCAATGGGCCGAATCGGGTGGCGGTCTGGGGCCTGTCGAAACCACCATGCTGGTCGCCCTGCCCGAGATCGACGGCGCGACCAACCCCACGATCTTCGGCGGACGCCACAGTGCCGATGGCTGCCACGGCTGTTCCTACAATTGCCCGCGCGCCTCCGACACCAAGGCGATGGCGCCCTGTCTCGAACGCATCGACAGCCTCGTGGAAAAGACCCGCCGGATGGCTTTGTTGCGGCGCAAGGCGAATGCCGAGAAAAAGGTGGGCATCGTCCTCTTCGGCTTCCCGCCCAATGCGGGCGCGATCGGTACCGCTGCCTATCTCAGCGTGTTCGAGAGCCTGTTCAACACGCTGACCCGGATGAAGGCGGATGGCTACGCGGTCGAGGTTCCGGCAAATGTCGACGACCTGCGCGCCGCGATCCTGCATGGCAATGCCAAGCAATACGGCCAGGAAGCCAATGTCGCCGCCCACGTCGATGCCGACACGATCGTCCGCAACACCCCGCCCCTCAAGGCGATCGAGGCGGTCTGGGGCCCCGCACCCGGCAAGGTGCAATCGGATGGGCGCGGCGTGTTCATCCTCGGCCAGCATTTCGGCAATGTCTTCGTGGGCGTCCAGCCGACCTTCGGCTACGAGGGCGACCCGATGCGCCTCCTGTTCGAGCACGGCTTCGCCCCGACCCATGCCTTCACGCAGTTCTACCTCTGGCTGCGCAACACATGGTCCGCCGATGTGCTGCTGCACTTCGGGATGCATGGCGCGCTGGAATTCATGCCGGGCAAGCAGGCGGGGCTGGGCGCGCGCGATTGGCCCGACCGGCTGATCGGCGAGGTGCCGAACGTCTATCTTTACGCCTCCAACAACCCGTCCGAGGCGACGCTGGCCAAGCGCCGCTCGAACGCGGTGACGATCACGCATCTGACGCCGCCCTTGGCCTCCGCCGGTCTCTACAAAGGTCTTTCCGAACTGAAGGACAGCCTGACGCGCTGGCGCTCGCTTGCCCCCGATGCCCATGAACGCGACGATCTGGCCGCCCTCATCGCCACCCAGGCCGAGGCGGTCGATCTGACCGAACGCGATCCCGACAAGCTCTGGCTGACCCTTCTGGAAACCGAAGACGCCCTGATCCCCGACGGTCTGCATGTCGTGGGCCGCCCGATGGCCGAAGCCGAATTGCAAGAACACCTGCGCGTCATGGCCGAGACCGACCCCGACACCCGCAAGCGGATCGAGCATCTGCTGCGGCAGGAAACGGAGCTGACCGGGCTGATGCGCGCGCTCTCGGGCCATTACATCGAACCCGTTCCGGGCGGCGACCTGATCCGTTCGCCCGAGGTTCTGCCCACCGGGCGCAACATCCACGCCTTCGACCCGTTCCGCATGCCCACCGCCTTCGCACTGCAGGATGGCGCGAAACAGGCGCAGCGGCTGATCGAAGCGGCCGGGGAATTCCCACGGTCCATCGCGCTGGTGCTCTGGGGCTCGGACAATATCAAATCCGATGGCGGCCCAATCAGCCAGGCGCTCGCGCTCATGGGCACCAGACCGCGTTTCGACGGATACGGGCGGCTCTGCGGCGCCGATCTGATCCCCCTCGCCGAACTGGGCCGCCCGCGCATCGACGTGGTGATGACCCTTTCGGGCATCTTCCGCGATCTGCTGCCGCTCCAGACCCGGATGCTGGCCGAAGCCGCCTACAAGGCCGCCACCGCCGATGAGCCGATCGAGATGAATTTCGTCCGTGCCCATGCGCTCGACTACGCCGCGCAGATGGGTGTCGGCATGGAGGAAGCGGCCCTTCGCGTCTTTTCGAATGCCGAAGGGGCCTATGGCTCCAACGTCAACCAACTGGTCGACAGCGGCGCTTGGGGTCAGGAGGACGAACTGGCCGACGCCTATCAGGCGCGCAAGTCCTTCGCCTATGGCATGGACGGCAAGGCGCACAAGAACGCGGGCCTCCTTCAGGCGGCGCTGAAAGATGTCGATCTGGCCTATCAGAACCTTGAATCGGTCGAACTGGGCGTCACCACGGTCGACCATTACTTCGACACTTTGGGCGGTATCTCCCGCGCGGTGAAACGCGCCAAGGGCGGGGTCGAAGCGCCGGTGTTCATCGGCGACCAGACCCGGGGCGAGGGCAAGGTCCGCACCCTCAAGGAACAGGTCGCGCTTGAAACCCGGTCCCGCAGCCTGAACCCCAAGTGGTTCGAGGGGCTGTTGAAACACGGCCATGAAGGCGTCCGCCAGATCGAGGCGCAGGTGACCAATACGATGGGCTGGTCCGCGACGACCGGGCAGGTCGACCCGTGGGTCTACCAGCGCCTGACCGAAACCTTCGTGCTTGACGAAGACATGCGCCGCCGTCTGGCCGCGCTGAACCCGCAGGCCTCGGCCCGCATGGCCAACCGCCTGATCGAGGCGTTCGAACGGAATTACTGGCAACCCGATGAGGCCACCTTGGCCGCGCTTCAGGCTGGCGCGGACGAGCTCGAGGATACGCTCGAGGGTCTCAACGTGGCCGCCGAATAGGGAAGGACCCGAGATTATGCTGGACGAACGACAGCCCCCCGCCGCCCGCGCCAACATGCGCGAGGCCGCAGGTCTCGCCAAACGCGATCTTGGCGCGCCCCCCGTCCTGAAAAAGGGCGAGGATGGCGAAGGCTCGCTTCAGGTCCATCTCGATCCCGAGACGAAGATCGAGGGCGCGCAGGTCTTTGCCGTCTACGGCAAGGGCGGCATCGGGAAATCGACCACCTCGTCGAACCTCTCGGCGGCCTTTTCCAAGCTTGGCAAGAAAGTGCTCCAGATCGGGTGCGATCCCAAGCATGACAGCACCTTCACCCTCACCGGCCATCTTCAGCCGACCGTCATCGACATCCTCAAGGAGGTCGATTTCCACGCCGAGGAACTCCGCCCCGAGGATTTCGTGACCATGGGCTACAACGGCGTCATGTGCATCGAGGCCGGCGGCCCGCCCGCAGGCACCGGCTGCGGCGGCTATGTCGTGGGCCAGACGGTCAAGCTCCTGAAACAGCACCACCTGCTGGAAGACACCGACGTGGTGATCTTCGATGTTCTGGGCGATGTGGTCTGCGGCGGCTTTGCCGCCCCGCTGCAACACGCCGACCGCGCGGTGATCGTCACCGCCAATGACTTCGACAGCATCTACGCGATGAACCGCATCATCGCCGCCGTGCAGGCCAAGTCCAAGAACTACAACGTGCGGCTTGCGGGCTGCATCGCCAACCGCTCGAAAGCCACCGACGAGGTGGATCGCTACTGCGCCGAGGTCGGCTTCAACCGCATCGCCCACATGCCCGATGTGGATGCGATCCGGCGCTCGCGGCTCAAGAAAAAGACCCTGTTCGAAATGCCCGACGACGAGGACATCGTGCAGTGTCGCGCTGAATACATCCGGCTGGCCGAAACCTTGTGGCGCGGCACCGATCCTCTTTCGCCCTCGCCGCTGGAAGACCGCCACATCTTTGAATTGCTGGGGTTCGATTGATGGTCGCAACGCCGACATATGGCGCCACGCGCGACCGGGTCGAAGAATACTTCGACCGCACCGCCACGAAAACGTGGGAGCGGTTGACCTCCGATGCGCCCGTGTCCGGCATCCGCCAGACCGTGCGTGAAGGGCGGGACAGGATGAGGGCGATCATGCTGTCCCGCCTGCCCAATGACCTGACCGGCCGCCGCGTGCTGGATGCGGGGTGCGGCACCGGCGCCATGACCGAGGAATTGGCCCGCCGTGGTGCCGAGGTTGTCGCCATCGACATCTCGCCCGCGCTGGTCGAGATCGCGGCCAAGCGTCTGCCCGAACCGCTCGCCCGTCAGGTGACCTTCACCTCCGGCGACATGCTGGCGTCGGATCTGGGTGCCTTCGACCATGTGATGGCGATGGATTCGATGATCTATTACGAGGCCCCCGATCTGGGCCGCGCGCTGGCGCATCTGTGCCCCCGCGTCCGCGAAAGCGTCATCTTCACGGTCGCGCCGCGCACGGCGTTCCTCATGGCTTTCTGGGGTCTGGGCAAACTTTTCCCGCGCTCGGACCGTTCGCCCACGATGATCCCGCACAACCCCCGCCACCTGTCGCGTGAGGCGACCCGGAACGGCGCGACAGGCTCGATTTCCGAGATCGAGCGCGTCAGCCGCGGCTTCTACATCTCGACCTGCCTGGAGTATCGGGCATGAGCCTGCTCAAGCGCATCTCGATCCGCTACATGCCCTTCGCCGATGCCGCGTCGGACGATTTCCCGCTGTCGCAATTGCTGCGCTTGTCACTGTTCCAGGTCTCGGTCGGCATGGCCGCCGTCCTGCTGCTCGGCACACTCAACCGCGTGATGATCGTCGAGCTTCAGGTTCCCGCCTTCCTCGTCGCCTCCATGGTCGCGCTGCCCGTTCTGATCGCGCCCTTCCGCGCGCTTCTGGGGTTCAAGTCCGACACCTACAAATCCGCCATAGGGTGGAAACGCATTCCCTATCTCTGGTTCGGTACGCTGTGGCAGTTCGGCGGCCTTGCCATCATGCCCGCCGCCCTTCTGGTTCTGGGCGGCGATGTCACGCAGGTGCGCTACGATATCCCCTTCGCGGGTGAGGCGCTGGCCGGCATCGCCTTCCTGATGACCGGCCTCGGCATGCACATGACCCAGACGGCAGGCTTGGCGCTCGCCGCCGACCGCGCCACCGACGAAACGCGCCCTCGCGTCGTGGCGCTGCTGTACGTGATGCTGCTCATCGGCATGGCAGTCTCCTCCATCGTGATCGGATGGTTCCTGCGCGAATTCACGCCCATCGAACTGATCCAGGTCGTGCAGGCCACCGCGGTCGTCACCATCGTTCTTAATGTCATCGCGTTGTGGAAACAGGAACGCGTGCAGCCCATGACCCGCGCCCAGCGCGAGGCGGCCGAGGATGATCCCAGCTTCGCCGATGCCTGGGCCGATTACGCCGCGGGCGGCACCGCCGGGCGGCTTCTGGCCGTCGTCTTCCTCGGCACCATCGCCTTCAACATGCAAGACGTGCTGCTCGAACCCTACGGCGGCGAGATTCTGGGCCTGTCGGTTTCGGCCACGACCATGCTGACGGCGACCTGGGCGACCGGGGCGCTGGTCGGCTTCGCGCTTGCCGCCAAATGGCTTTCGGGCGGGATCAATCCCTACCGCATGGGCGCGCGCGGCATCCTTGCCGGTCTCGTCGCCTTTTCCGCCGTGATCTTCGCCAACCCTTGGGGCTCCGCGCCGCTGTTCTTCGCGGGCGCCGCGCTGATCGGCTTCGGCGGCGGTCTGTTCTCCGTCGCCACGCTGACGGCGGCCATGACCATGCCCGCGGGCAAGGCGGGCCGGGGCCTCGCGCTGGGCGCATGGGGTGCCGCGCAGGCGACCGCCGCGGGCCTGTCCACCGCCATCGGCGGCGGCATCCGCGACCTCGTGAATTCCGCCGCGACCCAAGGCCACCTTGGCGCGGCGCTCGACAATCCGGCGACCGGCTACTCGGTCGTCTACCACATCGAGATCCTGTTCCTGTTCATCACGCTGGTGGCCCTCGGGCCGCTGGTGCGCACCGCAACGACCGACATGAGGGAAGGGGGGGCCGGCAAGATCGGGCTCGCCGACCTGCCCACCTGAAACCGCCGAGACCAAGAGGATAAATCCAATGGAAAACGCATTCTTCGGCAACTTCGATCTCGCCAGCCTGTCTATCTGGCTGTTCTGGATCTTCTTCGCGCTGCTGATCTACTACCTGCAGACCGAGAACATGCGCGAAGGTTACCCGCTCGAGAACGAGGACGGGACCGTCGCCCCCAACCAGGGCCCCTTCCCGGTTCCCGATCCCAAGACCTTCAAACTGATGCATGGCCGCGGCGAGGTCACCGTGCCCTCGCCCGAGAACGAGGCCGCGCATCGCCGCGCCGACCTGCCGCTGACCAAGGCCGCGCATAACGCCAGCAACGGCTACCCCTATGACGTCACCGGCGATGCGATGCTGGCCGGTGTCGGACCCGGTGCATGGACGCCGCGCCGCGACGTGCCCGAGCTTGACGGCCATGGCCACGCCAAGATCGTGCCCATGGGTCAGACCGAAAGCTTCCGCGTATCCGCCGGCAGCGATCCGCGCGGCATGCCCGCCGTCGCGGGCGACGGGGCGGTGGTCGGCACGATCAGCGACATGTGGGTCGACGCACCCGAACAGCTGGTCCGCTACCTCGAGATCGAACTTGATGCGGATCATGGTGGCGGCACGCGCCTTGTGCCCATCCATTTCTGCCGGATCTGGGGCGGCAAGGTGAAGATCAACGCGATCTACGGCAAGCATTTCGCCGCTGTGCCCGTCACGAAATCCCCGACGCAGATCACCCTGCTCGAGGAAGAGAAGATCTCCGCCTACTACGGCGGCGGCATCCTCTACGCGTCGCAAGACCGGATCGACCCGCTCCTGTGACACCAAGACCCGGCGCGCGGCCAGACCCCGCGCGCCGGTCCTACCGACAGACCGAGGAAGGAGAAACGACCGATGCCGCATGATCACGACGATTTCGTCATGGAACCCGTCCGGGGCCTCCCCGAGGCGTTGCCCGAAGGCGAACATATTCTCTGGCAGGGCCAGCCGGCCTGGTGGCCGCTTCTGACCGAAAGCCTCAGCTTCTGGTGGGTGGCGGGCTACTTCGCCTTCCTCTTCGCCTGGCGCACCGTCGCCGGTGCCGCCACCGAAACCTGGGCCGATGCCGCAACCGCCGCCTCCTTCTTCCTCGTGCTGGGGCTGATCGTTTGCGCGCTTTTGCTCGTCGTCGCCGTGATGCAGGCGAAATCGACCGTCTACACCATCACCAACCGCCGCGTCGCCATGCGCATCGGGGCGGCGCTGACGATGACGCTCAACCTGCCCTTCCGGAAGATCGCCAATGCCTCCCTGGGCCTGCGCAAGGATGGGCATGGCTCCATCGCGCTGGACCTGATGGAAGATGACGGCGCGCGGCTCTCCTACATCATGACATGGCCGCATGTCCGCCCGTGGAAGATGAAGCACACGCAGCCCGCGCTGCGCTGCATCCCCGACGCGCGCAAGGTCGCCGCGATCCTGTCCGAGGCGGCCGAAACCGCTGTTTCCGAGCCTGTCATCGAACGCGTTCCGGCCGCCCGGCCGGTCGCGGCGGAGTAAGCATCATGCCCACATTCACCCGCAGCTACACCAAGGCCGAACAGAAGCTTGTCGAACGTGACAAGGAAATGGTCCCCACGATCCTCGTGCGCGCCATGTTCGCCCTGTGCATTTCGGTCCTGATCATCGTGGCCTATGCCCGCCTCACCGACCGCCCGCTCGAGGCAATGCCGCCCAGCGAGGCCGAGGTGCCCGTGGTGCACGAACGGATCATCCGCATTTTCGGCCAGATGGACGGGTCCGCCCGCGTTCTGGATATCGACGGGTCCCTGATCGCCGATCTGGGCCCCACCGAAGGCGGCTTTGTCGCCGGGATCTACCGCGTGCTGGAACGCGAACGGGGGGCCGTCGGCCTGTCCCCGTCCGAGCCCATCCGGTTGGTGCGTTTTTCAGACGGACGCATCGGGCTTCGGGATGACCTGACCGACTTCCGGGCAGAATTGTTCGGGTTCGGCGCAAGCAACGAGGCGGTCTTTGCCCGCCTGCTGGAGGAATGACCCATGGGATGGCTCACGAAAGATTTTGAAACCGCGCCCTGCGAAGTGGAGGTCAGCCACTGCTTCGACAGTTTACACGCGCATGTGAAATTCCTGAACGGGGCGGTGATCAACCCCGGTGACGAGGTTCAGGTTCAGGGGCCGCCGGTGATGGCCCCCTATGGCGAGGTCGTGCGCGAACAGCGCATCGCCCGCATCTCCCGCGCCAGCAAGCTCGAACAGCTCTGGACGCGCATGACCGGCGATTTCGAGTTCATGGAATTGTGCGAATTCTCCTTCTCCGACGAGATCACGCCCGAACCCGTGCCCGGCCGCGCCCCGGCAACGCACAAAGAAGGACTCCCGGCATGAAGGATCTGACTCATTCCGCCGATGCCGCCACCGTCGAAGAGGCGCTGGCAGCCGACAATCATCAGGGCGTGGTCGACAGCGAGGGCGCGACCGCCCTTGCCATGCAGAACACCCTTTTGACCCCACGCTTCTACACGACCGATTTCGACGAGATGGACGCGATCGACGTCTCCGGCGTGCGCGAAGACTGGGACAAGCTGATCGACCAGATGAAAAGCGATCCCAACAAGGGTCACTTCAAAAAGAACGAAGACTGGGACCAGATCGACTGGGACGGCATGGAGCCCAAGCTCAAGGCCGAATTCATCGATTTCCTCGTCTCCTCCTGCACGGCCGAATTCTCGGGCTGCGTCCTCTACAAGGAGATGAAGCGGCGCGGCAACAACGAGGATATCGTGACGCTGTTCCAGCTCATGGCGCGCGACGAGGCGCGGCATGCGGGCTTCATCAACGACGCGCTGCGCGAGGCGGGGATCTCCGTGAACCTCGGCTTCCTGACGCAAAAGAAGAAATACACCTATTTCCGGCCCAAGTTCATCTACTACGCCACCTACCTGTCGGAAAAGATCGGCTACGCCCGCTACATCACCATCTACCGCCACCTCGAGGCGAACCCCGAACATCGGTTCCACCCGATCTTCAAGTGGTTCCGGGAATGGTGCAACGACGAGTTCAGCCACGGCGAAGCCTTCGCGCTCCTGATGAAGACCGACCCCAAGCTGACCTCGGGTGTCAACGTGCTGTGGATCAAGTTCTTCCTGACGGCGGTCTATGCCACGATGTATGTCCGTGACCATCAGCGCCCGGCCTTCCACAAGGCGCTGGGCGTCGATCCCGATTGGTACGCGCACGAGGTCTTCACCAAGACCTCGACGATCTCGAAACAGGTCTTCCCGATCACGCTCGATATCGACCACCCGCGCTGGCAAAAAGGGCTCGAGGCGCTGCAACGCGCCAATGTCGATCTGGCTGACGCGAAAAAGACCGGGAATGTCTTCAAGCGTCTGTCGGCCTCCACACGGGCCGCGATCGCCTTCGTCGGTCTTTTCACCATCCCGGCGGTCAAGCATCAGGTTCCCGCCTCCACCCGGCTGGAGCCCGCCTACTGATGCTCACCTCGCCCTGGATCGCCGCCCTCGTGGCCCTGTTTCTCTGGTGGTTCTCCACCGGGGCGATCCTGATGACCGTGCGCCGTGTCGATCACGAAGGGGCCAAGGCGCGGCTTTGGGCCGTGCTTTGGAACCTGCCCTTCCTGATCCTTGGGGGCTTCGGCTTTCTCGACACGCTCGGCAACGGGTCCATCATGGGTGTCTATGTCGCCTTTCTTTCGGCGCTGGCGCTCTGGGGCTGGATCGAACTGGCGTTCCTGACCGGTGTGATCACCGGCCCGGTGCGCCAACCCCTCAAGGACGGTGTGCCGGAATGGGAACGCTTCATCCGCGCCTGGGGCACCATCGCCTATCACGAGATGCTCTTGGCCTTCACGCTTCTGGCGATGATCCTGGCCAGCTACGGCGCCGATAACCGCTTCGGCATGTGGACCTTCGCGCTCCTCTTCGCCGCCCGCATTTCGGCCAAGCTCAACCTCTATCTCGGGGTCCGTAAGATCAACGTGGAATTCATCCCCGAACACCTGAACCACCTGCCCAGCCATTTCCGCATCGCGCGGATGAACTGGCTGTTCCCCCTCTCTATCACCGGCCTCAGTTTTGCCGTTGCCTGTTTCCTGGAGAGGGTGTGGTTCGCCGAGGCGCAGGCCGATGTCGTCGGTTTCGCCCTGCTTGCCGCGCTTGCCGCGCTCGCCCTGCTGGAACACTGGTTCATGGTGCTCCCGCTTCCCGACCAAAAACTCTGGCGCTGGATGCTCCCCGAGCCGCCCGCGCCCAATACCCAAGCCATGAAGACAAGCGAGGATGTCCGATGAACTTCGACAAGCTGTTCCAAGCCCAGCTCGATCAACTGAAGCAGGAGGGGAACTATCGCATCTTCGCCGAACTGCAACGCCAGTGCGGGAATTTCCCCCGCGTGAAGAACCATTCCCACGGCCAGGACGAAGTCACCGTCTGGTGCTCCAATGACTACCTCGGCATGGGCCATCACCCCAAGGTGATGGAGGCGATGATCGAGACGGTCGAGGAATGCGGCACCGGCGCGGGCGGCACCCGCAACATTTCCGGCAATGCGTGGCACCACCGCCAGCTCGAGGCCGAACTGGCCGATCTCCACGGCAAGGAAGCCGCGCTTCTCTTCACCTCCGGCTATGTCTCCAACTGGGCGGCGCTCTCGACGCTTGGATCGCGCCTGCCCAATGCGGTGATCCTGTCCGATGAACTCAACCACGCCTCCATGATCGAAGGCATCCGCCACGCACGCTGCCAAAAGGTCATCTGGAAACACAACGACCCCGAGGATCTGGATCGCAAACTGGCGGCCCTGCCCGCCAACGCGACCAAGATCGTGGCCTTCGAATCTGTCTATTCCATGGATGGCGACATCGCGCCGATCCGCGAAATCGTCGAAGTGGCCGAGAAACACGGCGCCATGACCTATATCGACGAGGTCCATGCCGTCGGCATGTACGGCCCCCGCGGCGGCGGCGTGGCCGAGCGTGAAGGCCTGATGGACCGCATCACCCTGATCGAGGGGACACTGGGCAAGGCCTACGGCGTCGTCGGCGGCTACATCACCGGCAGCCATGCCCTGGTCGACTTCATCCGCAGCTTCGCCAGCGGCTTCATCTTCACCACCGCCCTGCCGCCCGCCGTGGCCGCCGCCGCCACCGCCTCGATCCGGCACCTCAAGGAAAGCAGCTACGAGCGTGACCTGCAAAAGCGGCAGGTCGCCCGCCTGCGCGCGCGCCTCGACGCCGAGGGGATCCCGCATGAACGCAACCCCTCCCACATCATCCCGGTGATGGTGAAAGATCCGGTGAAATGCCGGATGCTCGCCGATATCCTGATGGACCAGTTCGGCATCTACGTTCAGCCGATCAACTACCCCACCGTGCCCAAGGGAACCGAGCGGCTGCGCTTCACCCCCGGACCGCTCCACACCGACGAGGACATCGAATACCTCGTGCTGGCGCTCAAGACCCTTTGGAAACAATGCGCAATCGCGCACGCCGTGGCGTGATTTCGCGAAAAAGCACTGGACCCCGGTGGAAATGACATAGTTATGTGCGCCGGGACCAATCTGAAGGGAGACTACCCCATGAGTCGCAAATTCGTGCTCGCTGCGGCGGCAACGCTCCTCTCCGCACCGATGGCATTCGCGCAGGATGCAACCGGCGACGCCGCCGCTGGCGAAGCCGCATTCCGCCAGTGCGTGGCGTGCCACGTCGTCGTGAACGAGGCCGGTGACACGCTGGCTGGCCGCAATGCCCGTACCGGCCCGAACCTCTATGGCATCGCAGGCGAAGCCTGGGGCACCGGCGATGATTTCCGCTGGTCGCCCGGCATGCAGGCCCTGAACGAGGCCGGCGTCATCATCGACGAGGCAAGCTTCGTCGCCTATGTGCAGGATCCGACCGGCTACATCCGCGAGGCCACCGGCGACAACAGCGCGCGTGGCGCAATGGCCTTCCGCGTCCGTTCCGAGGAAGAGGCGATCAATCTCTACGCCTACCTCGTGTCGCTCGCGGCCGAGTGATCGAACCCAAACTGACGGCATGACATCGGACAAGGGCGCCCAAGCGGCGCCCTTTCCTTTTCCAGATTACCTGTCGGTGAACCGCCGGATTTCCTCGGCCACGCGCGCGGGAACCTCTTCCTGCGCCAGATGTCCGACACCGGGCAATGTGACCAACTCCGCCGCCGGCATGACCGATGCCGCGCGGCGCGCGACGGACACATCCACCGCGCCATCCTCTGCCCCATGCACAAACAGGGTCGGCACCGCGATATCGGACAGCCTCCGGTTCAGATCGTCCAACGACCATTGCGCCATCATCGCCAGCGTTCCGTCGACATGCGCCTTGCGCTGGATCAGATGCGCATAGCGCGCCAACCCCGCGTCATCCAACGTGGTTCCCGCGCTCGACAGGATCGACCGCACCTGCTGCACCGATCGCCCGCCTTGGCTGATCAACAGACCGGTGAACGGGTTCAACGCCAGAACCTTGGCCAGAACCGGGAACAACACACCCGCCGCCCCACGGAAATTCTCAAGCGCGCCATTCACGATCACCAGATGCCGGGGCCGCAACAGACCCTGACGCGCCAGTTCGAGACTGATCGCACCCCCCGCGGAATGTCCGACCACCAGCTCGGGCGCCCAACCCTCCTGCGCACACAGCGCCGCGATATCGCCCGCCACATCGCCCAGCCGCGCCCGCCCTCGCGGGCTCCGCGTCCAGCCATGTCCGGGCAGGTCCAGCGCGATCACCCGGTGCCGGTCCGCCAGAAAGGGGATCAACCCGGCCCAGGAATGCGTCGACGCCCCCGCGCCATGCAGCAACAGGATATCGGGCCCTTCGCCCGTCACCTGCACATGCCAGCGATGCGGCTTGGCGGCCACGATCTTGCTGGCCGACCGCCCCGGCCAATCGGGTGGCGGCAGGTTTTCTCTGGTATCGAGCCTCATGCCGGGGTCAGCGACGCGTCCACCGCCGCCGACAGGCTGCGCGCATCCGCGCGCGGCAGCGGCAGGTAGGGTGCGCCCATGTCGCGCGCCAGCGCGTCCAACCCGCGCGTCGGCCTGATGCCCGTATCGATGACGATCGCGGGCCATCCGCGCGCCCGGATCGCGCGCGCCATGGCCGACGCATCCTCGCCCGCCTGCGCCCGGTTCGCCTGACCCGCGAGGTCGACATTCGCCCGACCATCGGTCAGCAGCGCCACGGACGGTGTCATCCCCTTGCCCTGCGCTAACAGCGCCAGTTCCAGCGCCACCTTCAGCCCGGCGGCCAGCGGCGTGCCGCCACCCCCCGGCAATTGCGACAACCGACGCTTGGTCTGCACCAGCGACCGGGTGGGCGGCAACAAAACCTCTGCCCCGTCACCCCGAAACGCCACCAGCGCCACGTGATCGCGCCGCGCATAGGCCTCGCCCAAAAGCAATTCCACCGCGCCCTTCGCCTCGCCCAACCGCGCCAATGCGGCCGAACCCGAGGCATCGACGACGAAAATGATCGCCCGGTCCGATGTTTCCTCGAACTGGCGCAGGCGGATATCCGACATGCGGATGTGCAACCGGTCATGCTGACCCGCCAGCTTGCGCCGCATCGGCTGCCACGGCGCCGCCGCGCGCAACGTCGCCACCAGATCCACCCGCGCATCGCCACCGGGACGCCCCGCGCGCGACGGCAGGGGGCGGCCGCGATGGTTCCCCTTCTTCGCAGCCCCCGATCCACTGGCCGACGGGCTCGACCTGACGGCCCGCCCGGCGGCCAGCCGCGCCAGCAAATCTGGGGGCAGCATCGCCTTGGCCGCTTCCAGCAGCATCTCGGCCGGGGGCAGGTCCATCCTGTCCTCGTCCTCTTCCGGCTCGGGCCTGTCCTCGGCCTCGGGCGGCGGGTCGGGTTGGTCTTGTTCGGGTTCCGGCTCCGGGGCGTCGTCCTGCATCTCGGGAAACCGCGTCGCGCGCGGGACCAGAACCAGTTCCACCGCCAGCAACAGATCCGCGCTTTCCACGCAATCCTCGCCCGACAGGGCGGCGCTGGCCCGCGCCACGGCCAAGGCCTGCAGGGGCGCACGTAATGATTCTATGCCCAACCGCGCGGCAACCTCGGCCAGTTCCGCGATCGCGCCATCGGGCAGCGTCACGCGCGGCAACAGCGCCCGCGCCTCCGCCAGCGCGTCACGGTCCAGCGCCAGTTCGGGCGAGAATGTCAGACCCTGTTCCGCTAGATCGAAATGGATCGCCAACCGATCCGCCAGCGCCGAAGGCAGCCGTTCCTCCGGCTCCGCTCCCTCGTCGAGCGCGATCAGGGACAGACCCTTGCGCGCGTCAAGCGCGGCGGCCAGCCGTGCCGCCAGCCCCGGTTTCACCCGTTCGGCCATCGGCATCACCAGAACGGCGGGATCGCCCAACAGACCCGTGGTCCGCACCACCCGGCCCTCGGCCAAGGTGGCCGACAGATCGACGCCACCAAACAGCGCGTCATCCCCGATACCGGGATGGATGCGCCGCAAATTCAGACCCTGCAATGCCGTGTAGAGTGCATCTTGCACACGGTCCCGCACCGGCCCGACACGGGCGCGCAGCCAGATGCCGCCAAGCGCTGCGGGGTCAAGCGCGAAGCAGGCCAGCGCCAGGTTGACCCTTTGCCAGCGCTCTTCGCCCGCGCTCACCCCAGAACCTCCTCCACCACGCGGCTCACGCGCGTGGTCGATCCCGCCTCGTCCAGCGGATCGCGCCGCAACCGGTGCCTGAGCGCCGAGGGCGCGACCGCCCGCAGATGGTCCCGCGTGACCTGCGTGTCACCGTCAAACGCCGCCAGCGCCCGCGCGGCCCTGAGCAGCGTCAATTCCCCGCGCAGCCCGTCCGACCCCAGTGCCACGCACAATTCCGCACAATCGCGCAAGCGATCCTCGCCCGCTTCGACATGGCCCAGCGCAGACCGCGCTGCCACGATCCGGGCGCGCAAATCCATGTCGGCCCCATGCCATTCCGTGACGAACCCGACCGGATCCCGGTCATAGGCATCGCGTCGCCGGATCACCTCGATTCGCGTGTCGATATCCCTCGGCGACGTCACCTCGACCGACAGGCCGAACCGGTCCAGAAGCTGCGGCCGCAATTCCCCTTCCTCGGGGTTGCCCGAACCGACAAGGACAAAGCGCGCCGGATGCCGGATCGACAGCCCCTCGCGCTCCACCACGTTCTGGCCCGATTGCGCCACATCCAGCAGCAGGTCGACCAGATGATCCTCCAACAGGTTCACCTCGTCGATATAAAGGTATCCGCGATTGGCCCGCGCCAGAAGGCCGGGTTCGAACGCCTTTTCGCCCAGCGTCAGCGCCTTCTCGATATCGAGCGCACCAACCACCCGATCCTCGGTCGCACCCAGCGGCAGGTCGATCACCGGCGTGGGCTTTTCCACCACGTCGCGGTCGGCCACCTTGGCCCAATCGGGGATCTGCCCCTCGTGTTCCGAATTCACCGGGCAACCCGCCACCGCCGAAATCGGCGGCAACAAAGCCGCAAGGCCCCGGACAGCGGTGGATTTGCCCGTCCCACGGTCGCCAAAGACCAGAACGCCCCCGATACCGGGGTCGATGGCGGTCAGGACCATGGCCTGTTTCATGTCCTCCTGCCCGACGATGGCGGAAAAGGGGAACGGGCCCATGCGTGCAAGATCCTTCATTCGGCGGCGACTTTCATCGTCTGGGGCGGCACATGGGTCAGGTCCGGCGTCACGCCACCCCATGACCCTTCGACCGCATCGACCCGGAACCGGGCATAGAGATCTTCCTTGAACAGCTTGCCCTCGCGCACCGCCCGAATGGCTGTCGCATGGGGGCCTTCGGCGCGGGCAAAGGCGGCCATGCTCGCCGTATCGGGCCAGACCGAGAATGTGGCCTGCCGCACCAGCGGCAATTCCCCGATCCCCACTTTGAACAGCACGTTCGGGTCCTGCCCGATGGCGCGCGAGATCGCGGGTTCCTGTTTCCAGAACCGCCCCGCGCTGCGCAGCTTCACCGTCGCCCGCGTCAGCGCGGCAACAGGCCCATCCAACGCGATCTCCTGCGGGACAAAGGGCTCGGCCCCGTCCCAACGCCCCCGCGCCGAAGCCGGGGTCAGGAAAATCGTCATCGTCTCGTCGGCCATCTCCGCATACCGCCGGAACACGCGCGTTCCGAACATCGCGCGCCGCGCGGCGTCATGGTCGGGCCATATGGCAAGGATGGCATAGACCGAGGTGTCGGGAACCGGCGTGAACCCCTCGCCCACACCCGACCCGCACAGCTTCACCATGCCGATATCGCGCACGGCTTTCAGGGCGAATCGTGCGGTCGCCATCTGCGCCAAGGCCCACAGGCGCGCGCGCATTGACCCGAAGCGATACAGGCTCAAGGTGACGGATTGCATGGCCGGTCCTCCATGTGTCAACTTAGTCTGACATATTCCCGGCCAGAAGAAAAGGCAATGCGACACAGGATTGTCTTGGCAATCCCGCCTTCTGTGCCATAATGTAAATCTAACTAGACAGTTGAGGCCCCGGATGACCGATCGACCGAATTCCTCCGGCCCTTCCAGCGCGATCGTCATCGGGGCGGGGCTGGGCGGGCTGTCCGCCGCCATGCGGCTGGGGGCCAAGGGCTACCGGGTCACGTTGCTGGACCGGCTCGACCGGGTGGGCGGGCGCGGCTCTTCCGTCACGCAAAACGGCCATCGCTTCGATCTCGGCCCGACCATCGTCACCGTGCCACAGGTCTTCGAACAGCTCTGGGCCGAATGCGGTCGCGACTTCCGCAAGGATGTCGATCTGCGCCCCGTCGATCCCTATTACGAGATCCGCTGGCGCGACGGTTCCGTCTTCACCGTCCGGCAGGACGAGGGCGCGATGATCGACGAGGTGCACCGCCTCTCGCCGCGCGACGTGCCGGGCTACAGGAAATTCCTCAAGGACAGCGAGGCGCGCTACCAATTCGGCTTCGAAGGGTTGGGTCGCCGCCCGATGAACAAGCTTGCGGACCTCATCCGCGAATTGCCCGGTTTCGTGAAACTGCGCGCCGACCGCTCCGTCTATGGCCATGCCGCCGCCCGCGTCCGCGATCCTCGCCTGCGCATGGCGCTGTCCTTTCACCCGCTCTTTATCGGTGGTGATCCGACGCATGTGACGTCGATGTATATCCTCGTCTCCCACCTCGAAAAGGAATTCGGGGTGCATTACGCGATGGGCGGCGTTCAGGCGATGGCCGATGCCATGGTGCGCGTGATCGAGGATCAGGGCGGCACCGTCCGCCGCGGCGTCGAGGTTGACGAGATCACCGTGACCGCGGGCCGCGCAGATGGCGTGATCACCGGCGACGGCGAACACCTCGCCGCCGATATCGTCGTCTCGAACGCCGATCCGGGCACGACCTACGACCACCTCCTGCGCAACCAGACCAAGCGCCGCTGGACCAAGGCGCGGCTCAACCGCTCCCGTTGGTCGATGGGGCTTTTCGTCTGGTATTTCGGGACCAAGGGCACGGCGGGCAAATGGACCGATGTGGGCCACCACACGATCCTGAACGGCCCGCGCTACAAGGGTCTCTTGAACGACATCTTCATGAAACGGCACCTTGCTCATGACATGTCGATCTACCTGCACCGCCCCTCCGTCACCGATCCTTCGGTCGCGCCCAAGGGCGATGATACCTTCTATGCCCTCAGCCCGGTTCCGAACCTCCACGGCGCGGACAGCGTCGATTGGGACGAGATGTGCGAAACCTATCGCCGCAACCTCGCGGGCGTGTTGAACGAGCATCTTATTCCGGGGTTCGAGGATCATCTTTCGGCCAGCCACATCCTCACGCCCGCCGATTTCCAGACCCGCTACCTCAGCCCCCATGGCGCGGGTTTCAGCTTGGAACCCCGGATTTTCCAATCCGCTTGGTTCCGACCGCACAACATTTCCGAGGAATTCGCCAATCTCTTCCTTGTCGGCGCAGGCACCCATCCCGGCGCGGGCATCCCCTCGGTCGTCACCTCCTCCGAGGTGCTGACACAGCTCGTTCCCGATGCGCCACGTCCCTACGTCGTGGCCCCGACCAAGGTGGCCGCCGAATGATGCAGGCGGGCGATCTCGATTGGTGCCGCAGCGCGATCCGCGAAGGGTCTTATTCCTTCCACGCGGCCTCCCGGCTTCTGCCCGCCCGCGTGCGCGATCCGGCCTTGGCGCTTTACGCGTTCTGCCGCGTCGCGGATGACGAGGTCGATTTCGGCACCAACAAACCCGCCGCCGTCCTCGCGCTGCGCGACCGGCTCGATCTGGTCTATGCCGGCCGACCCCGCAACGCACCCGCCGACCGCGCCTTTGCCGCCTTGGTCGAAGACTTCGACATGCCCCGCGAATTGCCCGAGGCGCTGCTCGAAGGGCTGGCATGGGACGGCATGGAACGCCGTTATGCCACCCTGTCGGACGTGCGCAGCTATTCGGCGCGGGTCGCTTCCGCCGTAGGGGCGATGATGTGCGTCTTGATGCGTGTCCGCGATCCCCGCGCACTGGCGCGCGCCTGCGATCTGGGCGTGGCAATGCAGCTCACCAACATCGCCCGCGACGTGGGCGAAGATGCGCGCGCAGGCCGCTTCTACCTGCCCACCGACTGGATGGCCGAGGCGGGGCTCGACCTTGACGCCTTCCTTGCCGATCCGCGCCCCAGCCCTGAAATCCGTCGCCTCGTGCGCCGCCTTCTGGCCGAGGCGAACCGCCTCTATCTCCGCTCCGAGGCCGGGATCGGCGCGCTGCCCCTCTCAGCACGTCCCGGCATCTTCGCCGCGCGCCATTGCTATGACGCGATCGGCCGGAACCTGGCCCGGAACGGTCATGACAGCGTGACCTGTCGCGCCTATACGACCCGCAGGCAGAAAATGGGGCTTCTGGGCCTGTCCATGGTACGCGCCGGCATGGTGACGGTCTTTCCGACCAATCCCGTGCTGTTCGCCAAACCCCTGCCCGAAGTCGCCTTTCTGGTCGAAGCAGCCGCCCACCCCGATTCGTCGAAATCGGGCTGGGGGGAAAGTGTCATTTCCGTCCTCTCCCAACTCGAAGCGCGCGACCGCGCACAAGGTGCCTTGGCGCGGACGGCCTGACGCCCTATCTGCAAAGGATGGATTGGGCATTATTCGCGATTTTTCTGGCCGCCTGCGGGGCTGCTGCCACGACCGGCTCCATGTTCATGCCGGGGGCGTGGTATCGCGCCCTGTCCAAACCGTCATGGACACCGCCCGATTGGATGTTCCCGGTGGTCTGGACCATCCTCTACATCTCCTCGGCCGTCGCAGCCGCCCGCGTCGCCCCTCTCGAGGGCAGCGCCTATGCCATGGCCTTCTGGGCGATGCAGATTGCCTTCAACACGCTCTGGACCCCGGTCTTTTTCGGCCTTCACCGCATCCGTGCGGGTTTCGTCGTGATGCTGGGTCTCTGGTTTGCCGTCGCGGGCACCATGGTCACCTTCTGGCAACTCGACTGGATTTCGGGCGCGCTCTTCCTGCCCTATCTTGTCTGGGTCACCGTCGCGGGGGCGCTGAACGGCAGCGTCTGGATGCGCAACCGGGGCGACGCGCAACCGGCCGAATGACGCCGTTTCCGCGCTTTCGTGACCAAAGGCCAAACAGGTCAGGCAGCTGTTAATCCCTGAAAAAGAAACGGGCCGGTTTCTTTACCTTTCGGCAAGAAACCGGCCCGCGCTTTACGCTTTTGGCAAGGTCACGCCAGCGAGCGTTCGACCTCTTCGCGTTCGAAGATTTCGATGACATCGCCCTTGCGGATGTCGTCGTAATTCTCGAAAGCCATGCCGCATTCTTGGCCCGATTGCACTTCCTTGACCTCGTCCTTGAAGCGCTTGAGCGTCTTGAGCGTGCCTTCGTGGACCACGACATCGTCGCGCAGAAGCCGAACACCGGCAGACCGGCGGGCCACGCCCTCGGTCACCAGACAGCCCGCGACGTTGCCGACGCCCGAGACCTTGAAGACTTCGCGGATCTGCGCGTAGCCGATGAAGTTCTCGCGAATTTCGGCACCAAGCAGGCCCGAAGCAGCGGCCTTCACATCGTCGACCAGGTCGTAAATCACCGAATAATAACGGATTTCCACGCCCTTCTGGTTCGCGCTGGTCCGTGCGGGCGCATTGGCCCGGACGTTGAAGCCGATCACCGGCGCACCCGAAGCTTCGGCCAGCGTGATGTCGGATTCCGTGATCGCGCCCACACCGTAATGCAGAACGCGCACACGCACTTCGTCGTTGCCGATCTTTTCCATCGCCTGAACGATGGCCTCGGCAGAGCCCTGCACGTCGGCCTTCACCACGATGGGCAACTCGGCCACGTTCTTGTCCGCCTTGGCCTTGGCCAGCAACTGGTCAAGCGTGGTGGCAGCACCTGCCGCCGCGCGCTTGTCCTTGGCGGCCTGCGCCCGGTATTCCGCGATCTCGCGGGCCTGCGCCTCGGTCTCGACGACGTTGAGAACGTCACCCGCTTCAGGCGTTCCGTTCAGGCCCAGAACCTCGACGGGAACCGACGGACCGGCGATCTTCACGCGATCGCCCTTGTCGTTCTCCATCGCGCGAACCTTGCCCCACTGCTCGCCGACGACAAAGATATCGCCTTGTTTCAGCGTGCCTTTCTGGACCAGCACGGTCGCCACGGGGCCGCGGCCCACGTCAAGCTGCGCTTCGATCACGGCACCTTCCGCGGGGCGGTCGGGGTTGGCCTTGAGCTCGAGGATCTCCGCCTGAAGCGCGATGGCTTCCAGCAGTTCCGGCAGGCCCTGACCCGTGTGGGCCGAGACTTCCACATCCTGCACTTCGCCCGACATCTTTTCGACGATGACTTCGTGCTGGAGCAGTTCGGCGCGCACCTTGTCGGGGTCGGCTTCGTACTTGTCGACCTTGTTGATCGCCACGATCATCGGCACCTTGGCCGCCTTGGCATGGTTGATCGCCTCGATCGTCTGCGGCATCACCGAATCGTCTGCGGCAACGACCAGAACCACGATATCGGTCACCTGCGCGCCACGGGCCCGCATCGAGGTGAACGCCGCGTGGCCGGGCGTATCGAGGAAGGTCAGCACCGCGCCGCTTTCGGTCTTCACCTGGTAGGCACCGATATGCTGCGTGATGCCGCCGGCCTCGCCCGACACGACATTCGCCTGCCGGATCTTGTCCAGAAGCGAGGTCTTGCCGTGGTCGACGTGGCCCATGATCGTGATGACCGGCGGGCGCGATTTCAGATCGTCGCTCTTGTCCTCGACGGAGTCGATGACATGCTCGACGTCGGCATCCGACACGCGCTGCACGCGGTGGCCGAATTCCTCGATGATCAGTTCGGCGGTATCGGCGTCGATCACCTGGTTCTGGGTGACCATCATACCGTTCTGCATCAGCGCCTTGACCACGTCGGCCACGCGTTCCGCCATCCGGTTGGCCAACTCGCTGACCACGATGGTTTCGGGCAATTGCACGTCGCGCACGATCTTTTCGCGGTCCTGCTGGCCGCCCATCGCCTTCTGGCGCGCGCGCTCCTGCTTGCGCTTCATCGCGGCGAGGCTGCGCTGGCGGCCGCCTTCGCCTCCGGTGAGCGCTTCGTTCAGCGTCAGCTTGCCGGACCGGCGACCATCGCGTTCGCCTGCGCCACGCTTGCCACCGCGATCCTCGTCCTCGGCCTTGCGGCGGACAGGGGGCGGCAGGGGCTTGCTGGCGCCGCCGCGTGCGGCGGGCGCAGCGGCAGCCGCAGCTTCGACCGCGGCCGGATCGCTCGGCACGTCCTTGGGTGCGTTGCGGCGCGCTTCTTCCTCGGCAAGACGACGGGCGTCTTCCTCTTCCTTGGCGCGAAGCATCTCTTCGCGCTCGCGGTCTTCGCGTTCCTTGGCCTCGGCTTCGGCGCGGCGGCGGGCGCGTTCTTCCTCGCGCTCGCGTTCTTCCTGCTGGCGGCGCTGCTCGTCCTCGACCTCGCGGGCGCGGGCGTTCTGAAGCGCTTTCAGGCGGCGTTCAAGCTCGGCATCGGGCAGGGATTTCTCGCGCTTGCCACCCTCGGCATTCTGCGCAGCCGCGGATTGCGCGCCGGGTTTCGGCACGACAACGCGCTTGCGCTTGGTCTCGACCACGACGCTTTTGGTGCGTCCGCGCGAGAAGCTCTGGCTCACGCGGCCAGACCGCGCACCACCAGAGAGGCCAAGGGGTTTCTTTCCGTCCGTGTCGCTCATGCGTTCCGTTCGTCTTTCCCGGCGGTCGGTCCGCCGTCTGCCTTGCGCAGGCCTTGCAGTTTCGCGGCACCCTCTACAACACGAGGGGCCAGACCGCCAGCGGCAAGCGCGCCATGTATCACACTTTGGCGTCCGAATGCCAAACCCAATTCCCGGGCTGTCAGGACGCTGAAATAGCGGGCGCCGGTGGGCGTCCACAGCTTCGATTTTCCCCGCTCGGACCCATCTGTGGCCTGAAGCAGGACAGCGACTTTCCGGGTCGCCAACCAGTCTTTCACCTTCTCGAACCCGGCCACCGCATCACCCGCCTTGCGGCTGAGCGCGATCAGGTCCGTCAGCCGCCGCGCCAGCCCGGCCTCGACGATGTCGACAAGGCCATCGGGCAGGGTGACAGGCTGTTTCGCAGCGCGGGAAAAGAGGTTCTTTTTCACCGCCAGGTCCAGCGCCGCGCGTTCCGAGGCGACCCAGATGCCGCGCCCCGGCAATTTCTCGCCCAGATCGGGGACGACAAGGCCATCCGGGCCGACGACGAACCGGATCAGCCCATGCTTTGGCTGAACCTCGCCCGTCGCGATACAGCGGCGCTCGGGGCCATCGGCCCGGTCTGTCTGTGCTCCGCCACGGCCCATGTCCCGTGCGTCCTCCAAGGAAGAGGGCCTCAGCCCTCCACCTCCTCGTCTTCATCCTCGTCATCGGTCTCGCCGCGTTCGGCGGCGGCCTGCGCCTCGAGTTCTTCGATGGACACCCAGCCCAGCTTGACGCGGGCGGTCATGACCATGTTCTGCGCTTCCTCGAGGCTGACGTCGAAGGGCTCGAGCAGGCCGGTGTCCTTGACGCGGGCCCCATCGACCGTGGTCCAGCCGCCGGCCAGTTCCCAGTCGGCGCAGGTGGCGAAATCTTCCAGCGTCTTGATGCCGTCTTCGCCCAGTGCCACCAGCATCTGGGGTGTCAGGCCCTCGAAATCAATCAACGCATCCTCGACACCGAGACCGCGTGCCTTTTCCAGCGCCTGCTTGTTCTGCTCCTCGAGGTAATCGCGGGCGCGTGCCTGCAATTCCTCGGCGGTGCTGTCGTCGACGCCGTCGATCACCAACAATTCGTCCATGTCGACATAGGCCACTTCCTCGAGCGAGGTGAAGCCTTCGGACACCAGCAGCTGGGCGAAGAATTCGTCCAGATCCAGCGTATCGACAAACAGCTTGGTGCGCTCCTCGAACTCGGCCTGACGGCGCTTGGATTCCTCTTCCTCGGTCAGGATGTCGATATCGAGACCCGTCAGCTGGCTGGCAAGCCGCACGTTCTGGCCGCGCCGCCCGATCGCCAGCGACAGCTGCTCGTCGGGAACCACGACCTCGATCCGCTCGGCATCCTCGTCGATCACCACCTTGGTGACTTCGGCCGGCTGCAGGGCGTTCACGAGGAAGGTCGCGGGATCCTCGTTCCACGGAATGATGTCGATCTTTTCGCCCTGAAGCTCGTTCACCACCGCCTGGACGCGGCTGCCGCGCATGCCGACGCAGGCGCCCACGGGGTCGATGGAGCTGTCGTAGGAAATCACGCCGATCTTGGCGCGCGACCCGGGATCGCGGGCCACGGCCTTGATCTCGATGATGCCGTCATAGATCTCGGGCACTTCCATCTTGAACAATTCGGCCATGAATTCGGGTGCCGTCCGCGACAGGAAGATCTGCGGGCCGCGCGGTTCGCGGCGCACATCCTTGATGTAGCAGCGGATGCGGTCGCCGTTGCGATACGCTTCGCGGCCGATCTTTTCGTTGCGGCGCAGAACGCCCTCGCCCCGGCCGACGTCGACGATGACGTTGCCGTATTCCTCGCGCTTGACGATACCGTTGATGATGGTGCCTGCGCGGTCCTTGAATTCCTCGTACTGGCGGTCGCGCTCGGCTTCGCGCACCTTCTGCAAGATCACCTGCTTGGCCGATTGCGCCGCGATCCGGCCCAGTTCGACCGGCGGGATCTCGTCGATGATCGTGTCGCCGACCTTGGGATCCTCGAGATAGGGCTTGGCCTGTGCGACCGTCAGCTGCGCCTTTTCGTTCTCGACCTCGTCATCTGCGACAACGGTGCGCACACGGGTAAATCGTGCGCGCCCGGTCTTGCGGTCGATGGCGACGCGGATATCCAGTTCGGCACCGTAGCGCGACTTGGCGGCACGGGCGAGGCTCTCTTCCATCGCCTCGATGACCAGCGACGGGTCGATCATCTTTTCGCGGGCCACGGCCTCGGCGGTCTGCAACAGTTCCAGCTGGTTGGCTGACGTGATGGCCATTGTGCGTTACTCCTCCGCCTCCGAGGACTCTTCCTCGATGTCGTCAAACTGGGTTTCGTCGATGATGCCGGCGGCCTTCCGCTGGCGCAGCATTTCTTTGATCAACTCGTCGGTCAGGACCAGCTTGGCATCCGACAGCCAGTCGAAATGCAGCCCCACGGTGCCTTCCTCGATGTTCAGCAGAACCTCGTCGCCTTCGACGCCGGCCAAGACACCCTTGAAGCGGCGGCGTCCGTCGATCATTTCGGTCGTCTCGATCCGTGCCTCGTAACCTTCGAAGGTCTCGAAATCCTTGAGCCGGGTCAGCGGGCGGTCGATGCCGGGGCTAGAGACTTCGAGCGTGTAGGCATCCTCAAGCGGATCCTCGACATCCAGAACCGCGCTGACGGCGGTGGAAATCTGGGCGCATTCATCCACCTCGATCCCGCCGCCGGGGCGTTCGGCCATGATCTGCAAGGTCTTGGTCTGACCGCCCATCAGACGGATGCGCACCAGCTCGAATCCCATCCCCTCGATCACGGGGGTCAGGATTTCGGCCATGCGCCGGTCGATGGCGGTCTTGGCGATCAGCTCCGACAAAACGGGTCTCCAGAAACGAAAAAACGGGCCGCGCGGCCCGTCGAACTTGTCCGGTGGTGCCATCCGGTGTGGACCCGGGGGCGCCGCTGTTGAAGGCGATATAGGGGGAATCGCGGGGCGGCGCAAGTCACCCGCAACGGACCACCATGATGCGCCCCTCGTCATCGATCTCGAAGTTGATCCGATCCGGGCGAAAATCCATCGTCACGGCCATGCCCGGCTCGATGACGCGCAGGGGCATATCGAGGTCCAGCAGGCGGGCGATCTCGGCCGTTTGTCCGACAAGACCCTGAAATCCCGAGGCGCCGCAGGTATCCTCGGACCCGGCTTGCGCCGCGACCGGCAGGATCGCGAGGATCAGGCAGATCAGCAATCTCATGGGGTTTATCCTCCGTTGCGCTGCCCACCAGATTGTCTCAAGGTCGCACGAACACAAGATCATGGGAGAGGGACAGATCATGCGCACTCGTGCCGCCGTCGCATTGGAAGCGGGCAAGCCGCTTGAAATCATGGAGGTCAATCTCGACGGTCCCAAGGCGGGCGAGGTTCTGGTCGAGATCAAGGCCACGGGCATCTGCCACACCGATGAATTCACCCGCTCGGGCGCGGACCCCGAGGGGCTGTTTCCGTCCATCCTCGGGCACGAGGGTGCGGGCGTGGTGCTGGAAGTGGGCGAGGGCGTGACCACCCTCAAGCCGGGCGATCATGTCATTCCGCTCTATACGCCGGAATGTCGGCAGTGCCCGTCGTGCCTGTCGGGCAAGACAAACCTCTGCACCGCCATCCGTAACACCCAGGGCCAGGGCCTGATGCCCGACGGGACCACGCGGTTCTCGATGCTCGATGGGACGCCGATCTATCACTACATGGGCTGTTCGACCTTCGCCAATCACACGGTGATGCCCGAGATCGCGCTGGCCAAGGTTCGCGAGGACGCGCCCTTCGACAAGATCTGTTACATCGGCTGCGGTGTGACCACCGGTATCGGTGCGGTGATCAACACCGCGGGCGTCGAGATCGGATCGACTGCCGCCGTCTTCGGCTTGGGCGGGATCGGGTTGAACGTGATCCAGGGCCTGCGGATGGCGGGCGCGGACATGATCATCGGCGTCGATCTGAACGACGGCAAGGCGGAGATGGCGCGCAAGTTCGGGATGACCCATTTCGTCAACCCGTCCAAAATCGAAGGATCCGTGGTGCAGGAAATCGTCAACCTGACCAAGCGCGGGGCCGATCAGATCGGCGGCGTGGATTATTCATTCGATGCCACCGGCAACGTGAAGGTAATGCGCGATGCGCTCGAGTGTTCGCATCGTGGCTGGGGCGTGTCGGTCATCATCGGGGTCGCCCCCGCCGGGGCCGAGATTTCGACCCGCCCCTTCCAGCTGGTCACGGGCCGCGTCTGGAAAGGCACGGCGTTCGGCGGGGCCAAGGGCCGCACCGATGTGCCGAAATTCGTCGACTGGTACATGGACGGAAAGATCGAGATCGACAGCATGATCACGCACAAGATGCCGCTCGATGAGATAAACACCGCCTTCGACCTGATGCACGAAGGCAAGTCGATCAGGTCGGTTGTAGTTTACTGAGGGTCACAGGTGAAAGGAGACCGATTATGACGGCAAAAGCATGGGGTTGCGGGCTTTGCCTCGCGGTAGGGATCGGTTCGGCGGCCTCGGCCGAAGGCTGGTCGGTGATCGATTTCAACGCGGTCAACACCCGCGACATCTGCATGAGCTACGCCGAGGTCACCATCGAGACGTACCGCAACCGGTTCGGCGCGCCCGGCTTTACCGGCCGGTCGGACTGGACCGTGGGCGGCTACGACCTGCGCGGCGAGGTGGTCGATGCACTGTTCATCTGCCCCGACGAAGCGGGATTCGTCGCGCCGTTTCTCGTGATCCACAACACCGATGACGACAGCGATGCCCGCGAATTGATCGCCGACCGTCTGGGCGACATCTGGGACGAGGTCGTGGCGGGGGGCGGCACGCCCGCCGCGGGCGGCGGCACCACGCTGGGTGGCGGTACACTCGGTGGCGGCACCAAGTAGGTCGCCCCCATGCCCGACCCGACGATCCGTGAAGCGGGCCGCGCCGATGCCGGGGCGATTGCTGCCCTGATCCTGCCGGTATTCCGGGCGGGCGACACCTATGCCATCGACCCCGCGATAACGGCCGAAGCTGCGGTGGAGTATTGGCTGTCCCCGGACAAGACGACCTTCATGGCGGAGCTTGGCGGCATGGTGATGGGCACCTATTACCTCCGCCCCAACCAAGGCGGGGGCGGCGCGCATGTCTGCAATTGCGGCTACATCACCGCGCCCGATGCACGGGGCAAAGGCATCGCGCGCGCCATGTTGGCCCATTCACTGGATCAGGGCCGCGCGCGCGGCTACCGCGCGATGCAATACAATTTCGTGGTCTCCACCAACACCCGCGCGATCGAGACTTGGGACCGCGCGGGATTCGAGACCGTGGGCCGTCTGCCTGCAGCGTTTCACCACCCGACCGAGGGATATGTCGATGCGCTGGTCATGTTCCGATCCCTTGTCTAGGGCGCTGGCCCTTGTCCTGTTCGTGCCGTTCGCGGCAGAGGGTCAGACCGCCACCGAAAACCTGCGTGCGCTGGATCCTCCCGATCCTGTCGTGACATATTCATTGGCCGGACAGGATATCGCCCTGCACCCATGGGATATCCTGGCGGTGGAATTGTCCGAAAGCGGCGGGATCACCGATATCTTCCTGCGCCTGACCCCCGAGGCGGCATCGACGCTTGCGGCCCTGACCGGGCAAGCCATGGGCGGCCCCTTCATCATAAGCCTTTGCGGTCATGTCCTGTTGGAGACGCGGGTCGAGGCCGTGAATGATACCGGCACCCTTTATTTGCCCGACACGAATGCCGCCCGGGGCGAGGCGCTGCGTGCGCTCTGGCAGGGGCGGGCACGATGTGACAGGCTGGGGCCGGAGGTATTTCCCGATGGCCAATGACAAGACACCGCTTCTCGCGGTCCTGATCGACGCCGACAACACCAGCCACAAGCATGCGCGCGCGATCTTCGACGAGATCGCGGGTTTCGGCGAGGCCAGCGTAAGGCGGATCTACGGAGATTTCTCCTCGACGCACATGAAGGGGTGGTCGGCGGTGCAGGCCGAATTCGGCATCGTGCCGCATCACCAGCCTGCAAATACGGTGGGCAAGAACGCGAGCGACATCGCGCTGGTGATCGACGCGATGGATCTGATGCACACCGGTCGGTTCGACGGCTTCGTCCTGGTCAGTTCCGACAGCGATTTCACTCGGTTGGCACAGCGTCTGCGCGAACAGGGGCTGGAGGTCTACGGCATCGGTCAGCAAAAGACGCCCGAAGCGTTCCGCCGGGCCTGCAAACGGTTCATCTTTGTCGAGAACATCCTGCCCGCCGATCCCAAGGACGAGAAGTCGGAGGGAAAGAGCCCCGACAAGCTGCCCCTGACGGAGGCGCGCGACCTGATCTTTCGCGCCATGGACGGTATCGAACAGGATGACGACTGGTATTCGCTGGGCCAGATCGGCCAGTTCATCACTGCCGCCAATCCCGATTTCGACACGCGCACCTATGGCAAGCGCAAGCTGTCGGACCTCGTGCAAAGCCTGAAGATGCTGGAAGTCAAGCGCGGCGCGGGCAACCAGCTGCTCGTGCGTCGGCTGGATTGAGGCGTGGAGGGGGGCTCTGCCCCCGCCGCCCGTTCCGGGCGGCCCCCCCGGAGTTTTCGGGCCAAGATGAAGAGGGCCGTTAACCTTGATGATCGGTTGAGGTGTCAGGCCCTGCGGTAACGGGCGAGGAAAGTTTTCACGGCTTCGGCAGCCACGCGGTCGATTTCCGCCCCTTGCGGGTCTTTCTCGATCCCGAAGAGAACCTTGAGCATCAGGTCGGCGCGACAGAGCTGTGCCAGCTGATCGGCGGCCAGCGCGGTATCCTCGATGTCGAGCATGGCGCGGGCCTTGGGACTGTCCAGATATTGGGCGATCTTGCGCCCCCATTTCTTCGGGCCACTGTCATAGAAGGTGCGCCCCAGGTCGGGAAAGCGCTGCGCCTCGGCGACGCAGACGCGGAACATGTCCTGCCCAAAGCGCGACAGGATGAAGGTGATGAGCGCGGTGCAGATCCCGTGCAATGTTTCCTCGACGCTCAATTCGCCAGAATCCATCAGGAAATCGACCTCGGCCTGTTGGGCGCATTCGATTTCGAGCACGGCGAGGAACAGGTGCTGCTTGTCGGGAAAGTAGCTGTAGAGCGTCGCCTTGGAGACGCCGGCGTCACGCGCGATCTCGTCCACGCTGGCGCCTTCGTAGCCTTCGCGGAGGAACACGCTGCGCGCGCCTTCGACCACTTGGTCGAACTTGCGCCCCTTCTTGATCTGCGCCTCGGCGTTCATCTGCGTCCCCCCGCTTGTCGTGACAATGTAAACCATCCGGTTCAGTTGCGGCAAGGACTTCGCGCCGGCACCCGCGGCTTTCGCACCATGGACTCTGACAGGGGCGCGGATTAGCCAAGGCGCATGATCGAGATCTTTCTCAAGACGTTGCCGTTCTTTGCCCTGATCGGGCTGGGCTACCAAGCCTGCCGATCCGGGTTCTTCACGGCCGAGGCGGCGGCTTATTTGACGAAATTCGTATTCTATTTCGCGCTTTCGGCGATGCTGTTCCGCTTTGCCGCCAACCTGTCCTTGGCCGAGATCTTCGATTGGTGGTTCGTGGCGGCCTATCTCTGGGGCTGTTTCGTGGTCTATGCCATCGCCACCGCCGTGGCCTTTTTGCGCCGCCGCTCGATCGAGGAGGCGGCTGTCGAGGCGCAGTGTGCCGTGATCGGCAATACCGGCTTTCTGGGTGTGCCCATGCTGATCGTGCTGATGGGTGAGGCAGCGGCGGGCCCGGTCCTGATGGTTCTGTCGCTGGACCTGATCGTATTCTCCTCGCTCATCGTGATCCTGATCACAGGCAGCCGGGACGGGCGGATGTCGCTCGGCATCTTGCGGACGGTGGGCTTGGGCCTCGTGAAGAACCCGATGATCGTGTCGATGACCCTTGGGCTGGCCTGGTCGGGGACAGGATGGGTGGTGCCCGGCCCGGTGAACGAGTTTCTGGGCATCCTCGGAGCGGCGGCGACGCCCGGGGCGCTTTTTGCCATCGGCGCATCGCTTGCGGGGAAATCGGCGGAACGGATCCAGGTCGCGGGCTGGCTCAGTTTCTGCAAGCTGGTCCTGCATCCTCTGGCCGTGGCCTTTGCAGCCTTGTGGCTGTTTCCGGTCGACACCTTCGATGCCGCCGTGATGATCGCGGCGTCCTCCCTGCCGGTGGCGGGCAATGTCTATATCCTTGCGCAGCACTACGGGGTTGCGCCGCAGCGCGTCTCGGCCTCGATCCTGATTTCCACCGCGCTCAGCATCCTGACCGTTTCGGCAGTGATCGCGTGGGTGTCGGGCATGGCCGGGATCGTGCCGGGGGGCTGATCCGCTTGCGGTGGGGGGCAGGGCCGCGCTACGGCTTGAGCGGGCGGCGACAGGAGGGCGCGATGGAAACGATCTCGGAAAACCGGTGTTTCGACGGCACACAGGGCGTCTACCGCCATGCCTCGGAGGCGACGGGAACCGACATGACATTCGGCCTGTTCCTGCCCACCGAGGCGGAGGATGGGCCGGTGCCCGTCTTGTGGTACCTGTCGGGGCTGACCTGCACACATGCCAATGCGATGGAAAAGGCGGGCGCCCAGCAATGGGCCGCCGAACAGGGCATCGCGCTGGTTTTTCCCGATACCAGTCCGCGCGGGCCGGGCGTGCCCGACGATGCCGCCTATGATCTGGGGCAGGGGGCAGGGTTCTACCTGAACGCGGTCCAAGACCCGTGGGCCGAGCATTTCCAGATGTGGAGCTACATCACCGAAGAATTGCCCCAAGCCTTGTTCCACCGCTTTGCGTTGGACGAGGCGCGGCAGGCGATCACCGGGCATTCCATGGGCGGGCATGGCGCGCTGACCATCGCCATGCATCACCCCGAGCGGTTCGCCAGCGTCTCGGCCTTTGCGCCGATCTGCAACCCGATGGACAGCGATTGGGGCCAGAAGCAGTTCACCGCCTATCTGGGTTCCAATACCGCCTTGTGGGAGGCGCATGACGCGAGCCGCCTGATGCGGGAACGCGGGTTCGCCGGGCCGATCCTGATCGACACAGGCACGGCGGATCAGTTCGCGGATCTGCTCAGGACCGAAGTTCTGGCCGAGGCGATGGCGGCCCGCCGCCAGCATGCCACCCTGCGCCTGCAGCCGGGGTACGATCACAGCTATTATTTCGTCTCGAGCTTCATGGAGGATCACGTGACCTTTCACGCAGAGGCGCTTTACGGGGTGCGCGCATGACGCCCGAAGCCGTGGTTTTCGACATCGGCAACGTGCTTGTCGAATGGCACCCCGAACGCCATTACGATGGGCTGATCGGGCCCGAGCGGCGCAAGGCGCTGTTTGCGCAGGTCGATCTGCATGCGATGAACCTGCGCGTCGATCTTGGCGCGCCATTCGCCGCAGAGGTGGAGGCGATGGCGACCGCCCATCCAGACTGGCGCCCCGAGATCCTTGCGTGGCGCGAGGGCTGGGTCGAGATGTGCAGCCCCGCGATCCCCGGTTCGGTCGCGTTGCTCAGGAACTTGCGGGCGCGGGGGATACCTGTCTTTGCCCTGTCGAATTTCGGTGTCGATACCTACCAGATCGCGCAAGGCGTCTATGATTTTCTGAACGAATTCGACGCCGAATTCATCTCGGGCCATTTGGGCGTGATGAAGCCTGACCCGGCGATCTACGAAAGGCTCGAGCGCGACACCGGCATCGCCCCCGGCGCGCTTTTGTTTGCCGATGACCGTCCGGACAACATCGCGGCGGCGGCGGCGCGCGGCTGGCAGACGCATCTTTTCGAAGGTCCCGAAGGCTGGGCCGCGCGGCTGGTCGCGGCGGGGCTGTTGCCCGAGGCGGAGGCGGTGACATGACGGTGCAGATGATCGGACCCGAGGCCGAGGCGCGGCTGGATTGGCTGGCCTTGTGCAAGGCGATCGAGGTGGGGCATCGCCTGCCCAAGGCCGAGATCGCGGATATCTTTTTGTACCGGGGACAGGACACGCTGCTGAGCCGGGCAGCGTGGATCGATGGTCTGGGCCAGTTGGTCAAGACGGCGACGATCTTTCCGGGCAACAAGGATATCGACAAACCTGCCGTCAACGGCTCGGCTGCGGTCTATTCCGACACCGACGGAACGCTGGCGGCCATCGTGGATTTCCACCTGCTGACCAAATGGAAGACGGCAGGCGACAGTCTGTGCGCCGCCCGTATCCTCGCCCGCCCCGACAGCCGCGTGATCTTGATCGTCGGCGCGGGCACGGTGGGCCGGTCGCTGCGACAAGCTTATGGCGCGGCCTTTCCGCAGGCGCAGTTCTGGATCTGGAACCGCAGCCCCCTGTGCGAAGAGCGGTTGCTGACCGAATTCCCCGACACCGAGCAGGTTCATAACCTGGAGGAGGCGGTGAAAGGGGCCGACATCATCACCTGCGCCACGATGTCCACCGCGCCCGTGATCTACGGCGACTGGTTGCAGCCGGGTCAGCATCTGGACCTGATCGGCGCCTATCGTCCGGATATGCGCGAAACGGATGATCGTGCGTTGCAACGGGCCCGGATCTTCGTCGACAGCCGGGACACGACCATCGGCCATATCGGCGAACTGAAGATCCCGCTGGCATCCGGCGCGATCACCGAGAGCGATGTTCTGGCGGATTATTACGATCTGCCCTCTGGTCGCTTCGCGCGGCGGTCCGACACGGAAATCACGCTGTTCAAGAATGGCGGCGGCGCGCATCTGGACCTGATGGTGGCGCGTTATATCCTCGACAGCGTGGGGTAGGTTCTGGCGACCGGTCGGAGCGGCGATGCGGCCGTGCCGACCCTTCGCACCAGCAGTTCGTCAGGTTGACCGATCGGACCCGAAAGGCCCAAGCGCGCGCCGCTTGACAATCGCCGCCCGCGGCCATCACGTCGCGCCAGCCCTTGTTCGGAGCGCGCCTTGGACCCGCTTTATCCTTTCGTTTTCCTTGGTCTTTTCAGCCCCGGTCCCAATGTCATCTTGCTGACCGCCTCGGGCGCGCGGTTCGGGTTCCGCGCGACGCTTCCGCATGTTCTGGGCGTAGCACTGGGCGTCGGCATCACGGCGGGCCTGACCGGGTTGGGCATCGCTGCCCTGCTTCTTGCGCAACCGGCCTTGGCACTGGCCCTCAAGATCGCGGCGGCGCTATGGATCGGATGGATGGCGCTGTCACTCTGGCGGTCTTCGGCAGCGGGCGGCGCGAGCTCGGGCGCGCGACCCTTCACCATGCTGGAGGCGATCTTGTTCCAGTGGGTCAATCCCAAGGTCTGGGCCGTGGCGCTTGCTGCGGCCTCGGGGTATGCCGCCGGCCTGACACCTTGGGGCGAGGCACAGCGCCTTGCCTTGGCCTTTGCCGGTCTCAACCTCTTCGTCTGCTTGTTCTGGTCGTGGGCGGGGTCGCTTTTGGCGATACTTCTGACCACGCCGCTTGCATGGCGGATCTTCGCCCGTGTCATGGCTGCGGGTCTTGGCGCCTCTGCTGTCATGGTCTTTCTCTGATCTGCGGCCTATATCAGGGGTTCAGGATCGAAAGCCCCCATGTTCCGCTTCTTCGAAAATCTGGTCGATCCCTATACGGCCTATGAGGAAACCGACGCGCCGCCGCGTCGGCTCTGGCCGTTCCTGTGGGTGTATTCGCAGCCGTTCAAACGGGTATTCGCGCTGACGGCCATCATGTCCGTCTTCGTTGCCGTCGTCGAAATCGGGCTGATCTGGTACATGGGTCGTGTCGTCGACCTGATGTCGAACGGCGATCCGGCCAGCGTGCTGGCCGCGCATGGTTGGGAATTGATCGCAGCCGCGATCTTCATCCTGACGCTGCGCCCGCTGATCCAAGGCATCGACGTGGCGCTTCTGAACAATTCCATCTTGCCGCAATTCGGCGCGCTGATCCGCTGGCGCGCGCACAGGCAGGTGCTGCGCCAGTCCGTCGGCTGGTTCGAGAACGATTTCGCAGGCCGGATCGCGAACCGGATCATGCAGACACCGGGCAGCGCGGGCGACGCGATCTTCCAGATCTTCGATGCCATCACCTTTTCGCTCGCCTATCTGGTCGGGGCTGCGATCCTGCTGGCCGATGCCGATCTGCGGCTCGCGATCCCGCTTGTGGCCTGGTTCGCACTTTATGGTCTGCTGCTGCGCTGGACGATCATCCGCATTGGGCCGGCGTCCAAGGCCAGCGCGGATGCGCGGTCGATGACAACGGGGCGCGTGGTGGACAGCTACACCAACATCCATTCGGTCAAGCTGTTCGCCCATCATGACCGCGAAATCGCCTATGCCAAGGAAGCGATCGAGGAAACGCGCCAGACCTTCGGGCGCGAAATGCGGCTTTTCACCATCATGGACGTGGCGTTGACGGCGCTGAACGGGTTCTTGATCGTTGCGGTCGTCGGTTGGGCCATCTGGCTGTGGTCGGTCGGCGCGGCTTCGGTTGGCGCGGTTGCGGCGGCAACGGCTCTGACGCTGCGGCTCAACGCGATGACGGGCTGGATCATGTGGGCCGTTTCGACGCTTTTCCGCTCGCTCGGCGTGGTGGCCGAGGGAATGGAGACGATTGCCGAACCGATCACTTTGACCGATGCCAGCGATGCAAAGCCGCTGAAAATGGCGCAGGGCGAGATCACCTTTGACGCCGTAAGCCATCATTACGGACGCGGCGCGGGCGGGCTGGACAGGGTCAGCCTGACGATCCGACCGGGCGAGAAACTGGGGCTTGTTGGGCGGTCGGGCGCGGGCAAGTCCACGATCGTCAAACTGCTCCTGCGCTTCTACGACGTAGAGGAAGGGCGCATCCTGATCGACGGGCAGGATATCCGTGGCGTGACCCAAGACAGTTTGCGCCGCGAGATCGGCATGGTGCAGCAAGACAGCTCGCTCCTTCATCGCTCGGTCCGCGACAACATCTTGTACGGTCGCCCCGATGCGACCGAGGATCAGATGATCGCCGCCGCCAAGCGCGCCGAGGCGCATGATTTCATCCTGACGCTGGAGGACCCGCAGGGCCGGTGCGGCTATGACGCCCATGTCGGTGAACGCGGCGTGAAACTGTCCGGCGGTCAGCGCCAGCGCGTGACGCTTGCGCGCGTGATCCTCAAGGACGCGCCGATCCTTGTTCTGGACGAGGCGACATCGGCCCTCGACAGTGAGGTCGAGGCGGCGATCCAAGACACGCTTTACGGCGTGATGCAGGGCAAGACGGTCATCGCCATCGCGCACCGGCTGTCGACCATCGCCCAGATGGACCGGATCGTGGTGCTGGACGGCGGCCATGTCGCCGAGGAAGGCACACATGCCGAATTGCTGGCCAAGGGCGGGCTTTATGCCGGGTTCTGGGCGCGGCAATCGGGCGGCTTCATCGGACTCGAAACGGAGGCCGCGGAATGACCCGTGTTTTCCGCCCCATTCTTTTGTGGCTGGCCAATCTGATCGACGGCTTCGCCCCCGCCGAAGGCGCGCCGCCCCGCACGCTTTGGCCGTTTCTGCGCTGGTGTCTTGCCGGGGCATGGCCTGTGATCTGGGTTGCAACGCTTTTTTCCGCGCTGGCCGGCGCGATGGAAGTGGCGTCCGCTTGGCTCTTGGGTGTGGTGATCGACAGTGCGCTGTCGAACGGCCCCGAGGGGTATTTCACTGAAAACGCGTTGCTGATCGGGGTCTATGTCGCCTTCTACCTGCTTTTGCGCCCGGTGTTTTTCGGGGCCTCGGCGGCGTTCAACGGGATCGTTTTGCCTCCCAACCTCGCGCCCCTGATTCAGAGCCGATTGCACCGTTGGTCGCTTGGCCATGCCGTCAGCTTTTTCGACAACGATTTCGCAGGTCGCATTGCGCAAAAGCAGATGCAGACCGCCGCCGCGCTGGTGAATGTGGTGACCGAGGTCATCAACGCAGGCGCCTTTGCGATTGCGACGCTGGTCGGCGCGGTGGTGATGCTGGCGGCCATCGATTGGCGCATCGGGTTGGTGCTGCTCGTGTGGACGGTGGGCTACCTCTACATGATCCGTTGGTTCATGCCGCGCATCCGCAAGCTGTCGAAAACACGGGCGGCGGCGCGCGCGAATGTGACCGGGCAGATCGTGGACACGATCACGAACATCAAGACGGTCAAGCTGTTCGGTCACGTCGATTACGAGGATGAGACCGCCATCGAGGCGATGAAGGGCTATCGCAACGCCGCGCTCGATTTCGGGTTCCTGTCCACCGGGTTTCGCTTTGCGCTGATGGCGACGGCGGGGGCTTTGCCGGTGGCGCTGGTGCTGGGGGCGGTCGTTCTGTGGCAGATGGGCAGCGTCACGGCGGGCGAGATCGCGGCGACGGGTGCCGTATCGATGCGGATCGCGCAGATGACGGGCTGGGTCAGTTTCACGCTGATGGCTATCTACGCCAATGTCGGCGAGGTCGAGGACGGGATGCGCACGCTGACCCCGCCCCATGACCTGACCGATGCCGAGGGCGCGGTCGAGGTAAAGGCGGCCAAGGGGCGCATCGCTTTCGAAGGCGTCAGTTTCGCCTATGGACGCGAAACCGGCGGCGGGGTCGATGGCATCGATCTGGTCGTCGAACCCGGGCAAAAGATCGGCATCGTGGGCGCCTCGGGTGCCGGGAAATCGACCTTGGTGGCGCTGCTCCTGCGCCTCTACGATGCCGAGGCGGGTCGTGTGACGCTCGATGGCATCGACGTGCGGACAATCAAGCAAGACAGCCTGCGGCGCCAGATCGCGATGGTCACGCAAGATACGGCGATGTTCAACCGCTCGGCCTATGACAACATCCTCTATGGCCGTCCTGACGCGACGGAGGCCGAGGTTCACGCCGCCGCCGAACGGGCGGAGGCGCACGGGTTCATTCAAGGGCTGATCGACCATCGCGGGCGGAAGGGCTACAGTGCCTTCCTTGGCGAGCGGGGTGTCAAACTGTCGGGCGGCCAGCGGCAGCGGATCGCACTTGCCCGCGCCTTCCTCAAGAACGCGCCGGTTCTGGTTCTGGACGAGGCAACGAGCGCCCTCGACAGCGAGGTCGAGGCGGCGATTCAGGACACGCTGGGGCAGGTGATGGACGGAAAGACCGTGATCGCCATCGCGCACAGGCTGTCGACCCTATCCGCAATGGACCGGATCGTCGTGCTCGATCGTGGACGGATCGCCGAGGATGGGACCCATGACAGCCTGCTGGCGCATGGCGGGCTTTATGCGCGCTACTGGAACCGGCAATCGGGCGGGTTCATCGGTCTGAATGACGCGGCCGAATAAGGCTTTCCGCACGATGGGCTTCGGGGCAGCATCGCCGGAGCAATCCGGGGGATGCGATGGATCTTGAAACAGTAGATGCTGCGGAATTGGGGCGCAGCCTGACCGGTGTGGGCCTCAACCTGCTCAGCCGCGATGTGCGGGGGCTCGCCGATTTCCTGTCAGAGGTTCTTGGACTGTCGGTACATCGCCTGTCGCAGGATTTCGCGATCATCCGGCACGGTGACATGATGATCCAGCTTCATTCCGACGCGGCCTTTGCCCGCCATCCGCTTCCCGGCCTGATCCCTGAAAACCCGCCGCGCGGGGGTGGGGTGCAGATCTATCTTTTCGGGATCGACCCCGATGCGGCCATTGCACGCGCGACGACCGCGGGGCATGTCGTGCTGGAACCCGCCCGCGACAAGCCGCATGGCCTGCGCGAAGGCACGATCCTGTCCCCCGAAGGTTATGCCTTTTCCCCGGCGATCCCCGTCAAATGACCGAAACGCAACTGACCATCCATCGTCTGGGCCATCAGGGCGACGGCATCGCACCCGGCCCTGTCTTCGTACCGCTGACCCTGCCGGGAGAGGTCGTGGCGGGTGCTGTCGAGGGCGACCGGATGGACGCGCCGCGCATCGTCACCCCGTCCTCCGACCGGGTGCGTGCGCCGTGTCCGCATTTCAAGACCTGCGGGGGATGCGCGCTGATGCATGCCTCTGACGGTTTTGTTGCGACGTGGAAGGCGCAGGTCATCGAAACGGCACTGGCCGCCCATGGCCTGACGGCCGAGATGCGTCCCACACTCACCTCGCCCGCGCGGTCGCGGCGGCGCGCGACCCTGTCCGGGCGGCGCACCAAGAAGGGCGCATTGGTCGGGTTTCACGGGCGGCGGTCGGACGTGATCGTGTCGTTGACGGAATGCCATGTGATCGCGCCGGAATTGTTCGCGTTGATCCCGGTTCTGGAAGAGATCGTGAAGCTGGGCGCGTCACGCTCTGCCACGCTGTCCTTTGCGCTGACCCTGACCGAAACCGGCATCGATTGCGCGGTTAGCGGGGGCAAGCCGCTTGACGGTCCGCTGCGCGCGGCGCTGCCCCGGTTCCGCGACCGGATCACGCGTCTGACATGGGGGGGCGAGCCGGTCTATGCCGACACGGCCCCGCGCCTGTCCTTTGGGCCTGTCACCGTCAATCCACCGCCGGGCGCGTTCCTTCAGGCCACTGCCGAGGGCGAGGGAGCGTTATACGCCGCTGTGTCCGAGGCGCTGGAGGGTGCGACGCGTATCGCGGACCTGTTCGCGGGGTGCGGCACCTTTGCCCTGCCGCTTGCCACCCACGCACCTGTCCATGCTGTCGAGGGGGACGATGCGCTGGTTGCCGCGCTGTTGCACGGCGCGCGCCATGCGCCGGGCCTGCGTCCGGTGACGACCGAAACACGTGACCTGTTCCGCCGTCCGCTCTTGCCCGAAGAACTTGCACGGTTCGACGGCGTTGTGATCGACCCACCCCGCGCCGGGGCCGAGGCGCAGACCCGTGCCTTGGCCCAGGCGCGCGTAGCCCGGATCGCCATGGTCTCGTGCAACCCGGTGACTTTTGCCCGGGATGCGGCGCTGCTCACGCAGGCGGGCTATCGCCTGAATTGGGTGCAACCGGTCGATCAATTTCGCTGGTCGCCCCATGTGGAGCTTGCGGCCAGCCTGTCGCTGCCCCATCTGAGCGCAAACTGAACGAGGGGCATGATGCGCGACACTGTGGGTGAGGGTTTGGGATACCGAAATCGTCTGGAGGCGTGGCTGGACCAGCCAGTCATCCGCAACACGATCATCGGCGTGATCCTGTTCAACGCCGTGATCCTTGGCCTTGAAACCTCGGCGACGGTGATGTCGGTCGCAGGCCCCCTGATCCTGATGCTCGACCGGGCCTGTCTGGCCATCTTCGTCTTGGAATTGCTGCTGAAACTGGTCGCTTTGGGGCCGCGGTTCTTTCGGTCGGGCTGGAACATCTTCGATTTCGTGATCGTCGGCATCGCGCTGGTGCCCGCTGCGCAGGGGCTTTCTGTCTTGCGCGCCTTGCGCATCCTGCGGGTTCTCAGGATCGTCTCGGCGGTGCCGTCGCTCCGCCGCGTGGTCGAGGGGCTTTTGACCGCGCTACCGGGGATGGGGTCAGTGTTCTTGCTGATGTCGATCATCTTCTACATCGGCGCGGTGATGGCGACGAAGCTGTTCTCGGCCAGCTTCCCCGAATGGTTCGGGTCTATCGGCGCCTCGCTCTACACGCTCTTTCAGGTGATGACGCTGGAAAGCTGGTCGATGGGCATCGTGCGCCCCGTGCTTGAGGTCTATCCCTATGCTTGGGCGTTCTTCGTGCCCTTCATCATGGTCACGACATTCGCCGTGGTGAACCTGATCGTGGGTCTGGTGGTGAATTCCATGCAAGATGCCCATGCCGAGGAAAGCAATGCCGCGACGGATGCCTACCGCGACGAGGTGCTGGAGCGGCTCAGGAAGATCGAGGAACGTTTGAAGTAAGGTGGGCAATTTGCCCACCGGTGGTGATGGTGGGCGGATCGCCCACCCTACGCCCGTTTCTCCAACCGCGCGACGCCCAGCACATCCAGCACCTTGGCCTCGATATCCTCGGCGTTCATCCGGGCGACCGCGTACATGTCTTCAGGACTTGCCTGATCGATGAAGATATCGGGCAAGACCATGGACCGGAATTTCAACCCGGTGTCGAACACGCCTTCTTCCGCCAACAGATGCGCGACATGGGAGCCGAAGCCGCCCACTGCCCCTTCCTCCAGCGTGATCAGCACCTCGTGGTGACGCGCCAGCTGCAAGATCAGGTCGCGGTCGAGCGGCTTGGCGAAACGGGCATCGGCGATGGTCGGCGTGATACCCTTTTGCGCCAGTGCCTCGGCCGCTTCCTTCACCTCCTTCAGGCGCGCGCCGAAGTTCAAGATCGCGACGCGGTTGCCCTCGGCGATCAGGCGACCCTTTCCGATCTCCAGAACCTGCCCCCGCTCCGGCAGGTCGACCCCCACACCTTCGCCGCGCGGAAAACGGAAGGCAGAGGGGCGGTCGTCGATCGCCAATGCGGTCACGACCATGTGGCGCAGCTCTGCCTCGTCAGCGGCGGCCATCACGACGAACCCGGGAAGGTTGGACAGGAATGCCACGTCATAGCTGCCGGCATGGGTCGCACCGTCGGCCCCAACAAGCCCGGCGCGGTCGATGGCAAAGCGGACGGGCAGGCGTTGGATCGCCACGTCATGGACCACCTGGTCGTAGCCGCGCTGGAGAAACGTGGAATAGATCGCGGCAAAGGGTTTCAGCCCGCCCGCCGCCATGCCCGCGCAAAAGGTCACGGCGTGCTGTTCGGCGATGCCCACGTCAAACGTGCGGCCCGGAAAACGCTGCCCGAACAGGTCTAGACCGGTGCCATCGGGCATGGCGGCGGTGACGGCGACGATTTTGGTATCCTCTTCCGCCTCGCGGATCAGGGTTTGGGCGAAAACCTTGGTGTAGCTCGGCGCATTGGCCGGGGCCTTGGCCTGTTCGCCGGTGCGGATGTCGAAACGCGCCGTGGCGTGCCCCCGGTCGGGCCGGTCTTCGGCGTAGCCTTTGCCCTTTTTCGTGATCGCGTGGATCAGCATCGGGCCATCCGCCCGCGCCTTGACCGTGCGCAGGATCGCCAGAAGCTGGTCCATGTCGTGCCCGTCGATGGGGCCGATGTAGGAAAACCCCAATTCCTCGAAGAGCGTCCCGCCCACGGTCGCTGCCTTGAGCAATTCCTTCGCCCGACGCGCGCCTTCCTGAAAGGGTTCGGGCAGGAGAGAAACCGCGCCCTTGGCTGCTGCCTTCAGTTCCTGGAACGGCGCGCCCGCGTAAAGCCGCGACAGGTAGGAGGACATGGCGCCGGTGGGCGGCGCGATCGACATCTCGTTGTCGTTCAGGATCACGATCAGCCGCTTGCCAAGGTGGCCCGCGTTGTTCATCGCCTCATAGGCCATGCCGCCCGACAGTGCGCCATCGCCGATCACCGCGATCGCATCGCCATGTCCGGTGTCGCAATCGCCACCCAGATCGCGCGCCACGGCAAAGCCTAGGGCAGCCGAAATGCTTGTGGAAGAATGCGCCGCGCCGAACGGGTCATAGGGCGATTCAGAGCGTTTGGTGAAACCCGACAGGCCATCCTTTTGTCGGATCGTGCCCATCTTTTCGCGCCGTCCGGTCAGGATCTTGTGGGGATAGCATTGATGGCTCACGTCCCAGATCAGCTTGTCGCGCGGTGTATCGAACACCGCATGGATCGCGACGGTCATCTCCACGACGCCAAGGCCCGCGCCGAAATGACCGCCGGTGCGGCTGACCGACCAGATGGTCTCGCTGCGCAATTCGTCGGCAAGGCGGCGCAAGTCGCCATCGCTCAACCGCTTGAGATCGGCGGGCGACGTCACGCGGTCGAGGATCGGGGTGCTGGGGCGGTCGGTCACGGGCCGGACCTCCTTCCGGGCTTATTTGTCACGGTCGATGATGTAGCGCGCGAGCGCCGCAAGGTTATGCGCTTTATTGCCATAGGGCGCGAGGGCTGTTTGCGCCTCTTCCACCAGATCGGCGGCGCGCGCTTTTGCCCCGTCAAGGCCCAGCAGGGACACGAAGGTCGCCTTGCCCGCCGCCGCATCCTTTTGCAGCGCCTTGCCCGCCGTCGCGGCATCGCCCGTCACGTCAAGGATGTCATCGGCGATCTGGAAGGCGAGGCCGATGGCGCGCGCATAGACCCTAAGCGGTGCGGGATCAGCACCGCCCAAGATCGCCCCCGCTTCGGCGGGCCATTCGATCAGGCGGCCGGTCTTGTTGCCCTGCAATTCGGTGATCTGGTCAAGTGTGAGCGGCAGGGCGGCGGTTTCGGCCGCGATATCCTGCGCCTGTCCCAGAACCATCCCCTGCGCGCCCGACGCGCGTGCCAGGCTGCCGATCAGGGAAACGCGCTGCGTCGCATCACCCGCGCGCGGATCGGCCAGCAATTCAAAGGCAAAGGTCTGAAGCGCATCTCCGACCAGAACGGCGGTCGCCTCGTCCCATTTCACATGCACCGTGGGACGCCCCCGGCGCAGATCGTCGTCATCCATGCAGGGCAGATCGTCATGGACAAGGCTGTAGGCATGCAGGCATTCGACCGCCCCCGCCGCAAAGAGCGCCTGCGCGGCCGGCACATCGAACAACCCCGCGCTTTCCAGAACAAGGAAACCGCGCAGTCTTTTGCCGCCATCGGTGGCATAGCGCATCCCCTCGGCCACCCGATCCGGACCAAGCCGCGCCATTTCTTCGGACAGAAAGCCGGTGATGGCCCTCTGGGTCGCATCAAGCGCCTGCGTGAACACTTGTCAGAGACCTTCGACCGGTGTGGTCCCGGTCGGCTGGCCACTGGCGTCGAGCGTGATCTGCGCGACTTTTTCCTCGGCTTCTTTCAGCTTCGCCTCGCAGCGCGCCTTGAGCGCCGCGCCGCGTTCATAAAGCTTGATGGAGTCTTCCAGCGCGACATCGCCGCGGTCCAGCGCGGTCACGACCTGCTCAAGCTCGCGAATGGCTTCCTCGAAACTCATCTCGCCGATCGGCTTGCCTTGGCTCATGCGCCCCGCTCCTTCAATTCCGTGACATGCACCGCGACCGAAGCCGCCAATGCGGGCAGATCATAGCCGCCTTCGAGAGTCGAGACCACGCGCCCGGCGCAAACCTCATCCGCGATGTCGCACAGCGCCCGCGTGAGCCATGCGAAATCCGCTTCGGTCCAGCTCAGATTGGCCAGCGGATCATCGGCATGCGCGTCAAAGCCCGCTGAAATCAGGATCAGTTCGGGCTGCCACGTACGCAGACGGTCAAAGGCCTGTGTCTGGTAGGCGCGCCGCATCTCGGCCCCGCCCGATCCGGGCGGAAGCGGCAGGTTCAACATGTTGTTCGACCCGCCGCGTTCGCTGGCCGCCCCCGTTCCGGGATAAAGCGGGATCTGCTGTGACGAGACAAACAGCGCGCGCGGTTCATTCCACAGAACGTCCTGTGTGCCGTTGCCGTGATGAACGTCGAAATCCACCACCGCAACGCGAGACAGCCCATGCACCTCAAGCGCATGGCGCGCTGCGATGGCGACGTTGGAGAACAGGCAAAAGCCCATCGCCCGGTCGCGTTCGGCGTGATGGCCGGGCGGGCGGGTGGCAACAAAGGCGTTCCGGTTGGTTCCGGCCAGAACCGCATCGACGGCGGCAAGGCATCCGCCCACACCGCGCAGCGCCGCCTCCCACGATCCGGGACTGGCCCATGTATCGGGGTCAAGACCGACCATGCCGCTGTCGGGCATGCTGGCGCGGACATGGTCGATGTAGTCTTGCGGATGACCAAGGAGGAGCGCGGCCTCATCGGCCATGGGCGCGATGATCCGCGTCAGGTCGTCGAATTCGGGGGCCGACAGCGCCTTGTTGACCGCTTCGAGCCGTTCGACACGCTCGGGGTGGCCGGGCGGCGTCAGATGGTCGAGCCCTGCGGGGTTTTCGACGAGAAGCGTCATGGTCTTGCGCCTTCCGGGGTCAGTCGGGTGACAGCATGTAACCCGCGCCGCGCACCGTCTGCAAATAGCGCGGCTGCTTTGGGTCCGGCTCGATCTTGCGGCGCAGGCGCGTGATCTGCACGTCCACGGCGCGTTCCTGCACCTGCTCTGCGCCGATCTTGTCGCGGTTGAGCAACGTCACCAGTTCCGCGCGGCTGAAGGCCTTGTTCGGCCCGCCGGTGAAAATGCGCATCAGCGCCGCTTCGGTCGCGGTCAGGCGCACGGGCTGCGCGCCATGCCACAATTCACCCCGGTCCAGATCGTAGCGGATCGGCCCCAGATGCAGGATCTGCGGCACCTCGGTCTCGCGCTCGGGCTTGGGCATCCGGCGCAGGATCGCATTGATCCTAAGCAGCAGCTCCTTGGGTTCGAAGGGTTTGGCGAGATAATCATCCGCCCCGGCCTCGAGCCCGCTGATCCGGTCGCCTGTCTCGCCCCGTGCCGTCAACAGCAAGATGGGTGTGCCATGGGCCTCGCGGATATCGCGGCACAGGCTCAATCCGTCCTCGCCCGGCATCATTACGTCCAGCACGATCAGGTCGAAGGAAAGGCCCGCCAGCAGCCGCCGCGCCTGTGCCGCGTCGCGGGCGACGGTTGCCATGAACCCGTGCCGGATCAGGAATTTCTGCAACAGGCCACGGATGCGTTCGTCATCATCCACGATCAACAGATGCGCGCCGATATCCGTCGTCATCGGCTACCGTCCCCGCCTTCCTGGTAGTGGCGGCGCATGTCGGGGTCCATCATCTGCTCCAGCACCGCGCGAAAGCCTGCCACCGCATCGGGTCCGGCATTGCGAAAGGCGTCGCGCATCCGGTTGCGCTGTGCCTCGGACAGGGCGCGTTCCAGATCGGCGCCTTTCTGCGTCAGGAACAGGTGGCGTTCGCGCTTGTCCCGTGTGCCGACGCGGCTGTCGACCAGCCCATCCTCGACCAGCGTGCGCAAGACGCGGTTCAGGGATTGCTTGGTGACGCCAAGGATCGAAAGCAGGTTGTTTACCGTCGTTCCGGGGGAGCGGTTGATGAAATGGATCGCGCGATGATGCGCGCGGCCATATCCAAAATCCTGCAAGATGCGGTCAGGGTCGGCGGTGAAGCCCCGATAGGCGAAGAACATGGCCTCGATCCCCCGGCGCAACTGGTCGTCGGTGAGAAACAGAAGGCTTTCCCCGCGCCCCATCAGGTTCGCCGCGTTGCGATCTGCCATATGGCTGTCCCTTCCGTTTTCCCCTTCGGGATTTTCCGGCAGTTTAAGTCAGCCTTGTTGACTTTCCAAGAATCAATTGTTAGCGAATAGGGCGTTTTGCGCAATATTATGTCCGCTTCGGGCATTTTCCGCGCAACATTCGAAAAACGATCCGGTGGGAAGAGCCGGTGACAGAGACGAGGATCAGGACGATGGCCGGGGCCTATGACGATCGTGACGGCAAGATCTGGTTGGATGGGGCGCTGGTGGATTGGCGGTCCGCCAATGTGCACATCCTGACCCATGCGATGCACTACGCCTCCTCCGTGTTCGAGGGGGAGCGGGCCTATAACGGCAAGATCTTTGAATCCCGCTGGCATTCCGAGCGCCTTCTTAAATCGGGCGAGATGATCGACATGCCGATCACCTATACCGTCGACGAGATCGAGGCCGCGAAATACGCGGTCATGCAGGCCAATGGCCTGACCGACGCCTATGTCCGCGCGATCGCGTGGCGTGGGGCGGGCGACGACATGGGTGTTTCGTCCAAGCGCAACCCGGTGCGGATGGCCGTCGCGGCCTGGAGCTGGGGCAATTACTACGGCGACGCCAAGACCAAGGGCGCCAAGCTCGACATCGCCAAATGGCGCCGCCCGGCCCCCGAAACCGCGCCCTATCAGGCCAAGGCGGCGGGTCTTTACATGATCGCGACCATGTCCAAGCATGCCGCCGAGGCCAAGGGCTGCTCGGACGCGATGATGTTCGACTATCGCGGCTACATCGCCGAGGCGACGGGCGCGAACATCTTCTTCGTCAAGGATGGCGAGGTGCATACGCCCAAGCCCGATTGCTTCCTCAACGGGATCACGCGGCAGACCGTGATCGGCATGTTGAACGAGCGCCAGATCAAGGTCCACGAACGCCACATCATGCCCGAGGAACTGGAAGGTTTCGAACAATGCTGGCTGACCGGCACCGCCGCTGAGGTCACGCCGGTGGGCCAGATCGGGGATTACAATTTCGAGGTCGGCAACCTGACGCGCCACATGTCCGACGCTTACGAGGCGCTGGTCCGGGCGTGACCCTCGCCTGAGCTTTCGAGAACGGCCCCGGCATGTCCGGGGTCGTTTTGCGTTCAGCGCTTGATTTCCGCCCCCATCACGCCCACCATTCCCTTATGGTGATGCAGTTCCAGCCCATCGGGCCCGCCACGCGCACGGATCAGGTTGCCTTCGACCGCAAGGAGCTGAGCGTGATCCTGACGCTCTATGGCCGTATGGTCGCTGCGGGCGAATGGCGGGATTACGGCATTTCGCACCTGTCGGATGTCGCCGTCTTTTCCATCTTTCGCCGCACGGCCGAGCATCCGATCTACCGCATCGAAAAGCGCCCGCGCCTGCGTGAGCGGCAGGGCATGTATGCGGTCATCGGGATGGATGGGCAGATCCTCAAGCGCGGGCACGACCTCAAGACGGTCTTGCGGGTGCTGGAACGCAAGCTGATCCGAGCGGTCGAACCCTAACCAAGACCTGGCAAACGGCGAATGGCCGTGATGTCGCCGAATTCGCGCGCCGCGATCCGCTCGGCGGCTTCGGCCAGCGGTTCATAGGCGACCGCCATGTGATGGGCATTGGCATGAAGCAGCATCGTGTCGCTCGACATCAGGCCCACATGCCCGCGCCAGAACACCAGATCGCCCCGTTCCAACGGCGCATCTTGCGGCACATCCTGCCCGAGGGCGGCGAATTGCTGGTCGCTGTCGCGCGGACAGTCGATGCCGCAGGCGATCAGTGCCGTTTGCACGAGACCCGAGCAATCGATCCCCCAGCGGCTGCACCCGCCCCACAGGTAGGGCGTGCCCAGAAACAGGTCGGCGATCCCCACCGGGTCGGAAAACCGCGCCTTGATCGGCATCAGGTGTTGGCCGGGGATGTAATGGCCGGTCTGGATCCGCTGGAACCCGTCCCGGTCGCCCGTCACCTGCACCCGACTGCCGAAGAACAGCGCCACATCCGGCGCGGTCTTGATGTCGGGCTTGGGGTAGAGATGGGTTGCCGGCGCGATGACCCAATGCGTCGCATCGACCGCGCCGGTCAGCGCGCCAGACAGGACATAGCCGCAGTAGCCATCCCGTTCGGCCATGCCGAAGGTGAAGCCCTCGTCGGTCTCGAGCGCTAGGAACCGCTCCCCGAACAAAAGCTGGCTGGCCCGCGCCCCGCGCGGCGTTTCGGTGATGTTGACCATGGGCTGCTGAACGCTCATCCAGCGACCTTTGACGAAGCGTTCGGCCTCGACCTCGCCTTCCAGCGAGGCGTGGGCCACACGCCCGTTGGACGGGGTCAGGCGCGGATCGCGCGTCATGGTGCGGTTCCGTCGATCAGGGCGCGGAAGATGGCGCGCGCGCCCATCCCGACGCCGCCCTTGGGCCGCGCGGGCGCATTCGAGGGCGACCAGCCGTAGATGTCGAAATGCGCGTATTTCGGAACATCTGGCACAAAGCGGCGCAGGAAAAGCGCGGCTGTGATCGCGCCCGCCATCCCGCCCGAGGGCGCATTGTCGAGATCCGCGATGCCGGGTTCGATCATCGTCTCGTAGGGTGCGTGGAACGGCAGACGCCAGACCGGGTCGGCCACCTGCGCCGCCGCTTGGGTCAAGGCTGTGGCAAACCCTTCGTCATCTGTGAAAAAGGGTGCAAGATCGGCGCCCACCGCGACACGGGCGGCCCCGGTCAGTGTGGCCATGGAGATGGTCAGATCGGCGGGTGTTTCGTTGGCCAAAGCCAGCGCATCCGCCAGAACCAGCCGCCCCTCGGCATCGGTGTTGTTGATCTCGACCGTCTTGCCGTTGCGCGCGGTGAAGATATCGCCGGGCCGAAAGGAATTGCCTGCCACCGCGTTTTCCACCGCTGGGATCAACACCCGCAACGACAGGTCCAGCCCCTCGGCCATGATCATGCGGGCAAGGCCCAGAACGGTCGCCGCCCCGCCCATGTCCTTTTTCATCAGGCCCATGGACGCACCGGGCTTGAGGTTCAGGCCCCCGGTGTCGAAACACACGCCCTTGCCCACCAGCGTGACCGATCGCGCGCCCCTGCCCCAACGCAGATCGATCAGGCGGGGCGCGCGCGCCGCGGCGCGCCCGACGGTGTTGATCAGGGGAAAGTTGCGGGCCAGAAGCTCATCGCCAGCGGTCACGGAAATCTCCGCCCCGAATTCTTCGGCCAGCGTGCGGGCGGCAGCCTCCAGCGCATCCGGCCCCATGTCTTCGGCGGGGGTATTGATCAGGTCGCGGGTCAGCGCCTCGGCCGCCGCGATGCGTTCCAGATGCGCGCTGTCGACACCCTGCGGCGCGACCAGCCGGGCCTTGGGCCGGGATTGGGTACGATAGCGGTCGAAGCGGTAGAGCGACAACAGGTAGCCAAGCGCGATTTCCTCACCCTCTGTCCCAACAAGCGGGTCGATCAGCGCGTAATCCGCCTCCGGCAAGCCGGCGATGGCTGCCCCGATGGCGAACCGTTGGCGCGCACGGTCGTGCGGCGTGCCGGTTCCGATCAGGATCGCGGCGGGCCGCCCGGCATCCCCGGGCAGCGCGCAGACCTGCCCCAGCGTTGCGGCAAACCCGTGATGCCGGGCCCAAGCCGCCTGTGCCGTGGGCAGGTTTTCCAGCCGCGCCTCCAGCGCATCGGGCGCGACGAGGTGCAGGGCGATGGCATCGGGCGAGGCGGGGGCGAAACACAGGGATCGGGTCATGTCATCGGGGCTTTCCTTGGTCGGGCCGCACACTAGCGCCCGCCCCCGCCGCCGCAAGTGGGCTTAGCCGGAAACATCCTCAAGGTCCCAGATCGCGTGGATCGACCGGTCGCCGACGCGCAGCAGCCGGGCCAATGTTGCCGCCAAGGCCGTGGGATCGCCGCCGCGCAGGCAATCGGCCGCGTTCTGCCCGACACGGGCCAGTGTCGCCATGCCGATCAATTGCGCATCGCGGACCACACCGTCCAGCAGCGCCGCCATATCGGTGTGATCGGGGCCACCGCTGTAGCGCGCCAGTTCGTCCAGCAACGCGGACAACCGGTCAAGGGCATGCGCCACCTCGGTCTCGGCGCGCAGATCGCCCAGTTTCTCGCATAATTTCTCAAGCTGGCCGGGGTTGAACCGCGCAGGTTCCCCCAGCGGAAGCATCGTCACCACCGCCGTCATCAACACGCTCCACAGATCACCCCCACCACGGGATTGCGGGAAGATGCCGCAAGGCGCTGAAGAAACCCTTGAGCGCGGCGCAAGAAGAAGCTCCAATTTGTCAGCAATCCGGTCTATTCAACCGGAACGAGATCAAGGCCGAGACCCATGCACCGTGTGAAATCCCTGCCCGATTACCTGCTGCACCGGTATCGTGACTGGAAAACCCATGAATTTCCCGGCAACCGCGACCTTTTCCGCAGGCTCGCCATCGAAGGCCAGACGCCGCGCGCCATGGTCATCGCCTGCTGCGACAGCCGCGTCGCGATCGAAGCCGTCTTTGCGCAACAGGTGGGCGAGGTCTTCGTGCATCGCAACATCGCCAACCTCGTCTCGCCCTATACGCCCGACGGGCGCCACCACGGCACGGCGGCCGCGGTGGAATTCGCGGTGAAATACCTGCATGTCGGCCATATCATTGTGATGGGCCATTCGAACTGCGGCGGCGTGCGCGGGTGCCTTCAGATGTGCGCGGGCGAGGCCCCCGACCTTGAGCGGCAGGAAAGCTTCATCGGGCGCTGGCTCGACACGTTGCGGCCTGCCGTGGCCCGGATCGCGGACATCACCAATCCCGAGGATCGCCAGACCGCGCTGGAAAAGGAAGGCATCCAGATCAGCCTCGAAAACCTGCTCAGCTATCCCTTCGTCGCCGAGGCGGTTGATGCGGGCGATGTCACGTTGCATGGGCTCTGGACCGATCTGGCCGAGATGAACCTCGAGACATTCGACGGGACTGTGCGCCATTTCGTCAAAGGCTGAACTTTACCGCCGCGGGCGCGCCGACTACACGGGCGCGACGCTGTGCTGATCCGGGGGGCCTGAGGATGGACGGAATACTGGCGCTTGCGGCCGGAAACCTCCTGTCGCCGATAATCCTGTTCTTCGCGCTGGGCCTGCTGGCCAGCCTTGCCCGGTCCGACCTGTCGATCCCCGAGGCGATCGCCAAGGGCATGTCGATCTACCTGCTGGTTTCGATCGGCTTCAAGGGCGGGGTCAGCGTTTCGGATCACGGCATCGACGCAACGCTGCTGCTGTCTTTGGTGGCGGGGCTGATCCTGTCCTTCAGCATTCCGCTGATCGCCTTTGCCCTGTTGCGCAGCATGACCCGGCTGGATGTGACCGATGCGGCAGCGGTCGCGGCGCATTACGGATCGATCTCCATCGTGACCTTCGTCGCGGCCACATCGGTCATCGGCTCCGCGGGCCTGACGTCCGAAGGCTACATGGTCGCCGTCGCCGCCGTGATGGAGGCGCCCGCGATCCTGTCGGCGCTTTGGCTCATCGCGCGGTTCGGCAAGGCTGGCGCAGAGATGGAAGAGGGGTTGATGCGGGAAATCCTGCTCAACGGGTCCATCGTTCTGCTGGTCGGCTCTTTCGCCATCGGCTGGATCACCGGGGCGGAGGGGATGGCGATGATCTCGCCTCTAATCGTTGCGCCGTTTCAGGGGGTGTTGTGCCTGTTCCTCCTCGACATGGGGCTGGTCGCAGGCCGTGGCCTGCGCGATGCGCGGTCGGTCCTGACACCCGGCGTTTTCCTCTTTGGGGTCATCATGCCGCCCATCGGCGCGAGCCTTGGGTTGATGGCGGGGCTTTTGCTGGGCCTGTCCACGGGTGGCGTCGTGCTGTTCATGACGCTCTGCGCCTCGGCCTCCTATATCGCGGTGCCCGCCGCCATGCGCGTCGCCCTTCCCGAGGCCAACCCTTCCGTCTATCTCACCTTGTCGCTCGGGGTGACCTTTCCCTTCAACCTGACGCTGGGCATCCCGCTCTATCTCGCGGTGGCCAGCCTCGTGACCGGAGCCTGACAGACATGCAGACCCACAAGGCGAAACGGGTCGAGATCACCATCGAGGCGGTGATGGAGACGCGGTTGACCAACGCCCTGGTCAAGGCGGGGGTGACGGGTTTCACCATCCTGCCCGTGCTGGGCGGGTCGGGTCGGTCGGGCCAATGGAGCCGCGAGGGACAGGTCAGCCGCGCGGGGGGCATGGTCAGCGTCGTCTGCATCATCCGGCCCGAACGGCTGGACGGATTGCTGGACGCGGCCTTTGCCGTGGTCGAGCGGCATATCGGGGTCGTCACCGTCACCGATTGCGAGGTTTTGCGCGCGGAACGGTTCTGAGGCGCGGTTTACCCGGCCTTAACCAAACTGGCCGAGGCTGCGGGCATGAGTGCAATGCGCCGCCTGATCCTTGACCTGCCCGAGCCCCTGTTCGCCGCCCTGTCCGAGGCGGCGTCAGCAAAGGGCCGCAGCCTGCACGAGGAATTGCGCCATCGATTGCGGAAATCGCTGCCACCCGATCCCTGCGCCGTGACGCGGTCCGGACGGACCGAGGAACGGCTTCTTGCGCCCGTCCGGGCGCGCGTCGCCGCCGATATCGGACAGGCCACCGGGTGGGACGATCTTCAATCCCGCATGCGGGCCAAGGGCTACATCTTTCGCGAACGCGGCGGCGGGCTTGCGCTCCACCGCCTGTCCGACGGCGAAAGGCTCTGCAAAGGGTCCGAGATCGGGGCGGCCTATGCCGATCTGATGCGCCGGTTTCGCGCGCCCTTTCCGGGGCATTCCCACCGACACCTCGTTCCCCGCATTCTCGGCGGCGATCCGGCCGCAACCCCCGTGATGCACCCCGACCCACCGGTCTGGGACGATGACGACCCTATCCTCATCGACCCCGATTGACCGTCACGGCCACCAGGTCAGCACCTGCCCCTCGGGCCATTCCAGCGTGACGCCCATCTCGATCAGCTGTGTCTCGCCCGGCGCGACGGTCAGGTTCCACGCATGGATGCCGCGCCGGTCGTCGATGTCGCGCGCATCGGGCGCGGGGGCAAGTGTCACGTCGATGTCCAGATCCTCTTGCTCGGCAAAGGGGGTGGCGTAGATCAGCCGGACCTCTTCCGCGCTGCCCGATGTGTTTTCCACCCCGAAAGCGATCGCGCGGTCCTGCGTGTTGGAGGTGGTGAAGACGCCCCGATCCCCTTCGGCCAATGTCCGGTCGATCCAGACCAGCCGCAGGTGATCGAGCGGCCCGAAGGCCAGTTCCATCTCGGCCCCGGCGGGGATCATCGTGGTCATGTCCTCCCCCACCAGCGCGCCATCGCGGAAAAAGGCGGCATGTCCCGGCAGGATCGGCTCGCGCGTGTCGTTCCGCCCGCTGGCGACGAGGAAGGCCGTGTCATCCACGCGCGGCACGGCCCGCGCCTCTGTCTCCGTCGCAAGGGTCAGGGTGTCGAGCGGCAGAACCGCCGCGCCCGCCGGCCCGATGCTGACAGGGTCGCGCAGGACATAGCTGAGCGACAGACCCTCCACGGCCACCGTCGCCACCGGTTCGGCGGCGATGACGGGCGCGGCATCGGCCATCTCGAGGGCGAAACCCCCGATACGGCTGGTTTCCATCGCGATGGGCGGTGCGGGTTCCATGATCCGCGCGGGCGTGGGGTAGACCTCGGACGGGCTGCGCTGCCGGTTCGGTTCGGCGGTCGAGACGGTGACGTCCACATCCTGCCAATGCGCATCGCCATCGGTGTAGAGCGTGACATAGCGCGCCACCTCCAGCGCGCCGGTCGCGCTGTCGAGGCGGAATTCGTAGGACGGCTCCCACCCCGCATTGAAACTCAGATACTGGAGCATCAGGTCCGCCGTGGTTTCCGTCTCGGCGGTCACGCGCACCTCGACACCCTCGAAACCGGGCCCAAGCGGGCGCAATTGCGCGAGCGCGTTTATGGCGCGGTCCAGCTCCGTCTGCCGGTCTTCCACGGCCCCGGTCAGATCGCGGCGGGCGATCTGCGCGGCGAGGATGGCGGTCTGAACCCGCTCCGTCTCTGCACCCAATGTGGCCAGAAGCTGGGGCAGCGCCGCAAGATCGGCGGGCATGGCCGCGCCCTCCGGCCCGCCGCGCGACAGGGCGGACAGATAGGACAATTGCGTCTCCAGCGCGCGCAGCCCGGCATCGGCCGCCGCCAGATCGTCCTGCGCCAGCTGCAACGCAGTCTCGGCCTCCGTCACGGCGGCGCGCGCGGCGGCCTGTTCGGCATCGTCGAGCGCGCCCTCGGCGATCAACTGGCCGGAAAAGGGCTGCGGCACGCCCAGCGACAGACCTTCCGGGCCGGTGATGCCGATGCGCTCGGCCTCGGCCGCATCGGGCATGGCGATCAGAAGCCTGTGGGTGCCTGCGGGAATCGTGACGCTGCCCCGCCGCGTGATCTCGGCGCCTGACAGAAAGACGGTCGCGGCGTCGATATCGGCGCGGATCACGATGTCATCGGCAAGGGCGGCGGTCCCGCACAGAAGGGCAGCGGTCAGGCTCAGGGCAAAACGCATGGTCGGATGTTCCTTGGTGGCGACGGTCCCGCCACAGGGGTGCGCCTTTCGCGTCTGTCGCACAATAACACGATGACCGATGGCCGCGCTCCGGCGGCGCTTTGCCCACGGGCAAAGAAAAACGGCTGGCCAGACAGGGTCCGACCAGCCGCTTGAATTCTTGGAAAAAAGACCGATCAGCCCTTTTTCAGGACGCGATTGCCCAGCGTTTCGGCGATCTGCACCGCGTTCAGCGCCGCGCCCTTGCGCAGGTTGTCGGAGACGCACCACAGGTTCAGGCCATTGTCGAGCGTGCTGTCCTGACGGATGCGGCTGATGAAGGTGGCGTAATCGCCCACGCATTCGATGGGGGTGACGTAGCCGCCATCCTCGCGCTTGTCGATGACCATGATACCGGGCGCTTCGCGCAGGATATCGCGGGCTTCTTCCTCGTCGAGGAAATCCTCGAACTCGATGTTGATCGCTTCGGAATGGCCGACGAAGACTGGAACGCGGACGCAGGTCGCGGTGACCTTGATCTTGGGATCGAGGATTTTCTTGGTCTCGACCACCATTTTCCATTCTTCCTTGGTCGACCCGTCCTCCATGAACTTGTCGATGTGGGGGATCACGTTGAAGGCGATCTGCTTGGTGAACTTGGCGGGCGCGCGTTCCTGACCGGGCACATACATGCCCTTGGTCTGATCCCACAGCTCATCCATGCCAGCCTTGCCTGCGCCGGAAACGGATTGATAGGTCGAGACGACGACACGCTTGATTTTTGCACGATCGTGCAAGGGCTTGAGCGCCACCACCATCTGCGCGGTGGAGCAGTTGGGATTGGCGATGATGTTCTTTTTCGCGTAGCCCTCGACCGCCTCCGGGTTCACTTCGGGAACCACCAGCGGCACTTCGGGATCGTAGCGGTAGAGCGAGGAATTATCGATCACGATGCAGCCGGCCTTGGCCGCCTTGGGCGCGTAGATCGCCGTCGCCTCGGAGCCGATGGCAAAGAGCGCGATGTCCCAACCGGTGAAATCGAAGGTATCAAGATCCTTTGTTTTCAGGGTCTTGTCGCCAAAGCTGCATTCGGTGCCCAGCGATTTCCGGCTGGCCAGCGCGACGATCTCGTCCACGGGGAATTCCCGCTCGGCGAGGATGTTCAGCATTTCGCGGCCCACGTTGCCCGTGGCACCCGCGACGACGACTCGGTATCCCATGATCCTTGGTCCTTCGGGGTAATGAATGGCTGCGCGCTTACAGGAGGTGCCTAGCGAGGGGAAGGGGCAGCGCGTCGCGGTCTGAGCGGGATGTGGCGGAAAAGCCGGGAAAAAGGGCGTAGGCTTCGCGTCGTGATCCTGTAGGGAATCTGTCGTGCATTCGTAACGACAGGGACACCACGCCCTCGGTGCGGCTTGACTTGTGGCCCGCGAGAGCGCATGTGCCCCCCATGTCGCCGCGCTGCCGCGTGAGCAGTCGGAGGGTGGACGCAGATAACCAGCGTCCCGAACACCTGACGGTGACAGATGAAAACCCCAGTTCCCATTCACGCAGGGTTCTGACGATCGCGGACCGCATGAGCGGCCCGGTCGCACCCTTCGTTCGCCTCGTGCCGCATTTTGCGTGCGCCGGGGCATCATCTGCGGCGCGCGCATGGATGCGGCGCCCGAAAGGATATGATTTGTTCGATTTCGACATGCTGGGCCTGAACAAGGTTCTGCTCAACGCGCTCAAGGCCGGCGGCTTTGACAAACCCACCCCGATCCAGAACCAGGCGATCCCGCTGGCGATGGACGGTCATGACATTCTGGGTCTTGCCCAGACCGGCACCGGCAAGACGCTAGCCTTTGGCCTGCCGCTGATTGCCCATCTGATGGAAGCGGATACGCGCCCCCAGACCCGGACGGCGCGTGCGCTGATCCTGGCCCCGACGCGCGAACTGGTGAACCAGATCGCCGACAGCCTGCGCCATTTCACCCATAACACCCCGATCAAGATCGCCACCGTGGTCGGCGGCCAGTCGATCAACCGCCAGATCGGCACCTTGGCGCGGGGCGTCGACATTCTGGTGGCGACACCGGGGCGTCTGATCGACCTGATGGAGCGGGGCGCGGTCGATTTGCGGCAGGCCCGGCACCTTGTGCTGGACGAGGCTGACCAGATGCTGGACCTCGGGTTCATCCACGCTTTGCGCCAGATCGCGCCCAAGCTGGGTTCGCCGCGCCAGACCATGCTGTTTTCGGCCACGATGCCCAAGCAGATGGAAGAGCTGTCGCGTGCCTACCTGACCAATCCGCGCCGGGTGCAGGTCGCGCCTCCGGGCAAGGCGGCCGACAAGGTGACGCAATCGGTGCGTTACATGGAAAAGGCCGACAAGCCCAAGGTCCTGCGCGAGATCCTGAGCCGGGATCCCGAGGCGCTGACGCTTGTGTTTGCCCGCACCAAGCATGGCGCGGAAAAGCTGATGAACGGGCTGGTGGCCGACGGGTTCAACGCGGCCTCGATCCACGGCAACAAGAGCCAGGGCCAGCGCGACCGCGCGATCAGCGGGTTCCGGGATGGCCGGATCAACATTCTGGTCGCCACCGATGTCGCCGCGCGCGGCATCGACATTCCGGGCGTGGCCTATGTGATCAACTACGAATTGCCCGACACGCCCGATAATTACGTCCACCGGATCGGCCGGACCGCGCGGGCGGGCCGCGAGGGCGAGGCGATCGCGTTTTGCTGTGCCGAAGAGGTCGATCTGCTGGTCCAGATCGAAAAGCTGATGAAGGTGGAGATCCCGGTCGCATCGGGCACGCGCCCCAAGGCCGTGAAGATGGAAAAGCCGCAGCGTGGCGGCGGTGGCCGTGGTCGCGGTCCGGGGCAGGGACAGGGCAAGCCGAAACCCGCCCATGGCCGGCCCTTTGCCGATGCCAAGCCGAAGGGCCGCCGCCCGCGTCGCCGCGCGGCCTAAGCCTGTCGGGCCTCAGCCCGTCCTGTCCTCGGCGCGGCTGTAGATCGCCAGCCCGACGAGGATCAGCAGGCCGATGATCCCGAAAAGCGCGCCATAGGCTTCGGCCGGGGCGCGCGTCTGGGACAGTGCGGCGAAGGTGGGGCCGGATGCGAATTGCATCACGCCAGCCCCGCCCATTCCGAACAGGTTCAACAGCGTCACCCCCCGCCCCGTCAGGTGCGGGGGGCAAAAGCTGCGCCCGTGGCTTATGACGATCGGGTAGGACGCGCCCAGAACGCCGATCGCGCCAAAGAGCGCGATGGCGGACCAAAGCCCACTGGGCGGCATCACCCAGAATGACAGAAGCAGGATCGCGACCAACCCGTTGCCGATCAGGATGGGCCGCTTGCGGCTGCCGAAGATGCGGTCGGCAGGACCGTAGAGGAAATTGCCGGCCACCATGGCAAGCCCCATCACCAGCGTCGCCATGCCGATCTGCGACAGGTCGGCCCCGAATCTGTCGCTGACATAGGGGCTGATCCAGAGCCCGCGGAGCCCTGCGGCAGGGGCGTAGCAGACGAACATCATCACCATCAGCGGCCAGAGCGCGGGCATTTTCAGCAGGTCGAGGAGCGATCCCCGCGCCTCACCCACGGGCTTGGGCGGGTCTCGGACGAGGATCGCGATGGCCAGTGCCATCAGGGCCGTGAAGGCGGCGAAGGCCCACACCGTCTGCCGCCAGCCGAACATCTCGATCAGGGCGGCAAGCGGGGCCGCGGACATGATGTTGCCGAGCGAGGACAAGCCCACCGTCACGCCGGCCAAGGTGCCGAAGACGGCCGCCGAGAATTGGCGCGCGTAGATGTAATAGGTCGACATCAGGACCGGGGCACAGCCCATCCCGATCATCACCATGGCCAGCGTGATCGTCCCCGGCCCCTGCGCAGAGGCGAAGAGCGCCGCGCCCCCCGCCGCCCCGAACAGGAACAGGAAAGAGGCCGTGCGGCGCGGCCCGATCGTGTCGAGCGCCCAGCCCACCGGCAGCTGCATCAGGGCGAAAGCCGCGAACCACAGCCCCGAGGCCCGCGCCAGATCGCCGGTCGTGGCCCCGATCTCGGCCTCCAGCACCGGAGCCAGAACCGCCAGAAAGGCGCGGTAGAACTGGCTGAGCGTATAGGCCACCACAAGAAACGCGATCCCGGCCCGCATGTCTGTTCCCCCGCCCTTCGGTGTTGCGGCCGACCCTGCACCGGGAGCATGGGCGCGACAAGCGGGCGCGGTTCCCGATCTATTTTGTCAGGATTGTTGACACGGGGCGCGGGATGCTGTTCAAGGGCCGCGACCCAGCTGAGTATTTCAGTCAGGTATATGACGTGGACAACAACGGAGCCTTCTCCATGAACCGCACCCTTGCCGCCCTGATGGGCACGGCCATCGCGGCCTCGACCTTGACCGCCGCGCAGGCGCAGGAGCTGAACCTGTATTCCTCGCGCCATTACGATACGGACGAGCGGCTCTATTCCGATTTCACCGAAATGACCGGCATCACGATCAACCGCATCGAAGGCAATGCCGACGAGCTGATCGCGCGCATGCAGGCCGAGGGCGAGAACAGCCCCGCCGACGTGTTCCTGACCGTGGACACCGTGCGGTTGGCGCGTGCGACCGAGATGGGCCTGCTTCAGCCGGTCGAAAGCGAGGTGCTGGAGGCGCGCATTCCCGCCTATCTGCAAGATGACGACAACAACTGGTTCGCCTTCTCGCAGAGGGCGCGGATCATTTTCTATGACCGGACCGACGTGGCGAACCCGCCCCAGACCTATCAGGATCTGGCCAGCCCGGACTACGCAGGCCAAGTCTGCATCCGGTCGGCGTCGAACGTCTATACCCAGAACATCACCGCGGCCCTGATCGCGCATATGGGGGCCGAAGCGGTCGAGGATTGGGCGACCGCCGTTGTCGGCAACTTCGCCCGCGCCCCGCAGGGCGGCGACACCGACCAGCTGCGTGGCATCGCGTCCGGCGAATGCGACATCGCGATGTCGAACACCTATTATTTCTCGCGCATCATCCGCGAAGGCGATGACCAGATCACGCCCGAGCAGCTGGCCAATATCGGTTGGGTCTTTCCGAACCAGAACGACATCGGCGCGCATATGAACGTGTCGGGGGGTGGCGTTGCCGCCCATGCGCCCAACCGCGAGAATGCGATCGCCTTCCTCGAATACCTCGCCTCGGATCAGGCGCAGCAGTATTTCTCGGCCGGTAACGACGAATACCCGGCGGTCCCGGGCGTGGGCCTGTCGCCCTCGGTCGCGGCGCTGGGCATCTTCCGGCCCGACGCGATCGACCTGAGCGACATCGCGGCGAATGTCGGCATGGCGGTCGAGGTGCTGAACAGCGCCGGCTGGGAATGATCCCGGCCAAGGCCTGAGATCTGGACGGGCGCTCCGAAAGGGGCGCCCGTTTCGGTTTTCGGGGATGCGGCCCTTGCCCCGCGACGCCGCCCGGCGGACGCTGCCTGCTCGCCCTTTCGGTCGGTCCGGCTATCTTGACGCCGGCGGCTCCAGCCCCGAAGGACGGGCCGCGAAGGCGGAGCGGGAAGAAAATCATGAAATTCTGGACGGCGATTGCCCTGATCCTTGTGCTGTCGGCCGTGGGCCTGACCTACGAGATCGCGGCGGGGCGGGTGTTGGCGCCGTTCTTCGGGACATCGCTGGTGACCTGGACGGCGGTGATCGCCACGGTTCTGGCGGGCTTTTCGCTGGGCAATGCGCTGGGCGGGTTCATGGCCGAGCGCGAGCGCGCGGTGGCGCTGCGGCAGGTGCGGGCGGTTCTGGTGGTGACGGCGGTTCTGGCGGCGCTGTCGCCCATGATCCTGGGGCTGATCTACAGCCTTGGGGCGCGGGGCACGGGGGGCATGCTCATCAGCGTGATCTTGGCGTTTTTTCCGGCCTCCGTCCTGATCTCCGCACCCTCGCCCTTGCTGGCGCGGCTGGCGGTCGAGGCGCGGCCGGGCCGGGAGGGGTCGTCGTTGGGCATGGTGCTGGCGGCGGGATCGCTCGGGGCGATCCTTGGGGCGGTTCTGGCGGGGTTCGTGGCGCTGCCCTTTGCTGGGTCGGTGGCGACCTTCGCCGCCTGCGGCGCGGCGGCGCTCCTTTGCGTTCCGTTCCTGTGCGACCGGGGGGATGGCGGTGGGTCTGGACGCGGCGGGGAGGAGGCGGAAAAGCCGTCTGTCGCGCCCCTGATCCCCATTGCGGCGCTGGTTCTGGCCAGCGCGGCGTTGGGGCCGGTTTGTCGCTACGAATCCGGTCTGTCCTGCATCGACATCACCCGCACGGGCGGGGTCATCAGCCTGTATTCCGACCGCACGCATCAGGCGGCGGAACCCGTCTTGCGCGCCGATGCGGGGCCGGAGGCGCCGGTTGGTCTGGTCATTCCCTATACCCGCTGGATCTGGGCCCGGATGGATGCCGACCTTGGGCCAGCGGCATCGGTCCTGTTCATCGGGGGCGGGGGGTACACGCTGCCGACGCAGCTTTTGGCGTCGCGGCCCGAGGCCCATGCCATAGCGGTCGAGATCGATCCGCTGATCACGGAGGTTGTCCGCCAGCACCTGCCCCGCGCCGCCGCGATGATCACGGAAACCGGGTATAACGCTGGGCTGGAGATGCCGGGCACGGCATCATCCGGGCGGCTGGGGATCGTTCATGCCGATGGGCGCGTCTACCTGAACGAGACGACGCGCCGATACGATGCCGCCGTGATGGATGCCTTTTCCTCGGCCTCGGTGCCCGCGCATCTGGTCACGCACGAAACCTTTGCCCGGCTGCGCGAGATCGTGGCGGGCCCGGTTTACGTGAACCTGATCGACGCCCCGGACGGCCCGCTTGCGCGCGGCACCCATGCCATCCTGAGCGCGCTTTACCCCCATGTCGCCACCGTGCGTGGCCCGACCGGGCCGAACGGGCAGGGCAACGTGCTGCTCGCCGCCTCCGAGGAACCGCTGGCCCCGCTGGAGGAGCTGCCCGAGGGATACGAGATGGCCGAGATTTCGCCCGCCCGCGCGTTCACGGATGATCGGGGATGGGTCGGGTATCGGTAGGGATCGCGCCGGTCAGGCCGTCCGCTGTACCTGCCCTTGCGCGGCGTCGACGGCGTTGCGCATGGGCCGCCCCTCGCGCCCGATGCTCCAGCACAGGATCGCCACCGGGATCAGCCCGACCGCGCCGATCACGAGGCTTGGCACCGCCGCCTCGACCAGCCGTTCATCCGAGGCGAGGCGATGCGCCTGCACCGCCAGCGTATCGTAATTGAAGGGCCGCAGGATCAGGGTAGCGGGCAATTCCTTCATCACGTCGACGAAGACGATCAGGAGCGCGGTCAGGATCGAGGGTTGCAGGATCGGCACGTGGATGCGGCGCAGCATGGGGGCAGGCCCGTGGCCGAGCGTGCGGGCGACGGCGTCCATGTTGGGGTTCACGGTCGCCAGCCCCGATTCGTAAGTGTTCAGCGCCACCGCCATGAACCGCACCATGTAGGCCATGATCATCAGCCAGATCGACCCGGTGATCAAAAGCCCCGTGTCGATGCCGAAATTCGCCTCCATGAACCGGTCGAGCGCATTGTCGAAAGCGGCGAAGGGAAACAGAAGCCCCACCGCGATCACACCGCCCGGCACGGCATAGCCGATGCCTGCGATGCGTAGCGCCGTTTGTGACCCCTTGGTCGGATGCAGCCGCGCGTTGAACCCCAGCGCAATGGCGGCGGCCACCGTCAGCACGGCGGCGATGGAGGCGAGCGTCAGCGAATGCTGGAGAAAGGCGAGATAGCGGGGGGTGAACAGCAGTTGGCTCGCACCCGAGGCGAGGGACAGCAGAATGCCCGTGGGCAGGAGAAAGCCGAAAAACACGGGCAGACCGCAGACGGCGATGGCCCCGGCGGCGGCGCGGCCGCGCAGGCGCACAGGTTCCATCCGTTCGAAGCGGCGACCGGCGTCGTGGTGGCGCAGGTGGCGGCGCTGGCGGCGTTCCAGCGTGGCGAAGGTGAGCGCCACGACCAGAAGGCAGAGCGCCAGTTGCGCCGCCGCGCCCCGGTCGAAGAGGCCGAACCAGCTGACATAGATGCCGGTGGCGAAGGTCTGGACGCCGAAATAGGCCACCGTTCCGTAATCGGCGAGGGTTTCCATCAGCGCCAGCAGCACGCCGCCCGCGATGGCGGGGCGCGCGACGGGCACCGACACGCGGAAAAACGCGCCCCATGGACCCTGCCCCAAGGTGCGCGCGGCGATATAGGCCGTCGCCGATTGGCGCAGGAAGGCCGCCCGCGCGAGCAGGTAGACGTAGGGATAAAGGACGAGGATCAGCATCGCCGCCGCCCCGCCGAGGCTGCGGATTTCGGGGAACCAGTAGTCGCGCGGGCCCCAGCCCATCACCTCGCGCAGGGTCGATTGCACCCAGCCGGGATGGTCCAGCAGATCGGTATAGGCATAGGCCAGCACATAGGCCGGAAAGGTCAGCGGCAGCGCCAGCGCGATCTCGAACAGGCGCCGCCCCGGAAACCGAGTAGCGGTCACAAGCCATGCCGTGGATGTGCCGATGACCGCCGTGCCGATGCCGACGATCACCACCAAAAGCGCTGTGGTCCCCGCATAACGCGGCAAGACGGACCCGGCGAGGCTTGTCAGCGTGCCGATGCCACCGGTCAGGGCGGCCACGGCCACGGCGGCCATCGGCAGGATGCAGATCGCGGCGGCTGCCCATGCAAGGGCCGACAGGCGGCGGGATCGGGTGGTTTTAGCCATCGGCGGGGTTGTTCTTTGACGGGTCATCCAATCCGACACCTTTTGTCGGGATTTCCCGCGAATGCAAGCGACCGGGCAGGGGATGGGCGGCTCTGTCGCAAAAGCTTCACTTGAGCGCTGCCATTTATTCGGTATTTCGAGAAATATGGAAATAATGCTTACAGACCGATTCGCCGCCCTCAGCCATCCGGCCCGTCTGGATGTCGTGCAATTGTTGATCCGCCGCTACCCCGACAAGGTTCCGGCGGGCGAGATTGCCGAGGTGCTGGGGCTGAAGCCCAATACGCTCAGCGCCTATCTGGCTGATCTGATGCAGGCCGGGCTGATCACGCGCGACCGGATTGGCACCTCGCTGCGCTATGCGGCCGACATGGATGGCTTGCGGATGATGACCGACGGCCTGTTACGCGATTGTTGCCGTGGCCGTGCAGACCTTTGCCCACCCCTTTCCCTGTCCGCCCCTGACGGAGACCGCATCATGCCCAACGGCCGCTACAAGGTCTTGTTCATCTGCACCGGCAATTCCGCCCGGTCGATCTTTGCCGAAACGATCCTGCGCGAGATGGCCGGCGACCGGTTCGAGGTGTTTTCCGCCGGAACCCAGCCGCAATCGGCGTTGAACCCGATGGCGGTGGAGATGCTGCGCCTGAAGGGGCATGATACCGCGGCGCTGCGGTCAAAGAACCTGTCCGAGTTTCAGGGCGCGGGCGCGCCGGTTTTCGATTTCGTCTTTACCGTCTGTGACCGCGCCGCGAACGAGGCCTGCCCGCCCTGGCCGGGTCAGCCCATGTCGGCGCATTGGTCGACGCCCGACCCGGTGAAGGCGCAAGGCACCGAGGCCGAGCGGATGCTGGCGTTTCAGTCGGCCTATGGGATGCTGCGCAACCGTATTCTGGCCTTCACCGCCCTGCCTCTCGATACGCTGGACCGGATCTCGCTCCAGCGCGCGCTGGATGGGATCGCCAAGACGGAGGGCGCGGCATGACCACCTATGCGCTGAACGGGCTGGGCCGGATCGGGAAACTGGCGCTCAAGCCGCTGTTGGAGCGGGGGGTGAAGATCGCCTGGATCAATGACGCCGTGGGCGATCCGGCGATGCATGCGCATCTGTTGGAGTTCGACACGGTGCATGGACGGTGGCAGGCCGACATCACCGCCGATGCCGACAGCATCACCATCGATGGCACGCGCCTGCCGGTGTTGGCCGAACGCGACCCGGCCAATCTGCCGCTTGCCGGCGTCGACGTGGTGATCGATTGCACGGGCGTGTTCAAGACGGCGGCCAAGATCCAGCCCTATTTCGACGCGGGCGTGAAGCGCGTGGTTGTCAGCGCCCCGGTCAAGGACGGCGGTGCGGCCAACATCGTCTATGGCGTGAACCACGACATCTATGACCATGCGGTGCACCGGATCGTCACGGCGGCCAGTTGCACCACCAATTGCCTGGCCCCCGTGGTCAAGGTGATCCACGAGGCGATTGGCATCCGTCACGGTTCGATCACCACGATCCATGATGTGACGAACACGCAAACCATCGTGGACCGCCCGGCCAAGGACCTGCGCCGCGCGCGGTCGGCGTTGAACAGCCTGATCCCCACCACCACGGGCAGCGCCACGGCGATCACGCTGATCTACCCGGAGCTTAAGGGAAAGCTGAACGGTCATGCCGTGCGGGTGCCGCTGCTCAATGCCTCGCTCACCGATTGCGTGTTCGAGGTGGAGCGGGAAACGACGGCGGAGGAGGTGAACGCGTTGTTCAAGGCGGCGGCTTCGGGCCCGCTTGCCGGTATCCTCGGCTACGAGGAGCTGCCGCTGGTCAGTGCCGATTACACCAACGACACCCGGTCGGGCATCGTGGATGCGCCAAGCACGATGGTCGTGAACGGCACGCAGGTGAAGATCTACGCCTGGTATGACAATGAAATGGGCTATGCCCATCGGCTCGTCGATGTCGCCCTGATGGTGGGCGCGGCCCCATGACCGCATCCGCGCGCCCGGAGGGTTTCGCCGCCTATGTGGCGGTGACGGCGGCCTATTGGGCCTTCATGCTGACCGATGGCGCGCTCAGGATGCTGGTCTTGCTGCATTTCCACACGCTGGGCTTTTCCCCGGTACAGCTCGCCTACCTGTTTCTTCTATACGAACTGGCGGGGATCGTGACGAACCTGTCGGCGGGCTGGATCGCCGCGCGCTTTGGCCTGACCGCGACGCTTTATGCCGGGCTGGGGGTGCAGATCGTGGCGCTTCTTGCGCTGGCGCAACTCGACCCTGCGTGGGGCATCGCGGCCTCGGTCGCCTTTGTGATGGTCGTGCAGGGCCTGTCGGGCGTGGCCAAGGATCTGGCCAAGATGTCGTCGAAATCGGCGGTCAAGCTGTTGGCCCCGGCGCAAGGTGGCGCGCTATTTCGCTGGGTCGCGGTCCTGACCGGGTCAAAGAATGCGGTCAAGGGGTTGGGCTTCCTGCTGGGCGCGGCCTTGCTGGCGCTGGCCGGGTTCGTGCCTGCGGTGCTGAGCATGGCAGGGGTTCTGGCCGTGATCCTCGTGGTGATCGTGCTGCGGATGCCATCGGGCCTGCCCGTGGGTCGCAAGGGCGCGAAATTCACCGAGGTCTTTTCGAAATCCGCCAATGTGAACTGGCTGTCGGCGGCGCGCGTGTTCTTGTTCGGGGCGCGGGATGTCTGGTTCGTCGTGGGCATCCCGATCTATTTCTACGCGGTCCTGTCGGATGGCACGGTGGCGGGCAACCGCGCGGCGTTCTTCATGATCGGAAGCTTCATGGCGGGCTGGATCATTCTGTACGGCGCGGTGCAGGCCACGGCGCCCCGCATTCTGCGGGCCGAGGCGCGGGGTGATGCGGCGCTGATCGGGCAGGCCTGGCTTTGGGCGGGGGGATTGGCGCTTTTGCCTGCGGCGTTGGCCCTGCTGGTCTGGGCGGCGGGCGCGCCTGCGCCATGGCTGACGGCGGTTGTGGTCGTGGGGCTGTTGCTGTTCGGGGCGGTTTTCGCGGTGAATTCCGCCCTCCATTCCTACCTGATCCTTGCCTTCACCCGGGCCGAGCGGGTCACGATGGACGTGGGCTTTTACTACATGGCCAATGCCGCCGGGCGGCTGCTTGGCACGCTTTTGTCGGGGCTGTCCTACCAGTTGGGCGGGCTGCCCGCCTGTCTCGGCACCGCGTCCGTGATGCTGGCCTTGAGCGCGCTCGCCGCCCGCCGTCTTGATCCGGTCGCGCATTAACGCGGCGTTCAGACCTGCCTGTTACATCCGCCTGCATGGCTGGAAACGAGACGCGCCCCCTGATCGTGAAACGCAAGAAGGTGATCGCCGGGGGCGGCCACCACGGCGGCGCCTGGAAAGTGGCCTATGCCGATTTCGTCACCGCGATGATGGCGTTCTTCATGCTGATGTGGCTCTTGAACGCCACCACAGAACAGCAACGCAAGGGCATCGCCGATTACTTTTCCCCGACGATTCCGATCACCCGCATCTCGGGCGGTGGCGACGGGGCATTCGGCGGCGACAGCCCGTTTTCCGAAACCTCCGTCGCGCAAAACGGCACGGGTGCCACCAACCTGCGCCCGACGGAGGGGCGGCAGAGCCTTGGCCTTTCGGGCACCGACCACGCCGAGGCCATGGCCGAGGAGGCGGCCGCACTCGAGGCGTTGGAGGCGGCACTGACCGGCGACAGCGCCCTGCCCGAAAACCTGCTGGCCCACGTCCAGACGCGGTTGAGCGACGAGGGTCTGGTGATCGAGATCTTTTCGCGTCCGGGTCAGGCGATCTTTGACCCCGACACCGGCCAGCCTGCGGTATGGCTGCCTGACCTTGCCGCGGTGATGGCCGATCTTTTCGGCACGGTCATCAATGACATCGCGCTGGGTGGCCATGTGGCCGCCGAACCCGTCGTCGTGGCCAGCGAGACGCGTTGGCGCGTGTCGACCGATCGCGCGCAACTGTTTCGCGCGATGCTTGAGGCGGGCGGCCTGCCCCCCCGGCGCATCCGCCGCGTCACGGGTCATGCCGACCGTGTGCCGGTCACCGCCAATCCCATGGCACTGCGCAACGACCGGCTGGAGGTGATCGTGCTGCGCCGCGACCTCTAGCTGCGGCGCGAAAATGGGTCGGATTTTACACGTTAGGACGGCGTTAAACCTTGGGGCCCATGGTCGGCCAAAACCCTGATGCAGCAGAAAGGCGCATGAGATGACGATTTCCTCCTCGCTCAATTCCGGGGTCGCGGGCCTGCAGGTGAATGCCAGCCGATTGGCCACCATCGCCGACAACATCGCCAATTCCAGCACCTATGGCTACAAACGGGTGGTGGCCGATTTCCATTCGCTAGTGATCACGCAAAACGATGGCAGCTATTCGGCCGGTGGCGTGCGCGCCTCCACGTCGCGGATGGTCGACCAGCGCGGCACGCTTGTCACCACGACCAACCCCACCGACCTTGCCATCGGCGGGCGTGGCATGTTGCCGGTCACCAGCGCCGCCGCGCTGAACGGCCCAGGCGACGATCTGCCGGTGCGGTTGATGACCACCGGCTCCTTCCGCCCCGATGCCGAGGGGGTGTTGCGCACCCAGACCGGGGAGGTGTTGATGGGCTGGCCCGCCAATGCCGATGGCTCGATACCGAATTTCCCGCGCGACACCTTCGATGGGTTGCAGCCCGTAGTGATCAACTCCAACCAGTTCGCGGGCGATCCAACCACCTTCATGGAATTGTCCGTGAACCTGCCCGCCACCTCGACCGATGCGGGATCTGACGGACAACCCTTTGTCATGTCGGCGGAATATTTCGACAATCTCGGAACCTCCCAATACCTGGAAATCACCTTTTCCCCCAATGTCCCGGCCAGCGGGATGAGCCATGAATGGACGATGGAGGTGCGCGACAGCGCCTCGGGCGGGGCAGTGATCGGGGAATATGGCGTCACCTTCGACGATGCGCGCGGCAACGGCGGCAATCTCGACAGTGTCACGGTCCTGTCGGGTGGGGCCTATGACCCAGCGACCGGGCGCATCGCTCTGACCGTGGCGGGCGGCCCCTTGGACCTGCGCATCGGCCGGCCCGGCGATGCGGGAGGCCTGACGCAATTGTCCGACACCTTCTCGCGCGCGCCGGTGGTCAAGAACGGCTCTCCCGTGGGTGATCTCAGCCGGGTGGAGGTGGATGCCAACGGCTTTCTTCATGCCATCTATGACAGCGGGATCACCCGCGTGATCTACCAGATCCCCGTGGTCGATGTGCCCAATCTCAACGGGCTGACGACCGGCGATAACCAGACCTATTCGATCTCGCCCGACAGCGGCCAATTCTTCCTCTGGAACGCGGGCGAGGGGCCGACCGGCGAAATGGTGGGCTATGCGCGCGAGGAATCCGCCACCGATGTGGCCGCCGAACTGACCCAGTTGATCCAGACCCAGCGCGCCTATTCCTCCAACGCCAAGATCATACAGACCGTGGAATTGTCGCGGGCCGAGGCGACGGATTTCCCTGTGGAAATCTCGGATTGGGTCTTTTGCAGGCTCGTGTTCACCGATTTCAGCGTCTGCAACGCCACCATGGCGCTGGTATTGGTCAAGATGCTGGACATGTTCGTCCCCTTCCATGTTCTGGGCGCAGGTTCGGCGCCATGCGTGACCGGGGTGGCGCGACCTGTGTCGCCCGCCCCGTGGGAATGTCCTTCTGACACCTGCGACCCTGTGGTTCGGGTCACGCCACCCGTCGGGGTGCTTTCGCCAATCTCGGATCGGGTGCTGAAAAATCTCCTAATGGCGGGCTGAATTTCTTGCGGATTTTAGCGGTTGCGCGCCGCTCTCATCCACGCGCGAGGATTCGGCCTGGCGCGGCCATTGCCGCGCGCTGTCCGGCGCTGTCATAGGTTCCAAGGCCCGGTGACGCCGCGTCCGTCCGGCTGGCGCGGGTCCGCGCGACGGCCCCTGTGGCCGCTCCGATCAGCTCCGCGTTGCGGGCGGCCAGCCCGGCCAGCCGCGACAGATCCGACCCCGCCACAGGGGCGCGTGCCAGCCCTCGCAGCGCCGCCTCCAGCAGCTCCGGCATCGCGGCCAGCGCCACCAGATCGCCCGCCAGCAGCGCGCGCCGCTGTTCGACCAGCAGGCTTTCCACCCGCGACAATTCCCGCGCGGCACTCATGCCGGATCCGTTCCGCGCGTGCGCGCCACCAGCGCCTCGAACAGCTGTTCGGCCAGCCCGATGCCGCCCCGTTCTGCCAGCGCGCGCGCATGTTCCGCCCGCAAGAAAGAGCCGAACTGCTCCTCCCCCGCGCCACCGCCCAGCGTCCCCCGGCCTGCGCCGAATCCCGCCTGTTTCAGCATTTCCGACAGGAAACTCGCCTCCAACTCCCGCGCGACCCTGCGCAGCCTCTCGACATCGTCGCCCGGCGGGTCGCGGCCCGTGGCATCGGGTGCGATCGGGCCTTGGGGGAGGGAGGCTGGCAGCATCATGGCGATCTCCTCAATTCTAGGGATTTCGCCGAGCTTGGCAGGCGGACGTAAAGAAAACGTAAGGGGTTCGGGCGCGATACCGGTCCGGATCGAGGAAACCGGGGCCGTCCATGTCTGAGCTTATGTTCATCCTGTCGGGTCGCCCCGACCTGCCGCAGACGGGGGCCAAACCCGATTCGTCGCGGCCCGACGGCAACGGGCATGCGGCCTTCCTCGCCTTCCTCCTGCCGCCCGCCGGGGAAAGGGTAGCCGACGATGCCGCCGTGGCGCTGCCTGCGGCGCCCCCGCCCGTCACGTCGATGGAGGCCGCCGCCCCACCATGGCCCGCGCGTCCCGACGGACCGCAAGATGACGGGTACAGCACCTTCTTGGCCGCCAACGCCCCGCAATCACACGCCTCGCCCGACACCGGGACCGGTCCGCCGCCCCCCGAAACCGCCACGACCACGCCTGACCTCGTTGATCTTGCGCCCTATTCCCTCATCCCGACCAATACCGAAACATCGCTCTCGCCGGTCGATCCAACGCCGTCTGACCCGGCAGTTCCTCCCTTTCCGACGCTCGGTGGCGGCATCGTCTTCGCGGCCTCCACGCCGGGCCAGCCCATGCCTTCGATCGCGCCGACACCCCGCCATTCAGATACGCAAACGCAGCCTGTCACCCCACAGCCTCCCGGCTGGCTCGTGCAGCCAACGGGCGCGCCCCTGCCTCTCCACTCCATCGAGAAAAGCGGGGCGCTGCGGAAAGAGGGCACCGATATTGCCCCGTCGCCGGTATTTCCCCGCGAAACGGCCACCGCCGACCCGGAAACTCTTGCGGCCCCGCCCCTCTCCGCGCCGCATCCCGTCGTCGCCCCGACCCTGCCGCGGCCTGACGATACCCACCCAGCGCCCCGGCCTTTCACGATTGCGCCTTTTCCACCGCCACAGGCGATCGTGGCGTACATGGGAATCCAGCGCGGGGATCCTCCCCCGCCCCTGGCCCTCGCGTCGCACACGACCCCGTCACCGAACGCTTTCGGAACGGTGCCCGCGCTGAACCCGACGCAGGTTTCCAACCTGTCGAACCCGGAACCGCCCCGCGCCGAAGCCCGGCCCGCACCGCCACAGGGCCCATCGCTTGCCCCCGCCCCCTTGGGCGCGGCGCAGGCCACGCCAGCGCAGGCGGTCCCGCCCCCCGCCATCCCCCAAGCCGCGACACCGGGCGCATCGATGTTTCCTGCGCCGCCACCCCCGCCGATCATCACGCCCATCCCCGGCGCGGCAAAATCCGACGCGCCCGCGCCATCCCCAACGCCGAACACCGCCCCACTTGTGCAGCCTCCCGGCCTCGCCGCGCCGCCCGCAATCTCTGCGCCCCTCCCGGCCAGAGACCCGATTCCCGACGCGCGCATCACGGATGCCCGGGCAACGGACCCCTTGCCGCCCGCGCCAGCGGTTCCCCCTCACACCGTCATGCGCGGCCCGCTGGCGTCTGCCCCGCCGTACGGCGGCCCCAAACCCGCGCCTACGACCGTCGATCTTGCGCGCCCTGCGCCCGCCGACATCCCCCTCGGGGTCGAGGCGGCGGCGTCTCGCGTCGCCGATCCGCCGCCCAATGGCCCGCCCCCGACAGCGCCCTCCGCGCCGCAGGCCACGGCCGTCGCCGCCCAGATCCTCCGCACCTTGCAAGACGATGCCCCGCGCAGCCCCGGTGCGCCCATCGACATCGCGCTCGATCCGCCCGAGCTTGGCCGCCTCCGCCTTGCCCTGACCGAGGTCAACGGAACCCTCACCCTCAGCATCGTGGCCGAACGCCCGGAAACCGCCGACCTGATCCGCCGCCACCTCGCCCTTCTGGCCGATGAATTCCTGCGCTCGGGCCTCGATGCGCCCTCGGTGCAGGTCTCGCATCAGGGCGCGGGCGGCGGCGGTTCGGGCCGCGCGCCCCTGCCGCATCAGGGCGCGGCCGATGGCGCGACCGGCCCTGCGCCACCGCCCGCCCCGGCGCCCAACCGCGCCACCGTCGATGGCCTCGACCTCAGGCTTTGATTGTTCAGAAAGGACAGCAGATGGATCTCCTCTCCACCACCGCCGCCGCCGAAACCGTGCCGCGCCGCGCCGCGCCCGACGCCGGGGTCAGCCGGATCACCTCGGATTTCGAGACATTCCTTCGCCTCCTGACCACGCAGATGCAGCATCAAGATCCGCTCAATCCGATGGATTCGACCGAATTCGCCAGCCAACTCGCGCAATTCTCCGGCGTCGAACAACAGGTGCGCACGAATGAATTGCTGACAGGTCTTCAGGCGGGCTTCGCCACGTTGGGGATGGGCCAGATCGGCGGCTGGATCGGGATGGAGGCGCAGGCCGACACGCCCATCCGCTTCACCGGCACGCCCATCACGCTCTCGGGCGATCCGCCTGCGCTGGCCGACCGGCGCGAACTCGTCGTCCGCGATGACCGTGGCGCCATCGTGCAACGCAGCCCCGTGCCCCTTGGCCCAGACAGGTTCGATTGGGATGGCCGTGATGCCGCGGGCAACCGTCTGCCCACCGGCACCTACAACCTCGGGCTCGAATACTGGTCGGGCGAATCCCTCCTGGACGAGCGTCCCGCCCTCATCCACGCCACCGTGCAAGAGGCGCGCCTGCGCGACGGGGAGGTCTGGCTGACGCTTCACGGCGGCCACAGCCTGCCCGCCACCGAGGTTCAGGGCCTGCGAAACCCCGGCTGACCCCGGCCGCGACCCGCGCTCAGATCAACGCCAAGACCGCGGCCACCGCCCCGCCGATCACAAGACCCGCCGCCGCGAAACCCACCCGCTCGGGCCAGGGGTTGCGCCGCTCCGGGCGCGGCGGGTTCGCCTGCGCCAGCAGCGCCTGCTCCGCCAATGCGGGCAAACGCGGCCCGAACCGCGACAGCACCCGCACCGTCTGCCACAGGTCGCGCAGCGCCGCCTTGGGCCCGACATGCTCGGTGATGTATTCCTCGACCACGGGCCGTGCGACCACCCAGATGTTGATATCGGGGTCCAGCGACCGCGCCACCCCCTCGACCACCACCATCGTCCGCTGCAGCAAGATCAGCTCGGTCCGCGTCTCCATCCCGAACCGTTCCGTGACCTCGAACAGATAGGCCAACAGCCGCGCCATCGAGATCCGGCTCGCATCCATGCCGAAAATCGGCTCGCCCACCGACCGCAGCGCCTGCGCGAATTCGTCGATGCTGCGATCCGCCGGAACGTATCCCGCCTCGAAATGCACCTCGGCCACGCGGCGGTAATCCTTGCGGATGAACCCCATCAGGATCTCGGCATAGACCCGGCGCGTATAGACATCGAGCCGCCCCATGATCCCGAAATCCAGCGCCACGACATCGCCATTGGCCGCCACCTTCAGGTTGCCCTGATGCATGTCGGCATGAAAGAACCCGTCGCGCAGCGCGTGGCGCAGGAACATCTGCAACACCCGCGCGCCCAACGCCTTCTTGTCATGGCCCGCCGCGTCGATCGCCGCCAGATCCGACAGCGTGATCCCCTCGACCCAGCCCAGCGTCATCATCCGCCGCGACGACAGGAACCATTCCACCTCCGGCACGACAAAACCTTCGTCGCGCCCCGTATTGGCGTGAAACTCCCCGCAGGCCGAGGCTTCGATCCGCAGGTCCAACTCCTGCATGACCACGCCCTCGAAATGCTCGATCACCGCGCGCGGCCTCAATCGGCGCGACGCGGGCGACAGCGTCTCGACTAGCCAGGCTATCAGGTAGAACGCGTCGATATCCTTGCGAAACGCCCGTTCGATGCCGGGCCGCAGGATTTTGACCGCCACCGCGCGCCCGTCACCCACCAACTGCGCCTTGTGCACCTGCGCAATCGATGCGGCCGCGACCGGCTCGGAAAACTCCGAAAACACGGTCTCCAGCGGCCGCTCCATCTCCTGTTCGACCACGCGCCGCGCTTCGGCCATGGCAAAGGGCGGCAGCTTGTCCTGCAGGACCTGCAATTCCAGCGCCATCTCGGGGCCGACCACATCGGGCCGCGTCGACAGGATCTGACCGAACTTGATGTAGGCAGGCCCCAACGCCGTCAGCGCGCGGGGCACCGGCGGCACGCTCGGATCGCCCCGCAATCCCAGCCATTTGAACGGCCAGCCCAAGATTCGCGCCGCCGCCCGGATCGGCGCAGGCGCGTCCACGGCTTCCAGCACGGCCTTCATCGCGCCCGTCCGTTCGAAGGTCGCGCCGGTCCTGACCAGCCGCCAGATGTTGTGCGGGCCCTTCACCTCAGATCTTCCACCCCGAATGCAGCGCGGCGATCCCCATCGACAGGTTGCGATAGCTCACCTGCTCGAACCCCGCGCTCCGGATCATCGCGGCGAATGTCTCCTGATCGGGGAACCGACGGATCGATTCGACGAGGTATTGGTAACTGTCCCTGTCCCCCGCGATCAGCTGCCCCATGCGCGGGATCACGTTGAAGGAATAAAGATCATACAGCTTTTGCAGCCCGTCATTGGGCAATTGGCTGAATTCCAGCACCATCAACCGCCCACCGGGGCGCAAAACGCGAAACGCCTCGGCCAGCGCTTGCGGGATGCGCGTCACGTTGCGGATGCCGAAACTGATCGTGTAGCGGTCAAACGTATTGTCGGGGAACGGCAGGGCCATCGCATCGCCCACGATCCACTCGAGCTTTTCGGCCATCTGCGCGGCTTCGGCGCGCTTTTGCCCCTCGATCAGCATCGATTCGGTCATGTCCAGAACCGTCGCGCTCGCCCCCGGCGCGCGCTTGAGGAACCGGAACGCGACATCGCCCGTGCCGCCCGCCACATCCAGCAGGCGCTGCCCGTCGCGCGGCGCCAGCCAATCCATCATCGCGTCTTTCCAGACGCGGTGGATGCCCACGCTCATCACGTCGTTCATGATGTCGTATTTCGAGGCGACATTGGTGAACACGCCATGGACCAGACCCGCCTTCTGGTCCTCGGCCACCTCTTGATAGCCGAAATGGGTCGTGGGCCCGTTCTTGTCCTCGGCCATCGGGGCTTGTCCTTCCGTATGTCCCGCCCTTGTTATAGGGCCTTCTCAGGGCGTTACACCCTCGCCCCGCTCAAAGGAAAGCCCGCTGTGCCCGAACTTCCAGAAGTCGAGACAGTCCGTCGCGGCCTTGCCCCCGTGCTCGAAGGCGCGCGGATCGCCCGCGCACAGGTCAATCGCCCCGATCTGCGCTGGCCCTTTCCGCCCCGCATGGCCGAGCGTCTGACCGGCGCGCGCATCGACCGGCTGGGCCGGCGGTCGAAATATCTTCTGGCTGATCTCGACACGGGCGAAACCCTGATCGTGCATCTGGGCATGTCGGGCCGCATGATCGTTTCAGCGCCCGATGCCGCGCTTGGGGGCGGGCGCGACATGCTCGCGCAATTCCACCATCTCCATCCCGCGCCCGAAAAACATGACCACGTGATCCTAGATACCGAGGCTGGCGCGCGCGTCACCTTCAACGATGCCCGCCGCTTCGGCGCGATGGACCTTTGCCCCACCGATGCGCTCGACCGCCATTGGCTGATCGCGGGGCTCGGCCCCGAACCGCTTGGCAATGCCTTCAACGAGGATCACCTGGTCGCCGCCTTCCGGGGCAAGCGCAGCCCGGTGAAATCCGCGCTTCTCGACCAGCGCATCGTCGCGGGCCTTGGCAACATCTACGTCTGCGAAGCGCTCTATCGCGCGGGGATCTCTCCCTTGCGCCATGCGGGCCGCATCGCCGCGCCCCGGGTGGCCGCCCTTGTCCCGATCATCCGCGAGGTTCTCTCGGAGGCGATCGAGGCGGGCGGTTCCTCCCTGCGCGATTACCGGCAGGCGGATGGCGAACTGGGATATTTCCAACACAATTTCCGCGTTTATGGCCGCGAGGGCGAAGCCTGCCAAACCCCTGGATGTGCAGGAATAATTCGCCGCACCGTGCAATCGGGCCGGTCCAGTTTCCATTGCGTCACCTGTCAAAGATAGCTTGAAACCCTTGGACGGGGTGCTAACCCTGCCGCTTCAAGCCCTCGTGGCACCCACATCCCGGAGAGCCGGACCATGGCCTATGAGACCCTGATCGTCGACATCGAGGATCACATCGCGCTCATCAAGCTCAACCGCCCCGATGCGCTGAACGCGCTCAACAGCACCCTTCTTGCCGAACTGGCAAAGGCGCTCAAATCGGCCGATGAAAACGACAAGGTGCGATGCATCGTCCTGACCGGATCGGAAAAGGCCTTCGCCGCCGGTGCCGACATCAAGGAAATGGCCGAAAAGACCTTCGTCGATGTCTATACCGAGGACATGTTCGGCACCGATGCCGAACAGATGCTGCGCACCCGCAAGCCGATCATCGCCGCCGTCGCGGGCTATGCCTTGGGCGGCGGCTGTGAATTGGCGATGATGTGCGATTTCATCATCGCCGCCGATACCGCGAAATTCGGCCAGCCCGAGATCAATCTGGGCGTTGTCGCGGGCATGGGCGGCACCCAGCGCCTGACCCGTTTCGTCGGCAAATCGAAATCCATGGACATGCACCTGACCGGCCGCTTCATGACCGCCGAAGAGGCCGAACGCTGCGGCCTCGTCTCCCGCGTGGTCCCCGCCAAGAAGCTGATGGAAGAGGCGATGGCCGCCGCCGCCAAGATCGCGGAAAAATCCATGCTGGCGACCTTGGCCGTGAAAGAGGCCGTGAACCGCAGCTACGAGACGACGCTGCGCGAGGGCCTGCTGTTCGAGCGTCGGCTGTTCCACAGCCTGTTCGCGACCGAGGACCAAAAGGAGGGGATGGCCGCCTTCCTCCAGAAACGCGAGCCGCAATTCCGCGACAAGTGAGGCGATGTGTTGACGGGGCGTTAGCAGTCCGCTCCCCCGTCAACCGTTCTTCAGGGAATGCGCGCGAAAATTAACCCCTCGGTAACGTCCCGGGGAAAATCTCAACACTTTCTCAACCTTCGGTAGGGTGCGCCTTCAGGCGCACCACACCCCCTGCACACCCCCTTTCATCCCCCCCTCACACCACGTAGTGCAACCGGTCGAACCGGGCCCGCATCGTCGCCGTCCGCGCCGCAACCGCGCCCGGATCATTGGCGTTCAGCCCTTCCGTGATCAGATCGGCCAGCGCCTCGACATCGCCCATGTCCACGCCCCAGCGCACCAATTCCGGTGTGCCGATTCTCAGCCCGTTCATGTCGCCTTGCACCTCGGCCACCGGCAAACCGATGCCACAGGCCAGAAAACCGGCCTTTCTCAAGGTCTTGGACGCGGCCTGCCCACCGCCGTACCCCGCCGCCAAAACCGCGAACTGGTGGCTGTCGGTCATGCCGCGCGACGTTTCGAACACCGGCACACCACGTGCCTTAAACGCCGCCGCCAAGGCCCGCGATACTTCGATCATCTTTTGCGCATAGGCCCGCCCATGCACCCGCCAATCCAGCAAGCTGACCGCCAATGCCGCCGATTTCGCCGCGTCGAAATTCGCCGTCATCCCCGGAAAAGCGATATGATCCAACCGCTTGGCCAATTCCGCGTCATTGGTGACGATCAACCCGCCCGCAGGTCCCCCAAGGCTTTTGTAGGTCGACATCGTCATCAGATGCGCCCCTTCGGCCAGCGGATCGGACCACGCCTTGCCCGCGATGATCCCGCATTGATGCGCCGCGTCGAACATCAGTTTCGCGCCCACGCTGTCGGCGATCTCGCGCACCGCGCGCACCGGATGCTCGAACAGGTTCAGCGACGCACCCAGCGTGATCAGCTTTGGCCGCTCGCGTTCGGCCATGTCCGCCAAGGCGTTGATATCGATCGAGTAATCATCCGCAGAGACGGGCGCCGGAACCGTCCGAAGGCCATAAAGCCCCGCACATCCCGCCCCGTGATGGGTGACATGCCCGCCCACCGAGGCGGGCGGCGCGATGATCGTATCGCCCGGCTTGCAGGTCGCCATGAAGGCAAAGAGATTCGCCATCGCCCCCGACGGCACCCGGATTTCCGCGAAACGCGCCCCGAAAACCTCCGCCGCCAGTTCGGCTGCGATCACCTCGATCTCTTCGATCGCCTCCAGCCCCATCTCGTACTTGTCGCCCGGATAGCCCAGCGACGGCCGCGTCCCGATCCCCGAAGCCAGCAAAGCTTCGGCGCGCGGGTTCATCACATTGGTAGCGGGGTTGAGGTTGAAGCAGTCCCTTTCGTGTATCTGCTTGTTTTTAAATGCCAAAGCTTCGATCCGCGCCACAAGGTCCGCAGCCTCCGCCGCTGCCGTCGTCGCGGCGATCCCTGCCACGCGATCTTCGCAAGGTGCGGGCACCCAGCCCCGTCGTTCCAGTTGCATCGCCGTCTCTCCCCTTGCGGTTGCGCGGCGATCCTGTCCTGCCCGCAAACCGCGTGCAAACGGGATTTGCATCTGGCGGCGATTCCCGCTAAGCGCCACGCCAGACATGCGTGTGAGGCCCGCCATTGGCCAGAGTCGCCCGGTAACGAACCCGGGGTCGGGATCTCCCGCGCAAGTGATATTGAACGCGACCCGACAGACGAAAGAGACACACCATGGCAAATACGCCCCAGTCCAAGAAACGCGCCCGCCAGGCTGAACGCCGCTATGCGGTGAACAAGGCGCGCCGCTCGCGCATCCGCACCTTCCTGCGCAAGGTCGAAGAAGCCATCGCCTCGGGCGATCAGGCCGCCGCCACCGAGGCGCTCAAGACCGCGCAGCCCGAACTGATGCGCGGCGTCACCAAGGGTGTGATGCACAAGAACACCGTCGCGCGGAAAATGTCGCGTTTGTCGTCGCGGGTTAAGGCGCTCAAGGTCTGATCCGAACCGACCTCTGCTGAAATGAAAGGCGCGTCCCGAACCGGGGCGCGCCTTTTTTTCAAGTGAAAATATCCTTGAGTCAGAAGCCCCTAAGCCGGTCCGGCAGATTCGCGACCCCTTCACATATCTGTCAAGATTGAAGAGTCGTTGCAGGCGCTGCGTGCCATCCGCTAGCTTGATCAGGCGATTCAGGCGCCTCGGGGGGCGGACTTGAGGGATAGTGTCGGTGGGTATGGCAGGCGGCCAGCGGGGCGGTAGTCCTGATGTCGTGTGTGATCCTTCCTTGTGACAGGTGAGTGGTGTGTTCTCTGGTTTCGCCGGAGGCTGCGTCACTCTTTTTCCTTCAAATCGATCCTTGGTGACCGGAATTCCGGCTCATGACAGACCGTGGCGCAGCTGACCCGATTGCTTGGGTCGGGTCCGTTGGGTGTTGTCCAGTCGGTGATCCGGCACGCATCCGTGGCAGGGGGAGGGACAGCCCCCGGAACCTGCGTTGCGACGTATGTGGTGGTGCGTGTGTGGGATCGACCGTGGTGTCGGCAACAAGAACGAGGATGGAACGAAAGATGACGCACGAGACGTGGGGGCAAGTCAGGGGCGAACTGCTCAAGTCTGTCGGGGAAAACAACTTTTCTGCCTGGATCGACCCGATTGTCTTTGATCGCCTCGATGCGCGCACGGCGCGCTTCCACGTTCCGACGAATTTTTTCAGCTCTTGGGTCTCGCAGAATTATGGCGATGTCATCCTGCGTCACCTGATCTCGGCCGGCGTCGGGGTCGACCGCGTCGAATTCGCGGTGGACAACGGCCTGCCGCGCCGCGCGGGCAACAGCAATGTCGCGCCCGCGCAGCCGGTCGAAACGCCTGTCGCGCGGCCTGCTGCCACCTTGAGGACCGGCACCGACGAATTGCCGGGCGCGACGCTCAACCCGCTTTATACCTTCGACAATTTCATCGTCGGCAAGCCCAACGAATTGGCCCATGCCGCCGCCCGCCGCGTGGCCGAGGGCCGCGACGTGACCTTCAACCCGCTCTTCCTCTATGGTGGCGTGGGCCTCGGCAAGACGCATCTGATGCATGCCATCGCCTGGGACTTGCGCGCCCGTTTCCCCGGCGCGCGGATCCTGTACCTGTCGGCCGAACAGTTCATGTACCGCTTTGTTCGCGCTCTGCGCGAGCAGGACACGATGACCTTCAAGCAGATCTTCCGGTCGGTCGATGTGCTGATGGTCGATGACGTGCAATTCATTGCAGGAAAGACCTCAACGCAGGAAGAATTCTTTCATACGTTCAATGCCTTGGTGGAAGAGGGCAAACAGATCATCATCTCGGGTGACCGCGCGCCCGTGGATATGGAGGAGCTGGACGCGCGCATCGCCTCGCGGCTGCAATGCGGCCTCGTCGTCGATCTGCACCCGACCGATTACGAATTGCGTCTGGGCGTGTTGCAGCACAAGGCCGAACAGGCCATGGCCCGCAACCCGCAGATCCGCATGGCCGAGGGTGTGCTGGAATTCATGGCGCTGCGCATCTCGACCAACATCCGCGTCGTCGAAGGTGCCCTGATCCGCCTGTTCGCCTTTGCCGATCTAGTACGCCGGGAGATCACCGTCGATCTGGTTCAGGATTGTCTTGCCGATATTCTCAAATCGACCGACCGCCGGGTGACGCTGGATCAGATCATCAAGACCTGCTGCGAATACTACAAGATCCGGCAAAACGACATCACCGGCACCAGCCGCGCGCGCGCCGTGGCGCGGCCCCGGCAGATGGCGATGTATCTTTCCAAGTCGCTGACCAGCCGCAGCTATCCCGAGATCGCCCGCAAGCTGGGTGGGCGCGACCACACCACGGTTCTTTACGGTGTGCGCAAGATCGAGGAATTGATGGCCATAGACAGCCAGATCGCCGAAGACGCCGAGATCCTGCGTCGGATGCTGGAAGCCTGAGGTCCGGGTCCTGTAACCGGGTGTTGGGGGCTTGACGCCCGCGGCCCGCACGGACACTCCTTGAAAAAAAACATTTGTGCTGACGGGGGACGCGGCTAGTGTCGCAGCCCCCGCATCTTGTCGGAGCAAGGGTCATGAAATTGTCGATCGAGCGCGCCACGCTGTTGCGCGCTGTCTCTCAGGCGCAGTCGGTCGTCGAGCGGCGCAACACCATTCCGATCCTTGCCAATGTCCTGATCGAAGCCGAGGGCGACACGGTCAGTTTCCGCGCCACCGATCTTGATATCGAGGTGGTGGACAAGGCCCCTGCAATGGTCGAACGCGCGGGCGCGACAACCGTCTCGGCTGTCACGCTGCATGAAATCGTGCGCAAACTGCCCGATGGTGCGCTGGTGACGCTGAGCGCGGATGCGGCTGCGGGGCGCCTGACGGTGCAGGCGGGGCGGTCGAATTTCCAGCTGGCAACCCTGCCCAAGGAAGATTTCCCGGTCATGACCTCGACCGAATATTCGGCGAATTTCGCGGCCCCTGCGCCCGTGCTGCGCCGCCTGTTCGACAAGTCGAAATTCGCCATCTCGACCGAAGAGACGCGGTACTACCTGAACGGCGTCTATTTCCACGTGGCCGAGGGCGAAACCGGCCCGGTGCTGCGCGCGGTCGCAACCGATGGTCACCGCCTTGCGCGCATCGACGCGACGCTGCCCGATGGCGCGGCGGGGATGCCGGGCGTGATCGTGCCGCGCAAGACCGTGGGCGAATTGCGCAAGCTTTTGGAGGATGACGAGGCGCAGATTGCCGTATCGGTCAGTGAGACAAAGATCCGGTTCGCAACGCCCGAGATCACCCTGACCTCCAAGGTCATCGACGGCACCTTCCCTGATTACGCGCGGGTCATTCCGACGGGCAACACCCGCAGGCTCGAGGTGGACGCCGCCGATTTCGCCAAGGCCGTGGACCGCGTTGCGACCGTCAGCTCGGAACGCTCGCGTGCGGTGAAGCTGGCGCTGGACGAGGATCGTCTGGTGCTGTCGGTCAACGCGCCCGATGCTGGCAATGCCGAGGAAGAACTGGCCGTGGCCTATGCCGACGACCGGCTGGAGATCGGGTTCAACGCGAAATACCTGCTGGAAATCGCAAGCCAGGTGGATCGGGAAAACGCGGTTTTCCTGTTCTCCTCGCCGGGCGAGCCGACCTTGATGCGCGAAGGCAATGACACGACGGCGATCTATGTCGTGATGCCGATGCGGGTGTGACCCCAGGCCTCGGTCAAGGTTTCAAAGCCTCCGGCGGGCATATTTTTGGAAAGATGAAGGAGAGGGGGCGATGAGCGCGGTTTTCGTCGCGGCCCTCACCCTTAACCATTTTCGCAGCCATCGCCGCGCGCGGTTGGACCTCGATGGGCGGCCCGTGGCGATCCACGGTCCGAACGGCGCAGGCAAGACGAACCTGGTCGAGGCGGTGTCCTTGCTCTCGCCCGGTCGCGGACTGCGCCGTGCCGCCGCCGAAGAGATCATCCGCCGCCCCGAAGCGCTGGGCTGGAAGGTGCAGGCCGAGATCGCGGGCGGACATCTGGGCCACGAGATCGAGCTGACCGCCGAACCGGGCCAGCCGCGCGCGACCCGCATCGACGGCAAGCCCAGCCCCCAGACCGCGCTGGCGCGGCTGCTCAGGATCGTCTGGCTGGTGCCCTCGCAGGATCGGCTCTGGATCGAGGGGGCGGACGGGCGGCGGCGGTTTCTCGACCGGATCGCGCTCAGTTTCACGCCCGATCATGCCGAGGCGGCGCTGGCCCATGAAAAGGCGATGCGCGAACGCAACCGCCTGCTCAAGGATCAGGTGAGCGATGCGCGCTGGTACATGGCGCTGGAACGGCAGATGGCCGAAAGCGCAACCATCCTGACGGCGAACCGGCGCGACGCCATTTCGCGCATCCTTGCCGCGCAGGAGGGGGCGGCGACCGCCTTTCCCGCCGCGCGGTTGACGCTGGAAACCGACGATCTGCCAACCGTCGAGGATCACGCTGCGGCCTTGGCCCAGAACCGGGATCGCGACATGGCGGCGGGCCGCACGCTTATCGGGCCGCACCGCGCCGATCTTGTGGCGATCTATGCAGACAAGGACATGCCCGCCGCGCAATGTTCGACGGGCGAGCAAAAGGCGCTTCTGATCTCGCTGATCCTTGCCAATGCCCGCGCGCTCAAGGCCGATACGGAGGCGGCGCCGCTTGTGCTGCTCGACGAGGTGGCGGCGCATCTGGATGCGGGCCGCCGCGCGGCGTTGTTCGACGAGATCTGCGCGCTGGGCGCGCAGGCGTGGATGACGGGGACGGGCCCCGAACTTTTCGTGGAACTGGGCGCGCGGGCGCAGTATGTGGCGGTCGCCGATACCGGCGGGGCCAGCGAGGCCCGGATCGAACCCGCGGGCCCTACGTGACCGTAACTATCGAACAACTTGCGCTTTATGCCGCCGCCATGGCGGGTCTTTGGGTCATTCCGGGCCCGGTCTGGGTCGCGCTTACGGCGCGTGCGCTCTCGGGCGGTATGGCGGGGGCTTGGCCCTTGGCCGTGGGTGTCGCGCTGGGAGACCTGATCTGGCCCTTGTGCGCGATCCTGGGACTGGCCTGGGTCTTGTCGCTGTACGGCGATGCGCTGGCCGTGATGCGCTGGATCGCGGCGGGGGTTTTCATCGGGATGGGCCTGATGTTGTTCCGCGCGCCCGCCAAGACGCCCGGCACCGACAGCCGCATGACGCGCCCCGGTCTTTGGGCCGGGTTTTCGGTCGGCGTCGCCGCCGTGATCGGCAATCCCAAGGCGATCTTGTTCTACATGGGCTTTCTGCCCGGTTTCTTCGACCTCACCCGGATCACCGCCCCCGACATCGCCGCGATTCTTGCGATTTCTGCCATTGTGCCGCTTTTGGGAAACCTTGGTTTGGCGCTGTTTCTGGATCGGGCGCGGCGGCTCTTGCAAAGCCCGCAGGCGATCCGCAGGCTCAACATCGGATCGGGCATCTTGCTGATCCTTGTGGGTGTGGCGATCCCCTTTGTCTGAGGGCGCAAGGGCTTCGGGGTGACCTGCGGTCGGACGCCTAAATCTTGTGTCTGCGACGTGACATTCCCCGCTGCGGGCGGTATACAAACGTCAAGCAAAACAGGCAGACCACCGCATGGCAGACAACGCCCCCGCGTCCAGTGATTATGGCGCAGATTCCATCAAGGTTCTCAAAGGCTTGGAGGCGGTGCGCAAGCGCCCCGGCATGTATATCGGCGATACCGATGACGGCTCGGGCCTGCATCATATGGTCTACGAGGTCGTGGACAACGGCATCGACGAGGCGCTGGCCGGTCACGCCGATTATGTCCATGTGACGCTGCATGCCGATGACAGCGTTTCCGTGCGCGACAACGGGCGCGGTATCCCCGTCGGGATCCACGAGGAAGAGGGCGTTTCCGCCGCCGAGGTCATCATGACCCAGCTCCATGCGGGCGGTAAATTCGACCAGAATTCCTACAAGGTTTCGGGCGGTCTGCACGGTGTGGGCGTGTCGGTGGTGAATGCGCTTTCCGACTGGCTGGACCTGCGTATCTGGCGCGACGGCAAGGAACATCACGCGAGGTTCGAACGCGGCGACACGGTCAAGCATCTGGAAGTCGTGGGCGACAGCGGCGGCGAGACGGGGACAGAGGTTCGGTTCCTTGCCTCGACCACGACCTTTTCGAACCTCGACTACAACTTCAAGACGCTGGAAAACCGGCTGCGCGAACTCGCCTTCCTCAATTCCGGCGTCAAGATCGTGCTGGAGGATCTGCGCCACGCCGAACCCGTGCGGGTCGAGATGATCTATGAGGGCGGCGTGCGCGAATTCGTGCGTTACCTCGACCGGTCCAAGACATCGGTGATGTCCGAGCCGATCTATGTCTCGGGCGAGCGCGACGGGATCGGCGTCGAGGTCGCGATGTGGTGGAACGATAGCTACAACGAGATGGTGCTGCCGTTTACCAACAACATCCCGCAGCGCGATGGCGGCACGCATATGGCGGGCTTTCGTGGTGCGCTGACGCGGTCGATCAACCTGTATGCGCAATCGTCCGGTATCGCCAAACGCGAGAAGGTGAATTTCACCGGGGATGACGCGCGCGAAGGTCTGACCTGCGTTCTTTCGGTCAAGGTGCCTGATCCGAAATTCTCCAGCCAGACCAAGGACAAGCTGGTTTCTTCCGAGGTGCGTCCTGCGGTCGAGAACCTGATGAACGAAAAGCTCGGTGAATGGTTCGAGGAGCATCCGCAAGAGGCGCGGGTGATCGTTGGCAAGATCATCGAAGCCGCGCTGGCGCGCGAGGCGGCACGCAAGGCCCGCGAACTGACCCGGCGCAAGACCGCGATGGATGTCGCCTCGCTCCCCGGCAAGCTGGCGGATTGCCAGGAGAAAGACCCGGCGAAATCCGAGCTGTTCCTCGTCGAGGGCGACAGCGCGGGCGGGTCGGCCAAACAGGGCCGGTCGCGCCACAACCAGGCGGTTCTGCCGCTCCGCGGCAAGATCCTGAACGTGGAACGCGCGCGGTTCGATCGGATGTTGGGCAGTCAGGAAATCGGCACGCTGATCACCGCGCTTGGCACCGGGATCGGGCGGGACGAATTCAACATCGACAAGCTGCGCTACCACAAGATCGTCATCATGACCGACGCAGACGTGGACGGCGCGCATATCCGGACGCTTCTGTTGACCTTCTTCTTCCGGCAGATGCCGCAGATCATCGAAGGCGGATACCTCTACATCGCGCAGCCGCCCCTTTACAAGGTCAGCCGCGGCAAGTCCGAGGTCTATCTCAAGGATCAGGCGGCCCTCGAGGATTACCTGATCGCGCAAGGGATCGAAGGCGCAGTGCTGCGCCTGCCGAATGGCGAAGAAATTGCGGGTGCAGATCTTACCCGCGTCGTCGATGGCGCGCGGCAGTTCCGGCGTATCCTCGACGCCTTCCCGACGCATTATCCGCGCCACATCATCGAACAGGCGGCCATCGCCGGAGCCTTTGATCCGGGCCGGGCGGATGCCGATCTGCAGCGGGTCGCCGATGACGTGGCCAAGCGGCTGGATCAGGTCGCGGTGGAATACGAACGCGGTTGGACCGGGCGCATCACGCAAGATCACGGCATCCGCCTGTCCCGCGTCCTGCGCGGCGTCGAAGAGATCCGCACGCTGGACGGCGCGGTGCTGCGTTCGGGCGAGGCGCGCAAGATCTCCGAAGTCAGCCGCGACAGCCGCGAGGTGTATCGCAACCCGGCGAAGCTGGGCCGCAAGGACCGCGAGCAGTTGATCCACGGGCCGTCGGAATTGCTGAACGCGATTCTTGACGAAGGCGCCAAGGGCCAGCAGATGCAGCGCTACAAGGGTCTGGGCGAGATGAACCCGAGCCAGTTGTGGGAAACCACGCTGGACCCCGAGGCGCGGACCCTTCTGCAGGTAAAGGTCGACGATCTGGCCGAAGCCGACGACATCTTCACCAAGCTGATGGGTGATGTGGTGGAGCCGCGGCGCGAGTTCATCCAAGCCAATGCGCTGAGCGTCGAGAATCTCGACTTCTAGGGCTGTCGCGCCCCCTCCGGGGCGCGCAGGCGGGCCGACACGGCGTTGATCTGGTCTTGCAACCGTCCAAGGCTTGCGGCGTCCAGACCTGTGCGCTCCAGCACGCAAGCCGGCACATGCGCGGCGCGCGCCTCCATCGCCCGCCCTTCGGCTGTCAGACTTACGCAAACCTGCCGTTCATCCTCCGGATTGCGGGAACGGGCCACGAGGCCCGCCGCCTCCATCCGTTTCAGCAGCGGCGTGAGGGTGCTTGAATCTAGGCCGATACGATGGCCGATGCCGCCCACGGTCAGCCCGTCTTTTTCCGTCCAGAGTGCCGTCAGCACGAGATATTGCGGATAGGTCAGCCCAAGCGGGTCGAGGAGCGGGCGGTAGACCTGCTGCATCGCCTGTGTCGCGGAATAGAGCGCGAAACAGAACATGTCTTCGGGGGCGAGTGTCATGTGACCCGAATACCTTGTGCACGATCTTTTCGCAAGAGATTGACCTATGGGATGCTGATGGATATAAACCTTACACGATTAAATCGCACACAAAGGAATATGCCATGTCTGTTGATCCGAAGTATTGGACCAAGGCGCACGCCACGGGTGGCGGTCGCAACGGGTCGTCCGCGCTCGCGTCGGGGATGCTGACCATCACCATGGCCAGCCCCAAGGAACTCGGCGGCTCCGGTGCCGGCCACAACCCCGAGGAATTGTTCGCGGTCGGCTATGCGGCCTGCTACCTCGGCGCGATGCGCTTTGCCGCCCAGAGCGAAAAGCTGGGCGATGTGCCCGATGATGCGAAAGTCGACGCCGAAGTCGGCATCGGGCCGCGCAGCGATGGTGGCTTCGGCTTGCAGGTCCGACTGAAGGTCTCGCTGCCCGGTGTGGAGCGGGATGTTGCCGAAAAGATCGTCGAACGCGGCCATTTCATCTGCCCGTATTCCAACGCGACCAAGGGCAATATCGTGGTCGAGACCGAACTGGTCTGATCCAGCGCTATCCCTGACGAAAGGCCCTCGCGCTGCCAATCCGGCGCGGGGGCCTTTTTGATTCGTGCTGGCCATACCGAACGCGCAGCCGCACAAGATTGGAAGTAAATTACATTAAAACAATTATTTAAGCGGATGCTATCGGATGGCATCCGCCTGTCATTCCCTGTCTTTTCGCGGAAATTGTCTGACATCGGGCCTCGGGGTCAGGGTTTGGTTATCGGCCGACGGCGCACAAACCAACCAGCGCCTGACACCGACGACACACGCTACCGCAACCCGAACTTTTTCCCGGAGGATCCCGACAATGACCATTTCCCTGCTCAAGACCGCCATCGCCTCTGCCTCGCTGGTCGTTGCCTTGTCGGCCCCGGCCTTCGCAAATTGCGCCACCGCCTACACGGAGCAATGGGGCCGCGGGAATGACATCGGCATCACCCAGAGCGGTCGCTGCAACGGCACGTCGATCATTCAGGACGGCCGCGGAAACACGACCATCGCCATGACGGACGGGTCGCGGAACACCACCGCCATCGGTCAGCGCGGCTGGCACAACACCGTCATTTCCCGCCAGACAGGGCGCGGCAATGCCAATGGCGTTGCGCAATTCGGCGCCAACAATCGCGCCGACATCCAGACCAGCGGTTTTGGCAACGCGGTCGGCGTGATCCAGGTCGGCAACGGCAATTCGGCCACCGCGCGAACCTACGGCAACGGCAACGTCACCCTGATCATCCAGGATTGATCGCCCATGACCCCGGATCGGGCGCATCGCTCGCCCGTGTCCGGGACCGAACCCCCGGTTTCCGTCGCGAAAGGATCACGAAATGACCCTCACCCCTTCCAGTTTCGCACTTGGCGGCAGCCTGGCCGCCCTTGCCCTCGGGTGCACCGCCCTTGCGGGGAACCCGGATCGATCCGCCCTGCCTGTTGGCCCCATGTCGTGCCACGTCGAGACGGTGGCGCGGGGCGCCTCCCTAACCGTGACGGGCCATGTCACCGCGACCGAAGATATCGCGGGCGACTACCACCTGCGCGTTGCTCAGGGCGGTGTGCTGATGAACCAGAGCGGCGACTTTGCGCTCCGCGCCGGGGAAACCGCGCAACTTGGGCAGGTCACGCTTAACGGTCCCGCCGCGGGGCTGGAGGTCGATCTGACGCTCGAAACCGGGGGCCGACGCCTTCATTGCCCCGAAGAAACCTGAAGCGCCCGGGCTGCAGGGCCCGCCCGTGTCCACATCGTTCCCATTTCACCTTTTAAGGACCACTGCCATGATCCGTTCCGCCCTTCTTGCCGCCATCCTTGCCACGACTGCCCTGCCCGCCGCGGCCGGGGGAACACTCAGCCTAAGCCTGACGCCCGGATCGGGGGCGCAGGCCGATCTGCTCCGCGCGGGGTTCGCGATTTACCGGATCGCCCGGGGCATCGAAAGCGGGGCTTTCGTCCATCAGGATGGCAGCCAGAACGGAGCCGCCCTGCGCCAGATCGCTGGTTCCGGATCGCAGGGCATCATCCACCAAGAAGGGAACGGTCATTCCGCCATGCTCGACCAGCAAGGCTATGGGCAGTCCCACGGCGTTTTTCAGTTCGGCAATGGCGCACGGGCAAATGTCGCCCAGACGCGCAACGGTCAGGCGGGCCTGACCTTCCAATTCGGCTTCGACTGACCGTCGCAAGTCGAATGGGCGCCCGGTCCAGTCACAGGTCCCCCAAGGGCCGGGCGTCCGACCTATTTCGAGCAGTCCCGAAACCTTGCCCCCCGGTGGCCGACGCGCGCCCCGGGGGGTCTTTTTCGTGGCGCCTGACCCGTCTCAGCCCAGGCCGCCGGGCCCGTCGCGCAAGATGACCGGCACGATCAGATCTTCTTCGTCGGTCAGGTGACGGTCGATCAGGCGCTCCAGATCCGACAGCCCAGTCAGCAGACGCCCGGCCCCGACCTTTGGGTCCGATCCACCTGCACCCTGAATCGCGCCATTCGCCTGCTCGACAAAGCGCGCAAGGATGCCGTCCAGCGCATGGTGATCCGCGTCGAGCAGGTCGAAGCCCCGCTCGATCCGGCTATCCCGGGTCCGAAGGATCGGAAAATAATGGTGGTCTTCGATCTGGTGGTGGCCGTGCAACTGGTTGACGAACATGCCCCCGAATTGCGCGATGCCTGCGGCAAAGCCACGGGCATCGTGCCGTCCGTCAAGAAAGCTCTGCGAATCGGCCGTCATGCGCGCCATCAGCTGACGGAACATCATGTGGCGTTCCAGCCAAAAGCTTACCAACCCGTGAAAGCCGGGATCGGCCTGCCAACCTTCGCGCGGGTAATCGCGCAGGAGGATGCGAAGCGCATCAGGCAAGCCCGTCCGTGTATCCAGCGCGAGATCAGGCACCGAGCGGCCGGTCAACCCATGCCACGCAGGGTCTGGGTCGCCCCGTCGATCGACCCGCCGTTGCGGTCGAGAACCGCGCCGATTTCGGAGCGTTCCGAGATGACGAGCGACACGCCCTCGATCAGCAGGTCGATGAAGAGCGGCTGCCCCGAGCGATCCCAGACGCGAAAGCGCACCTCGAACGGGCCCTGTCCCGGCATGGTCACCGTGGAATTCACCTCGATGTAGCGCCCGGTATCCTGCGCGCCGACGACAGTCACCGTGCCACCGATGAATTCGCGGAACTGCCGCCCGTATTTGCGCGCCATATAGCCACGAAACGCCTCGGCAAAGGCTGACAATTGCCCTCCGCTCGCCGAACGCGCAGCAGGTCCCAGCACCGATTGCGCGATGGTCGGCATGTCGGCGTAGCGCGCCATCATCCGTTCGAAATCCCCGATCATCGACGATTCAGAGCGTCCGGAATTGATGATCCGCGTGATCTCGCTTGCCACCTGTTCGACAAGCGCCGTTGCGGCGGCGGGCGTCACGGCGCGCGCCTTGCCCGGCACGAGCGGGGCCAACGCGGCGGTGGCCGACGCGATCAGGATCGCGCGGCGCGTGGGGCGGGGATCATTGAACAGGGGCATCGGCATACGGGTCCGTGTAGATGTCAGCTGCGTCGGTCGCGGCACCATCCAGCCCGTCGAACCCCAGCACGGGGCCACCAAGCTGGAACCGCCGGTTCTGAAGGTAGAGGGAGCGCAATTGAGCATAGCCATCGGCGCTGTCGTAAAGCACGCCGTCGATCACGTTGCGGTTGTCGTAGCGCTCTCCGAACACGTCCAGAACCCGACTGCCCGACACATAGCGGCTTTGGGGTGCCGACACGAAGACGCTGGCCGGGTTGGTCGCCATGTCCACCACGAGACCCATGGTGTCACGGGTCGTCGACGGGCCGAAGACGGGAAGCATGACGAAATCCCCTTCCGGCGCGCCGTAGATGTGCAACGTCTCGCCGAAATCGGTCTCGCGCGCCTCCAGACCGAGGGCCGTGGCAGGGTCGAACAGGCCACCGATCCCGATGGTCGAATTCACGAGGAACCGCAGGGTGTTGTGCGTCGCCTGGCCGAGACGAACCTGCAAGATGTTGTTCAGCACATAAGACGGCTGCGCGAGGTTCGAGGCGAAATTGTCGACGCCCTGCCGAATCGGCCCGGGCACAGCGGTGCCGTAGCCCTGCGCGACGGGTCGCACGAAGGAACGGTCGAGCGCCACGTTGAACCGATGAACCTCGCGGTTCTGCGCTTCGTCCGCGTCGATGATGGTGTCACCGGGCGGCAGGGCGGCAGGCCCGCAGGCCGCAAGCATCAGGGCTAGCGCGACGCCGGGCAGTCCGGCCAAGCGGCGGTGTGTAAAATGTCTGGCCAAGGTCTATGCTTCCGTAACAATCTGCGGTGGCAAGGTTCAAGCTAGCGTCACCCCGCCGAAATCAAAGGGATTCGCTGTTCGACCAAGCGGTCAAACGTAGTGTTAATGGTTTTTGGGCCAAACGGGAACCGGGACAAGACCCGACCGGCCTGAAGGTGATGAAAGTGTTCCGATGGCACCTGTAGCGGAGCGGGCAGCGGGCCCCGACGACCTGACGCTTTTCCGGCGCCGCAATGCCTGGCTCTTGTGGTCAATCGCTGTTTTCAGCATGGCCGTGAACGCGCTGATGCTGACCGGGCCGATCTATATGTTGCAGGTCTACGATCGCGTGCTGGGATCAGGCTCGCGCGAAACGCTTTTGGCGCTGACCGTTCTTGTCGCCTTCCTGTTCCTGATGATGGGCATTCTCGACAATGTGCGGGGTCGCGTGGCAGCCCGCTATGGTGCACGTCTGCAGGAAAATCTGGACGGGCGGGTGTTTCGGGCCGCGATGACGCAGGCGCATCGGTCGGGTCAGCGGCAGACCGGACTTCAGGATCTGGGATTGGTGCAGCGCCTGACCGGATCGCCCGTTTTCCTTGCGCTGTTCGACATGCCGTGGACGCCGCTTTTTCTGGGAACGATCTTTCTGTTTCATCCTTGGCTCGGATGGCTCGCCACCGGGGGTGCTGGTGTTCTGGTGGCGGTGACGCTGGCCAACCGCGCTATCAGCCACGATCCGGTGTCCCGCACTCTGGCTGCGTCACGGGCCGCCGACCAGACCGCGACCGAGATGCAAGCCGAGGCCGAATTGATCCGTGCGCTCGGCATGGGCGACACAGCCTTTGGTCGCTGGCGGCGACAGCGCGCCCTAGCCCTCTCCGAAGGGATGCGCGCCTCGGATGTCATGGGGGGATTTGCCACCGCGACGCGGACCTTTCGGCTGTTTTTGCAGTCGGCGATTCTCGGTCTTGGGGCCTATCTTGTCTTGCAGGCCGAGATGACGGCGGGCGCGATGATCGCGGCCTCTATCCTCATGGGGCGGGCGCTTGCCCCGGTGGAACTGGCCGTCGGCCAATGGGGTGCCATTGCCGAGGCGGCGGGGGCTTGGGCGCGGCTTCGGCTTTTGTTGCAGGAAAACCCGGTGCCACCGCAGCGCATGGCCTTGCCCCGACCCCGCGCGCGGCTGGAGGTCGGGCAACTTTCTGTCGTGCCGCCGGGCGGGCAGGCCGCCACCTTGCGCGGCGTCGGTTTCCGCATCGAACCCGGTCAGGCGATTGGCGTGATCGGCCCATCGGGATCCGGTAAATCGACGCTGGCCCGCGCCGTCACGGGCGTCTGGCGGCCCGCCGCAGGGCAAATCCGGCTCGATGGCGCGACGCTCGACCAATACGACCCCGACATGCTGGGCCGTGTCATCGGCTATCTGCCGCAATCCGTGACGCTTTTCGACGGGACCATCGCGGAAAACATCGCCCGTCTCGACCCCGCCCCCGATACCGAAAAAGTCGTGGCTGCCGCCCGCGCCGCCGCGGCCCATGACATGATCCTCGATCTGCCCGATGGTTACGAGACGCGGGTATCGGGCCTTGGGGCGCGCCTGTCGGGGGGGCAGGTTCAACGGATCGGGCTGGCCCGCGCGCTCTACGGCGACCCGGTCCTGCTGGTTCTGGACGAGCCGAACTCCGCCCTCGACAATGACGGCTCGCAAGCGCTGAACGCCGCGATCAAGGCGATGAAGGCGGATGGACGGTCTGTCCTGATCATGGCGCACCGGCCCGCCGCGATCCGCGAATGCGACAAGCTTCTGGTTCTGTCGGGCGGTGTGCCGACGATCTTTGGCCCGACGCAAGAGGTGCTGGCCAAGACCGTCGCCAATTACGCCGACATTCAGGCTGCGGGCGTGGCCCAAGGGGGCGTGGCATGACGGATCCCGCGCGCGCCTGGTCGGTCCGTGGCCCGATCCTGACCGGTCTTCTGGCGATGCTCGTTCTGGTCGCGGGCTTCGGCCTTTGGTCGGTCACCACGCAACTGGCTGGGGCCGTCGTCGCCTCGGGCCGGATCGAGGTCGACCGCAATCGGCAGGCGATCCAGCATCCCGAGGGGGGGCGCGTCGCCGAATTGCTGGTGGACGAAGGCGACCGTGTCGCTGCGGGAGAGTCCGTTTTGCGGCTGGAACCCGGGACGCTCGCGCGCGATCTGGCCGTAGCGCGCGGGCAACTCTTCGAAGTCCGCCTGCGCCGCGCCCGGCTGGAGGCCGAGCGTGACGGCGCGCCCGACCTGCGCTTTGCCGATGATCTGGTGGCCGCCGCCACCGCCGATCCCGATCTCTATGACCTGTTGCGCGGGCAGGCCAACCTGTTTCAGGCCCGCGCCGAAAGCCTGTCATCCGAGGCCGCGCGCCTGTCGGGCCGCGCCACCCAGATCGCGGCGCAGATCGCCGCGCTCGACGCGCAGGAGGGGGCGCTGGCCGAGCAATTGGCCCTTGTCGTCGCCGATCTCGACCGCCAGCAAGATCTGCTCAGCCGTGGCTTGATCCAGAGCGATCCGATCTTGCGGCTGCAACGCGACGCCGCACAACTGCGCGGATCGCTGGGCGAGATCGAGGCGCGCAAGGCCGAAGCCGCCGAGCGGGTGATCGAGACCGAACTGGCGATCCTGCAACTGACCAGCACCCGGCGCGAGGAGGCCATCGCCGAATTGCGCGAAATCCGCGTCAGCGAAGAGGAATTGCGCCAGCGCGTCGCCGATCTGGATCGCCGCGTCGGAGAACTGGACCTGCGCGCGCCGATGGCGGGCCGCATCATCGGGCTTGAGGTTTTCGGCGCGCAGGCCGTCGTTCGCGCGGCCGAACCCGTCGCCTATCTGGTGCCCGAGGGGCGGCCGCTCATCATCACCGCCCGCGTTCCCGCCACTGCGATAGACGAGGTGTTTTCCGGCCAGCCCGTCACTTTGCGCTTTCCGGCCTTCGACATGCGCAACCTTCCCGATCTGGTGGGCTCGGTCACGCAAGTCTCGGCGGATGCCTTCACCGACGAGGCGACCGGGGCCGGGTTCTACCGGGTCGAGATCGCGTTGACGGATGACGAGATCGCCCGGTTGGAGGATCGCCAGCTGGTACCGGGCATGCCGGTCGAAGCCTATATCCGGACCCGCGACCGCACGCCGCTTGCCTATCTGCTCGACCCGCTGCGCGGCTATATCAGCCGCGCCTTCCGCGAAAGTTGAGGCGCGCGGCCCCTTTCCCTTTCCATGCCCCGCGGATAGCGTCGCGCCAAAGCGAACCACGGGTAGGAGATAACCGGACATGGCTGGAGAGATCGACGCGCGCCTTGCGGAACTGGGGATCGAGCTGAGCGGCCCGCCGCCCGCCCCCGGCGCAAACTATGTGCCCTATGTCGTGGCGGGCGACCTGGTCTTCGTTTCCGGTCAGGTTCCGATGACGGCGGCAGGCCTCGACACGATCATCAAGGGCAAGGTCGGTGCCGATATGGACATCCCCGCCGCCGCCGCCGCCGCGCGGCTTTGCGCGATGAACCTTCTGGCGCAGGTCAAGGCAGCCTGCGACGGCGACCTTGACCGCTTGGTGCGCGTCGTGAAGCTGACCGGGTTCGTCAACTCCACCCCCGAGTTCGGGGATCAACCGAAGGTCGTGAACGGCGCCTCGGACCTGTTCGTCGAGGTTCTGGGCGACAAGGGCCGGCACAGCCGTTCTGCGGTCAGCGCGGGTTCGCTGCCCTTTGGCTGTGCGGTCGAGGTCGAAGGCATCTTCCAGATCAAGACGGTCTGAGATTTGTCCATGCCCAGCCTGCCCGGCCGTTTCACGACCCTGCCCATCGCCCATCGCGCCCTGCATGATGCGGCGTCGGGCGTGATCGAGAACAGTCCGGCGGCGATCGACCGCGCGGTCAGGGCTGGCTACGGTATCGAGATAGACCTGCAGCTGAGCGCCGATGGCGTGCCCATGGTCTTTCATGACGACACGCTCGACCGGCTGACGGCGGAACGCGGCTCGGTGCGCGAGCGAACAGCCCGCGATCTGGGTCAGATCCGCCTGAAGGGATCCGAGGATCGGATCCCGACGCTGGCCGCCGTGCTGGACCGCATCGGGGGGGCGGTGCCGCTGCTGATCGAACTGAAGGACCAGTCGAACGGCCTCGGCGAAGCCGACACCAAGCTGGAGGAGGCGACAGCCGCGCTGCTTGCGGACTATGCCGGCGACGTTGCGGTGATGTCGTTCAATCCGCACATGGTTGCCGCCATGCAGCGGATTGCCCCCGATCTGCCGCGTGGTCTGACGACCTGCGGCTATATCCCTTCGCAATGGCCGCGCCTGTCGCCCGAGATCTGCGCCGAATTGCGCAGCATCCCCCATTTCGACGCCGTTGGGGCCAGTTTCATTAGCCACGACTGGCACGATCTGGACGGCCCGCGCGTGGCCGAATTGAAGGCGCAGGGCGTCCCGATCCTGTGCTGGACGGTGAAATCCCCCGAGGCCGAGGTCGAGGCGCGTCGCGTCGCCGACAATGTAACCTTCGAAGGCTATCTACCGCCCGTTCCCGCGACCGGTGATTGACGCGGGCGCGGGCCGCCCCATGTGACGGTTGAACAGCCCGCAACGTGAACGGCCCGGACATGGACGGTAGCACCCCCATCGAAATCGAGGTTCTTTCCAGCCTGTCGCAGATCGCGGCAGAGGATTGGGACGCCTGCGCCTGCCCCGAGACGGCGGATGGCGGGCGGCCCTTTGACCCGTTCACCACGCACCGTTTTCTCTCGGCACTCGAGGTGTCGCGCTCGGTCGGCACCGGCACGGGTTGGGCACCTCGTCACCTCGTTGCCCGCGCCGAAGGGCAGGTGATCGCCGTCGCGCCGCTTTACGCCAAGGGGCACAGCCAGGGCGAATACATCTTCGATCACAATTGGGCCCATGCCTATGAACGGGCAGGCGGGCGCTATTACCCGAAGTTGCAGTTGGCCGTGCCGTTCACCCCCGCAACAGGGCGGCGGTTCCTGACGCGGCCGGGATGGCGTGAAACCGGCATGGCGGCTCTTGTTCAAGGGGCGGTGCAACTGGCCGACGAGAACGGGTTGAGCTCTCTCCACATCACCTTCTGCACCGCGGAAGAGGCCGAAGCGGGCGAGAAAATGGGCCTGATGTCGCGAGCAAGCCAGCAATTTCATTGGGAAAACGACGACTACGCGGATTTCGACGGTTTCCTTGCCTCCCTGAGTTCCCGCAAGCGCAAGAATCTCCGCAAGGAACGCGCCGAGGCGCAGGGTTTCGGCGGGGACATCGTGGCGCTGACGGGCGATGCGATCTTGCCCGAGCATTGGGATGCCTTTTGGCAATTCTATCAGGACACGGGCGCGCGCAAATGGGGGCAACCCTACCTGACGCGGGCGTTTTTCGATCTGGCGCAGGATACCATGCGCGACGACATGCTGCTGGTTCTGGCGCTGCGCGACGGGCGGCCGGTGGCGGGCGCGCTGAATTTCATAGGGCGCGAGGTGCTTTACGGGCGTTACTGGGGTTGCACCGAGCATCACCCCTGCCTGCATTTCGAGCTGTGCTATTATCAGGCCATCGACCATGCCATCGCACAGGGCATGGCGCGGGTCGAGGCGGGCGCGCAAGGCATGCACAAGCTGGCGCGCGGCTACATGCCGGTGCAGACCCATTCGCTGCATTGGGTGCGCGACGCAGGATTCGCGCGGGCCATCGAGCAGTTCCTGCACGCGGAACGCGCGGCGGTGGATGAAGAGATCGAGGTTATGACGGGTTATGGCCCATTCAAACGAACAGAGCTTGAGGAGCAGGATTGATGGCGGCAAAGAAACTTGACGGATCAGATCGTGACACGGCGCTCGCCGCTCTGACGGATCGGGGATGGAGCCTTGTCGATGGGCGCGACGCCATCACGAAACGCTTTGTTTTCAAGGATTTCAACGAAGCATTCGGCTGGATGACACGGGCGGCTCTGGTGGCCGAGAAAATGAACCACCATCCCGAATGGTTCAATGTCTACAAGACCGTGGAGGTGACGCTCAGCACCCATGACGTGGGCGGTTTGAGCGATCTTGACGCCAAACTGGCCGAAAAGATGGACATGTTGGCCGGGTAAGGTGGGAGGAAAACCCTAGTTTTCCTCCCGTAGAAACAGCCGTCGTTCGTCAGGCAAAACTGCCGTTCCGGCCTTTGTCAGATTTGATCGAGAAGCGTCTCGCCAGCCGACAATTCGCAGACGCCCGGGCCTTCCTCGATGTTGATGACCTTGACCACGCCATCCTCCGCGTAAAGCGCGTAGCGGCGCGAACGGTCATAGAAACCGGCCCCTTCGGCGGTCCAGTTCAGGCCGATGGCCTTGGTGAATTCCGCGCCTGCGTCGCCCAGGAAGGTCAGCCCCGCCTCGGCCGCGCCGGTGTCCTTGGCCCATGCGGCCATGACGAAGGGGTCGTTCACCGAGACGCAGATGATCTCATCCACGCCCTTGGCGTCGAAATCGCCCTTTGTGCGAATGAAACTGGGCACATGGGCGGCGGTGCAGGTGCGGGTATAGGCGCCCGGCAGCCCGAAGATCACAACCTTGCGGCCCTTGACCTTGTCGGCCATCTTGACCGGCTCGGGCCCTTTTTCGCCAAAGATCAGAAGGGTGGCATCGGGCAGCGTATCACCTGCGGAAATGGTCATTTTTGCGGTCCCTCTCGCTTGTTCAACCGTTTGAACGGCATATAGGGTCCGCGCGACGGGCGGCCAACGCGAAAGGTTTGGGAAATGGAAAAGATCGTCGTGGTCGGGGCGGGGCAGGCGGGGGCCTCTTGCGTGATGAAGCTGCGGGCCGAGGGGTTTGGCGGATCCATCACCCTGATCGGAGAGGAACCGGTGCCGCCCTACCAGCGGCCGCCGTTGTCCAAGGCTTACCTGTTGGGCGAGATGGCGTTGGAGCGGCTCTATCTCAGGCCGGAAAGTTACTATGTTGACAATGGGATAGCCCTTATGCTCGGCCAGCCGGTCGAGCGGTTGGACCGGGGCGCGCGCCACGTGGTCGTGGGAGGAGAGCCGGTGCCATATGACCAGCTGGTTTTGGCCACGGGTTCGGTGCCGCGGCGGTTGCCGGAGGCGATCGGGGGTGCCTTGGGCGGTGTGCATGTCGTGCGGGGGTTGCGCGACGTGGATATCATGGAAAAACAGATGCTTGCCGGTAAAAAGGCCCTGATCGTAGGCGGCGGCTACATCGGGCTGGAGGCGGCGGCGGTCGCGCGCAAGCGGGGGATGGAGGTCGTGCTGATCGAGATGGCCGACCGTATCCTGCAACGGGTCGCTTGTGCGGAAACCTCTGATTTCTTTCGGGAATTGCATCGCACCCATGGTGTCGACATCCGCGAAGGCGTGGGGCTGAAACGGCTTGTCGGGACGGATCATGTGACCGGCGCGATCTTGTCGGACGGGACGGAGTTGGCGGTCGATGTGGTGATCGTGGGGATCGGCATCGCACCCGCGACGGGTCTGGCGCAAGATGCTGATTTGAAGGTGGAAAATGGGATTTTGGTCGATGAATACGGGCGCACGAGCGACCCGGCGATCTGGGCTGCGGGGGATTGCGCGGTCTTTCCCTATCGGGGCGCGCTGATCCGGCTGGAATCGGTGCAGAACGCCATCGACCAGGCCGAGGCCGTGGCGCGTAACATATTGGGAAAAAACGAGAAATACGAGCCGAAGCCGTGGTTCTGGTCGGATCAGTACGATGTGAAATTGCAGATCGCGGGGTTGAACACGGGCTATGACCGGGTTGTCACGAGAGCCGGTGAAGGCGCGCGATCCCATTGGTATTACAAGGAAAACACGCTTCTGGCGGTCGATGCGATGAACGATCCGCGCGGCTACATGATCGGAAAGCGGTTGATCGAGGCCGGGAAATCGCCCGCGCCCGAGATGGTGGGAAACCCTGACACCGACCTCAAACCCTTGCTCAAAGATTAAGGCGGGACGCCAAATCCTGCCGAAAGGTTAAAATCCGATGCGAATTGTTGCCGGAAGGTTAAGGGGCAAGAAACTGGCTGATGTGGGCGCGGGGGATGCGGCGGCGCATCTGCGCCCGACGAGCGACCGGGTGCGCGAAAGCCTGTTCAACCTGCTGACGAGCGGCAAGCACGGCGACCCGATCACCGGGCGGCGGGTGCTCGACCTGTTCGCGGGAACCGGCGCCCTTGGGTTGGAGGCGTTCAGCCGAGGTGCGGCGCAGGTGACCTTCGTCGACGACGGGATCGCGGCGCGCGCGCTGCTGCGGGAAAACATCGCGCTATGTTCGGCGCAGGGGGCGACATCGGTGTTCCGGCGGGACGCGACGGCGCTGGGGCCGGTGACGGGGCCGGGCTTTGATCTGGTGTTTCTCGATCCGCCTTATGGGAAGGGTCTGGGGGAGCGGGCGCTGGTGTCGGCCCGCGATGGGGGATGGATCGCGCCCGGCGCGCTGGTGGTCTGGGAAGAGAGCATGGCCCCCCTGCCGCCGATGGGATTCGTGCTCATGGATCAGCGGCGGTATGGCGGCACGGTGATCACGCTGTTGCGGGAAGGCGAGGGATGATGCGGTCCGTCGATCTGGTGATTTTCGATTGCGACGGGGTTCTGGTCGACAGCGAGACGGTGACGAACGCGATACTGGCCGAGAACCTGTCGCGGCATGGTCTGACCCTGAGCCTGTCCGAGACGATGGCGACCTTTGTCGGGGGAAGCATGGTCACGGTCCGTGACAAGGCGCGGGCGATGGGGGCCGATCTGCCCGAGGATTGGATCGAGGCGATCTATGCCGAGATCTATGGGGCGCTGCGGCGGGGGGTCGATGTGATCGCGGGCATTCCGGCGCTGCTGGATGCGCTGGAGGCGGCGGGCATTCCCTATTGCGTCGCGTCCAATGGCAGCGATGAGAAGATGGATATCACGTTGGGGGCGACCGGGCTTGCGCCGCGATTTGCAGGGCGGCGCTATTCGGCCCATGCGCTGGGCGTGTCGAAACCCGATCCGGAGCTGTTCCTGATCGGGGCGCGGGCGGCGGGTGTGCCGCCGGAACGTTGTCTGGTGATCGAGGATAGCGCGACGGGGGCGCAGGCCGCGCGGCGGGCCGGGATGGCTTGTCTCGGCTATGTGCCAGAGGGCCATCCCGATCGGTTGAGCGCCGAGGGCGCGACGATCATCCGGCATATGGATGAGGTCGCGGCCCTTCTGGGTCTGGATCAGTCGCGGTAGGGCGCGGGCGCGCTGCCAGTTTCAGCTGCCATGGCCGCGCGGGCGGCGGCAACAAGGCCCGCCCCGTCGAGACCTGCGGCATCGGCCTCCGCGATCCAGTCGGCGATCACGGCATCGCCCAAGGCCTCGATCTCGGCGGTCAGTTCGGGCGACATCTCGGCGATGATGTTGCCGGCATCCTCCATCGCCTGACGCCCCACGGCATCGCCGGTGTCATGGGCGCGCCCGGCCCAAGCGGAGGCCATGAGGCCGGAATTGGCGTCGATCACGGCGCGCAGATCATCGGGCAGGGCGTTGTAGCTGTCGCGGTTCATCGCCCAGAGGAAATAGAGATTGTAGAGCGAGTGATCGCCCGCAACGTCCGTATGGCTTTCGGTCAGTTCATCCAGCCGGAGCGAGGGCGCCTGTTCCCATGTGATGACGCCGCCATCGACGACGCCGCGCGACAGCGCCTCGGGGAAGGCGGGGACGGGCATGCCGACGGGGGTCGCGCCCAGCCGTTCCAAGAGGAGCGTGGCCGCGCGCGACGGGCCGCGCAGGCGCAATCCGTCGAAATCCGACAGGGTTTCGATGGCCGGTCCCTGAAGATGGACAAGGCCGCGCCCGTGCATGTGCGCCGCGATCAGGTGCACATCGGCGAAATCGTCGAGCAGGTGCTGTTCGGTGAAGGTCCAGGCGGCGCGGCTGGCTTCCTCGGCGGATTTGGTGGTCATGAAGGGGAGTTCCAGCGCCTCGGCCTCGGGGAAGCGGCCGGGCTGGTAGCCGGGAATGACCCAGCCGCCGTCGATCACGCCGTCGCGGATGAGGTCGTATTGATCGGGGGCGGTGCCGCCCAATTGCATGAAGGGGTAGATTTCCACCCGGATGCGGCCGCCCGATTGTTCCATGATCGCGTCGGCCCAAGGCTGCATGAAATAGGTAGGATTGGCGCTCGCGGGCGAGACGAAATGCTGGAAGCGCAGTGTCACCTCCTGTGCGGGGGCGGCGGTGGCGAGCGTGAGGCCCGCGAGGGCGGCGGCGAGGGTATTTTGCAGCGACATGTCAGCCCATCCTTTGCTGATCGGGGTCGGGTTGCCCCGGCGTAACGGGCCGGGATGCTGCATGTAAGGGGACGACCTGACGCGGGCCAGAGGCAGGCAGAGGGGAATATCTTGTGGATGTCCCCCCAAGACCCCCGCGATCTGGCGTCCGGAGGCTTGTTTACGGCTTCTCAACATGGGAAAGTCCATAAAAATCGAGCCAAACGCAGAAAGACCCGACAGGCCCCATGCAGGATGCGACCGCCCTATTGTCCCGCGTGTTCGGGTTTTCCGAGTTCCGCCCCGGACAAGAAGAGATCGTGGCGGCGGTGGCCGGGGGGCGCAACGTCTTGGCGATCATGCCGACGGGCGGGGGCAAATCGCTGTGTTTCCAGTTGCCTGCGTTGATGCGGGAAGGGGTGACGGTGGTGATCTCACCCTTGATCGCGCTGATGCGGGACCAGGTGCGGGGATTGCGCGAGGCGGGCGTTGTCGCGGGCGCGCTGACCTCGGGCAACACGCCGGAGGAAACCGACGCGGTTTGGGCGGCGTTGGAGGAGGGGAGCCTGAAGCTGCTCTACATCGCGCCGGAGCGGTTGGCCTCGTCCGGGACGGAGCGGATGTTGCGGCGCGCGGGTGTGAGCCTGATCGCGGTGGACGAGGCGCATTGCGTCAGCCAGTGGGGCCATGATTTCCGGCCCGATTACCTGCGGATCGGGGAATTGCGGCGCGCGCTGGATGTGCCGCTGGCCGCCTTTACCGCGACGGCGGATGCCGAAACGCGCGAGGAAATCGTCGCGCGGCTGTTCGACGGGGTGCCGCCCGAAAGCTTTTTGCGGGGGTTCGACCGGCCCAATCTGGCGCTGGCCTTCGAGGTGAAGCAGAACCCGCGGGCGCAGATCCTGAGTTTCGCCGCGGCACGCAAGGGGCAATCGGGGATCGTCTATTGCGGGACGCGGGCCAAGACCGAAACGCTGGCGGCGGCCTTGCGCGAGGCGGGGCATAGCGCGTGTTTCTATCATGGCGGGATGGACGCCGAGGATCGCCGCGTGGTCGAGGGGCGGTTCGCGGGTGAGGACGGGTTGATCGTGGTGGCAACCATCGCCTTTGGCATGGGGGTGGACAAGCCCGATATCCGCTGGGTCGCCCATGCCGATCTGCCCAAGTCGATCGAGGGGTATTACCAGGAGATCGGGCGCGCGGGGCGCGATGGGGCGCCGGCCGATACGCTGACGCTGTTCGGGCCCGATGACATCCGGTTTCGTCGGAGCCAGATCGACGAGGGGCTGGCGCCGCCCGAGCGGAAGGAGGCCGATCACGCGCGGCTGAACGCGCTGTTGGGGCTGGCCGAGGCGCTGGGCTGTCGGCGGCGGGTGCTGTTGGGATATTTCGGGGAGGTGTCGGAGGCTTGCGGAAATTGCGATCTTTGCGCCAACCCGCCCGAGGTGTTCGATGCCACGACGCCGGTGAGAAAGGCGCTGTCGGCGATCTTGCGGACGGGCGAATGGTTCGGGGCGGGGCATCTGATCGACGTGCTGACCGGGACGGCGACGGAGAAGGTGCGCGAGCGCGGGCATGACATGCTGCCCACCTACGGGGTGGGCACGGAATTCGACAAGCGCGGCTGGCAGGCGGTGTTCCGGCAGATGGCGGCGCATGATCTGGTGCGGCCCGATCCGGGGCGGCATGGTGCGCTGCGGATGACGGAAGCGGCGCGGCCGATCCTGCGGGGCGAGGCGGGGATCACGCTGCGCCGGGACACGATCGCCAAGGCACCGCGCAGCCCGCAGGTGAAGATGCTGGTGAGCGAAGAGGATGCGCCGCTGTTGTCGGCGCTGAAGGCCAAGCGGCGCGCGCTGGCCGAAGCGGCGCGGGTGCCGGCCTATGTGATTTTCACCGACAAGACGCTGATCGAGATGGCCGAGACGCGGCCCGCGACGCTGGACCAGATGGCGCGGATCGGGGGCGTCGGGGCGAGCAAGCTGGAGAAATACGGCGCGGTCTTTCTGGCGGTGATCACCGGCGATGCGCCTGACGCGCTGCACCCCGCGCGGCGCAAGCTGGCGGGGCGGGATGCGGGCGCGATCTATGACCGGCTTGTGGCGGCGCAGGCCGATCTGGCGCGGGGGGCGGATGGGACGGACAAGCCGATGACCTGTTCGTCGTCGCAACTGGCCAAGCTGGCCGAGGTGCGGCCCGCCGACCGATCCGCGCTGGCGCGCCTGTTGGGGGAACGCCATGCGGAGCGGTTCGGGGACGCGTTCCTCGAGGTGCTGCGCGAGGCGGGCTGAGGGGCCAATAGAGCGCGTCGCGTTCCTTCGCAGTCACGCGCCGCTATCCAATCTTCTGATGTCGCATGTCCGGGGAGCGCAAAACCGGTTCCCACTTTTGCGCGATATGCTCTACTCCGCAGGGGCGCTTTTGCGCAGGAGTGGGGCGGTGGCCTCGTCCGGGAGCCCTTCGCGCGAGAGCAGCACGGCGACGGGGCGCAGGCCGGGGACGTGGCTGGCCACGATCATCACCGCGACCATGATCGGCACCGACAGGAACATCCCCGCGATGCCCCAGACTGCCCCCCAAAACGCCAGCGACACGATGATCCCGAAGGTCGAGAGCCTGAGCGTCCGGCCCATCAGCCATGGGTCGATGATGTTGCCGTTGATGAACTGGATCACGAAGAGCGCGAAGAAATAGGCCAGCGTCGGCCCCGGTTCGCCCAGCTGCACATGGGCCACCAGCACGGCCAGAACGGTGGCCACGATGGAGCCGATGTTGGGGATGTAGTTGAGGATGAAGGTCAGGACGCCGATGGCCACGGCCAGTTCCAGCCCCACCAGAACGCTGACACCATAGGCCATCAGCCCGGTGATCGCGCTGACCACGGTTTTGACGAGCAGGTAATAGTTCACCCGTCCCATGATCGCGCCGATGATGCGCTGGGCCTGCTGGGCGCGGGCGGCATCGCCCCCCATCAGGCTGGTCAGTTTCACGTCGAACCAGAGCCGTTCGGCAAAGAGGAAGCCGACGAAGAGGATGACGAGAACCGTGCCCTGCATCAGCCCGCCCGCCTGCCCCGCGACAGTGCGCAGGTAGCCCGAGACGTCGATGCTGCCCATCGCGTTCTGGATCGCGGTTTCGACCTCGGGGCCCATCCAGGCGAAGAGATCGGCCACCGCCCCCGGCGCGCGTTCGGTATAGGTGAGCGTCGTCGAGAGCACGGTGTTGACCTGCGAGAGAACCAGCGAGCTGAGCATGAAAAGCCCGGTCGAGATCAGGAGCACGGCGGCGAGGCTCGCCAGCCAGTTGGGGATGCGCAGCGGCCCGACCTTGAGCCGGGAGATGTAGCTGATCGCATCGCTGGTCAGGCTGAAGACGATGATCGCCACGGCGAGCGAGGTCAGCATGAAGCGCGCCTGCACCAGAAGGAACAGGATCACCGCCGCGGCGATGATGACAAGCGCCCCGGTCTGGAGACGCTGGCGCGCGCTGCTGTCGCCCTGCGGCGTGGGCTGGTCTGGATGATCGATCAAGGGTCTGTCCCGGAGGTTGCATCTGCAAGCTTGGGCGGAACGGCGGATAATCTCAAGGGCTTGGATAGGGTCTTGGCGCGGTTGTCTGGCGGCCATCGGGGCGCTAGGTCAGGACGGGACACAAGCCGCGAGAGGATTTGCCCCATGCTGACCGTGATTTCGCCTGCCAAGCGTCTGGACTGGGCCGAGCGGGACATCGCCATGACCGAACCGCGTTTCGCAGGCGATGCAGTGCATCTGGCGGGTGTGGCGCGGGGGTTGAGCGAGGCGGAGCTGGGCAAGTTGATGGATATCTCGCCCAGCCTTGCCAAGCTGAACGCCGAACGGTTTCGCGATTTCGACGCGGCGGAGGCGGATGTGCGGCCTGCGGCGCTTGCCTTTGCCGGTGACACCTACCAGGGGTTGGAGGCGGCGAGCCTTGACGCCGAGGATCTGCGGTTCGCGCAGGAGCGGTTGCGGATCTTGTCGGGGCTTTACGGGGTTTTGCGCCCGCTGGATGCGATCCGGCAATACCGGCTGGAGATGGGGAGCCGGTTGCAAAACGACATGGGGCCGAATCTCCATGCCTATTGGGGTGACAGGATCGCGGAGGCGCTGGCCGAGGATGCCCGCAGCCTTGGCACCGATGTGCTTATCAATTGCGCCTCGGTCGAGTATTTCACGGCGGCCGACCGCGCGGCGCTGGGCCTGCGGGTGATCACGCCGCAATTTCTGGAGGACAAGCCGACGGGTCCCAAGATCGTCAGTTTCTACGCCAAGAAGGCGCGGGGCGCGATGGCGCGGTTCATCATCGAGCGGCGGCTGACCGACCCTGAAAGCATTCTGGAGTTCGATCTGGGCGGCTATGCCCATGCGCCCGAATTGAGCGAACCGGGCAAGCCCGCATTCCTGCGGAGCGAGGCGGCGGCGCAGAACGCCGCCTAGAGCGCGTCGCGTTCATGCGCATTCACGCGCCGCTCTCTAACCTTCTGATGTCGCATGTCCGGGGAGCGCAAAACCAATTCCCATTTTTGCGCGACATGATCTAGCCCGCGGCGGGCGACCCGAGAAAGGCCGTCGACAGCGACATGGCGAGCAGGACGAAGGTCATGAAGCCCAACGTCTTGCGTTCGGCGCGATCTTCGTCCGAGCGGAGCCAATGGCCGGCTTGGGCGATGAATTGACCGGGACCCGGAAAGGTTGTGCCGGTCTGATCCGCCGCGCGGGCGCGCAAGAGGAACAGGGTACGGAACATCAGCCCCGCCCATGCGATGAAGACGAGGCCCTGAAGGACAAGCTGGATGATCTGTCCGGTGCTCATGAATCGTCCTTTCGACGCAACCTGAGGATGCACCATAGCGCGGAGCCGCCGAAGAAGGCAGTCCCGATGATCGCGATTTCCAGCGACGCGATGCCGCCGATCCCGTTGAAGGCATAGGCCCCGATCAGGAGCGCAAGACCGGCAAGGCTGATGGCGAGGCGGAGTTTCACCTCGCCGCGTGTGGGGCCGAATTTGCTCATCCCTTTTCCGGCGTTCCGTCGCCGCCGTCGGGGCGCAGCGTGCCGTCGCCCCCGCTGGGGCGCAGTGATCCGTCGAATTTCTTTTCGAGCGAGGTCCAGCAGTCGATGTAATCGTCCTGAAGCGGGGCCTCGTGCGCGGCGAAGGCGGTCAGGTGCTGGGGAAAGCGGGTTTCGAACATGAAGGACATGGTGTTTTCGAGCTTGTGGGGTTTCAGCTCGGCATTGGTGGCTTTCTCGAAGGCGTCGCGGTCGGGGCCGTGGGGCAGCATCATGTTGTGAAGCGACAGCCCGCCCGGGACGAAGCCCTTCGGTTTGGCGTCATACTGGCCGTAGATGTTGCCCATAAGCTCGGACATGACGTTCTTGTGGTACCACGGCGGGCGGAAGGTGTTTTCGGCCACGAGCCAGCGTTCGCGGAACAGGACAAAATCGATATTGGCCGTGCCCGGCTGGCCCGAAGGGGCGGTCAGCACGGTGAAGATCGACGGATCGGGATGGTCGAAGAGGATCGCGCCGACCGGGCAATAGGTGGTCAGGTCGTATTTGCAGGGCGCGTAATTGCCGTGCCACGCCACCACGTCGAGCGGGGATTGGGCGATTTCGGTCCGGTGGAATTGTCCGCACCATTTGACGGTGAGGGTGGAGGGAACCTCGCGGTCCTCGAAGGCGGCGACGGGGGTTTTGAAATCGCGGGGATTGGCCATGCAATTCGCGCCGATGGGGCCACGGCCCGGAAGCTCGAATTTCTGGCCGTAATTCTCGCAGACGAAGCCGCGGGCGGGGCCGTCGATGAGTTCGACGCGGTAGACGAGGCCACGGGGGAGGATGGCGATTTCTTGCGGGGCGAGGTCGATCACGCCCAGTTCGGTCAGGAAGCGCAGGCGGCCCTGTTGGGGGACGACGAGCAATTCACTGTCGGCGGAATAGAAGTAATCGTCCACCATGGAGGCGGTGACGAGATAGATGTGGGAGGCCATGCCCACCTGAGTGTTCACGTCGCCCGCCGTGGTCATGGTGCGCATGCCGGTAAGCCAGGTCAGAGCGTCGGAGGAATGGGGAACAGCATCCCAGCGGTATTGGCCGAGGCTGATCACATCGGGGTCGATGTGGGGCGCGGTTTTCCAGTAGGGCAGCGCGATCTTTTCGTAGCGGCGCGAGTGCTTCACCGAAGGCCGGATGCGGTAGCACCATGTGCGTTCGGGCCGCGTGGCGGTGAAGGCGGTGCCCGACAGCTGTTCGCCGTAAAGGCCATAGGCGCATTTCTGGGGGCTGTTCATGCCCTGCGGCAGGGCACCGGTCAGCGCCTCGGTCTCGAAATCATTGCCGAAGCCGGGCATGTAGCCCTGATGCGGGCCGGTTGGCCCTTGGGCCTGCACCATCGGGCGGGGGGTGCTTTGGTCGGTCATGTCGAGCCTCCGTCATCTGGGAGGGACATGGCACAGGAACGTTGCAATTGCAACGTTGGGGGCGAAAACGCGAAACGCCGCGCTGGTGAGGGCGCGGCGTTCGGGAGTTTCGGGGCGGACCGGATCAGATGCCGAGGAAGGGCTGCGCGATCCGGGGCAGGAGGCCGTTGAACTTGAGCCGCCCATCGGTCGCGATGAGGCAGATGCAATCCTCGCCCGGTTCGGCGACGGGGGTATGATCGACCTCTTGGTCGGCCACCTCGATATCGCCGCGGGCATAGACGCCATCGTCGTCGCGGAAGGCGCCCTGAAGAACCAAAGTCATCTCGAGACCCCGGTGGGAGTGCTGCGGCATGGCCTGACCGGCGGGAATGCAGATCAGGCGGGCCGTCGCATCGCCATCGGAATAGATCACGGATTGCCGCGCGCCGAGGCCGATGCTGCGCCATTTCACGGCATCGGCGTCCCCGCCGACCATGCGGCGGAGCGGTTCGGGGAAGATGCCCTGTGCGGGCGGGGTGCGGCGCGTCGGCTTCATGCCGGCGATCCGGGCCATGGTCTGTTCCAGACTGTCGGACGCGATGGGCGCCTCGTCCATGTCGTCGAGCATCGCGCCGCCGACCGCCTCGAACCCGGCAAGACGCGCGCGGGCGTCGTCGCTGAGGGAAACGTGGGTCGCAACCACGAGATCGAACGCCTGCGGCAGCACGCCGGCGGCGTAGCTCATCAGCAGGTTATCGGGAATATTGTGGCGAATGGTCTGCATTCGTCGCCTTTCTCAGGTCATTGCGTGGCGCAACCTTTCCAGCGCCAACCTAATGCGGGACTTGATCGTGCCAAGGGGCAATCCGGTTTCTGCCGCGATTTCACTGTGGGTGAGGTCGCCGAAATACGCCCTTTCGATCAATTGCCGCTGTTTTTCGGGAAGCGTGCGGATCGCATCCGCCAGCTTGGTCGTCTCTTGTTGCAGGGCGAGGATATCGGCCTGGTCGGGTGATTCTTCCGGACCCCAGGGCAATTCCTCGGGTTCGGGGCGGGCGTAGCGGCGCAACAGGTCGATCTTGCGGTTGCGTGCGATGGTGAAAATCCACGTCGACACGGCGGCCCGCGAAGGGTCGTAGAGATGCGCCTTGTTCCAGAGCGTGGCCATCACGTCCTGCATACATTCCTCGGCCAGGGCCTCGTCGGCCCCGGATTTCATCAAGAAAGCCTTTACCCGCGGTGCGAAGTGACGAAACACCTCGGCAAAGGCAGCCTGATCCTGTGAGCGTGCGATGGCGGCAATCCTGTCCGCCCATTGCACGTCGATGGTGTCTTGTGCTGTCACCGCCTCACGCCGCCTTTCACGCTCGAACGCCATCGCCCGCGCCGCGGGGGCGACGGTCTGGCCTTCGGCTGTATGGTCCGCACGGTCGTTCGACAACAGCATACCTTCGTTACGTCGATTGCCCTAGACCGGATCAAAAATAAATTCTTTGATCTGTACAGGGTTGCGTTTCGTAAGCCTGACAAAGCGCCACATTCGCAACCGAAGGAACGACCGACAGATGCCATTCGAACAGCCGGCCCACGCGCCGAAACGCATTGCCGTGATCGGCGCAGGGATTTCCGGCATGGGAGCGGCCTATCATCTGGCCGACAGCCATTCCGTCACCCTGTTCGAGGCCGAGGGGCGGCTGGGCGGCCATGCGCGGACCGTCATCGCGGGCAAGCGTGGAGACCAACCCGTGGATACCGGGTTCATCGTGTTCAACAACGTGAACTATCCGCACATGGTCAAGCTGTTCCACGAGCTGGAAGTGCCGGTCGCCCCGTCGGACATGAGTTTCGCCGCCTCCATCGGCGGTGGGCGAATCGAATACGGGCTGAAAAGCCTGAACGCGCTGTTCGCGCAGAAATCGAACCTTGTCCGGCCGGGGTTCCTGCGGATGGTGCGCGACCTGATGCGGTTCAACGCGCAGGCCGAGGCGGTGGCGACCGACAGCACGATCACGCTGGGCGAGTTGATGGACCAGATGGGCATGGGCCAATGGTTCCGCGACTATTACCTGACGCCGATTTCCGGCGCGATCTGGTCGACGCCGAAGGAAGAGATCATGGATTTCCCGGCGCAGGCGCTGGTGCGGTTTTTCCGCAACCACCACCTGTTGCAGGCGACCGGGCAGCACCAGTGGTACACCGTCCGGGGCGGGTCCATCGAATATGTCTGCCGCCTGGAGCGTGCGATGCGGGCCAAGGGCGTGGATATCCGGCTGGCGAGCCCCATCGAGGCGGTCAAGCGCGGGCCGAACGGCGTGGACATCTTGCATGGTGGCGATTGGGAAGGGTTCGACGAGGTGGTTTTCGCCACCCATTCCGATGACAGCCTGCGGATGCTGGCCGACCCGACCCCGCAGGAAAGCGCGGCCCTGGGGGCGGTGCGCTACCAACCCAATACCGCCGTCCTGCATGCCGATCCGCGCGCCATGCCGCAGCGGCGTGTGACGTGGTCGTCGTGGAACTACACCGAGCGGGCGGGCCACGAGGGCGGACCCATCGATCTGACCTATTGGATGAACTGCCTGCAACCGATCCCGGAAAGCGATCCGTTGTTCGTGACGCTGAACAGCCGCGCGCCCATCGACGAGAAATTGATCTATGACACGGCGGAATTCCGTCACCCGGTCTATGATCTGGCCGCATTGGCCGCGCAGGGCAGTGTCCGCGCGATGAACGGCCAGAACAACACGTGGTTCTGCGGGGCATGGATGAAGAACGGGTTCCACGAGGATGGATATTCGAGCGCCATCGACGTGGTGAACGCCATGGCGGAACGGGATCGGGCGGCGCTGGCTGCATGAGCGCGGTCGACCATATCGCGGGGTCGACCTTTCACGGGCGGCGTGGGGCGGTGGAGAATGCTTTCACCTATTCCATCGACTACGTGATGCTGGATGCCGAGGAGGCGCGGCCGCGCGCGCCGTGGCTGTTCGGGCGCAACCGGGCGGGGCTGACCGCGCTGCACGATGCCGACCACGGCGGGCCGCCGAAAGCGGGGCGCGGCGCGCCTTGGGCGCGGGAGGTGCTGGCGGCGCATGGTCTGGCGGGCGTGACGGGGGGTAAGCTGATGCTGCTCGCGCAGCCGCGGATGCTGGGCCATGTGTTCAACCCGGTGTCGTTCTGGCTGGCGCATGACGCGGCGGGGGCGATGCGGGCGGTGATCGCGGAGGTGACGAATACCTTTGGCGATAGGCATTCCTATCTGTGTGCGCGCGAGGATCGGGAGCCGATCACCCGCGAGGACGTGTTGAGCGCGCAGAAGATCATGCATGTCTCGCCCTTTCAGCCCATCGCGGGGGGCTACACGTTCCGGTTCGACATCCGGGCGGACCGGGTGGGCATCTGGATCGATTATTCCACCGGGAACGAGGGCGTTCTGGCGACCTTGACGGGGCGGCGCGCGGCCCTGACCACGCTTGGCATCCTGCGCTCCGCGCTGCGCCGTCCCTTGGGGGCGCGGCGGGTTCTGGCGCTGATCCATTGGCAGGCGCTGAAGCTGTGGTGGAAAGGGGCGCGCTATCGCGTGCGTCCGGAACCGCCCGAGCGCGAAGTGTCCTGAGTATGGCATCCGTGCCATCGCGACCGGGTTACGCGGTGTTCGCGGGCATGTTGGCGGCCGCTGGCCTGCCGATCTACATTCACGCGCCCAAGGTCTATGTCGACAGCTATGGCGTGAGCCTTGGTGCGCTGGCGGGTGTGTTGTTCGTGCTGCGTCTGTTCGACGTGGTGCAGGATCCGGGCCTTGGCTGGTTGGCGCAGCGGTTGCGGCAGCGGCGCGGGCTGGCGGTGGCGGGGGGTGTCGCGGTTCTGGCGGGATCGATGCTGGGGCTGTTCGCCGTCGCGCCACCGATCGCGCCTGTCTGGTGGTTTGCGTTGATGATGACGGGGCTTTTCTCGAGCTTTTCGTTCCTGACGATCTGCATGTATGCCCAAGGCGTCGCGGCGGCCCCACGATTGGGCGAACAGGGCTATCTGAACCTTGCCGCGTGGCGGGAGACCGGGGCGCTTTTGGGGGTGTGTATCGCCGCCGTCGCGCCGACGGTTCTGGATGCGACGGGCGATCCCTATGGCAATTTCGCGCTGGGCTTTGCCGGGGTTTGCGCGCTGGCCCTGTGGCTGATGCGCAGGGATTGGAGCGGCGCCGGGCCAGTCGCGGGCGAGGGCGGTTTCGGCGTGGTTCTGGCCGATCCGGTGGCGCGGCGCTTGTTGATCGTGGCGTTGATGAATGCGGCGCCTGTCGCCGTCTCGTCCACCTTGTTCCTGTTCTATGTGGAAAGCGTGCTGGAGGCGCCGGGGTGGGAAGGGCCGCTCTTGCTGCTGTTCTTTCTGGCGGCGGCGGGGTCCGCGCCGGTCTGGACGCGGCTGGCGGCGCGGTTCGGGGCGCGGGCGATGCTGCTGTCGGCCATGGCGCTGGCGATTGTGTCCTTTTCGCTGGTTCTGGGGTTGGGGCCGGGGGATACGATCCTGTTCGCGGTGATCTGCCTTGCCTCGGGCGCGGCGTTGGGGGCGGATTTCGCGCTGTTGCCCGCGCTGTTTTCGCGGCGGCTGGAGGAGATCGCGCCGGAAGCCGCGGCGGGGTTCGGGCTTTGGGCTTTCGTGTCCAAGCTGACGCTCGCCTTTGCGGCGGTGGTTTTGTTGCCCGCGCTGGAGGCGGCCGGGTTCGTGTCGGGCGGGCAAAGCCCGCAAGGCGCGCTGGACCTTTTGACATGGCTTTACGCGCTGGTGCCTTGCGTCCTGAAACTGGGCGCGATGGCGGTGCTGGCGACCACGGCGCTGCCCGGGGACGGGCGGCGCAGAGCGACCTGAAAGGAGACGAGATGCGGGACTGGAACGGGAAACGCTACTGGCTGGTCGGAGCCTCGGAGGGATTGGGCCGGGCGCTGGCCATGAAGATGAGCCGGGCGGGCGCGGAATTGGTGCTGTCGGCGCGGTCGGCGGAGCGGTTGCAGGATCTGGCGGCGGAATTGCCGGGGCGCGCGACGGTCGTGACCATCGATATCGCGGACCGCGAGAGCGTGAAGGCAGCCCGCGCCGAGGTGGGCGAGATCGACGGGATGATCTTTCTGGCGGGGGCCTATTGGCCGCTGTCGGCCAAGAATTGGGATGCCGAAGCGGTCGAGACCATGTTCGACGTGAACCTGACCGGGGCCGCGCGGGTGCTGGGCGAAGTGGTGCCGGGGTTCGTCGAACGGGACCGGGGCCACATCGTGTTGACCGGAAGCCTGTCCGGGTTCCGCGGATTGCCCGGCGCCATCGGCTATGCGGCCTCGAAGGCGGGGCTTTATTCGCTGGCCGAATCGATCGACGGCGATCTGAAGGACACGGGCGTCGAGGTGCAGCTGGTGAACCCCGGCTTCATCAAGACGCGGCTGACCGACAAGAACGAGTTCAAGATGCCGTTCATCATGGAGCCGGAGGCCGCGGCCGACGTGTTCTTCGAACACATGACGGCGGGGGGATTCGTGCGGAGTTTTCCGACGCTCTTCAGCCTCGTGTTCCGGTTGAGCGCCTTTTTGCCCCACGGGATCTATCGGCGGCTGTTCTTCTGAAACCTCCCGGCGGTTTGCGGCAGATCAAGGACCGGGCCGGTGTGGTCATGTCCTATGGTCGCCACAGGACCGCGAGGAGGATGGGCGCGATGGATATCCCGGCAAGCATTGTGGCGCAGGTGATCTTGATGGGTCACGAGATCGAACGGGCGGAGGGCGAATTGCGCGCCTTCATCGAGGGCATGACCGAGGATGCGCGGGCCGAACTGGTCGCCATCTACTGGATCGGTCGGGGCAGTTTCGAGGTCGAGGATTGGGCCGAGGCGGTGGCGACCGCCCGCGCGGAGGCCACGACACCGACCGCCGATTATTTGCTCGGCAGTCCCCATTTCGCCGATCACCTCGAGGCGGGGGCGGAGGCCATGGGGCTGGATGTGGCCGGCGCGGAAGACGACCTCATGTGAGCCGCCCGGGCGGCCGGCGTAGGATTTCCGTATTTGGGGGAAGATGAAGCCGGGGGTGCGGGGGTTCAGTATTCCGTGCGGGCGTGGAGCCGGTCGGGCGTGTCCAGATGGGGCGTCGCATTGAAGCCCGAGAGGATCTGCGCCTCGGGCAGGACCATCACGCGGTGGATCGAGCAATTGCGGATCGGCACGAGCAGATGGGCCATGCGCGCGATGTCGAGGTCGAGGAGGTGGCGCGCCATCATGCCGATCACGCCGCCCGAGGTGACGCAGAGCACCCGGCGGCCCGGGCGGGCGGCGATGGTCAGCATCTCGGCCACGCGGGATTCGAAAGAGAGATAGCTTTCGTTGCCCTGGATCTCGGCGCGCTGCCAGGCCGTCATCACGTCGGTGATGTGATGGACGAAGTTTTCGGGCGTGGTGGGGGACGTGCCGTTGCGGGCGGCATGGGCCTGGGTCAGGTTGAAGTAATCCAGTTCATTCAGGCGGGCGTCGACCTCGGGCTGGGCGCCCATGTCGCCCATGGCCGCCAGCGTTTCGCGGTGCCGGCGGAGCGAGCCGGTCAGGACCCGGTCGAAGGGCGCGTCATGGGTTCGCAACCAGTCGCCCAACCAGCGCGCCTGCTGGTGGCCGAGGTCGGAGAGACGGTCGTAGCCGTCTTCGTCCTGGGCTGCGGAATTCGCCTGTCCGTGACGGACCAGCACCAATTCGCCCATGTTCCAGTCTCCTTGCTGCCCGTGCGCCCGGGTGATGGGGGATAGGACGGGCAGGCGCAACCCCGGCTGGACGGGGCGAGACATGCGTGATTGAAACATTGCATGAGCAAAATTCCCGTCGATCCCGCCCGTTTCCTGTCCGATCTTCACCAGCTGCGCCGCTTTGGGGGCGATGAGGCCACCAAGGGCGTGCGCCGCCGCGCCCTGACCGAGGCCGATATCGCCGCGCGCGATTGGCTGGCGGAGCGGATGCGGGAGGCGGGGCTGGAGGCGCGGATCGACCCGCTTGGCAATGTTTTTGGTCTGGCGGAGGGGCGGTCGCTTTTGCTGGGGTCGCATTCGGACACGCAACCCGAAGGCGGATGGCTGGACGGCGCGCTGGGCGTGATTGCCGCCTTGGAGATCGCGCGGGCGGCGCGGGAAGCGGGCGGGCCGCCGATTTCGGTCGTGAGTTTCGAGGATGAAGAGGGCCGTTTCGGCGCACTGACCGGCAGTTCGGTCTGGGCGGGCAAGCTGTCCTTGGAGGATGCCGACCGGTTGGTGGCGACCGATGGGACGGGATTTGCGCAGGCGCGGGCCGGTTTGGGCGAGAGGGTCGGGGATTTCGTCGACCCCGCGCGGTTCAGCGGGTTCCTCGAGATGCATATCGAACAGGGGCCGGTTCTGGATCAGGCGGAAGAGGCGATCGGCGTGGTGACGGGGATCGTGGGATTGCGGCAGGTGCAGGTCACCGTGCGCGGTCAGCAGAACCACGCGGGCACGACGCCGATGGCGCATCGCAAGGATGCCTTTACGGTGGCGGCCCGGATCGCGACGGCCCTGCCGGATCGCTTTGCCAATATCGTGACGCCGCAATCGGTCTGGACCATCGGGCATATCGTGCTGCACCCCGGGGCGTCATCGGTGGTGCCGGGGCGGGCGGAGTTTTCGCTGCAATGGCGCGATATCGATGCCGATCGGCTGGACCGGATGGAAGCGGCGATCATGGGGTTGTTGCAGGATGTGGCCGCCGAAAGCGGCTGCGCGGTGACGACCGAGCGGTTGCGCCATGATCTGGCACCGATGCCGATGGATCCCGGGATGCAGGCGGCGCTGTCGGCGGCGGCGGAGGCGGTCGCGCCGGGACGGTGGCGGGCCATGCCCTCGGGCGCGTTGCATGACGCGTCGAACCTTGCGGGGTTGATGCCGGTGGGGATGCTGTTTGTCCCCTCCATCGGGGGGATTTCCCACGATTTCGCGGAGGATACGGCGGAGGCCGATCTGGTCACCGGGTTGCAGGTTCTGGCGGAGGCGGCGGCGCGGTTGGGGTGAGGATGAAAAGACCGGACCCTTGTCTTTGAGGCACCCTATCGGCAACCTTTCCTCATGGCGAACGCGGTCTTTATCCAGAATCCGGACTCTATTTATTCAGACCTTCCCGGTCTTAGGTACAATTTCCCCTCAACCTACGTGAACATGGTGCGTGAGACGGTTGGCGACTGGGTTGTCTTCTATGAAAGTAAGCAAGGTGCCTTTGGTTACGTCAGTGCTCAAAAGGTTGTAGACCTTGTAGATGACCCAAAGCGGAAAGGCTGGTATTTCGCTGAGCTTGATCCGAGCACCTTATTGCAGTTTGAGACACCGGTGCCTCGTGTGGACAAGCAGGGGCAGACCTATGAACGCAGGTTGATGGGTGCTGATGGCCGACCTTACTCCGGGGGCCTCAACACATCAGCTGTGCGGCGGATTAGCCCAAAGGAATTTGCTGCCATCGTGGAGGCCGGATTGGCTGAAACCGAAGGCCCCGATGCCTTGCCGCGCAGCCCCGTCGTCGGGTTTGCCGAGGTACAGGCTCCCTATGGCGACGCCCCTTTGGCCGCCGGGCGGGTGCGCCTCTTGTCTGATCGTGCCTATCGTGACGCGGCCTTCGCGCGGATGGTGAAAGCTGCCTATGGCGGAGTCTGCGCCATCTCGGGCCTGAGTTTGCGCAATGGTGGCGGGCGGGCCGAAGTGCAGGCCGCCCATATCAGGCCGGTGGGCGACAGCGGTCCGGATATCGTGCCGAATGGTTTGGCCTTGTCTGGAACGCTTCACTGGATGTTCGACCGAGGTCTGATTTCTGTTGCTGAGGATCACAGCATTCTCGTCTCGCACAACAAAGTCGATCTGGCGACCGTCGACCGATTGCTCCATCCGAGCCGAAAATTGATCCTGCCGAGATCCCGACGTGATCATCCGCACCCCGACTATCTGCGTTACCACCGCGAAGAAGTGTTTGGGCGGGCAGCCTAAGTAGCAGGGGTTCACCCCCAGACCACATCCCCCAGGAAGATATACCCCGCGCCGTAGATCGTCTTGATCAGGCGGGGGTTTTTCGGGTCTTCGCCCAGCTTGGTGCGCAGCCGCGAGATGCGGACATCCATGGCGCGGTCGAAGCTTTCGCCGGCAGCGCCCCCCAAGCTTTCCTGCATCTGCTGGCGCGAGATCAGGCGTTTGGGCGCGTCGAGGAAAAGGCGCAGCACCTCGCCTTCGGCGTGGGAAAAGCTGGTCTCCCTGCCCGAGGCATCGACGAGCAGGTAGCGGTCGAAATGGGCGGTCCAGCCGTTGAAGCGGGCGGTGTCGAGGCTTTGGCCCGGGGCCTTGGGCGAGCGGAGGCGGGCGCGAATGCGGGCCACGACCTCGGCCGGATCGAAGGGTTTGATGATGTAATCGTCTGCCCCAAGCTCGAGCCCGGTCACGCGGTCCTGCACCTGCGCGCGGCCCGAGATGATGATGATCGCGGCGCCCGATTCGAGGGCGAGGCGGTGGACGAGCGCCAGCCCGTCGCGGTCGGGCAGGCCCAGATCGACGAGGCAGACATCGGGGGTGGAGCGGGCGAGTGCGGCCTCGAAATCGGCGGCGCGTCCGTAGGTGGCGGTGCGAAAGCCCGCTTCGGTCAGCGTGTCGGAGAGAAGCGCGCGGATCTGCGGCTCGTCGTCGAGGATGGCGACAAGGGGCTGGGTCATGCCGCGGCCTCCTGAAGGAAAAGGGCCTGAAGCATGGAGCCGTCCACGGGTTTTTGGAGCACGGGCCAGCGGAGCGCGCCGGTGGCGCGGCGGGGATCGGTGGCGGGGAGCGAGGTCATGAGGGCAAGCCGGAGCGCGGGCGCGCGGGCAGCGATGCGCGACAGGAGATCGACGCCATCGCCCGCGCCGAGGCGGATGTCGGACAGAACCCAGTCGATCCCGGGAATATCGGACAGGGCCAGCCCTTCGTCGGCGGTGGCGGCCTCGATCACCTGATGGCCGAGATCGGTGAGGGCGTCGCGGACCTGCGCGCGGATTTCGGGGGTATCTTCGACGAGGAGGATGAGGAGGGGGCGCGCCTCGGCCTCGGCGGGGCGAAGGGGCAGGCGGAGGGTGACGGCGGCGCCCCCTTGGGGGCGGTTTTCGAGCTTGAGCTGACCGCCGGCCAGTTTTGTCTGATCATAGACCATGGAAAGCCCGAGGCCCGAGCCGGCATCGCCCTTGGTGGTGAAGAACGGGTCGAGCGCGCGGGCGAGGGCGGCGGGCGAAAAGCCGGGGCCGGTGTCGGTGACGGTGATGTCGAGCCATGTGTCCTGCACGGCGGCGAGGCGGATGGCGATCTGTCCGGGGTGCGGGCCGATGGCGTCGCGGGCGTTGAGAACGAGGTTGAGGAGGCTGTCCTGCAAGCCGCCCGTGTCGAGCATGAGAGCGGGCGCGGCCACGTTATTGGTGAGCGTCAGGTCGATCTCGTGCGGCAGGGTGGCGCGGGCGAGCGGCGCGAGGGTGGCGAGGAAATCGGCAAGGCGTGTCGGCGCCTCGCGCGGGTCATGGGGGCCGGTCATGCGGGCGATCTTGTTCAGAAGGTCGCCCCCGCGCCGGGCGGCGGCACGGGTCGCGCCGGTCAGCTCGCGCGCGCCATCGGGCAGGGCGAGCCGGTCTAGCCGCCCCTGTAGCCCGAGGATGATCGTCAGCAGATTGGCGAAGTCATGCGCAAGGCCGCTGGTCAGCTGGGCGGCCAATTCGCGTTTGTGGGTCTGGGCCAGCGCCGCCTTGGCCTGCGTTTCCTCGGTCAGGTCGGTGGACAGGAGATAGACGCCGGTGATGGGGTCGCCCGCGCCTGTCTGGTCGGGGGTGAAGGCTGTGCGAATGCGCCGCCCGCTGTCGGTTTCGGTGAATTCCAGAACGCTTGCCTCGCCCGCCAGCGCCCGGGTGAGATGCGGGCGGAGGCGCAGCGCGGTGTGCATGCCCAGTGCCTGTTCGAACGTGAGGCCCACGATATCGCTTTGTCGACCGGGCAGGAGCGAGGACAGGCGGCGGTTGGTGTAGGTATAGACGCCGTCGCGGTCGACGCGGGCGATATGGGCGGGCGTCATTTCGGTGGTGAGGCGGGTGCGGGCCTCCATCTCGGTCAGTTCGGCCTTGGCTTCCTCGAGCTGGGCGATGGTGGCTTCGAGCGCGCGGTTGGTGGCGGCCAGTTCCTCGGTATAGGTCAGGACCTTTTCGGACAGTTCCTCGGACCGGGCGCGGAGCAATTCCTCCTGCCGCTTGATGGCGGTGATGTCGGTGTAAACGGTGACCCAGCCGCCTTCGGGGAGCGGCGAGCCCTCGACGCTGATCATGCGGCCATTGGCCCGGCGGCGTTCCATGTAATGGGGCTGGAAGGCGCGGGCCTGTTCCACGCGGGTGCCGATGAAGGTGTCGATATCGTCGATCTCGCCGTATTCGCCGGTTTCGACGAGGTAGCGGATCGTATCTTCGAAGGGCGCGCCGGGGGTGACGAGACGTTCGGGCAGGCCGAACATGGTCTGGAAGGGGCGGTTGCAGACCGCAAGGCGCAGATCGGCATCATAGATCGAGAGCGCCTGCTGGATCAGGTTCAACCCGGCGCGCGTCAGGTGATCGGTGCCTGTGCGTGGCAGCATCCTTGGCGTTCCTCCCCGCCCTGTCGTGGTCTTCATGGCTGACCGGGCGCGGGCGATCCGTCAAGCCGGGGCGGGGCTGTTGTTACAATTCGAAAGATTTGCGCAAAACTGGAGCAAAACTTGACCGACTTCCATGATGTGTCATCGTGGAGCGGTGCGGCCCTGCCCGCACATGGTGGACGCCGGGAAGAGGAGCCCGGCGAGGGGAGGATTGGTTTTGGCTCAGACAGACGCACCCGCGGGTGTTCCCAATTCCGTGCCCGCGCTATTGGCGCGGAACGTGGCGAACTTCGGTTCCAAGCCCGCCTATCGGGAAAAGGAATTCGGCATCTGGCAAAGCTGGAGCTGGGCCGAGGCTGCCGAGGAAATCGAGGCCATCGCGCTGGGTCTTTTGGCGCTGGGCGTTGACCGGGGCGATCATGTCGCCATCATCGGGCGCAACCGGCCCGCGCTTTATTGGTCGATGGTCGCGGCGCAGAAAGTGGGGGCGGTTCCCGTGCCGCTCTACCAGGACGCGGTGGCCGAAGAGATGGCCTATGTGCTGGAGCATTGTTTCGCGCGGTTCGTGATTTGCGGCGATCAGGAACAGGTCGACAAGGTTCTGGAGGTGCAGGAGCGCGTGCCCCAGATCGAGCATATCATCTATCAAGATTCGCGCGGCCTCAGGAAATACGATCACAGCAAGCTGCATTCGCTGACGAGCGTTCAGGCCGAAGGGCGCGGGGCGCAGGAGCGGCTTGGGCAGGAGCTGGCGGCGCGGCAGGCGGAGCTGGATTTCAACTCGACCTGCGTGATGCTCTATACCAGCGGCACGACCGGCAAGCCCAAGGGCGTGGTCCTGTCCAACCGCAACATCATCATGACCGCCAAGGCGTCGAGCGAGTTCGACGGGCTGCGCGCGGATGACGAGGTTCTGGCCTATCTGCCGATGGCATGGGTGGGCGATTTCATCTTTTCCATCGGTCAGGCCTATTGGACCGGGTTTTGCGTGAACTGTCCGGAATCGGCGGAAACGATGATGACCGATCTGCGCGAGATCGGGCCGACCTATTACTTTGCGCCGCCGCGCGTTTTCGAGACGCTGCTGACGCAGGTGATGATTCGGATGGAGGATGCGGGCGCGTTCAAGCGCAAGATGTTCCACCATTTCCTGGAGCACGCGAAGACGGTGGGGCCGCAACTGCTGGACGGCAAACAGGTCGGGCTGGTGGACCGGCTGAAATACGCCTTGGGCAATTTTCTGGTGATCGGGCCGCTCAAGAACACGCTGGGCCTGACGCGGATCCGGGTGGGCTACACGGCGGGTGAAGCCATCGGCCCCGAGATCTTCGATTTCTACCGGGCGCTGGGGATCAACCTCAAGCAGCTTTACGGACAGACGGAGGCGAGCGTCTTCATCACGCAGCAGCCCGATCACGAGGTGCGGCCCGATACGGTCGGCGTGCCCTCGCCCGGTGTGGAATTGCGCATCGCGGAGAATGGCGAGGTGTTCTACCGGAGCCCCGGCGTTTTCGTGGAATATTACAAGAACTCTGAGGCCACGGCCTCGACCAAGGATCCCGAAGGTTGGGTCGCCACGGGCGATGCCGGTTTCATCGAGGAAGGCACAGGCCACCTCAGGATCATCGACCGGGCCAAGGACGTGGGCAAGATGGCCGACGGCAGCCTGTTCGCGCCCAAATACGTCGAGAACAAGCTGAAATTCTTTCCCAACATCCTGGAAGCGGTGGTGTTCGGGAATGGCCGCGATTTCTGCACCGCCTTCATCAACATCGACCTGACGGCGGTGGGCAACTGGGCCGAGCGCAACAACATCGCCTATGGGTCCTATCAGGAACTGGCGGGGCACGAGCGGGTTCTGGCCATGATCCAGAGCCATGTCGAAGAGGTGAACCGCAGCGTTGCCGCCGACGAGATGCTGTCGGGCTGCCAGGTGCATCGCTTCCTCGTGCTGCACAAGGAACTGGATGCCGATGACGGCGAGTTGACCCGCACCCGCAAGGTGCGCCGCCGGATCATCGAGGAGAAATTCGCCGATCTGATCGACGCGCTCTATTCCGGCAAGGCCCAGCAATACACCGAGACGGAAGTGACCTACGAGGACGGGCGCAAGGGCAAGATCAGCGCGACGCTGGAATTGCGCGACGCGATGGTCGTGGGGGCTGCGGCCGAGACACGGGTGGCGGCGGAATGAGCGGCGCGCAGGGGGGTATGGCGATGCACGATGCCGGGCAGGATGTGACCGTCACCGCCGATGGGCGCACCATCGGGGGCGTGGTCATGGAGATGCGCAACATCACGCTGCGGTTCGGTGGCGTGGTGGCGATCAAGGACATCAGTTTCGACATCCGCGAGGGCGAGATCCGGGCGATCATCGGGCCCAATGGGGCGGGCAAATCCTCGATGCTCAACGTCATCTCGGGGTTTTACCACCCGCAGGAGGGCGAGGTGATCTATCGCGGGTCGAAGCGCCCGCCGATGAAGCCGTTTCAGGTGGCCCGCCAAGGCATCGCGCGGACGTTCCAGAATATCGCGCTCTTCGAGGGGATGACGGTTCTGGACAACGTGATGACCGGCCGTCTGAACCATATGAAGGCCACCATCCTCGATCAGGCGATCTGGTGGGGCAAGGCGCAGCGCGAAGAGGTGGAGAACCGCCGCAAGGCCGAGGAGGTCATCGATTTCCTTGAGATCCAGAACATCCGCAAGACGCCGGTGGGCCGCCTGCCCTATGGTCTGAAGAAGCGGGTGGAGCTGGCGCGCGCGCTGGTGGCGGAACCCAAGATCCTGCTGCTCGACGAACCCATGGCGGGGATGAACGTCGAGGAGAAGGAAGACATGAGCCGCTTCATCCTCGATGTGAACGACGAGTTCGGCACGACCATCGTGCTGATCGAGCATGACATGGGCGTGGTCATGGACCTGTCGGACCGTGTGGTCGTGATGGATTACGGCAAGAAGATCGGCGACGGCACGCCCGACGAGGTGCGCCGCAACCAAGAGGTCATCGACGCCTACCTGGGGGTGGCCCATGACTGAATCCCACCCGATCCGCCCCATTGCACCAGAGGGAGGCCGCGATGCCTGACCAGTTGATCTTTGCCATGGAGGTCATGCTCAACGGCCTTCTGAACGGGGTGATGTATGCGCTTGTGGCGCTGGGGTTCGTCCTGATCTTCAAGGCGTCGGGGATCTTCAATTATGCGCAGGGCGTCATGGCCTTGTTCGCCGCCATGACGCTGGTGGGCATCCAGCAGGGGCGGGTGCCCTTTGGCCATCTGATCAACGAGATTTTCGGGACCGACATCCATTATTTCGGCTGGGAGGTTCCTGCGCTGGCGGCCATCGCGCTGACGGTGCTGGTGATGGTGGGATTCGCGTGGCTGGTGCAGCGCTTCGTGTTCAAGCACCTTGTCGGGCAGGAGCCGATCATCCTGTTCATGGCGACCATCGGTCTGGCCTACTTCCTTGAAGGGGTGTCTGACCTGATGTGGGGGTCGGAGATCCGCAACATGGATGTGGGATTGCCGCAGGGCATCAACGATTGGATCGACGCCAATACCTTCGAGATCTTCGGTTACGGGTTCTTCATCGACAATCTCGACATCTCGGCGGCCATCGTGGCGGGGATGCTGGTCACGGGCCTGATCGCCTTTGCGCAATACACCAAGCAGGGCCGTGCGATGCGGGCGGTGGCCGACGACCATCAGGCCGCGCTGAGCGTGGGCATCAAGCTCAACTATGTCTGGGTTCTGGTCTGGTCGCTGGCGGGCATCGTGGCGCTGGTGGCGGGGATCATGTGGGGCTCGAAGCTGGGCGTGCAGTTCAGCCTGTCGCTGATCGCGCTCAAGGCGCTGCCGGTGCTGATGCTGGGCGGTTTCACCTCGATCCCCGGGGCGATCATCGGGGGCCTGATCATCGGGGTGGGCGAGGCGCTGTTCGAATTCTCGATCGGCCCGATGATCGGCGGCGCGACCGAGAACTGGTTCGCCTATGTTCTGGCGCTCGTCTTCCTCGTGTTCCGGCCGCAGGGCCTGTTCGGCGAGAAGATCATCGAGAGGGTGTGAGCCGGGTCATGTGGTTGACGGTGAAAATAGATGCTGACGTGCGGCCCGCTTCACGGCAAGCTGTGGCTGCGCCCGGGTCCGGACGGGGAGGTTCGGATGCGCGCGCCCTTGGGAGGATCTATGGCCATGGCATTGGACGAGTTGCAGCAGCCCAATATCGGGACGCCGGATTTCGCGCGGGGCGCATCGACGGCGCAACGCAAGCTTTGGGCCATCGCGACCACGGTGGGTTTCGGCCTGTTCTGGATCGCGGGCCTGTTCGTCGTGGCGAGCCTTGTGGGCGGAGCGCCGATGCAATGGGCCATGCCGGTCCTGTGCGGTGCGGGTCTGGCCCTTGGCCTTTACGCCCGGCGCAGGGTCGAGGCGCGCTGACCGCGCGCGGCGCGGGCACATCACCACACCAAGTCTGGCAGGCAACCGGGGGGCAGGCGCCCCATCCGGAGCCATGCTGGATTCAGATCGGGGAGGGCGGGCATGTTCTATCGTGAGGCCGGCGATTTCAAGACGAGCTACACCGCGGACAACCAGACCTTTCCGATCCGGTTCGACCGCTACCGCTATTACATCGTGCTGGCCATCGGCGCGGGGATCATCCCCTTCGTCATCACCGATTACTGGGCGAGCGCGATCCTGATCCCCTTTGTCATCTACGCGATCGCGGCCATCGGGCTGAACATCCTGACGGGCTATTGCGGGCAGGTGAGCCTTGGCACGGGCGGTTTCATGGCGGTGGGGGCCTATACCTCCTACAAGCTGATGACGGCCTTTCCCGGGCTCGACATGATCACCATCACGATCCTGTCGGGGGCGATGACGGCCATGGTGGGCCTTGCCTTCGGCCTGCCATCCTTGCGGATCAAGGGGTTCTACCTCGCGGTGGCGACGCTGGCGGCGCAGTTCTTCCTTGTCTGGGTCTTCAACAAGGTGCCGTGGTTCTACAATTATTCCGCGTCGGGCCAGATCAATGCGCCCGAGCGGTTCATCCTCGGCCATGCGGTCACGGGGCCCAATGCCGAGGCTTGGGCGAAATACCTGTTCTGCCTTGTCTTCCTGTTCGCACTGGCCTGGATGGCGCGCAACCTGACGCGGGGCGCGATGGGGCGGCAGTGGATGGCGATCCGCGACATGGATATCGCCGCCGAGATCATCGGGGTGAACCCGCTGCGTGCGAAACTGTCGGCTTTCGCGGTGTCGTCGTTCTACGTCGGCATCTCGGGGGCGCTGCTCTTTACCGTCTATCTTGGCGCGGTCGAGGTGGGCGAGGCCTATGGCATCCAGAAATCTTTCCTCGTGCTGTTCATGATCATCATCGGTGGTCTTGGATCGCTGTTCGGCAGTTTCGCGGGCGCGGCCTTCATGGTGCTGTTGCCTGTCGCGCTGAAGGTGCTGCTGGTCGATACGATGGGCTGGGACACGGCGCTGGCCACCCATTTCCAGTTCGTCATCGTGGGCTTTTTGATCATGTTCTTCCTGATCGTGGAGCCGCATGGATTGGCCCGGCTTTGGGCTCTGATGAAGGAAAAGCTGAGGTTGTGGCCCTTCCCGCATTGAGCGGGAGGCGCGGGCGCAGGCCGCCCGCCACAGGATGCGGCCCGCGCGGGGAGGCGGGGGCTGCCAAGCGAGAAACCCGGCATCGAACCGGGGCGAGACAAAAAATCGGATCAACCCAAGGGAGGATAACCCCGATGAAGAAACTGCTTACCACGGTCGCCGCCGGTGCCATGCTGGCCACCCCGGCCTTTGCCGACCTGATGTTCCCCGACCTGTCCTATCGGACCGGCCCCTTTGCCGCCGGTGGCATCCCGTTCTCGGATGGCTACCAGGATTATTTCACGCTGCTCAACCAGCGTGACGGCGGCATCGGCGGCGTGCCGGTGCGGGTGGTGGAATGCGAAACCGCCTATAACACCGAGCGCGGCGTGGAATGCTACGAGGCGACCAAGGGCGATGGCGCGCTGGTCTATCAGCCGCTGTCGACCGGCATCACCTATCAGTTGATCCCGCGCGCCACCGCCGATGGCATCCCGCTGCACACGATGGGCTATGGCCGGACCTCGGCCGTGAACGGCGAAATCTTCAGCCACGTGTTCAATTACCCGGCGAATTACTGGGACGCGGCCTCGGTCATGATCAACGTGCTGCTGGAGGAAAACGGCGGCTCGCTTGAGGGCAAGACGATCACGCTGCTCTATCACAACTCGGCCTATGGCCGGGAGCCGATCCGCACGCTGGAGACGTTGGCAGCCCAGCATGGGTTCACCCTGACGCAGATCGCGGTCGACAGCCCCGGTCAGGAGCAGGGCAACCAGTGGCTGCAGATCCGCCGCGAGCGGCCCGATTACGTCCTGTTCTGGGGCTGGGGCGTGATGAACCAGGTGGCGATCCAGGAAGCGATCAACATCCGTTACCCGCTGGAGAATTTCATCGGGAACTGGTGGGCGGGTGCCGATCATGACGTGGCCTCGGCCGGGGCGGCGGCGGCGGGTTACCGCGCGCTGAACATGAACCGTCTGGGCGACATGCCGGTCTTCGCGGAGATCCAGCAGCACGTGATCGACGCGGGCCTTGCCGCGGGCGACGGCACGAACCTGGGTTCGGTGCTGTATACCCGGGGCATGTATGCCGCGATGCTGGCCGCCGAGGCCGCGCGCACCGCGCAGGAGATCCATGGCGTCGGTGACATCACGGCCGAGATGATGCGCGACGGGATGGAAGCGCTGGTCATGACCAATGCCCGGATGGACGAACTGGGCATGCCCGGTATCGGGCCTGAGTTCGCGGTCAGCTGCGCCGATCACGGCGGCACCGGACAGGCGATCATGACGCAGTGGAACGGCACGGAATGGGTCACGCTGACCGATTTCATCGCGCCCGACGACAGCGTGACGGGGCCGCTCGTGCTGGAGGATTCGGCAGCCTACGCCGCCGAGGCCGGCATCGAGGCGCGCACCTGCCCGGCAAGCTGAGCCAAACCCCGGCGGCGGCGCGGGCCGTCGCCGCCGGGACCCCCCGTATTTGGGGGAAGATGAAGGGGGGTGGTTCACCGTCCGTGACCGCCCGTTAACCTTAACCGGATGTGACCGCGCCCTGTGTGAGCGCGAGAGGGGGAGAGCCCGGACATGCTGGACCAGCCTTTGGAAAGCCATGGTGATGGCGTCGCGCCGGAGCTGAAGGGGGCGGAGACGCTTCTGGAGGTCACCAACATCGAGGTGATCTACAACCATGTGATCCTGGTGCTGAAGGGCGTCAGCCTGAAGGTGCCGAAAGGCGGCATCACCGCGCTGCTTGGTGGCAACGGGGCGGGCAAGACGACGACGCTCAAGGCGATTTCCAACCTGCTCCATTCCGAGCGTGGCGAGGTGACCAAGGGGACGATCGCCTATCGCGGGGAGCGGGTGCAGGATCTGTCGCCCTCAGAACTGGTGGAGCGCGGCGTGATCCAGGTGATGGAAGGGCGGCATTGCTTCGAGCACCTGACGGTCGAGGAGAACCTGCTGACCGGCAGCTACACGCGCAAGGACGGCAAGGGCGCCATCGCTGCCGACCTGGAGATGGTCTATGAATATTTCCCGCGCCTGAAGGAACGGCGAACGAGCCAGGCGGGCTATACCTCGGGCGGTGAGCAGCAGATGACGGCGATCGGGCGGGCGCTGATGTCGCGGCCCGAGACGATCCTTTTGGACGAGCCGTCCATGGGCTTGGCGCCGCAGCTGGTGGAGCAGATCTTCGACATCGTGAAGCGGTTGAACGAGGAGCAGGGGGTGACCTTCCTGCTCGCGGAGCAGAACACCAACGTGGCGCTGCGCTTTGCGCATTACGGCTACATCCTCGAATCGGGGCGGGTGGTGATGGATGGGCCGGCGGCCGATCTGCGCGAGAACCCGGATGTGAAGGAATTCTATCTCGGCATGTCCGAGGAGGGGCGGAAATCGTTCCGCGATGTCCGGAGCTACCGGCGGCGCAAGAGGTGGTTGAGCTGATGCTGGACGAGAACCGCAAACATTATGACGCGCTGGAGACGCGCAGCGCGGATGAGCGCGCCGCCGATCACTTGGTGGGATTGAACGCGCAACTGGCCTCGCACGGGATCGCGGCGTTGGCCGCGCTCGAGGATCTGGCGGGGTTGCCGGTGCTGCGCAAGTCGGAGCTGGTGGCGCGGCAGGCGGAACAGCCGCCCTTTGGCGGGCTGCCCGTGACGAATCTTGCCCATGTGTTCCAGAGCCCGGGGCCGATCTACGAGCCGGGCGGGGTCAGCCATGACTGGTGGCGGATGGGGCGGTTCCTGCATGCGGTGGGGATAGGGCCGGGCGACGTGGTGCAGAATTGCTTTGGCTATCACCTGACGCCTGCCGGCATGATCTTTGAAAGCGGGGCGCGGGCCGTGGGGGCGGCGGTGCTGCCCGCGGGTGTGGGCCAGACCGAGTTGCAGGTGCGCGCGGCGCGCGATGTGGGCTGCACCGCCTATGCGGGGACGCCCGATTACCTCAAGGTGATTCTCGACAAGGCCGAGGAGATGGGGGTTGCCCTGTCCTTTACTCGGGCCGCCGTGGGCGGTGGGGCGCTGTTCCCATCGCTGCGCAAGGAATACGCCGATCGCGGCATCGCCTGCCTGCAATGCTACGCCACCGCCGATCTGGGCAACATCGCCTATGAGAGCGAGGCGATGGAGGGGATGATCGTCGACGAGGGCGTGATCGTGGAGATCGTGCGCCCCGGCACGGGCGATCCGGTCGCGCCGGGCGAGGTGGGCGAGGTGGTGGTGACCACGTTGAACCCCGATTACCCGCTGATCCGGTTTGCCACCGGCGATCTGTCGGCGGTTCTGCCGGGGGAAAGCCCCTGCGGGCGGACCAACATGCGGATCAAGGGTTGGATGGGGCGGGCCGACCAGACCACGAAGATCAAGGGCATGTTCGTGCGCCCCGAACAGGTGGCCGAATTCGTCGCCCGTCATCCGCAGGTCACGCGCGCCCGCGTCGTCGCGGACCGCGAGGGCGAGATGGACGTGATGATTGTGCAGGTGGAGGCCGAGGGCATCGCCGCCGAAGCGCTGTCCGAGAGCGTGGCCGCGGTGTTGAAGCTGCGCGGCAAGGTCGAGATCGTGGCGCCCGGAAGTCTGCCCAATGACGGCAAGGTCATAGACGATCAACGAAAGTACGAGTGACCCGGCACCGGTGTTATCGTTTAACCGCCGCAGGCCATGCTACCCCTCTGGCAAGATGAAACCCTAGCCGGAGGCCTATCCCATGCGTGCCCTGTTGCCCGTTGCCCTGTGCCTGCTTACCGCCCCTGCGGCGCTGGCCGATACCGCGCTGCTGATCGCCAATACGCGCCATGACAATGGCCAATCCCTGCGGCAGGCCGACGAGGTCGCCGCGCTCGAACGCCCGCTGACCGAGGCCGGATTCGAGGTGATCGTGGTCGAGAACGGGACTGTGGAGGCGATGGGCGCGGGGCTGTCGGCGCTGATCGCTGCCGAGGAGACCGAGCGGCTGTTCATCGCTTTGGCGGGTCATGTCGTGCGGTCGCAAAGGGGAACATGGATTCTCGGGACGGAGGCCGCGGCGCCCGACCTTGCGACAGTGGGGCGGCAGGGTCTGTCGCTTGACGTGATTCTGGAGGTTGCGGGGCAGGTGCCGGGGCGGGCGATGGTGCTGGTCGGAACGGAGCCGCGCGGGATCGAGACGGGGGAGGGACTTGGCCGGGGGCTTGGGCCGATCAATGCGCCGCAAGGTGTGACCGTGATCTCGGGCGCGCCTGACGATCTGGCGGAGTTCACACGGGACGCGGTGTTGCGCCCGGGTGCCGATCTTGCCGCCGCGGTCGAAGGCTCGCGCAACCTGCGCAGCCACGGGTTCCTGTCGGCGGCGGTGCCGTTTCTCGATCCGGGCGCGGTGGTGGCTGCACCTGTCGGCCCGTCGGTCGAGGAAACGGCGCTGTGGCAGGCGGCGCGGGAATTGAACACGGCGGGGGCCTACAACGCCTATCTCACGCGCTATCCGCAAGGTGCCCATGCCGCGGAGGCGCGCGCGGCGCTGGCCGCATTGGCGGTGGTGCCGGTCGATCCGTTGGCCGAGGCCGAGGCCGTGGAGACGGCGCTGCAATTGAACCGGGCGGCACGCCAGCAGATCCAGCGCGACCTGACCCTGCTCGACTACAATACGCGGGGGATCGACGGCATTTTCGGCCCAGGCACGCGCGGCGCGATCAGGACTTGGCAGGAGGCGTCGGGGTATGAGGCGACCGGGTTCCTGACGGCGCGCCAGATCGGGAGATTGCGCGAGTCGGCGGCGCAGCGCGCAGCGGAACTGGAGGAAGAGGCGCGGCGCCAGCGCGAGGCCGAGGAGCAGGCCGACCGCGCGTTCTGGCAGGCCATCGGGCAGGGACAGGACGAACCGGGGCTGCGCAGCTATCTGGAGCGGTTTCCCCGGGGGCTTTATGCCGATGTCGCCCGCGCCCGGCTGGACGATATCGAGGCCGCGCGGCGCGCCGAGGCCGAAGCCGATGAGCGGGACGCATGGGATGCGGTGCGCCGGGAGGATTCGGTCGCGGCCTACCGCAGTTACCTTGAGCAATATCCGAGCGGGTTGTTCGTTGAGACCGCGCGCGCCCGGATCGCCGAGATCGAATCGGGTGTGAGCCCCGAGGCCGAAGCGCGTGCCGCGCAGGCCGAGGCGGCGCTGAACCTCGGCCAGCCGGTGCGGGTGCTGGTGGAACAGCGGCTGGCGCAGGTGGGACTTGATCCGGGGCGGCCTGATGGCGTGTTCGACCGGCAGACGCGGGACGCGATCCGGGCCTATCAGGAAGGGCGGGGATTGGTGCCGTCGGGGTATCTGGACCAGATCACGGTCGTGCGGCTTTTGGCCGAGGCGATCGGCGGACGCCTTTTTGATTGAGGCAGGCCTATTTGATTGAGGCGGGCCTGAACGAAAAAGGCCGCCCTGAGGGGCGGCCCGTTTCAATCCGTGTCGCGCGGTCTCAGCCCTGACGGGCCTTGTACCGGCGCTGGGTCTTGTTGATCACGTAGACCCGGCCCTTACGGCGCACGACGCGGCAGTCGCGATGGCGCTCTTTGAGCGAGCGGAGCGAGTTCTTGACCTTCATGGCCTGTCTCCTTCGTCGCGGCGCGGCGATGCGCCTTGGGTTGCTGTCTGGCCCCCGAGGGAACCGGCGAAATCTCTTCCCGTTTCCGGGATGGTGGGCGGTACTGGGATCGAACCAGTGACCCCTACGATGTCAACGTAGTGCTCTACCGCTGAGCTAACCGCCCGATATCCCGTCAAACGAAGCGCCCATATCTTGATTCGAACCGACAGCGTGACGGCCCGAGACGACGGCGCGCCGCTAGGGTGAGCGGTCTATAGAAGGATTGGGGGGGTGGTTCAAGGGCTTTTGGCTTGGCGAGAAATCCCGCTATATCCTGTCGTAACGCAGCCTGAACGGAAGCCCGATGCACCCGCCCTATCGCCTTGACCGACCCCGCCGGATCTTGACGCCGGTGGTGGTGGCCTCGCCGCATTCCGGGCGGCATTACCCTGCGGAGTTCCTGCGTGCCAGCGTTCTGGACGAGCGGACGATCCGGTCCTCGGAAGATGCCTTCATGGATATCCTGGTCGAGGAAGCGCCGCGATTGGGCGCGCCGGTGATCGCGGCGGAATATCCGCGCGCCTGGCTGGACCTGAACCGCAGCCCGGAGGAGATGGACCCCGCCGTGGTCGAGGGCGTTGGGCGGGTGGTGCAGACGCCGCGGATATCCTCGGGGCTGGGGGTGATTCCCCGGGTCGTCGCCAATGGGCGCGCGATCTATCGCGGCAAGCTGAACAGGGCGGAGGCGGAGGCGCGGATCGCGTCGGTCTGGCGGCCCTACCACGCGGCGCTGGATGGTTTGCTGTCCGAAGCGGAGGTGGATTTCGGCGAGTCCGTGCTGCTGGATTTCCATTCCATGCCGCACGAGGCACTGGACAGCGTGACACGCCCGGGCCAGCGGCGCCCAGAGGTGGTGCTGGGCGATCGGTTCGGGGCCTCGGCGGCGGGCGACATCCTTGATGCGCTGGAGGCGGGTTTCGTGTCGGAGGGGCTGTGCGTGATCCGCAATGCGCCCTTTGCTGGGGCTTTCGTCACGCAGCATTATGGGCGGCCGTCGCGCGGGCGACATGCGGTGCAGGTCGAGATCGACCGGTCGCTTTACATGAACGAGCGGGCCTTGCGGCCCAATCCCGAGTTCGACGTGGTGAAGCGGATCGTGACGCGGGTGATCGAGCGGGTGATTGCCTCGCGGCCCGGGCGGATGGCGCTGGCCGCCGAATAGGCAGGAGCGGTTCGGCGATGGTGCAGGGCGGCCAGCCCCCCGCTGCGTTCCGCGACTCCCCCCGGAGTATGTTCGAAGCAAAGATGGCGCGGATCAGCGCAGGGCGCGGCCCTTGAGGATCGCGTCTTCGCCGAAGCGTTTGCGGATCGCGTCGGTGGCGCGTTCGGCGCCGATCCGGCGGGGCGCCTGCGGGTCGAGCAGGTCGGTTTCGCGGTCGGCGTTGTCGGCGGGCAAAAGATCGGAAAGGCCGACGCCGATCAGCCGGTAGGGTTCGGGATGCGCGGTCTGGTCGTAGAGCGCGCGGGCGTTACGGTAGATGCGGTCGGCGATCTGGGTACCGTCGGGAAGCGACAGGCGGCGCGTCAGGAGTTTGAAATCGGCGCGCTTGAGCTTGAGCGTGATGGTGCGCCCCGCGAGCCCTTTGGCCTTGGCGCGGTCGGCGATCTTTTCCGACAGCCTCCAGATATGACCGTCGAGCAGGTCGGGGTCGGTGATATCCTCGGCGAAGGTGGTTTCGTTGGAGATGGATTTCACGGCGCGGTCGCGGGCGATGCGGCGATCATCCTGCCCCCGGGCGAGATGCCAGAGACGATCGCCCATGGCGCCGAAGCGGGCCTGAAGATCGGCGCGGTCCCAGCGGCGCAGGTCGGCAAAGCTGCGGATGCCGATCTTGTCGAGGCTGGCCTGACCCGCGGCCCCGATGCCCCAGATCATCCGGACGGGTTTGTCGCGCAGGAAATCCATGGTTTCGGCACGGCCGATGACGGAAAAGCCGCGCGGCTTGTCGAGGTCGGAGGCAAGCTTGGCGAGGAACTTGTTGTGCGACAGGCCGATGGACCCGGTGATGCCAAGCTCGGCCTGCATCCGTTTGACGAGACGGGCGAGCAGGACGGCGGGCGGCGCGCCGTGGAGCCGCGCGGTGCCGGTCAGGTCCATGAAGGCCTCGTCCAGCGAGAGGGGTTCGATGGCCGGGGTCAGATCCTCCATCATGGCGCGGATCTGGCGCGAGACCTCGGCATAGACATCCATCCGGCCTTTCACGACGACAGCCTCGGGGCAGAGTTTGAGAGCCTGGAACATCGGCATCGCGGAGCGCACGCCCTTGATCCGGGCGATGTAGCAGGCGGTCGAGACCACGCCGCGCCGCCCGCCGCCGATGATGACCGGCTTGTCGCGAAGGTCGGGATTGTCGCGTTTCTCGACCGAGGCGTAGAAGGCATCGCAATCCATGTGGGCGATGGAGAGATCCCAAAGCTCGGGATGCGCGACGAGGCGCGGGCTGCCGCATGCGGGGCAGCGGCGGGCGCTGTCGAACTGGGTCAGGCAATCGCGGCACAGGCTGGGCATGGCAAGATCATACGCGCGCGCGCCGATCGGCGGAAGGTGCGGCGGGGGAAGCACGGTGGGGAATTCCCCCGGTCACACGGCGCATTTTCACCTAGCATGGACCGGAGCATGGCCGCATATTTCCGGCCATGAAACCCGAGGATCAACCCGCGAGGCAAGCCATGGATGCGCTGATCAACGAACTGTTGGGGGGGAGCCTTGTCGTGCTGTTGCTGGCACTGTTCCTCATCCTGTGCATTTTCCTGGCGATCCGGATCGTGCCGCAATCCGAGCAGCATGTGGTGGAGCGGTTCGGGCGGCTGAAATCGGTGCTGGGGCCGGGGATCAACTTCATCGTCCCTTTCCTCGACCGCGTGGCGCACCGCGTATCGGTGCTGGAGCGCCAACTGCCCACGGCGAGCCAGGATGCGATCACGCTCGACAACGTGTTGCTGGTGGTCGAGACGAGCGTGTTCTACCGAGTCCTTGAGCCTGAAAAGACCGTCTACCGCATCCGTGACGTGGATGCCGCCATCGCCACGACCGTGGCGGGGATCGTGCGGGCCGAGATCGGCAAGATGGAACTGGACGAGGTGCAATCGAACCGCGCCAGCCTGATCATGCGGATCAAGGAAAGCGTCGAGGGCGCGGTGAACGATTGGGGGATCGAGGTGACGCGCGCCGAGATCCTGGATGTGGGCCTGGACCAGGCGACACGGGACGCGATGTTGCAGCAGCTGAACGCGGAACGCGAGCGGCGCGCCGCCGTGACGCGGGCCGAAGGACAGAAGCGGGCGGTGGAACTGGCTGCCGATGCCGAGCTTTATGCCGCGCGCCAGCAAGCCGAGGCGCGCCGGGTGGAGGCCGACGCAGAGGCCTATGCCACCGGTGTCGTGGCGGAGGCCATCGCCAAGGGCGGGCTGGAGGCCGTGCAATACAACATCGCGCTGGAGCAGGTTAAGGCCATCGGGCAGGTGGCGAAGGGTCAGGGGAGCCAGACGATCATCGTGCCCGCCGATGCGGTGGATGCCTTCGGCAAGGCGTTCCAGATGCTGAAGGGACGCGGCTGATGTGGTGGGCCGCCTGGTGGATCTGGGGTGCGCTGGGCGTCATCCTCGCTATCGGTGAGGTGGTATTGCCGGGCTTTGTCCTTTTGGGATTCGCCTTGGGCGCGGGGGTTGTGGCCGGTCTTTTGGCGCTGGGCGCGGGCGTGTCGGGATCGCTGCCCTTGCTGCTGTTGATCTTTGCGGTCGTGTCGCTGGGATCGTGGCTGGCGCTACGGCGCTGGGCCGGCGTTTACCGGGGGCAGGTGAAGACCTTTGACCGGGACATCAACGAGGACTGAGGGTGGCGCGCGCGCCCACAGGTCGGGCTGACTTCTGCCTCAGGGCAGGTCGGCCATGATCGCGCGGGCGGCGGCGGCGGGATCTTCGGCCTGCCAGATGGGGCGGCCCACGACGATATGATCGGCGCCTGCGGTGATGGCCGCGCCCGGTGTGGCGATGCGTTTCTGATCGCCTGCGTCGCTCCCCACCGGACGCACGCCGGGGGTGACGATCAGGCGGTTCGAGGCCTGAGGCAGGGCACGGATCATCGCGGCCTCGTGCGGGGAGGCGATGACGCCATCGGCCCCGGCCTCGAAGGCGCGGGCGGCGCGGGCGGCCACGATCTCGGCCATGTCGCCCGGCACGATCAGGTTGGCATCGAGATCGGCGCGGTCGTTGGAGGTGAGGATCGTGACGGCGAGGATCTTGAGCCCGGTCCCCGACGCACCCTGTTTCGCGGCGGCAACCACCTGCGGATCGCCGTGGACAGTCAGAAAATCGAGGTCAAAGGCGGCGATCCCACGCACGGCCTTTTCCACGGTCGCGCCGATGTCGAAGAATTTCATGTCGAGAAAGATGCGCTTGCCGTGCTCTTGCTTGAGTTCGTTGGCCAGCGCGAGGCCGCCACCGGTCAGCATGCCGAGGCCGATCTTGTAGAAGGAAGCGGCGTCGCCAATCCGTTCGGCAAGGGCCAGGCCCTGAAGGGCATTGTCCACATCGAGGGCAACGATAAGGCGGTCATCGGCTTTTGAGATCATGGCTTTGGCCTTTCGGACGGGGGCTGCCCGTTCCTAGGCATCGGTGCCTGCGCTGTCCACCGATTAGAGACGGGGGACGCCAGCACCGCGTTAGGCGCCCCCCTCTGCGGTCAGTACACACGCGACCGCCCGAAGGCCTTGGTGCCAGATCACCAAAGTTTGCAAAAGAGGGAAAATGATAAAAACCTGTCTTTTAGTACAGTTTTTCCGCCTTGTGATGGGCTCGGCACGTTCCCACATATGCCCCGAGGCCCAAGGGCCACCATGCCGCGATGCCGGGTGGTGGCCAAGCGGGCGCTTGGACAAGGAGAAATACCATGAACTTGGAGAAGTTCACCGATCGCGCGCGCGGTTTCCTTCAGGCCGCCCAGACGATCGCCAGTCGCGAGGATCATCAGAAACTCGCGCCCGAGCATTTGCTCAAGGCTCTTTTGGACGATGACCAAGGCATGGCCACCGCATTGATCAAGCGTGCGGGCGGTGCGCCCGAGCGTGTGCGCGAGGCCGTTGATTTGTCGATGTCCAAACTGCCCAAGGTCACGGGCGACGCGGGCCAGATCTATGTCGACAAGCAGACTGCCAAGGTTTTGGACGAGGCCGAGAAAATCTCGAAAAAAGCCGGGGACAGTTATGTCGCCGTGGAGCGCATGCTGACCGCGCTGGCCGTGGTGCAAAGCCCGGCGCGCGAGGCGCTGGAGGCGGGCGCGGTGAATGCGCAGGCGCTGAATGCCGCGATCAACGATCTGCGCAAGGGCCGCACGGCGGATAGCGCCGGTGCGGAGGACAGTTACGAGGCGCTCAAGAAATACGCCCGCGACCTGACCGAGGCCGCGCGGGCGGGCAAGATCGACCCGATCATCGGGCGCGACGAGGAAATTCGCCGCGCGATGCAGGTGTTGAGCCGCCGGACCAAGAACAACCCGGTGCTGATCGGGGAACCCGGCGTGGGCAAGACCGCCATCGCCGAGGGTCTGGCGCTGCGCATCGTCAACGGCGATGTGCCGGAATCGCTCCGCAACAAGACGCTGATGGCGCTGGATATGGGCGCGTTGATTGCGGGCGCGAAATATCGCGGGGAATTCGAGGAGCGGTTGAAGGCCGTTCTGGGCGAAATCACGGCGGCTGCCGGCGAGATCATCCTTTTCATCGATGAGATGCACACGCTGGTGGGCGCGGGCAAATCGGATGGTGCGATGGATGCCGCCAACCTGATCAAGCCGGCGCTTGCGCGGGGCGAGTTGCATTGCGTGGGGGCCACGACGCTCGATGAATACCGCAAGTACGTGGAGAAAGACGCGGCGCTGGCGCGGCGGTTCCAACCCCTGATGGTGGAGGAGCCGACGGTCGAGGATACCGTGTCGATCCTGCGCGGCATCAAGGAGAAGTACGAGCTGCACCACGGCGTGCGGATTTCGGACGCCGCGCTGGTGGCGGCCGCCACCCTGTCCCATCGCTACATCACCGACCGGTTCCTGCCCGACAAGGCCATCGACCTGATGGACGAGGCCGCCAGCCGGTTGCGGATGGAAGTCGACAGCAAACCCGAGGAACTGGACGCGCTCGACCGTCAGATCCTGCAGATGCAGATCGAGGCGGAGGCGCTGAAGAAAGAGGATGACCAGGCCTCCAAGGATCGGCTGGAAAAGCTGGTGCGGGAGTTGGGCGATCTGCAACAGCAATCGGCCGCGATGACGGCGAAATGGCAGGCGGAACGCGACAAGCTGGATCAGGCGCGCACCATCAAGGAGCGGCTGGATCAGGCACGCGCGGAATTGGATCAGGCCAAGCGCAACGGCGATCTCGCGCGCGCGGGCGAGCTTTCTTATGGCGTCATTCCGCAGCTGGAAAAGGATCTGGTCGCCGCCGAGGCGCAGGACGAGGATGTCATGGTCGAAGAGGCCGTGCGCCCCGAACAGATCGCAGCGGTGGTCGAGCGCTGGACCGGTATCCCCATGTCCAAGATGCTGGAAGGCGAGCGCGAGAAGCTGCTGAAGATGGAAGAGGAACTGGGCAAGCGGGTCATCGGCCAGATGCAGGCGGTGCAGGCCGTCAGCCGCGCCGTGCGGCGCGCGCGGGCGGGGTTGCAGGACGAAAACCGGCCGCTGGGGTCGTTCCTGTTCCTCGGGCCGACTGGCGTGGGCAAGACCGAATTGACCAAGACGCTGGCCGAATACCTGTTCGACGATGATCAGGCCATGGTGCGCATCGACATGAGCGAGTTCATGGAGAAGCATTCCGTCGCGCGCTTGATCGGCGCCCCGCCGGGATATGTCGGCTATGACGAGGGTGGTGTCCTGACCGAAGCGGTTCGCCGCAGGCCCTACCAGGTGATCCTGTTCGACGAGGTCGAGAAGGCGCATCCGGAAGTCTTCAACGTTCTGTTGCAGGTGCTGGACGATGGCATCCTGACCGATGGACAGGGGCGGCGCGTCGATTTCAAGCAAACGCTGATCGTGCTGACCTCCAACCTGGGGTCGCAGGCGTTGAGCCAATTGCCCGACGGTTCGGACGCGGCCCAAGCCAAGCGTGATGTGATGGATGCGGTTCGGGCGCATTTCCGGCCCGAGTTCCTGAACCGGCTGGACGACATGATCGTCTTTGACCGGCTGACGCGGGACGACATGGACGGGATCGTGAAGATCCAGCTCAAGCGGTTGGAGAAGCGGTTGGCGCAGCGCAAGATCACGCTGGCGCTGGATGACGCCGCGCTGGGGTGGCTGGCGGATGAAGGCTATGATCCGGTGTTCGGGGCAAGGCCGCTGAAGCGGGTGATCCAGCGCAGCTTGCAGGACCAGTTGGCCGAGATGATCCTGGCGGGTGAGGTCACGGATGGAAGCACCGTCGAGGTCCATGCCGGGGTCGACGGGTTGATCGTGGGGAGCCGCGTGGCACCCTCGACCAGGCCCAAGCCGGAGGATGCTGTTGTGCATTGATTGGTGGCACGGATGGTCGCCGCCCCTGTCCTTATAAGGGTAGGGGCGGTGACGTTAGGATAAAGCTATCGAAAAACGCCACACGATAGGATTGATCGTTTTGTCCATCCCTCCATTTCTTGTCCTGTGCGACCGATCAAGGAGACGGACAGATGACAGAAACGAACAACCCGACCCCGACCGGGACCAATTCGACCGAGCGGCTGCGGGCTTGGCTGAAATCGGACGTGACCGTGACGCTGCCCGGTTGGGCGCTGGTTCTTGGCGGAGTGGTTGCGCTGATCGTGGTTCTCGTGGCGCTGGATTGAGGCCCGAGATTATGCGCGCTTTGCTTCTGGGGGTAACGATGGCCCTGACCGCCGGTGCCGTTCTGGCCGAGACGATCGCAATCGGCGAATTGCGCCGTGGGATGATGGCCGTGGTGGAGGGGAATGTCGAACGGATCACGGACGAGGATGAATTCATCCTTGCCGACACGACCGGGGAGATCCGCGTTTATATCGGGCCCAATGCCATGCCCGTCCGTCCCGGCGATCTTGTCCGGGTGGAGGGGGTCGTCGATGACGGTCTCCGGATGGAGATCTATGCCGATGCGATCACGCTTGCCGATGGCCGGATCGTCAACTTGCCCCGGGGCTACTGATCCCGGTGCCACGACGCACATCGCCCCCGCGCCGCAAGGCCGGGGGCGTTTCCATTTGCTACGGGTTTTGCCGATCACCGCGAGCGCAGAACGTTGGTCGGTGATCGGGGAGTGGCATGAGGTGCGCGACCAAGGACGGCCCACCCACCGATGCCGAGGCGGAGGTGGTGAAGAGACAGCGAGAATCGACGTGAGGTATTGCTGATCGTTTAGTTGCGGGTGTGCAGGTCCGGCGCGGGGCCGGACCTGCGGAGCAGCCTAGGCTTACATCGGCGGCAGGATGACCGCGTCGATGACATGGATGACGCCGTTCGATGCCGCGATATCCGCGGTGACCACGTTGGCCTCGTTCACCATGACGCCAGTGTCGAGGTCGATGGTGATTTCGGACCCTTGCACGGTTGCGGCGGTCATCCCGTCGGACAGGTCGGTCGACATGACCGCACCGGGGACGACGTGGTAGGTCAGGATCGACACCAGCTGGTCGCGGTTCTCGGGGAGAAGCAGGCTTTCGACCGTGCCTTCGGGCAGGGCGGCAAAGGCTTCGTCCGTGGGGGCGAAGACGGTGAAGGGGCCGTCGCCCGACAGGGTTTCGACAAGGCCCGCGGCCTCGACTGCAGCGACAAGCGTGGTGAAGTTACCGGCGCCGACCGCGGTTTCGACGATGTTCATGTCCTGCGCCATGGCCGGTGCCGCGAGGGCGGTGGTGGCGGTGAGGGCGAGAAGTGTCTTGCGCATGTCATAGCTCCTTTTCGAGTGGGACCGGAGGCAGGTCGCCCCCGGTGTCCCATCGAGATGGCCAGCCGAAAAATCCTTTCAACCGAAGCGAATTTCCGCCGGGGCGTTTGACGGGCAGCGCAACGTGACTAAGCGGCGGAAGTTTCGCCGTTCCAGTCAAAACGGTGTGACACGGTGTGATCATCCGTGACCCGAAACAGGGGTTTTGTTTCAGTCGGACCGTTGATTTGCCAACAGTTTCGTGAGGCTGCATGTCCGTGCTTGGGACAAGGCCCATATCCGGTGCAGGCTGCGAACAGACGCATCAAGGAGAATGGCCATGGCCCATCGTTACACCTCGGACCTCACATGGGCGGATGTTACGCCCCGGTCGGTCTACATGAACCGCCGCCAGTTGATGGCAGGGGGCGCGGCGCTGCTGGGAGCCGGGATGATCGGCGGGCGGGCGCGGGCGCAAGATGCGCTGGAGCCCAACACCTTCGAAGAGATCACCACCTACAACAACTTCTACGAATTCGGGACGGGCAAAAGCGACCCGGCCCAAAACGCGCATACGCTGAC
>NZ_JASJOF010000003.1:0-42500 GCF_030163795.1 Roseicyclus marinus | reverse complement strand
CGTCGTGAAGAGGGAAACAACCCTGACCTCCAGCTAAGGCCCCTAATTCATGGCTAAGTGGGAAAGCAGGTGGGACGACCAAAACAACCAGGAGGTTGGCTTAGAAGCAGCCATCCTTTAAAGATAGCGTAACAGCTCACTGGTCTAAATAAGTTGTCCTGCGGCGAAGATGTAACGGGGCTCAAGCCATGAGCCGAAGCTGAGGATGCACATAGTGCATGGTAGCGGAGCGTAGTGTGACATAACTCCATGTGTCTTTACCGCCTTCCGGCGGCTTGGACACAAGGAGTTTTCTGTGAAGCCGGGGTGTGAGCCATCCGGTGGAGAGATCACTAGCGAGAATGATGACGTGAGTAGCGACAAACAGGGTGAGAGACCCTGTCGCCGAAAGTCCAAGGGTTCCTGCTTAAAGCTAATCTGAGCAGGGTAAGCCGACCCCTAAGGCGAGGCCGAAAGGCGTAGTCGATGGGAACCAGGTTAATATTCCTGGGCCATGTGGTGGTGACGGATCGCAGGTGTAGTTCGGCCTTATCGGATTGGTCGGGCTGCTGAGCGGTTCCTGGAAATAGCCCCACTATCAGATCGTACCCTAAACCGACACAGGTGGACTGGTAGAGAATACCAAGGCGCTTGAGAGAACGATGTTGAAGGAACTCGGCAAAATACCTCCGTAAGTTCGCGAGAAGGAGGCCCCGTTGGCAGGCAACTGTTGGCGGGGGGCACAAACCAGGGGGTGGCGACTGTTTATTAAAAACACAGGGCTCTGCGAAGTCGCAAGACGACGTATAGGGTCTGACGCCTGCCCGGTGCCGGAAGGTTAAAAGGAGGGGTGAGAGCTCCGAATTGAAGCCCCGGTAAGCGGCGGCCGTAACTATAACGGTCCTAAGGTAGCGAAATTCCTTGTCGGGTAAGTTCCGACCTGCACGAATGGCGTAACGACTTCCCCGCTGTCTCCAACATCGACTCAGCGAAATCGAATTGCCTGTCAAGATGCAGGCTTCCCGCGGTTAGACGGAAAGACCCCGTGCACCTTTACTACAACTTCGCACTGGCATCAGGCCAAGCATGTGCAGGATAGGTGGTAGGCTTTGAAGCAGGGACGCCAGTTTCTGTGGAGCCTCCCTTGAGATACCACCCTTGCTTTGCTTGATGTCTAACCGCGGTCCGTTATCCGGATCCGGGACCATGCGTGGTGGGTAGTTTGACTGGGGCGGTCGCCTCCTAAAGAGTAACGGAGGCGCGCGAAGGTTGGCTCAGAGCGGTCGGAAATCGCTCGTTGAGTGCAATGGCAGAAGCCAGCCTGACTGCGAGACTGACAAGTCGAGCAGAGTCGAAAGACGGCCATAGTGATCCGGTGGTCCCAAGTGGGAGGGCCATCGCTCAACGGATAAAAGGTACGCCGGGGATAACAGGCTGATGATGCCCAAGAGTCCATATCGACGGCATCGTTTGGCACCTCGATGTCGGCTCATCTCATCCTGGGGCTGGAGCAGGTCCCAAGGGTATGGCTGTTCGCCATTTAAAGAGGTACGTGAGCTGGGTTTAGAACGTCGTGAGACAGTTCGGTCCCTATCTGCCGTGGGTGTAGGATACTTGAGAGGAGTTGCCCCTAGTACGAGAGGACCGGGGTGAACGTTCCACTGGTGGACCAGTTGTCGTGCCAACGGCAGTGCTGGGTAGCTATGAACGGAAAGGATAACCGCTGAAGGCATCTAAGCGGGAAGCCCCCCTCAAAACAAGGTATCCCTGAGGGCCGAGATAGACCATCTCGTCGATAGGCCGGAGATGTAAGCGCAGTAATGCGTTCAGTTGACCGGTACTAATTGCCCGATAGGCTTGATTTGATCCAGTGAAAGCCAGGAATGGCCGATCGGATCCGAAAGCGCACATAGGTGTGCTGACTTGGATGCGTGTTTCTTCCTCGGTTTGGTGGTCATAGCGTGAGCAAAACACCCGGCTCCATTCCGAACCCGGCCGTTAAGTGCCACAGCGCCGATGGTACTGCGTCTTAAGGCGTGGGAGAGTAGGTCACCGCCAAACCTAGAAAGAAACACGCGTATCTCTCTACGATGATCACCCGCCTCGGACTTCCTTAACCGGCACGCCCGAGGCATTGGCGCGGGGTGGAGCAGCCCGGTAGCTCGTCAGGCTCATAACCTGAAGGCCGCAGGTTCAAATCCTGCCCCCGCAACCAACCTACTCAATACCCAAAAAGCCCGCCAATTCGGCGGGCTTTTGGTTTTTGTGGTGTCGATTTGTCCTGACTTAAACGTCTTCAGCTCGCCTAAAGAAACCCACCCCTTGCAGGTGTCTGAAAAGCCACGCGATACTCCCCCGAAGTTCTGATCGCCGCGAACCAACCAAGCCTTATTGTCCGCTGACGTTCGGAAAAAAGAGTTGTTCCCCGTCCACGGTGAAACTGGCGATGGCTGCTTGCCCCGCCTCCGACACGATCCAGTCGATGAAAACCTGACCCTGTTCGGCTTTGATGTGCGGGTGACGCTCGGGGTTCACGAGAATGATCCCATAGGGGTTGAAGAGCACCGGATCCCCTTCAAAGACGATCTCGAGAGGGCCACGGTTCACAAAGCTCAGCCATGTCCCACGATCCGTGAGCACATAGGCGGGAACCTGAACCGCCGTGTTCAAGGTGGCCCCCATGCCCGAGCCGGTGGACAGGTACCAAGAACCACTTGGGTCCACTCCGGCGTTGGCCCATAGCGCCATCTCCGCAACATGGGTTCCGCTGTCATCCCCACGCGAGGCGAAGGCTGCCTCGGTCGTCGCAATCGCGGTCATGGCCGCAACGGCATCGGCTGCATTGCGCAGCCCGGCCGGATCTTCGCCCGGGCCAACCAAAACGAAATCATTGTACATAACGTCGAACCGCTGCACGCCGTAGCCTTCGGCCACGAATTCCTCCTCCAGTGCACGCGCGTGGACGAAGACGACATCGGCATCGCCGCGTCGCCCGGTTTCGAGCGCTTGTCCCGTTCCTTGCGATACGACCCGAACTTCGATCCCGGTTTCGGCCTCGAAAATCGGCAAGATATGCCCGAAAAGCCCAGAGTTCTCTGTGGAGGTGGTTGAGGCAACGATGATGAAATCCTGCGCTGCCACGGGCATGGCTGCGAACAGCGCCATAGCGGACACGCCGGCAAGAATAATCCGACGATTATGGTTCATGATAAGATCACTCCCTAGGCTACCAGAGCAAATCCCCCGCGAGGAACGCCCGCGCCTCGCGCGTCCGGGGTCCAGCGAAGAAGTCCACGGCGCGCTGATGTTCCATCAGCCCACCACGATGCAAAAAAACGACGTCCTCACCCAGACGACGCGCCTGCCCGAGGTCGTGGGTGCTCATCACGATGGTGATGCCGTCCTCGGAGAAGTGCCGGATCATCGTCTCGATCGCGCGAGTGGCGGAGGGGTCGAGCGACGAAGATGGCTCGTCGAGAAACAGAACCTGCGGCCGCATCAACCATGCGCGGGCGAGCGCAAGCCGTTGCTGCTCACCCCCAGACAACAGCCGCGCAGGCCTGTCCGCCATATGGCCGAGGCCGAATCGCTCCAGTGTGTCGGAAACCGCGTTCCGGCGCGCCGCACGGCTTACGCCCTTGAGCGCGAGGGGATACTCCAGATTGCCCGCCACGCTTCGGCGCAAGAGAACCGGCCTTTGAAATACCATCGCCTGCGTCTCGGCCCGCGTTTCGCCGTTGGCCCAGATCCGGCGTCCTTGCGTCGGATCGATCAGCCCGTGACAGAGCCGAAGAAACAGGCTTTTCCCGGCCCCGTTCGCCCCCATCACCATCAAGCGCCGACCGGCCTCGATCCGCAGGGAAATGCCGGACAGCAGTGATTTACCCCCGACCGCGTAGCCGACATCCTCGAGCCGCAGGGGCAGGATGCTGGCAGGTTCGGCGGCGGTGATCATGCGGTCCGGTTTCAACCCAGGCGTCCCCGCGCCCATTGCCCTGCCCCCCATGCCGCGGCATTCAACATGAGCGTCAAGGTCAGAAGGACGATCCCCAAAGCCACAGCCAACCCGAGATTGCCCCGGTTGGTTTCAAGCGTGATCGCGGTTGTCATGGTGCGCGTGTGGTCCGCAATGTTCCCGCCGACCACCAGCACCGCCCCGACCTCCGCAGAAGCGCGCCCGAATCCCGCAAGTACTCCGGTCAGCAGGCTGACCCGCCCATCCCAGAGAAGCGTCGGCACCGCGCGCAACCTGCTTGCGCCGAGGCTGCGCAATTGCTCGTGATATTCGGCCCACAGATCCTCGAGCACGGACCGTGTGAGCGAAATCACGATCGGCAGGATCAACAGCGTCTGGGCGATGATCATCGCGCCGGGGGTGAACAGCAGCGACAAGGATCCAAGCGGCCCGGAACGGGATAACATGAGGTAGACGACCAACCCGGCCACGACCGGCGGCAGCCCCATCAAGGCATTGCTCAACACCACGACCGCCCCGCGCCCCGGAAACCGCGCCAGCGCCAACACGGCCCCAAGCGGAAGGCCGATCACGCACGCAATCACCACCGCCGTAAGCGTGACGCGGAGCGACAGGCCGATGATCTGCATCATCGCGGGATCCCCGCTGGCGATCAGGCTGAAAGCGATTGCGAAAGGGCCGTCCACGTCAATTCCCTTACAAAACAATGGAAAAAGAGCAGAATTCAAATTAAGGTGCAACAATGTAAAGCGTGCAAAGGAATGCAAGAAAATGCAGTCCGATCCCAGGGCAGATGACGCGACGGCCGTGCGCCCGCTGGTTGGCGCGTCCACGTTGATGACAACCGCAGAAGTCGCGGAGTACCTGCGCGTCAAGGAACGCACGATCTACGAAATGGTCGCCCGACAAACGATCCCGTTCAGCCGTGCCACCGGCAAGTTGCTGTTCCCGCGACGGCTGGTCGATGCATGGCTCGAGGCGCAGACGGAACTGCCCGCAACGGGCATTGCGCCCGCACCGCCGATCTATGCCGGGTCGAATGACCCGCTGCTGGAATGGGCACTACGTCAATCCGGCAGCGGTCTGGCCGTTCTGGCACGCGGGTCCGTGCAAGGTCTTGCCGATCTGGCGGAGGGCCGCGCCATCATGGCGGGGTGCCACCTGCTCGACCCTGATACGGGGGAATGGAACCTTGCCGCCGTCAGGGCGCAGTTGCCCGGTACCGGGCATGTCCTGATCCATTGGGCTCGCCGTACGCAGGGTCTGATCACCGCGGCTGACAATCCCTTGGCGATCACGGGGCTGGCGGACGCCGCGCGGCGCAAGTTGCGCTTCGCCCTGCGTGCGGATGGGGCGGGGTCGACGCGGCTGTTCGAGGTGCTTTTGTCCCGCGAGGGTTTAACCCTTGCCGATCTTGTGACGCTCGACCGCCCGGCCGAAAGCCACACGGATCTTGCAACGCTGATCGAGTCGGGCGAGGCGGATTGTGGCCTCGGGCTGCAGGCGGCAGCGGGGCATATGGGCTTCATCCCATTGGTGCGGGACGAAAGCTTTGACCTTGCCATGACGCGTCGTGAATTTTTCGAACCGCCCATACAAAGCCTTTTGGCCTTTGCCCGGACCGACGCGTTTGCCCGCCGTGCCGCGCATCTGGGCGGCTATGACATCAGTGACCTCGGTCGCGTGCTGTGGAACGGCTGATGGTCCGTCTCGCCAGCCCCGCAACCCAGACACGTGAGACCCGGCACATGCTGGCCCCGATGATCGCGGTCTGACCCATGACCGAGGATTTTCCCATGCGGCCGAACGAGATGACGGCGGACGTGATGCCGGCGACGGATGCGAGCCTGACCTATATCGGCCATATCGAAACCCCATGGACCCGGCCCGAAGATTGCCCACGCCAAGGGGACAGCGTGGCGGGCCCGGATTGCGCTCTTGTTGTCGCGCCGCCTTGGTTGCCTGCGCTGACGGGGATCGACGCTTATCCTTTCCTCGACATTCTTTACTGGATGCATCTGTCGCGCCGCGATTTGATCTTGCAGAACCCCGACCATGGTGACGCGGCGCGGGGCACATTTTCCCTGCGCTCTCCCATTCGGCCAAATCCCATCGGTCTGTCGAACGTGCGGCTGATCGGGTGGGCGGGCAATCGGGTGACGGTGCGCGGGCTGGAATGCGTTTCGGGGACGCCGTTGCTCGACATCAAACCCGACCGACGGCATTTCACGCCGCCAAGCCGGGACCGTGCGGGTGGCCAAACATCCCCCGAAGCTGGCGGATGATCGGGCGCACTGGTCTTTGCGGACCCCTGCCGCTAAGTCAGCCGACATGACCGCTCTGGTACCTCTGGAAGACTGTCTGGCGCAGGCCCTTTCGGGGCAAGGCCCGGTCTTGTCCGAGGTGGTGCCGGTGACTGCGGCGCGGGGTGGCATTCTGGCAGAACCTCTTGTTTTCCCGCTCGACACCCCCGCGCAACCCGAGGCGTTGCGCGTCGGTGTCGCTGTGGCGGCGCTGGATCTGGCCGGAGCAAGTGCAAGCCTGCCGATCCCGCTTGCGCATCCGATCCGGGTGCTGTCCGGCGATCAACTGCCACCCGGGGCAGACGCCGTTTTGCCGGCCGTCGGATTGGAAACCCTTGCGGGCGGTTTGGTCGCCATCCAGACCGTCGCACCGGGCGAAGGCGTGCGCCGCGCGGGCCATGATGGCCGCGCCGGCGCGCCGATCGCTGCGGCCGGTGCGGTGATGACCAATCACGTCTGCCATGTCGCCACCATGGCCGGGCTGGAAGTGTGCCATTTGCGGCGCCCCCGTGTCAGGGTCGACCTGCCCGATCCCCGGCATCAGGCCTTTATCGAAGGGTTCCTGACGGCACTTGGGGGAAAATTCGTCGCCGAGGCACCTGACCTGTTGCTGCGCCCATCCGACGATGCCGAACCGCGCCTTGCCCTTGCGCCGGGTGATACGGCGTGGCTGGAGCGCGAGGGCGCGATGCTTGTCCTGTCGGTTCCCCGGCGGTTTGATGCGGTGTTTGCTGCCTGTGTTGCGCTTGCCATGCCCGCGATGGCGGCATTGACCGGGGCGAAGGCCCTGACCGAGACGCGGCCCCTGACGCGAAAGATCGCATCAGGACTTGGCCTGTCCCACCTTGTCTTGCTCACGCGCCAAGACGATGCTTGGGTCCCCGGCCCGGCGGGCAGCGTAACGCTGGCTGCCTTGGCTGCTGCCGATGCCTGCGCAATCCTTCCGCCGCACAGCGAGGGCCTTCCAGCCGGTGCGATGCTGGCGGGGATCCCGCTCAACTTCCCCCTCGGGTAAACACGATGTCTGCACCCAAAGCCCCCGCCTCCACCGCGTTTCAGCAAGATCAGTTCCTGCAGGTCCTGTCGCGCGATGATGCCGAGGCCGCATTCCTTGCCGCATTGCAGCCGCGCCCGCTTGGGGCGGAGGAGATTGCGCTCGACGATCTGCCGGGGCGAGTGCTCGCCGGTGATATCGCTGCGCCAGTCGATGCGCCGCCGTTCGACCGCGCCGTGGTAGACGGGTTCGCGCTGCGCGCGGCAGACCTTTTCGAAGCCTCCGAAGTCGAACCGGTGCGCCTGCGCCTGAACCCCGAGGTGATCCATTGCGGCACGGCGCCCAGCCTTTCCGTTGCGCCCGGAACCGCCACGCCCATCGCCACCGGCGGCCCCATTCCGCGTGGGGCGGATGCTGTTGTGATGATCGAACATACCGACCCCGAAGATGACGCGATCGCAGTGGGGCGCGCGGTGTCACCGGGTAGCTTCATCGCCTTCGCCGGGTCCGATATCGCGCGGGGTCAGACGCTTTTGCGGCAGGGTACCGTGATCGGCGCGCGCGAAGTGGCGATGCTGGCGGCGGTCGGGCTTGCCCGCGCCTCGGTTTGGCGCAAGCCCCGCGTTGCGGTCATTTCCACCGGCGATGAACTGGTGCCGCCCGGTCAGCCGCTGCGCCCCGCGGGCATTTATGATTCCAATGGTCCCGTGATCGCCGCCGCCTTGCGCGAAACGGGTTGCGAGGCGGTGCATCTGGGTGCGATCCCCGATGACGAGGCGAAATTGACCGCTGCCATCGCGGACGCTTATGCCGAACATGACGCGGTGATCCTGTCGGGCGGGACATCCAAGGGCGCGGGCGATCTGACCACGCGGGTCATCGCGGGGCTTGGCGCGCCGGGGATCGTCGCGCATGGCGTGGCGCTCAAACCCGGCAAGCCCCTGTGCCTTGCGGTCTGCGCGGGCAAGCCCGTGGTGGTGCTGCCCGGCTTTCCGACATCGGCCATGTTCACCTTTCATGAAATGGTCGCGCCCGCGCTGCGGATGATGGCCGGTCTGCCGCCGCGCAGCACGGCCCGGGTTTCTGCGTCGTTGCCCTTGCGCCTGTCTTCGGAACTGGGGCGGACCGAATTTGCCATGGTCGCGCTGACCGAAGGGGCGGAGGGGCCCGTGGCCCATCCGGTGTCCAAGGGTTCCGGTGCTGTCACGGCCTTTGCGCAGGCTGATGGATTTGTGACCGTACCCGCGCTGGCTGATGGCCTGCCCGCCGGAACGAAGGCCGAGGTGACGCTGTTTGGCCCGTCGGTTGCCGCGCCGCGATTGGCGGTAATCGGCAGCCATTGCGTTGGCCTCGACGCCGTGGTGGGGCGTCTGGTGGGGCAGGGCATGATGACGCGAATCCTTGCGACCGGATCGCAGGGAGGATTGGCCGCGCTGACGCGGCGCGAATGCGATATCGCCCCGATCCATCTGCTTGATCCCGCGAGCGACAGGTACAATGCGCCGTTTCTGGCGGATGGCATGCGCCTGATCCCCGGCTGGCGGCGGATGCAGGGGTTGGTGTTCCGTCCCGGCGACCCACGGCTGGAGGGGCGCAGCTTGCCCGAGGCGCTGGCCGCGCTGCGCGCCGATCCCGAGGCGATCATGGTCAACCGCAACCAAGGTTCGGGGACGCGCGTGCTCGTGGATCGGCTATTGGCGGGCACGCGCCCGGTGGGCTACTGGAACCAGCCCAATTCGCATAATGCGGTCGCGGCGGCCGTGGTGCAGGGGCGGGCCGATTGGGGCATGGCGATCCGCCCCGTGGCCGAGGCCTTGGGTTTGGGTTTTCTGCCAGTCGCAGACGAACACTATGATTTCGCGGTCTGGCAGGACCCGCGCGATGCTGCCGCCCTTGCCGCGTTCGAGGCGGCATTGTCCGACGCCGTGGACGATCTGCAGGCGCTGGGCTTCGATCCGCGCTGAGCGGGGCGCGTTGACAAGCCGGTCTTGGCTTGCCTAAGCAAACCCGGTGCGGCCCGTGGGGCGGCATTGCGCGGGGGGAGCTGCGGCAGATGTTGGGATACATGATCTCTTCGGGGCGTGGCTTGGGGGACCGGTTGATGGTCACCGTCGCCGAAACGCTTACCGCACGTGGCGTTTCCGTGGCCGGCGCGGTGCAGCTGAATATCGAGCATGATGCCGACCGGCATTGCCACATGGATCTTCACATTCTGGGCCGGGGCGATGTGCTGCGCATTTCCGAGGATCGTGGCCGCCATGCGCGCGGCTGCCGTCTCGATCCGCGCGGGTTGGCCGATGCGGTGCAGCGCGTGGAGAGTGCCCTCGACCAAGGCACGGCCCGCGTGCTTTTGATCAACAAGTTCGGCAAGCAGGAAGCCGAGGGTGGCGGGTTCCGCGACGTGATCGGGCGCGCGCTCGGGCAGGACGTGCCGGTTCTGACCACCGTTTCGGCCGGAAACCTGCCCGCCTTTCTGGCATTCGCCGATGGGCTTGCCACCGAGATCGCGCCCAATGCGGAGGCCGCGCTGGCCTGGTGCCTTGCGGCGCTGCCCGGACATCCCCCGGCGTTGGCTGTCTAGGGACCAGTTTCGCGGCGCTCAGGTGGTCACGAGGCGGGGCCTTCATGCGGGTCGAAACCCGCGATCACGACCTCTTTCGTCCGGCAATCGTCGCACATGGTCAAAAGCCGTTTGCGCGCTGCGCCATCCTCTCCGCTGAACATCCAGTGACCCTCCAGCCGCTCCATCACGCGTCGGATGGACGACCCGGTGCCAAAGCCCTTGCCGCAAGACGAGCAGCAGAACGGCTCTTCTTCCTTGAGGATGCGCTTGGGGTTGGCCCAAGCGGCGAAATCCATCTGTGGCGTGATCGAGATGGCCTGTTCGGGACAGGTCACGGTGCAGATCCCGCATTGCACGCAGGCGCTTTCGGTGAAGCGCAGCATCGGCTTGTCGGGGTTGTCGCCAAGCGCGCCGGTCGGGCAGGCACCGACACAAGCAAGGCAGAGCGTACAGCTGTCGAGGTTGAGGGTGACGCTGCCGAAGGGCGCCCCCTTGGGCAATTCGATCCGCTGGGCCGGGCGGGGGGCGGTGCGGTTCAGCTCTTCCATGGCAAGGGTCAGCAGGCCGCGCTTGTCCTCGGGTGGCAGGAAGGAGGATCGCGTAGGGCGAAGCGGCTGGGCCGGATGCCAAAGCGCGGTTTCCAGCGCGTCCGGGTCATCGGTCTGGATCAGCGCGCAGGCGTCTACGGGTTGCCCCATCGCCTCGCAGATGACCGCCATCAGGTCGAGCGTCGTGGCAAGCCCGTCGAGCGGATGCGCGGGACGGTCCTTGGCCAGAACGCGCACACCACCCGCCCCCCAGGCCAGCGCCGCGGCCATGATTTCGGGGCCGACCTGGCTTGGCTCGTTGACCTGCACCGGAATGACATGCGCAGGCAGGCCGCGCCCGAACCGGGCCGCCGCATCGATCAGGGGCGCGCCGTGCCCTTCATCGTGGAACAGGATGACGGGCGCGCTGCGCCCGCCCGCCTCGACCCATGCCGACAGGCCGGCGCGCAAGCGGTCGGCCAAGCTGCCCACGGCAGGAAGCGCGTAGGAGGCAGCGCCGGTCGGACAGGCCGCCGCGCATTGCCCGCAGCCCGCGCAGATCGCCGGATCGATCGCCACGCTATCGCCTGCAGGCAGGATCGCTCCGGTGGGGCATAGATCCAAGCAGCGGGTGCAGCCGATCTTGGTGTTGCGCGAATGGGCGCAGAGGCCCGCCTCGAAATCGATGTATTTCGGCTTGTCGAAGACGCCGACCATCTGGCCAGCCTCGGCCACGAGCGCGGCGACAGCCGACGGGTCGCGCGGATCGGCGCGCAGGTAGCCGGGGCGCGTGTGGTGGAACAGGGGCTGGCCGCCCGTCAGATCCAGAACGAGGTCGCAGCGTGACACGGCACCATCGCGGGCCGGACCGAATTCGAGATGCTTGCGCGACGACGGGGCGGGCGCGGCATAGGCATCGACCGTCAGCTCGAAGGCACCCATGTGCCCCTTGGCCCGTGCGATGCGCCCCTGCAGCACCGGCCACGTGGTCTGGCGGGGCGGCGCGGCCTCCGCGCCGGGCAGGAGCAGCACGGTCAGGTCCAGCACGCCCGACAATTGCCGCGCAGCCTCGAGCGCCACCTCGTCGCGGCCCAGAACCAGCGCAACGCCGTTGCTTTCAAGGCTGACCGTCTCGAAGGAAGAGCCCGCCGTTTCCGCCATCGCCAGAAGCGCGGCCATCTTGGGCGCTGCCTTGGCCCCGTCATCCGACCATCCCGCGGTTTCGCGGATATTGGCGAAGCGCAGGGTGCCGGCATATCCGGCATCCTCGGCCACCTCGGAAAACAGTGGGGCTTCTTGCGTGCAGGCGACCGTGATCGCGGCAAAGCTGCCCAATGCATCTCGGAAATTGTCGAGCTGCGCGCGGCAAAGTTGGCTGGCCGGTTTGCCCGTGGCCCCCAGCGTATCGCCGGCAAGGGTCATCGTGCCTTCGCAGGTGCAGATCAGGCGGACATCGTTCGTGTCGGACATGGGGCTTTTGTCTGGCCTTGTGCTGGACTATCTCAACACCGGGTGTAATCCGAACCTTGGGTGAAGGGTAGCGGTCTCGGGAGGGAAAAACGGATGTCGAGCTTGCTTGCGGAAGACCAAGTAGGGCCAAGGCTGCATCTGCCGCCTCCGTTCACGCCGCATCGCACTGAAAACCGCGATGTGCTGGCGGCGGCTGTGGCGCTGGCCCCGTCCGAGGGTGCAGGCACGCTGGTGCTGCACCAATCGGCGGGACTTCTGGCTTTTGCCGTGGTGCTGGAACCCGAGCAGAAGCTGGTCGAAGCACAGTTGGCCTTTCTTTTGGGCATGACGGCGCTGGGCGACGCGTTGGCCGCGCATTGCCCGCCCGACCGCCCGGTGCGTCTGAACTGGCCGGACGAGGTGCTGTTCGACGGCGCGCGCATTGGCGGCGGCCGCTTTGCCATCGCGCCCGGCACGGCCGAGGATGCGGTGCCCGATTGGATGGTCTTTGCCGCCGAATTGATCGCCGACCGGCACCATATCGCCGAGCCGGGTTCCTATCCCGACAGCACGTCGCTGTTCGAGGAAGGGTTCGACCCGGCCGAGGATATCGTGTCGACCTTTGCGTCTTACATGATGCTGTATTTCGACCGCTGGGCCCATGACGGCTTTGCCGCCGTGTCGAACCGTTTCCTGATGCGGGTCGATCCCCCGCTGTTGCGGGGCGTGCGCCGGATCGAAGGCGACCAGATGATGGAAATCACCCCCTCGGGCGGCGGGCGTCGTTTGCCCCCGCTGCGCGAGGCGCTGGCGGTCCAAGGCTGGCGTGACGAAGCCGGGCCGAAGCTGTGACAAGGCTGCCGCGTACGATCCGGCTTGACCCGTCGGACCGCCACATCTTTGCCCATGCCGCAGAACCCGGCGAATGGGCGGTCCCGGGCACCTTCCTGTTTTGGGGGCGCGCACCCGACAGCCTGACCCGGAAGGAGGCGATCGCCTTTCGCTCTGGATTTCTGGGTGTGGACAGTTTCGGCCATTCCACGCTCGTCACCGTGCAGGAGGCACGCCCCGACGAGCGCGCCGCGATGGTCGAGGCTTTGGCGGATCAACTGGTCGCGCAGCTTGGCGCGCCATCCCGCGACATCGCGCGCCCCGCCGCAGAACAAGAGGTGGCGCTGGCGGAAAGCCTCTGTGCCGCACATGGCATTGGCACTCTGATCGCGCTTCATCGCAAGCACGGCGAGGATGGCGAGATCCGGGAGCAATTCCGCACCCTGCGCCCGCGCGACGAGACGGCGTTTTCCGCCTCGCACCTTATGGGCCACGACCGGGCGTTTCAGTTCTTCGAGGAAGAAACCGAGGATCACGTCGATCTCTTTCAATTGCGGGGGCAGGACTGATGCCGGAATTCTGGGTCGCTTCAGGCCATCATCTGGCGCGGCTGGATCACGCGGGCCGGATGGTCGTGACGGACGAGCTTTTGTTGGCGTGGCTTGCCCGCCCCGAGATCGTCCCCCCGTCCGACGCCTGCGCGACCGAGCGCGCCGTCCATGCGCGGCTGATGGCGGATCCGCGCGCCGCTGTTCCGCCCTTGGAACTGGCTGCGGTGAAGGATCCCGATGCGCGCGAGAACTGGCAGTTTTTTTTGACGCTGCGCGACCGGCTGCAAAAGGCGGGCACCATCGAAGAAGGCTATGCCGCGATCATGCGCGAGGGGCTGCGTCTTCCGGTCGTGTTCCTGTCGCAGTTGGTGCAGCTGATCTTGCGCAACGCGCTGGACGGGTGCGACGATCCGCAGGTGTTGCGCGCGGCCGAATGCCTGTTCCGGCCGCAGCGCGCCCATGTGAAGGACGGCATGGTCCTGATGGCCGACGAAGAGCTTGTGGCGCTATTCGAGGCCGACATGCATGCCTCTCCGCTCATGGCGATGTTCTCGGGCGGGATCGACAGCCTCGACGTGCTGGGCGGCGGCAATGAATGGACCTATTGGTCACGGTCGGACGCCCATACGATGATCTATAATTTCGGCGGAGATCCCGAAGCGCGGCGCGGCATGGCCACGGCGCTGGCTGCCTTCATCCGGCATATGCTGGGGGTAGAGCTCAGCGTCACCCCGCAGACCCGCGTCGACGATGTGGACCTGCGCTGGTATGTGGGGCTTGACCCGAACGGCACGGCCATCGGGGATTCGCTGTGGCACGGCAGGGCGTTGCCTGCCAGCCTGATCGGGGTGTTCCGGCTCGACTTTGCGGATCCGTCGGTGATGCGGGCGGATGTAGCGGGTCACCCGGTCTGGCTGCTGCTTGGCCTTGGGCAGGACGGCGCGGTGCGGATGAAACCGCAAAACCTGTTGTCCGGCCTGCCGTTGGCCGAACCGCATCTGCACTGAACGGAGGGGGACGGTATGCCAAGGGAGATCATCCGCATCGGTGTCGTGGCACAACGCCGCCCGCCCGTGACCCGTTGGAGCACCGGGGAATTGCGCCCGCTGCTGGTCCTGCCCGTCGAACCCGCGACCCCGCCCGGCACCCTGCTGGGCACGGAGGCGGGCGTCGAGACATGGTATGTGGGCGGACGCGACGTGGTTTTGTGGTCGGGGGATGCCAGCCACCACCGCGACAACCTGATGTCCGGGCGGCCGTCGGTCTGGGTGGCGTTGCGCGGGAGCGATCCGGCGCGCGCCGAGGTTATGGCCGCCACGGTCGATCCCTACGAGGGTGAGGGGCTGGCCTCGGACCCTGACCTTATCGTGGATGCGGTGCCGATGCCTGATGCTGTCGCGAGAGCTGTGGCAGCCTTCGCCGACCGGCATTTCGTCGAGATGCCCTTCAAGAAACGCAAGCGTCAGCCCGCCGACCCCAACGCGGTCGTGTCGCGTGCGCCCCGCGTCCTCCAGCCCGAGGACAAATGGGAGAATCGCAAAGGCCGGAGGTCGGATCCATGAACGGCGACGAACCCGAAGGCTTTCTGGGCCGCTGGTCACGGGTCAAGCGCACGGCGGTGCGCTCCGAGCCGGAGACCGAGTCGGAACTTCCACCCGAGGCCGATGCTGTGGCCGAGGGCACAGCCGCGCCCGAAGTCGAAACCGAAGCCGCGCCTCCGACTCTCTCGGACGAAGAACTGGCCGCCTTGCCCCGGATCGAGGATCTGGTGCAGGGCAGCGACATCCGCCCGTTCCTGCGACCGGGGGTTCCGCGGTCGCTCAAGAATGCCGCGCTGCGCCGGATCTGGATGCTGACGCCCGGTATTCGCGATCATCAGGACCCGGCTGTCGATTACGCGTGGGACTGGAACACCCCCGGCGGTGTGCCCGGTGACGGGGTGGCACCGTCCCCCGAACGCGCGGCCCAGATGTTGAAGTCACTGCTGTCCCCGCGCGGTGACACCGCAGCGGAGGCAGTGGGTGACCAGTCCGCGGAGGCGGCGGCTGCCGAGGCGATAGAATCGGACGATGCGACCGAAGCGTCGGCGGCTGATGATGGGCCAAAACCCGCGGTTTCAGCGGCTGTATCCGAGGCGACCCCCGCGGCCCGGACAACCGATGATTCCGTGCGGACAAGCAGCAACCCTGTTGACGATCCGGACGCCTTGCCGCGCAGGCGACACGGATCGGCGATGCCGGGATAACCGCCCTCACGACGGATCAATGTTGCTTGGGCTAAAGCCCTTTGGGCCATCCGGATAGAGGGTTGGGGTGTCGGGAAAAATTGCATGCATTTGACAAATTTCGCTTGACCAAACACCCGCTCTCACGCTCCTTAGGAGCAGGGCACGCGATTGTATGCAATCGTCGCGTGAGGGAAGAGAACAGGACTCATGAAAACCAGCCAGCCGGGCGACCGGCCCGCTAGTGACGCAGAAAACGCAGCGCGAGGCGACATGTATCGCTTCGTGGCGACCCTGCTTTCTCACGCGCCTTCACGGGAAATTCTGGATGGAACCGCCGCGCTGACGGGTGACCGGACAGCGCTGGGCCAGGCCATCACGGCCCTCGCCGAAGCTGCGCGCGGCACCGATGCCGCGAAGGTGGAGCGGGAATTCTTTCAGCTTTTCATCGGTGTCGGGCGCGGCGAGTTGCTGCCCTACGCCAGTTTCTATCAGACCGGTTTCCTGAATGAACGGCCGCTTGCCGAGGTCAGGAGCGATCTTTCGCGGCTGGGCATTGCCCGCGCCGAAGGGCGGTTCGAACCCGAGGATCACATCGCACTGTTGTTCGAGGTGATGGCTGACCTTGCATCCGGTGCGGTTCAGGCCCCGGCATCAATGCAGGCTGAATTTTTCGGGCGGCATATCGAACCTTGGGCTGCGCAGTTCTTCGACGATCTGGCTATCGCACCCAGTGCATCTTTTTACCGAGCAGTCGCCGAGGTTGGCCGATTGCTTGTGGACATCGAGGCGCGCGCGTTCTCGCTCGCGGCCTAACGCAAGGACCGGCAAGCGGTCTGACTACAGGAATGAAACGACACTCGGACCGGAATAGAGCCCGAACCGAAGCAGAAAGGGGATCGACATGACCAGCAAGACACCCACACCGATCAGCCGGCGGGCCTTTCTCGGGACCACGGCTCTTGGCGCAACGGCCAGCGTCGCGCTGGGCACCGGATCGGCGCGCCCCGCGCTTGCCCAGGAAACCGGGGACGAGCGCACGCGCGCCCGTTACCAGGCCACAGAACATGTCGAAACTTATTACCGGACCAACCGCTACTATCCTCGGGGGACCAACTGATGCTCGTTAAGCGCAGGAATGGTGACACCGCGTCGACCGGGCGCCTGTCACAGATGGCGGCAGCCGTTTCGGCCCGCCCGCTCGATCGCCGCAGCTTTCTGCGGGCGTCGGGCCTGACCGTCGGGGGGCTGGCCGCACTCGGCACGCTGGGCGCAGGCATGACGCGCCGCGTCGAGGCCGCCGAAGGCTTCACCGACATGTCCCAGCCGATCGAGATCCGGACCAACATCTGCACCCATTGCTCGGTGGGCTGCACGGTGAAGGCCGAGGTCCAGAACGGTGTCTGGGTCGGCCAGGAACCGGCCTACAAAAGCCCGATCAACCGCGGCACCCATTGCGCCAAGGGCGCGTCGGTGCGCGAGCTGGTGCACGGCGACCGCCGGATCAAGTATCCGATGAAAAAGGTCGGTGGCGAATGGCAGCGCATCAGCTGGGACCAGGCCCTGACCGAGATCAGCGAAAAGATGACCGAAATCCGTGGCCGCTCGGGCGCGGATTCGGTCTACCTGCTGGGCTCCGCCAAATTCTCGAACGAAGGCGCCTACCTGTTCCGCAAGTTTGCGGCCTTCTGGGGCACCAACAACGTCGACCACCAGGCCCGCATCTGCCACTCCACCACCGTGGCGGGCGTTGCGAACACCTGGGGCTACGGCGCCATGACCAACAGCTACAATGACATCCGCAACTCCAAGACCATCATCTTCATGGGGTCAAACGCGGCCGAGGCGCATCCCGTTTCGTTGCAGCACATCCTTGAAGGCAAGGAAACGCAGCGCGCCAATGTCATGGTCTTCGACCCGCGGTTTACCCGCACGGCGGCCCATGCGACCGAATATGTCCGCTTCCGTCCCGGCACCGACATCGCGGTGATCTACGGGATGCTCTGGCACATCTTCGAAAACGGCTGGGAAGATCGCGAATACATCGCGAGCCGCGTTTGGGGCATGGACCAGATCCGCGAAGAGACCCGGGCCTATCCGCCCGAAGTGGTCGAGCGGATCACCGGCATCGACGGCGAAACCCTGCGCCGCACCGCCGAGAAATTCGCCAAGGAACGCCCCTCGACCTTCATCTGGTGCATGGGCGGCACGCAGCACACCGTCGGCACCGCCAACGTGCGGATGTACAACAACCTGCTGCTGGCCACCGGCAACGTGGGCGGCGAGGGTAACGGCGCCAACATCTTCCGCGGCCATTGCAACGTGCAGGGCGCAACCGACTTCGGTCTCGATGTGGGCAACCTGCCTTGCTACTACGGCCTCGGCGCGGGCGCATGGAAGCATTGGTCGCGCGTCTGGGAAGTGCCCTACGAATATTTCGTGAGCCGCTTCGACGCCGTTCCGGCCAAGGGTGGGCGTGACGCCCGTACCCCGGAACAGAACATGGAAGTGGCGGGCATCACCTCGACCCGCTGGTTCGACGCGGTGACGATCGACGCCGAAGACATCGACCAGGTGGACAACATCAAGGCGATGCTCGTCTTCGGTCACGGCGGCAACACTGTGCCCCGGATGCAGGACGCACAGCGCGGCATGGACGCGCTTGACCTGCTGGTCGTGGCCGACCCGCACCCGACGACCTTCGCGGCGCTGCATTCGCGGACGGACAACACCTACCTGCTGCCGATCTGCACGCAGTTCGAATGCTCGGGCTCGCGCACGGCGTCGAACCGCTCGGTGCAGTGGGGCGAGAAGGTGGTCGACCCGATCTTCGAATCCGACAACGATTACGCGGTGATCTACGGTCTCGCACAGCGTCTCGGTTTCGCGGATGAGATGTTCAAGAACTACGAGATGGTGCAGGGCAAGTTCGGCATGGAGCCCACGCCGGAATCCGTGCTGCGCGAGATCAACCGGGGTGGCTGGTCGACCGGCTACACCGGCCAGAGCCCCGAGCGGCTCAAGGCGCATATGGCGAACCAGGAACACTTCGACCTGATCACGCTGCGCGCCCTGCCGGACGCACCCGAGGAAATCCGCGGCGATTTCTACGGCCTGCCGTGGCCGTGCTGGGGTACGCCCGAATTGCGGCACCCCGGGACGCATATCCTCTACAACACGAACCTGCCCCCGATGGAGGGCGGCGGTGCCTTCCGTCCGCGCTTCGGTCTGGACCGCGACGGCGAAACGCTCCTTGCCGAAGGCAGCTGGCCGGCGGGTTCGGAGATCGAGGATGGTTATCCCCAGTTCACCTACGGTGTCCTGCAGGAGCTTGGCTGGGATGCGGACCTGACGCCGCAGGAACTGGCCACCATCCGTCGCATCGGCAACAACGACCCCGAAGCCATGGCGGCGGTGTCTTGGTCGCTCGACCTGTCCGGCGGCATCCAGCGCGTCGCGCTGATGCACGGCTGCGTGCCCTTCGGCAACGGCAAGGCCCGCGCGGTGGCGTGGAACCTGCCCGATCCGATCCCGGTTCACCGCGAGCCGATCTATTCGCCGCGCACCGATCTGGTCGCTGAATACCCGACCCGCGAAGATGGCCGCCAGCAGCGTATGCCGAACATCGGTCTGACGCTGCAGACCGCCAACCTCGAGAACCGGGTGGCCGAGCAATTCCCGATCATCCTGACCTCGGGCCGTCTGGTCGAATACGAGGGCGGTGGCGAGGAAACCCGGTCGAACCCGTGGCTTGCGGAATTGCAGCAGGACATGTTCGTCGAGATCAACCCCGCCGACGCATCCTCTCGCGGGATCGTCGATGGCGGTTGGGTCTGGGTGACCGGCCCCGAGGGCGGATCGCGGGCGCGCGTCAAGGCGCTTGTGACCGAACGCGTCGGGCAGGGCGTGGCCTTCATGCCCTTCCACTTCGCCGGTTGGTTCCAGGGCGAAGACCAGCGGGGCAACTACCCCGAGGGGACCGACCCCATCGTCCTTGGCGAATCCGTCAACGTCATCACCACCTACGGCTACGATCCCGTCACCGGGATGCACGAAGGCAAAGTCACCCTTTGCCAAATCGCCGCGGCCTGAAGGAGCATATAGCAAATGGCACGTCTCAAGTTCCTGTGCGACGCCGACCGCTGCATCGAATGCAACGCCTGCGTCACCGCCTGCAAGAACGAGCATGAGGTTCCGTGGGGCATCAACCGGCGCCGCGTGGTCACCATCAACGATGGTCTGCCGGGCGAACGCTCGGTCTCCATGGCCTGCATGCACTGCACCGATGCGCCCTGCGCCTCGGTGTGCCCGGTCGATTGCTTCTACACGACCGACGATGCCGTGGTCCTGCACAACAAGGACACCTGCATCGGCTGTGGCTATTGCTCCTATGCTTGCCCCTTCGGTGCGCCGCAGTATCCGCAGACCGCGAACTTCGGCACCCGCGGCAAGATGGACAAATGCACGTACTGCTCGGGCGGCCCGGAGCCGGACATGAGCGAGGTGGAATACATCAAGTATGGCTCCAACCGCCTGGCGGAAGGAAAGCTGCCGCTTTGCGCGGAAATGTGCTCCACCAAATCGCTTCTGGCCGGAGACGGCGACATCATCGCGGAAATCTACCGCGAGCGTGTCGTGACGCGCGGCTATGGCTCGGGCGCCTGGGGCTGGCGCACGGCCTATGGCGAAACCGTGACGGTCTGAAGGGAAAGAAGATGGCACATCAAATCCACCGTCTGGTCGTTGCGTTGGGGCTTGCCCTGACGCTGGGCCTGTTCGCACCTCAGGCCATGGCGCAGGTCAACCCGACCGCTGAATCCGTGACCGAGGAAGCCTTGTTCGACGCGCTGGGCTCGGGCGGCAATGTCACGGGCCGCATCAGCATTCCCGATGCACATGCGGGCCAGTTGATCGCACCGGAAAACCGCGTCTGGGCCGCGATGCAGGGCGATACGCTCCACACGATCTCGATCTGGGCCGTGATCGGCATGATCGCCCTTCTGACGCTGTTCTACCTCGTCAGGGGCAAGATCCGGATCGACGGCGGGATGTCGGGGCGCAAGATCCTGCGCTTCAACGCGATCGAGCGTTTCGCGCATTGGACGCTTGCCTCGACCTTCATCATCCTCGCGCTGTCGGGGCTCAACATCATCATCGGCCGCACCGTGCTGCTGCCCATGATCGGCGAGGGCGCCTTCGGCACGCTCAGCGCTTGGGGCAAGATCGCGCACAACTTCCTGGCCTGGCCGTTCATGGTCGCACTGGTCATGATCGTGGTTCTTTGGGTGATCCACAACATCCCCAACAAGGTCGATCTGGAATGGATGAAGCAGGGCGGCGGCCTTCTGAAGAAGGGTGTTCACCCCCCGGCCAAGAAGTTCAACGCCGGGCAGAAGATCATCTTCTGGTCGGTGGTCCTTGGTGGTGCGGCGCTGTCCTTTACCGGCGTGATGCTGCTGTTCCCCAACGAGGTCGCGACCTTTGCCGATTGGCAGTTCTACCAGACGATCCACGCCCTGACGGCCGCCGCGCTGTCTGCCATCATCATCGCGCACATCTACATCGGCTCCGTCGGGATGGAGGGCGCGTTCGATGCCATGGGTTCGGGCGAGGTCGATGAGAACTGGGCGAAAGAGCATCACTCGCTCTGGGTCGAAGAAGTGAAGGGCGAAACCGGATCGAAGGCGCGCCCGCACCCGGCCGAGTGATAGCGCCCTGACGAAACCGCTGTTCGGCCCCGTGCGAAGGACGCATGGGGCCGAATGCGCCTCAAACCCGATGGACGGAACCCGTGTCGGACACGAACGACAACCAGGTGATCGAGGCGCTGCAGGGCCTGACGCTGCCCGATGGCACCCCGCTTGCCGCCTCGGACCGTCTGTCCGGTGCCATGGTGGACGGCCATCGCGTCAACCTTTCGATCCGCACCAGTCCCGCCGAGGCCGCGTCGCTTGCTGCGCTGCGCGATGAGGCAGAGGCCCGATTGCGCCGCCTGCCCGGCGTGACCAGCGCCTTCGTCGTTCTGACCAGCGAAACACAGGCTGCGAGACCCGCGCCCCCGTCCCTGACCACATCGAAGGCCGAAAAGCCCGATCCACTGGCCGCCGTCGGCCATGTCATCGCGGTCGCTTCCGGCAAGGGCGGCGTCGGCAAATCCACCACCACGGTGAACCTCGCGCTCGCCCTAAGGGCGCAGGGCTTGTCTGTCGGCATCCTTGACGCCGATATTTACGGCCCGTCGCTTCCCACACTGCTGGGCCTGCATGGCAAACCGCAGGCCGCGGGTCGCAAACTCAAGCCGATGCAGGCCTATGGCCTCAAGGCGATGTCGATGGGCCTGCTCGTCGAGGCCGAGGCCGCGATGGTCTGGCGCGGACCCATGGTCATGTCGGCCATCACGCAGATGATGGCGGATGTGGATTGGGGGCCCCTTGATATCCTTCTGGTCGACATGCCGCCCGGAACCGGCGACGCGCAACTGGCGCTGGCACAGGGCACCCGCCTGTCCGGGGCCGTGATCGTCTCGACCCCGCAGGACCTGTCGTTGATCGACGCACGGCGGGGCATCTCGATGTTCCGCAAGGTGGATGTGCCGATCCTCGGCATCGTCGAGAACATGGCCCATTTCATCTGCCCCGATTGCGGCGGCTCCCATGCCATCTTTGGCCAAGGCGGCGCCGAGGCCGAGGCGGCGCGGCTTTCCGTGCCCTTCCTCGGGGCCATCCCCCTGACCATGGACCTGCGCGCCGCATCAGACGCGGGCCAGCCCATCACCGCCCGCGACCCCGATGGTCCGCTGGGCCGACTTTATCAACAGATCGCCCGTGCCGTCCTGGCCGGGCTGGAACCCGGAAAGCGGGCGGCACAGCCGATCCGCACCTGACAGGAGACCACATAATGAAAGCGTTCCTTGCCTCCGTGATCTTTGCCGTCGCTATCGCAGCCGGCGCATCCTTTGTTCTGAATGACAGCTACCAGACCCCGGCGTCCTCGGCCTTCGCCACCGAAGGTGCCCGCGTCGGCGATCCCGGCTCGAACTTGCTCACCAACTGATCCCCGAGGCCGCACCCAAGGTGTTGCGCCTTTTCTGTGTCCTGATGCTTGCGCTGGCCAGCCCGGCCATGGCGCAATCCCCCTTCGGCCATGCCGGACCGGTCAGTGCGTTGGCGGCTGATGGCGACCGGCTCGCCTCGGGCGGCTTCGACGGACGGGCGATCCTGTGGGCGCCAGACCTGTCACGCGCCCGCCATGTCGTGCGGTTCCACGACGGCAATGTCACGGCCGTGGCGCTTATGTCGGGCGGACGATACCTGACTGGCGGCCAGGATGGGCGCGTCGCGCTCTGGGATGCGGCGGTCGAAGGCAGCGCACCGGTCTTTGCCACGGCCCACGGTGTCTCGCCGCTTGCCGCCTTGGCGGTGTCGCCGGATGAAACCCTGATCGCGGCGGGGTTCTGGGATGGACGCCTTGTCGTGATGGATACTGCGGGACGGACCCTGCAAAGCGTGCAGGCCCATGACGGTCGGTTGTCGGGGCTCGCCTTTCTCGGCAATGGCGATCTGGTCACCGTCGGTGGCGATCTGCGCTTCACCCGCTGGGATGCCGATCTGTCGCCGCAGGCCAGTACCGGGTTGCCCGATCTGCCCAATGGGCTTGCCCGTGTCGGGGACAGGATCGCCGTGATCTTTGCCGAAGGTGCGCTGCGCCTGTTCTCCGCCGATGGACTCGTCCTGCCCGAACGCTTCCTGAGCGAGCGCCCGCTTGTGGCGGTTGCCGCAACGGCGGGGACGGTCGCCGCCGCCGCGGTCGATGGAGCGGTGTGGCTTCTGGCGGATGACACTCTCCAGGTGCGCGCGGAAATTCCGGGTGAAGGCGGGCCGGTCTGGGCCTTGGCACTGGCAGGGGACACTTTGTTTGCCGGTGGCGCATCGGGCGCGATCCGCCGCCACGACACAAGCACCGGCGCGCGCCTTGGCGGGGCGCAGGCCACGGCCCTTGCCGACCATGATGACGGCAGCCGCGGCGCCGCTGTCTATCGCGCCTGTGCCATTTGCCACTCGCTGGAACCCGGCGACCATTCCCGCGCGGGCCCAAGCCTCCATGGCATTTTCGACCGGCCCATCGCCTCGGTCGCGGGATATGCCTTTTCTCCCGCTCTGCGAGAGCTCGACATCATCTGGACACCGCAAACCGTGGCGGAATTGTTCGAGGTTGGCCCGGACATCTACACCCCGGGATCACGCATGCCCGATCAACGGGTGGCCGACCCCGCCGACCGGCAGGCCCTGGTCGAATTTCTCGACCGCGCCAGCCGGTGATCGGGGCTGGCCCCGACCCATCGCTGCGATATACCTGATCCGTCCCGAACCGCCGGAGCATCCATGCTGCCCAACCTGCCCCTTTTGCCCGATCCCTCGGCTGCTCGCCTGACGCGCGCGGTGCGTGGCCATGACCACACCGGTGCCGAGGTGGAACTGCCCGTTGTCGAGGAAAGGCCGCTGACCATCTACCTCAACAGTCAGGAAATCGTCACGGCGATGACCATCGGGGATTACCCGGAATACCTCGCGCTGGGATTCTTGCGCAATCAAGGCATGTTGCGCGACGACGATACGGTGACCGGCATAGACTACGACGAGGATATCGAGACGGTCGTTGTGCGAACCGATCGCCAGACCAGCTACGAGGACAAGCTGAAGAAAAAAACCCGCACCTCGGGTTGTGCGGTCGGCACCGTCTTCGGCGACATGATGGAGGGGCTGGAGGGTGTGACGCTCCCCTCCGCTTCCCTGCGCACCAGCTGGCTTTATGCCCTGTCGCGTCAGATCAACACGCTGCCGTCGCTTTACCTCAGCGCGGGCGCGATCCATGGCACGGTTCTGTGTCAGGAGGACAAGGTGCTTGTCTACATGGAGGATGTCGGCCGTCATAACGCCGTCGACAAGATCGCGGGTTTCATGCGCCACCATGATGTGCCCGCCGCCGACAAGATCCTTTACACCACGGGCCGTCTGACATCGGAAATGGTGATCAAGACCGCGATGATGGGGATTCCCATCCTTGCCTCGCGGTCGGGATTTACCGCTTGGGGCGTGGAAATCGCCCAGCAACTGGGCCTGACGCTGATTGGCCGGATGCGCGGGCAGCGCTTCGTCTGCCTGTCCGGCGAAAGCCGCCTGATCCGTGATGCAGATCTCGCATCCATCCCCGAAGAAGACCGCCGCCACCGCCGCAAGAGTGCGGAGGATGACGCATGACCAGACCGCTTGGCGTCATTCTGGCCGGTGGGCGTGCAACGCGCATGGGCGGCGGCGACAAGGGGCTGCGCATGGTGGGCGGCAGACGCCTGATCGATCACGTCATCGACCGGCTCGGCCCGCAATGCGCCGCGATGGCGATCAATGCCAACGGCGATCCCGCGCGGCTGGAGGAGTTCGGCCTGCCGATCCTGCCCGACACTCTGCCTGACCATCCGGGCCCACTGGCCGGTGTGCTGGCGGGCCTTGATTGGGCAGCGGCGCAGGGTGCCGATGCCATCGTGACCGCCGCCGCCGACACGCCCTTTTTCCCCGGGGATCTGGTGGCGCGGCTGATGGAACATGCAGGTCCATCCGGACTGTGTCTGGCCGCCAGCCCCGACGACACGGGACGAGTGCAGCGCCAGCCGACCTTCGGCCTTTGGCCCGTTGCCCTGCGCCACGACCTGCGCACGGCCCTGAGCGGAGGTTTGCGAAAGATCGTGATCTGGACCGACGGCCATGCCGCCGGGCAGGCTGTGTTCGATGCCGCACCCTTCGATCCGTTCTTCAACGTCAACACGCCCGAGGATATCGCCACGGCCGAGGCGCTGATGGGGGCGGCATGAGGGTTTACGGCGTCACCGGGTGGAAAAACACCGGCAAGACCACGCTGACCGAACGGCTGGTAGCCGAGTTGGTGGGGCAGGGTTTGCGCATCTCGACGGTCAAGCATGCCCACCACGCGACCGAGATCGACCATCCGGGCCGCGACAGCCACCGCCACCGGATGGCCGGTGCGGCACAGGTGATCGTCGCTTCGCCCGTCCGCTGGGCCCTGATGACAGAATTGCGCGGCGCAGAAGAGCCGCCACTGGCCGATCTTCTCGCCCATCTCGACCCCTGCGACCTCGTCTTGATCGAGGGTTACAAATCCGCCCCCCATCCCAAGATCGAAACCTGGCGGAAGGCGACTGGCCGCGATCTGCTCGCGCCACAGAACGCCACGATCCGGGCTATCGCCAGCGACGGGCCGCTGAAAACGGCTTTACCCTGCTTCGATCTGAACGATGTCGCGGGCATCGCGGCCTTCATCCGTGCCGAGGTGGGATTATGACCGATGGCTTGATCCCCCCGCGTCTGCGCAATGATTGCTTTGCCATGCCGCAAGGCGTCGAATGGGTGCCGGTCGACGAGGCGCTGGCGCTTTTGCGGACGCGGCTTCATGCCGTGACCGGGACCGAGGACCTGACCACCGCTGCGGCCCACGGTCGGATCCTTGCAGCACCCGCGACGGCGCGCAGGTCCAACCCGCCGCGCCCCAATTCCGCTGTCGATGGCTACGGCTTTGCCCATGCCGCGACCAGTGAGGGCGTGCAGCGCCTCCCGCTTGTGCCGGGGCGTGCGGCGGCGGGTCAGCCTTTCGCCGATACCGTCCCGCCCGGTCGCGCCATTCGCATCCTGACCGGCGCGATCCTGCCGGATGGCGTGGATACCGTGGTGCTGGAGGAGGATTGCGCCACCGATGGTCAGGCCGTCGCCTTCGACGGGCCGGTCAAGCGCGGCATCAACACGCGGCAAGCCGGTGAGGATGTGCCCGAAGGCGCGATGATCCTGCCTGCAGGCCACCTGCTGACGCCCGCCGATCTGGCGCTCCTCTCGGCGGTGGGTGTGGCGCATGTCGCGGTGCATCGACGGTTGCGCGTGGCGGTCCTGTCGACGGGCGACGAATTGCTGCCCGACCCCGCCGCGCCCGCCCAGCCCCACCAGATCTTCGACGCCAACCGCCCGATGCTGCTGGCGCTGCTGGCGGAGTGGGGGTTCGAAACGATCGATCTGGGCCACGCGCCCGACGATGCGGTCGAAATCGCGGCGCGTCTGGATCGGGGCGCGCACGATGCCGATGCCATCCTGACCTCGGGTGGGGCCTCGGCTGGCGATGAGGATCATGTCTCTCGGCTCCTGCGCGACCGCGGGACGCTGTCGAGCTGGCGGATCGCGGTCAAGCCGGGCCGCCCGCTGGCCTTGGCGCTCTGGGATGGTGTGCCTGTGTTCGGCCTGCCGGGAAACCCGGTTGCCGCCATGACCTGCGCGCTGGTCTTTGCCCGTCCTGCACTGTCGCTCTTGTCGGGGGCAGGCTGGTCCGCACCGCAGGGCTTCACCGTGCCCGCCGCCTTTTCCAAGCGAAAGAAGGCTGGGCGACGCGAATATCTGCGCGCGCGCCTGACCGACACCGGCGCGGCCGAGGTTTTTGCCTCCGAAGGGTCGGGGCGGATTTCGGGTTTGAGCTGGGCTACGGGTCTGGTGGAATTGCCGGACGGGGCCTGCACCGTCGCGCCCGGAGATCCGGTGCGCTATCTGCCTTACGCGTCCTTCGGGATCAGGCCCGCCGGATGAGATAGGCCTGCGCGCCGTCGCCCGCATCCTCGACACCCAGAAGCTCGTGACCGCTTTCGGCGCAGAAATGCGGCACATCCACCACCGCCGCTGGATCGCTGGCCAAAAGCCGCAGAACCTGCCCGGGCTGCATCGCCCTCAGCCGTTTGCGCGCCTTGAGAACCGGCAGCGGACATAGCAGGCCCAAAGTGTCCAGAGTCTCATCCTCAGCCATTTGTGTCTGCTCCCCCGCGATTGCCCCGTCGCCCGAGGCGCGCCCGGTGACCGTCCCGCCATTTAGCGTGGGTGTCGCCACACCCGCAAGCCAAGCCAATCACGCGGGCCCGCCACCGACGCTGGACAAGCTGAGATCTTCTGCGGGCCACGCACGGTATACAGAGAAGATGCAAGGAATTTAGAAGAGAAGAATGGTGCCGCTGAAGGGACTCGAACCCCCGACCCCATCATTACGAATGACGTGCTCTACCAGCTGAGCTACAGCGGCATTCTTCTCGTACGGACAGGGGAAAATCTGATCCCGATCCGTCATGCGCTTGGCATGTGGCGGGCTATTAGCAAGCCCGCCGGGGGTTTCCTAGCCCCTAATTTTCGGCTTTGGCCGCTTCGGTGTCGGAGGGGACGACTTCGGCCTCTTCCGCCTCCGTCGCGGTCGCGCTCCGCCGATCCTCCAGCGATCCCACGATCAGCGGCAGCATCTGCGCCGGACCCATGAGGGCAGCGTCGCTTTGCGCCACTTCCTGCCAGCTCAGCCGGTCGAAACTGCCGCAATGCGAACAGACCGGACGCCATTCCGCATGGATATGACCACAGGCGTCGCAGACCCATTGCATGCCGCGCGGAGCGGTGACCGCCTTGGCAAGCCAGGCGCGCACGACGCGGTCCTCGGCCCCTGCGCCGCGTTCGATCGCCGCCATGATGGTCAGCGACCTTGCCGTCGGATTGGTTTGCGGGAGATCGCCAAGGGCACGACGGGCGGCCGGGAAATCCTCGGCCGCGATCTGCAACTCGGCCTCCAAGAGCCGCGCCTCGGGCGTGCCGGCATGTTTCGCGATCAGGGGCTTGAACCGCTTCAACCGTTCTGCCGGGGTTTCATCGGGCGCGATCTCGGCAAAGGCTGCCGCGATATCGGGGTGGGGGTTCATGTCCCAGGCGGATTTCAGGATCTTGGTCGCATGCTTGGTCTTGCCATCGGCGATGGCAAGACGGCCCGCCATCACGGCGGCGGGAACAAGGCCCGGCGCCATGGCCTGTGCCGCCTCGGCGTCGCGGACGGCATCCGCGATCTTGCCCTCGGCCATCGCGTCGCGGGCATGGGCCAGTGCCAGAACCGCATCGCGCCGCTTGTGCACGTCGCGGGGAAGGTTGCCGGATTTCAGCGCTGCGGCCAGGGTCGCACGCGCGCCGGCCCAATCCTCGTGCCGCGCCTGAAGCTGCAGCAGCGTGGTCTGCACCTCTTCGTTCTTGGGGCGGATCGCGAGCGCCTTCTCGGCCAGTTTCATGGCCGTTTCCGTATCGCCCGAGGCCAGTTTCTGCTTCATCAATCCGCGCACACCGACAAAGCGCGTGCGATCATCGGCGACCAAAGCCTTGAAGGTTTCGGTGGCGAGGGCCGCATCGCCCACCATCTCGGCGCCTTGTGCGACCACAAGTTTTGTCAACTCGGGCCGCCCGAGGTATTTCTCGGCCCGTTCCGCCTTGCGGATGGCCAAACGGCCTTCGCCAGCGGCAAGCGCCATCATCCCATCGGCCAAAGCCTCGTATCCCTTGCGCTCGGCGCGGCGGTTGAAATAGCGGCTGATCGCTGTCTCGTCGCCGTTCAGGAACCGCAAGGTGGCGACCAGAAGGCCGACGGCTTTGAACAAGAGCCAAACCGCCAGCAACAGCACCAGCGCGCCCAGAACCGCCAGAAGCGGGGTCAGGACGAATTCGCGCCCCACCACGGTCAGGGTGGCCAGTTCCCCCATTTCCATAAGCAGCCCCACCCCCCAGGTGAGACCGGCGACCAGCGCGATGAAGATCACGACTTTGAGCAAGGACCAAAGCATCATGGTGTCCCTTCAGTTACCGCTGGACGCAAGCGCGTCGGACAGGATGGCCAAACCGTCGACCGCCGTGGCGCGCGCCTGCACGCCTGCCGCCCACGGGGCCAGTTCGGCCTGCGCGCCTTCGGGTAGCGCGGCAAGTTCGGTCAGCACGGTGTCCAGTTCGCCCGCCTCGATCGCGGCCCCGATCCGGCTAAGCACGGCATCCGGATCGTCGCCTTCGCGCGGCGCGACCGACCGTCCGCCGATCTGGCCCATGACGAAAGCCCCAAGCCGGTCGCCCATGCTGTCGCCCGCCGCCTCCTGCAAGGCGCGGGGCAGCGCGGCACGGGCAAGCGCGGGGAAATCGGCCTGCAGCGCGCCCAAGGTCGGCACACCGGACGCGGCCAGATCGCCAAGACCGGGTGGAACCTCGGTCACCTCGCCAAGTGCAGCCAGCGCGTCGGCAAAGGGTGCGCCTGTCTCGAGCGCGACTTGCAACTGAACCAGCGCCGCATCGGCTTCGGCCCGCGCCAGCGCGGCTGCGGCTTGCGCCTCGGCCTCTGCGACCGCGGCGGCAGCCTGCGCTTCCGCTTCGGCGGCGGCTGTTGCGGCGGCTTCTGCGGCGGCCTGAAGCGTCGCGGCCTGTTCCTCGGCGGCGGCACGTTGCGCCTCAAGCTCGGCCTCCAACGCGGTCGCAGCCTCAAGCGCCGCGGCGCTGTCGGCGGTGATGTCGCCGCTGAATACTGGCCGATCCTCCAGCACGGCGACCCTGTCGGCCAGACTGCCCAGAGTTGCCGTCGCGCTTTCGATCTGACCGGCCAGCGCGCCGATCTGGTCTGTGACCGGCGTCAGGTCGATTTCGGATGCTGCCGCCCCTGAGGCGGGGGTAGCGGCCAACTCGGCCACCTGTGCCTGAAGCGCTGCGAGCGTTTCGGCCTGCGTTGCCAGCGCCTCGGCTATGGCGGTCGTCTGCGATGTGTCGGAGGCCGGGCCGGTGGTCGGCAAAAGGCCCATGTAGGCCGCGCCGTACCCGATGCCCGCCGCTACCACGCCGCCAAGGACGAGGGGCACAAGCCCGCCGCGCTGGGGTGCGGGTTGCGGGGCGGGTGCGCGGGGCGGTGGCGGCGTGACGCTCGCGGCATCCTCGGTCATCAGCGTGACGGTCTCGTCGCCGCCGGTCGAGGGGGCCACAATCTCGGCCTCTTCCACGCCATCGCCGGAGCCGGCCACGCTGTCGTCGCCGGCGGACCCGGCCGTATCGCTGGCGGTCTCGTCGGATGCGGAAACGGTCTGAGCGGTATCCGCTGTGATGGGGGTATCCGATGCGACGATGCTGTCCGCGTCTGCTGCCGTCACGCTGTCGGCGGGGGAAAGCGACGAATCGCCAGCATCGGTCGATCCGGGGTTGAGCGTTTCATCCATCGCCGAGGACGTGTCCGACGTTTTGCGCCGATTGCTTGTGCTGCCTGCACTTTTCGAGCTTCCACGTGCCACCACAATCGTCCTTCAGCTGTAAGTTTCGAAACTGTCCAGAACACCTTACGCCGATGCCCAAGGAAGCCTAGACCAGCGTGCCCCGCCCCTCAAGCAGAGGCTAGGAAGAAATCAGCGAAGACAAGGCGCGGATCATCGCAGGCGCGTCTGGCGTGTCGGCGACCGTCGCGCGCTGGGCCAGCGCGTCGGGCAGGGCGTCCCGGGTGGCGATACTGATCACGACGGGCTGGATCCGATCCGCGGCCTGACCCGCAGCTTCGACGAACAGCCGTGCACTGCGGGGCGAAAACAGCGGCACGAGGATAGGCCCGTCATGCGCCAGCGCGGCCGCCATCGCATCGCCGGGCGGAACGCTGACCTGATCGTAGATCGCCAGTCCCTCGGCCCGCAGGCCGTGCTGCGCAAGCCGGTCGGCCACATCGACACTGACATGCGCGCCATGCAGGTGCAAAAGCCGCCCCTCGGGCCGCGCCTCGGCCATCAGCGCGATCAGCGCTTCGGCATCGCCCCCGGCGGAGGTCGCCTTGAGCCCGATGTCGCGGGCGGCTTCTGCTGTGCGATCGCCGACGCACCACGCGTTCAGGCTGCGGTCATCGGTCAGGCCGGCAAAGGTCTCGACCCCGGCGGCCGAGGTGAAGATCAACGCCGCCACCCCGTCGAGATCGAGGCTGTCGACAAGCGGTGCCATGTCCATCAGCGGCAGGATCGTGACCGCCACCGGTCCGACATCGGCGCGCAACGCCTCGACAAAACGTTCCGACGCCGCGCGCGGGCGGGTCAGGATCACGAGGGGCGCGGCATTGTCAGACATGAGCCCGAGTGTTACCTGCCAAAGCGCAAGCCTGCAACGAGGCCCCGATGCCCCTCCCCCTCACGATCCTCGGCCTGGAATCGAGCTGCGACGACACGGGCGCGGCCGTGCTGCGCCGCGACGGGGATAGGGCCGTGATCCTCTCGAATGTCGTGGCCAGCCAGACCGATCTGCACGCGGCCTTTGGCGGCGTGGTGCCCGAGATCGCGGCGCGCGCCCATGCTGAAAAGCTTGATATCATGGTGGAACAGGCGCTGGCCGAGGCTGGCGTGACGCTTCCCGAAATCGACGCCGTTGCGGTGACGGCGGGTCCCGGCCTGATCGGTGGGGTCCTGTCGGGCGTGATGGCGGCCAAGGGGCTGGCCATGGGTCTGGGCAAGCCGCTGCTGGGGGTGAACCATCTGGCCGGTCACGCGCTGACACCGGTTCTGACCGATGGGATGCGGTTTCCCTACCTGATGCTGCTGGTCTCGGGCGGGCATTGCCAATTCTTGCGCGTCGATGGCCCGCAAGAATTCCGGCGGCTTGGCGGCACCATCGACGACGCACCGGGCGAGGCCTTCGACAAGGTCGCGCGGCTTTTGGGCCTGCCGCAGCCTGGTGGCCCCGAGGTCGAACGCGCGGCCAAATCGGGCGATCCCGCCCGGTTCGACCTGCCGCGCCCGCTGATGGACCGCCCCGGCTGCGACCTGAGCTTTTCCGGCCTGAAAACCGCCGTTCTGCGCGCCCGCGACGATCTGGTCGCGGCACAGGGCGGGTTGAGCGAACAGGATCGCGCCGATCTTTGCGCCGGGTTTCAGGCGGCTGTCGCCGATGTGCTGGCCGGGAAATCCGCCCGCGCGCTGGAGGGGCAAGGGGCGCTGACGGGCTTTGCCGTGGCGGGGGGCGTCGCCGCCAATGCCACGTTTCGCGCGCGGCTAGATGCTGTCGCGGCGGCGGCGGGCCTGCCCTTTGTCGCGCCGCCCTTGGCGCTGTGCACCGACAATGCGGCGATGATCGCTTTTGCCGGGCTCTTGCTGCACGAGGTGGGGCAGCGTGATGATCTGACCCTCTCGGCCCGACCGCGCTGGCCGTTGGACACGGCCGCCGCACCACTGATCGGCTCGGGGAAAAAGGGGGCCAAGGCGTGAACGCCCGGCTCGACATCCTGGGTGCGGGGGCTTTTGGCACGGCTTTGGCGATTGCCTATGCGCGGGCGGGCCATGACGTGACCCTTTGGGCGCGCGACGGTGCGGAGGAGATGCGCCGGACGCGCGAAAACGCCCGCCGACTGCCCGGTCACCGCCTGCCTGATGGTCTACGTGTGACCGATGATCTATCTGATCTGAAAGGGGATTATGCGCTTTTGGCCCTGCCCACGCAAACCCTTGGCGGGTTTCTGGCGGCCAGCGATTTGCGCGCGGGTGTGCTGGTCTCTTGCGCCAAGGGGATCGACCGGACTACCGGTCTGGGCCCATCCGCGCTGATCGCGCGGCACTCCGGCGCGACCGTGGCGCAACTGACCGGTCCCAGTTTCGCGGTCGATATTGCGGCGGGTTTGCCCACCGCGCTGACCTTGGCCTGTGCCGATGATGCGGTTGGCCGTGGCTTGCAGGAACGCCTGTCCCTGCCTGCTTTGCGGCTTTACCGAACGACGGATGTGATCGGCGCGGAGCTGGGCGGGGCGCTCAAGAACGTGGTCGCCATCGCGGCCGGGGCGGTGATCGGGGCGGGATTGGGCGACAGCGCGCGGGCGGCTCTGATGGCGCGCGGGCTGGCGGAAATGACGCGGATCGCCGTGGCCGCCGGGGGGCAAGAGGCGACGCTGTCGGGCCTGTCGGGGCTGGGCGATCTGATCCTGACCTGCGGGTCCGAGAAATCGCGCAATTTCCGCTATGGCATGGCTCTGGCGCAGGGTGTCGCACTCGACCCGGAGCTGACGGTCGAGGGGCTGCACACCGCCCGCCAGATCGCGGCGCGTCCGGGGGCGGAGACGCCCATCGCGCAGGCCGTCGCCGCCCTTGCCGATGGTCGGGCGAGCGTTGCGGAAATCGCCGACAGGCTTTTGAACAGGCCCCTGAAATCGGAGTGAAACCCATGCGTTACTGGCTTTTCAAATCGGAACCCGATGCCTGGTCGTGGGATCAGCAGGTGGCCAAAGGCGACACGGGCGAGGAATGGTCGGGCGTGCGGAACTACCAGGCGCGCAACTTCATGCGCGAGATGGAGCCGGGTGACCGGGGGTTCTTCTACCACAGCCAGACCGACAAGGCGGTGGTCGGCATCGTCGAGGTCATCGCGCCCGCCCATCCCGACAGCACCAGCGATAATCCGCGCTGGGACTGCGTGGATGTGAAGGCGGTAGAAGCGATGCCGCGCCCGGTAACGCTGGAGGAGATCAAGGCAAGGGACGATCTGGCCGAGATGGTTCTGGTCCGGAATTCGCGGTTGTCGGTTCAACCCGTGACCCCCGAGGAATGGGCGATCATCTGCGAGATGGGTGGGCTGTAGGCCATCCCTGCATTTGGTAGGGAAGATTACCGAAGCGTGAATTTTTCGGGCCGATCCCTGACAAAGGGTGAACCTTACCCGAAGCCCGCAAGGATCCGTCAAGATTTGTGAAAAACGGAGGGTCCCGACCCCTCGGGACCCTCCACCACCCACACGCTCACTCGCTCCGCGTGTTGATATGTCGGGCCCGTCCGTCCTGGTCAGGCGCAAGATCGGGATACAGGGCCAGCCTTGCCTGCGCAAAGGAATTGCCGGCCGCATTCGAGACGCATTCGCCGAAAATGCAAACGACCCGCCGGGGCGGGCCGTTGCCATTGAAACGCGGCGCGTCCGGCGTCAGCCGTAGACGGCTTCTTTTCCGAAATGCTTGGTCAGCATGTAGTAGATCACGGCGCGATACTTGTTGCGCTCCGATTTGCCATAGGTCTCGATCACCGAGGCGATGGCGGCATCCAGGTCGGGGCTGTCCTTCAGGCCCAGCTTCTTGACCAGAAAGTTCTTCTTCACCGTTTCCAACTCGCCCGGCTGGCTGCCCGCGACGGTCGAGGCGTCGGCGTCATAGATCGCGGGGCCGCAGCCGATGGTCACCTTGGCCAAAAGGTCCATGTCCGGCGTCATTCCGCATTTGTTTTTCAGATCGTCCGCGTATTTGGCGATCAGTTCGTCCCTTTTGCCCATAAGCGCAGTCACTCCCGTAATCACAAGACACGGCTTGCCCCCACATGGCCAAGCCCGGTGCGACGTTAACGCGACCCTGCGCCCTGTCCAAAAGGAAAACTGCACATCGGTCGATTGCGATGGCCTGAAACGCGAAGGGGCCGCCCGAACGGACGGCCCCCAACCATTCCGGAAACCGGATCAGTAGCGGTAATGCTCGGGCTTGAACGGACCTTCGGGGGCCACGCCGATGTAATCGGCCTGGTCTTTGCTCAGCGGGGTCAGTTTCACGCCGATCTTGGCCAGATGCAGGCGCGCGACCTTTTCATCCAGAACCTTGGGCAGGACATAGACCTTGTTTTCATAGGCCTCGCCACGGGTCCAAAGCTCGATCTGCGCCAGAACCTGGTTGGTGAAGCTGGCCGACATCACGAAGGACGGATGGCCCGTGGCGTTGCCGAGGTTCAACAGACGTCCCTCGGACAGGAGGATGATGCGGTTGCCCGAGGGCATCTCGATCATGTCCACTTGGTCCTTGATGTTCGTCCACTTGTGGTTCTTGAGCGCCGCCACCTGGATCTCGTTGTCGAAGTGGCCGATGTTGCCGACGATGGCCATGTCCTTCATCTCGCGCATGTGCTCGATGCGGATCACGTCCTTGTTGCCGGTGGTGGTGATGAAGATGTCGGCGCTGTCGATCACGTCCTCGAGCAGCACGACCTCGTAGCCGTCCATCGCCGCCTGAAGCGCGCAGATCGGATCGGCCTCGGTCACCTTCACGCGGGCGCCCGCGCCGCGCAGGGATGCGGCCGAGCCCTTGCCCACGTCGCCATAGCCGCAGACGACGGCGACCTTGCCTGCCATCATCGTGTCTGTGGCGCGGCGGATGCCGTCGACCAGCGATTCCTTGCAGCCGTACTTGTTGTCGAATTTCGACTTGGTGACTGAATCATTCACGTTGATCGCGGGGAAGGGCAGGCCGCCGTTCTTCTGCAATTCATAAAGACGGTGAACGCCGGTGGTGGTTTCCTCGGACACGCCCTTGATCTGGTTCTTCATCTTGGTGAACCAGCCGGGGCTTGCCGCCATCCGCTTCTTGATCTGGGCCTTGATGACCTCTTCTTCCTCGGATTGCGGAACGGGGATGATCTCCTCGCCCGCTTCGGCGCGTGCGCCCAGAAGGATGTAGAGCGTCGCATCCCCGCCATCGTCGAGGATCATGTTCGGGCCTTCGGGGAACATGAAGGATTTGTCGAGGTAATCCCAATGCTCTTCCAGCGTCTGGCCCTTGATGGCGAAGACCGGGATGCCGGCCTTGGCGATCGCGGCTGCGGCATGGTCTTGCGTCGAGAAGATGTTGCACGAGGCCCAGCGGACATCGGCGCCCAGATGCGCCAGCGTCTCGATCAGGACCGCGGTCTGGATCGTCATGTGGAGCGAGCCGACGATCCGCGCGCCCTTGAGCGGCTTTTTCTCGCCGTATTCCTCGCGCAGCGCCATCAGGCCCGGCATTTCGGTTTCGGCGATGTCCAGTTCCTTGCGGCCGTAATCGGCCAATGCGATATCCTTGACGATGTAATCGGTCACGTCGACTGTCCTTCGATGATCGGAATTCCGTTGCGGCGCACTTAGCACCAAGGGTGGGGTGCGGCAATGGCAGGTGGTCCGGCCGCGGCGATGCGTGCCGATCCGCCAACATGTGACAAGCTCATCGCCAGTCTTTGCCGTCTTTGCTTTCCAAATACTCCGGGGGTTTGGGGGCTGGCCCCCAATCCGGCAGATGCTATCAAGCGCCAACGCCGGAGGTCGCCATGCCCAAACCGCCCCCCCGCGCCTGGCAGAGGATGCTGTCGGGCCGCCGTCTCGACCTGCTCGACCCGACGCCCGTCGATATCGAGATCGAGGATATCGCCCATGGTCTTGCCTTTGTCGCGCGCTGGAACGGGCAGACGCGGGGCGATTTCGCCTATTCGGTGGCCGAACATTCGCTGCTGGTGGAACAGATCTGCGGCCGGCTTGCGCCCGGTTGGGGGGCGAAATGGCAATTGGCGGCCTTGCTGCATGATGCGCCGGAATACGTGATCGGCGACATGATCAGCCCGGTGAAGGCGGCGGTGGGCCCCGGCTACGGGGCGCTCGATGAACGGCTGACCGCGGCGATCCACCTGCGCTTCGGCTTGCCTGCCGTGCTGCCCAAGCCGGTCAAGACCCTGATCAAGCAGGCGGATCGGGTTTCGGCATGGTTGGAGGCGGTGCAGTTGGCCGGGTTTTCGGAGGCCGAAGCCGACCGGTTCTTTGGCCGTCCGGATGCGGCGCTGACGGCGGGCCTGCAGCTGGTGTTGCGCCCGCCGGTCGCGGTGCGCGACGCCTATACCGCGCGCCATGCGGACTTGATGGCGGCGCTATGAGGGTCACGGTCCGGCCCGCCCATGACCTCGATGCCCGCGACATGGCGGCGATCCTGTCGGAGGTGATCGCCATCGGTGGCACAACGGCGATCACGGGCCGCATCACGCCCGAAGATATCCGCGACTGGATGCGGCGGGCGCCCGGGTCCTCGGCCTGGCATGTGGCTGAAACCGAGCGGGGCGAGATCGTGGGGTTCCAGTGGATCGCGCCGGGGGCGGAATACCTGCCGCCCGAGGCGGCGGAAATCGCGACTTTCGCCAAGCCGGGGCGGCAGGGATTGGGGATCGGGTCCAAGCTGTTCGAGGCCACGGCCCGCGCCGCCCGCGCGCTGGGCTACGGGTGGATCAACGCCAACATCCGTGCCGACAATGGCGGCGGGTTGATCTATTACCAATCCCGCGGGTTCGAGGATTATGGCCGGATCACCGGTTACCGGATGGCCGACGGGCAGGTCGTGGACAAGATCCTGAAACGCTACGACCTGCGTTGAAGCTCAGCGGAAGAAACAGGTGGTTCCGGCCCAGAGCAGGCGGATCGCGGCGTCGCCTTCGGTCAGGATGCCGCTGATGTTGCTGCGCGAGAATTCGGTGCCGAGCGTGGTGATCTGGAACGAGGTCTGCGGCATCTCGATCCGGGGTTGCCCGGCGCGGAACCCGCCCGCCACGGCCAGATCGGGGTCGGCGTTGACCCAGCCGACAAAGGCATTGTCCTGGAAGTTCAGGGTCAGGCCGTCTTCCCATGTGGCGGATGTCACCGGGCCCGCGCCGCAGTCCGCATTCAGCGTCACCGCCTCGGGCCCATCGCCCAGGAGACGGGTGACGGTGTCGATCACACCGGGCTGCGCGCGGCCGAAATCGATCCGGAGCTGGCTGACGGTTGGCTGGATGCCCTGCGCGTCCAGCGTCAGGACCGGCGGGGCCGGTTCGCGGGACGTGGTGACGCAGGCGCCAAGCGCAAGCGTGGTGGCAAGGATCATCAGGGCACGCAGGTGCATCGTTCGGTCTCCGGGCAGGCGGGGCGCGACTCGGGGTCGGGCGCGTTCGGCGCTCTCTTAGCGCGGGCTGCGCTTGGCGAGAATACGTTGCAGCGTTCGGCGGTGCATGTTGAGCCGCCGCGCCGTTTCGCTGACGTTGCGGTCGCACAGCTCGTAGACGCGCTGGATGTGTTCCCAGCGCACGCGGTCCGCCGACATCGGGTTTTCGGGCGGCGGCGGCATCTCTTCATCGTCGGCCAGAAGGGCCGAGGTGATGTCGTTGGCATCCGCCGGTTTCGACAGGTAGTCGGTCGCGCCGATCTTGACCGCCGCCACGGCGGTGGCGATGGCGCCATAGCCCGTCAGGACGACGATCCGGCAATCGGGACGCTTGGCGCGCAGGGTTTCCACGACGTCGAGGCCGTTGCCATCCTCAAGCCGCAGGTCGACCACGGCGAAAGCGGGCGGGCGGGCGGTGGCGATGGCCTTGCCGGCGGCGACGGAAAGCGCCGCCTCCACCTCGAAGCCACGCTTTTCCATGGCGCGTTCCAGACGGCGCAGGAACGGTTCGTCATCGTCGACGAGCAGCAGGGATTTGTCGGGTCCGATATCCCTTTGGGTGCGCTCCTGCGACATGCGGCGTCTCCTTCCGGTCGTTCAGCGGTTGAACCTTCTTACAGGCAATCGTCTTGACCGGTCAATTTAGCGCGCGCAAGTGATCGTGACAGTCTCAACCGCTTGCATCCACGAAACATTCCGTGCGCGTGGCCATCTCTTGCGGGGTGGCTTCGCGGTTGAAGAACTCGACGAAGCCATGTCCGGGCAGCACGAGATAGGTGAAGGCCGAGTGATCCACGAGGTAATAGGGGTCATCGCCTTCGCGGTTCAGGCGGTAGAAGACGCGATAGGCGCGCGCCGCCGCGTCGGTCTGTTCCGGTGTCCCGGTCAGGCCCAACATGCGGGGATGCACGTTGTCGGTGAAGGCGGCCATGACCTCGGGCGTGTCGCGGTCGGGATCGACCGAGATCATCGCGGGCAGGACGTCATAGCCATCGGCTTCGAGGATATCGACGGCCTCGGCGTTGCGCACGGCGTCGAGCGGGCAGACATCGGGGCAGAAGGTATAGCCGAAATAAAGCAGCGTCGGCTGCGTGATGACATCGGCGTCGGTCACGGTCTCGCCGGTTTCGGTGACGAGCGTGAAGGGCCCGCCGATCGCGCCCGCGCCGCCCGCCACGACGCTGGCGCGGCATTGGCCGAAAGGATCGGTCGAGGCGGTCTGGCGCACCTGGCCGAGATAGACGGCGACGGCGGCCCCGATCACGAGCACCCCGATCAGCGCGGCCGAGGCAAGAGCATAGGTGCGGGTCATGGCATGTCCTCGCGGATTGTCGGTTTGGCGGGTTTTCGGCACCGTGCGGTGCGCGCCGGCCCTGTCGGTCAGAGTTGATTACCTATGCCGCGCGCCCTATCAATTCACGATGCCGCGCCTGTGACAGAAAGCCCTCCCCCATGGTGAATGCTACGCCCGATCCGGCGCTGGACCTGGTCAGCCAGGATGCCCGCAGTGATTGGGTGCGGCTGCGCACGCTTCTGGTGCTGCGTTGGCTCGCGATCCTTGGGCAGACGGTGACGGTGGTGATCGCCTCCCTGCATCTGGGGCTGAGGATCGAGCTGGGGTTGTGTTTCCTCGCCATCGGGGCCTCGGTCATCTCGAACCTGATCGCGATGACGATCTTTCCCGAGAACCAGCGCCTGTCGGATCGCGATGCGATGCTGACGCTTTTGTTCGACCTGTCGCAGCTGAGTTTCCTGTTGTTCCTGACGGGCGGGTTGAACAACCCGTTCGCGCTCTTGATCCTTGCGCCGGTCACGATCTCGGCCACGGCGCTGACGGTGCGATCGACGACGATCCTGGGGCTTTTGGCGATCGTGATGATCTCGCTTCTGGGGATGTTCCATGTGCCCTTGGCCACCGAAAGCGGCGAGATCTTGCGCCTGCCGGATCTGTTCATCCTGGGCTTCTGGATTTCCATCGTGATCGGGATTGTCTTTCTGTCGGCCTATGCGCGGCGGATCACCTCGGAAACCCATTCGATGAGCCAAGCCTTGCTGGCGACGCAGATGGCGCTGGCCCGCGAGCAGAAGCTGACCGATCTGGGGGGCGTGGTGGCGGCGGCGGCGCATGAGTTGGGGACGCCGCTGGCCACGATCAAGCTGGTGTCGACGGAACTGGCCGAGGAGTTGGAGGGCCAGCCCGACCTGGCCGAGGATGCGCGCCTGATCCGCGATCAAGCCGACCGCTGCCGCGATATCCTGCGGTCCATGGGCCGGGCCGGAAAGGACGATCTGCACATGCGCTCCGCGCCGCTGGGCGCGGTGGTGCGCGAAGCGGCCGAGCCCCATGCCGGGCGGGGCATCGCCATCCTGTACGATTTCCTTGCCGATCCCGGCGCGCCCGAGGGGCAGCCCATCATCCGTCGCAAGCCAGAGGTTATTCACGGCTTGCGCAACCTTGTGCAGAACGCGGTCGATTTCGCCGCGACCCAGATCTGGGTCGATGCCAGCTGGGGCGGTGGCGAGATCCGGCTGAGGATCACCGATGACGGGCCGGGCTATCCGCAGGATTTGCTGGGCCGTCTGGGCGATCCGTTCCTGAGCCGCCGCGCCCGCGCCCAAAGCCCCGCACGCCCCGGTTACGAGGGGATGGGTCTGGGCCTGTTCATCGCCAAGACCCTTTTGGAGCGGTCAGGCGCGCGGGTCATGTTCCTTAACGCCTCCGACCCGTTCCTGTCGGCCGAAGACAAGGCCGAGCGCAGCGGTGCCATCGTGGAAGTCGTCTGGCCACAGGCGGCGATCGGCGTGCCGCTGACCGAGGCGACCGGACCCTTGGGGGAAAACCGCCCCTTCGCTCCGTGACCAGCCGGGGCCCGTCGCGCATCGGACCGCCGGGTCGGCCCAACGGGTTTTGCGGATTTCGATTTGCCGCCCAAGGCTTAACGCCCTGTTAATCCTTTGGGAGCAAAGCTTTCCCGGTAGATGTTCCGGTGGGGTGGCCATATGCAGGCCGATCTTTTCGACATGGCTCTTTTCGGGGGGATCAGCCTGCTCAGCGCGCTGTTTGCGCTGATCCTTTTGGGGACGATGTCGGGGCGGGGCGTGATGCGGACCTATCCCGGGCGCGCGCCGATGCTGGTCGATGCCTTGCGCCGCTACGAATTCCACGAGGGATACCTTGTGTCGGGGGTCGATCCCAACGATGCCTTCCTGCCGCCCGACGCGGACCGCAGCGCGGCCTTTCGCGATCTGTCGCGGGCCTTGGGCGGGTTGCATCCCGATTTGCCCGGGCGGCTTGCCGCGCTGGCGCGAGGTGGCGAGGCCTTTGTGCTGACGGGGCGGTTCGGGGGCGATGCGCTGTCGGTTGCGGGTTGTGCCGTCGAGGGCCGGATCGTGGTGACGGTCGGGCCGCCGGACGCGGGAGCCGGGCGCGAGGTCGTCGATGTGCCTGTGCTCAAGGCGATGCAGTCCGAGACCGAGGATTTGCGCCGCGCGCTGGACCTTGGCGGGGCCGCGATCTGGACCGAGGATGGGGCGGGGCGCGTGATCTGGGCCAATGCGGGTTACTTGTCGTTGGTCGATCTTGTGTCGGGGCGGGCGGCGTCGACGGGGATCTGGCCGGTGCCTGCGCTGTTCGGGGGGCTGTTGGAGCCTTTGCCCGAACCGGGAAGCCCGCGCCGGTGCAGTCTGACCCCGACGCGGGAGGCGGGTGAAACCGAGGCTGCGCCGCTCTGGTTCGAGGTGGCGGCGGTGCCGCAGGGCGAGGGGGCCGTGTTTTGCGCGACGCCCATCGACCGGCTGGTGGCCGCCGAAACCGCGCTGCGCAATTTCGTGCAGACCCTGTCCAAGACCTTTGCCCATCTGCCCATCGGGCTGGCCATTTTCGACCGGCAACGTGAATTGGTGTTGTTCAATCCCGCGCTGGTCACGCTGTCGACGCTGCCGCCCGCCTTTCTGTCGGGGCGGCCTCGGCTGGTGGCCTTTCTGGACGCGTTGCGGGACCGCCAGCGGATGCCGGAGCCCAAGGATTACCGCGGCTGGCGCGATGCCATCGCCCGGTTGGAGGAGCGGGCCGAGCAGGGCACCTACGAGGATGTCTGGGCCCTGCCCTGCGGTCAAAGCCTGCGGGTGATTGGCCGCCCGCATCCCGATGGTGCGGTGGCCTTCATGTTCGAGGACATCACCGCGGAGGTGACGCTGACCCGGCAGTTCCGCGGCGATCTGGACCTGCACAAGGCGGTGATCGACGCCCTGCCCGAAGCCACGGCGGTGTTTTCGGGGGAGGGGCGGCGGATGCTGGTCAATCAGGGCTATCACCTGCTCTGGCCCGAGGCGGAGGTGGCGGAGGGGCCGACCGCGACTTTGGCCGATGCGGTGCGGCACTGGCAGGCCGACTGCCTGCCGTCCGACTGCTGGGAGCAGATCCATGATGTGGCTGCACGCAGGGCCGGATGCAGGGATGTGACGGCCGTTCTGGCGCGCCGCGACGGCAGTCGGTTGGCGCTGCGCGCCGGGCCGCTGGCGGGCGGTGCCTTGGCCGTGCGGTTCGAGGCGG
>NZ_JASJOF010000002.1 GCF_030163795.1 Roseicyclus marinus | reverse complement strand
CGCTCTTCCGATCTAGGCCCCGACCCCGCCGCCGCCCGGCGCGGAGTGACCCGCGATGGCCTTCCAACGCCGCGCCAGCAATCAGATGTCGGGCACGATCTGGCCCGGCTTCGTAGATGCGATCACCTCGCTTTTGATGGTGATGATCTTCGTCCTGTCGATCTTCATGGTGGTGCAATTCGTCCTCTCCGAACAGATCACCAGCCAGGATGACGAACTCAACAGCCTGAACGCTCAACTCAATTCTCTGGCCGAGGCGCTGGGGCTGGAGGAAAGCCGCGCCGCGGCCCTCGAAAGCCGGGTCGCCACCCTCACCGGATCGCTCGCCAGCGCCGAGGAACAGCTTAGCGCGCAGCAATCCCTCATCGCCTCGCTCACCGATCAAACCAATGCGCAGGCCGCGCGCATCGCCGATTTCGAGGCGCAGGTTGCCTCCCTGATCGCCGCCAACACCGATCTGACGGCCGAACGCGATGCCACGGCGGCCGAACTTGCCGAAAGCCTCGACGCGGCCGAGGCCTTGCGCCTGGCGCTCGCCACTGCGCGGGCCGAGATCGACAGCGCCGCCGAGGAGGCGCGCCTTGCCGCTGCCCGCCGCGAGGCGCTCGAGGCTCTGATCGCCGACCTTCAGGCAGACAGCGCCGCACAGGCCGACACGATCGCGAGCCTCGAAACGCAGATTTCCGAACAGGAAGCCGCCCGCCTCGTCGATGCCGCCGCCGCCGAGGCGTTGCGCGCGCGGCTTGAAAACGCCGATGCCGAACTGACCGCGATGACCCTCGCGCTCGAAGAACAGCGCCGCCGGGCCGAGGAAACCCTGACCCTCCTTGCCGCCGCCCGCGCCGCCGAGGAAGACATGGCCGCCCGTCTGGCCGCCACTCTGCAGACCGAGACCGTGGATCCGGCCGAGCTCGACACGCTGCGCGCCGATCTGGCCGCGGCGCTGGCCGCGCGCCTTGCCGCCGAAACCGACCGTGACACCGCCCTGACCGAGGCCGAACAGCGCGCCATCCTTCTGGCGCAGGCCAATGCCGAACTGGATCGCGCCGAAGCCGCCTCCGCCGAAAGCGCGCGGCAGGTGGCGCTCCTGAACGAACAAGTGGCCGCGCTTCGGACGCAGTTGAACGGGCTTCAGTCGCTGCTCGACGACAGCGCCGCCCGCGATGCCGAGGCCGAAATCCAGATCGCCACCCTGGGTGCGCAACTCAACCAGGCACTGGCGCGCGTGGCGCAGGAGCAGCGCGCGCTCGCCGCCGAACAGGCCCGCGTGGCCGAACTCGAAGCCGCAGAAGCCGCCCGCCTCGCCGCCGAAGCCGAGGAGCTGGAACGCTACCGCTCCGAATTCTTCGGCCGTCTGCGCGATCTTCTGGAGGGGCGCGAGGGCGTCCGGATCGAAGGCGACCGGTTCGTCTTTTCCTCCGAGGTGCTCTTTGATCTGGGCTCCGCCGATCTGGCCCCCGAAGGGCTGGATCAGATCCGCAGCGTCGCTGGCCTCCTCTCCGAAGTGGCGGCGGACATTCCAGACGGCATCGACTGGATCCTGCGCGTCGACGGCCATACCGACAACCAGCAGATGCGCCCCGGCGGCGCCTTCGGCTCGAACTGGGAACTCAGTCAGGCGCGTGCGCTGTCGGTCGTTCTCTTCATGGCCGAGGAGCTGGGTTTCCCGCCGGATCGGCTGGCCGCGACAGGCTTTGGCGAATACAGCCCGATCGCCGACAACGACACGCCCGACGGCCGCGCCCAGAACCGCCGGATCGAACTGAAACTGACCGAACGCTAGGGCATGTCGCGCAAAAGTGGGAACCGGTTTTGCGCTCCAAGAACATGCGCATTCAAAAGGTTAGCGAGTGGCGCGTGACTGCGAATGAACGTGACCATCTCTAGGGCGTGACCAGCACCGCCGTTGCCGTGCGGTCGATCTCTGTCCCGTCGCGCAGCAGCACGACCTCGCCTTGGTAAATCCCTGGTGGCCACCCGCCATCCGGACTGCGACGACCGCTGGCGCGGAACAATTGCGCCTGCGTCCGTTCCAGCACCACGTCCTGCGCATGAACCTGCCCGCCCTCGGCATCCGCGATCCGGAGCGTCACGACATCGCCCGCGCGACCGCCATGGACAAAGCCCCAGATCACCAGCGCCTCACCCCGCGCGGGGATCGCGCCAGTATCGGCCCGGCCCGCCGCGATATCGGCCAGCTCGGGGATGGCGGCGGCAAAGCCTGCCGACAAGATGCCGCCGCCCGGATTTGCCAAAGGCTCCGCCCATAGGCTTGCGGGCGGCGCATCGCAGCTGTCCGCCGTCTCCGCATCGAACGGGTCGATCACCCGCCCCTCGTGCCGCACGATGAATTCCAGATGGGGAAATTCCGTCTGCCCGGAATATCCGATCAGCCCCAGGGGCGCGCCCGCCGCCACCGCCTGTCCCTCCCGCACGAAGATCGAGCCTTCCATCAGGTGGCAATATTGCGTCTCCCACCCGCCCGGATGGGTGACCGCCACGCCGTTGCCGCAGCCCTGACCGTCTTGCATGGTCGCCGTGCCGCCATCGGGCACCCCGTCCCGCAGGCCCCGCACCACGCCATCGGCCGCCGCGATGACCGCCACACCGGCCGCCATCGCCTCCAGATCGGCGGTTCGGATATCCGTCCCGGTATGCCCGTCATAGCTTTGCGGCCCGCAATCAAAGGCGCGCGCCCCGGGGCTGGGATCATGGTCCACGAATTGTTGCAGGAAACAGGTCTCGCCCAGCGTGCAATCGACGGGAAACAGCAGGGCAGGGGCCTCTTGCGCCGCGACGGGCAGGGCGATGGCCACGATCAGCGCCGCGGCAGAACAGGCTAGGGGAACGGGACGATGCATGGCGATGGTTACTCTGGGCGATGGATACAATCCGCGTTCGTCACGCGGCGCAGGAAAAAGGCCCGGCCCATTTCGGGACCGGGCCTCTTTGGTCGAACCTTCCGGGCCAAGCAGGCCGGATCAATCCGCCGTCAGAAGCGGCGGCTTCTTGGACCCGATGCGCGGACGCCCCGGTTCCTCGATCCGCAGGTCGATCTTGCCATCCTTGACGCCGACCTTGACGTTGCCGCCCTTGGCCAGCTTGCCGAACAGCAGTTCCTCGGCCAGCGGCTTCTTGATGTGCTCCTGGATCACGCGGCCCAGCGGGCGCGCGCCCATCCGGTCGTCGTAACCCTTGTCGCCCAGCCACTCGGCGGCGGGACGGGTCAGTTCGATGGTCACGTTGCGATCCATCAACTGCGCTTCGAGCTGAAGGACGAACTTTTCCACCACCTGCAAGATCACCTCTTTCGGCAGCGCGCCGAAGGAGATGACGGCATCCAGCCGGTTACGGAATTCCGGCGTGAACGTCCGTTCGATCGCCGCCGTATCCTCACCCTCGCGCTTGTCGCGGCCAAAGCCGATGGCGGCTTTCTGCATGTCGGCCGCGCCAGCATTCGAGGTCATGATCAAGATCACGTTGCGGAAATCGACCTTGCGCCCGTTGTGATCGGTCAGCGTGCCGTGGTCCATCACCTGCAACAGGATGTTGAACACATCCGGATGCGCCTTCTCGATCTCGTCAAGCAGCAGCACGCAATGCGGATGCTGGTCGATCCCGTCGGTCAAAAGCCCGCCTTGGTCAAAGCCGACATAGCCCGGAGGTGCACCGATCAGGCGCGAGACCGCGTGTTTCTCCATGTATTCCGACATGTCGAAGCGCAGCAGTTCCACGCCCAACGTATCGGCCAGCTGCTTGGCGACTTCCGTCTTGCCGACACCCGTGGGGCCCGCGAACAGGTAGTTGCCGATGGGCTTTTCGGGTTCCCGCAGGCCCGCACGCGCCAGCTTGATCGACGAAGACAAGGCCTCGATCGCGGCATCTTGGCCGAAAACCACGCGCTTGAGCGAGACTTCCAGATCCTTGAGAACCTCGGCATCGTCCTTGCTGACGTTCTTGGGGGGGATGCGGGCGATCTTGGCCACGACCTCCTCGATCTCCTTGGCGCCGATGGTCTTGCGCCGCTTGGACTCAGCCACAAGATGCTGTGCCGCACCCGCTTCGTCGATCACGTCGATCGCCTTGTCGGGCAGCTTGCGGTCGTTGATGTAGCGCGCGCTCAATTCCACCGCCGTCTTGATCGCATCGGCGGTGTATTTGACGCTGTGGTGATCCTCGAAATAGGGCTTCAACCCTTTGAGGATCTTGATCGCATCCTCGACCGAAGGCTCGTTCACGTCGATTTTCTGGAACCGGCGCGACAGCGCGCGGTCCTTTTCGAAGTGCTGGCGGAATTCCTTGTAGGTCGTGGAGCCCATGCAGCGCAGCTTGCCGCCCTGAAGCGCGGGCTTGAGCAGGTTGGAGGCATCCATCGCACCGCCGCTCGTCGCACCTGCGCCGATCACCGTGTGGATCTCGTCGATGAACAGGATCGCGTCGGGGTGCTCCTCCAGTTCCTTGACCACGGCTTTCAGCCGCTCCTCGAAATCGCCGCGATAGCGGGTGCCCGCCAGAAGCGCGCCCATGTCGAGCGAAAAGATCGTGGAATTGGCCAGAACCTCAGGGGTTTCACCCTCGACGATCTTCTTGGCCAGACCTTCGGCGATGGCCGTCTTGCCCACGCCGGGGTCGCCCACCAGCAGCGGGTTGTTCTTGCGGCGGCGGCACAGCACCTGAATGCAGCGTTCCACCTCGTGGGCGCGACCGATCAGCGGGTCGATATCGCCCTTGCGCGACTTGGCGTTCAGATCGACGCAGTATTTAGCCAGCGCCGATTCCTTGGCCTCCCCGCCCTCGGCCCCGCCATTGGGGGCGGTGCGGTTTTCCTCCTCGGGATCGGTCGCGCCGGTCACGGGGCGGCTTTCGCCATAGGACGGGTCCTTGGCCACGCCATGGGCGATGAAATTCACCGCGTCATACCGGGTCATGTCCTGCTCTTGCAGGAAATAGGCCGCGTTCGATTCGCGCTCGGCAAAAATGGCGACCAGCACGTTCGCGCCCGTCACCTCCGTCCGGCCCGAAGACTGGACATGGATCGCCGCGCGCTGGATCACGCGCTGGAAGGCCGCCGTCGGCACCGCCTCCGAGCCGTCGATATCCGTCTCCAGCGTCGACAGATCGTCGTCGATGAAGGCGGTCAGCGTCTCGCGCAGCGCGTCGATGTCGACCGAACAGGCCAGCATCACCTTGCGCGCCTCGGGTTCGTCGATCAGCGCAAGCAGCAGATGCTCCAGCGTTGCAAGTTCGTGGCGGCGCGCATTTGCGTTGGCCAGCGCCGCGTGAATGGCCTGCTCAAGTGTTGTCGAAAAAGACGGCACCAGCGTGCTCCTTTCCTCGTGCATCGGGTGGGCTTGTGCCTCACGCCGATCATGGCCTCATATCCTTAAGCTTTGCTTTCTCCGGGCGTCTTTCAAGGAGAATTTGCTCAAGGTCTCGTGTGCCGTCGCGGTCTGGGCCTCTATACCTTGGCCGCGGGGCGGTTGCCTAAATTTTGGGCAGTTGTTCGGTCCATCTTCAAAACGCATCCTTCAAGCTTCGGATGCGCGCAAAGACAGAGGAGGGATCGGCGCCCGCCATGTCTAGGCGGCGGGCGATGGTGGGGTCTGCGGCGCGCAGGAACGGGTTGGTCGCCAATTCCTCGGCCAGCGTGGAGGGGACAGTGGGGCGGTTCGCGCGACGCGCCTCCTCGATCCCTTCCTTCCGAGAGATAAGCGCCGGATTGTCAGGATCAATGGTGATCGCGAACCGCGCGTTGCCTTCGGTGTATTCATGGCCCGAACAGACCAGCGTTTCAGGGGGCAGGGCGGCCAGTTTCGACAAGCTCTCCCACATCTGGTCCGGCGTCCCCTCAAACAGCCGCCCGCATCCCAGCGCCATCAGGCTGTCGGCCGTGAAAACCGCCTGTGCCTGCGGGAAATGATAGGCGACATGCCCGATTGTATGCCCCGACACGTCGATCACGTGCCCCGTCAGCCCGCCGATGGTCACGCTGTCGCCTTCGACCAGCGCCTGATCCAGCGCGGGCAACCGATGGGCATCGGCCGCGGCCCCCCAGACCTTTGCACCGGTGGCGCCGCGCAGGGCCTCCACCCCGTCGACATGGTCCCAGTGGTGATGGGTGATCACGATATCGCTCAGCGTCCAGCCCCGCTCGGCCAGCGCCGCCTCGATCGGCCCGGCGTCGGGCACGTCGAACACCGCCACGGCCCCGGTCGCGGGATCGTGCAGCAAAAAGGCGTAATTGTCCTTGAGGCAGGGAACGGTGACGATTTCGGGCTGGGTCGCGGTCTCGGGCATGGATATTCCGTCTCGGTTCCGTAATGCTGCGGGGGTGCCACCCTCGCGCACCTAACGACCTAGTGCAATGCATCTCGACGTCACCGACCTGCGCCAATTCTATTACCGGACCCGGCTGGGCCGGATCGCGCAAAAGGCGATCCGCGACCGGATGCTGGCGCTCTGGCCCGAGGCGCAGGGACAAACAGTGGTGGGTTTCGGTTTCGCCGTGCCGCTCCTGCGCCCCTATCTTGCGGATGCGCGGCGCGTCGTGGGTCTCATGCCCGCCGAACAGGGCGTCATGCCGTGGCCCGCCGGGATGGAGAATGTCTCCACCCTCTGCCGCGAGGGGCAGTGGCCGCTCCAGACCGGGGTGGCCGACCGCATCGTCTGCCTGCATGGGCTGGAAACCTCTGAACACCCCTCCGAAGTGCTCGAGGAATGCAAGCGTGTGCTGGGCCCAGGTGGCAAGGCGCTCTTCATCGTGCCCAACCGCTCGGGCCTCTGGGCGCGCCGCGACGCGACGCCCTTCGGCTTTGGCCGCCCCTATTCGCTGGGCCAACTCGAGGCGCAGATGAAACGCCACGACTTCATGCCCGAACGCCATGCCGCGGCCCTCTTCGCGCCGCCCTCCCAGCACCGCTTTTGGCTGCGCTCGGCGGAACTGGTGGAACGGCTCGGTGCAACCATGTCGAGCTATTACGCAGGCGGCGTGATCTTGCTCGAGGTGTCCAAACGCGTCTACGCCCCCACCCGTCCCGGCCTTGCCGAACGGGTCCGCCAGCCGCTCAAGGTGCTGGAGGGCGCGCCGGCCCCCGCGGGGGCCAGCCGAAGGGGCGGGCGGGTTTAGAGCATGTCGCGCAAAATTGGGAACCGGTTTTGCGCTCCCCGGACATGCGACATCAAAAGGTTGGAGAGCGGCGCGTGACTGCGGAGGAACGCGCCGCGCTCTAGCCGACCGGGACAGGCTGGAAGACCGTGCTTGGCGTCACCGTCTCGCCCTGCAGCACGGCGGAATACATCCCCAATCCGGCCCCTTGGAATTGCGGCGGCGCCACGCGCGTGTCTATTGGATTTGCCGGGTCGCTCAGATCGACGCTGCCCCCGGGAACCACGGCCAACAAATGCATGCATGCCGCATTGTAGTATTGCGCCAGCGATAGTGAGCCCCCCGGGCCCATCACTTGGTCGGGGGTGACGTCGAACCCCAGCGTGTAGATGATGTGATGGACATAATCGGTCACGCCCGCGCCGCGGTCGATTTCATAGCTGATGACGATGCTGTTGATGGGGTCGATATCGATCACATCCTCGGGGCCCGCCCGGATCACCGGAACCTCGTCATAGCGCTGTGCAAAGCCGGGGAAGGTGTCGATGTTGATGAGGTCGGCATCGGTGTCGTCGTTCGTGATGATCGTGTCGTTCAGCCCGGCGGTGATCGTATCCTCGCCTGCACCGCCGATGATCGTGATCGCCGTCGTGTCGACCTGCGGATGCACGATCACATCGGCAAATTCGCTGCCCATGACCACGTCGCCCTCGTCCGGCGTGAGGAACACCGTCTCAGGCGAATTGTCCGTGCCCTGCGAGAAACTTTCTACACTGGTGCGGGGATCGACGATCCCCTCGGGGCCTTCGACCTGCTCGGAGACAACTGAATTGGTGATCATCTGGTAAAGCAGCTCGCGATCATCGGTCAGTTCGAACCATTCGATATCGCGATTGGCCGTGATTTCGGGCATGCGGTCGCCGTCGACGAACTGGATTTGGTCGTCATCGTCGAGAAATTCCCACATGAAGGGCTCCAGGAAACTCCTCTCGCCAAGGTCCCATTGTTGCACAAGCTCGACGCCGATGGCTGCGAAAAAATCTGCGCGGTCAGGCGTGATCCCCGCTGCGATGTTGGCATCGCGGAATGACTGCCAGTCAAAGCCGTTGGCCGCCGCTTCGAAATCAACATCCTCAGGGACCAGAACAAGCGTCAGGCCGAAGTATTCGGCGCTCGAACAGGGGTCACCAAATCGATTGATTTCACCGGTCTCCAAAAAAGCCATCAGACGCCCTTGTGCCTCGGGGGCGACGGTAACGTTGGTGTCACCGGTGACTGGGTCGGTCTGCAGCGTGAACAGGGGTTGGGCTTCGGATCGCTCCTCCGGTTCTAGTTCGGGCTCCGGCTCTAGCGCGGACTCCGGCTCTGGATCGGACTCCGGTTCCGGCACATCTTGCTGGATCTCTTCCTCGGGTGGGCTGTCGCCATCATCCCCAATGATCGCCATCGCCGCGAGGCTTGCGACCATCATCAAACCGATAATCGTAAACATTTACTCGTTCCGCACAAAAACACTGAACTGATAATACGTGAAATCTGCCATTTTCTGAAGGCAAAAGGCGGGTGGCCTGATCCGTTTGGCCGGTGCCACGGGGCGCAAGGCGGGCAATGGGGCAGGATTCACCGATCCATGCCAGCGGCGCGCCGCTGCACTGCCGCGTCAGAATCGTCGTGCCCCTGCGCGAATGGGCCGCCGCCAAATCGCCGCAGCCTTGCCACCGAGTGTCGCACCAACTGTGCCCACGGGGCCGCGTCCTTGTTTTCTTGGGGCTTCCGATGCTGCCGCCCCGATCCTATCGCGGTTGCAGCATGGCGGGGGCTCTGCTACATGGCGGGCGATTTATGGGGAAACGGCTGCCATCCGCTGCCGATGAAGACCAACCCGGAGGCGTCGCCGCGCTCTGTCCGGGATAGCTGCATGATGAAAGGGTGGACGTGAGCGAACCTGCTTCAATCTCGACCGGCATCGCCGCGCGTTACGCGACCGCGTTGTTCGACCTGGCCAAGGAGGAAGGCGCGCTTGGCCCCCTCGAATCCGATGTCGCCGCCCTAGAGGCCGCATTGGCCGAAAGCGCTGACCTGCGCGACCTGATCGCCTCGCCGATCTACGGCCGCGACGTGGCCACCGCCGCCATCGGCAAGGTGGCCGATGCGATGGGCATGAACGCGATCACCGGCAACACGCTGCGCCTGATGGCGCAAAAGCGCCGCCTCTTCGTTCTGCCCGCGCTCCTCGTCGCGCTGCGCGCCCGCATCGCGGACCACAAGGGCGAGATCAGCGCTGAAGTCGTCTCGGCCAAGGCCCTGACCAAGGCGCAGTCGGACAAGCTTTCCAAGGTGCTCAAGGCCGCAACCGGCCGCGAGGTGAACCTGAAATCGACCGTCGATGAAAGCCTCATCGGCGGTCTTGTCGTCAAGGTTGGCTCCACCATGATCGATACCTCGATCAAGGCAAAGCTCAACGCACTCCAGAACACGATGAAAGAGGTCGGTTAACATGGCGATCCAAGCTGCAGAAATCTCTGCGATCCTTAAGGACCAGATCAAGAATTTCGGACAGGACGCCGAAGTGGCCGAAGTGGGCCGCGTGCTGTCGGTCGGCGACGGGATCGCCCGCGTCTATGGCCTCGACAACGTGCAGGCCGGCGAGATGGTGGAATTCCCCGGTGGCATCCGCGGCATGGCGCTGAACCTCGAAACCGACAACGTCGGCGTCGTGATCTTCGGCTCCGACCGCGACATCAAGGAAGGCGACACCGTCAAGCGCACCAAGTCCATCGTGGACGTCCCCGCCGGTGACGCGCTTCTGGGCCGCGTTGTCGACGGTCTGGGCAACCCGATCGACGGCAAGGGCGAGATCAAGGCTTCCGAGCGTCGCATCGCCGACGTGAAGGCTCCGGGCATCATCCCGCGCAAATCGGTGCACGAGCCCATGGCGACCGGCATCAAGGCCATCGACGCCATGATCCCGATCGGCCGCGGCCAGCGCGAACTGATCATCGGCGACCGTCAGACCGGCAAGACCGCCGTGGCGCTCGACACGATCCTGAACCAGAAATCCTACAACGACGCCGCAGGCGACGACGAAAGCAAGAAGCTCTACTGCGTCTACGTCGCCGTCGGCCAGAAGCGCTCGACCGTGGCCCAGCTGGTGAAGAAGCTCGAGGAATCGGGCGCGCTCGAATACACGATCGTTGTGGCAGCCACCGCATCCGACCCCGCGCCGATGCAGTTCCTCGCGCCCTATGCCGCGACCGCGATGGCGGAATATTTCCGCGACAACGGCCGCCATGCGCTCATCATCTACGATGACCTCTCCAAGCAGGCCGTCGCCTACCGCCAGATGTCGCTCCTGCTGCGCCGCCCGCCGGGCCGCGAAGCTTATCCGGGCGACGTGTTCTACCTCCACTCCCGCCTGCTGGAGCGTTCGGCCAAGCTGAACGAGGACAATGGCGCAGGCTCGCTGACGGCACTTCCCGTCATCGAAACGCAGGGCGGCGACGTGTCGGCCTTCATCCCGACCAACGTGATCTCGATCACCGACGGCCAGATCTTCCTCGAGACCGAATTGTTCTTCCAGGGCATCCGCCCCGCCGTGAACACCGGTCTGTCGGTGTCGCGCGTGGGCTCCTCCGCCCAGACCAAGGCGATGTCCTCGGTCGCGGGTCCGGTGAAACTGTCGCTCGCCCAGTACCGCGAGATGGCGGCCTTCGCCCAGTTCGGCTCCGACCTCGACGCGTCGACCCAACAGCTCCTGAACCGTGGCGCGCGCCTGACCGAGATGATGAAGCAGCCGCAGTACTCGCCGCTGACCAACGCCGAGATCGTGACCATGATCTTCGCGGGCACCAACGGCTATCTCGACAAGCTGCCCGTCTCCGAGGTTGGCCGTTTCGAGGCTGCGCTGCTGCAATTCATGCGCACCAAGAAGGCCGATGTGCTGGAGTGGATCACCAAGAGCGACCCCAAGATCAAGGGTGCCGATGCCGAGAAACTGAAGGCTGCCATCGACGAATTCGCCGCCGATTTCGCCTGAGGGGTCTGACAGATGCCCAATCTCAAGGACCTCAAGAACAGGATCGCGTCGGTCAAATCGACCCGCAAGATCACAAAGGCGATGCAAATGGTCGCCGCCGCGAAACTGCGCCGGGCGCAGGACGCGGCGGAGGCTGCCCGCCCCTATGCCGAAAAGATGGAGGCCGTCATGGGCGGCCTCGCCAAATCCGTCGGCAATTCCGAGGGCGCGCCGCGCCTTTTGGCGGGGACCGGCAAATCCGACGTTCATCTCCTCGTGGTGATGACGGCGGAACGCGGCCTGTGCGGTGGCTTCAACTCCACCATCGTGCGCAAGGCCCGCAGCCATGCCGAAACGCTCCGCGCGCAGGGCAAGACGGTCAAGATCCTGACCGTCGGCAAGAAGGGCCGTGAACAGCTCAAGCGCGACCACGCCGACAAATTCGTCGGTCACGTCGACCTGTCCGATGTCAAGCGGCTGGGCTATGCCGATGCCGCCCGCATCGCCACGGATGTTCTGGGCCGCTTCGACGCGGGCGAATTCGATGTCGCCACGATCTTCTTCAACCGCTTCCAGTCGGTGATCAGCCAGGTGCCCACGGCCACCCAGATCATCCCGGCACAATTCGACGCGGTCGAGGAAACGGACGACAGCGGGTCGGTCTACGATTACGAACCCTCCGAAGAGGCCGTTCTCGAAGACCTGCTGCCGCGTGGCGTCGCCACCCAGATCTTCACCGCGCTGCTCGAAAACGCCGCCTCGGAACAGGGCGCGCGGATGTCCGCGATGGACAACGCGACCCGCAACGCCGGCGACATGATCGAGCGCCTCACCATCGAATACAACCGTTCGCGTCAGGCCGTCATTACCAACGAGCTGATCGAAATCATCTCGGGCGCCGAAGCGCTCTAAGAACCGGAGACACGACATGGCAAATGCAGTCGGAAAAATCACCCAGGTCATCGGCGCCGTCGTCGACGTGCAGTTCGGCGATCACCTGCCCGAGATCCTCAACGCGCTTGAAACCGACAACGGCGGCAAGCGCCTCGTGCTCGAAGTTGCCCAGCACCTGGGCGAAGGCACCGTGCGCACCATCGCGATGGACGCGACCGAAGGCCTCGTGCGCGGTCAGGAAGTCAAGGACACCGGCGGCCCGATCATGGTCCCCGTGGGCAACGCCACCCTTGGTCGCATCCTGAACGTCGTCGGCGAACCCGTGGACGAAGGCGGCCCGGTCGAGGCCGAGGAATACCGCGCCATCCACCAGCCCGCCCCCGAATTCAACGACCAGTCGACCGAGTCCGAGATCCTCGTGACCGGCATCAAGGTCGTCGACCTGCTCGCCCCCTATTCCAAGGGCGGCAAGATCGGCCTCTTCGGCGGCGCCGGCGTGGGCAAGACGGTTCTCATCATGGAACTGATCAACAACATCGCCAAGGTGCACTCGGGCTACTCGGTCTTCGCAGGCGTGGGTGAACGCACCCGCGAAGGCAACGACCTCTATCACGAGATGATCGAATCGAACGTGATCAAGCCCGACAACCTGACGGAATCGCAGGTGGCGCTGGTCTACGGCCAGATGAACGAGCCTCCGGGCGCGCGCGCGCGCGTCGCTCTGACCGGCCTGACGCTTGCCGAACAGTTCCGCGACCAGTCCGGCACCGACGTTTTGTTCTTCGTCGACAACATCTTCCGCTTCACCCAGGCGGGTTCCGAGGTGTCGGCGCTTCTGGGCCGCATCCCTTCGGCCGTGGGCTACCAGCCGACGCTCGCCACCGACATGGGCCAGATGCAGGAACGCATCACCTCGACCAAGCAGGGCTCGATCACCTCGATCCAGGCCGTCTACGTTCCCGCGGACGACCTTACCGACCCCGCACCGGCCACCACCTTCGCCCACCTCGACGCCACGACCGTTCTGTCGCGCGCGATCTCGGAACTGGGCATCTACCCGGCCGTGGACCCGCTCGATAGCTCCTCGCGCCTCATGGATCCCAAGATCCTCGGCGAAGAGCACTACAAGGTCGCCCGCGACGTTCAGGGCATCCTGCAGCGCTACAAGTCGCTTCAGGACATCATCGCCATCCTCGGGATGGACGAACTGTCCGAAGAGGACAAGCTGACCGTGGCCCGCGCCCGCAAGATCCAGCGCTTCCTGTCGCAGCCCTTCGACGTGGCCAAGGTCTTCACCGGCTCCGACGGTGTGCAGGTTCCGCTCGATGTCACCATCGCCTCCTTCAAGGCCGTGGTCGCGGGTGAATACGACCACCTCCCCGAAGGCGCCTTCTACATGGTCGGCGGCATCGACGAGGTGATCGCCAAGGCCGAACGCATGGCGGCAGACGCCGCGTAACGCATCGGGGGCGGCGGCCGTCTTGCGGGCCTGACCCGCAAGGTCGCTGCCGTCCACCCTCTGCCATCAAGGAGAGCCGCGAATGGCTGCCAAGTTGCAATTCGATCTGGTCTCGCCCGAACGCCGGCTGGCCTCGGTCGCGGTCGAAGGGGTGCAGATCCCCGGCACCGACGGGGACATGACCGCGATGGCGGATCACGCACCGATGATCACGACGCTGCGTCCCGGCGTGCTCCGTCTCGACGGGGCCGAGGGCGGGGCTGAAACCGCCTATTTCGTTACCGGCGGTTTCGCCGATGTGGCGGGGCCGACGGTGACCGTTCTGGCCGAACAGGCGCTCCCGGTCAGCGAAGTCACCGCCGAGGTGATCGACGGTTTCATCGCCGATGCCCGCGCCGCCCATGAAAAGGCGCTGTCCGCAGGCGATGGTGCCACCACCAACGCCGATGCGACGGCCAAACTGGTCGCCGACATGGAGGCCGCCCGCGGTCTCATCCTCGGCTGAACTTGCCCAGCGTCGCACAAGATAGGCCCCCGCACGCCGCTGCGGGGGCCTTTTTCGTGGCCATCCGTCACAACTTTCCCGCATCTCGCCACGCTGCTGCCGCAAAATCCGCCCATGATCCGGGGCCAAGGCAATTGGAGCGGACGGCAGGATGAAACGCCTGACCCACCACCAGATCGGCGCGGATCAGGGCTCTGTCCTGTTGTTCAGCGATTTCGCGGACAATGGCCCGATGTGGACAGGCGACGGCCCGCGCGAAAAACGCGTCGCGGTCACGTTTTCCGAACCTTTCCGGTCCCCACCCATGGTCCATGTCGGGATCTCGATGTGGGATATGGACGGCGACACCAACCAGCGCGCCGACCTGCGCGCCGAGGCCGTCACGGTCACCGGCTTCCAGCTTGTCTTTCGCACATGGGGCGACAGCCGCGTCGCCCGCATCCGGGCCGATTGGATGGCACTGGGCGAACTCAAGGCCGAGGATGATTGGGATCTCTACTGACGACCAATCCGCGCCGTGCCGCCATCAACCCCGGCGCAGCGCCCCCTCAGACCCACCACCGCCAAGCGTCCGACCGACCACCGGCCAAGGCGCGCGTTACCGCCCCCACATGCCCTTGGGGTAAAGCCCCTCGTAAATCGGCACCAGCGTCTGCGTATCGAAGAGAGACGACACGCTCGTCCCGTTCCAGATGTTCAGGATGGCTTGCGCGAACATCGGCGCGGTCGGCACGATGCGGATATTGGCGCAGGCCCGCGCGGCGGCAGGCGCCTCGATCGTATCGGTGATCACCAGCGTCTTAAGCACCGACCCGCTCACCCGCTCCACCGCAGGGCCCGACAGGACGCCATGGGTCGTATAGGCATGAACCTCCGTCGCGCCCGCCTCCATCAGCACTTCGGCCGCCTTGCACAGCGTGCCCGCCGTGTCGCACATGTCATCCACGATCAGGCATTTGTGCCCCGCCACATCCCCGATCACCGTCATCCCCGCGACCTCGCCCGCCTTCTCGCGGCGCTTGTCCACGATGGCGAGCGGCGCGCCGATCCGGGTGGCCAGTTCCCGCGCGCGGGCCACGCCTCCCACATCGGGCGACACCACCATCACATCGGACATGTCGCCATTGAACTGGTGCAGGATATCCAGTGCAAAGATCGGCGAAGCATAGAGGTTGTCCACCGGGATATCGAAGAACCCCTGGATCTGCGCCGCATGAAGATCCATCGTCAGAATCCGCTCGATCCCCGCCGTGACCATCATGTTGGCCACCAGCTTGGACGAAATCGGCGTGCGCGCCTTGGTCCGCCGATCCTGCCGCGCATAGCCGAAATAGGGGATCACGGCCGTGATCCGCGCCGCACTCGACCGGCGCAGCGCATCGGTGATGATCAACAACTCCATCAGGTTGTCATTGGCCGGCTTGGACGTCGGCTGGATGATGAACATGTCCTCGCCGCGGACATTCTCGAACACCTCGACAAAGATCTCGCCGTCGTTGAACCGTTCGACCCGCGCATCGACCAGCCCCACCTGCATCCCCCGATGCATCGACATCCGCCGCGAAATTGCGTTCGCCAGCGTCAGGTTCGCGTTCCCGGAAATCAGTTTCGGGTCTTGTGCAGGCATGGTGCGATGTCCTTTTGGCAGCAGGTTCCGCGCCTGTCCCCGTGCGCGGAATATTGACACCCCCTAACACCCGTCTAGGCTCCGCGCAAAGCCGAAAAGGGAGGCGGCCACCATGGCCCATATCGAATATTTCTTCTCCACCGTGTCGCCCTACACCTATCTCGCGGGTCTCCGGATGGAGGAGGTGGCCGCCCGCCACGATGCCACCATCACCTACAGGCCGATGGACCTGACCGGCGGCATCTTCCCCCGCACCGGCGGCGTGGCGGTCAAGGAACGCCATCCCGCCCGCCTCGATTACCGGCTTCAGGAACTGCGCCGCCAATCCGCCAAATACGGCCTGCCCCTCGATCTCGACCCGCCCTATCGCGCAATCAACCCTGCGCCTTCGTCCTATGCCTTCATCGCGGCGATCCGCGCGGGCGGCGGCAATCTGGGCCAGCTTGTCCATGAATTCACCGCCGCCGTCTGGCGCGACAAACGCGATATCGCCGAGGATGACGTGATCGCCGATTGCTTCGCCGCCGCCGGCTTCGACCGGGGGCTGGCGGGCATGGGAATGCTTGCAGGCGCCGAGGATTACGTCCGCAACACCGAGGACGCCATCGCCAAGGGCGTCTTCGGCGCACCCTTCTACATCGTCGACGGGTCCGAGAAATTTTGGGGTCAGGACCGGATCGAGGATCTGGATCTCTTCCTCGCCGGGAAATTGTGACGGCCTACGCGCGCCACTGGGGGCAGGGGGGTGAGCCTGCACTCCTCCTTCATTGTTCGCTCGCCCATTCCGGTGCGTGGGATGGCATGGCCCGCGCGCTGGCGGACCGCCTGACGCTGACCGCCCCCGATCTTGTCGGCCACGGGCGCGGGCCTGCACCCGACCCCGCGCGCGACTACCACGATCAGGCGACCGAGGCGGCCTTGGCCCATCTGCCTGATCACCCGACCCACCTGATCGGCCACAGCTTCGGCGCGACCGTCGCGCTGCGCCTCGCCCTGGATCATCCCGACCGCGTGGCAAGCCTGACGCTGATCGAACCCGTCCTGTTCGCCGCCGCGCGGGGCGGCCCCGGCTGGGCCGCGCATGTCGCGGGGATGGCGGGTGTCGGCCTGCGCCTCGACGCCGGGGATGCACAGGGCGCGACGCGCGACTTCCTTGCGCAATGGGGCGGGGGGGTGCCGCTCGACGCTATGCCAAAGACCCAACAGGCCTACATGATCGACCGGATCTGGGTCGTGCCCGCCAGCAGCCCCGCGCTCGAAGACGACAGCGCCCGCCTCCTGCCGCGTCTCGGGCAACTCGCCTGCCCGGTCCTGTTGATCGAAGGGGCGGCCTCCCCCCCCGTCATCGCCGAAATCCAGTCAGGCTTGGCCGCCGCGATCCCGCAGGCACGCCGCGCCATCATCCCGGGCGCGGGCCATATGGTCCCCATCACCCATGCAGGGCCCGTCGCGCAGGAAATCCGGCACCTTCTGGGGTGAGGTGGCGGAACCCTCGGTTTTCCGTCTTGGAAACCTCGAGGTTTCCAAACCGTTTTCCCCGGGGAAAACGCTACCCCGCCCAAGCCTCCAGAAGACGGTCCACATCCTCCGACGTCTTGGCCCAGTCGCAAACGATCCGGCAGCGCAACGGCGCATCGCCCGGCCCGTCCTCCACCGTCCCGCCAAAGGTGTAATATTGCGCCCCGGTGGCAAAGGCGCGGGCATGGGCCGCGCGCGGCACCTCGAAAAAGGCAAGATTGCCCGCCACCGGATGGCACAGATGCGCCCCTTCCACCCGCGCCAGACCCTGCACCAGCTGCGCCATCCGCGCATTGGCGGCCTTGGCCATCTCCAGCCACAACCCGCCTTCGCAATAGGCCACCATCTGCGAAGACAGATACCGATGCTTGGAAAACAGATGCCCGCCGCGCTTGCGCCTCAACTCCAGTTCCCGCCTGTGCGCGGCGTCGAAGAACACGACCGCCTCAACGCCCATGCAGCCATTCTTGGTGCCGCCGAAACTCACGGCATCCACACCCGCCTTCCACGTCATCTCCGCCGGGCTGCACCCGAGCGCCGCGCAGGCATTGGCGAACCGCGCGCCATCCAGATGCACCGCCAGACCATGCGCGTGGGCGACAGCCGTGATCGCCCGGATTTCGTTCAGCGTATAGACCGTCCCGCGCTCGGTGATATTGGTGATCGTCACCGGCCCGGGCTGTGCGCCATGCACGCCACGCGCCTTGCATTGCAGAATCGCCGCCTCCAGCGCCTCGGGCGTGAATTTCGCATCCGCCCCGTCGATCAGGATCGTCTTGGCCCCGGAATAGAAATCCGGCGCGCCGCATTCATCCTCCTCGACATGGGCAATCCGGTGACAAAAGACGCCATCCCAAGGCTTCGCCAGACAGGCCAGCGCCAGTGCATTGGCCACGCTCCCCGTCGCCACGAATTCCACCGCAGCCTCCGGCGCCTCGAACAGGTCGCGCACGGCCGCCCGCGCGGCTTCGGTCGTGGGATCATTGCCATAGGGCATGGCATAGCCGTCATTGGCCCCTGCCACCGCCGCCATGATCGCCGGATGCACCGGCCCGGTATTGTCGCTGGCGAACATCATGTGCCCGGCTCCTCGATGATGTAATCTTCCCAATCTTCCTCGGGCACCTCGAATTCCGGCACCGTCAGGCCACGCATGCTCACACCCGCCTCATGCACGCTCTCGGGATCGCCCGACACCAGCGGATGCCACCAGAAAAGCGGCTTGCCCTCGTGGATCAGCCGATAGGCGCAGGTCGCGGGCATGAAATAGGCCACATCCTTCATCGTCGCGGGCGTCAACTGGATGCATTCGGGAACCAGCGTCTTGCGGATCGCATATTGCCCGCAGCGGCAGCTTTGATCGTCAAGCAACCGGCAGGCCACGCGCGTCAGCGCGACCTCGCCCGTCTCCTCGTCCTCGAGCTTGTTGAGACAGCACTTTCCGCAGCCGTCGCACAGCGCCTCCCATTCCTCGGGCGTCATCTTCTCGGGGCGCACCCGTTCCCAGAACCGCTCTCTCATGTCCGCGCCAGCGCCTCGCGCGCGGCGGCACTGTCGCGGTCCATCTGCGCGATCAGCGCGGGCAACCCGTCAAAGGCCATCTCGCCCCTGAGCCATTCCACCAGCCCGACCGACAGCTGCCGCCCATAAAGGTCGCCCTTGAAATCAAAGAGGAAGGTCTCGAGGTTCGGCGTCTCCCTCGCGAACATCGGCCTTATGCCAAGGTTGGCCACCCCGCGATAGGTGCCTTTGTGCGGCCCCTCCAGCACATCGACCAGAACCGCGTAAACGCCCAGCTTGGGCACATGCAGCCCCTCCAGTGCCATGTTCGCCGTCGGATAGCCCAGTTCCCGCCCGCGCTTGTCGCCATGCAGGACCGGCCCTTCGATCCGGTGCCAGTGGCCCAGCATGGCGGCGGCATCGCGCGGCCGCCCCTCGCTCAACGCCGCCCGGATCGCGGTCGAGGATACCGCCCCATCGCCGCCTTCCAGCAGCAGGTCGGCCACCGTCACATCGAACCCGTAGCGCGCGCCGAAATCGCGCAGCATCGCCGCCGTTCCGGTCCGTCCCTTGCCGAAACAGAAATCCGCCCCCACGACGACATGGGACAGGCCCAATCCTCCCGCCAGCACGTCGCGCGCGAAATCCTCTGCCGACAGCCCCGCCAGATGCCGGTCAAAGGGCAGTTCGGCGAGGATCTCGACGCCGAGCTTTTCCAGCCGATGCGCCCGCGCGCTGGCGTTCATCAGGCGAAAGGCCGGAGCATCAGGCGCGAAATAGGCGCGCGGATGCGGTTCGAAGGTCACGACGCCCAAGGGCACGCCCGGTCGCCGGGCCAGGTCGATGACATGGCGATGGCCGCGATGCACCCCGTCGAAATTCCCGATCGCGGCGGATGCGCCGCGGTCCTCGGGACGGGTGTACTGGGGGTCGTGCAGGATGCGCATGGCAAGACGGGTAGCCGCCCCCGCGCCGATGCGCAAGCAGCCCGCGCCGTTAACCCTTCCTCAAGAAAGCGGCCGCGATCTTAACCTTTGGTCAATCGAATTTCCGCGACGGGGCCAGCACCACGGCCTCGCCCTTCAGCACCACGGTCTTGCCGACCCGGCAATGGGTGGCCAGCGTCACGCGCCGGCGGCCATGGTCGATCTCGGTTACCTCGACCTCGGCATGAACCATGTCGCCGGGCCGGACGGGTGCCATGAATTTCAGCGTCTGACCCAGGTAGACCGTGCCATGCCCCGGCAATTGCTCGCCGATCACGGCGGAAATCAGCCCCGCGGTCAGCATGCCATGCGCGATCCGCCCCTCGAAGATCGTGTCGCGGGCATAATCATCGTCCAGATGCACCGGGTTCCGGTCGGTCGAGACCTGCGCGAACAGCTCGATATCGGTGTCGGTTATCAGCTTCTGCAAAGACCGGGTCATCCCGATCTCCAGATCCTCGATGACGATCGTGCCGGTCGTGATGTTGTCGAGCATGGCGGGCACCTTTTGCATGATGGTGCGGCTATACCCGATTCCCCCACGCTTCTGCAATGCAGAAAGAAATAAAATGCCCGAGCGACCCCGATATGTCGCAATTATGTTGCGCAGGCGATCCCACCCTAGCTGTCCCGAAACACCGCAAACGGCACGGCTCCGCCGCCCGTCACGTTTCCCAATCGCTTGATTTTACCGCAGCATCCCGATGCAGTAGCTCGGCTCCATCTCCGCCGTGGTCAGGAACCGCGCCAGCTTTGCCGGGTCGGGCTGATCCTCGGTCCCGGTCTCGGCCCGCGCAAGGCCCCCGGTGATGAAAAGCGTGTCGATGCTTTCGCCCAGACCGCCCAGAACATCAGTCAGAATCCCGTCGCCCACGGCCAGGATGCGGTCGTCGGAAACCGACCGGCCCAGCTGTTCCAGCCGTCGCCGCGCAAGGTCGTAGATCGGCGGATGGGGCTTGCCGAAATAAAGGCTTTCACCGCCCATCTCGGTGTAAAGCTGCGCCAAGGCACCCGCGCACCATTCCCGTGTCTCGCCCCGGTCGACCACGAGATCGGGATTGGCACACAGGAGTTTCAGCCCGCGACTCTTGGCCAGCAGGAACTGCGGCCGCATCACCGCCGGGTCCGCCATCGGGTCGAAGGGGCCGGTACAAACGATCCCCTCCGCCTCTTCGAGCGCGACTTTCTCGATCTCGACCGGGTTTTCCAACAGCTGCAACCGCTCGAAGAACGGGGCGTCATGCGGCTCGCCGATATGCCAGACCTTGCTGCCCACCACGCCCTCGAACATCGCCTTGCGCGCGCTGTCGCCCGATGTGGCGATCACGTCCCAACAATCGCTGGGCACCCCCAGCCGGTCGAGCTGCTTGGCGACGCTGGCGCGCGGGCGGGGGGCATTTGTCACCAGCACGACCGTGCCGCCCTGCTCTCGGAACGCCCGCAGCGCCGCGACCGCGGCGGGAAAGGCACGAACGCCGTCATGGACGCAGCCCCACAAATCGCAGAAGAGCGCGTCATAATGCTCGGTAATCTGGGCCAAGCTGTCGATGATGCGGGTCATGGGGGCGCTCCTGTCAAAGGTCAGGGGCGGTTTAGGCGGTCCTGCGCGGCCCGTCGAGGGATTGCGCCGTCAAAGCCGTCGCCTGGGCAAGTTTTTCCCGCGAAAGATCGCGCCGCACGGTGCCTGACCACAGTCGGTGCAGCCGCCGGGGACGGGGAGGGGGCGCTGCCCCCGGTCGCGCCTTGCGCGCCCTCCCCCGGAGTTTTCGTGCCAAGATGAAGGCAGGCCCCGCCTTGGGGCCGGCCGGTCAAAGGGCGAGGTTGGGGATGATCTGTTTCTTGCGGCTGACCACGCCCGGCAGGACGATCGTATCGGCCCCGCCCACATCCGCGCCAAAGCTTTTCGCGGCGACTTGTGCCACCAGATCGTTCGGCACCAGCAGCGTGGATTGTTCGTTCAGGATATCGACGACGAACAAAAGCACCTGGTCCGCGCCATCCTCAGTCGCGACCTTTGGCATCGTCTCCATCAGGCTCGCCTTGCGCGACAGAACCGTCTCGGGCGAGGTGGTTTCGAGCACGCTGACGCGGAAGGTCTTGCCGCCGACCTCGTAGGTCTTGCTGTCCATCCGCAGAAGTTCAGCGTCGGAGAAGGCCGAGACATCGGATTTCGCCGCGAACATCTCGGCGGCGTAATCGGGGATCGACAGGCCCAGTTCCGCGGCCAGCGCCTCGGCCACGGCGCGATCCTCTGGCGTGGTAGTGGGAGAGCGGAATTCCAGCGTATCGGACAGGATACAGGTCAGAATGGTGGCCTTCAGCCATTCGGGCGCTTGGGCGATATCTGCGCCGATCATCTTGTGCAGGATCGTGGCGGTGCAGGCCAAGGGCTCCATCCGGATCTCGATCGGACCCTTGGTTTCCAGACCGCCGACCAGCTTGTGATGGTCGATGATGGCGCGGATATCGGCCCCGTTGATGCCCTTGGGCAATTCGGCGGGGTTGTTGGTGTCCACGATCACCACCGGCTGGCCCGGTTCCACATCCGCGATGATACGCGGCTTGGGCAGGTCCCAGCGCTGCAGGAGGAAGGCCGCCTCGGTGTTGGGTTCGCCCAGAAGGACAGCTTCGGCCGGATCCTTGCGGATCTCGTTGAGGTACCAGGCCCAGATGATCGGCGAGCCGGTGGAATCGGTGTCGGGGGAGGTGTGGCCGAAAACGAGCGTGGTCATGGGTTCATTCCGCGGATTGGATCTGTTTGCGCCGCGTCATAGCGAAGCCCGCCGGGCTTGTCAGGGGGGCAAGTGTGCCGCAGGCCGTCGGGCGCTGCGCGCGCGGTGCCTCGCGGCGAATATCCCGTGCAGGCGACCTGTTGACACGGGCGGAGCCTGTCCCTATCTCCGCGGTGTTGGCACTCACCCCGGTCGAGTGACAACACCAGAGTTGCAACCGAACCCATAGGGAGAGTTCGAGAGATGGCATTCACACCGCTTCACGACCGCGTGCTGGTCCGCCGGATCGAATCCGAGGAAAAGACCAAGGGCGGTCTGATCATCCCCGACAGCGCCAAGGAAAAGCCCTCCGAAGGCGAAGTCATCGCTTGCGGCCCCGGCGCACGCAAGGATTCCGGCGAACTGATCGAGATGGCAGTCAAGGCCGGTGATCGCGTCCTGTTCGGCAAGTGGTCGGGCACCGAAGTGACGATCGACGGCGAAGAACTGCTGATCATGAAGGAAAGCGACATCCTCGGCATCCTCGATGCCAAGAAGGCCGCCAAGGCCGCCTGATCCTTTCCGACCAACCGAAACGCAAATTCAAGGGAGCTATCCAAGATGGCTGCTAAAGACGTACGTTTTTCCACCGACGCCCGGAACCGCATGCTCAAGGGTGTCAACATCCTCGCCGATGCGGTGAAGGTGACCCTCGGCCCCAAGGGCCGCAACGTGGTGATCGAGAAATCCTTCGGCGCGCCCCGCATCACCAAGGACGGTGTGTCGGTCGCCAAGGAAATCGAACTGGAAGACAAGTTCGAGAACATGGGTGCGCAGATGGTGAAGGAAGTCGCTTCCCGCACCAATGACGAGGCCGGCGACGGCACCACCACCGCGACGGTTCTGGCCCAGGCCATCGTCAAGGAAGGCATGAAGGCGGTTGCCGCCGGCATGAACCCGATGGACCTCAAGCGCGGCATCGACATGGCCACCTCCAAGGTCGTCGAGCACATCAAGGCCGCTGCCCGCGACGTGACCGACAGCGACGAAGTCGCCCAGGTCGGCACCATTTCCGCCAATGGCGAAAAGGAAATCGGTCGCCAGATCGCGGATGCGATGCAGAAGGTCGGCAACGACGGCGTCATCACCGTCGAAGAGAACAAGGGCCTCGAGACCGAGACCGAAGTCGTCGAAGGCATGCAGTTCGACCGCGGCTACCTGTCGCCCTACTTCGTCACCAACCCCGACAAGATGGTCGCGGAACTCGATGACGCGCTGATCCTGCTGCACGAGAAGAAGCTCTCGTCGCTGCAGCCGATGGTCCCCCTGCTCGAAGCCGTGATCCAGTCGGGCAAGCCGCTCCTGATCATCGCGGAAGACGTGGAAGGCGAAGCGCTGGCGACCCTCGTGGTCAACAAGCTGCGCGGCGGCCTCAAGATCGCGGCCGTCAAGGCACCGGGCTTCGGTGACCGCCGCAAGGCCATGCTGCAGGACATCGCGATCCTGACCGGCGGCCAGGTGATCTCCGAAGATCTCGGCATGAAGCTCGAGGGCGTGACGCTCGACATGCTGGGCCGCGCCAAGAAGGTCCTGATCAAGAAGGACGACACCACGATCGTCGACGGCGCGGGCAACAAGCCCGAGATCGAGGCGCGCGTGTCCCAGATCCGTCAGCAGATCGAGGAAACCACCAGCGATTACGATCGTGAAAAGCTGCAGGAACGTGTTGCCAAGCTGGCGGGCGGCGTTGCCGTCATCCGCGTCGGCGGCATGACCGAGATCGAGGTGAAGGAGCGCAAGGACCGCGTCGATGACGCGCTGAACGCAACCCGCGCCGCGGTTCAGGAAGGTGTCGTGGTCGGCGGCGGTGTGGCGCTCGTGCAGGGTGCCAAGGCGCTCGAAGGCGTCACCGGCGACAACTCGGACCAGAACGCCGGCATCGCCATCGTGCGCAAGGCGCTCGAAGCACCGCTGCGCCAGATCGCCGAGAACGCAGGCGTCGACGGTTCGGTCGTTGCCGGCAAGATCCGCGAATCGAACGACAAGAGCTTTGGCTTCAACGCGCAGACCGAAGAATATGGCGACATGTTCAAGTTCGGCGTGATCGACCCGGCCAAGGTCGTGCGCACCGCGCTCGAGGATGCGGCATCCATCGCGGGCCTCTTGATCACCACCGAAGCGATGGTGGCCGACAAGCCCAAGAAGGACGAGCCCGCAGGCGGCGGCATGCCCGACATGGGCGGCATGATGTAAGCGCATCCTGCAAGGATGCGCGTAACCCCGACAGGGTCGTTTCCAAGGGAAACGATCCCGAGAGGGGGAAGCGTCACCAAGCAAAGGGGCCCTCGGGCCCCTTTGTCATGTCCGCCCGCCGCCTACCCCCCGCGCGCCTGAAGCGCCCTCAGAATCTCCATCGCCTCCTCCGCCCGTGCGGCAGGAACGAAGACATGATCGTGGTGGAAGGCCGCGACCATGTTGCAGGCGATGCCGTTGCGCGCGAGCGCGCCGGATACTGCCGCCGTCAGCCCCACACCATCGAGCGCGGAATGAACCCTGAGCGTGATGCGCCGCATCGCATCCGCCGCATCGTCCGCGGCGAGAACGATCAGCGATATGCCTTCCTCCTCCTCGAAACTGGCCACCGCCTCGACGCGCAAACGCTCTGCCTCGGCGCGGTCGGTCGTGCTGAAAAACCGATAGGCGCCTTGCCAAAGTACGGGATCCATGCCGCCGATCATTTCGGCAGCGGTGCGGGCGAGATCGGGCATCGGCATCTCCGTTCGATTGTGACGGCACAGGATGCCGCGCCGCCATCCCCCGTGGCAAGATGCCGGGCGGTTGTGGGCCGGGCGGGCGCATGCCATGGTCGCCGCGACGCGGCATGGACACATTCGGGACAGCGCACATGGACAAGATCGGCGTTATCGGTTTGGGCCGCATGGGCGCGGCCATGGCAGAGCGTTTGGCGGGGCAGGGCGTTCCCGTTACCGGTTGGACGCGCAGCGGGCGCGCGGTCGACGGCGTATCCTCCGCGCCCGATCTGGCGGCGCTCGTCGCGACCTCGGACGTTCTGATCCTGAGCCTGTACGATGACATTGCCGTGGCCGACACGCTCGACGGGCTTTTGTCGCTGGACATCGCGGGCAAGCTTGTCGCCGAAACCAGCACGGTCGTCCCCGCGATCGTCAAATCCCGCGCGGAACGCTTCGCGGCCAAGGGTGCCATGATCGTCGATGCCCCTGTCTCGGGTGGGCCCGAGATGGTCGCGGCAGGCAGTTGCGGTTTCTTCATCGGTGGCGCAGCGGATGCAGCAGGCCGCGCGCAGGCGGTGCTTTCGGCGCTGACGGACCGCATCTTTCATGTCGGCCCGCTCGGCACGGGCCTCGTGATGAAGGTGGTGAACAACGCGCTGATGCAAAGCTATACCGCGGGCCTTGTCGAACAATTGCAGATCGCCGCCCGTGCGGGCCTGCCGCTCGAAACCGCGCTGACCATCCTGACGGGCGGGCCGGCCGGCCTGCCCATGGTGCGCGACCGCCTGCCCCGCATCCTCGGGCAGGACGACAGCGTCGGCTTTCCGATCAGCGGTGTCGCCAAGGACAATGGCGTCTTTCGCCGCGTGGCCGCCGAGGCGGGGGTCGCCACCCCCACGCTCGATGCCTTCGCATCCCTGCTCGATGAGGCACAGGCTGCAGGCCTTGCCGATGCCGATATCGCGGCGCTGATGCGCCGGGGCTACCGCGATGAATGACCTGCCGCCGCTCCGTCTGATCGGGGCCGAGGTGCTGTTGCCCGATGGTTTCGCCCGCACCGATCTGTCGTTGGCCGAGGGGCGGATCACGGGCGGCGGCGGGCGCGAGATTGATCTCACGGGTTTCCGCATCCTGCCCGGTATCATCGACCTGCATGGCGACGGGTTCGAACGTCACATGGCGCCGCGACGTGGCGCGGTCGAAAGCCCCGCTATGGGCCTTGCCGCGCTCGATGCCGAATGCGGTGCCTGCGGTATCACGAGCGCGACCCTCGCCCAATTCTGGAGTTGGGAAGGGGGTATGCGCGGCCCCGAATTCGCCGCCGCTCTTGCCGAGGCGCTGGCCGATGCCCGGCCCCTGACCGACATGGTGCTGCAATTGCGCGTCGAAACTCACATGCTCGACACGCTGGATGCGATGCGCGATCTCGTGGCGCGGTTCGGCATCGGCTACGTCGTCTGGAACGATCACCTGCCCCACAAGGAACTGGCCGCCGGCAAACGCCCGCCCCGCCTGACGGGCCAAGCGCTCAAGGCCGGGCGGTCCCCTGAGGCCCACGAGGCGATGTTGCGGGTGCTACATTCCAACGACCCCGATGTGATGGCCCGTCTTGCCCCCATAGCGGAGGAATTTCGCGCCCTGGGCGTCCGGATGGGCAGCCATGATGACCACACCCCGGCGGATCGGGCCAAGTTCCGGGCGATTGGGGCCGAAATCAGCGAATTCCCCGAAACCCTTGTCGCCGCCCAAGCCGCCAAGGCACAAGGCGATCCCGTCATCATGGGCGCGCCCAACGTGGTGCGTGGCGGCTCGCACAGCGGCAAGATCGCGGCCGAGACGCTGATCGAGGCGGGGCTCGTCGATGCGCTCGTCTCCGACTACCACTATCCCTCGCTTGCCCGCGCCGCCCTGCGTCTAAGCGACCGCTACGGATGGTCCGTGGCATGGTCCCTCGTCTCGGACGGCCCCGCGCGCGTCATGGGTTGGACGGACCGGGGGCGGATCGCCCAAGGCCTGCGCGCGGATCTGGCTATTCTTGACGGGGCAGGCCGCGTCGCGGGCACCATCGTGGCGGGCCGCGTGTCCCACCTTTCAGGCGCTCTGGCCGTCCGGTGGCTGGCATGAGGCTGATCGCGCTTACGACTCTCGTGATGGTGGCCTTCGCCGCCAATTCTGTGCTGAACCGCGCCGCCGTGGGCGCGGGCCAGATCGGTGCGCTCGATTTCGCGCTGGTCCGCGCCGTCTCGGGGGCGGCGCTTTTGGTGCTTTTGATCCGGCTCCGCCATGGCAGCCTGCCGCTTTTGCAGCCGCGCCGGATGCTGGGCGGCCTGATGCTGACGACGTACCTGATCGGCTTTTCCTTGGCCTACCTTGCGATGGATGCGGGGCTTGGTGCGCTGATCTTGTTCGGTGGGGTGCAGGTCACGATGTTCGCAGGCGCACTTGTCATGGGGGAACGCCCACCTGCCCGTCGCTGGATCGGGGCGGCGCTGGCGTTTTGTGGCCTTGCGTGGCTGGTCTGGCCCGGCGGTTCGGTCAGCCTTCCGGCCTTGTCGGTGGCGTCCATGATCCTCGCCGCCATCGGCTGGGGTATCTATTCCCTCATCGGGCGCGGTTCGGCGGACCCTTTGGGCGATACCGGCGCGGCCTTCGTCTGGGCCACTATCGCGGGATTTCTTGCCGTGCTGGTCCAATCGGGCGGCAACCCCGCCAATGACGCCGCCTGGGCGGGTCTTGCCCTGGCAGTGACATCCGGCGCGGTCACATCGGGCTTGGGCTACGCGCTCTGGTACGAGGTTCTGCCGCGCATCGGGGCGTCCGTCGCGGGGCTGGTGCAATTGTCCGTCCCGGTCATCGCGGCGCTTGGCGGCGTGATCTTCCTGTCCGAGGCGCCCAGCCTGCGGATGCTCGGGGCGGGCGCGCTGGTTCTGGGTGGCATCGCTTGGGGCCTCTGGCCTCAGCGGACCAAGGGTTCCAGCGCGTCGTAATATACGATATCCGACCAGGTCACGTCGGGCAGGCTGTCGGGCTTGTAGCGATAGCGGTGCATGTCGTCTTGTGCGATCAGGTGGCGCTCGGTCACGATCCCCTCGGGGTCGGTCCATGGCGCCAGCGGGTCGCCCGCCACCAGATGCACCCGGAAATAGATGTCCACCTGATGGAAATCATGCCCGGGCGCGTGGAATTCGTTGACCATGCAGGGCGCACCAACCGCCACGCTCAACCCGGTTTCCTCGTGGAATTCCCGGATCAAATTGTCAGGGAGCGAGCTGTGCATCTCCACCCCGCCGCCCGGCGCGCACAGAAGATCGCTTTTCCCCCCGCCCCAGGCATTCACCAGCAGCAGCCGGTTCTCGATCAAGAGCAGGCCGCGAACGGCAAGACGGGGGCGGTTGGCATGTGACATGGGCCAAGAGTGACGCAGCGTTCCCGCGCCGACAATCCCCCTCGCAGCAGGATACTTGCGCGCCTATGTTGCACGCCATGAACAAGATCGTGCCAGTGCTCTCGCTTATCCTGTGTCTCTTGCCCGCCGCGAGGGCCATGGCCCAATCAACGGAGGAGGCCATGACGAATGAGTGCGTGATCCTGCTGCATGGGCTCGCCCGCACCGAAACTTCGCTTTTCGTGATGGAAGAAGCGCTGAGCGCCGAAGGCTACCATGTCATCAACCAGGGCTATCCCTCGACCCGCGCCCCCATCGCGGAACTCTCGGCGGCCACGCTGGTGCCCGCGGTCGCGGCCTGCGGCGACAGGCGGGTGCATTTCGTGACCCATTCCATGGGCGGTATCCTGCTCCGCTACACGCTGGCCCAAGGGGGCGCGCGGCCCGTGTCCATGGGGCGGGTGGTGATGCTGGCCCCGCCCAACGGCGGCTCGGAACTGGTCGATGTCCTGGGCGAGCTCGAGGCCTTTGAATGGATCAACGGCCCCGCTGGGCAGCAATTGGGCACCGGCCCCGCCGATCTGCCCAGCCGCCTGCCGCCGGTGGATTTCGAACTGGGCGTGATCGCGGGTAACCAGACGCTGAACCCGATCTATTCCGCCCTGATCCCCGGCGAGGATGACGGCAAGGTCGCCGTCGAGAGCACCCGCGTCGAAGGCATGGCGGGCCATATCACCTTGCCGGTCACCCATACCTTCATGATGAACAACCCCCGCGTCATCGCCCAGACCATGGCCTTCCTGCGCGACGGGGCCTTTGTCGAGGATCTCGATTACATCGGGGCGCTGGAATCGCTCATCGAATGACGGCGGCTCGGGGCGGAGAGGGCCGTTTTCCCGTATTTTCAGGAAGATGAAGGGGCGGTCGCGCCTCAGGCCGCCCCGATTACGCGGTTGATATGCCCCATCTTGCGGCCCGGCCGCGCCTCGTCCTTGCCGTAGAGATGGACCTGAACGCCCGGGTCGGCGGCAAGCTGGCCCACGCGGGCGACATCCGCGCCGATCAGGTTCTCCATCACCACATCGGCATGGCGCGCACCATTGCCCAGCGGCCAGCCCGCGATGGCACGGATATGCTGTTCGAACTGGTCGACGGCGCAGCCCGCCTGCGTCCAATGCCCGGAATTGTGGACCCGCGGCGCGATCTCGTTCACCACGAGGCCCTCCGGCGTCACGAACAATTCCACCCCCATCACGCCGACATAGTCGAGCGCGTTCAGGATCCGCGAGGCGATCAGCACCGCATCGGTCCGGAGCTTGAGCGGCAGGGCAGAGGGCACCGTGGTGGTCGACAAGATGCCGTCCACATGGACATTCTCGCCCGGGTCATAGGCCGCCACGCTCCCATCGCGCCCGCGCGCGGCGATCACGCTGATTTCCTTCGAGAAGCGCACGAACCCTTCGGCGATGGCGGGGGCACCCGCGAGGCTGTCCAAGGCCGCCTCCGCCGCCTCGGGCGCCATCACGCGGGCCTGCCCCTTGCCGTCGTAGCCGAAGCGGCGTGTCTTCAGGATCGCGGGCGTGCCGGTGACGGCAAGGGCCGCCGCCAGATCGCCCGGCCCGTCGATGGCCGCGAAAGGGGCCGTGGCAAGGCCCAGACCGGCAAGAAAACTCTTCTCGACCAGCCGGTCCTGGCTCACCTCCAGTGCGCGGCGATCCGGGAACAGCGGCGTGGTTTCCGACAGCACATCGAGCGCCGCGGCCGGGATATTCTCGAATTCATAGGTGATCAGGTCACAGGCCTGCGCGAAGCGGCGCAGCGCGTCGAGATCCTCGTAAGGGGCGGTTGTCAGCCCATGAGCCACATCGGCGGCCGGGGCCGCCCCCGGCTCGTAGATGTGGCAGCGATAGCCGAGCCGTGCCGCCGCCATCGACAGCATCCGGCCCAATTGCCCCCCGCCCAAGATCCCGATCGTCGCGCCGGGCGCGAGCGGCTCAGTCATCTTGCGGCACCTCGGGGATGGAGGCCGACAGCGCCGCCCGCCACGCGTCAAGCCGTTCGGCCAGCGCCGCATCCGACGTGGCGAGGATCGCCGCCGCCATCAGCCCGGCATTGGCCGCGCCCGCCGCCCCGATCGCCATTGTGGCCACGGGATAGCCCTTGGGCATCTGCACGATGGAATAGAGCGAATCGACCCCCGACAAGGCCTTGGTCTGCACCGGCACACCGATCACCGGGACCCGTGTCTTGGAGGCCATCATGCCCGGAAGGTGCGCCGCGCCGCCCGCGCCCGCGATGATCACCTTGAGCCCCCGGCCCGCCGCCGCGCGCCCATAGTCCCAAAGCCGGTCGGGCGTGCGATGGGCCGACACGATCCGCGCCTCGTAAGCCACGCCCAGCTCGTCAAGCACGGTGGCGGCCTCGCGCATCGTGGGCCAGTCGGACTGGCTGCCCATGATGATTCCCACCTCGATCTCAGCCATGCGCCTTGCCCTCGCGGCCCCGGATTGAGCGCCGCACTATAGCCGCGCGCGCCCCGGGCGCAATGCGGCGCAGGCCATGCTCAGGCGATGATGTCGGGCGTCAGTTCATCCTCGATCCGCGCGATCTGGTCTTTCAGCAAAAGCTTCTTCTTTTTCAGGCGCTTGAGGGTCAGTTGATCGGGGTTCACCGCGTCGTGCAGCGCCGCGATCGCATCGTCGAGATCGCGATGCTCGCGCTTGAGCACCTCGAGCTTGATGCGCAGCACATCCTCGTGCGTCAATTCGCTGGGGCCTTTGGGGGCGTTCATGCCGGGCGGTCCGATCGCTGGGTCAGTCTGGGTCAGTCTGGGGCAGGCGCATCAGTCTAGCGCGCCGCCGCACGGCCGCCAAGCCTCGCGCATGGGAACCTTGCGCGCCGCCGCCGAAGCTCCATATGAAAGGCAAGGCGCATCGCCGTATCCGGGATGCGTCGCCCATGTGCAGATCGCTTAATCGCAAGGATGTGCCCCGAATGACGAAACTGACGCTTGGATCGCACCCGTTTCTTCTGGGTTTCGATCAACTCGAACGCCTGGTGGAACGCACCGCCAAGGCGGACGCCAATGGCTACCCCCCCTACAATATCGAACAAAAGGGCGAGAACGCCTATCGCATCACGCTCGCCGTCGCGGGCTTTGGCGAGGATGACCTGACCATCACGCTCGAAGATCGGCAATTGGTGATCCGGGGCCGCCAGGCCGAGGCGGATGCCGACCGCGTCTTCCTGCATCGTGGCATCGCAGCCCGCCAGTTCCAGCGCAGCTTCGTTCTGGCCGAAGGGGTCGAGGTCGCGGGCGCATCGATGGAAAACGGGCTTTTGCACATCGATCTGCGCCGCAGCCAGCCCGAAACCGTGGTGCAGACGATCCGCATCAACGGCCGGACCACCACGCGAAAGGAGGGATGAGACCATGACCACCGACCATGACGCCGCCACGCCGCAAGGCCGTCCCATCGTCTACATCCGCCCCGTAGCCGTGGCCGATCTGCCCGACGAGATCCGCGAGCAGGCCAAAGGCATCGAAACGCTCTATGCCATCGGCAGCGAAACCGGAGAGCAACTGGCGCTGGTCAAGGACCGCAAGCTTGCCTTCGTCGTGGCCCGCCAGAACGACATGACGCCCGTCAGCGTGCATTGAGGGGGCATGGCAGGCCGTAGGGTGGGCAATCTGCCCACCATCCCGCCCATTCCGTCCATTCCTGCGATCCGCCTTAGCCGTCGTCGCGCCACAGGTTCACGATCGGATAGCGCCGATCCAGCCAGAACGCCCGTTCCGTCAACCTCGCGCCGGGGGCGGACTGGAAGCGTTTGTATTCACTGATGTAGATCAGGCTTTCGACCTTCTTCACCACGTCTCGGTCATGGCCCATCGCCACAAGATCCGCGACCGACGCTTCCTTGTCGATCAGCATCTCCAGGATCTCGTCCAGAACCGGATAGGGCGGCAGGCTGTCCTCGTCCTTCTGGTTGTCGCGCAATTCCGCCGTCGGCGGCTTGTCGATCACGACGGGCGGGATGATCTCGCCCGCCGGTCCCTGCATCCACGCCGCATGATGGGCGTTGCGCCACCGGCACGTCTCGAAGACGCGGGTCTTGTAGAGATCCTTGATCGGATTGTAGCCGCCCGCCATGTCGCCATAGATCGTGGCATAGCCCACGGCCACTTCGGATTTGTTGCCGGTGGTCAACAGCATCTCGCCGAACTTGTTCGAAAGCGCCATCAGCATCACGCCGCGCAGGCGCGACTGGATGTTTTCCTCGGTCAGGTCGGGCGCGCGCCCCTCGAACAGGGGGCCAAGCGTGCCCAGCACCGCCTCGTGCGCCGCCCCGATGGGCACCGTGTCGAGTTGCACACCCAGCCGCCGCGCCACATCGCCCGCATCGTCGAGCGAGGCTTGCGACGTGAACCGCGAGGGCAGCATCACGCAGCGCACGTTCTCCGGTCCCAGCGCATCGACCGCGATCGCCGCGACCAACGCCGAATCCACGCCCCCCGACAGGCCCAGAAGCACGCGGGAAAACCCGGTCTTGGCGCAGTAATCGCGCAATCCCGTCACCATGACGCGGTAATCGGCCTCCCACGGATCCGGCAGGGCGGATTTCTCGGCCGCCACGGCCTGCCATCCCTCGGCCCCGTGCTCGAAATCGACATGGGTCAACACGCTGTCAAAGGCGGGCATCTGGCAGGCAAGAACGCCATGCGGGTTCAGAACGAAACTCGCCCCGTCGAACACTTGGTCATCCTGCCCGCCCACGAGGTTCACATAGGCCAACGGCAACCCGGTCTCGATCACGCGGCTCACCATGATCGCCTGTCGCGTGTCCATCTTGCCCCGGTGATAGGGCGAACCGTTGGGCACAAGCAGGATCTCGGCCCCTGTCTCGGCCAGCGTTTCGGTCACATCCTCGAACCACGCATCCTCGCAGATCGGGATACCGATCCGCAGGGGCCCCACCCGGACCGGCCCCGAGGGGTCGCCGGCATGGTAATAGCGCTTCTCGTCAAAGACCTTGTAGTTGGGCAGATGGTGCTTGAGCACCTGCGCCGTGATCTTGCCGCCCTGCAAGACGAAATAGGCGTTGAAGGGCTTGTCGCCGCCGGGCAGCGGCCCGCCGATGCCGATGGCGGGCCCGTCCGCGCAATCCTTGGCCAGATCGGCCAGCACGCGGCCGACATCCGCCGAAAAGGCCGGTTTGCGCACCAGATCCTGCAATTGGTAGCCCGTCAGGAACATCTCGGGAAAGGCCACCATGTCGGCCCCCGCCGCCCGCGCCTCTTCCCAGGCGCGTCGGGCCAGCGCGGCATTGCCGCGCAGGTCGCCCACCGTCGGGTTCAATTGTGCAAGGCTCAGGCGGAACCTCTCGGCCATGGGCGGCCCCTTTCGCGCTCATCGTCGCGGCAGATGTAACAGAAAGCGCCCCGAGGCCAAGGGGCAGGCCCCCGCCGTCCCGCCTTGCGCATCCCGCAAAGCCGTTGCGCCGCCGCCCCCGACCCCCTAGCCTGAAGACCGACCAGACAGACCGACAGGCCACGGGCCACAGGGAGGCGACACCAGTGTTCCGCAAGACCCACGCCATGGCGCTTCTCGCCGTGCTTCTTTCCTCCACCGCCGTTCCCGCGCAGGAGGCTGCAGCCCCCGCCGCCGATGCCGCCGCCGAAACCGCGCCGATCGTCACCGACATCCAGCAATACGACAATGGCGGGATCTACGAGGGGCAGTTCCGCAACGGCGTGCAGCACGGGCAGGGCACGTACCGCCTGCCCAATGGCTATGAATACATCGGCGAATGGGTCGACGGCGAGATTCGCGGCCAAGGCCGGGCCACCTTCCCCGATGGCTCGATCTACGAGGGCGCCTTTGTCGCGGGCCGCCCCGAGGGTCAGGGCCGCATCACCTTCGCGGACGGCTCCACCTACGAAGGCGACTGGGCCGAGGGGCGCATCCACGGCAGCGGCATGGCCAGCTATTCCAACGGCGTCAGCTACACCGGCGAATTCCGCAACGCGCTGCACCATGGTCAGGGCGTCATGAGCGGCCCCGGCGGCTACCGCTACGAGGGAGAGTGGGAGGAGGGCGTCAAACAGGGCCAAGGGACGATCACCTACCCCGATGGCGCGACCTATGAGGGCGGCTTCGTCGCGGGTCAGCGTGCGGGCACCGGGCGCCTCGTCATGCCCGATGGCGTCACCTACGAGGGGGAATGGGCCGACGGCCAGATCAACGGCACCGGCACCCTCACCCAGCCCAATGGCGATGTCTACGAAGGCGCGCTCGCGAACGGCCAGCGCCAGGGCAGCGGCACGGTCCGCTACGCCAACGGTGATGTCTACGAGGGGGAATTCCGCGACGACCAGCGCCACGGGACAGGCACCTTCACCGCGACCGACGGCTATGTCTATACCGGCGACTGGGCCGAGGGGCAGATCTCCGGCCAAGGCCGCGTCACCTATCCCGACGGCTCGGTTTACGAGGGCGGTTTCGCCAATGATCTCGCCCATGGCACGGGCACGATCACCTATCCCGATGGCGCCTCCTATACGGGCGATTGGGTCGAGGGCGTGATCCAGGGGCAGGGCACCGCCACCTATGCCAACGGGCTCACCTATGTCGGCCAATTCCTCAACGCCCGCCAGCACGGGCAGGGCGTCATGACCCATCCCGACGGCTACCGCTACGAGGGTCAGTGGGAAAACGGCCTGCGCCACGGACAGGGCCGCGCCACCTATACCGATGGCTCCGTCTATGACGGCACCTTCGTCGCGGGCGTACGCTCGGGGCAGGGGCGGCTGACCATGCCCGAACCCAATGCCTTCTCCTATGTCGGCGAATGGGCGAACGGCGAAATCAACGGCTTCGGCATCGCCACCTATTCCAACGGCGATGTCTACGAGGGCCGCTTCGTCGACGGCCGCCGCGAGGGCGAGGGCACGATGCGCTACGCCAGCGGCGAGGTCCTGCGCGGCACATGGGAAAACGGCCTGCCGACCGAAGGGGCGGCGGTCGACGGCCCGACCCCCGCCGCCGATCCCGACACGACCGAGGCGAACGCCGATCCCGCGCCCGCCCCGGCGCAATAGGGCCCGCCGCAATCCACCGGCCGCCCCCGGGTCCACGCCATCCCGACACCGGAACGGTGCACCGGACACCGCCCCCTTCATCTTGGCCAAAAAACTCCGGGGTCCGGGGCAGCGCCCCGGTCCCGCAGCCGCCGCCCCGCGCCCCGGCAGTAAAAGGGGCCGGTTTCCCTCGGAAACCGACCCCTCCACAGCCGTGCCAAAGGGAGATCAGGCCGCGATCAACCCCATGCTCTCGAGCTTCAACAACACCTGCTGGGCGCAGTAATCCACGTCCATGCCCTCCGTGTCCACCACCAGTTCGGCGGTGGTCGGCGCTTCGTAGGGGTCTGAAATCCCGGTGAATTCCTTGATCTTGCCCTCACGCGCCAGCTTATACAGGCCCTTGCGGTCGCGCCGTTCGCATTCCTCGAGAGAGGTCGCCACATGCACCTCGATGAAGGCCCCGAAAGCCTCGATCATCTCGCGCACCGCGCGGCGCGTGGCCGTGTAGGGCGCGATGGGCGCGCAGATCGCGATCCCGCCGTTCTTGGTGATCTCGCTTGCCACGTAACCGATCCGGCGGATGTTGATGTCCCGATGCTCCTTGGAAAAGCCCAGCTCGCTCGACAGATGCTTGCGCACCACGTCACCGTCGAGCAGCGTTACCGGCCGTCCGCCCTGTTCCATCAGCTTGACCATGATCGCATTGGCGATGGTCGACTTGCCCGACCCCGACAGGCCCGTGAAAAACACGGTGAACCCCTGCTGGCTGCGCGGCGGCGAGGTGCGGCGCAATTCCTTGACCACTTCCGGGAAGGAGAACCATTCCGGGATCTCCAGCCCCTCGCGCAACCGCCGCCGCAATTCGGTGCCGGAAATATCAAGGACAGTATCGCCCTCGGGCACCTCGTTCGCGGGATAATATTGCGCCTTTTCCTGCACATAGACCATGTGTTTGAAATCGACCATCTCGATGCCGATCTCGGCCTCATGCGTCTTGAACAGCTCCTGCGCGTCATAGGGGCCGTAGAAATCGACGCCCTGGCTGTTCTTGCCGGGGCCCGCATGGTCGCGGCCCACGATGAAATGGGTGCAGCCGTGGTTCTTGCGAATGAGCCCGTGCCAGACCGCCTCGCGCGGGCCCGCCATCCGCATCGCCAGATTGAGCAGGCTCATATGCGTCGTCGCCGCCGGGTATTTGTCCAGCACCGCCTCGTAGCAGCGCACGCGGGTGAAATGGTCCACGTCGCCGGGCTTGGTCATGCCCACGACCGGGTGAATCAACAGATTCGCCTGCGCTTCCTTGGCCGCGCGGAAGGTCAGTTCCTGGTGCGCCCGGTGCAACGGGTTGCGCGTCTGGAAGGCCACGATCTTGCGCCAGCCGAGCTTGCGGAAATAGGCGCGCAATTCGTTGGGCGTGTCGCGCCGCGCGCGGAAATCGTAATGCACCGGCTGCTGGATGCCGGTGATGGCCCCACCCAGATACACCGGGCCCGCCACGTGATGCAGGTAATTGACCGCCGGATGCGCCACGTCATCCGCGCCGAACACCATCTGCGCCTCGCGCGCCTTGTTGGGGATGTACTTGTCGCCGATCGACAGGATCGCAAGGATCACACCCTCCGCATCGCGCAGCGCGATATCCTGTCCCGGCTCGACCTTGGCGGCGAAATCCTCCGATACGTCCAGCGTGATCGGCATCGGCCAAAGCGTGCCATCGGCCAGCCGCATGGTTTCCACCACGCTCTCGTAATCCTCCCGGCCCAGGAACCCTTTGAGCGGGTTGAACCCGCCGTTCATCAACAGTTCCAGGTCGCAGGTCTGGCGCGGCGTCAGGTCCCAGGACAAAAGATCGGCGGCCTCCCGCTTCAGCTTCTGCGCGCTGTCGGCCGAGACATAGAGTTCCGGAACGGGGGCAAGGTGGTTCTGCATCATCAGGGTCCTGGACTTGAGAAAGGAAAAACCGCTCCCCGTGCCGGTCAGTTCGGCATGGAGCGCGTCGTACTCGGCAAGCTTGCGGGCCAGAAAGCGGTCGGTCAGACGCGCCTTCTCCGCCGCGCCCCGCGCCGTCAGGGCATAGGCAACGCGTGCGCGCCTATCGGCGCTGTCACGCTCGGCCAGACGCACCAACCCTGCGTCCGTCACAGCCCTGAGCAGCGCGTTGAGCCGCCCGAGGCTGATGTCCAACGCCTCCGCCGTCGCCCGCTGCGACGCCTCGGGGGCGATGTCCAGCTGGCGCAGCAGCCGGAACAGCAGGTCTTCCTCGGGCGGGGTGGGTGTGGAGGTGATCATGGGTGCGTTTGGTTTGTTCAGAATTGAACATACACCGGGAAAGCGCCGCACGAAAGGGGTTTGTTCAAGTTTGAACGAACTGTTGCAGATCCAGCAACAAAAAGCCCCCGCGCGGGGCCGCGCAGGGGCTTTTCGTCAAATTGCGGGCCTTCTGGGCCTATTCCGCCGCCGCGGCCGTGGCCTCGGCCTCATGCTCGGCCAGCCATTTCTCGGCATCCAGCGCCGCCATGCAGCCCATGCCCGCGCTGGTCACCGCCTGCCGATAGACGTGATCGGTCAGATCGCCCGCCGCGAAAACGCCCGGAATGCTCGTACGCGTCGTGCCCGGCTCCACCTTCACATAGCCGCCGTTGTGCAGCTCCAGCTGGTCCTTCACCAGGTCATTCGCGGGCGCATGGCCGATCGCGACGAAGAACCCCTTGCAGGGCACTTCCGTGATCGCGCCGGTCTCGACATGACGCGCGCGCACGCCCTCGACGCCTCTGGGTCCACCCGTGGAACCGTCAGCCCCGATCACCGCGTCGATCTCGTGGTTCCACAAAACCTCGACCTTGGGATTCTTGAACAGGCGGTCCTGCATGATCTTTTCCGCCCGCAGGCTGTCGCGGCGGTGGATCAGCGTCACCTTGGACGCGAAATTGGTCAGGAACAGCGCCTCTTCCACGGCCGTGTTGCCGCCGCCCACCACGACGATCTCCTGACCGCGGTAAAAGAACCCGTCGCAGGTGGCACAGGCCGATACGCCGAAGCCCTTGAATTGTTCCTCGCTCGGCAGGCCCAGCCATTTCGCCTGCGCCCCGGTGGCAAGGATCACGGCATCGGCCGTATAGGTCGTGCCGCTATCGCCTTCCGCCACGAAGGGGCGCTTGGACAGGTCCAGCGACTGGATATGGTCGGAAATGATCTCTGTCCCCATCTCCTTGGCGTGGGCTTCCATCCGCACCATCAGGTCGGGGCCCATGACGCTGGCATCCCCCGGCCAGTTCTCGACATCGGTGGTGATGGTCAGCTGCCCACCCGGCTGGATGCCCTGCACGAGGATCGGGTTCAGCATCGCGCGGCTGGCATAGACCCCGGCGGTATAGCCCGCAGGGCCCGATCCGATGATCAACAGTCGGGTATGGCGGGGTGCATCACTCATCGGTCTCTCCTGCTTTGGCGCGCGCTCGGTCGGCGGGACTGGTCCTTGTGCCCATCCGCATATATTTCCGCAAGGCGTCGGGCGAAAGCCCTGCGTCAGAGGGTTGCACGCCGGGCCGATATGCTCCATTTGTTGCGCGGGTGTGAAATAAAGTTGCGCGGACCACGCCAGCCGTGGTCAGAATCGGAAATCGCGCGAGGGGACCGGACCAGATGCCACAGACCAAGCTCGACCCGATCGACCGCAAGATCCTCGCGGAATTGCAAGACGATGGTCGCATGACCAATGTCGAACTGGCCAAGCGCGTCGGTATTTCCGCGCCGCCCTGCCTGCGCCGCGTCCGCACATTGGAAGAGGCCGGTTTCATCCGCGGCTATCATGCCGATGTCGATCCCCGGATGCTCGGATTTGAAGTGCAGGTCTTCGCCATGGTGGGTCTGCATTCGCAGGCAGAGGCAGATCTGATCGCTTTCGAGAATCGTTGCCGCGACTGGCCGCTCGTCCGCGAATGCCACATGCTCAACGGCGAGATCGATTTCATCCTCAAATGCGTCGCGCCCGATCTCTCCACCTTCCAGAGCTTCCTGACCGGGCAACTCACCGCCGCGCCCAATGTCGCCAGCGTCCGCACCGCGCTGGTGATCCGGGGCGCCAAGGATGCACCGGGCGTGCCCTTCGACGTGATGGAAGATCGGCTGGGCCAAACGGCATGACCGGCGCGCCGACGCCGGTATCGCCCCAACAGATCCCGGCCGCCTATCAACAGGCCCTTCGCCTGCAAAACGCCGGCCAGTTGCAACAGGCAGCACAAATCTACGCTGCGATCCTGCGCACCCGCCCTTTGGCCGAACCCTGTTTCCAACTCGGTCTGATCTCCGCCCGCACCGGTCGCCGCGCCGAGGCGGCGACATGGTTCCGCCGCGCCCTCGAGATCAAGCCGCGTCAGATCGAAATCTGGACCGCGCTCATCGACGTGCTTGACGGACCCGAACGGGCCAAGGCCATGGCCGAGGCGCAGCGCCTTGGCCTCATCCCCTCGGACAAATCCGCCGCCGCCATGCGCAAGGCGCTTGCCGAACTCGAAACCGGCGATCCGCGCAAGGCCGACAGGCTCTACCGCAAGGCGCTCGAGGCAGGCGGCGATCCCGTCCCCCTGCGCGAGACATGGGCCCGCGCCCTCTTCGACCGCACGGAAACCGACGCCGCGCTCAAGGTTCTGGCCGAGGGTCTGGCCAAGGCTCCCGCCGATCCCCGCCTTCTGCTCACCCGTGCGTCCCTTCTGGAAACAGCGGGCCGCATCGATGAGGCCGAGGCAGATCTTCTCGCCGTCCTCGACGCCCGTCCCTATCACCCGCTTGCGTGGCTCGCGCTGATGCGCGCCCGCAAACAACCCCCCGGCGCGCCCCATGTCGCCACCCTCGAACAGCGTCTGCCCGAGGCCGCAGCCGATCCCGAGGCCACCCGCTACATGTCCTTCGCGCTCGCCAAGGCCCTCGAAGACCAGAAACGCGACGCCGAGGTCTTTGCCCATCTCGACCGCGCCAACACGATGACGCGCCGCAAGTTCCCGTGGAATTTCGAGGCGGACCACGGCTTCCTGCGCGACGCCATCGCCGCATGGACGCCGCGCACCCGTGGCCAATCCGGGGCGGCGCCCATCTTCGTCACCGGCCTGCCGCGCTCGGGCACGACGCTGGTGGAAACCATCCTCGCCGCCCATCCTCAGGTCGCGGCGGGCGGCGAGGCGGCCGTGATGACACCCCTTCTCCATCCAGCGGTCGAAGCTTGGTTTTCCAAGGGCACCGATTACGACGCCCAGGCCATCGGACAGGCCTATGTCGCCGGCATGGCCCGGAAACTGGGCGCCGCATCCCGCGACTGCCGCACGACGGACAAATCCATCTCGACCTATGCGACCATGGGCTATGCGCTCGACACGCTGCCCGACGCCCGCTTCGTCGTCCTTGAACGCGACCGGCGCGATGTGGGCCTGTCGATCTACAAGAACCTCTTTCGCGACGGCACCCATCGCTATTCCAACGACCTGACCGACATCGCCCGCCAGATCCGTCTGTTCGACGCCGCCGTCGCCGCGTGGCGCAAACGCATTCCGGACGCGATCCACATCGTCGATTACGAGGCGCTGACTGCCGATCCCGAACCCCATGTGCGCGCGCTGCTCGACTTCTGCGGCCTGCCTTGGGATCCGGCCTGCCTCACCCCCGAACGGACCGAACGGCAAGTTCACACCCTCAGCTCCGTGCAGGTGCGCCAACCGATCAACCGTGGCTCCGTCGGCGCGTGGAAACGCTTCGAAGGCGCGTTGCAGCCCCTGATCGCCGCGCTCGACGCAACGCGCTACGATTTCGGCTGACCCCCAGGCCTGACCCGTAACGGAAAAAGGGCGGCCATTCTGGCCGCCCCCTTGCAAGCATCCGCGCCTTGGGTCCGCGCGGGATGAGGTCCGCCTTATTCGGCGGCCTCGACCTTGGCCAGCTTCGCGGCCCGTCCCTCGGCCCGCTTCGCGCGCGACCAGGGCATTTCGATCTGCTCTTTCTGGGCTTCCACCAGAACCGCTTTCATCCAGCGCCGCGTTTTCATCTGCCTCGTCCTTCATGCCGTGTTGCGTGTCTGCCCGCTTCCGGGGCTTGAAACAGAAATTGCCGGGGCTTTCCGGCAGGGATAGGGCGAAACCGTCAAGACGCGGTAAATCTTCGGGGCGTTTTCGGGGCAGGGGACAGGGCAAAAAGGCGATTGTTTTACTGCATTTTCCGCAAATTCGCGCCATTGCCCCCGCGCCATCTGGGCAAAGCCGGGGCAAGGCCCGCCGCCTTCCCGCCCCATTCTCCGAAAGCCGCTCCTCAATTCGGGCAAGACCGCCCGAATCCCGAACCTACAGCCGAATCGCGGAGATCAATCGCCCGTAATCCGCTTCGCCCCGATGCGTCGCCCGCCGGTAGGAATAGAACCGATCCGGATCGTGATAGGTGCAATGCCGCGTCCATTCCGCCCCGGCCACGCCCGCCGCGCGCAACCGCATCAACCCGTAGCCCGGCAGATCGAACAGGTATTTCCCATCCGCCCCGTTCACGAAGAACCGGCCGTTGGTCCGGTCCTCGTCCACGAAGCGTTCAAAGAATTCCTGCCCGACCTCATAGGCGCGTTGGCTGATCGAGGGGCCGATGACAGCATGGATCGCGTCCCGCCGTGCGCCCAGCCGCTCCATCCCCTCCACGGTGGCCTCCAGCACGCCGTCCAGCGCGCCGCGCCACCCGGCGTGGGCCGCGCCGATCACGCCCGCCTCGCGGTCAGCAAACAGCACCGGCTGGCAATCGGCCGTCAGCACCGCGATGGCCAGCCCCGGCGTCGCCGTCACAACGGCATCGGCGCGCGGCTTGTCGCCGGGCGGCGCGTCCAGATGCACCGCCACTGCCGAATGGATCTGATGCGCGGTCACCAGCTTGTCGGGGGGCACGCCCATCGCATCGGCCACCCGGTCGCGGTTCATCGCCACGATCTCGGATTGGTCCGACGATCCGCCGCCGCAATTCAGCCCCTCGAAAATCCCCGATGACGCGCCACCCCGCCGCGAAAAGAATCCGTGCCTAACGCCGTCCAACAGCGGCGAGGTCAGGATATCGAGGGTCGCGGTCAGGGGCATGTGGGGCCAGTCGCGGGGGCAGGGTCCAGGGCAGGGGGCAGCGGGCTGCCCATGGGTGTCAGGGCGAGCGTGCGGAAAAGGTGTCCCATCTCGGACGGGTGCGTCAACCGCCTGTGTGCGGCGACATGCGCCTCCACCGCCGCACCGGTCAGGTTGCGCGCCAGCACCTGCGCCCGCGCCGTGATCCCCAGCCGCTCCAGAAACACGCCCTGCGCCGTCAACCCGCTCGCCCGTGCAGGCGCCGCCGCCCGCGCGATCGGGCCAAAGGCTACATGCGCCGTCAGATCGGCCATCCCCGGATCTTCCAGCGGGTCAACCGGCCTGTGCGCGCGGAGCGCCTGAAACGTATCCCCGATGCTCTCGGCATCGCCGTAATCCACGATCAGTGCCGCGCCGCCATGGGCGGCCACCCGCCGCCCGATCTCGCCCGCGATGGCCTCGGCTGGGGCGCAGGTCTCCACGATCTGGCCCTCCGCCACCTCCCGCCGATGGGCCAGCGCGCCGACCGGCGCGGCAGGCCCCAGCCCAAGGATCAGCCGGTCGCCCTCGGCCCCGATCATCCGCTCGTGCCAGCCATCGCCCTTGCCCTTCAGGAATTGCCGGATCGGAAGCGCGTCGAAAAACTCGTTGGCCACCAGCCAGATCGGCCCCTCCGGCACATCGGACAGGCTGTCGTGAAAGACCGGCTGGTAAGGGGCCAGCGCCGCCCCCTGCGCCGCCCGCAACACCGGCGAGGCTTCGACCAGATGCAGCCTGAGCGCGTCGTGAAACCCCGGCACGGCACGTGTCGCCCTCAGCGCATCGGCCATCAGCGTCCCGCGCCCCGGCCCCAGCTCGGTCAGGATGAACGGCGCGGGCGCGCCCTGATCCATCCAGACCTGTGCCAGCCAAAGCCCGATCACTTCGCCAAACATCTGGCTGATCTCGGGCGCGGTGGTGAAATCGCCCGCTTGGCCCAAGGGATCGCGCGTCGCGTAATAGCCATGCTCGGGGTGCAGCAGGCATTCTCCCATGTAATCGGCGAGCGTTATCGGCCCCATCCGCGCGATCCGCGCGATCAACCGATCCCTCAGCGCGCTCATGCCGCACGCCGCGCCCGCGCGACCAGCCACAGGCCCGCCGCGATCATCGGCACCGACAGGATCTGCCCCATCGTGACGCCGACATCGGGCGACAGCGCCAGCGCAAAGCCCACCGGGTTGTCCGGCCCCACGAATTGCGCATCGGGCTGGCGCACGAATTCCACTGCGAACCGCGCAATCCCGTAAAGGGCAAAGAACATCCCCGTCACCGCGCCGGGCCGCTTCAGCCAGCCGCGCGCCCACGCCAGCCACAACAAGATGGCTCCCATCACCAGCCCCTCGAGCAAGGCTTGGTAGAGCTGCGAGGGATGGCGCGCGCACATCTCGCCCAGCTCCGTCATCACGATCCCCACAGGCCCCGCGCAGGCCTGCGCCGCCTCGCCGGGAAAGATCACGCCCCAAGGCAGATCCGTGGGCCGTCCCCACAATTCCGCGTTGATGAAATTCGCCAGCCGCCCAAGGCCCAGACCGATCGCCACCACCATCGACATCGCATCGGCCAGTTGCAGCGGCGGCACCTTGTTCAGGCGGCAAAAGACATATCCCGCAAGCGCGACCCCGATCAGCCCGCCGTGAAACGACATGCCGCCCTGCCAGATCTGAAGGATCTGCCCCGGATTCTGCAGGTAATACCCCGGCTGGTAGAACAGGACAAAGCCGATCCGCCCGCCCAGAATCACGCCCAAAACCACCGCCGTCAGCAGCCCCTCGACCTGTGCGGGCTGCATCGGCGCGGCATCGCCGGGCCAGAGCGCCGGGCGCTTGACCGCCTGCACGATCAGCCACCAGCCCGCAACCAAGCCCGCGATATAGGCCAGCGCATACCAACGCAGCGCGAACTGGAATGCGCCGATGTTGATCGTGAACAATTCGGGCGACAGGTCGGGAAAGGGAATGGCAAAGGGCATGGGGCGGCAAGGGCTCCGGGGATCAGGTCGCGGCCATGGGTGGTCGCGGCCTGCGGCGAAGTCAACCTTGATCCCACGGCCCCGCGGGGCCATATCCGGGTCTACCACAAAGGAGCCCGGCCCATGCAGACCCGCAACAAGATCATGGAAGACATCAGCCAGCTGATGACCAACGCCATGGGCGTGGCACAGGGCGCGCGCGAAGAGGCCGAAACGGCGATGAAGTCGCTGATCGACCGCTGGCTCGCCGACCGCGATTTCGTCACCCGCGACGAATTCGAAGCCGTCCGCGCCATGGCCCAAAAGGCCCGCGAAGAGAACGAGGCGCTCAAGGCCCGCCTCGCCGCGCTCGAGGCGAAGGGCAGTTGAACGGCCCGTTGGCCGCAAAGTTGCCAACCGGCCAACCATCTTGTTCCATAATCCGGTGAAACTCTTCGGGCGTCAGTAGCCCGGAGCGTGTCATGTTGACCAATTCACCTTTTGCCGATGTCCTCGAGGCGATGAACGTCCCGTGGACACTTTTGATTGTGCCTGTTCTTCTCGCATTTGCGATAGCCGTGGTCACGCTGGCCGCGCGAAAGGGGGGCAAAGGGCGCAAGTCAGCACGTCGTGCCGATACCGAAGTGCTTGCCTCGATGTCGTTGACAGCACGACCGCTCCTGAACCGATCTGAAGGCCAAGTCTTCAACGCAATCGAGGCCGAATTGCGCAAAGTGCGCGGGGGGCACCGGCTGTTGGCACAAGTTTCGGTCGGCGAGGTCCTGACGCTTCCAAGAGGCGCACGCCGGTCTGACCGACAAATCGCGTTCAACATGATCAACGCAAAGCGTTTTGACTTCCTGATCGTAGACCAAAACTGGTGTCCGCTGGCGGCGTTGGAATACCACGGCCGAGGCCATGATCAGAAAGACGCATCCAAGCGTGACAAGATAAAGCGCATCGCCTGCAAGGCCGCCGGTCTGCCCTTGATCGAGATCCCCGCCAACGGTCTCGATCCGCGTCACATCGGGGAAATCCGCCGCTGCCTTAGCCTGCCTATGCCCATAGCCGCAGAATAACCCACACCCCACAATATCTTGTGGATACCACCGCCCCTTGCGGAACTCTCGCTGTCCGTCACGAAAATACTGCTTTACACAAGGCCCCAACCGCCGCACCGTATTTCGTAGGTGAAGGGCATCACGCCCCCACCGATATGAAAGGCACCCAGCCGATAGCGGGCGTCTTGGACAGAGACCCAAGGCCCGCAAGGCTGCCGAACACGAGGCCTGGGCCATGTCGCATTCCGAGCAGTATCTGGACATCGAAGACCTCCATCCCATCGACATCGTCGAAACGCTCGCCTCCCACCACGAATGGGATTTCGACCGTATCGCCGATGACCAGATCGCCATGGCGATCGAAGGCCAATGGCGCACCTATTCCGTCACGCTCGCCTGGTCGGCCTATGACGAAACCCTGCGCATGATCTGCACCTTCGAGATGGAGCCGCCCGCCGAAGCGCTGCCTGCCCTCTACGAAACCCTCAACCTCACCAACGACCGGTGCTGGGCCGGGGCCTTCACCTACTGGGCCGCGCAGAAACTCATGGTCTACCGCTACGGCCTCGTCCTTGCGGGCGAACAACTGGCCAGCCCTGACCAGATCGCCTGCATGGTGGAAACCGCCGTCATGGCCGCCGAACGCTACTACCCGGCCTTCCAGCTCGCCTGCTGGGGCAACCGCACTCCCGAAGAGGCGATGCAGGTCGCCATTGCAGAGACCTACGGCCGCGCCTAACCTCGCCCCCCGAACCAAGGGGGGACAGGATGGATTTCGCCGATATCTCGAACCGTGGGCTGGTCATGCTGGGCTGCGGAAAGATGGGCTCCGCCATGCTCGAGGGCTGGCTGAACAACGCCCTGCCCGCGCGCGCCGTCCATGTGATCGACCCCAACCCCTCCGATTGGCTGCGGGCCACGGGTGTCGCGATCAACGCGGATCTCCCGGCCGATCCGGCCGTCCTCATGGTCGCCGTCAAACCCCAGATGATGCAGGCCGCCCTGCCGCAGGTCGCCCGCTTCGGCGGCGGCGGCACCCTCGTCCTCTCGGTCGCCGCCGGTACCCCCATCGCCGCCTATGAGGCCGCCTTCGGCCCCGCCACCCGCGTCATCCGCTCCATGCCCAATACGCCCGCCGCCATCGGCAAGGGCATCACCGCGATCATCGGCAATGACGCGGCCAGGCCCGCCGATCTCGACCTCGCCGAAACGCTTCTCTCGGCCATCGGCCAGGTCGTCCGGCTTCAGACCGAGGATCAGATCGACGCCGTCACGGGCCTCTCCGGCTCGGGTCCCGCTTACGTCTTCCACCTCATCGACACGCTCGCCGCTGCAGGCGTCGCCGAAGGCTTGCCCGAAGCGCTCGCCATGCAACTGGCCAAGGCCACCGTCGCAGGTGCGGGTGCGCTCGCCGAAGCCGTGACCGAGACCCCCGAACAGCTTCGCATCAACGTGACCTCGCCCAATGGCACCACGCAGGCGGGTCTTGGCGTCCTGATGGACCCGGAAAAGGGCCTCCCCCCGCTCATCCGCGCCACCGTCGCCGCCGCCACGAACCGCAGCCGGGAACTCAAGGGATGACCGACACCATCACCTTCGACGATTTCGCCCGCGTCGACATCCGCGTCGGCACCGTGATCCGCGCCGAACCCTTCCCCGAGGCCCGCAAACCCGCGATCAAGCTCTGGGTCGATTACGGCCCCGAGATCGGCACAAGGAAAAGCTCTGCCCAGATCACCACCCATTACACACCCGAGGCCCTGATCGGCCGGCAGGTTCTGGGCGTGGTGAATTTCCCGCCCCGCCAGATCGGCCCCTTCATGTCCGAGGCGCTGGTCCTCGGCCTGCATGACGCAGACGGCAAGGTGGTCCTCATCGCCCCCGACCAACCCGTCCCCAACGGAGAAAAGATGTGCTGAGCCTCCTCGTCTCCCGCCGCCTTCCCGACAGCGTCATGGCCGAAGCCGAGGCGCGCTTCACAGTCACCTGCCGCACCGTCACCACGCCAATGGATCATGCCGAATGCGTGGCGGCGCTGCGCGACCATGACTTGATCCTGCCCACCTTGGGCGATGCCTTCCGCGCCCCGGCCTTCGCCGAGGTGCCCGAACCCCGTGCCAAACTGCTCGCCAATTTCGGGGTGGGCTACAACCATATCGATGTGACCGCCGCCCGCGCTGCGGGCCTTGCCGTCACCAACACGCCCGGTGCCGTCACGGACGCCACCGCCGATATCGCGCTCACCCTGATCTTGATGACCGCGCGCCGCGCGGGCGAGGGCGAACGGATGCTGCGCGCGGGCCAATGGACCGGCTGGCACCCGACCCAGATGCTCGGAATGCATGTCTCGGGCCGCACCATGGCCATCATCGGCATGGGTCGCATCGGTCAGGCCATCGCGCGGCGCTGCCATTTCGGCTTCGGCTGCAAGATCCTCTATGCCAACCGCTCGCCCAAATCCGTCGATTTCCCGGCCACCCAACTGCCGATGGCCGAGGCGCTGGCCGCCGCCGATATCGTGGTCCTCGCCACCCCCGGCGGGGCAGAGACCCATCACCTGATGGGCGCGCCCGAATTCGCCGCGATGCAGCCCCATGCGATCTTCGTGAACATCTCCCGCGGCGACGTGGTGGATGAGGCGGCCCTGATCACGGCCCTCGCGCAGAACCAGATCGCGGGCGCAGGCCTCGATGTCTTCGAATTCGAACCCGCGGTGCCGCAGGCGCTCATCGACATGGAAAACGTCACGCTCCTGCCGCACCTGGGCACTGCCGCGCTCGAGGTTCGTGAAGACATGGGCCGCATGGCGCTCGCCAATTGCATCGCCTTCGCCGAGGGACGCGCGCTCCCGAACCCTGTCTGAGCCTCTTCATCTTCCCCCAAATACGGCGGGGAGCGCGAGGGGCAGCGCCCCTCGCAAGGGGCTCGGCGCCGCAGGCGACGAAGGTCTCAGGTGACTTGCCGATCCCCCACAGCCTCGCGGAAATGCACCCGGCAGAGGCTCACGTAGCGGTCATTTCCGCCCACCTCGATCTGCGCCCCTTCGGTCAGCGCGCGGCCCGTCTCGTCCACGCGGATCACCATCGTGGCCTTGCGCCCGCAATGGCAGATCGTGCGCACCTCCCGCATCTCGTCGGCCAGCGCGAGCAATGCCGCCGATCCCGGGAACAACTCGCCCCGGAAATCGACCCGCAACCCGTAGCACATGACCGGCACGCCCAGATCGTCGACCGCGCGCGCCAATTGCCAGACCTGTTCGCGCGTCAGCCATTGCGCTTCGTCGATCAGCACGCAGGCGCAGGGCCCCCGCTGCATCCGCGCCGCGATCATCGCGAACAGGTCGCTCGTCGTCGCATAAGTATCGGCCTCCGCGGAAATGCCGATCCGGCTGCCGATCTTTCCCGTTCCCGCGCGATCGTCGAAATTCGCGGTCATCAGATAGGTCTGCATCCCCCGTTCGATGTAATTGTACGAGGCCTGCAACAGCAGGGTCGATTTCCCCGCGTTCATCGTCGAGTAATGGAAATAGAGCTTTGCCATGGCCCCCCTTCTGCCTCGGAAGCCCGTGCCCCGGCAAGATTGACCCGCCCGGCCAAAGCAGGTTTTCTGCCACCCATCTTGGCGTGGACGAGGGTGTCATGACGGACCGGGCGCAAACTTATCTCAAGCGGCATACCGAACGTCTGGTCAAGGATGTGGGGTTCGCTGCCGCCTGCGAGCTGACGGGCCGGTCCAAGGCGACACTCGGGCGCTATTTCTCGGAAAGCTCCGAACATGCCGACCGCTTCATGCCGGTCGATGCCGTGGCCGCGCTCGAGGCGGCGGCCAGTTTTCCGCATGTCACGGCAGCGCTCGCCGAATTGAACGGCAGCCAGATCGCGCGGGGCGAGACGCGGAGCAATTCGTCGGGCGCGGTGGGCGTGAACAGCCATGTCATCGCGCTCAGCCAGCGCTTCGCGATCCTGATGGCGGAATATCACCTCTCGATCGCGGACGGGAAGATCTCGATCAACGAGGCGCGCCGCCTTCTGGAAGAGACGCTCGAATTGCAAAAGGTGCTGGTCGAGATGAAGCTCCGTCTCGAGGCCGAAAGCCGGGGGTGAGGGGTCGGGGTCGAGGGCTTTCCCTGACGATCCGTTGCAAGGCTTTCGGGACGTTAACGATCCGTCCACATTCGCCTCGAAAATTTAATCTTTCCGCAAGGGATCGCCCGCGATCTCAACCCTTCCTTAACCCGTAGGGTGCGCCTTTAGGCGCACCGTGATCTGCCTCCTGCGCCTGTCACGGCGCACCGCCCCAACTCACCCGATGCGCCGCTCCACGATCACCGATCCGACCGAATATCCAGCCCCGAAGGAACAGATCAGCCCCACGTCGCCCGCCTCCAAATCCTTGGAATACTTGGCGAAAGCGATGATCGACCCGGCCGAGGACGTATTGGCGTAATCTTGCAAGATATTGGGCTGCTCGCCCGGTTCGGGATCGCGGCCCAGCACCTTGCGGCCGATGTAATCATTCATCGTCTTGTTGGCCTGATGAAGCCAAAGCCGTTTGAGATCAACGGCTTGCACGCCTTCCTCTGCCATGTGCGCCGCGATATGCGCCGAGACCATCGGCAACACATCCTTGAAGACCTTGCGCCCGTTTTGCATGAACTGCATGTCGCGCCGGTCTTCCATATGGCCCTTGCGCGTGCGCCGCAGGAACCCGTTGTTGTTCCTGATATTGTTGGAAAATTCCGTCGCGCAGCGGGTCGAGCGAATGACGAAGCGCGGTTTCGCGGCTTCGTCCTCGCGCTCGATCAGAACGGCGGTCGCCACGTCTCCGAAGATAAAATGACAATCCCGGTCGCGCCATTCCAGATGCGCCGAACAGATCTCGGGCGATATTACCAGCGCCTTGCCCGCGCTGCCCGACCGGATCATGTCCGCCGCCGCCTGAATCCCGAATGTCGCCGAGGAACAGGCGACATTCATGTCGAAGGCAAAACCACCCGATCCCAGAAGCTGCTGAATTTCAACGGCAATCGCAGGATAGGCACGCTCATGGTTCGAGGCCGCGCAGATCACCAGATCGACCTCGCCCGCCGCGACGCCCGCCATCTCCAGCGCCGCGCGCGCCGCCGCGACCCCCATCTCCGCCATCACGCTTGGTTCGTCGTCGGCGCGTTCCCGCAGCCACGGATGCATGACGGCGGGGTCAAGAACGCCTGACTTGTCAAGCACATGCCGCCGTTCGATCCCCGAGGCCGCGACGATGAACTCGGACGAGGAATAAGCCTTGGCTTCGACCTCTCCCGCCGCGATGGCCGCGGCGTTCTCGGCATTCCACAGATCGACATGCGCGTTGAAGGCCGCGACCAATTCGTCGTTGGTGATGATCTCGGGCGGCGTGAAGACGCCGGTGCCGGTGATGGCGGGCTGATGCATCCTGTCTCTCTCCATTCCCTGCCCAACAAGCGCGCGGAACCTTGCCGGGGTCAAGATGCGCCGCAGCGGCAATCAGGGCCTGCGCTTGACAGGGCGGCGAAACCGGGCAGGGTGCGCGGCAATCGAAAGGACCTGTTCTTGCCCCAGTCCCCGCCGCCCTTTTCCCGTTTCGAACGCATGATCGCTTGGCGCTACCTGCGCGCGCGCAGGGCCGAGGGCGGGGTCAGCACGATGACGGTGATCAGCTTTCTGGGCATCATGCTGGCGGTTGCCGCGCTGATCGCGACGCTCGCCGTAAGGACCGGATTTCGTTACGAATTCGTCGGTACCATCCTTGGCGCGAACCCGCATGTCAGCCTTTACGATCAGGTCGAGTTGGACGCCGATGGTCGCCAGAACCGGGTGTTCGAGGATTACGCCGAAGCCGCCGCCGCCGTCGCCGCCGTGCCGGGCGTCAGCCATGCCGCAGCCGTGATCCGGGGGCAGGTTCTGGCCGCGCATGAGGGGCGCAATGCCGGCGTGGAGGTGACGGGGATCACCCCTGCGGACCTTGCCACCGTGCCGCTGGTCGCCCAACCCGAACAGGCCTTCGGCGATCTCTCGCGCTTTGGTCAGGGCGACGGGGTCGCCATCGGCATCGGCGTCGCGCGCGAGCTGGGACTGCAAATCGGTGACCGTGTTCGCCTGATTTCTCCCGACGGGGCGCGCACGCCCTTTGGCACAAGTCCCCGCGTCTCGGCCTACGAGGTGGTCTACATCTTCCAGGTCGGACGCTGGGACATCGACCGGGTGCGCGTCTACCTGCCCTTTGCCGAAGCGCAGAGCTATTTCAACCGCGACGGCGTGGCCGACGAGATCGAGGTCTATCTCGACGATCCCGAGGATGTCGGCCCGATGATCCTGCCCATCCTGCAAGCGGCGGGCGACGTGTCGATCTGGACATGGCGCGACAGTTCCGGGGCCTTCCTGCAAGCCTTGCAGATGGAGGACAACATCATGTTCATCATCCTCTCGATCCTTGTGCTGATCGCGACGCTGAACATCGTGTCGGGCCTGATCATGCTGGTGAAGAACAAGTCGCGCGACATCGGCATCCTGCGCACCATGGGCCTGTCCGAGGCCTCGGTGCTGCGCGTCTTCTTCCTGTGCGGATCGGCCATCGGGGTGGCGGGGACGCTGGCGGGCGTGGCGCTTGGCTGCGCCTTTGCGATCTGGATCGACCCGATCTTCGATTTCGTGAACTGGGTCGCGGGGGGCGGGGTTTGGGATCCGTCGATACGGCTGATTTCCAGCCTGCCCGCGCGACTGGAATGGGGCGATGTGGCCTCGGCCATGGCATTGTCGCTGGGCCTGTCCTTCGTTGTCACGATCTTTCCTGCCCGCCGCGCGGCGCGGATGAACCCGGTCGAGGCGTTGCGCCATGAGTGAGGCCATACTGCGACTGGAGGGCATCGAGAAAGGCTACAACCTCGGCCGTCCGAACGAGGTGCGCGTGTTGCGCGGTGCCGCCGTGGACATCGCGCCGGGCGAAGTCGTGGCGCTGGTTGCGCCGTCGGGCGCGGGGAAATCGACGCTCCTGCATATCGCGGGGCTGTTGGATACGCCCGATGCGGGCCGGGTGGTGATCGGCGGACAGGACCTGTCGCGCGCAAGTGATCGTGCCCGGACCGAGGCGCGGCGCGGCATGGTGGGGTTCGTTTACCAATTCCACCACCTGCTGCCGGAATTCAGCGCGGTCGAGAATATCGTCCTGCCGCAACTGGCCCATGGCATCACGCAAGATCAGGCCGAGGCGCGGGCGCGTGACCTGCTCGGTCGCGTGGGGCTGGATCACCGACTTGATCATCGCCCCGGCACGCTGTCGGGGGGCGAGCAACAGCGCGTCGCCTTTTGCCGGGCCCTGGCCAACCAGCCGCGCCTGTTGCTGGCCGATGAACCCACCGGAAACCTCGACCCCGAGACAGCGGATACTGTTTTCGACACGCTCATGGGCTTGGTGCGGGATACGGGCATGGCCGCGCTGATCGCAACGCATAATCCTGGCCTCGCGGCGCGGATGGATCGGCGTCTGAAGCTGTCGGGCGGCGTGCTGGTCCCGGCCTAGGCTGCGCCGTCGAAGGTGTCGAGGATGATGCGCAGGCTTTGCGTGCGCATCGCGGGCGCCTCCATCAGAACCTCGTGTTCGGCCCCGTCGATCAGGGCAAAACGCCCGCCGGGCCATGTCGCCATCCGCCGCTCGATCGCCTCGGGTTCGACGATTTTTTCGCGGGTGCCGACAAGGGCCGTGCAGGTCAGGGCGGGTGCAGGCATTGCCATCAGCGCCGCGCATTCCGCCAGCGCCGATTTCAGCCATTGGATCGACGGCCCCCCCAGCGCCAGATCGGGATGTTCCTCGGTCTGGCGGGCCATGTAGTCGAATTGCGCGCGATCCGTGGTCAGCGGATTGTCGTCGAAGGGCATCGGCTGATAGGGCCCGGTCGTCGGGGCAAAGCTCTGCTCCAAGCCTAGCGGGCCGGACAGGCTCAGAACCAGCCCGCGCAGCACCTTGAGATGGGGTTTCATCTGGATTTCCCACATCGGTGCGGTGAAGACCGCGGCCTTGACCGGCAATCCGTCATGGAGCGCCCTGAGCCCGATGGCACCACCCATGGAATGACCGATCAAAAAGAAAGGGCCGGGCAGGTGTAGTGCGCTGATGGCGCCGCGAAAGGCCGCCACATCCTGCCGGTATTCGTCGAAGCTCATGACGTGGCCCATGTCGCGGCGATGTTCGGGCCGGTCGGCCAATCCCTGCCCGCGCCAGTCGAAGGTGACCATGCCATAGCCCGCCGCCGCCAGATCGGCGGCGACGCGTCCGTATTTCTCGCAATATTCTGTGCGGCCCGGCATCATCAGGACGGTGCCCTTGGGCCCGCTTGGCCAGACCGCAAACCGCAGGCGCGTGCCATCGGCGCTGTGCACCCAATAGGCCGACACGCCCTGCGGCCCTTCCGCGACATCGTCGAAGAAGGGTGCAGGCGACAGGCCGTGAGGTGCAGCGCCGGTTGTCATCAGGACAGCGCCGATCCGAGTTTCATCGCCGTGCCCATGTCGCCGTCCAGTTTCAGCTTGCCAGACATGAAGGCCATCGTGGGGTTCAGGTTGCCGTCAAGGATATCTTGGAACGTGTCGGAGCTGGCCGTCATGGTCACATCCGCTTCGTCGGTCTCTGCGGCCGCGCGGACGCCCGCGCCGTCCACGATCACTGCGCCCTCGCCTTCGATCACGAACTTGGCTGAGCCGTCGAACCCGTCACCCAGTTTCGCGGCCAATGCCTTTACCGCTTCGTCAATCACGCTCATTTGCCGTTCCCCTTCCGTCACGTTTTCGGTCGCACGGGTTTGATATGGAAGCCCCGCGCGAACATGCTACCTTCGCATCATGAAAAGGATGCGGTTCTTCCACAACACTGCCCTTGCGGCACTTCTATGTGCGGTCACGCTGCCGGCCATGGCGCAGGAAAGACCGCGCGCCGATGAGCTTCTGGATCGGCTGGCCCAGCCAGATCTGCGCAACTGGCCCGTGGTCGAGGAAGAGATCATCCTGCTTTGGTCGCGCTCCGGGTCAGCTTCGGCAGATTACCTTCTGGACCGAGGGCGTGCGGCGCTTGAAGGGGGCGACCTGACGGCGGCCTACGATCACCTGACGGCGCTGACCGATCACGCGCCCGATTTCGCCGAGGGCTGGAACGCGCGGGCCACGATGTTCTTCGAGGCGAATCGCTACGGCCCCGCGATCGCCGATATCCAGCGTGTCCTGGCTCTGGAGCCGCGTCATTTCGGGGCGCTGACCGGTCTGGGCTTCATGCTCGAGGAAATGGGGCTGCCGGAGGAGGCGCTGGCTGCCTTCCGGGCGGCGCAGGCTATACATCCGCACCGCGACGAAATAAACGACGCGGTGGGCCGGGTCGAACGCGCGCTTGAGGGGCAGGCCCTCTGAACCCGCCCAGCCCGCCGTCGGGGGCGTGAGGAAAGTCAGCCAGATGATGGACGGCAGCACGACAGACAGGGGCCGCATCGCTGCGGTGCTGGGCCCGACCAACACCGGCAAGACGCATTACGCCATCGAACGGATGCTGGCGCATCGCACCGGGATCATCGGCCTGCCGCTGCGCCTGCTGGCGCGCGAGGTCTATGACCGCATCGTGTCCTTGCGCGGTCCCTCGGTCGTGGCGCTGGTCACCGGCGAAGAGCGCATCGTGCCCGAGCGTACCCAGTACTGGGTCTGCACGGTCGAGGCGATGCCTGTGGGCCTTGGCGCGGATTTCGTCGCCATCGACGAGATCCAGCTTTGCGCCGATCCCGAGCGGGGGCATGTCTTCACCGACCGGCTGCTCCACGCGCGGGGGTTTCACGAGACGCTGTTTCTCGGGGCTGGGACGATGCGCGGGGCGATTGCGGCACTCGTTCCCCGTGCGCAATTCCTGAGTCGCGAACGTTTTTCACAGCTTGTGTATACGGGTTCGAAAAAGATAAGCCGGATGCCCCCACGTAGTGCGATCGTGGGCTTTTCCGTCGAAAATCTCTATGCCACCGCAGAGCTTTTACGCCGTCAGAAGGGCGGGGCGGCGGTGGTCATGGGGGCGCTGTCCCCGCGCACGCGAAATGCGCAGGTCGAGCTGTATCAGAACGGCGACGTGGATGTACTGGTCGCCACCGACGCGATCGGGATGGGCCTGAACCTCGACATCCGGCATGTCGCTTTTTCGGGTCTGCGCAAGTTCGACGGGCGGCGTATGCGAGAACTGATGCCCAATGAACTGGCCCAGATCGCGGGCCGGGCCGGGCGCTACACCCAAGACGGCACCTTCGGCGTGACGGGCGAGGCACCGCCGTTGGACGATGATCTGGCGCTTGCGATCCAGGAGCATCGCTTTGCCCCGATCCGCAAATTGTTTTGGCGTAACTCCGATCTGGAGTTCGGCTCGGTCGCGCGGCTTGTCGCCTCGCTCGAACAGCCGATCGAGGATGATTGGCTGTCCCGCGCGCGTGAGGCCGACGATCTTATGGCGCTCAAGGCGATTTCCGAGCGCGACGATGTGAAGGGTCGATTGCGCGATGCGCGCGACGTTCGGCTTTTGTGGGATGTCTGCCGCATTCCCGATTTTCGTGGCATCAGCCACACGGAACACGCCGAGCTTTTGGGGCGTATCTTCGATTTCCTGCATGATCTGGGTCGGGTGCCCGACGATTGGCTGGCCCGTCAGGTCAAGCGGATCGACCGGACCGAGGGCGATATCGACACGCTGTCCAAGCGGCTCGCCTTCATCCGGACTTGGACCTACGTCGCGCAACGTGACGGCTGGGTGGACGATCTTGCCCATTGGCGCGAGGCGACGCGTGCCGTAGAAGACCGTCTGTCCGATGCGCTCCATGGTGCGCTGACGCAAAGATTTGTCGACCGGCGGACGAGCGTGCTGCTCCGGCGGTTGAAACAGAAGGAGAGCCTGGTGGCTGATGTGAACGACAAGGGTGAAGTGACGGTCGAAGGCCAGGTTCTGGGCCGGATCGAAGGGTTCCGTTTCCGCCAGGACCAGACCGCCAGCCCCGACGAGGCAAAGACCCTGCGCCAGGCCGCGATGGCGGCGCTCCGCCCCGAGTTCCACTTGCGCGCCGACCGCTTCTACAACACGCCCGACACCGAATTCGACGTGACCGAACAGGGTGGGCTGATGTGGGGCGATCAGGCCATCGGCAAGCTGGTCAAGGGCGACGATCCGCTGAAACCCACTGCTGAGGCTTTCGTCGATGACGAAGCCGGGCCCGAGGTCGTTACCAAGGTCCAGCGCCGGTTGCAGCATTTCATCGACCGCCGGATCGCGGCGCAGTTCGAACCGCTTCTGGCTTTGTCGCGCGACGAGGCCGTGACGGGGCTTGCGCGCGGCGTGGCGTTTCGTATGCGCGAAGGGTTCGGGATCGTCCCCCGCTCCGAGATCGCCGATGACATCAAGGCGCTGGATCAAGATGCGCGCGGCATGTTGCGCAAGCATGGCGTGCGCTTTGGCCAGTTCACGATCTTTCAACCCCTGCTCCTCAAGCCCGCGCCGACCCGGCTGCGTTTGGTTCTTTGGGGGCTGTGGTCGGGGCTTGATGTTTTCCCCGAAAGCCCGCCTCCCGGGCTTGTGACTATTCCGCACGACAGCCAGCAACCGCGCGGCTATTACGCCATGTCCGGCTACCGTCCGGCAGGCACGCGCGCGATCCGGATCGACATGCTGGAGCGTCTGGCCGACATGCTGCGGGCACGCGACACGCGCGCAGGCTTCGAGGCGACGCCCGACATGTTGTCGATCAGCGGCCTGACGCTGGAACAATTCGCCGATCTGATGGGTGGCCTCGGCTATCGCGCCGAACGCGGCGAAAGGCCCAAGGTTAAGCCTGCCCCGGCCCCCGCGCCCGAGCCTGCCGCAACCGACGCGCCCGAGACGATGGATGAAAGCGTTCTCGGCGCCGCGGTGCCCACCGGCCTTGAAGGAGCGGATACGCCGGACCCGATGCCCGAACCGCCCCCCGCCGAGATGCCCGTGGAAACCCCGGTCGAGACGCCGCCCTCTGCACCTGAGGAGGTCCCCGACGATGCGCCGGCCGAAGTGCCGCAGGACGCGCCCGGCGACGAGGCCGCCGCCCCAGCGGAGACCGAGGTTTTCTACACCTTCACTTGGGCCCCGCGTCGTCAGGGCGGCGGGAACAAGGGATCGCGCCGGGGCGACGGCAAACGCCAGGGCCAAGATCAGGGGCAGGGCCAGCGCGCAGGCGCGGGTCAGCCCCGTGGAGAGGGCGGCCCACCCCGCGGCGAAGGCGGCAAACCCCGTGGCAAAGGTGGCAAGCCGCAGCGTGGCAAGGGCGGCAAACCCCAGCGGGAGGATGACGGCCCCAAGGTCTTTTCCGCCCGCCCCGAGCGCAAGAAGGACCGGATCGACCCCGATAATCCCTTTGCGCAGGCGCTCGCCGGATTGAGGGACAAGACCTGACCGAGGCGCGCCCCACAGGGCGGCTGGACAAGTGGCTGTGGCAGGCGCGGTTTTTCAAGACGCGCAGCCTCGCCACCCGGCTGGTCGCCGATGGCCAAGTGCGGGTGAACGCGGCGCGCGTGGTCAAGCCCGCCACCGCCGTGGGGCCGGGTGATGTGCTGACCTTCCCGCAAGGTGCGCGGATCCGTGTTGTGCGGATCACGGGCCTGGGCGTCCGACGCGGTCCCGCGGCCGAGGCGCAGACGCTCTACGAAGATCTCACGCCCGAGCGCGCGGATGCGATCCCGGCCGAACGGAGCGGGCCACGCCCCACCAAACGGGATCGCCGGGCGCTCGACGCGCTGCGCGACGGTGAGGGTCCGGAAAACTGAACCTCGATCGGCGTTGCGAAAGGCCTTGAAACCTGTAAACCCAGGTTTACAGTCTGAGCGGATAACGACCCGCCCGCCCGGTCTTGCAATGACCCGGGGCGTGGCGTAGCAGACAGCACGACCGACCAGCCGAGGATGACAGATGACCTATGTCGTGACGGAAAATTGCATCGCCTGCAAATACACCGATTGCGTGGAGGTCTGCCCCGTGGATTGTTTCTACGAGGGTGAGAACATGCTGGTCATCCATCCCGACGAATGCATCGATTGCGGCGTCTGCGAACCGGAATGCCCTGCCGATGCGATCCGGCCCGACACCGAGCCGGACATGGAAAAATGGGTCGAGTTCAACCGCAAGTATTCCGAGGCCTGGCCTGTCATCATCACCCGCAAGGATCCCCTCCCCGAAGCGGAGGAGATGGACGGCAAGCCGGGCAAGATGGACCTTTTCTCGGAAACCCCGGGCGAGGGCGGTTGACCACCCGATTCGCGCCTATACGCCACCCAAGGGGCTGAAAGGCGCGATTTACCTCCTCGAATCCCCTGTAAAAGCAGGGGCTGGGAGGGTGCCGTGGCGAAATCTGGAAATGGGCGCAATCTTGTGCTATATTACTCGGTAGAACGTCTGTCCGTAACGCACACGCAGGTCTGCCAGCCTGCCCGGTCTTCATCGCCACATATGAACGCTTACGGAAAACCCCGGTTTTCCGGAGGGTTTTTTGTCGCGTGACGCCCGGGAAATGGAAAGGAACCACGAATGACGAAGACCCGGAAGTCGCAAGAGTTCAGCCCCAACGATTATGTTGTGTACCCCGCCCATGGCGTCGGCAAGATCATGTCGATCGAGGAGCAGGAGATCGCTGGCCTCAAGCTCGAACTGTTCGTGGTTTCTTTTGAAAAGGACAAGATGACGCTGCGCGTCCCCACCGCCAAGGCGGTCGAGGTCGGCATGCGTTCCTTGTCCTCCCCCGATGTCGTGTCCAAGGCGATGGATACGCTCAAGGGAAAGGCGCGCGTGAAACGTGCGATGTGGTCGCGCCGGGCGCAGGAATATGAACAGAAGATCAATTCCGGCGACCTGATCTCCATCGCAGAGGTCGTGCGCGACCTGCATCGTGGCGACGACCAGCGCGAGCAATCCTATTCCGAGCGCCAGCTTTACGAAGCCGCGCTGGAGCGTCTGACGCGTGAACTGGCCGCCGTCAAAGGCATGGACGAGGCCGGCGCGCAAAAGCAGGTGGATGCTGTTCTTACGGCGCGCGCGGCGTAAAACCGCTTGAATTCCTTACCTTGGGCCGTCGCACCTGTGGTGCGGCGGCCCTTGTGTTATAATGCCCTTTGGGACCTTGACCCTGTGGGGCCTGTTTTAGGCCGAAGTGTGAGGAAAGATCATGAAACTCCAGTTGTCCGCCACCCTGTTTGCCGCCGGCCTTGCCTTGGCGGCTTGTCAGCCCACCCCCCAAGGCCAGACCGCGCTTGGCGCAGCCTTTGGTGCGGCAGGCGGTTTCGCCCTGTCGGAACTCGTTGATGCCAACCCGGAATGGACGGCTGTTGCCGTTCTGGGCGGTGCGGCGGCCGGTGCCGTCGTGGCTCAGAACCAGGCGACGCGCGAATGCGCCTATGCCGATGGTCGTGGCGGCTATTACGTCGCGCGCTGCTGATACGCATGCTGCGGGCCGGTTCGATGTCCGGCCCGCACAATCCCCCGCTTGCCCCTTGAAGACCGCATCGCTTTGGGCGCAACTGCCGCCCGTAACCCGGCGGGAGGGCAGGCAGTGAAACGATCCCAGATCAACGACATAATGGCAGAGGCGGATGCGTTCATCCGCTCCTTCGGCTTTGTTCTGCCGCCTTTTGCCGCGTGGTCTCCCGACGAGATGCGCGCGAATGCCGACCGCGCCCGCGCCGTGATCGAGGGGCGGATGGGCTGGGACATCACCGATTACGGACAGGGGCGTTATGCCGAGATGGGCCTGTTCCTGTTCACCCTGCGCAATGGGCGGCTCGCGGATCTGCAGCGGGGCGGCGGCATGTGCTACGCCGAGAAGCTGTTGATTTCAAAACAGGATCAGCTGTCGCCGATGCATCGTCATTACCTCAAGGCCGAGGATATCATCAACCGTGGGGGTGCCACGCTGGCGATCGAATTGTACGGATCGGCTCCTGATGGGTCCTTCGACGGAGCGGCCGGAGGGCAGGTGATATGTGACGGGATCGCGCGCGACTATGCGCCGGGCGAGGTTCTGATGCTGGCCCCGGGTGAAAGCGTGACCTTGATGCCGGGCGATTGGCACGCGTTCTGGGGTGAAGGCGGCGATGTGCTGATCGGCGAGGTGTCGACCGTCAACGATGACGAGACCGACAATTGGTTCCGCGAACCTATCGGCCGCTTCGCCGAGGTCGAGGAAGACGTCGCGCCGACGCATCTTCTGGTTTCGGATTACGGACGCTGGTTGGCGTGACCGGATTGGTCTGGCGGTCCGCCTGAAGGCGCACCCTACCCGTTGGTTGCGTCACCGCTCACAACGCCCGCCAGCCGATATCCCGCCGGAACACGCCATCGGGCCAGTCGATCGCATCCACCATGCCATAGGCCCGGTCGCGGGCTTCCTGCAAACTTGCGCCCCGTGCGGTCACGTTCAGGACGCGGCCCCCGTTGGCGCGCCACTTGCCCTCGGCCCGTGCCGTGCCCGCGTGAAACACCATGTGGTGCGAATCTTCCGGCATGCCGTCGAGCCCGTCGATCACGCTGCCCTTGGCGTAGCTGCCCGGATAGCCCTTGGCCGCCATCACGACGGTCATCGCATGGTCCTCGGCCCAGCTGACCTCCATCTCGGCCAGTCGTCCCTCCGCGCAGGCCAGCATCAGGTCAAGCGCCTGTCCCCCCAGACGCATCATCAGCGCCTGGCATTCCGGGTCACCGAAGCGGACGTTGTATTCGACCAGCCGGGGCTGGCCCTCCTTGATCATCAACCCGGCATACAGCACGCCCTGAAAGGGCGTGCCGCGCTTGGCCATTTCCGCGACGGTCGGTTTCACGATCCGCTCCAGCGCCGCCTCGGCCACGGCATCGGTCAGGACGGGGGCGGGCGAATAGGCTCCCATGCCCCCCGTATTGGGGCCGGTATCCCCCTCGCCGATGCGCTTGTGATCCTGCGCCGTGCCGATGGGCAGCACGGTTTCGCCATCCGACAGGACAAAGAAAGACGCTTCCTCGCCCGTCATGAATTCCTCGATCACCACCTCGGCCCCCGCCGCGCCGAAGGCCCCGCCGAACATATCGTCGATGGCGGCATGGGCTTCCTCGATCGTCTCGGCCACGACCACGCCCTTGCCCGCGGCCAGACCATCGGCCTTGACCACGATGGGTGCGCCCTGTGCGCTGACGTAGTCGCGCGCCGCTGCCGCATCGGCAAAGCGCGCCCAGCCCGCGGTTGGGGCCGCGCATGCGTCGCAGATTTCCTTGGTAAAACCTTTGGACGCCTCCAGCTTTGCCGCCGCCGCGGAAGGCCCGAAGGCAAGGATGCCTGCCCCTGCCAAGGCATCGGAAACGCCCGCCGCCAATGGCGCCTCTGGCCCGATGATGACAAAATCGATGGATTCCTCGACCGCGAAAGCAACCACCGCCTCGGGATCGGTCACGTCCAGATCGGCGCAATCGGCGATCATCGCGATGCCGGCATTGCCCGGCGCCACGATCAGCCGGTCGCATTTGGGGTTTTGCAACACGGCCCATGCCAGCGCATGTTCGCGCCCGCCGCCGCCCAGTATCAGGATGTTCACCTTTGCAATCCCCCTTGCTAGTCTTGTGGTGCATTACAAACGGGCAGGGGCGGGCACAACATGGCAAAGACGGATTTCCGGTCGCGCGCGCGGTATGGCCCTGTCCGAGGCCGGATCGGTCAAGATATCTGCCGCGCTTCTCGGCATCGTGCTTGTCTGTGCGGCCCTCATCGGGGTCCTCGGCGCGATGGGCCGGGTCGATGCGCCCCCTCTCGTCTATCTCGTGCTCGGGGTGATCGTGCTGGCCGCTGGATGGGATCTCTGGCGCGAAAGCCGCAAGGACGGGGATCGCTGAAGCATGGATGACCTGATCGAGGAGGGCACACCGGACCCGAATCCCGGCAATGCTCCGGAATTCACCGTTTCGGAAATCTCGGGTGCCGTGAAACGCGCTATCGAAAGCGGCTTTTCCCATGTCCGCGTGCGGGGCGAGATCGGGCGGTTGTCCCTGCCGCGCTCCGGCCACGTCTATCTCGACCTCAAGGATGACCGCAGCGTCCTTGCCTCCGTGATCTGGAAGGGCACCGCCGCCCGCCTCGCCCATCCCCCCGAAGAGGGCATGGAAGTCATCGCCACAGGTCGCCTCACCACCTTTCCCGGTCAGTCGAAATATCAGCTGGTGATCGAGGATCTGCGCCCGGCGGGGGCTGGCGCGCTGATGGCGATGCTGGAAAAGCGCCGCGCGACGCTGGCCGCCGAAGGTCTATTCGACGAGGCGCGCAAGCAGGCGCTGCCGTTCCTGCCCGAAGTGATCGGCGTCGTCACTTCGCCCTCGGGGGCCGTGATCCGTGATATCCTGCACCGCCTGCGAGACCGCTTTCCGCGATCCGTGCTGATCTGGCCCGTCGCGGTTCAGGGCGCGAATTGCGCGCCCGAAGTGGCCCGTGCGATCCGGGGCTTCAACGCGCTGCCCACGGGCGGCCCTGTTCCCCGGCCCGACCTCCTGATCGTTGCGCGCGGGGGCGGCAGCCTTGAGGACCTCTGGGGCTTCAACGAAGAAATCGTGGTCCGCGCCGCCGCGGAAAGCGCGATACCCCTGATTTCTGCCGTCGGACACGAGACGGATACGACCCTGATCGATTTCGCCGCCGATTGGCGCGCGCCCACGCCCACGGCAGCGGCGGAACGCGCCGTGCCTGTTCGGATGGACCTCCTGAACTGGCTGCGCCAGCAAGACGGCATCCTGACCCGTGGCATGACACAGGCCTTGGCGCGTCGGGGGCAGCGTTTGGCCGATCTGTCGCGCGCGCTGCCCCGGCCCGACAGTCTGCTCGATGCGGCCCGCCAAAGGCTCGACCTCGCTGCAGCCGGTCTTGCGCCGGCGCTGCGCCACCGCGCGACATTGGCGCGTGGGCGGCTCGATACGGCGGGCGCGCGGCTGAACCCGGCGCTGGATCGCGCCGTGGCGCGCAAGCGGCTGACGCTTGGGCAGACAGCCGCCCGGCTCAGCCCCGCCACCCTGCAAAGTCTGATCCGGCAGGGGCGCCGCGATCTGGCCGCGCTGGACCGGCGCCTTGACCCTGCGCGCCACGCCCGCCGCCTGACCGAGGCGCGGACACGGCTCGACGATCTGTCGGCGCGCTTTGCCCGCGTTGCGGAAACCGGCCTTGCCCAAAGGCGCGAAAGGCTTGCCGCGCTTGACCGTCTTCACCAGACGCTGGGCTACACCGCGACGCTCGCGCGCGGCTACGCGGTCGTGCGCGCGGGCGAGGCGCTTGTCACCCGCAAATCAGGTGCTGAAACCGAACCCGCGCTCGAGATCGAATTCGCCGATGGCAAACTTGCTGTCACGCCTCTCGGCGCGACGCCCAAACCAGCCACCAAGAAACCCCCGCCCGACAAACCCGGACAAGGCAGCCTCTTTTGATCTTCCGTCTTTGCTTGCCAAATACTCCGGGGGCTTGGGGGCAGAGCCCCCAAACATCACATCACGAACCGCACCCGGCGGTTCAGCGGCAAGTCGCGGATCCGCTCGCCCCTCAGAACGTAGATCGCATTGGCCAGCGCCGGCGCAGCGGGTGGGGTCGCGGGTTCACCGACCCCGCCGATATGGCCCGACGTTTCCAGGATACGCACCGATACCTCCGGCATCTGGCTGATCCTGAGCGCATCGTAATCGGTGTAGTTCCATTGCTGGACTTCGCCGTCCGCAAAGGAAATCTCCTCCATCATCGCCGCTGACAACCCGTAGACAAGGCCGCCCACCATCTGCGCCTCGATGATCGCGGGGTCGAGCGCCGTGCCGACGTCGCAAGCGATCCACGCCCGCGTCAGCGCGATGTCGCCGCCCCTGTCCGCGACTTCGACCACCACGGCCACGGGCGTGTGGAAGGAATGCGTCATCGCGACACCCTTGGCCGTGCCCGGTGGGCGCGGCGCAGTCCATGCCGACATTTCCGCCACCGCGCGCAAAACCCCCGCGCTTGGGCCATGTTCCCGCTCGGCCAGGTCGAGGCGGAAGGCCAGCGGGTCGCGACCTGCAGCGTGGGCCATTTCATCAACGAAGCTCTCCATGAAGAAGCCGTTGAAGGAATTGCCGACCGACCTCCAGAAGCCGACCGGCACGGCAAGGTCGGCCAGATGCCCCGAGACGCGGTAATTCGGGATGGCATAGGGTTGGTTGAAGATCCCTTCCACATGACCCTTGTCGGGGCCGGGCGGGGCGCTGCCGGTCAGGCGTGCCATGGATTGCCGGGTGACAGAGGGGGCCGCGACGCGGCCGTCAAGCGCATGGGCAAAGCCGTTGCGGATCACGCCGCGCATCCGGGCCATCGCGGCGGGGCGGTAGAAATCGTGGCGCATGTCCTCTTCGCGGGACCACGTGACCTGCACCGGCGTGCCTTCCATGGCTTGGGCGACACGGGCTGCGAGAACTGCGAAATCGTATTCCCCGCGTCGGCCGAAGCCGCCGCCCATATAGGTGACATGGCAGGTGACCTGTTCGGGATCGAGGCCCAAGGCCTCTGCTGCGGCGCGTTCCGCGAAACCGGGGGCTTGGCTGCCGGTCCAGATGTCCAGCCTGTCACCGGTGAAATGGGCGGTCGCATTCATCGGTTCCATCGTGGCATGCGCCAGCCACGGCACAGTGTATTCCGCATCGATCACGCGGTCGGACGGATTGTCGGCGGCGGCGTCCACGTCGCCCACATCGCGAAGCGTGGAATTGGGCGGATCGTCCAGCGCCGCGCGGATCACGTCCATCAGCGCGTCGGAGGATGCGGGATAGGGGGCTGCGCCCCAGTCGATCCGCACCGCTTCGGCAGCTTGCATGGCGAGCCAAGTGTTTGAGGCGACGACAGCAATTCCGGTTCCAAGATCGATCACACGCTCGACCCCCGGCATCGCCAGCGCCTCGGTCGCGTCGAAGGACAGCATCGGCCCGCCAAGGCGCGGGTTCATCCGGACGGTGACGAAACGCATCCCGGGCAGACGCACGTCGATCCCGAAGCGCGCCGTGCCTGTGACCTTTTCCACCATGTCGAGACGCGGCATGGACCGGCCAAGATATTTCCACTCGGACGCGGGACGCAGGTCCACCCGGCGCGGCGGGTCGATCGCGGCGGCATCGGTGGCAAGGTCTTGGTAGGACAATTCGGTGCCGTCTTGCGCGATCACGCGGCCATCGCGGGTGGTGAGCGTATCGATCCCGACCCCGAGGCGTGTGGCGGCGGCTTGTTTGAGCACCTCGCGCGCGGTCGCGCCGGCTTGGCGCAGCTTGTCATAGGCGTCGAGCGTGGAGGTAGAACCGCCCGTGACCTGCAGGCCGATGGTCTTGGGGATGATCGACATCGCCTCGATCATCATCTCTTGCCAGGCGGTGCGGTCATAATCGGTGGAGGGGAGCGCGTGGCTCATAAGTCCCGCATTATAATAGGCTTTTGCCGCCGGGCCGTGGATCACGCGGATCTGGTCCCAGGCCACGTCCAGTTCCTCGGCGACGAGCGCGGGCAGGGTCGTGTAGACGCCTTGGCCCATCTCGGCGCGGGCGGCGATCAGGGTCACGCCCTGTCCGTCGATGATGATCCAGGGGTTGAGCGTCACCTCGCCCTCGCCGGGGTCCAGCGGGTTCGGCAGGTCGCGGCGGTATTGCCAAACGCCGAAGGCGACGCCGCCTGCGACGGCGGCCGATCCGATCAGGAAGCTGCGGCGCGCGATCTTGCCCCAATTCGGCATCCCTCAGCCCTCCCGCAGGGTGGTGGCGGCCGCGTGGATCGCGGCGCGGATGCGGGGATAGGTCCCACAGCGGCAGAGGTTTCCGGCCATGGCATCGTCGATGTCGGCATCGGTGGGGTTTGGATTTCTGGAAAGAAGATCAGCGGCTTGGACGATCTGGCCCGACTGGCAATAGCCGCATTGCGCGACCTGGTGGTCGATCCAGGCCTGTTGCAAGGAGTGCAGCGCGTCGGGCGTGCCTAGCCCCTCGATCGTCGTGACCGGGCCCCAGACATCGGCGAGCGCGATCTGGCAGGAGCGGACGGCCTGTCCGTCGATCTGGACGGTGCAGGCCCCACAGGCGGCGACGCCGCAGCCGTATTTGGTGCCGGTCAGTCCAAGTTCGTCACGCAACACCCACAAAAGCGGAACGTTATCAGGGAGTTGCACTTCGTGGACGGTGCCGTTCACGGTCAGGGAGATGGCCATGGTTCCTCCACCCGGGTTACGCGTCACAGGGTAGAGGTGCGTATCCTTGCGTCAACGGGCAAGGGCGGCGGACGCCACGTCAATGGGTGGCACCGGACCAGATATTGAGGACAAGAACGCCCGCGACGATCAGGCCAATGCCAAGAATGGCTGGCAGATCAAGCCTTTGGCCGTAGACGACCCAGCCGATGAGCGTGACGGCGGCGACGCCCACGCCGGACCAGATCGCATAGGTGATGCCGAGCGGGATGGTGCGCAGAACCTGCGCCAGAAGGTAGAAGGCGAACCCATAGCCGAGGATCACAAGGAGACTGGGACCCAGCCGCGTGAAGCCGTCGGAGGCCTTGAGCGCGGTGGTGCCGACGACTTCGCCCGCGATGGCGAGGATGAGGTAGATCCAGGGCATGAGCGGGCCTTCATCGTTAAGAAAGGGTGGAAAAACAGCGCAGTTTCTTAACGAAACCTTGCCGTTTTTCGCTTCGGTTCCCCGAAGGTTACCGTTTCCTTACCGCCCCCGGATGCGCGGGTCGAGCGCGTCGCGCAGACCGTCGCCGATGTAATTGACCGAGAGCACCGTCAGCGAGATCGCCATGCCCGGCCAGATCACGCGCTCGGGATGCTGGGTCAGCCAATCGGTCGCATCGAACAGGAGCCGTCCCCAGGTCGGGAAGTCGGAGGGGAAGCCAAGGCCGAGGAAGGAGAGCGCAGATTCGGTGATGATCGCGTTGGCGATGCCGAGCGTCGCGGAGACCATGATCGGCGACATGACATTGGGCAGGAGGTGGCGGGTGATCATCCGGTGGCTGGGCGTGCCGATGGAGCGGGCGGCGAGGACGAATTCGCGTTCCTTGAGTGCCAGAACCTCGGCGCGGACGACGCGGGCCGTCTGCATCCACGAGGTCACGCCGATCATCACCACGATCAGGATGAAGATCCCGCCCTCGGGGCCGAAGCTGGCGCGCAGGGGGTCGCGGAAGAGCATGATGGTGACGAGCAGGAGCGGCAGAAGCGGCATGGCGAGAAACAGGTCGGTCGTCCGCATCAGGAGGCCGTCGAGCTTCTTGAAATAACCCGCAAGCACACCGATCAGCGAGCCGAGGAAGAGCGCCAGCGCCATGGCGGTCAGACCGACGGCGATGGAGGTCTGGCCGCCCGCCATCATGCGGGCCATCGTGTCGCGGCCAAGCTGGTCGGCGCCCATGGGGTGGGCGAGGCTGGGCCCCGAATTGCGGGCGCGGATGTCGATGAATTGCGGATCAATCCTCCAGATCTGCGGACCGATGAAGACAAAGAGAAGCGCGAAGATGAAAAAGCCAAGGCCGAAGAGCGCGCCCTTGTGCGTCTTGAACTGGTCCCAGACATCCCACCACTGGTTGCGGGGAGCGCGGTAGGCTTCGAATTCCATCGCCTTCGGCTTGGGGCCTGTGGTGTCAGTCATAGCGGATCCTCGGGTCGAGCACGCCATAGAGCAAATCGGCGATGAGGCTGAACAAAACGATCAGCACGGCGAAGATGAAGGAGACGGTCTGCACCACGGGCACGTCGCCGCCCTGGATCGCGATGATCAGAAGCTGGCCGATGCCGTTCACCTTGAACACCTGTTCGGTGATGATCGCGCCGCCGAAGACAGCAGGCACGTTCAGCGCGATGACGGTGACGACCGGGATCATCGAATTCTTGAGGACATGGACCAGCACCACGACCTTTTCATTGAGGCCCTTGGCGCGCGCGGTGCGGACGTAATCCTGATTGAGGTTGTCGAGCATGGAGGCGCGCAGGTAGCGGCTGATCTGGCTGGCGTTGAACAGGCCCAGCACCATCACGGGCATGATGATCTGTTTGAGTTGCACCACGAAACTGTCCCAATCGGTGACGACATGCGTGGTGTCATAGACCGACGGGAACCAGCCGAGGTTCACCGCGAAGATCACGATGAAGAGGACGCCGGTGAAGAAGGTGGGGACCGAGAAGCCGACCATCGAGATGAAGGTGCCGACCTGATCGAAGACCGAGTATTGGCGGTAGGCCGAGATGATGCCCAGCGGCAGGGCGATCAGGATGCCGACGATATAGGAGGTGCCCACGACCCAGAGCGTCTGGGGCATGCGCTGCACGATCAGTTCCATCACCGGGCTGCGGGTCTGATACGAGATGATGCGCGGCCCGTCGGGTGCGATCTGCCAGCCGGTGGCATTCTCGATCAGGTGGAGCGGCTCGTCCCAGACCATGAGCTTGAGCCATTTGACATACTGGACCATGACCGGGTCGTTCACGCCGAGGCTTTCGCGGATCTGTTCGCGCACTTCGGGCGGGATGGTCAGGGGCAGGCCCGCCGTCGGATCGGAGGGCGACAGTTTGACGATCAGAAAGATGATGAAACTGATGAACAGAAGCGTCGGGATCGCAAGGATCAGCCGTCGGATCGTGTAGGTCAGCATGGGCCAACGCCTCGGGTCATGGGTTTCGGGTCAGGGTTTGTCATGAAATGGCCCGCGCCACGAAGGGCGGCGCGGGCCGGTGTCAGATCAGGCGATCACTCGGCGCGACGCCAGTCCATGATGTTCCACAGCTCGCTGTCCCAGTCGGACATCAGGTGGCCTTCGAGGGTGGCGGCACGGGCCGACACGCCGCCACGGTGGACGAGCGGGATGATCGAGTAGCGGACAAGCATGTCGTTCATCTCGCGCGCAAGGCGGCCGCGTTCCTCGAGGTCGGCGGTGGTGGCCATTTCGGCGATCAGGGCGTCATAGGCCGGATCGCAGAAGCGCTGGATGTTGGTGCCCTGCCACTGGGTCTGCGGACGGGGCCAGCTGTCGCAAGCCCAGTCAGCCATGTAGGCCTGCGGGTCCACACCGGCGAAGTTGTTGGTGTACATCTCCACGTCGGCATAGAACTTCTGGAACGTGTCCGGAGAAGCCGGATCGCCGCCGAAGAAGACCGAGGCGTCGATGTTGCGCAGTTCGGTGTCGATGCCGATTTCCGCCCACCACTGCTTGATCAGCGCCTGCGTGTCCTGACGGACGGCGTTGGTCGAGGTCTGGTAGAGCACGCGCATCGGGATGCCGTTGTATTCCCGGATGCCGTCGCCATCGGTGTCCATGTGGCCGGCTGCATCGAGAAGCGCATTGGCGCCTGCGATGTCCTGCACGAGGCATCCGTCATTGGCCGTCGAGGCATAGAGCGCGGGTGCGGGCAGCACGTTGCAGGTGGGCTGACCACCGGCACCGTAGCCGATTTCCACGATCAGCGCGCGGTCGATGGCCATGGACATCGCCTGGCCGATGACCGGATCGGTCAGGAAGGGATGCGCGCCGCCTTCGGCGGTGGAGCGGGTATCGCCCAGTGCCGGGTCGGGGTTGGTCTGGTTGAGGTGGATCCGTTCGACCGAGGTGCCGAAGGCGACTTCGACCACGCAGCGGCCCTGTGCCTCCATGCCGGCGAGAATGCTGGGGTCCATCTGCAGGTTCCAGGCGTAGTCGAATTCGCCGGTTTCGCAGACCGAGCGCGCCGCTGCCGTCGCATCGCCGCCGCCCTTGAAGGTGACGGTGCCGAAATACGGACGGTCGGGGAAGCGGAAGTTCGGGTTCGCCGACAGTTCGATCACGTCGTTGGGACGGAATTCATCGACCACGAAGGGGCCGGTGCCGATCGGGCCGAAATTCGCATCGGTGCATTCGGGCGCGCGGGCGCCGAGGCATTCGGCGAATTGCGCGGCCTGGATCACGGGGGATTCCGAACCGACGAAGGCGGTGTACGGGAAGGGGGTAGCGTCTGCGAAGGAGATGCGCAGGGTCCGGTCATCGACCGCCTCGATCGCCGTCACGCCGTCGAAATAGGAGGATTGCGCGCATCCGCCTTCGGGATGGGTGCAGTATTCCCAGGTGAAGATGAAATCGGCGGGCGTGAGCGCGGAGCCATCCGACCAGGTGATGCCTTCGGCGATGGTCCAGGTGATCGAGGTCAGATCCTCGGACACGCCGCCGTTTTCAACCGTCGGCACGCTTTCGGCGAGCCATGGCACGATGGTGCCGTCCTGATTGAAGCGCGCGAGCGATTCGAGGATCAGCGAGGAGGATTCGATCTCCTTGGTGCCGCCCGAGAGATACGGGTTCAGCGTCGAGGGCGCTTGCCAGTAGATGATGTTGAGATGGCCCGACGAGCCGCGTTCGGCCAGTGCTGCCGCGGGGGCAAGCACGAGCGCGGTCGCGCCGAGCAGCAGGGAAGTACGTGTCATTTTCTGTCTCTCTCTCCTTGTTGGATGCTCATGCCCCAACGGTTTGTGCCGCGTTGCCCGCGGTCTGGCTTGTTGTCTCGTTATAGAGGTGGCAGGCGACGAAGCGGCCCGGCTTGACCTCGGCCACCTCGGGGTCGAGGCGGCGGCAGATGTCCATCGCCACGGGGCAGCGGGTCGAGAAATTGCAGCCCTTGGGCGGGTTCGCGGGGCTGGGCACGTCGCCTTGCAAGATGGTGCGGTTGGCGCTGTCATGGGCCACCGGATCGGGTTCGGGCACGGCCGACAGGAGCGCCTTGGTATAGGGGTGGAGCGGATCGTCGTAGAGACCGTCGCGCGGCCCGATCTCGGCCACCTTGCCCAGATACATCACCACCACGCGGTCGGCGATGTGGCGCACCATCGAGAGGTCGTGGGAGATGAAGAGATAGGTGAGGCCGAGGCGGTCCTGGAGTTCTTCCAGAAGATTGACGACCTGAGCCTGGATCGACACGTCGAGCGCGGCGATGGGTTCGTCGCAGACGATGAATTTGGGGTTGAGCGCAAGCGCGCGGGCGATGCCGATGCGCTGGCGCTGACCGCCGGAAAATTCATGCGGGTAGCGGTTGGCGAAATCGCGGTTGAGGCCAACGGCATCCATCAGTTCGTAGATGCGGTCGAGCCGGTCCTTGGCCGACATCTTGCCATGTTCCATCAGCGGTTCGCCGATGATGCCCGCGACCGTCATGCGGGGGTTGAGCGAGGCTTGGGGGTCCTGGAACACCATCTGCATCTTGGGGCGCAGGCGGCGCAGCTTGTCGAAGGGGGCGTGGGCGATTTCCTCGCCGTCGATGATGATCGAGCCGCTGGTGGGTTCGTAAAGGCGCAGGACGGCGCGGCCGCAGGTGGATTTGCCGCAACCGGATTCGCCCACGAGGCCCAGCGTCTCGCCCTCGAAAATGTCGAAGCTGACGTCATCGACGGCTTTCACCGCGCCGGTGACGCGGCGCAGGAGGCCCGAGCGGATCGGGAAATGCATCTTGAGGTTCTTGACCTCGACCAGCTTTTTCGGGGTTCCCGTGTCACGCATGGCGCGGTGCCCCCGTCTTGAAATCCCAAAAACAGGCCGCGTCATGGGCCGGGCCGACATCGAAGCGAACGGGGTTTTCCGACGCGCAGCGGTCGAAGGCCTGCGGGCAGCGGTCACGGAAGGGGCAGCTTTCGGGGGCCTTGGACAGGATCGGCGGCTGGCCCTGGATCACGCGGAGCTTTTCCTGCCGGTCGCCCCGGATATTGGGGACGGTTTCCAGCAGCATCCGCGTGTAGGGGTGCTGCGGGTTGGCGAACAATTCGCGCACCGGGGCCTGTTCCACGACCTGCCCGCCGTACATGACCATGACGCGGTCGGCGATGCCCGCGATCACGCCGAGGTCATGGGTGATCCAGACGATGGCCATGCCGAGTTTCTGGCGCAGATCCTTGATCAGTTCGAGGATCTGGGCCTGGATCGTCACGTCGAGCGCGGTGGTGGGTTCATCGGCGATCAGCACCTTGGGGTCGCAGGCAAGCGCGATGGCGATCATCACGCGCTGGCGCATCCCGCCGGAAAACTGGTGGGGGTAATCGTCGAGGCGGCGGCGGGCATCGGGGATGCCCACCAGTTCGAGCAGTTCGACCGCGCGGTTGGCGGCTTGCGCCTTGTTCAGGCCCATGTGGGTGCGCAGCGGCTCGATGATCTGGTAGCCGACGGTGAAGACCGGGTTGAGGCTGGTCATCGGGTCTTGGAAGACCATGCCGATCCGGGCGCCGCGAATGGCGCGCATCGTATCCTCGGACACGCGGGCGAGGTCCTGCCCTTCGAACATGACGCTGCCGCCCCGGATCTCGGCGGGGGGCATGGGCAGCAGGCGGATCAGCGACATCATGGTCACCGATTTGCCGGAGCCGGATTCGCCCACGACGCCAAGGAGTTCACCGGATTTCAGCGTGAAGCTCACGTCATTGACGGCATGAACCTCGCCCCGCCTTGTGCGGAAAACGGTCTTGAGGTCCTTGACGTCAAGGACAAAGGGCGTGGCCCCGTCGGGCATCGTCAGATGCTCCCCTACCTGTTGGTGCGCCACCTCTTGTCGATGCTTGGGTGGCTGCAATCGATGATGACGCTAACATGAAAATGTCCCCCCGCAAGACGCAATCGCCGGAAGTTGCATCCGCTTTCGGCAGGTGCCTAATGGTTGTGCAGGAATTCCGGCGCGGGCTTGACGGCCCGGCACGGCTGGCACAGGGTCGGGCCACAACTTTCCCCGGAGCGTTCCATGACCGATGTCCTGAGTCCCCGGGCCCTGCTCGACAGGCTCGTGTCCTTTCCCACTGTCAGCCGCGACAGCAATTTGCCGCTGGTCGATTGGGTGGAGGAGTATCTTGCCGGTCACGGCATCGCCTGCCACCGCGATCTTGACCCGACCGGCACCAAGGCAAGCCTTTATGCCCATGTCGGCCCGAAGGTCGCGGGCGGCGTGATCTTGTCGGGGCATACCGATGTCGTGCCGGTCGATGGACAGGCCTGGAACACCGACCCGTTCAGCGTGGTTGAAAAGGACGGCAAGCTGTTCGGGCGCGGCACCTGCGACATGAAAGGATTCGACGCGCTGGCGATCTGGGCCACGGTCGAGGCACACAGGCGCGGCGTGAAGCGGCCGCTACAACTGTGCCTGAGCCGTGACGAGGAGATCGGCTGCACCGGCGCGCCGCCGATGATCGAAGCGATGCAGGCGCACATGCCCAAGGCGGCGCTGGCCATCATCGGGGAGCCGACCGAATGGGGCATCGTGAACGGCCACAAGGGGGGCGTGGGGTTCGATCTGCATTTCCACGGGTTCGAGGTGCATTCCTCGATCGCCTATAAAGGCGTGTCGGCGGTGATGGAGGCCGCCCGGCTGATCGATTGGGCGAACCGGGTGAACGAGGAGAACGCGGAAAAGGCCGATCCGGCGAACGATTACGACCCGCCCTACACGACGCTGCATGTGGGCATGATCCAAGGCGGCACGGCGCATAACATCACGGCCAAGGATTGCACATTCGTGCTGTCGGCGCGGACGGTTCCGGCAGAGCCCAACGCGCACTGGGCCGAGCGGATCCTTGCGGAGATCGCGCGGATCGAGGCGGGGATGAAGGCGGTGCGGCCGGAGGCGGGCATCACCGTCGTGCCACGTTGGGACATTCCGGGCCTGCGCGCCGAGGAGGATGGCGCGGCAGAAACGTTGATCCGTCGCCTGACCGGCGAGAACGGCACGGGCGTGGTGAGCTACGGGACCGAGGCCGGGCAGTTTCAGGATGCGGGCTATTCCGCCATCGTTTGTGGGCCCGGCAATATCGCGCAGGCCCATCAACCCAATGAATACATTTATGTCGAGCAACTGACCAAGGGCCATGCCTTCATGGAAAAGCTGCTTGGCGTGTTGAACGAAGGATGACGACATGCCCGTGAAGAACCGTCTGGCCGATCTGCATGACGAGATCACCGCGTGGCGGCGCGACCTGCACGAGAACCCCGAGATCCTCTACGATCTGCCGCGCACATCCGCGCTGGTGGCCGACAAGCTGCGGGAGTTCGGCTGCGACGAGGTGGTGCCCGGTATCGGTCGGTCGGGCGTGGTCGGGGTGATCCGGGGGCGCAGCGATACCAAGGGGGCCTGTATCGGGCTGCGCGCCGACATGGATGCGCTGCCGATGTCGGAGAAAACCGGGCTGCCCCATGCCTCGAAAACGGTGGGAAAGATGCATGCCTGCGGGCATGACGGGCATACGGCGATGCTCTTGGGCGCGGCCAAGTATCTGGCCGAGACGCGGAATTTCGACGGGACGGTGGTCTTGCTCTTTCAACCGGCCGAAGAAGGGGGCGCAGGCGCGCTTGCCATGATCGAGGACGGGGTGATGGAGCGTTGGGGCGTCCGCGAAGTGTACGGGATGCACAACGAGCCGGGCCTGCCCGTGGGCGAATTCGGTGTGGCGCCGGGGCCGATCATGGCGGCGGCGGATGAATTGCGCGTGGTTGTGCGGGGGCGCGGCGGTCACGCGGCCCAGCCCCATAACGTGATCGACCCGGTGCCTGCGGCCTGCGCCACGGTCATGGCGCTTCAGACGGTGGCGAGCCGGTCGGTCGATCCGCTGAAATCGGTTGTGGTGTCGATCTGCGTGATGCAGACGGAATCGGCCGCGACCAACGTGGTGGATGACAGCGTGATGCTTGCCGGAACGGTGCGGACGCTGGATGAGGGCGTGCGCGATCTGGCCGAGGCGCGGATCAAGGCCATCGTGACGGCCACGGCGGAGGCCTATGGCTGCAGCGCCGAAGTGACCTATGAACGCGGCTATCCGGTGACGGTGAACCACGAGGACAACGCACGTCTGGCGGCCGAGGTCTGCGAGGCGGTGGCGGGGCAGGGGATGGTTCGCTGGGGCCGCCCGCCGCGCATGGGGGCGGAGGATTTCAGCTACATGTTGCAGGCCCGCCCCGGCGCCTTTGTCCATATCGGGAACGGGGATACGAAAAAGGTCCATCACCCGGAATATGATTTCAACGACGATGCGATCCCCTATGGCTGTTCGTTTTTCGCCGAGTTGATCGAACGCCGCATGCCGGTGGCCTGAGGGAACATCGATGCCGATCAAGAACCGTTTCGCCGAGATGCTGCCCGAGATCGCGGGCTGGCGGCATCACCTGCACGAGAACCCGGAACTCCTCTACGAGGTGCATGAGACGGCCGCCTTTGTCGCGGAGCGCCTGCGGGAGTTCGGCGTCGACGAGGTGGTAACGGGCGTGGGGCGCACGGGTGTCGTGGGCGTGATCCGGGGGAAGGGCGCGTCGGGCCGCGCGATCGGTTTGCGTGCCGACATGGATGCGCTGCCGATCGAAGAGGCGACGGGATTGCCCTATGCCTCGAAAGTGCCGGGCAAGATGCATGCTTGCGGGCATGACGGGCATACGGCGATGCTTTTGGGGGCGGCGAAATACCTTGCCGAGACGCGGAATTTCGACGGCACGGTCGTAGTGATCTTCCAGCCTGCCGAGGAAGGGGGCGCGGGGGCCAAGGCGATGATCGAGGACGGGCTGTTCGAGCGTTTCCCGGTCGATGAGATCTACGGCATCCACAATGCGCCGGGCATCCCCGTGGGGATTTTCGCGACAAGACCCGGGCCTTTGCAGGCAAGTTCGGACGAATTCGAGATCATCGTGAAGGGCAAGGGCGGCCATGCGGCGGAACCGCATCGCGCCATCGACACCACGCTGGTCGCGGCCCATATCCTGATCGCGCTGCATTCCATCGTGTCGCGCAACGTGGACCCGCTCAAGCGCGTGGTTCTGACGGTGGGCACCTTTGGCACGGACAGCGGGGCGTCGAACATCATCCCCGACGTGGCGCGGATGGAGGGGACGGTGCGCACGCTCGACCCCGAATACCGCATTATCGCCGAGGCGCGGGTGCGCGAAGTGGCGGTGCATACGGCCGCGGCCTTTGGCGCAAGCGCGGAGGTGATCTGGCACCCCGGCTATCCGGTGACGGTGAACGATGCCGAGGGTGCCGTTCGCGCCAGCGACGCTGCCCGCGCGGTGGGACGGGGCGTGATCGACGATGCCGATCCGATCATGCCGTCGGAGGATTTCAGCTATATGCTGGAGAAGGTGCCCGGCGCCTATGTCTTCATGGGCAATGGCGACAGCGCCATGTGCCATCATCCGAAATACGTGTTCGACGACGAGGCCATCCCCTTTGGATGCAGTTTCTTCGCCGAACTGGTCGAGCGACGATTGCCGACCGCCTGACCCCCGAGAAGGAGAGAAAGATGCCCGTCAAGAACCGTTTTGCAGAACTCCTGCCCGAGATCACCGCGTGGCGGCGCGATCTGCACGAGAACCCGGAAATCCTGTTCGAGACGCATCGCACCAGCGCGATGGTGGCCGAGAAGCTGCGCGAGTTCGGCTGTGACGAGGTGGTGACGGGGCTGGGGCGCACGGGCGTCGTCGGGATCATCAAGGGCAAATCGGACAAGTCGGGGCGCACCATCGGGTTGCGTGCCGACATGGACGCGCTGCCGATCCACGAGGAGACGGGGCTGGACTACGCCTCCAAGACACCCGGCGCGATGCATGCCTGCGGGCATGACGGTCATACAGCGATGCTTCTGGGCGCGGCGAAATATCTGGCCGAGACGCGGAATTTCGACGGCACGGTCGCGGTGATCTTTCAGCCCGCCGAGGAGGGCGGCGGCGGGGGCCGCGAGATGGTCGATGACGGCATGATGGAGCGCTGGAACATCGAAGAGGTCTACGGGATGCATAATTGGCCGGGTGTGCCGACCGGGCAATTCGCGATCCGCTCGGGCCCGTTCTTTGCGGCGGCCGACCAGTTCGACATCTACGTTACCGGGCGCGGCGGCCATGCGGCGAAACCCCATGATACGCTCGATACGACGGTGATCGCGTCGCATATCGTGCTGGCCTTGCAGACGATTGCCAGCCGCAATGCCGATCCGGTGAAACAGGTGGTCGTGTCGGTCACGAGCTTCGAGACGGGGTCGAAGGCGTATAATGTCATCCCCGAGACCGTGCATCTGAAGGGGACGGTGCGCACGCTGGACCCCGGCATTCAGGACATGGCCGAAGAGCGGCTGAAGGCGATCGCCGAGGGGACGGCGGCGACATTCGGCGGGGCGGCGCGGGTCGATTACCGGCGCGGCTATCCGGTGATGATCAATGCCGATGCCCAGACGGAGTTTGCCGCCGATGTGGCGCGCGCCGTCGCGGGCGATTGCGCCGAGGCGCCGCTGGTCATGGGGGGCGAGGATTTCGCCTTCATGTCCAACGCGCGGCCGGGGGCCTATATCCTTGTGGGCAACGGCGACACGGCCAATGTCCATCACCCCAAATACAATTTCAACGACGAGGCGATCCCTGCTGGTTGCAGCTGGTGGGCCGAGATCGTGGAGCGCCGCCTGCCCGCCGCCTGAGGCGAGCGGTCTTTCGCGCGGCCATCGCGGGCAAAAGGGAAACCTGTTCCCGGAACGGACGGCAGGGCCTAAACTGGCGCTGCCCCCGTTTCGGAGACTGGCCATGATCCGTGCTGCCTTTACCCTTGCCCTTCTTTGTCTGACGGTCTGCGCCGGTGCCGCGCAGGCGGACCGGGCCGTGACGGGCAGCGTGATCTATCGCGACAGGATGGCCCTGCCGCCCGATGCAGTGCTGCTGGTGGAACTGGTCGGTGCCGACGGAAGCCTGCTGGCCGAGGTGCGTCTGCCGGCCGAGGGGCGGCAGGTGCCGCTGCCCTTCGAACTGGAGGTGCCGGACGACGCGGCGGGCAGCCTGCGCGCGGGCCTGATGCTGGGCGCTGTTCCGACATGGCTGGGCGCGGCTGTCGCAGTCGATGGATCGACGGGAGATCTGGGCGAATTGGTGCTGGCGCGTCAGGGGCCCATGGACTTTCCGGCCAGCTATCGCTGCGGCGACCGCGTGATCCGCGTGGGCGCGGCGGAGGGTGCGGTGGTGCTGGATACGCGGCGCGGTGCGTGGTTGGTGATGGAGCCTGTCCCCGCCGCCTCTGGCGCAAGGTACGAGAGGCCGGGAGAGGCGGAGACGTTTTTCTGGGACCGGGGTGATGTTGCGCTGGTGGCGCTGTCTGGCGTCGACTTGCCCGAATGCCGCGCGGCCCTGCCGCCCGTGGAAGGGCCCTATCGCGCGCAGGGGAATGAACCGTTCTGGTCGATGGATGTGTCGGAAGGGGTCATGATCCTTCGCCGTATGGGGATGGCGGATGCGTCCCTGCGCGTGACCGAGCGCGTCCTGACGGGCGCGGGTACATTGCGGGTCATGGCGGCGGACGCCACCGGGGCGGGGCGCGCCGTGATGGAGCGCCGCCCCGCGATCTGCCGGGACAGCATGAGCGGGATGCCCTATCCCGAAACGGTCAAGGTGAGCCTTGGCGGTGAGACGCTGACAGGGTGTGGCGGCGCGTCCATCGATCTGCTGACCGGGCGGACATGGGTGGTGGAAGATATCGCGGGAACCGCCCCCATCGCGGAAAGTCGCCTGACCATGGTATTCGCCCCCGATGGCCGGGTTGCCGGGTCTGGCGGGTGCAATCAGTGGTTTTCGACCTATGCATGGACCGGCGAGGGGGTGACGATCGGGCAGGCGGGGGCAACGATGATGGCCTGTTCCGAGCCGATCATGGCGCAGGAGCAGCGGTTTTTCGCGGCGCTGGCGCGGGTGACAGGGTTCGACGTCGATGCCACGGGGGCCTTGGTGCTTTTGGCGACGGAGCGGCCGATCCTCACGGCGCGGGCGGCGGCGGAGGGAAGCGCGCCTTAGCGGCGCGATTTTGGAGAGCGCGCCTTAACGGCGCGACAGGCGGTCGAGGCCAAGGAACAGCACAAGACCCGCCCCCAGCAGCCCAAGTGTCAGCACCGGGTGCCAAAGCAATTCGGCAAAGGGTTCCCACCAGCGCCAATCCGGGCCGAATTGATCGCGGTAGCCCGAGGCGATGCCGACAAGGCCCCAAAGGTATTGCACCGCCCAGAGGAGCCCCGCCCCCCAAAGCCGGGCGGGCGGATCGGGCATCATCGCGCCCAATGCGCCGAAGGCAAGGCCTGCGCCGATGCCCTTGAACATCAGCCCCACGATGATGAGCGAGAGGGTCGGGCAGGGCCAGTCGGGGCATGTGGCGCGCCCGATGATCGCGTGGCCCGCATCGCCGAAGCTGAGGATTTCATGGGCCAGAAGTGCCGCGAACAGCGACAGGGCACCCGCCAAGGCAAGGGAGAGGGCGGACCGGAGGCGGCCTTGGCCCAATCCGGTCAGCCGCCCGTATGGCTCATGTGGCGGGTGACCTGACCGGCCACGTTCTGACGGGAATAGTCGAAATCATGCCCCTTGGGCTTGCGCGCGATGGCGGCGCGGATCGCATCCTCGAGCACGGCATCATCGGCGCTGGCGCGCAGTGGCGCGCGCAGGTCGGCCATGTCTTCCTGCCCGAGGCACATGTAAAGCTCGCCCGTGCAGGTCAGCCGGACACGGTTGCAGCTTTCGCAGAAATTATGGGTGAGCGGCGTGATGAAGCCGATCTTCTGGCCCGTTTCCTCGAGCCGGACATAGCGGGCGGGGCCGCCCGTGCGCTCGGCCAGATCGGTGAGGGTGAACCGTTCGGCCAGACGCGCGCGCAGATCCTTGAGCGACCAATACTGGTCGAGCCGGTTCTCGTTGCCCAGATCGCCCATCGGCATCACCTCGATGAAGGTGAGATCCATGGACCGGTCGGCACACCAGTCTTGCAGGGTGAAGAGCTCGTCCTCGTTGAAATTCTTCAGCGCGACGGCGTTGATCTTGACCTTGAGGCCGGCGCGTTGTGCGGCCTCGATCCCTTCGAGCACCTGGGGCAGGCGGCCCCAGCGCGTGATGGCCGCGAATTTCGCGTCATCGAGCGTGTCGAGCGAGACATTCACCCGCCTGACGCCCGCGTCGTAGAGATCGGTCGCGAAACGCGCCAACTGGCTGCCGTTGGTCGTGAGCGTCAGTTCCTTGAGCGCGCCACTGTCCAGATGCCGGGTCATGGCGCGGAAGAAGGTCATGATGTCACGACGCACCAGCGGCTCACCGCCGGTGATGCGCAGTTTCTGAACGCCCATCCGCACGAAGGCGGAACACAGGCGATCCAGTTCCTCGAGTGTCAGCAATTCCTTCTTGGGCAGGAAGGTCATGTTCTCGGCCATGCAATAGACGCAGCGGAAATCGCAGCGGTCGGTGACCGAGACGCGCAGGTAGCTGATCGCGCGCTGGAACGGGTCGATGAGGGGCGTTTTCATATCCATGTCGCGCAGATTACGAGGGGTCGGAGGCACAGGCAAGGGATCGCCGCGACGTACAGTTGAAGCGGGCGTGGAATGGCCCTAGGTTGCGCGGCATGAAACATGTGATTGCCCTTGTCTGCCTGTTGTCCCTCGGTGCCTGCGCGACCGTCCCCGATGACGTGTCGCCCCAGATCACCGCCGTCGAACCCTCTGCCACCGTCGAAGGCGGAACCGGCGTTGCCCCGCCCACGGGCGATGGGCGGTTCATGGGCTTTACCGTCGCAAGCCTTGGCGATGCGGCCACGCCCGGCCTGTGGATCGAGACGCCGCTGGTGACCAGCGAACAGCCGGGGCGGGTGATCTCGGAAAACGGGCTGCAATTGCTGCTGACGCTGCGGCCCTCGGGCGGTGCGCGCAACTCGGGCTCGCGCATGTCGCTGCAGGCGTTTCAGGAACTGGGCATTCCCCTGACCGCGCTGCCCACCGTCACCGTCATCAGCGATGCCTGACAGCCCGTCTCGGCGTCTGTTGGGACAGATCGCCGATTGGGACGGGATGCGCGCGGGGTTCCGCTGGAACCTGCCCGCGCGGATGAACATCGCGCATCTGTGCTGCGACAGCTGGGCCATGGCCGATCCCGACCGGGTGGCGGTGATCCATGTCCATGCCGATGGCAGGCGCGATCTCTGGAGCTACGGGCGGCTGAAAGCGGCCTCCGACGGTCTGGCGGTGGCGCTGGCCGCGCGGGGCGTGGGGCGGGGCGACCGGGTGGCGGTCTTGTTGCCGCAGCATCCGGCGGCCCTCGTCACGCATCTGGCGGCGATGAAGCTGGGCGCGATCGGCCTGCCGCTCTTCACGCTTTTTGGGGCGGATGCGCTGCGCTACCGGCTGGGCGATGCGGGGGCCTGTGCCATCGTGACGGATGGGGCGACGCTGGACCGGGTGATGGCGCTCGCCCCCGATCTGCCGGATTTGCGGGTGATCGTTTCGACCGGGCCCGCGCGCGCGCCGGTGCTGGGCTTCGACGATCTGGCCGCGACACCCAGCGCCGGGTTCACCCCCGTCGACACCCTCGCCGAGGATCCGGCGGTGATGATCTACACTTCGGGCACGACGGGCGATCCCAAGGGCGTGCTGCATGCGCATCGGTTCCTTTATGGGCATCTGCCCTGCCTCGAACTGGCCTATGGCGGGTTTCCCCAAGACGGAGACGTGGGATGGACGCCCGCCGATTGGGCCTGGATCGGGGGGCTGATGGATATGGCGCTGCCCTGCCTGTTCTACGGCGTGCCGCTTGTCGCGCATCGCTTCGCCAAGTTCGATCCCGAGGCGGGATTTGCCCTGATGGCGGCAGAGCGGGTCAGCGCGGCTTTCATCCCGCCGACCGCGCTGCGGCTGATGCGGCAGGTCGCCCCGCCCGAGGGTTTGCGCCTGCGCGCCGTGGGCTCGGGCGGTGAGGCGCTGGGCGCGGATCTGCTCGATTGGGGGCAGGCGCGGCTGGGCTGCCCGATCAACGAATTCTACGGCCAGACCGAGGCCAATCTGGTGCTGGCCGCCTGCACCGGTCCGATGCCGCGCGTCCCCGGCGCGATGGGCCTGCCCGTGCCGGGTCATGACGTGAGCTTGCGCGACGCCAAGGGCGAGGTCGGCACCGGCGAGACCGGAGAGGTCTGCGTGCGCGCACCTGATCCGGTGATGATGCTGCGCTACTGGAACAAGCCCGAGGCGACGGCGAAAAAGATCGTCGATGGCTGGCTCTACACCGGCGATCTGGCCACGCGGGACGCGTCAGGGCAGATCACCTTTCATGCGCGCGACGATGACGTGATCACCTCGGCGGGCTACAGGATCGGCCCGGTCGAGATCGAGCAGGCGCTGGCCACCCATCCCGACGTGGTCATGGCCGCCGTGGTGGGCGAACCCGACCCTGTGCGGACCGAGATCGTGGTCGCCCATGTCGTGTTGCGCGAGGGGGCGGATTGGACAGGCGTGGAAGACGCGCTCAAGGACATCGTGCGTAGCCGCGTCTCGGCCCATTGCGTGCCGCGCAAGATCATCCGCGCGGACAGCCTGCCGATGACCGCGACCGGCAAGATCCTGCGCCGGGCGCTCAGACACCGGCCCTGATCTCTTCTCTGTTTCATAAATATCCCGGGGGAGCGCGAGGGGGCAGAGCCCCCTCGCACCAGTCGACCGCTTAGCGGGCGAAGGCCTTACTTTTCCATCGATCGCCGGATCGAGCGGACCATGGCCCAGACCGCCAGCACGACCGGCACGACGGCGGCGGCTGTCAGGACGGTCTTCGACGTGCCCAGGGGTTCGGCGAGCGGGCTGATGAGATAGACCACAAGGCTCACCGCGTAATAGCTGATCGCCACGACCGACAGCCCTTCGACCGTCTTTTGCAGGCGTAGCTGCATGTCGGCGCGGCGGTCCATGCTGGCCAGAAGATCCTGGTTCTGCGCGGAGCGGTTCACATCCACCTGTGTCCGGAGCAGGTCACCCGCCCGGATCGCGCGTTCCGACATCGACAGGAGCCGGCGTTCGGTCGCCTTGATCGTGCGCATCGCGGGATCGTAGCGGCGCATCATGAATTCGGCGAATGTCTGACGGCCCATGAAGCGCACCTCGCGCAGGACCTCGATCCGCTGGTTCACCAGCGCCTCGTAGGCCCCGGTCGCGCCGAAGCGAAAGGCGCTTTGTGTCTGCAATTTCTCCAGTTCCGCCGAGATCGCCAGAAGCTGGCCCAAGGTCTCGTCGGGTTTGGCGAGATGGCCGGTCATCGCATTGACCAGTTCGGCAAGGCTTTCGTCCATTTCGCCCATGCGGGTGGAGATGTCGCGCGCCATGGGCAGGCCGAGCATCGACATGGATTTGTAGGTCTCGATCTCGCAGATGCGTTGCACGATGCGCCCGACCCGGCGGCTGTCGGTGCCTTCCTTGCAAAACACCGCAAAACGCATGTGGCCGTTGCTGTCGATGCGGAAATCGCCCGCGATCACGGCGGTTTCGTCCAGCACATTGCTGACGGCGAGGCTTTCGGGGACCATCCATTCGGCCAGTTTCTCGGCCAGTGCGGGATCATCGCCCTGCGAGGTCTCAATCCGGATCTGGGCCGAGGTGATCCGCACGCCCGGCGCCTTGGCCAGCCATTCCTCGGGAAACACTTCCCAAGCCGAGGGGTCGAATGGTCGGGCGTCACCTGCGGGCAGGAAGGCGGTATAGGTCACGAATTCGGTGTGCTGTTCCCACTTGAGGCGGAATTTGCCCAGATCTCCGAAGAAATGCGTGGCATCGGGCGCGGGGTGATCGGCGCCGAACCGGTCGAGCAGCGCCAGAAGATGCGCGCGGTCGAGGCCGCGGTCGCGCTTGGCGGCATCTTTCGGTTGCTTGACCGCGAGGAATATCGCCTGCGCGGGCGCGGCCACATTCGGAAAGGGGCGCGCGTGCAATTCGTTGGCGAGGCGGTAGCGCAGCGGGTGGTCTTCGATCGGCATGGTGCGGCCCTCTGGAGAACACCATGCCAGATATAAGAAACCTTGGCCAAGTAAACGGGAAAAACACAATAAAATTCGTGGTTTGCCGGAATGCAATCGCATACGGGCCGGGCGCGTGCAGGACAAGCGACGGACAAAGCTGGATTTTCCGCCGCAACGCAGCGTGGTCGCGCGGCCGGGGCGTTGCCGTTATGCCACCTGTCCGCCCGCGATCTGGATCGTCTGCCCGTTCACGCTGCGCGCGGCCTCCGAGCAGAGCCACATCGCGGCACCTGTCACCTCGTCGGTCTGCAACAGGGTCTTGTGGCGGTTGCCGCGAGCCATGTAGGCGCGGGCCTCGGCCTCGGTCATGCCTTGGCGGGCGGCGATCTCGGTCGCGTTGCGGCTGACGATGGCGGTGTCGACATAGCCGGGGCAGAGCGCGTTGAAGGTGATGCGCGAGCCCATGTTTTCCTCGCTGAGCGCCCGGATCAGGCCGATGACGCCGTGTTTGGAGGCGGTATAGGCGCTGGCCCCTTTCAGGCCGCGCAGGCCCGCGATGGAGGAGATGACGATCATCCGGCCCCAATCCTCGCGGCCCAAGGTGGCCAGCGCGCCCTGAAAGGTCAGGAAAACGCCGTCGAGATTGGTCGCCATGACCCGGCGCCATTGATCCAGCGTTTCGCGGTGGAAGGGTGCGCCTTCGGCGATGCCGGCATTGGCGATGCAGATGGCTATGGGGCCGCGTGCGCCTGCGGCTGCCGCGATGCCGTCGCGCACCGAGGGTTCATCGGCCACGTCCATGGCGAGGGGGTGCAGGCGGGGGGTTCCGGCGGCGACGGCCTTCAGCCGGTCGAGATCGCGGCCCGTGATCGTCACCTCGGCCCCGGCTGCGGCCAGAGCCCGCGCGATGTCGAGCCCGATGCCCGTGCCGCCGCCCGTCACCAGCGCATGGCGTCCCGCGTGATCCATCCCCGTATCCTCCCCCGTCTGACTGGATCCAGCCTAACGCGACGGGGACGGGCTGCAAGCGCGCGCTTTGCGGCCCTGTCCGTCACGCGGAGGGGCCCCTGAAATCTTCGCAATTTGTATGCCATTGTATGCGCAATATACTGTCGCGCCTTGCCCAGTTGTGGACCGCGCCCTGTGTTGCTATGGGGCTTTCGACTAGTCCGTCACGGCAAAGAGGGGATGACTGTGAAGATAGGGGCTCCGAAGGAGATCGAGCCGGGCGAAGCACGGGTGGCGATGACCCCCGACAGCGCGCTCCAGCTTCAGAAACTCGGCTATGACTGCGTGATCGAGGCCGGTGCCGGTGGGGCCGCGGGCTTTACCGATGCCGCCTACGAGGCCGCGGGCGTCACGGTGGTCAAGACCGCCGCCGCGCTGTGGAAAGAGGCCGACATCGTCGCCAAGGTGCGCCCGCCGACCACGGCGGAGGCCAAGAAGTTCCGCGAAGGCCAGCTTGTGATCTCGTTCTTCTATCCGGGACAGAACGAAAAGCTGATGGAAGCGGCGAAATCCGCCGGGACCAACATCATCGCCATGGACATGGTGCCGCGCATTTCGCGCGCGCAGAAGATGGACGCGCTGTCGTCGATGGCCAATATCGCGGGCTATCGCGCGGTGATCGAGGCGGGCAACAATTTCGGCCGCTTCTTCACCGGCCAGGTGACGGCGGCGGGCAAGGTTCCCCCGGCCAAGGTGCTGGTCGTGGGTGCGGGTGTTGCGGGTCTTGCCGCCATCGGCACGGCGACCTCGCTGGGCGCGATCACCTATGCCTTCGACGTGCGGCCCGAAGTGGCCGAGCAGATCGAATCGATGGGCGCGGAATTCGTGTTCCTCGAGTTTTCGGACGACGAATTGCCCGATGGCGCGGCGACGGGCGGCTATGCGCCCCCGCAAAGCCCGGAGTTCCAGGCCAAGCAGCTGGCCAAGTTCCGCGAGATCGCGCCGGACATGGATATCGTCATCACCACCGCCCTGATCCCGGGCCGGCCCGCGCCGGTTTTGTGGACCAAGGACATGGTGGAGGCGATGAAGCCCGGTTCGGTCATCATCGATCTGGCCGCAGAGCGCGGCGGGAATTGTGAACTGACGCAGAAGGACGAGCGCATCGTCACCGACAACGGGGTGATCATCGTCGGCTACACCGACTTCCCCAGCCGGATGGCGGCGCAATCCTCGACGCTCTATTCCACCAACATCCGCCACATGATGACCGACCTGACGCCCGGCAAGGACGGCACGGTCGTGCACAACATGGAGGATGACGTGATCCGCGGGGCGACCGCCGTCTTCTCGGGCGAGATCACCTATCCGCCGCCGCCGCCCAAGGTCGCGGCCATCGCGGCGCAGAAGCGCGAGAAGCCCAAGGAGCTGACGCCCGAGGAGAAGCGCGCGAATGAAATCGCGGCCTTCAAGGCGCAGACCAAGAACCAGGTGACGCTTCTGGCCGTGGGCGGTGCCTTGCTGTTGGGGGTGGGCCTGATCGCGCCCGCGACCTTCATGCAGCATTTCATCGTCTTCGTGCTGTCGGTCTTCATCGGGTTCCAGGTGATCTGGAACGTGGCCCATTCGCTGCACACGCCGCTGATGGCGGTGACGAATGCGATCTCGTCGATCATCATTCTGGGTGCGTTGATGCAGATCGGATCGTCCTCGATCCTGATCACGGTTCTGGCGGCGCTGGGCATCTTCATGGCCGCCGTCAACATCTTCGGCGGATTCCTCGTGACACGGCGCATGCTCGCCATGTTCCAGAAATCTTGAGCGGGCAGGGGTAGAAGAGATGGATTTCGGATTCACCATTGCGGCCTATGCGGTCGCGGGCGTTCTTTTCATCCTGTCGCTGGGCGGTTTGTCGGGGCAGGAAAGCGCCAAGCGCGCGGTCTGGTACGGGATCGCCGGTATGGCGATCGCGGTCGTGGCCACGTTGATCGGGCCGGGATCGGGCCTTTGGGTCATGTCGTTGATCCTGATCGCGGGCGGGGCAGCCGTGGGCTACCAACTGGCGACCAAGGTGCAGATGACGCAGATGCCGGAACTTGTGGCGATCATGCATTCGCTGGTCGGTCTGGCCGCGGTGTTCGTCGGCATCAACGCCCATGTGGAAATCGGCAATGTCGCCTCTGTCTTCGCACAGGCGGGTCTGCCGTTCCCGCAGCCCGAGGGGCCGCTGTCGCCTGCGGCCTATGCGCTGCTCGGCACGCTGTCGAATTTCGGGGAATTGATCGGCAAGAAGACCGGCGTCGAGATCGGCATCCTGCGGGTCGAGCTGGTGCTGGGCATCTGGATCGGTGCCGTGACCTTCACCGGGTCGGTCGTGGCCTATGGGAAGCTGTCGGGCGCATCGAGCCTGTTGCCGTTCAAGATCGACACTTCGGCCAAGCAGCTGCCCGGCGGTCACATGCTGAACGCAGCCGCCGCGGCGGGGTCGCTGGTATTGCTGGCGATGTACATGGGCGGGTCGGGCACCTGGGCGCTGGTTCTGTTGGCGCTTTTGGGCTTCTTCATCGGCTATCACCTGATCATGGGGATCGGCGGCGCGGACATGCCGGTCGTGGTCTCGATGCTGAACAGCTATTCGGGCTGGGCGGCAGCGGCCATCGGCTTCAGCCTCGGCAATGACCTGTTGATCGTGGTGGGCGCGTTGGTCGGCTCATCGGGGGCGATCTTGTCCTACATCATGTGCAAGGCGATGAACCGCAGCTTCGTTTCGGTGATCCTTGGCGGGTTCGGCGGCGCGACGGGCGAGCAGCAGGCGATCGAGGGCGAGCAGATCGCCATCGACAGCGATGGTGTCGCAAGCGCGTTGAACGAGGCCGACAGCATCATCATCGTGCCGGGTTACGGCATGGCGGTGGCCCAGGCCCAGCAATCGGTCAGCGAGTTGACCCGCAAGCTGCGCGCGGCCGGCAAGGAGGTGCGTTTCGCCATCCATCCCGTCGCGGGGCGTCTGCCGGGCCATATGAACGTGCTTCTGGCCGAGGCGAAGGTTCCGTATGACATCGTGATGGAGATGGACGAGATCAACGAGGACTTCCCCGATACGGATGTGGTCATCGTCATCGGCTCGAACGACATCGTGAACCCGGCGGCGCAGGACGACCCGAACAGCCCCATCGCGGGGATGCCGGTTCTGGAAGTCTGGAAGGCCAAGCAGGTTTTCGTGTCCAAGCGTGGGCAGGGGACGGGCTATTCGGGGATCGAGAACCCGCTGTTCTTCAAGGAGAACACCCGGATGTTCTACGGCGATGCGAAGAAGTCGCTGGACGAGCTGCTGCCCAAGATCAGCTGAGCGCGTCGGAGAATTGCAAAAGGCCCCCAGTGTGTTCCGGGGGCCTTTTTCGGTTCAAAGGCCGCGATGCTGGTCCGTGGCATCGCGTTGCGCGCATGCTCAGGCCGCGGTCGAGACCGCTTCGCGGTTGAAGACATAGACCGAGACGGCGGTGTTCTGGCTGATCTCGCGCAGCTTGAACACATCCTGAAGCCCGGCAAGGAGCGGCGTCTGATCCTTGGAGAACTGGTTCAGATCTTCGAGCGAGTCGAAGCGCACCACCATGGTCACCTTGCCCTCCTTGTGCAGGAGGATGTTGAGGCTGGCGATATTGGCGGACGCGATGGCACCGCCGACTTCCGTCGACAGATGACCGACCGCGATCTTGGCGGCTTCGAGGGATTGGAAGGAGAGAGAATAAATCTTGGAATACATGGCTGGTCTTTCACCTAGGAGATCAGATCGAACATCGCATCGATGAGTTGCATGTCCTTGAGAGGAGACGTTCTTGTCTTGTATTCAGCCGGCCCGAGCCCGTTGCCCGTCTTGAGAGTATTGCCGGCTTCGGTCAGGGACAGGCTGCCATCGATCTCGACGGCGAGGCCCGAGGAGACAAGGTGCGCGCGCTGTTCTGGTGTAACGGGCAGGCTCCGGCAAAGGTTCAGGAAGGCGCGGGCCGTGGACAGCTGCTCGATGCCCGCATCCTGAAGGGAGGTCAGCACCGCTCCGCAAGCTGCCGCGATGCGTTCCTGTTGGTCTGTCTGCAACTGGATCGACAGGGTCAGGTCCGCCGCCACGCCGGTCAGCAGGTCCACCTGTTCTTGCGTAAGCGTGCGTGGCACGTGGTCCACCGCGCAGATCGTGCCCAAAACGTAGCCTTCCTGCGTCACCAGCGGAAAGCCCGCCCAGAAGACCCACGGCGGATCGTCGTGGACCAGCGGATGGCCCGCGAAGGTCGGGTGAATGCGCATGTCGGGCACGATGACGGGCCGGGTATCGAGCAAGGCGTGCTGGCAGATGGTTTCTTGCCGGGCGACTTCGGTTGCGCCAAGCAGGCAGCCGGTGAAGTTCTCGGACAGGAAGTACTGCCGCGCCTCGTCCAGAAGGCCGGTATAGGACACCGGCACGCCTGCGATATGGCGGAAAAGTTTGGTGTAGATGTCGAAGCGCGATAGGGCTTCGCTGCCCATCAATCCGGTGCGCTTGACGGCGGCGAGCCGGACTGTCTCGTTTGATGGGAGCCGGGCTGGGAGGAATTCCGGGCGGTTCATGAGGGTCTCCTGTTGTGTTTGCCACACAACGGAGGGAAACGGATCCCGTTTAGCCCGGATGATCGGGTTTTTCTCTGTGTGTGCCACCAGGCATGCGGTGCGTGTCCGCCGGGGGGCTAGCCTGACGTCTGGGTCGTGCTGGCGAGGCCTTCGAAGATGCGGCGCAGGTCGGCGGGGTGGAGCCGCTCGCGCGCGGTGTCCGACAGATCCTCGGGCGACCACATCAGGCTTTGGGCGGGATCGTGCAGCATGGCCCAAGCGCCGAAGAGGCGTTGGCTGGTGGTCTCGGATTGGTGGAGCCGCAGGTCGATATGGCGGTCATCCCGGCGGATGCGGTCGTAGGCGGCGCGGACCTCGGGCGCCGGACCTTCGAGGAATTGCAGGTAGATGTCGCGTCGGCAGATCAGGGCGCCGGTGATGCCGTCGCGGGCATTGGCCTGCCGCGCATCGAGCAGGATGCCCGACAGGGTCGCTTCGTCATAGCCAAAGGGGCGCGAGGAATAGATCAGTTGGATGAGTTCGGAAATGGAGGTGGCTCCCGCGTGGGGTCCGGTCCTGCGGCGCCGGGGATCGGCGGGGCATCGGGCGGGACAGGGGCGATCGTATCGCAAAGCCGCCCGACTGTCGCGTGAATATCAGGGGGAAGTTTTGCGGGATGCGCCCGAGGGCGCACCCTGCGCAGCAGTCCCGCCAAGCCTTACTTGGTCAGGATCAGTTTGCCCGCACGCGTGATGCGCAGCTGGTAGGTCTTGTCATCGAGCACGATCATCGCGGTGCCGTCGCCGTCGGTCAGGCGGCGGGCATCGTAGACCGGCAGGGTGCGGTTGGGCGGCGCGGTGCGGCTTGCCTCGGCGGTGTCGGTGATGTGTCCGTGAAAGCTCATGGCGCGGGCTCCGGGGTTGTTGTTGCGCGTCTGTGTCCCGGAGAAACTGACAAAAAGAATCGGGTATGTCAATTCCAGAGTTTTTCAGTCGGATAACTGTCCGCGCGCGGCAGGCCGCAGGGTCAGGTGATCGATCCGCGCCGCGATTTCGGGGCGGATGGGGCCGGGGCGTGGGGCATCGCGGAGCGTGGTGAACCAGTGATCGGGCGGGTTGCGGCCCAGTTTGGGCGGGTTTTCCCAGCGCAGGGACCGCAGCACCTGTTCGGCTGTCTCGGGCAGGCGGTCGGGGATCTCGTGGCCGTTGAGCGTGGCCCAGACGCCGGTCCAGAGGCGTCCGACGGACCACGGGTTGTAGCCGCCGCCCCCCAGAACCAAGAGGCGCGGGCAGCCGAACGCCTTGAGGGATGCGACGATATCCCAATGGGCGTTGTTCGAGAGCGTGAGGCGGGACAGCGGATCTTCGGTCACGGCATCGGCGCCGCATTGCAAGACGATGGCATCGGGTTGGAACGCGGCCAGCGCGGGCAGGATGAGCCGGTCGCGGATCGCGGCCATTTCGGTGTCGTTGAGCCCGCGCGGCACGGGCAGGTTCAGGCAATTGCCGCCCCCGTCATCCTCGATCGGGCCGGTGAAGGGCCAGCGGCGTTCCTCGTGGACCGAGATCAGGAGGGTTTGCGGATCGCCCGCCAGCCCGTATTGGACGCCGTCCATGTGATGGGCGTCGATGTCGACATAGGCGATGCGGGCCGCGCCCGCGCGGCGCAGCGACAGGATCGAGAGGACGGGATCGTTGAGGTAGCAAAAGCCGCCCGCGCGGTCGGGAAAGCCGTGATGGGTGCCGCCGCCGGGATGGTAGATCGTGCCGCCATGGGCCAGCAATTCAACCGCCAGAAGCGAGGCACCGGCAGCGGTGGCGGGGCGGCGGAACATTTCGGGGTAGATCGGGTTGGCGTTGGTGCCGATCCCGTGGCGGTCGCGGATCGGGTCGGTCACGGCCTGTTCCGCCTCGGCCCGTTCGAGGGCCGCGACATATTCGGGTGTGTGCCAGATCGTCAGCGCCCGCGGCTTGGCGCGGGGGCTGGTGCGGTATTGGTCCGCGGGCAGCCAGCCCATGGCGCGGGCCAGATCCATCACGGTCGAGACGCGCGGCACGCGAAGCGGGTGCCAGCCGCCGTAGCTGGAGCAGCGATAGATCTCGGAGCCGAGGAACAGCGGGCTGGTCACGCGCCGATCAGCGCCTCGACCTCGCCAAGGATGCGGCGGCTGGTGGGGCGGGTGTTCGAGCCGAAGGTCTGGACCAGTTGCCCCTCGCCATCGAGCAGCACCTTGTTGAAATTCCAGCCCGGTTCGAAGCCGTAGGTGTCGCGCAGCCAGCGGTAGAAGGGATGCGCCCCCGACCCGCGCACCGAGGTGATCGTGGTCATGGGGAGGGTGAGGTTGAAGTTCACCTCGCAGAACTCGGCCACGGCCTCGTCGCTGGACAATTCCTGCCGGAAATCGTCGGAGGGGACGGCCAGAACGACAAGGCCGCGGGGGCCGTAATCGTCGTGGAGGGCCTGAAGGTCGTCGTATTGGGGGGTGTAGCCGCAGAGCGAGGCGGTGTTGACCACCAGAACGGGCCGCCCGCGCCATTCGGCCATGTCATAGGTGCCGCCATCGATGGAGTCGAAGCGAAAGCTTTCTTGTGCCACGCCCGCGCGGGCCAGCCCGAGGACAGGGAGGGCGGTAAGGGTGGCGATCAGGCTGCGGCGGTTCATCTGGCATTCTCCGGTCGGGCGTCGCCTTGGAAAGTATGGCCGGGGCGGTGGCCGTCAAGCCGGGCTTGGCAAGGGGGCGGCGGCCATGCGATACCCCTGCGCCATGGTCCGCAAACCCACCATCCAAGCGCCGTTGCGCATTCCGTCCGCCGCCAAGCGCGAGACGCGGACGCAATTCGCCGTGCTGCCCTACAGGATAAAGAAGAAGGGCGGGGTGGAGGTGATGCTGATGTCCTCGCTTGATTCCGGGCGCTGGATCATCCCGAAGGGCTGGCCGATGGACGGGATGCGCCCGTCGGAGGCGGCGGCGCAGGAAGCCTGGGAAGAGGCGGGGTTGCGGGGCCGGGTGCATGACACTGTGCTGGGGCTTTATTCCTACTCCAAGTGGCTGGACGAGGAATTGTCGATCCCTTGCGTGGTCCTGGTCTTTCCCATGGAAATCTCGCAGGTGGATGAGGTTTTTCCCGAGGCGGGCCAGCGCAAGGTCAAGTGGATGAGCCGCAAGAAGGCCGCGCAGAGGGTGGACGAGGCCGAGTTGAAACAGATGATCGAAACCTTCGATCCGCAAGCGCTGCGTTGAGGCGCTTGATCCCGGCTCGCAACCGCATAGCTTTGACAGATCATGATCCGCTACACGCTGAAATGTTCGCAAGACCACAGCTTTGGAAGCTGGTTCCAATCGGCTGCCGCCTATGACGCGCTGGCCGAGAAGGGGCTGGTGTCTTGCGCGATCTGCGGCGGGACCGAGGTGTCGAAGGCCCTGATGGCCCCGCGCGTGTCCGGGACCGATGCGCCGGAACCTGCGGCCCCGGCGCCCGCCCGGCCCCTGTCGGAACCCGCCCATCCCGCCGAGCAGATGTTGCGCGCCTTGCGCGAGCATCTGGCGAAGAACTCGACCTATGTGGGCGGGCGTTTCGCCGCCGAGGCGCGGGCGATGCATCTGGGGGAGGCCGATGCGCGCCCCATCCACGGCGAGGCCAAGCCCGAAGAGGCGCGCGCCCTGATCGAGGAGGGTATCCCCATCGCCCCCCTGCCGATCCTGCCGCCCGACAAGACCAACTAGGCCCGACAAGCCGCCCTAGGACCGGAGGCCCATGGCGCGAAGCTCGGCCACCTCGCGCGCGTCGCGCTCGACCTCCAGTTGGGCCACGCGCGCGGCGATCTGGCGGGCGATGTCGGCGTCGGGAATGCCCGCCGCGCGCATCTTGCCCACCAGCGCCTTGCCCTCCGGGGCGAGGGGTTGGACGAAAAGGATGCCATCAAGTGCCGCGATGGGCGTATCGGCGGCGCGTGCGAGTTCCGCCATCCGCCCGGCATGACCGGGGGTGGCGCGCAATTGGGCAAGGCGGATGTGGTGCCAATCGCGGCTCTGGTCGTGCAGGCGGCGCAAGGTCGCGTCGGTCAGCCAATCGGCAACGAGCGCCGCGATCCTGTCCGACCATGCGGAGAGGCCCGGCAGCGCCGCCTCGTTCCGGTCGAAGACGGCGAAATAGGTCGCGTCGTATTTGTCCGGTTTGAGGTTCACGTTGCCCCGGTCGCCGCGCAGGAGATACGCCTCGCGGCTCTGGACGGCGAAATGGGCAATCTCGGCCAGATCGTAGCCGTAGGTTGCAGCCGATCCGCGCCAGCCATCGGCCATGAAGCTGGGCGGCAGGCGCAGCCCCGATCCGTTGACCCAGTGCCGGGTGCGCAGCCTTTCCAGCCGGTCGGGGTGATGCGCGGCCCCTTTCACGCCGGGGCGGTGGATGCCGAGTTTGAGATGCGGATAGGGTTTGAAGAGCGTCTTGACGCCCCAGCCGCGGCGAAAATCCTCGGGCGCGCCACGGGTGAAGCGGGGCAGTATCGGGTCGGGGGACCATGCCGCGATCCCATTCGACCCCATCATGCGCCAGTTGGCTGCGATGCCTTCGGTCCCGGTGGGGCAGGCGGCAAGCAAGGCCGCAAGCGTTCCGTCGCCTGTCTTGATGTGCAGAAATTCGTCGGCGTCGATGGGCAAAAGCCAGTCGGTGTCGAGAAGGGCGTGGTTTTTCTCGGCCAGCGTCAGGGCATGGGGTTGGGGTTTCTTGCCGGATGGCACCACGTTGGCGCAATGGCGGCAAAGCCCCATCGCCGCGAGGCGGTCGAGCATCGTGTCGGTGCCGTCGCGGCAATCGTTGGTGTAGATCCAGATCGCGTCGAAGCCGATCAGCCGGTGATAGGCGAGCCATTCCAGAAGGCGCGGGCCTTCGTCCTTCATCATCGAAAGGATGCTGGCGTGGGTCTGTGCCATCGGCTCAGGCGAGGGGCAGGGGCGGGGCGGCGCGCAAGAGCCCGCCCGCCGCATCGAGCGCCGCGGCTTCCGCCGTGGTCAGGTGGTGGATGCGGTCATAAAGCGCGCGGTAGCCCGGTTCGGGGTCGGGCAGGGCGGCGATGGCGGAAAGACGGTCCTTGAGCGGTCCGGCGAAGCCATGTGCGCCCGCGCGCCAATCCATCTTGGCGCGCCAAGGCGCGTAGCCGGGTGCGAAGTAATGGAGGAGATAGGCATTGTCCGCCGCGCCCCAGAGTGGGCCGGGGAGGGTTTCGCCGGTTTCGGTTTCGGCCCAGTGCAGTTTCAGGCGCAGGCCGGGAAGGGCCGCGCGGTGGATCGATTTGCCCTCGGGATGGCCGACAAGGCCGAAGCGGGGGCGGAACAGATCGGCGTCTGCGCCGTAGATCTCGTTCACCGTGGCGCGCGGGATGGGGAGGCGGAAGGCCTCCATCCCATCGGACAGCGTCACCTGTTCGGCGGTCGCGACGCGGAGCGACAGGGCGTCGGGGGGTAGGGTCGCCAGCGCCTCGGGCAGGGTGCGGCCCGGCATCCACATCAGTTCATCCGCGTCGAGGATCATCACCCAGCCCTCGGCCACGTCGCGGTAGGCCATGCCCATCACCGCGCGTTGGCGGCGGGTGAAGCGGGCGTCGGGTTCCAGCCCCAGACCTGCCCAGAAATCGGGGGTGCAAAGGCGGATCTCGACCCTCGGGTCGCCGGTCAGCCGGTGCTGCGCGGGGTCGTCCGGATCGTCGAGAAAGAGGATGATCCGCGCGGCCCCCTGCGCCAGATGCCAGCGCAAAAAGCGGTCGAGCACGGGCAGCGGCTCGCGCGCGATGGTGGCGACGGTGAGGGGGGGCAGGCCCATGGTCAGACCAGCCCGAAGAACCGGTCGGGGATGATGACCGGCAGGCCCTTGTCGGTCGCGCGGGGATCGGTGGATTTGCGCGGGCGGGTAGCGGGGCTGCCGTCCGCTTCGACGGGGAATTGCGCAAGCCCGATGGCCCGCGCCTCGGCATAGTCGAGGGGGGCAGGTGCGGCTTCGGCGATGGCGTTGAGGCGGAGGGTCTGGTGGTCGACGAAGCTGGCGTGCTGGGCGGTGCCGCCGCGCGCCTCCATCCGGGCGCGGGCGATGGTCTGGTCGCAGAGCGCCATGTGGAAGAGCGTGAAATGCGCGCTCATCCGCACGTTGCGGTTCAAGAGCCTGTGCGCGCCGCCCGACCAATTGGCCCAGCGGGAGATGACGAAGGGTTTGGAATAGACATCCGCGACAAAGCCCTGCCGCCGCTGGCCAAGGATCGGCAGGGCCGGGTCGACGGGTGTGGTTTCGCCCGGCCCCTGCACCACGTCGACGCCGAGCGCGAAGATGTAGCCGTCTTCGCCCAGTTCGGCCAAGGCCTCGGGCCAGTCGAGACCGGCCTCGGGGTCGATCACCACGTATTCGTCGCAATCGCCGCGAATGACATGTTCGTAGCGTTTGCGCAGCGTGTTGGCGCGGCCCGACATCTGTTTGGCGATGAAGCGGTCGTTCTGGATGCGGCGGCGGGGCGCGTCGAGCATCACCTCGGTCTGGATGCCGGTGAGGTCGACCGTTGGCTCCCAATCGTCGCCGTCGATCACGACATGGAGGTTTTCGCGCCCGACGATCGCGCCGTAATGGGCGATCCATTTCTCGAGGAAGGCATCCTCGTGCCGGACATGGGTGAGTGCGCAGGCGAAGTCCTTGGGCATGGCGGGGTCCTCAGATCTCGGTCCAGTCGAGGGTGCCATCCGGCGCCTCCTTGGCGGCGGCGGCAAGGATCTCGTCCCGGGTGGGGTTCTGCCATGCGGCGTCGGAGCGGATGAAGCCGCCCCGGCGCAGCGCGGCACCGACGGCCTCGAAATCGAGGGTGGCCATGACCTCGCGTTTCACGACGCGCTGGTCGGCGGGATGGAAGTAGCCGGTGAGCGCGTCGATCCGGAGCGGGTCGATGCCGGCGAAGGCGCGGAACTGGAGGATGTAATCCTCGATGTTCTGGGAGGGACCGCGGTTGAGGATCGCGACCTCTGTGCCCTCGGCCAGCAGCATGGCCCCGAAATGCAGCGCTGATCCGTCGAGCGCGATGACGCGGCGGGCGGCTTTCCAGATCTCGATCTGGCGTTCGAGCGTTTCTTCCTGCGGGTGGATGATCGTGTAGCCCTCGGCCTCGAGAAGTGCTTCGAGACGATCCTCCATCAGGATGGAGCCGCGTTTGGAGGGCAGGCGCGAGCGCGAGACATAGATCGCCTCGGGTCCGTTGGGGGCGATGGCGCGGCCCATGTTCGCGCGCATCCAGTCGCGGTAGTCGGGGCGGCCCGCCATCATCTCGCCCATGCCGAAGCCGGGGGGCGGGGTCAGCAATTCGTCGATCACGACGGGTTTTTGCGGGACGCGCAATTCCAGCGTGGTCAGGCCGCACAGTTCGAAGAAAGGCATGGTTTCGCGAAACATGCGCCGTTCATGGGTCAGGAGCCGTTTGGGGTAGAAGACCAGCCCGTCGAGATCGTCCAACATCCCCGTCGCCCAGAGGCGGGAGGTCGTTTCCACGAGGAAATGGCCGAAATGCCCGTAGAACAGGCCGCCGAACATCCAGCGCCCTTCGAGCCGTTCGATCCGCCCCTCGGCCAAGGGCGGGACCGGTTCCACGGTGATCGGATCGAACGGGTAACGCCAGCAATGGCCTTCGGGAAGAAAGCGGTTTTGCGCATCAAACAGGCCCGCCGCGCGCTTGGCGCCGCCGGGCGGGTTGTCGCCCCACGGCACCATGACAACGTCGCGATGGACCACGGGGGTCCAGTTGATCGGTCGGTCCGGATCGAAATCGAGATGCGGCTCGGGGGTGGGCATGGAAACTGCCTCCTTTGCGCCTTTGATGTCAGTCTTCCAACGCCTGTGCAGGATCGATGCCGACCTCCTGGCACATGCGCCAGGCATAGGAGTTTTCGAGCGGCACGTTGCGCCGCCACCACGGTTTGGTGCCGTTGGTATAGAGATGGACGGACAGGGTCGCGTCGGTGAACCAGCCTTCGACGCGGCCATGGGGGTCGTAGAAGATGTCGTTGAGCTGGAAGGGCACCGGATAGAGGACATCGGGTGTCATGGCGCGGTCGAAATCGCCGGTCTGCTGGGCGAACCACGTGAAGGCCTGCGGGCCGAAGGCGGTGCGTTCGGTGCGGTAGATCTTGACCGCGTGGGGCGCGTCCTTTTGCTTTTCCAGCTTCTTGCGCTGTTGCTTGTTCCACCACGGCGGAGCGTCGGGCAGGTTGTCGTAATAATCGAGCAGCCGGTCCATCAGTTCGCAGTCGCGCGGCAGGCCCACGACGCCGCAATTGAGCGCACCCCGCATGCCGTGGCCTGCGAAGATCCAGTCCTGATCGTCGGGGAAGGGCCGGTGGCAGAAGGCGTCGCAATCGATCCAGATCGCGCCCGTCTGGCGGATCATCTTGTAGCGGAAGACGTTGGACAGGAAGCTTGCGGAGGTTTCGGCCACGATATCCATGGGAATGTCCATGATTTCAGAGGCGGGGCGCACCACGATGCCCTCGGGCACATTTTGCACGGTATCGGTGCAGTAGAGCGTGACCGGATGCCCATGGCGTAGATGCGACACGAGGCACAGCTGATTGAGATATTGGAGTTTTTCCCCGATCCAGAGGGAGGCGACGGGGCGACGGTCGAGTTGCACGGATTGTCCCTTTTTTACTGCCCGGAACTACTGCCCGGAGGGTGCGGGTTGGCCCGCTCTTTGGTTGATATCTTGTCCCTCGTTTCCCCAATCAAGGCAAGGAGTTTGCGGAACATCGAAAGAGACGTGGCCCAAGTGCAATGCCGGCGTGGGGTGATCGTGCGCGGCTGTCGCGCGCCCGTTGCGTCGGGCGGGGTGGTGTCGCGGCTGCGCGGCGGGGGCTTGACTTCGTAACGGTATACAACAGTATGCAGCCAACGATGCGGCGCCGCCATTCCCCGGAGACCCCTGAGCGATGGATCTTCTTTTTGTCCTGCCCGAAGGGCTGTCGCAGCTGTCATTCTGGGTTCTCATGGTCTTCAGCTTCATCGCCTCGCTGATCACCGTGGCGATGGGCATCGGCGGCGGCGGGCTCTTGCTGGCTATCATGGCAAGTCTCGTGCCACCTGCGGCGCTGATCCCGGTTCACGGGGTGGTCCAGCTGGGGTCGAACGGGGGCCGGGCCATCATGCTTTGGCGCAACATCAGCTGGGCGGCCGTCATCCCCGGTTTCTTGATCGGATCGCTGGTGGGGGCAGGTGTCGGCGGCGCGGTGGTTGTGGAATTGCCGCCCAATGTCGTCCAGATCGGGGTCGGGGCCTTTGTCATCTATTCGGTCTTTGCCAAGCCGCCGCGCTGGTTGTCGCGCTGGCCGTGGCTGACGGGGGGCGTGTCGAGTTTCCTGACGATGTTCTTTGGCGCGACGGGGCTGTTCGTCGCGAATTACACCAAATCGCTGTCCCTGCCGCGCCATGACCATGTGGCGACCCATGCCACGCTGATGACGGTGCAGCACGGGTTGAAGGTGGTGATCTTCGGGCTTTTGGGATTTGCCTTCGGGCCTTGGGCGATGGTGATCTTGGCCCTGATCGCGGCGGGGCTGGCAGGGACGCTGATGGGGCGGTTCGTGCTGAACCGGATCAGCGATCACGGGTTCAAGCGGGCGCTGGATGTGATCCTTGTGCTGATCTCGTTGCGGCTGATCTGGCAGGGGCTGACCGGTTGAGGGGCTGTCAGCGGGGGAGCGTGCCTGCCGCCATGGCGCGGCTGAGATCGACGCCGCTTTGGCCCGTGGCGCGCATCGCAGCAATCAGGCGCGCGGCCTGATCGGCGGCTTCGGCCACGGGAAGGCCCGCGTTGCGGATGTTCGAGATGCAGTTGCGCGCGCTGTCGGGCGTGTCGGGGCGGGGCAGGTGGATGACATAGGCCCCAAGGCTGTCGGCCGCTGACAGGCCGGGCCGTTCGCCAAGCGCCATCACCACGGTTTGCGCCCCCATGGCGCGAGCGATCCCGTCCCCCAGCGCAACGCGCGCCTGCCGGGCGAGGATGACGGGCGAAAGCCGCAGGCCCATCGCGGTCAGCCGGTCAAAGAGCGCGGACAGGAAGGCCACGCCGTTCAGCGCCACCGCTGTGGCGGAAAGCCCGTCACCCAACACCAGAGCGACGTCGCAGGGATAGGCATCGGCAAGCTGCGCCGCCTCGGTCTCGGGGAGGCGGCGGCCGAGGTCGGGGCGGCGGATGAAGGTCGCGCGGTCACCCGCCGCGCTGGTCACGGTGCGATGGGCCATCCCGAGCCGGCCGAGGGCCGAGGCCAGGGCGGGCAGGTCCAGTTCCGCCGCGACCGCCGCCCGCGCCCGGGCATGGTCGAGCGCGAAGGCCAGCGCTTCGGGCGTGGCAATGGCCCGTCCGCGGGGGCCGAAGGTCAGCCGCGCCTCGGTCAGGGCGCGGATTTCGTCGCGGGGGCTGGGGGGCTTCGGGCTCATGCTGCGGGCAGCCGCAGGTGCGACAGGGCGGCATCGAGCGGGGGCAGGTCGGCGTCTGGCGTGCCGATCCCGTGCCGGGCCATCCATTCGGCGAATTCGGGGGCGGGCGGCCGTCCCAGCGTGTCGCGGATATAGGCCGCGTCATGGAAGGACAGGCTTTGGTAATTGAGCATGATGTCGTCGCCGCCCGGCACAGTGATGACAAAATTCACGCCGGCCGTGGCAAGCGCCGTCAGGAGAATATCCATGTCGTCCTGATCGGCCCAAGCGTGATTGGTGTAGCAGACGTCGACGCCCATCGGCAGGCCCAGAAGCTTGCCGCAGAAGTGATCCTCGAGCCCCGCGCGGGTGATCTGCTTGCCATCGGCGAGGTATTCCGGGCCGATGAAGCCCACGACCGTGTTGACCAGAAGCGGGCGGTAGCGGCGGGCCACGGCATAGGCGCGCGCCTCCATCGTCTGCTGGTCCATGCCGTGATGGGCATCGGCGGACAGCGCCGCGCCCTGACCGGTTTCGAAATACATCAGGTTCGCGCCGGGTGGCGCGCGGTTCAGGGACGCCACGGCCTCGGCGGCTTCATCCAGCAGGGAGAGGGTCACGCCGAAGCCCGCGTTGGCCTTGTCCGAGCCGGCGACGGATTGGAAGACGAGGTCGACGGGCGCGCGGGCCTCCATCGCGGCGAGGGCGGTTGTGACGTGGCCGAGGCAACAGGTTTGCGTGGGGATCTCAAGCTGGGTGCGGATTGCGTCCAGAACCTCGCAGATGCGGATGTAATCGGGCAGGCTGTCGGTGGCGGGGTTCACCCCGATCACCGCGTCACCCGCGCCCATCAAAAGCCCGTCGAGCGCCGAGAGCGCGATGCCCCGGCTGTCGTCGGTCGGGTGGTTGGGCTGGTTGCGGGTCGACAGGCGGCCGCGCAGGCCGATGGTCGAGCGAAAGCGCGTGACGACCTCGACCTTGGCGGCGACGGCGATCAGGTCTTGGGCGCGCATGATCTTGGAGACGGCGGCGACCATTTCGGGCGTCAGGCCGGGGGCGAGGCGGGCCAGCGTTTGGCCCGTCGTGGCGGGATCGAGGAGCCAGTCGCGAAAGCCCCCCACGGTGAGCGAGGCGACTGGCGCAAAGGCCCGGGTGTCATGCTGCGCCATGATGAGGGCGGTGACGCCATCGCCCTCGACCTCCAGCACGTCCGCGAGGAAATCGGACAGGGGCACATCGGCCAGGCAATGCTGCGCGGCGATCCGTTCCAGCGGGCCGTCGGCGGCGAGACCGGCCAGCGCATCGCCGCTGCGTTCGGGCGAGGCGCGGGCGAGCAGCCCCTTGAGCGAGGGGAAGTTGTAGCGCGTGCCGTTCAGGTCGATGTGATAGGCCATGGCGCAAGCTGAGCACTTCTGCCGCGTCGCGGGCAAGGGGCAAGCGGTGGTCAGTCGGTCTGAACCTCGTCCAGACCACGGGCCAGCGCAACGCCGATGGCCGCGATTGCCGCGAAAAGCAGCAACACGACGGCGGGGCCGAACCGGTCCGCCACCAGTCCGAAGAGACCGCCCGCCAAGAGCGCCACGCCGACCAGCGTGTTCGAAAGCGCGGTGTAGCGGGCGCGGAACGCATCCTCGGCCATGTCGGTGAGGTGCAGCTTGCGGCCCGCGCGGACGCCCTCGTAGGCGATCTGCGCGGCAAAGATCGCCCCCGCCGCGCCCCAAGCGCCGCCAAGGCCGCCGAAGCTCAGGGCAAGGGTGGCGATGGCCGCGAAGACCAGCGCGGCCAGTGCGCCCGCAGCCATCAGGGTCTGGCGGCTGGAGCGGTCCGACAGCCGTCCCCAGACATAGGCCGCCGAGATGGAGGCCGAGGTCGAGGCGATGACAAGCGGCCCGAGGTCGCCCAGCGACGCCTGTGCCGAGCTGGCCGACAGGAGCACGATGAAGGGCGGGGCCAGCGCCGTGACCGCCAGCGCGACACGCGAGGCCACGAAAAGCCGCAACTGGCCATCGCTGAGGATCGGTTCGACGAGGGCGGAGAGCCCGCCATCCCTGTCCGCGTCTTCGGGCGTTCGGGACGGTTCGCGAAGCCGCAGAAAGATCGCGGCGGCGACCAGAAAGGCCGCGCCCGCCACAGCGACCAGCACGGCAAGGGGGGTGATCGCCGTCTCGAAAAGACCCGTGGCCAGAAGCGCGCCCACGGCCAGCACGCTTGTTGCCGCGACCGATCCAGCGATGCCCGTGACGGTGCCGCGCCGACCCTTGGCGATGGTGCGCGCGAGCGCGTCTTTCTGGCTGACCGATGCGCCCGCCCGCGCCATGGCGAGCAGTCCGAGGCAGGCGAGGATCGCGCCACCCGCAACGGCGCCGTCGAGCGTCAGGGCGGCAAGGGCGATGCCGAGCGCGGCAAGCCCCTGAAGGGCCGCCGCCGTTGCCCAGATCCGTTTGCGTTGGGGGCTGGACTCCACGTAGCGGGCCAGTGCGAGTTGCGGCAAGAGCGCGCCCGCCTCGCGCAGGGGCACCAGCGCGCCGATCATCGCGCCCGGCGCGCCGAGGGCGGACATAAGCCACGACAGAACCAGCTTTGGGTCGATCAGCGCATCGGCCGTCTTGGTCAGGGTCAGGGAGGCCACATGGATGAGGCCGTTCCTTGCCTCCTCATCAGGCAGGTCGTCCGGGGCTGTCCCGGTCAGGCGGGCGAAGGTACGAGTGGCGATCATGACGGCGCTTCCTTTTGGCAAGGATACCTAAGGCAAAGGCCGGTGAGTGCCACCCGTACCGGTCTCAGGCCCCCAGATCGGTGGCGAAGGAGCGGCTGACGCGACCTGCGGCGCGGCGTCTCGCCTCCTCGGCGGCGATGGCCGCGTCGATGCCGCTGCGGTCGGTCGTCCCCGAGAAATTGTCGCGCGTCGGCATGGCGTCCGCGACATGGACAAAGCGTTCGTGGGCCACGTCGTAGAGGCGGCGCAATTCGCCCAAGGGGTCGATGTGGTCATCGGCACGGAGCGACAGCCACGGATAATCCTCTGTCCTGTGGATCACGAGTGCGGCCGATTGCGTGCCGCGCTTGTCGCCGCCCGCGACCTCGCCCGCCTCCATCGCGGTCATCAGGCGCTGGGCGAGCGGCAGGTGCATGTGCGCCTGATAGGCGGCAAGCGTCTGCGCGATCACGTCGGGGCCTGCCAGCATGTTGCCCGCGACAGAGACGCCGTCGCCCGCCACATGGCCGCACCAATCGACGCAATTGGCGCCCGTATGGGCTGCGATATGGCCGGTGCTGTCGATCATGTGGACCTGGCGGATATGCTGGCCGCCGTCGCGCGCGACCATGTCGGCCAGCACATCGGCCCCGGCCTCGCCCTTTGCCATGCGGTCGGCGGCCTCCATCCCCCAGATGGGGGAGACGAAAGCCTGCGTGGCGACCGCGCATTTGCCGCCCCGCAGATGGGGCACCAGCGCGCCCACGGCGAAGAAGCGGCTGGCAACGGCCACGCCGTAATGGCCGGTTTCGGGGTCACGCGCGACGATGGAATAGGTCATCTCTGCCCCCCCTCAGCGTCCGATGGCATAGGCCTGCATCAGGCGCGGGGTCGCCGCAGCCCTGAGCATGCCGCCGGTATCGCGGGAGGCGGCGGTGAGACGCCCGACCGCCCAAGGTTCGGAGACCTCGACCTCGTGGCCCTTGTCGCGGAGCGCCTGAAGCACGGCCTCGCCGAAGGCGGGTTCGGCCATCAGGTGACCCGGCCGCGTGCCGCGCGGGTAGAAGGACGACTGGAAATGCCCGGTGTGGAACAGGGGCGCGTCGATCGCCTCTTGCAGGTTCATCTGCCCGTGGACGAGGCGCAGGAACAAGATCAGCTGCCACTGATCTTGCTGGTCGCCGCCGGGTGTGCCGAAGGCCAGTTCCGTGCCGTCGGGCGCCTGGCCCATGGAGGGGGAGAGCGTCGTGCGCGGGCGGCGGCCGGGCGCCAGCGAGGTGGGCAGGCCCTCGTCGAGCCAGAACATCTGGGCGCGGGAATTGAGCGGCATCCCGAGGCCCGGAACCACGGGCGAGGATTGCAGCCAGCCGCCCGAGGGCGTGGCCGAGACCGAATTGCCCCAGCGGTCGATCACATCGAGATGGACGGTATCGCCGCGCCGTTCGGTCAGATGCGCCATGGTGGGTTCGCCCCCTCCGACGCCGGGCCCTGTCGCCATGTCGCGACCCGCGCGTTCCACGGCGGCGCGCGCCCATGCCTCATACCCCGCGATCTGGCCGGGCCGCTGGTCACGCGAGGCGCGATCCCCTATCAGCGCGCGGCGCTGGGCGGCATAGTCGCGGGACAGGAGCGTATCCACCGGCAGGTCGGTGTGGTCGGGATCGCCGTAATAGGCCTCGCGGTCGGCGAAGGCGAGTTTCATCGTCTCGGTCACGGTATGGACGAAATCGGCCCCGCGCAGGTCCATCGCGCCGACGTCGATCCCTTCGAGCATCCGCAAGGATTGCAGGAGCGTCGGGCCTTGGGTCCACATGCCGCCCTTCCAGACGGTCCAGCCCTGATAGTCGACGGACAGCGGATCCTCGTAGCTGGCGTGCCATGTCGCCATGTCCTGCCCGTTGAGGACGCCTTTGCGCCGCCCGCCGGCGGCATCCATCACGCAGGCCTCAGCCATGTAGCTGTCGATGGCTTCGGCGATGAAGCCTTCGTAGAAGGCATGGCGCGCGGCCTCGATCTGCGCCTCGCGGCCGGTGGCTTTTTCCGCCTCGGTCACGAGGCGTTCCCATGTGTCGGCGAGATCGGGGTTGCAGAACAGCGCGCCTGCCGCAGGCGCGTTGCCGCCCGGCAGCCATGTTGCGTAGGACGTCGGCCATTCGTCGCGGAAGAAATCGGCAAGGCCCGCGATGGTGTTCGCCACGCGCGGCAGCATCGGGTGGCCGTGGCGGGCGTAGTGGATCGCGGGCTCAAGGATGTGGCGGAGCGGCAGGCTGCCATGGTCGCGCAGCATCAGCATGAAGGCCCCGAAGGCGCCGGGGATCACCGTGGCGAGCAACCCTGAACCGGGGATCAGCGTCAGCCCTTCGGATTTGTAATGTGCGATGGTAGCGCCGGCGGGCGTCGTGCCCTGACCGCAGATCATGCGCGGCGCCGGGGCCCCGGCGGTGCGGATCATGAGGGGCATGTCGCCAAGCGGGCCGTTCAGATGCGGCTCCACCACGTTGAGGACAAAGCCCATGGCGGCGGCAGCATCGAAGGCATTGCCGCCCTGTTCGAGGATTTTCATGCCGACCGCCGAGGCGATCCAATGGGTCGAGGTGGCGACACCGAAGGTACCGGTGATCTCGGGGCGGGTGGTGAAGGTCATGATGTTGTCCGTCTCTCTCTGAAATCAGTGGTCGCGCAGAACGCGCGCATCAGTGGTCACGCGGGTCGAGCGCATCTCGCAAGCCGTCGCCCAGCAGGTTGAAGCCCAGCACCACGAGAAAGATCGCGGCACCGGGGTAGAGCGCCATCCACGGCGCCTGTTCGAGGAAATTCTTGGCCACGTTGAGCATCGAGCCCCAGCTGGGCGCGGGGGGCTGCTGACCAAGGCCGAGGAAGGAGAGCGACGCCTCGGCGATGATCGCGGTGGCGATGGTCAGCGTCGATTGCACGAGGATCGGGGGGAAGATGTTGGGCAGGATGTAGCGGGTGATGAGCGCCAGATGGGTCAGGCCCACGGCGCGCGCGCTCTCGACGTAATCCTCGGTCATGACGGCCATGGTCTGGCCGCGCGCAAGGCGGATGAAGATCGGCACGGCGGAGAGGCCGATGGCGATCATCGCATTGGTCAGCGACGGCCCGAGAAAGGCCGCGAGCGCGATGGCGAGGATGAGGAAAGGCGCGGCCAAAAGCGCCTCGGTCACGCGGGAGATGGCGGCATCGGTCCAGCCGCGCAGGTAGCCCGAGAGCACGCCGAGGGGCACGCCGATCAGGACCGCGATGGCGACCGAGATGACGCCCGCCGTGAGCGAGGCGCGCGCGCCCCAGATCATCCGGGACATCACGTCGCGCCCGATCTCGTCGGTGCCGAAAGGATGGGCCGCCGACGGGCCTTGGCGCACCGCGCCCCAATCGGTGACGGCGGGCCCCGGCACCGGCAGGAACGGGGCCAGGAGCGCCACGATCACGAAGAAGCCCACAATGATGCCGCCCAGAACGGCAGCCTTGTTCGAGCGGAACTTGCGCCAGACGCGGCTTTGGCGGCGCGGCAGGGTCTCGGGTGCTGCGGGATTGGTGGCGATACTGCTCATTCGTCCCTCATGCGCGGGTTGAGGATGCGATAGGCCGCATCGGCAAGGATGTTCATGAAGATGAAGGCGACGCCGGTGCACAGAACGATCCCCTGCACCACGGCGTAATCGCGGTTGAAGACGGCATCGACCACCAGCTTGCCGAAACCCGGGATGGTGAAGATCTGTTCGGTCAGGACCGCGCCCGCCAGCAATTCCCCGAAAAGGAGCGTGGTGACGGTGACGATGGGCACGAGCGCATTGCGCAGGGCGTGTTTGATGAGCACGACGCGTTCGGCCAGACCCTTGGCGCGCGCGGTGCGGATATAGTCGGATTTCAGGACGCTCAGCATGGCCGAGCGCGTATGGCGCATCAGCGTGGCGGCCAGCCCCGTGCCCAGCACGAAGGCGGGCATCAGCATGGTGCGGATGGATTCCAGCGGATCGTCGGAAAACGGTTGGTAGCCCGAGGCGGGCAGCCATCCAAGTTTCACCGAAATGAGCAAGATCAGCATGATCCCGAGCCAAAAGTTCGGCACCGAAAGCCCTGACAGCGCCACGACATTGGCGACCCAGTCGATCCATGTGCCTTTCTTGTAGGCCGACAGCACGCCTGCGGGCACGCCGATGGCGATGGCCACGATCAGGGCCATGACGGCCAGTTGAATGGTCACGGGCAGTTTTTGTCCGATCAGTTCCAGCACCGGCTGCTGGGTGCGCAGCGAAATGCCCAGATCGCCCTGCAGCGCGTTACCGACCCAATGGAAATACTGCACGATGATCGGATCGTTCAGCCGGTATTGCTCGCGCAGGTATTCCAGCACCGCCGGGTCGCGTTCCTCGCCCGCCAGAACCAAGACGGGGTCGCCCGGCAGCAGTTTCTGAAGCGTGAAGACGAAGATCGAGATCAGGATGATCGTCGGGATCGCGATCAGCAGGCGTCGTCCGAGAAAGGCGAGCATCGGGCGTCTCCGCAGGTTGGAGGGAGGTGGCGCGCGGGCAGGGGTGCCGCCCGCGCGCCGGTTCAGCTTTGGCTCACTCGGCCATGGTCACGCCGGCAAGGCGGATCATGCCGTCGGGGTAGGGCACAAAGCCGTCGATGCCGGCTTCCATCGCCCAGATCCAGACCGGGTGGTACAGGTAGACGATGGGCAGATCCTGCATCAGGATGGCCGAGGCCCCGTTATAGGCCGCGCGCCGTTCGGCCACGTCGTTGGAGACCCGCGCCCCGTTCAGGAAGCCGTCAACCTCGGCGTTGGAATAGCCCGCATCGTTGATGCCGCCGTCGGTCGTCACGAACTGGTGGATGTTGCCATCGGGATCGACGCGGCCCGACCAGCCGACCTGGCTGGCGGTATAGGCGCCTGCCGACTGGTCGGAGAGGAGCGTGGCGAATTCCTTGGCCTCGAGCGAGATGCGGATACCCGCCTCGGCGGCCATGGCCTGAACCACCTGCATGACCTGCTGCTGCACGGGGTTGTTGGCGACCTGCACGCTGATGTCGACGCCATCGGGATAGCCGGCTTCGGCCAGAAGGGCGCGGGCGGCCTCCACGTCACGGTCCTGGATCGGGAAATCGGCGTTGTACCAGGGCGAGGTCGGCGGCCAGGGCTGGTTGCCGGGGGCGACAGCGCCCTCGAAGACCACCTGTGCGATCACGGAACGGTCGATCGACAGCGACAGCGCCTGACGCACGCGGGCGTCGGTGCCCAGCGGGCCGTTCGCGTTCTCGCCGTTGCCGACGTTGATCGTGATTGCCTGATAGCCGAGCGAGGTCGCCTGTGCGGTTTCCAGCGCCGCGTCGGAAGAGGCCGAGGCGAGGTCGGTCGCGGCCAGACGTTCCAGCATGTCCAGATCGCCCGCGCGCAGGTTGGCCAGACGCACGGTCGTGTCGGGGATCGGCAGGAAGGTCACGGTCTCGAAGGCATAGGCATCGGCGTTCCAGTGATCGGCGAAACGCGACAGGACGATACGGTCCTGCTGGATGCGCTCGACGAAGCTGTAGGGGCCGGAGCAGACCGGGTTCAGGCCGAAGTCGAGGCCAGCGGCCTCGGCGGCGGCGGGCGAGATCATCATGCCCGCGCGGTCCGACAGCTGCGCCAGAAGCGTCGCATCGGGGGCCGACAGGGTGATGCGGATCGTGCTGTCGTCCACCGCTTCGATGTCCGAGATCGAGCTGACCTCGGAGGCGCGGCGGCTTTCGGGCAGGGTGCGGCTGCGGTTGAGGTTGTAGATCGCCGCTTCGGCATTGAAGGGCGTGCCGTCATGGAAGACCACGCCTTCGCGCAGCGACATGGTCAGCGTCATGCCGTCCTCGGAAAATTCCCAGGCCGTGGCGAGTTGGGGGATGATTTCCAGATCGGGGGTGATGTCGACCAGCTTGTCGCAGAGCGATTCAAACACGATCCGGCCGACGAAGGTGCGCGCCTGATCAGGGTCGAGCACATCGGCGTCGTCCTGAAGCCCGATGCGCAGGTCCTGCGCTTGAGCGGCGCCAGCCACCAGCCCGAAGGCCAGCGCGAGCGCGAGGTTTTTCTTGAGTGCCATCAGTTCTTTTCTCCGTCTGTTGAGGGGTGAAATCGCCCTATTCCGGGCTTTTTTGGTGTGGTTTGTCCGCCATCGCCCGCGCGTAGAGCGCGAAGCGGTCGCGGGCGGCGGGTGTGCGGGATTGGGCCACATCGTCCAGACCGTCGAGCGACAGGTCCGCCGCGCGGTGGCAGGCGACGCTGCGTCCCGCGCCCAGATCGGTGAGCGCGGGCCGTTCGCTGCGGCACAGGTCGGTCGCATAGGGGCAGCGCGGGTGGAACCGGCAGCCCGGCGGTGGCGAGATTGGGTTCGGGGGATCGCCCTCGACCATGGTGCGGGCGGCGCGCGCGCCGTAGCTGGCGACCGGGATCGCGGCCAGAAGCGCCTCGGTATAGGGGTGTTTCGGGTTGGCGTAGAGATCGGCGGCAGGCCCGCATTCCACCACCTCGCCCAGATACATGACGGCCACACGGTCGGCCATGTGCCGGATCACGGCGAGGTCATGGGCGATGACGATAAGCGTCAGGCCGAAATCTTGTTTCAGATCCTCAAGCAGGTTCACCACCTGCGCCTGGATCGAGACATCGAGCGCGCTTACGGGTTCATCCCCGATCAGGACGGACGGCCCCGAGGCCAGCGCGCGGGCGATGCCGATCCGCTGACGCTGGCCGCCGGAAAACTCGTGCGGGTAGCGGTCGGCATGTTCGGGGCGCAGGCCCACGCGGGTCAAGAGATCGGCCACCTTGGCCCGACGCTCGGGCGGCGTGCCGATGCCATGGGTGCGCAGCGGTTCTTCGATCAGGGCACCGACGGTCATCTGCGGATTGAGGGAGGAAAACGGGTCCTGAAAGATGAATTGCAGCTCGCGGCGCAGGGCGCGGAGGCGGGCGGGCGGAAGGCTGGCCAGATCCTCGCCCTTGTACCAGACCTCGCCTGCCGTGGGGTCGATCAGGCGCAGGAGAAGCCGGGCAAGCGTGGATTTCCCGCAGCCGCTTTCGCCCACGATGGCGAAGGTCTCGCCCTCGGCGATGTCGAGCGAGACGCCCGCCACGGCGCGCACGACCGTCGCCTCGCCAAAGAGCGGTTTGGCGGTCACGAAGTCCTTGCGGAGGTCTCGGGTCGAGAGGATCGCTGTCATGTGCCGGTGCTCCGCAGGGCCGGGGTCTCGAGGGCGGTGAGGGGCGCATGGGCGCAGGCGACGCGGTGGCCCCCGCCCAGATCGGTCAGGGAGGGCACCAGCGTGCAGGCCGATGTCGCAAAGGGGCAGCGGGTGGCGAAGCGGCAGCCGGGCGGCATCTGGGCGGGTTGCGGCACGGTGCCGGGCACGGTGACGAGCCGACCGGCGCGCGCGCCCAGCGACGGCATCGAGGACATGAGCCCGATCGTGTAGGGATGCTGGGGATCGGTGAAAACCTGTTCGGCGCTGCCCGCCTCGACGATGCGGCCGCCATACATGACCGCGACCTTGTCGGCCATTTCGGCCACGACGCCGAGGTCATGGGTGATGAGAACCATGGCGGCACCGGTTTCCTGTTGCAGGCTGCGCATCAGTCGCAGGATCTGCGCCTGGATCGTCACGTCGAGCGCGGTGGTGGGTTCGTCGGCGATCAGAAGCTCGGGGTCATTGGCCAGCGCCATGGCGATCATGGCGCGCTGGCGCATCCCGCCCGACAGTTGGTGGGGGTATTCGTCCAGCCGCTTTTCCGGGGCGGGGATGCGGACGCGGCGCAACATTTCCAGCGCGCGGGCGCGGGCATCCTGATGTGACAGGCCTTTGTGGCGGCGCACGGATTCCGCGATCTGTTCGCCGATCCTGAGGCCGGGATTGAGCGAGGTCATCGGTTCCTGGAAAATCATCGCCATCTTGCCGCCGCGGATCTGGCGCAGGCGGGCGGTGCCCATGGACAAGAGATCCTCGCCCGCGAAATGTGCCGTGCCGCCGGTCACCCGGAGCGGCGGGGTCTGCAACAGGCCCATCAGCGCGAGCGAGGTCAGGCTTTTGCCGCAGCCGCTTTCGCCCACGATGCAGAGCGTTTCACCACGCGACAGAGTGAAGCCCACATCGTCGACGATGGGCTGATCCACGCCCTTGAGCGCGATGGTCAGCTTTTCCAGTTCCAGAAGCGGTGCGTCGGTCATTCCGTCGTCCCCCGGTCTGTCATGTCTTGGTCGCGCAGGCGTTCCAGATTGGCCTTGAGCGCGGATAGGTGGGCGCGCATCGCGGCGCGCGCGCCCTCTTCGTCGCGGGCGTCGATGGCGGCGATGATGCTGTCGTGCTGACGCGCGTATTCGGCCACCCGTTCGGGCGAGCGGGCCTGTTGGCGTTCCTGTTGCCAGCGCTGTTCCTGCCGCACTTCGTTGATGAGGGTGAAGGCGGTGTTGAGGATCGGGTTGCCTGCGATCCGCGCGATCATGCGGTGGAGCGATCCATCCCAGAGTTCGGCGGCATCCGCGTCGCGGGCGTGGCCCGCGCGTTCGGCCAGCGCGCGCATCCGCGCCACATCCTCGCCCGTGGCGCGGCGGGCGGCCAGCGCCGCCAGTTCCGGCTCCAGCGCCAGACGTGCCTCCATCACGCTGAGGGGGTCGGCATCGGGCGCGATCCGGGCCGCAAGGTGCCCGTTGGGATCGGGTGGCTGGCCCGCGAAGGTGCCTTTTCCCTGACGCCGCCAGACCAGCCCTTCGGCTTCGAGCGCGTCGAGGGCGCGGCGGACCGAGCGGCGGCTGATGCCGAACCGGGCGCAAAGATCGCGTTCGGTCGGAAGCTTCCCCTCGGCCTCAAGCGCGCCGGTGCGGATCAGCTCGCGGATATGCTTGCGCGCGACCGAGGCGTTGTCGGCCGCCGGGTCGGATCGTGGAAGCTCGTCGCGCAATTTTCCACCTCGAGTTGAACCAAAGCCGCATAGGAGCGAACCATTCCACGATTGGTTCGGGCTGGGGGTCGGTCAAGCGATTCCCGCCATCTTCGCGCCTTGCGTGTGTGCGGCTTGGGCGTTTGGTGAAAAAATGTGCAGGCGAGCGCCGTCGGGCCTGTCAGACGCCGACGTGGCGCAAGGAAGTCTCGTGATCGAGGGCGTCCATCGCCCCGGTCCAGACCACCTGACCGCGCGCAAGGATCGCGGCGCGGTCGGCGACCTGCCGCAATTCCCGGAGCGATTTGTCGATGACGAGGATGGCAAGCCCGGTTTCGGCCTTGAGCCGGGCGATCACGGCCCAGATCTCGGCCCGGATCAGGGGGGCGAGCCCCTCGGTCGCCTCGTCGAGGATCAGGAGACGGGGATTGGTCATGAGCGCGCGGCCGATGGCGAGCATCTGCTGTTCGCCGCCCGACAGCGTCGCCGCGCGCTGCCCCTGCCGTTCGGCGAGCCGGGGAAACAGCGCGCCGATACGCGCCATGTCCCAATGCCCCGGACGGGCCGCCACGATCAGGTTTTCCGCAACGGTCAGGTCGCGGAAGCAGCGCCGCCCCTCGGGGACAAGGCCGATGCCCAGACGCGCCGCCTGATGGCTCGACAGTCGCGCTAGGTCATGGCCGTCAAACACCAGCCGCCCTTCGGCGGGCAGCATCCGGCAGATCGTCTTGACCGTCGTCGATTTGCCCATCCCATTGCGGCCCATGAGCGCCAGCACCTCGCCCTCGTCGAGGCTGAGGTCTACGCCGAAAAGCGCCTGCGCGGCGCCGTAGCGGGCGGTCACCTGTTCGAGCGTCAGAAGGCTCATGCCTCGTCCCCCAGATAGGCTTCGCGTACGGCGGTATCTGTGCGGATCGCGTCAGGCGGGCCGCTGGCGATGACGCGGCCGCCCGCCAGAACGCTGATCCGGTCGGCGAGCGCAAAGACCGCGTCCATGTCGTGTTCCACCAGAAGGATCGGGGCCTCGTGCCGCAACCTGTCGAGAAGCGCGGTCATCCGCGCGCCGCCCTCGGACCCGAGACCGGCCATGGGCTCGTCCATGATGAAGGCGGCGGGCCGTAGCGTCAGGGCCACCGCGACTTCGAGCTGGCGGCGTTCACCGTGGGAGAGTTCCGCGGTGCGATGCCCCGCCTTGTCCGACAGGCCTACGCGGTCGAGCGCGGTTTCGGCCACCTTGCGCAGGGCTGGGTCCGATAGGGCGGGGCCGAAGAACCGCCACGGCGTTCCCGCAGCGCCCAGCGCCCCCAGAAGCGCGTTCTGAAGCGCCGTATCCTCCATCGCCAGCGCCGAGATCTGGAAGGTGCGCGCAAGCCCCATCCGCGCGCGGGTACGGGTGGGCAGGGCGGTCACATCGCGGCCCTTGAGGCGGATGGTGCCCGCATCGGGGGCAAGGCCGCCGCAGATCTGCGCGATGAGGGTCGATTTGCCCGCCCCGTTCGGGCCGATGACGGCGTGGATCTCGCCGCGTTTCAGCGTCAGGTCGATGCCGTCCGACACCACCAGCGCCCCGAAACGCTTGGTCAAGCCGCGCACCTCGAGAACCGGATCAGTCATGGCTCTGCGCCTTTCCGGCCAGAAGACCGATCACCCCGCCGCGTCCGAACAAGACGATGACCAGAAGGAGGCCCCCCAGAAGAATGTGCCAATGATCCCAGAGATCGCCCAGCACATGTTCCATCGCGACGAACAGAACCGCCCCCGCGACTGGCCCGAAAAGCCGTGCGACGCCACCGAGGATGATGAAGATCATGATCTCGCCCGACATGTGCCAGCTGAACATCGTTGGGCTGACGAAGCGGTTGAGATCGGCAAAGAGCGCGCCGGCCAATCCCGTGATCGCGCCCGAGATGACGAAGGCCACGAGTTTCGCCCGCTGCCCGTCGAGCCCCACGGTTTCCACCCGCGCGGGCACCTGCCGCGCGGCGTTCAGGACCAGCCCGAAGGGCGAGCGCGCGATCCGGGCCGACAGCCAGAGCGCCGCGCACAACAGCGCGAAACACAGGCAGTAGAATTGGATCGGGTCGAGCGTGTTCAGCCCCGGAAACCCGTTCCTCACCCAGATCGACAGACCGTCCTCACCGCCATAGGCGCGCCAGGAGATGGCGAAATAGTAGAACATCTGCCCGAAGGCCAAGGTGATCATGATGAAATAAACGCCCGAGGTCCGAAGCGACAGGAGGCCGATCAAAAGCGCGGCAAGGGCCGAGACGAGGATCGCCACGAGCCAGATCACGGGCATGGATTTCGTGCCCTCGATCAGGAACAAACCGTCATAAAGCGGCAGGAAATTCTGCGCGTGATGGGCAAGGATGCCCATGGAATAGCCGCCCAGCCCGAAAAAGACGGCATGCCCGAAACTGACCATGCCGCCCAGCCCGAGCGCGAGGTTCAGACCCACGGCGGCAAGTGCAAAGATCACGGCGCGGGTGGCCAGCGTGATGGTAAAGGGTTCGCCCGACAGATGCGCCCAGAGCGGCACGGCGATCAGCCCCGCGATCAGGGCGGCGTTGACGATCCATTCCCGGCTCATGCGGTGCGCGCCCCGTAAAGGCCCGTGGGCTTCCAGATCAGGACGATCGCCATCAACAGGTAGATCGCCATGGAGGAGAGCGAGGCACCGACCTGCGTGGCGGCTGCGGGTTCCATCACCAGCTTGAACAGTTCGGGCAGGAAGATGCCGCCCAGCGTATCGGTCAGCCCCACGATCAGCGCGCCGACGAAGGCCCCTTTGATCGAGCCGATGCCCCCTATGACGATGACGACGAAGGCGAGGATCAGCACGGGCTCTCCCATGCCGACCTGAACCGACTGGATCGCGCCCACGAGCGCACCCGCAAGCCCCGCCAGTGCCGCGCCAAGGGCGAAGACGAAAGTGTAGAGCGTGCGGATATCGACGCCCAAGGCCGCGATCATCTCGCGGTCGTTTTCGCCCGCGCGGATCTGGATGCCCAGCCGAGTCTTGGCGATCAGGAGCCACAGGCCCACGGCCACCGCCAGCCCCGCCCCGATCAACGCAAGCCGGTAGAGGGGGTATTCGATGCCGAAGGGCAGCGTGACGGACCCCGCCAGCGCCTCGGGCCGCGACAGGTAGAGGGGGAAGGAGCCGAAAGCCCACCGCGTGCCTTCGGAAAAGATCAGGATCAGGGCGAAGGTCGCCAGCACCTGGTCCAGATGGTCGGTGTGATAAAGGCGGCGGATGACCGTCATCTCGATCAGCGCGCCTGCCATGGCTGCGGCGGCCATCGCGGCGATCAGCGCCAACGTGAAAGAGCCGGTGAGGCCCGCGACCACCGCCGCGACGAAGCCCCCCACCATGTAGAGCGATCCATGCGCCAGATTGATCAGGCCCATCACGCCGAAGATCAGCGTCAGGCCCGCGGCCATCAGGAACAGCATCACGCCGAACTGCAAGCCGTTCAGCACCTGTTCGACGATCAGGATCGTGGACATGGAAAACCCCGGTTCAAGCAAAGGGGCCGGCCCGCGAAGGACCGGCCCCGGTCAGGTCGTCGCGCGGCGTTTACATCTGGCATTCGCCGGCAAAGGCGTCGCCGCGATCTTCCAGCGCGGTGGCGATGATCCGGTTGGTGAAGATATCGCCGTCCTGCACCACTTCGCGGACATAGATGTCCTGGATCGGGTGATGGTTGGGTCCGAAGGCGAAATCGCCCCGCGTGCTGGCGAAATCGGCCGCCCGCAGCGCCTCGCGGAAGGCATCGGGGCTTTCGGTCGGGTGGCCGTCATCGAGCGCGGAAAGGATCAGGTTCGCGGTGTCGAAGCCCTGGCTGGCGTAGAGCGAGGGGATGCGCCCGTATTCGGCGGTGAAGGCCTCGACAAAGGCGGCATTGGTCGGGTTGTCCAGATCGGGCGACCATTGCGCGGTATTGCGCACACCCAGTGCCGCGGGGCCCACCGCCTGCAGGATGTTCTGGTCAAAGGAGAATGCCGGACCGATCACGGGGATATCCAGCCCGCTGTCGGCATATTGGCGCAAGAAGGAAATCCCCATGCCGCCGGGCAGGAAGAAGAACACGCTGTCCGCACCCGAGGCGCGGATCTGGGCGATCTCGGCGGCGTAATCGGTCTGGCCGAGCTGGGTGTAGATCTCGCCTGCAAGCCCGCCTTCGTAGAAGCGCTTGTAGCCTGCGAGCGCGTCTTGGCCTGCGGGATAGTTCGGCGCGAGGATGAAGCTGTTGGCATAGCCCGCGCTGTTGGCATAGGCGCCCGCCGCCTCGTGCAGGTTGTCGTTTTGCCATGCGACGTTGAAGTAATTCTGGTGGCAGCCCCGGCCTGCAAGCTGCGAGGGCCCCGCATTGGGCGAGAGGTAGAACAGACCCTGCGCCGTGACCGAGGGGACGACCGCCATGGCGAGGTTCGACCAGATGATCCCGGTCAGAAGGTCCACATCGTCGGATTGCACCATCCGGTCTGCCAGTTGCACAGCCACGTCGGGGGCCTGTTCGTCATCGGCGACGATGACCTCGATATCGTCGCGGCCCGATTGTTCGATGGCCAGCAGGAACCCGTCGCGCACGTCGATGCCCAAGGCTGCACCGCCGCCCGAGAGCGTCGTGATCATGCCGATCTTCGTTTCGGCCTTCGCGGCCCCCGCCAGCGCCAGAGCCAGCACCGAGGCCGACAGCACCAAACCCTTAAACTTCATCGCGACCACCCCCCTTTTTGTTCGGGTCTTTTCCCTGATGGGCCAGATCGTCCCAAGATTTGCGCCGGGGTCAAGCCCCGGTCGGCGCGCGCCCCGCATCACGCATCACCCCGGCGATGGCCCGGAGGCGCGGATCATCGCCAAGGTCGGCACCTGCCACGGGCAGTTTTCGCCGCCAGTTGGGGTATTCGTCGATGGTGCCGGGCAGGTTGGTCTGCTGGGCCATCTCCAGCACATCCTCGGCCTGAACGGCGACCAGAGCGGACCCGGCGCGGGCCAGCGCGCGGTGCATGGACGACGCATCCTCCCCGCCTGTCATGGCGGCATGGGCGCGCGCCTCGTCCGCGCGGGCGGCAAGGCCACGGGTCAGGGTCTCGTCCCCGATCCGGCCGATGGCATGGCGCGCCCGGATATCGGCACCATCCGCCCAACCGGCATGGGTCGGCAGGTCATGCGTGCCGAAGGCCGCAAGCGTGGGCGCGGGGTAGGTTTCGGGGGGCGTGTCCCGCTCGAACTGCATCAGGCGACAGCCGAGGATACCCGCTTCGGCCAGTGCCCCCTGCAACCCGTCGGGGATATTGCCCAGATCCTCGCCAATCACGGTCGCACCTGCGCGGGCGGCTTCGATCAAGATCACGGCGAGCATGGCCGCGCGGGGCATCGCCACATAGGCCCCGGGCAGGCCGGGTTGGTCGGGCACCCAGAAGGCGCGGTCGAAACCGAGGATGTGGTCGATCCGGATCAGCCGGGAATAGCGCATCTGCTGGCGCAGCGTATCGGCGAGAAGGGCGAAATGTCCTGCGATCAGCGCCTCGGGGTTCAAGGGCGCAAGGCTCCAGCGCTGGCCATCGGGGGCGAAGGGATCGGGTGGCGCGCCGAGCGAGACACCTTGCGCGAACCAGTGCCGGTCGGCCCAGGTCTCGGCCCCGGCGGGATGGGTGCCGACGGCCAGATCAAGATAAAGCCCGTGCCGCATCCCCGCCGCGATCAGGGCCGCCTGCGCATCGGTCAATTGGCGATGGGCCATCCATTGCAGCCATTGGTGATAGCGGATCGCGTCGGTGGGCACCGCGCCGGTCGCAGTTGCGGGATCCTGAAGATGCGCGGGCCAGTCCGTCCAGAGCGCGCCATGATGCTCGGACAGGGCCTGATGGGTGGCGAAGAGGGTGAGCGCCGCGCCTTCCTCCGCGCAGAAAGTGTCGAAGTCCGCATCGCCGGTGAAGGCGTCATAGGCAGCGCGCAGGGCGCGGCGCTTGGCGGGGATTTCGGCGGCGTAGTCTACCAAGGCTCCGGTGGACAGGCCCGCGCCAGTGCCGATGTGCAGCGGGTTCAGTCGCCGCCGGTGGCTGGGCGAATAGGGGCTGAACCATGCGGGTTCGGTCGGAAAGCCCGCGTGGATCGGGTTGATCCCCAGAAACCCCGCGCCCGCGCGCGCAAGCGACAGGCCGGTTTCCCGCAGATCGTGGTAATCGCCGAAGCCTGCGCATTCAGGTGGGCGCAGGCCCCAGAGCGGTGCGGTCACGCCCCAACCGCGCGGCGGCAGCGGCAGGCTGGCGGGGGCGGTCAGGAGCGTCGTTTCCATCCCGCCCGCGCGCAGGACATGGCGGCCAAGGGGCAGGGGGGGCAGGTCGCGCCCACGCCCCTCGATCTGCGCGCCGTCCTCGAGCGTCACGCCCCAATCGCCAGGATCGGCGGGCAGGCGGGTCGTGGCGTTGGGCGTCAGGATCAGGAAACGGGGCAGGCGGCGCCGTGCCTCGGTGTCGCGATGCGCGGCAAGCCGGTCTTCTGCCTCCGCCTCGGTCGTGACCTCCACGCCCATCGCGGCCAGTAGGGCCAGCGCCGTGTCGCGCTCGGTCGTCCGCGTGCCGCCCATCTGGTCGGTGTAGCGAGGCAAGATGCCCATGGCATCGGCCAGTGCCGCGATGGCGTCGGTCATGTCATGGGCTCGAGCACGCAGGCCAGAACGGTGTCGGCCGCGCAGGTCAGGCTGTCCGATACCGGGCGGCTCACCGCGCCGGTCCCGGTTACGGTGTCGATCCGGACCACCCAATGCCAGCCCGCACGGGCGGGGGGCAGGCGCACCTCGGCCGGGCCGCCGCCGTTGAACACCAAAAACACCGCCGCGTCAGAGGCGGCATAGCGCGGCGTGCCGGCCGCCGTGCGCTTTTCCACGCACAGCAGGCGGCGGCTTGGGTCCTGCCAATCGGCCTCCGTCATCTCCTGCCCGTCTTCGCGCCACCAGAACAGGTCGGGCAGGCCGTCCACCGCCCGTTCGCGGGCATGCAAGAACCGCTTCTGGCGCAAGATCGGCTGCGCCCGGCGAAAGGCGATAAGAGCGGCGGTGAAGGCGCGCAGGTCGTCGTCGGGGGCGGTCCAATCGACCCAGCCGATCTCGTTGTCCTGCGCATAGGCGTTGTTGTTGCCCGATTGCGAATTGCCGATCTCGTCGCCCGCAAGCAGCATGGGCGTGCCCTGCGCCAGCATCAGGGTCGCCAGCATGTTGCGCTGCCGACGAGCGCGGGCGGCAATGATGGCGGGATCGGCGGTCGGCCCCTCGACGCCCATGTTGTCGGACCAGTTGGCGGAATGGCCGTCGCGGTTGCCTTCGCCATTGGCCTCGTTGTGGCGTTCGGCATAGCTGACCACATCGGCAAGCGTGAAGCCGTCATGCGCGGTCAGCAGGTTGACCGAGGCCGTGGCGGGCCGCCCGGAATGGTCGAACTGCCGCGCCGATCCGGTGATCCGGTCGGCAAGCCGCGGCACCAGCCCCGCATCGCCGCGCCAGAACTGGCGGACGGTATCGCGGAACCGGTCGTTCCATTCGAGGAAGGGCGGCGGAAAGGCCCCGAGTTGGTAGCCCCCCGGCCCGATGTCCCAAGGTTCGGCGATCAACTTGACGCGGGTGAGCACAGGGTCCTGCCTTATCGCGTCGAAAAAGCTGGCCCCCGGATCGAAGCCCGCAGGCGTGCGCCCCAATGTGGCGCAAAGATCGAAGCGGAACCCGTCGACATGACCGACCTCTACCCAGTAGCGCAAGGAATCCATGATCATCCGAAGCACCATCGGATGATCCACGTTCACCGTGTTCCCGGTGCCCGTATCGTTGATGTAATGCCGCCGGTCCGGCGCGAGGCGGTAGTAGCTGAGATTGTCGAGGCCCCGGAAGGACAGGGTCGGCCCCATCTCGTCGCCTTCGCAGGTGTGATTGTAGACCACGTCGAGGATCACCTCGATCCCCGCCTCGTGCAGGCGCGCGACCATCGCCTGAAATTCCGCGATGCCGCCGCCGGTCTGGTAGCGCGGATCGGGGGCGAAAAACCCGAGGCTCTGGTAGCCCCAGTAATTCGTCAGCCCCTTGTCGTGCAGGAACTTGTCATCGACGAAGGCATGGATCGGCAAAAGCTCCACCGCCGTCACGCCCAGCCCCGTCAGGTGCGCCAACATCGGGGCGGAGGCGAGGGCCGCGAATTTGCCGGGTGGGGCGGCTGCCGGGTGCAGCCGGGTCAGGCCCTTCACATGCGCCTCGTAGATCACGCTGTCCTCGGTCGCGGTCTCGGGCGGGCGGTCGCCGCCCCAGTCGAAGCTCGGGTCCACGACGATCGCGCGCGGCATGTAGGGCGCGCTGTCCAATGTCGAGAAACTGTCCGGTCCCTTGGCCGGGTCGTATCCATAGAGCGCATCGTGCCAGACCGGGTGGCCGGTGAGCGCGCGCGCGTAGGGATCGACCAGAAGCTTGTTGGGGTTGAACCTGTGGCCGTCCTGCGGCGCATAGGGGCCATGGGCGCGGTAGCCGTACAACTGCCCCGGACGCAGGCCGGCGACATGGCCGTGCCAGACATCGCCGTCACGTTCGGGCAGGTCGAGGCGCGCGACCTCCTGCCCGTCTTCGGAAAACAGGCACAGGACCATCCGCGTGGCATGGGCGGAAAAGACCGCGAAATTGACGCCAAGGGCATCGGGTGTTGCCCCCAAGGGCGCGGGGCGGCCTGCGGTCATCCTGTTCGGCATGGTCAATCCTGACGGCTCAGGCCCCGGTAAAGCGCCAGGTAATCTGCTGCCGACTGGTCCCAGCCGACAGGGTGGCGCATGGCGTTTCGTTGCATCGACAGCCACAGATCGGGCCGGGCGTAAAGATCGCACAGACGGTCAAGCGCGCGCGACAGCGCCTCTGCCGTGACCGGGTGGAACTGCATCCCCGTGGCCGCCCTGGCGCGCAGGCCCGCAGGTGTCGCGTCGATCACCGTATCCACGAGACCCCCGGTATAGGCAACCAGAGGCAGGGTGCCGAAGCGCAGGCCATACATCTGCGTCAGGCCGCAAGGCTCGAACCGGGAGGGGACGAGGATCGCGTCGCCGCCTTCGATCAGGAGCCGTGCCAGTCCCTCGTCATAGCCCAGCCGCACCGCGACCTGAGGGTGGTCGGCGGCGCGCAGGAAGGCCTGTTCCAGATCCTTTTCACCGGAGCCCAGAAGCGCCAGCTGTCCGCCCCGGTCGATCAGGCGCGGCAGGGCGTCGATGAGCAGGTCCAGCCCCTTTTGATGCGTCAGCCGCGAGACGACGACGCAAAGCGGCCCGTCGCTTTCGGGCAGACCCATTTCGCGGCGGAGCCTTGCCTTGTGGCGCGTCTTTCCCGCCGGCGTCTTGTAGGTCGGCGTCCATGCCGCAAGATCGACCCCGTTCAGGATGCCCGACAAGACGCCCGAGCGCGCCCGAAGCAGGCCGTCCATTCCCATCCCGAAATCGGGGGTCAGCAATTCGCCCGCATAGGTCGGGCTGACCGTGGTGATCCGGTCCGCGGCGACAAGGCCGGCCTTGAGCGCGCTGATATCGCCCCAGAATTCGACGCCATCCTGTGTCATGTCCCCGGGCGCGAGCCGCAAGGCGGCCAATCTGTCCACGCCCGCCTTGCCCTGAAAGGCGATGTTGTGGATCGTCATGACGCTGCCGACGCCCGCCGCCGGATGGCGCGCGCGCAGATACCAAGGCGCAAGCCCCGCCTGCCAATCATGGCCGTGCAAGATGTCGGGCCGCCAGCCCGCCATGGCACCGCCTGCGATCTGCGCCCCGATCCACGACAGGGCGGCGAAGCGTTCGGGGTTGTCCGGCCAGTCCCGCCCGGCGCTGTCGACATAGGGCCCGCCGTCACGCGCGAAGAGATGCGGCGCATCCAGCACCAGAAGATCAAGGCCCGCCGCACCGGCAGCGATGACCCGCGCCGGACCGCCGAAGAGATCGGCATCCTCCAGCACCACCTTACCCTTGGGGATCGCCGCCAAGACGCCGGGATAGCCGGGCAAAAGCGTCCGCATCTCGACCCCCAGCGGGGCCAGCGCGGCGGGCAGGGCGCCCGCCACATCCGCCAACCCCCCGGTCTTGACCAGCGGCGCGCATTCCGAGGTGACGGAGAGCACCTTGATCGTCGCAGGTTGGCCCGGTGCCGTGGTCATAATGCGGCTGCCCTCTCGTCCAGCATCGCCTGGGTGATCAGTGTCACGCCACCTGTCGTGACATGGAACCACTTGGCGTCTTCCTCGGGGTCCTCGCCCACGACAAGCCCGCGCGGGATCACGACGCCCCGGTCGATCACCACGTTCTTGAGCCGCGCGTGGCGTTCCACGACCACATCGGGCAGCACGACCGCGCGCAGGAGTTGCGAGTAGGAATTCGTATAGACGCGGGTGAACAGGAGCGATTCCCGCACCTCGGTCCCCGAGATGATGCAGCCGCCCGACACCATCGAGGAAATCGCGCTGCCCCTTCGGTCGGCCTCGTCATGGATGAACTTGGCCGGCGGCACGCTTTCCGAATAGGTCCAGATCGGCCAGTTGGTGTCCCACAGGTCAAGCTCGGGTGTGAAGCTCGTCAGGTCGATGTTGGCCTTCCAATAGGCGTCGACCGTGCCCACGTCGCGCCAATAGGCGGGGGCCTCGGGCGAGGTGCGGACGCACGACGCTTCGAACCGGTGCGCCATGGCCTTGCCGCCCGCCACGATCTGCGGGATCAGGTCGCCGCCGAAATCGCGGCTGGAATTGGGGTCGTCGGCATCGCGGGCCAGAAGATCGCGCAGGAAGGGCCAGCTGAAGACATAGATGCCCATCGAGGCCAGCGTGATGTCGGGATTGTCCGGTGTTCCGGGCGGATCCTTGGGCTTTTCAAGGAAGGACGTGATCCTGTCATTGCCGTCGATGGCCATGACGCCGAAGGCAGACGCCTCGGACCGCGGCACGGTCAGGCAGCCGATGGTGACATCCGCGCCCGTGTCGACGTGTTGGCGCAGCATCACCTCGTAATCCATCTTGTAGATATGGTCGCCCGCAAGGATGACGACGTAATCCACGTCATAACTGTCGATGATGTCGATGTTCTGGAACACCGCATCGGCCGTGCCCTGATACCAATGCACCTCGTCCACGCGTTGCGACGCGGGCAGGATGTCGAGGTATTCGTTGCGCTCGGCCCGGAAGAAGTTCCAGCCGCGCTGGCAATGGCGGATCAGCGAATGCGCCTTGTATTGCGTGGCGATGGCCATCTTGCGGATGCCGGAATTGAGTGCGTTGGACAGCGCGAAATCGATGATCCGCGTCTTGCCGCCAAAATAGACCGCCGGTTTCGCGCGCCTGTCGGTCAACTGCATCAGGCGGCTGCCGCGCCCACCTGCCAGAACGAAAGCCATGGATCGCGCCACGAGCCTTTGGGATGGTCCAGCCATTGGTGTCGTCCTCCCTTTGATGCGCCACCCTCCCGCGGCGCTGTTTCAATCGTCCGGTATCAGGAACAGCGTAGACAGCGGTGGCAGGTAGACGCCCGCGCTGGCCGGTTGGCCGTGGCTTGGCGCCGCCTCTGCCGCGATCCGGCCCATGTTGCCCCGGTTGCCGCCGCCATAAAGTGCCGCGTCGGTGTTCAGCGCCTCGCGCCATCCGCCCGCATGGGGCAGGCCGATGCGGTAGCCGGGGCGTTCGACGGGGGTGAAATTCGTGAGCATCACGACTGGCTTGTCGGCCGCATCGCCGCGCCGCACCCAGGCGATGACGGATTGGTCGGCATCGCCGCCGATCAGCCATTCGAACCCGTCGCCATCCGCATCCTTCACATGCATCGCGGGCGTTGCGCGATAGAAGGTGTTGAGGTCGCGCACCAGCCGCTGCAGGCCCTTGTGCCCCGGATCGTCCAGATGGTGCCAGCCGATCTCCGCGTCATGGTTCCATTCGGTCTGCTGCCCGAATTCCTGCCCCATGAACAAAAGCTTCTTGCCGGGATGGCCCCACATAAAGCCGTAATAAGCGCGCAGATTGGAAAGTTTGGTCGCGTGATCGCCGGGCATGCGGGTGTACATGCTGCCCTTGCCGTGGACGACCTCGTCATGGCTGATCGGCAGGACGAAATTCTCGGAAAAGGCGTAATGCAGGCCGAAGGTCACCTTGTCGTGGTGATATTTCCGGTTCACCGGGTCCTCGGCCATGTAGCGGAGCGTGTCGTTCATCCAGCCCATGTTCCACTTGAACCCAAAGCCAAGCCCGCCGTCATGGACCGGGGCCGAGACCTTGGGGAAGGACGTGCTTTCCTCGGCCACCGTCATGATGCCGGGATGCGCGCCATAGGCTGCGACATTCATCGCGCGCAGGAAATCGATCGCCTCGTAATTCTCGTTGCCGCCGTCCTTGTTGGGCACCCATTGCCCCGGATCGCGGGAATAATCGCGGTAGAGCATCGAGGCCACGGCATCGACGCGGAGCCCGTCGAGGTGGTATTCCTCGAGCCAATAGAGCGCATTGGCGATGAGGTAGTTTTTCACCTCGCGCCGCCCGTAGTTGAAGATCAGCGTGTTCCAATCCCTGTGGAACCCTTCCTTGGGATCGGCATGTTCATAGAGCGCCGTTCCGTCGAAGCGGGCAAGGCCGTGGGCGTCGGTCGGGAAATGCCCCGGCACCCAGTCGAGGATCACGCCCAGCCCCGCCTGATGCGCCGCATCGACCAAGTCGCGGAATTCATGCGGGGGACCGTGCCGGACGGTGGGCGCGTACAGCCCCACGGGCTGATAGCCCCATGAGCCGTCGAAGGGGTATTCGCTGATCGGCAAAAGTTCCAGATGGGTGAAGCCCATCTCGGTCGCATAGGCCACGAGTTCTTCGGCGGCTTCCTTGTATCTGATCCGGCGGTTCTGCGCTTTGCGCCGCCACGATCCCAGATGCACCTCGTAGATCGAGATCGGCGCGGTCCGGACATGGGCGGCTGCGCGTTCCGCCATCCATCCGCCATCGTGCCAGCCATAGCCCGCGATATCGCGCACGACCGAGGCATTTTCGGGCGGGTGTTGCGAGCCGAAGCCCACGGGGTCGGCCTTGAGCGGCAGGGCCGCGCCATCCGGCCCAAGGATTGCGAATTTGTAGGCTGCGCCTTCGCCTATGCCGGGCAGGAAGATTTCCCACACGCCGGTCGCGCCGCGTGGCCGGAGCACATGCCGCCGCGCGTCCCAACCGTTGAAATCACCCACCACGGCGACGCGCCGGGCATTCGGCGCCCAAAGCGCGAAATGGGTGCCCCTGACGCCTTGGTGGTCGCGCACATGCGCGCCCAGCACCCGCCAAAGCGCATGATGCGTGCCTTCGCCGATCAGGTATTCATCGATTTCGCCCAGAATGGGGGCAAAGCGGTAGGGGTCTTCCATGTCCCAGACCGCGCCATCGGGGCCGGTGCCGTGCAGGATGTAGGGACCATCGTTTGGCGCGATCCCGGCAAAAAGGCCGCCGCCGCCCGACACCGATGCCAGTTCCACGGACGTGTCGCCGATGCGTGCCGACATCGCCACCGCGCCCGGATCGAAGGCGAGGATCCAGCGCTGCCCGTCCAGCACATGCGCGCCCAGAACAGCGAAGCAATCGGCATGAGTGCCTGCCCGGATTGCATCCGCCACCCGGTCGGGCAGGTGAGCGGTCAGGGCGCTGTCGGGTCCGGTCGACATGTCCAAGACGCTACAGGAGCCCCATCAGAGGTCAAGCACCCGGCCCGACGGATCGTGCGCCCCAGATATCGGACATGTAGCCCCGGATCGTGCGATCCGACGAAAACCAGCCCGACCGCGCGGTGTTGAGCGCTGCCATCCGCGTCCATTGGGCCGCGTCGCGATAGGCCGCATCCACCGCGCGCTGGGCGCGCCAGTAATCGCTGAAATCCGAACAGACGAGGAAATAATCGGGCCCCCGCAGGTTGCCGGTGATGTCATGGAACCGGCCCGGATCGTCGCTGGAAAACGCGCCTTGTTCGATCGCCTCAAGCGCGGCGGCAAGGCGGGGATCGGCGGCGATGGCCTGCGCGGCGTGGCCATCGACAGCGCGGCGGGCGACAACCTCGGGCGCGGTCATGCCGAAGAGAAAGAAATTCTCGGGCCCGACGTGATCGCGGATCTCGACATTCGCACCATCGAGCGTGCCCACCGTCAGCGCGCCGTTCAGCGCGAATTTCATGTTGCCGGTGCCCGACGCCTCCTTGCCCGCGGTGGAGATCTGTTCCGACAGGTCGGAGGCCGGGATAAGCCGCTCGGCGAGCGTCACGTTGTAATTGGGCAGGAACACGACCTTGAGATAGGGGCTCGTCACCGGGTCGGCGTTCAGGACGCGGGCCACGTCGTTGATCAGGTGGATGATCTTCTTGGCAAAGACATAGCCCGGTGCGGCCTTGCCCCCGAAGATCTTGACCCGCGGCGTCCAGCCCGCGCCCGGATTGGCCCGGATCGCCTGCCACAGTGCCACCGCCTCGAGGATGTTGAGGTGCTGGCGCTTGTATTCATGGATGCGCTTGATCTGGACATCGAACATCGCATCGGGGTCGAGGCTGACGCCATGGGTGTCCTTGATCCAGTTGGACAGGTCGACCTTGTTGGCGCGTTTGGCCCCCGTGATCGCCTCTTGCAGCCCGGCGTCCCCCAGATGCGCTTCGAGCCGCGAGAGCTGTTCGAGGTCGCCGACCCAACCCTCGCCGATGGCGTCGGTGATGATCTGTGACAGGCGCGGGTTGCACGCGTGCAGCCAGCGGCGCGGCGTCACGCCGTTGGTCTGGTTCACGATCCGCGACGGGTGAAGCGCGTGCAGATCGGCAAAGACCGTTTCCTTCACCAGTTCGGTATGCAGCGCAGACACGCCATTGACCCGGTTCGCCATCACGAAACTGAGCGTGCCCATGTTCACCTCGCCATCTGCGACGATGGGCACGGGACGGTCCGGATGGCGCGCCGCATGATCGGCGTCGATCCGTTCGATCAGCATCATGTGGCGCGGCAAGAGGCGCCCCATCAGGTCGACCGGCCATTTCTCCAGCGCCTCGGGCAAGAGCGTGTGGTTGGTGTAGTTCAGCGTGCGCCGCGCGAGGTCCACCGCCTCGTCGAAGGGCAGGCCGCGCTCGTCATGCAGGAGACGCACAAGTTCAGGCCCCGCGATGGCGGGATGCGTGTCGTTGAGCTGGATCGCCACCTTGTCGGCCAAGGCGCGGATGTCGCCATGTTCGCTGTCGAACCGGCGCAGGATGTCGTGCAGGCTGGCGGCGGTAAAGAAATACTCCTGTTTCAGGCGCAATTCCTTGCCCGCGGGCGTGGTGTCGTCCGGGTAAAGCACCCGGCTGATCGAGCGGGCCAGCATTTCGGGCGCGGCGGCGCCGACGTAATCGCCATGGTTGAAGCGCTGCAGGTCCAGTGGATCGACCGCCCGGGCGCCCCATAGGCGCAGCGTGTTGGTCCAGCGCGCCTGCCAGCCCACGACCGGCGTGTCATAGGCCTCGGCCAGAACCGCCTCGTCGGGGGTCCAGACCATGTGGCCCTCGCGCTCGGCGACATGGCCGCCGAAGCCGACCGGATACAGAGCCTCGGGCCGCTCGAATTCCCAGGCGTGGCGCTGCTGCAACCATGTCTCGGGCTCTTCGATCTGGCGTCCCTCCTCGAAGCGCTGGCGGAACAGCCCGTGCTCATATCGGATGCCATAGCCCATGGCGGGGCAGGCCAATGTCGACAGCGATTCGAGAAAACAGGCCGCAAGGCGCCCCAAGCCCCCGTTGCCAAGCGCCGCATCCGGTTCGTCATGCAGCACCGTGTCGAAATCGAGGCCCAGCGCCTCGATCGCGGCCCTGGCCTCGGCATCGGCGCGCAGGTTCACCAGTGCATCGCCCAGAAGCCGCCCGATCAGGAACTCCATCGACATGTAATAGACCCGTTTCGCCCCGGCCTCGTAGGCCGCGCGGGTGGAGGAGAACCAGCTGTCCACGATCCTGTCGCGCACGGCAAAGGACAGTGCCATCCGCCAGTCATGCAGCGTGGCATGGCTGGCATCCTTGCCGATCGTGTAGGTCAGGTGCCGAAGGATCGCATCCTGCATGCCCGGCTTTGCCCCGGTCTCCTGATAGGTCATCATCCTGCCTCGATCTGGCGCAATCGTTAGCGCTAACTAACGCTCTCAACATGGAATTGAAAGCGCTTTGAGAAATTTCGTCACACCCTGTGTCTGCCGCCGCCCGGCAGGCGTCAAGGGCCTTGCATCGCGGCTTGGGGCGGGATTTTGCTGACCGCCATGACCAAACCGCGCGAATCCGTCACCGATGCCGACATCTTCGACATGCGCCTTCAGCGCAGCGCCGAGGACCTTTGGCCCATGCTCGACCGGCTTTATGGCCAGCATCCCGCCTATGCGCGTTTCCGCGCGGACCTAGAGGCCGCGATGCGCACCGCATGGGATGCGCGCCCTGCGCCGCTCAAACGGCTCGATCTCGCGCGCGATCTGGAACCCGACTGGTTCCAGCGGCCGGGCATGGTCGGCTATGTTTTCTACATCGACCGCTTCGCCACCGACCTCAAAGGCGTGCGCGACAGGCTGGATTACCTGGCCGATCTGGGCGTCACCTACATGCATCTGATGCCCTGCCTCAAACCCCGCCCCGGCGACAGCGACGGCGGCTATTCGGTGCAGGATTACCGCGCGATCAATCCCGCCTTGGGCAGCATGGCGGATTTCGAGGAAACGCTGGCCGCCGCGCGCGCCCGCGGCATCAGCACCTGCATCGATCTTGTGCTCAACCACACCGCTCGCGAACACGACTGGGCGCAAAGGGCGCGCGCGGGCGATCCCGATTACCTCGACTATTACCTGACCTTTCCCGACGACACCCTGCCGAAGGAATTCGACAAGACCGCGCACGAGGTCTTTCCGGCCCATGCGCCGGGCAATTTCCTCTACCAGCCCGACATGAAACGCTGGGTCTGGACCTCGTTCAACGAACATCAATGGGACCTGAACTGGGCCAACCCCCGCGTCTTCCTCGAGATGGCCGAGATCATGCTGTTTCTCGCCAACCGGGGCGTGGAGGTGCTGCGCCTCGATGCGGTTGCCTTCTTGTGGAAGCGGCTGGGCACGCGCTGCCAATCCGAGCCCGAATGCCACATGATCCTTCAGGCGCTCCGCGCGGTCACCCGCATCGTCTGCCCCGCCGTCATCCATCTGGAGGAGGCCATCGTCGGCCCGGCCGAGATGTTGCCCTACCTTGGCCGGGGCGAACATGACGGCAAGGAGGGCAACCTCGCCTATCACAATTCCCTCATGGTTCAGATCTGGTCGGCCTTGGCCGCCCGCGACACGCGGATGATGAGCCATGTCATGGCCACCCATTTCCCACCCGTCCTGAACAACGCGACCTATGCCAATTACCTGCGCTGCCATGACGATATCGGCTGGGCCGTGACGGATGAGGATGCCGCCGCCGTGGGCCTGTCCGGCCCGCTCCACCGCGCCTTCCTGTCGGATTTCTACGAAGGCGTATTTCCCGGCAGCTTCTCGAAAGGGGAATTGTTTCAGCACGACCCGGAAACCGGCGACAAGCGCATCAGCGGCACCTGCGCCTCGCTGGCGGGGATCGAACGCGCGCTTGCGGCGGGCGATCCCGTGGCGCTCGACCGGGCCATCGACCGCGTCTTGATGGGCCATGCCCTGATCGCGAGCTATGGCGGCATCCCGCTTCTCTATATGGGTGACGAGCTGGGGATGCTGAACGATTACAGCTACACGGACATCCCCGAGCATGCCCACGACAGCCGCTGGCTGCACCGGCCGGTGATGGATTGGGGCCGCGTTGCCGAGGCCCGCGCCGATCCCGGCTCCGTTCCGGGCCGCCTTTTTACCGGTATCGGCCATATCATGGCCCGCCGCGCGGCCACCCCCGAGATCCATGCCCGCAACCCGACCGAGATCCTAGACACCGGGCATCGCAGCCTTTTCGCCTTCGCACGCCGTGCGCCGACGGGGCCGTTGCTCTGCCTCTTCAACTTTTCCGAGGAATGGCGCTTCGTGCCCCGCGACTGGGCGGAACATCATGGCGTGACGGGCTTTTTCGATGTGCTGTCTGGCGCACCTGTGGGCGACGGCAACGGCCGCCTGCCGTTGCCGCCCTACGCGCGGGTCTGGATGCGCTAGGCGCCGCTCAGGACCCGTAAAGCCCCGCGACCCGGGCGCGCAGCGTCACCAGTGCCAGCACCGTGTCGATGGTGGGCGTGGGGGTTTCCGTCACGCGTCCCAATTCCTGAACGGAGCCCAGCAGCGCGTCGATCTCCATCGGACGACCGGCATCGAGATCTTGCAGCATGGAGGTGCGGTGCGCCCCCACGGCCGCGCCGCCATCGATCCGGCGGTCGACGTCGATGGGGAATTTCACGCCCAGCTTTTCCGCGATCTCCTGCGCCTCCAGCATCATGCCGCGCGCCACGCCCCGTGTGCCCGGATCGGTGCACAGCACGTCGAGCGTCGCATGGGTCAGCGCAGAGATCGGGTTGAAGGACAGGTTGCCCCAGAGCTTCACCCAGATCTCGTCGCGCAGGCGCGGGCGCACGGGCGCCTTCAGCCCCGCCTTGCCCAAAGCCTCCGACAGGCGCGTCGCGCGCTCCGATTTCGACCCGTCGGGCTCGCCCAAGCTGAACCGGTTGCCCTCGATATGCTTGACCACGCCGGGCTCAATGACTTCGGCAGCAGGGTAAACCACGCAGCCCAACACCCGGTCGGGCCCGAACCCGTTCCACTGCGCATCGCTGGGATCGACCGTGGCCAGCCGCGTCCCTTCAAGCGGGCCGCCGACCTTGTGGAAATACCACCATGGCACGCCGTTCACGCCCGACACGATCGTCGTCTCCGGCCCGATCAGCGGCGCCATCTTGCCCACCACCGGTGGCACCGAATGCGCCTTGAGCGTGACGATGACGTAATCCTGATGCCCGAGCGCCGCCGGATCGTCCGAGGCGTTGACAGCGAATGTCTTGGTCTCGCCCTCCTCGATCAGGGTCAGACCCTTCTCTTTCATCGCCGCCAGATGGGGCCCGCGCGCGACAAGGCTCACCTCGGCCCCCGCTTCCGCCAGTTTCGCCCCCATGTAGCCGCCGATGGCGCCCGCGCCGAAAATGCAGATCTTCATGCTGTCCCTCACCGGGGCGATGCACCCGGCCCCTTCCTCATCTTGGCAAAAAACTCCGGGGGCTTGGGGGCAGAGCCCCCAAACCTCACCGCCTCACGCCTCGGCGACCAACCCGAGCTTCTCGGCTAGACCGATCCGCTGCAGCTTGCCGGTCGCCCCTTTCGGGATCTCGGACAGGATCACCACCTTGCGCGGCACCTTGAAGCCCGCGAGCCGCTCGCCCGCGAACTCGCGGATCTGCGCCTCGGTCGCCTCGGCCCCTTCCTTCAGGACCACGGCAGCGCCCACTTCCTCGCCGAGCTTGGGGTGCGGGATGGCAAAGGTCACGACCTGCGCCACCGCCGGGTGGGCCGAAAGGACACCATCGACCTCCAGCGGCGAGACCTTTTCGCCGCCCCGGTTGATGATCTCCTTCAGGCGCCCGGTCAGCGACAGGTAGCCCTCGTCGTCGAACTGGCCCTGATCGCCGGTGCGGAACCAGCGGCGACCTTCGGCCTCGAAAAAGCTCTTGGCGTTGGCTTCGGGGTTGCCCTCGTAACCCGGCGTCACGTTCGGCCCCGAGATCACGATCTCGCCCACGCCCTCGACCAGCCGGTTCTCGATCTCATGCGCGATCCGCACCAGCGGCCCGGCCTCGACGCCCACCGATCCGGGTTTTTGCGCGCGCGGCGGCAGGGGGTTCGAGGCCATCTGGTGCGCGGCCTCGGTCATCCCGTAGCCCTCGATCACCGGCGCGTTGAAGGTGGCGGCAAGCTGTTCCATCACCGGCCCCGGCAGCGAGGCCGAGGAGGACCGCAGGAAACGCAAGGGCACGTTCTTGATCGTCTCCGCGTTTCGCGACGCGCGGGCGAGGATCGTCTGGTGCATCGTCGGAACGGCGGTGTACCAGGTGGGTCGCGCCTCCTCCATCCAGCCGAAGAACTTCATCGCGTCGAACCCGGGTGCGCACCAGACCGAAGCGCCTGCGGCAAGGCTCGAGGAGACGGCCGCGATCAGCCCGTGGATGTGGAACAGGGGCATCACGTTCAGGCAGCGGTCGGCAGGCGTCAGTGCCAGCGAGGCCCCGATATGGCGCGCCGAGGCCGCGACATTGGATTGCAGCAGCGGCACGATCTTGGGCCGCGAGGTCGTGCCGGACGTGTGCAGGATGAGCGCAACGTCATCGGCTCCCGGCGCCGCGGTATCCGCGCTGCCCGCGCTGGTTTCGGCGGCAAGACCGAAGGTACCGGCAGGTTCGGACGGATCGAAGGACAGGCGGATGATCGCGAGGCCGAGACCCTTGGCCGCCGCATGGGCCGGGCCGCTTTCCCCCTCGGCCAGGATGATGGCCTTGGCCTTCAGGTCGTCGAGGTAGAAGGCGAATTCGTCTTCCTTGTAGGCGGGGTTCAATGGGCAAGTGGTGGCCACGCCTGCGACGGTGACGAAGGCCACGGCCATTTCCGGCCCGTTCGGCAGCACGATGGCGACCCGGTCGCCGCGCCCCACGCCCGCGGCGTGCAGCTCGCGCGCCACGCGCGCCGCCTGTGCCGTCAGGCCGCCGAAGCTCAACCAGTCGCGCCCCGGTGCGCCGATCGCGGGCGCATCCGCCGCCTGTGCGCCGATCAGCGCGGCCAAAGTATCCGTCATTTTGTCCCCTCCGATGGTGTCCGCGTCTCCTGCGCCGACAGGGCGCATATAGTTCTGCAAGCCGCAAGGGCGAGAGCGGGCGCTTGCGATGGCGCGCGCTGTGCTTTTTCGCGGCCCGATTGTCAATTGCTGACAAAGCATGCATGACTTTGGCGCGAGACGTCCCGACAGGAGCCAGCGCCATGCATCTCGCCCGATTTCCACGTGTCCATCTCGCCCATCTGCCGACGCCGTTGGAGCGGATGGACCGCCTGTCCGAGGCTTTGGGCGGCCCCGAGATCTGGATCAAGCGCGATGATTGCACCGGCATGTCGACGGGCGGGAACAAGACCCGCAAGCTCGAATTCCTGATGGCCGAGGCGATGGCCCAGGGTGCCGACATGGTCATGACCCAAGGTGCCACGCAATCGAACCACGCCCGACAGACGGCCGCTTTCGCCGCGAAACTGGGCATGGGCTGCCACGTTCTTCTGGAAGATCGGACCGGCTATCAGGATCCCGATTATACCCAGAACGGCAATGTGCTGCTCGACCACCTGCACGGCGCCACCACCGAGGTTCATCCCGGCGGCACCGACATGCCGGCCGCGATGGAGCGGGCAGCCGAGGCCGAACGCGCCAAGGGAAAGAAAGTCTATGTGATTCCGGGCGGCGGATCGAACCCCACGGGCGCGCTGGGCTACGTCAATTGCGCGTTCGAGCTTTTGGGTCAGGTCAATGACCGCGGGCTTGTGATCGACCGGCTTGTGACGGCCACCGGGTCATCGGGCACGCAGGCGGGCCTGGTTGCGGGTATGTGCGCGCTCAACGCGGGCATCCCGGTTCTGGGCATCGGCACGCGCGCGCCGCAGGAAAAGCAGGAACAGATGGTCTATGACCTCGCCTGCAAGACCGCTGAGAAACTCGGCTGCCCGGGCGTCGTGAAACGCGACGATGTCGTAGCCGACACCAATTACGTCGGCGCGGGCTACGGCCTGCCGCGCGAAGATACGCTGGAGGCGATCCGCCTTTTCGCGGAGCTTGAGGGGATCTTGCTCGACCCGGTCTATTCCGGAAAGGGCGCGGCGGGGCTGATCGACTGGTGCCGCAAGGGCCGCTTCAAACCGGGCGAAAGGGTCGTCTTCCTGCATACCGGCGGCTCCGTGGGCCTGTTCGCCTACAAGGGCGCACTGGCGCGGGGCTGATCCATGCGGACCATCGGCATTCTTGGCGGCATGGGGCCGGAGGCGACCGTCCTCCTGATGCACAAGGTCATCGCCGCCGTGCCCGCTACGGATGATGCCGACCATGTGCCGCTTCTCGTGGACCAGAACAGCCAAGTTCCCAGCCGCATCGCCCGGCTGATCGAGGGCACGGGTGCGGACCCGGTCCCGGTTCTGGTCGCCATGGCGCGGCGGTTGGAGGCAGCCGGGGCAGGGGCGTTGGCCATGCCTTGCAACACCGCCCATCACTACGCGGACGAGATCCGCGCCGCCGTCACGATCCCCTTTCTCGACATGGTCGCTGCCTCCGCCCGCCGCGCGCGAGGTATCGCGGGGCAGGGGGGGCGCGTTGGCCTTTTGGCGTCGCCCGCCGTTGCCCAGGTGGGACTTTTCGACCGTGTGCTGGCCGACGAAGGCCTGGAGGTTCTCCATCCCCAAGATGGCGCGGCGCTTTTGTCGGCCATCCGCGCGATCAAGGCCCATGGCCCCGATGCCGCCGCGCGCGCCACGCTTCGCCGGGCCTCCGAGGCGCTTTTGGCCCGGGGCGCGTCGGTCCAGCTCATCGCCTGCACCGAATTTTCCCTCATCCCCGACGCCGTCGCGCCGGGCGTCATGGCACTCGATACGTTGGATGTGCTGGTGGAGGAGATCGTGGGCTTCGCCCATGCCTCAGCCTGAGGTTGCGGCCCCCGCATACATCGCCTCGGCCGATTGGCGCACGACCTCTGCCAGTTCGCGCAGGTCACCCGCCAGCGGGCTCGTCCGTCGCCAGATCATCCCGACCGTGCGCGCGGGGCGCGCGCCCTCGAAGCGTTGGATGGCGACCGGCGCGCCACGGGTTTCGACCGCGACCGCCATCTCGGGGATCAGCGTCACGCCGATGCCCGCCCCCACCATCTGCACCAAGGTCGAGAGCGACGAGCCGTCGAAACCCGCCCGCCGCGCGCCGCCGCGCAATCCGCAGACCTCGAGCGCTTGGTCGCGGAAACAATGCCCCTCTTCCAGCAGCAGCAATTGCATGTCCGGAAGCGCCTCGGGCGAGGGCACCGGGCGACCCGCTTCCGTCTCGGGGCGGACCAGCACGAAGCCTTCGGAAAACAGGGCCACCTCGTCGAGCGACGGCTCGGACACCGGCAGCGCCACCACCGCGGTATCAAGCCGCCCCTCGATCAGTTCCGCGATCAGCCGCTCTGTCTGCGTTTCGCGCACCTGCAGGTCGACGCCAGGATAGCGCGCCGCAAGGTCACGGATCAGGCGCGGCAACAGGTAGGGCGCGATGGTCGGGATCACCCCCAACCTGAGCCGTCCACCCGGTCCGTCGCGGCGTGTGCGCGCCACATCGGCCAATTCGTCGACCGCCCGAAGAATATCGCGCGCTCGCGTCACGAATTCCTCGCCCAAGCCGGTCAGCCGCACCTGCCGCGCGCCCCGTTCGAACAGCCGCGCGCCCAACGACGCTTCCAGCTCCTTGATCTGCATCGACAGCGCGGGCTGGGTGACGGCGCACACCTCGGCCGCTTGTCCGAAGTGGCCGTGACGGGCCAATGCCTCGACATAGCGCAGCTGCTTGAGGGTGATGTTCTTCATAAGATGAACTTATCATGACAATCAGGAAATACAACTTATCCTGATGCCATAATCTTGCTAGAACGATTCCAGACAGGCGGGAATCGGCGGCTGCCGGGACCCGTGGACACGCGATCCACCTTACGCAGCTTGCATGGGAGACAGATGATGATGGACGGTGATGACAAGGCCATGGGCAAATGCCCGGTGATGCATGGCTCGATGACGACGCCCGCGGCGGGTGTGACCGATTGGTGGCCCAAGACGCTGAACCTCGACATCCTGCACCAGCATGACACGAAGTCGAACCCGCTGCAGGGCTTCGACTACCGCGAGGCGGTCAAGACGCTCGATTTCGATGCGGTCAAGGCCGATGTCACCGCGCTGATGACCGACAGCCAGGATTGGTGGCCGGCAGATTGGGGCCATTACGGCGGCCTGATGATCCGCCTCGCATGGCATTCCGCCGGTTCCTACCGCCTGATGGACGGGCGTGGCGGCGGCGGCGCGGGCAACATCCGTTTCGCCCCCCTGAACTCCTGGCCGGATAACGGCAACCTCGACAAGGCCCGGCGCCTTTTGTGGCCGGTCAAGAAGAAATACGGCAACAAGCTCAGCTGGGCCGACCTGATCCTGCTCGCGGGCAACGTGGCATATGAATCCATGGGTCTGAAGACCTACGGCTTCTCCTTCGGCCGCGAAGACATCTGGCACCCGGAAAAGGACGTCTACTGGGGTTCCGAACAGGAATTCGTCGGCGATGCCGCGCAGCGCTACGAAGACATCATGAAGCCCGACACGCTGGCCAACCCCTTGGCCGCCGTCCACATGGGCCTGATCTACGTCAACCCCGAGGGCGTGAACGGCCAGCCGAACCCGCTCAACACCGCTGAGCAGGTCCGCGTGACTTTTGCCCGGATGGCGATGAACGACGAGGAAACCGCGGCGCTGACCTGCGGCGGCCACACCGTCGGCAAGGCGCATGGCAATGGCGATGCGGGCGCTTTGGGCGCGGAACCCGAAGCAGCCGGCATCGAGAACCAGGGCTTTGGCTGGATGAACGCCAACCTTGACGGCAAGGCCACCAACGCCATCACTTCCGGCATCGAAGGCGCGTGGACGACCCATCCGACCAAGTGGGACATGGGCTATTTCAAGCTCTTGTTCGGCTACGACTGGGAACTGACCAAATCGCCCGCCGGCGCATGGCAGTATCGCCCGATCAACATCCGCGAAGAGGACATGCCGGTCGATCCCACCGATCCGACCAAGCGCGTCATGCCGATGATGACGGACGCCGACATGGCGATGAAGCTCGACCCGGCCTACAACGCGATCTGCCAGAAATTCATGGCCGATCCGGAGTATTTCGCCGACACCTTCGCTCGCGCATGGTTCAAGCTGACCCACCGCGATCTGGGGCCGCGCGGCCGCTACATCGGGCCCGAATCCCCGCAGGAAGATCTGATCTGGCAAGATCCGGTCCCGGCAGGCTCGACCTCCTACGATGTCGCTGCCGTCAAGGCCAAGATCGCGGCCTCGGGCCTCTCCGCCGCGGACATGGTCGCCACCGCATGGGACAGCGCGCGGACCTTCCGCCAGTCCGACCTGCGTGGTGGGGCCAATGGCGCGCGCATCCGGCTTGCCCCCCAGAAGGATTGGGAAGGCAACGAGCCCGAGCGTCTGGCCCGGGTCCTGTCGGTGCTGGAACCCATCGCGTCCGAGGCCGGCGCCTCGGTCGCCGATGTGATCGTCCTTGCGGGCAATGTCGGTGTCGAACAGGCAGCCAAGGCCGCGGGCTTTGACGTCACCGTGCCCTTCAAGGCCGGCCGGGGCGATGCCACCGACGAGATGACGGATGCCGACAGCTTCGCGTGGCTCGAGCCGCTGGCGGATGGCTACCGCAACTGGATGAAGCGCGATTACGAGGTTGCCGCCGAAGAACTGATGCTGGACCGCACCCAGCTTCTGGGTCTGAGCGGGCCGGAAATGACCGTTCTGATGGGCGGCATGCGGGTCATTGGCGCCAATTACGGCGGTGCCAAGCACGGCGTCTTCACCGACCGCGAAGGTGCGCTGACCACCGACTTCTTCGTCAATCTGACGGACATGTCCTACAAGTGGGTGCCCAAGGCCTCGAACCTCTACGAGATCGTGGACCGCAAGACGGGGGCGACCAAGTGGACGGCGACCCGCGTCGATCTCGTCTTCGGCTCCAATTCGATCCTGCGCGCCTATGCCGAGGTCTATGCACAGGACGATGCGGCCGAGAAGTTCGTGACCGATTTCGTCGCTGCATGGGCCAAGGTCATGCACAACGACATGTTCTGAGCGCAGCCAACAGGAAGCCGGGGCCGCAAGGGCCCGGCATGGAAACGCGAAGGCGAAACGGCCCGGGGAACCTCCGGGCCGTTTTGTTTTGGGTGGTTTGGGTGGGCGGACAGGGCTGCGGCGCGCGATCTCATCCACAATCCCGTCCGCTTGCCGCCCGTTTTTCGGTGCACCATGCTACATGTGTTGTGCATGGCACGGGCGGAGGCATGCTAGTCCAGCACAAGACGAGGCCAAACGCCTCAGCCGGTGGAGAATGCCCCCCTGTGGATCACGCTCGAACAGACCGCTTCAAGACACTGCTTTTGACAATCGGCCTCGTGGGCCTGGTCACCGGCCTTGGTCTGCACGTCAGCGGGCGCGCGGACCTCGCCCAAGCAGTCTGGTTTGCAGGCGTCCTGCCCGTGCTGGCGTCTCTGGTGGTCGAAATCATCCGCAGCCTCGCGCGCGGCGAAGTCGGGCTCGACATCGTTGCCGCCCTCTCGATGTCGGCGGCCCTGACTTTCGGCGAAACGCTGGCCGCGGCGGTCGTCGCCGTCATGTATTCGGGCGGCACCTTTCTGGAAAGCTTTGCCGAAGGCCGCGCGCGTCGCGAGATGCGCGATCTTCTCTCCCGTGTTCCACGCACCGCGACGCGCCACCGCAACGGTGGCTTGGAAGAGGTGCAGCTGGACGACATCGCCACCGGCGACCGGCTTCTGATCCGGCAGGGTGACGTGGTGCCGGTGGACGGACGGATCGCCTCGGCCACAGCCTTTGTGGATACATCGGCGCTCACGGGGGAATCCCTGCCCGTTCGGCTGGAGCGCGGGGCCGAGGCCATGAGCGGGTCGACCAATGCGGGGGACGCCTTCGACCTCGAGGCCCTGCGCGAGGCGCGGGACAGCACCTATGCCGGTATCGTCCGGCTGGTCGAGGCGGCGCAGGCGTCAAAAGCGCCGATGGCCCGGCTTGCCGACCGCTGGTCGCTGGGCTTTTTGGCTGTCACTCTTGCTATCGCCTTTGCCGCATGGGGGCTAACCGGCGATCCGATCCGCGCTGTCGCCGTGCTGGTCGTGGCCACACCTTGCCCCCTCATCCTCGCCGTCCCGGTGGCGCTGGTGGCGGGGCTGTCGCGCGCCGCGCATTTCGGGGTGCTGGTGAAGGGGGCCAAACCGCTGGAGGCCATGGCGCGCATCCGCACCCTGATCCTCGACAAGACCGGCACCTTGACGGACGGGCGACCACGGATCGTGCGCATCGACAGTCACGATTGGATGGACGCCGAAGACCTATTGCGCCACGCCGCAGCGCTGGACCAAGCGTCGAAACACCCCGTGGCACAGGCCATCGTGGCCGCCGCCAAGGCGCGCGGGCTGATCCTGCCGATCCCGGAGGATGTGACCGAAGTCCCCGGCGAGGGGGTTATCGGCGTCATCGATGGGCGTTCGGTGATCGTGGGCGGCGACGGCTTCGTCGCGGCGCGGGTAGGCCGGGTGTCGGGCGGCAATCCCGAATTGGCCGCGGGATCCTTGATGGTCGCGGTCGCCGTCGATGGGCGCTTGGCGGGGCATCTGGTGATGTCCGATCCCCTGCGCGAGGGGGCGCCCGCGATGCTGCAAGCCCTGCGCCGACAGGGCGTCGCGCGCATTCTGCTGGCCACCGGAGACCGGGCCGAGGTGGCGCAACGGGTGACGCAGGGTCTGGGCCTCGACGGCATCCGGGCCGGGCTGACGCCAGAAGAAAAGGTCCAGCTTGTCCTGAGCGAACACAAGAATGGCCCGGTGATGATGGTGGGCGACGGCGTCAATGACGCCCCGGCGCTGGCCGCAGCTGATGTCGGTGTCGCGATGGGCGCACGCGGGGCCGCCGCCAGCGCCGAGGCTGCGGATGTCGTGTTGCTGGTGGATCGCGTGGACCGCATCGCGCCGGGGATCGAGATCGCCCGGCGGTCGCGCAGGATCGCCCTCGAAAGCGTAGCCGCAGGCATCAGCCTGTCGGTTCTGGGTATGATCGCAGCCGCCTTCGGCTATCTGACGCCGGTTCAAGGTGCGCTTTTGCAAGAAGCGATCGATGTGGCCGTCATCCTGAACGCGCTGCGCGCCCTGCGCATTTCGCCCGACGGCCTCGCTGCACCGCATCCCCGCCCCGAAGGAGCCAAAGCATGAGCCGCCTGTCCCATTCCGAAATCCACATGGTCCATCGCATCGGCTGGCTCCGCGCGGCAGTGCTTGGGGCCAATGACGGGATCGTCTCAACCTCGAGCCTTTTGGTCGGTGTGGCGGCGACCGGAGCGGGACGGCCGGAGGTTCTGATCGCGGGCCTTGCCGGGCTGGTGGCCGGGGCGATGTCGATGGCTGCGGGCGAATATGTCTCCGTCAGTTCGCAGACCGATGCAGAACGCGCCGATCTGGCGCGCGAGCGAAAGGAGCTGACAGAGACCCCCGAGGCCGAGGTGGAAGAACTGACCCGGATTTACGAGACCCGCGGGCTCACCCGCGATCTGGCCGAGCAGGTCGCCCTTCAATTGACCGCGCATGACGCGATCGGCAGCCACGCCCGTGATGAGCTGGGCATCTCCGAGACGGTCACCGCCCATCCGATCCAGGCGGCCCTTGTCTCGGCGATGACCTTCGCTTTGGGTGCCGTGATACCGCTTTTGGTCGCCATGCTGGCGCCCCCGTCGCAGATCGTGCCTGTCGTGGCTGGTGCGACCCTGCTGTCTTTGGCCATTCTCGGGGGACTTGGGGCGACGGCGGGCGGCGCGGGTGTGCTGCGTGGCGCCGTCCGCGTTACGTTCTGGGGCGCCCTCGCCATGGCTGCCACCGCGCTGGTCGGATCGCTGTTCGGGGTCACCGTCGGCTAGGTCATTCGGCCCGCGCGCGACGAGACAGCTTTCGCGCATGGGACACCCCGAAAATCTCGCTGATGGCCTTGGCAAGATCCATATCAATCGACGGGAACGTCTGCGACCTTCGCATTGCCGCGCCTGAAGGCGAGGGCAACGGCGCTGGCAAGCAGACCGACGACGGCGGCCTCGGGGAGGACAGCGCGATAGCCGGTCAGGGCATCAGCAACGCGACGTTGTACGCCCAGAAGGTCAAGTTCAGCGGATGCAAGTCTTTGACGCGACGTGGATGAAGGCGCGCGATGATGAGAAAACTCGGTTGACGTAGCTACTGACGGAGCCGCCGCTCAACCAATACTTGTCGAAGAACAACCCGTCCCGTTTTCCCGTCCCCAAGTGCGCGCCTTTTCCCCTATCCCAAGGCCGCGAGCCGGGTTTCCTGCCGGGCGATCAGCGTTTCGATCTCTGCCAGCGTGTCCGCGCTCAGGACCGTGCCGGGCCGCCGCACCGTGGCATGTGCAATGGCGCCCCGCTTGGCCAGAATATGCTTACGGATCGCAAGGCCGAGGCCCGGCTGGCTTTCATAGCGCATCAGCGGCAGGTAGGCGTCGAAGATATCGCGTGCGCGGCCTTCGTCCTCGGCCTTGGTCAGGCGCACGACCTCGGCCATCATCTCGGGGTAGGCAAATCCCGTCATCGCGCCATCTGCGCCGCGCAGCACCTCCTCCAGCAGGAACATGCCGCCATTCCCGCACAAGATCGACACCCGCCGCGCGCCCTCGGCCTCCTGACGGCGCAGCGTCGAGATCTTTTCGAGCCCCGGCCAATCCTCGTGCTTGAGCATCACGCAATTGCGGCAACTGTCGAAAATGGTCCGGATCGCGCGGGTCGACATCTGCACCTCGGTCACCAGCGGGAAATCCTGCAAGACCCATGGGCTTTTGCCGAGGATCTCGGAAACCATCTGGAAATACCCGATGATCTGGTCGTCCGTCCGAAGTGTGGCGGGCGGGGCCACCATGACGCCAGCCGCCCCCTTGTCCATCGCCGTGTCGGCCATCGCCTTGATCGCCGCCAGCCCTGGGGCCGAGACGCCGACCACCACGGGGACGCTTGCCCGCTTGGTGACGCGTTCGATCACGACGCTGCTTTCCTTGGCTGAAAGCTTGCCCGCTTCGCCCATGATCCCAAGGATCGTCAGGCCCGTCGCGCCACGCGCCTCGTAGAAATCGACCATGCTGTCGATACTGTCGAGATCGAGCGCGCCATCGGGCAGGAAGGGTGTCGCCGCGATGGTGAAGACGCCCGAGGCGGTTTCATCCAGCAATTTTCTATCGGGCATCGGTCTCTCCGGGGTGGTGTGTCGGTCGTCGGGCGGTGTCGCGGATCAAGGCTTAGCGCGCCGGTGCGATGGTGCCAAGGCAGGGGGCAGACGACTCAACGGGTCGCCTGCTGGATCTCGATCTGGTAGCCCTCGGGGTCCCGAAAAACGAAGGCGCGGATTCCGATGGTGTCGTTGACGAAGATCTTCGACAAGGCCGCGACGCCCTGCGCCGCCAGATAGGCGTGCCAGCCGTCGACATCTGCGACCCGGATGCACAGCTGGACGCACTTTTCCGCCTGCCAGTTGTTCATGCCGCGCGCCTCGTCGACAAGGCCGACATGGGCGTTGGGGGCAATCTCCATGATCTTGGCCAGATCGCCTTGATCGATGGCAAGCTTCAGGCCCAGCACGTCCCGGTAAAAGGCAAAGGCGCGCGGCAAGTCCTTGTAATACAGGAACGTGATCGCCAGAACATGGGCCGCCTCGGGGCGCTTGGCCATCGCTCAGCCCCCGATCAACGCGGTCAATTCCGCCAGTTTCGCAGCCACCAGATCGGGCTTGCCGCGTGCCTCGATGTTGAGCCGCAACAAGGGCTCGGTGTTCGACGCCCGCAAGTTGAACCGCCAATCCCCGAAGGACAGCGACAACCCATCGGTCTCGTCCCGCGCCTCCGCCTTGGGGGCATATTCCGCCTCGATCGCCGCGATCACCGCCTTCTGATCGGCGACGCGGAAATTCACCTCGCCCGAGGAGGGATAGGCCGCGCGCCGTTCGCTCAGCAATTCCTTGAGGCTCTGCCCCTTGCGGCAAACCAGTTCGATCATCAACAGCATCGGGATCATGCCGCTGTCGCAGGCCATGAAATCGCGGAAATAGTGATGCGCCGACATCTCTCCGCCATAGACGGCGCCCGTGTCGCGCATCACCTGCTTGATGAAGGAATGGCCGCATTTCGACTGGATCGCCTGGCCCCCCAGATCCGCCACGATCTCCTGCGTGGCCCAGATCACGCGAGGGTCATGGACGATCTTTTGCCCCGGCTCCTTGACCAAGAACGCCTCGGCCAGCAGGCTCACGACATATTCGCCGGGGACGAACCCGCCCTCGTTGTCGAAAAAGAAACAGCGGTCGAAATCGCCGTCCCAAGCCACGCCCATATCCGCGCCATGGTCCACCACCGGTCCCGCGGTCAGGGGCTGGTTCTCGTCCAGAAGCGGGTTCGGGATGCCCGCCGGAAAGCTGCCGTCGGGATCGTGATAGACCCGCACGAACTCGATCGGCGCGCCCGCCTCGGCCATGGCATCCGCCAGCGCGTCGAAACTCGGGCCGGCCGCTCCATGGCCGGCATTGACCAGCACTTTCAGCGGCGTCAGCGCCGCGACATCGACGAATTCCATCAGCCGCGCGACATAGGCCGCCCGGGTGCCGCTCGCGTAGGTCACCCGCCCGCCCGCCATGGGGGCCGCGAATTCCCCGCTTTCGGCCAAGGCCTTGATCGCGGCCATCCCCTCGGCATTGCCGATCGGGGCCGATCCGCGCTGCACCATCTTCATCCCGTTGTAATCCATCGGGTTATGGCTCGCCGTGACGCAGATGCCGCCATCCGCCTCCAGATGGGTGGTGGCGAAATAGGTCTCTTCCGTCCCCGACAGGCCAAGGTCCAGCACCTCCACCCCTGCTTCGACCAGCCCGCGCGCCACGGCGGCTGCCAAGGCCTCGGACGTCGGGCGCACGTCGCGCCCCAGAACCACGCGCCGCGCCGTCATCACCTCTGCAAAGGCCCGCCCGATCCGATAGGCGATCTCCTCGTTCAGCTCGTCGCCCAGACGTCCACGGATGTCATAGGCCTTGAAACAGCTCAGCGGCGGGATGCGGGTCATGCGAAAAACACTCCTCTTCGGACACGGCGACCCCAGACCTAGCGCATCGGACCCAAAGACGAAAGCAGGGCCATTGGCGGCCTCTCCAAATGCGCTAGGCTAGGACCCATGTTGATCGCCAGCGACACGACCATTTCCAACCGCGGCGTCTTGGAAACCCGCAGCCTGCCCAAGAAGTTCCTGGGCCGGGTGCAGCTCGTGCCGCGCCGCGGGGGCTTTCGGCTCTGGCTCCGGATGATCGTGGAAATCCAGATCCTCCGCTATCTCTCGGCGCTTTTGCCTTTTGTCGCCATCCCGCTCCTGTCGCGCGATCTGGCGCTGCCCGTCACGCAGGCCCCGCTTGCCATGCTCATCGTCATCGCCTTCGTCGAGATGAAGGTGCTGCGCCTGTCCAAGGCGGGCCGCGCCCGCGCCGTCGATGCGGATACGGCCGCGCGCCGCCTCGACACGCTCGCCTTCCGCGCCCGCGCCGCCCTGCGCAAGATCGCCGCCCGCCATGCCCTGACCGATGGCGACTTGCGCCTTGTCATCGAACAATCCGAACTGGCACGCATCGCCCCCCTGACGCTCGTCTCGGTCCAGACCGACCGGCCCGCCCCCCGGCTCCTGTCGCTCGATGAGGGCGACCGCGCCGCACTCGCGGATCTTTTCGATGCCGATCTGACCGAGCGTGACCTCTTGGCCGTCAATCACCGCGATGACCTCTACATCCGCGACATCGCGCAAGAGGCCCGCGCCGTCTCCGCCCATGCGCGGCTGGCGGCAGCGCTTGAAAAACGGGCGGCCACCGCATGAGCGTGAATGCGACGACGGTTGCGGCGGGCGAGGCGCTGAAGGTGCTGGAGGCCGGGTGGGAGGCGCAGAAAGCCGGGGGCCTGATGGCCAGCTGGATGCTGCATGGCCGGCCCGGTGTCGGCAAGACCGAAGTGGTCCAGACCCTTGCCCATCGCATCGGCGCGGAACTTTTCGACCTGCGCCTGACGACCATCGAACCGCAGGATCTGCGCGGCCTCCCCTATTTCGACCACGAGGCGGCGAAAACCATCTGGTACCGCCCCGAAGATCTGCCCGACACCGACGCCCCCGCGATCCTGTTCCTCGACGAACTGACCGCCGCAGCCCCCGCCCTGCAACCCACCGTCTACGGCCTCTTGCAGGAACGCCGCGTGGGTCGCCACCGCCTGCCCGACAGCGTCATGATCATCGCCGCAGGCAACCGGATCGAAGATGGCGCCATCGCCTATGACATGGGCACGGCGCTATCGGACCGGCTCATCCACATGATCGTGCAGGCAAATCCCGAGGATTGGCTGAAACACTATGCCATCCCCGCAGGCATCCATCCCGCCGTCGCGGCCTTCATCCGCACACGGCCCGACCTGCTCGAGACGACCGAGGACAGCTTGCGCCGGGGCCAGATGATCGCCTGCACCCCGCGCAGCTGGACACGGGTCAGCCAGATCATGCACGCCATTCCCGACCGCGCCACGCGCTCCGTGATGATCGCGGGCACGGTGGGGGCGGCGCCTGCCGCCGAATTCGCGCTGCTGGCCGATGAAATCGCGGCCACGGTCCAGATTGACGCAATGATGGAAACTCCGCGCAAGGATCGTGTGGTGATGTATCCCCGAACCCTCCATGGCCTGACGGCGCTGGTCTATGGGATGGTCGGCGCGACCACCCGCGCAAACTTATCCACAGGCATCGAGATTCTGTCCGATTTGCGTGGGCTTGGCGGGCAAGGCTACGGTGGATTACCTGTGAGTGAATTGGCTGCCTTCGGCTTCGAGATGCTGATCGGCCGCGCGCTCGAACAGGGCTGGGAAGATGTCTTTGCCGACAGCCCCGATTACGCCGCCTATGCCGCCGAACGGCAGGCGGCAGGGTTGCCGTGACGACCCATTCCAACCGCGCCGCCCGCGCGCTCGCCCATCTGGGCGAGGTCGATCCGGCCCTTGCCGTCCTGGCGCTCTGGTGCCGCCACCGCGACGGCGATGGCGCGACCCGAACGGATGGCGACACGATCAGCTACGGCCCCGGTTTCGACACGCTGGGCCTGCCGGAACAAGTGGGGCTTGTAGCTCATCACGTCCTCCATGTCGCGCTGCGCCATTCCGACCGGCAGGCAGGCTTGGCCGAACGCTTGGGCGACGGCTTCGACGCCTCGCTCTTCGGTCTCGCCGCTGACGGGATCATCAATGAGACGCTTATCCTTGCCGGCCATGCCGTCCCGCGCCCCGCCGTTCTTCTGACCGAGCTTCTGGCCGAGGCGGGATTGCCCGCGCAATCCCCCGTCGCGGCTCTGGAACGCTGGGATGCCGACAGGCTCGCCATGGCGCTCCACGCCGATCCCAAACGCGCCGAGAAACTCCGCGACTGGGGCGCAACGCGAGGGTTCGCCGTCGATCTGGGTCTTGGCGAACCCGACGACAGCGGCGAGACCCAGAAAACCGCCGATTGGCGCAACCAGATCCTCCGCGCGCTCGAGGCCGGGCGCAAGGCGGGCACGGGCATTGGGAAGCTGGGTGCGATCCTCGCCGATCTCGCCCCCGCCGCCGTCCCGTGGGAGGTGGCTTTGCGCGGCGTTCTCGCCCGTGCGCTCACCGAACGGCCCCATGCCAGTTGGCGGCGGCCCGCCGGGCGATGGGTCGCCCGCATGGCCGAGGCCGAGCGCCGGGGCGGTCCCGTGCCGGTCTATGAACCGGGTCGCCAACGGATGGATGCGCGCCCCCGGCTGGTCGTGGGCCTCGATACCTCCTCTTCCGTAGATGCGCAGATGCTGCGGCTCTTCACCGCCGAGGCGCGGGGCATCGCGCGCCGCACCGGGGCCGAGGTGCATCTGATGGCCTTCGACGAGGCGGTCTTTCTCGAAACGCGCCTCGATCCATCGGGATGGCAGGCGCTGGGCGATCTGCCGCTGCGAACGGGCGGCGGCACGGATTACGCCGATCTTTTCGACCGGGCAGGGGCCGCTGCCCCCTCCATGCTCGTGGTGCTCACCGACCTCGACGCGGTCGTCCCGCCCGCGCCGGGCTACCCCGTGCTCTGGGCGGTCCCCGCGCCCGTCGATCCGCCGCCCCATGGCCGGGTTCTGGTCATCGGCGAGGGGCGCTGATGCGCATGACAGATGCACTACGGATGCACTACGGGTTCACTACGGAAAAACGACGAGATCCCTACCGCCCTTTTTCACTCCGCCGCCGCCTTCCGCGCGTCGCTCTCCCGCTGCGCGTTTTCCCAATCCGGCGCGATCCAGGGCTCGAGGTTTTCCGCGGCAAGCGGCGCGCGGCCCAAGATGTGATCGGCCGCCTTTTCCCCCACCATGATCGAGGGCGCATTCAGGTTTCCGTTTGGAATCAGGGGGAAAACCGAACTGTCCGCCAGCCGTAGCCCCTCCACCCCGATCACCCGCGCCTGCGGGTCCACGACCGCCATCGGATCATCCCGCCGCCCCATTCGCGCCGTCCCGCAAGGATGATAGGCGCTTTCCGCATGCTCCCGGATCACGGCGTCCAATTCTGCATCCGTTTCGGCCTGTCCGGGCTGGATTTCGTGGTCGACAAAGCCCGCCATCGGCTCGGTCGCAAAGATCTCCCGCGTCAGCCGGATCGCGCGCCGAAACTCTTCCCAATCAGAGGGTTGGGACATGTAATTGAACAAGATCCGGGGCGCCTCCGCCGGATCGGCGGAGCGTAGCGTGACCCTACCGCGGCTTTTGGATCGCATCGGCCCGACATGTGCTTGGAACCCGTGCCCCTTGGACGCCGTCTTGCCGTCATAGCGCACGGCGATGGGCAAGAAATGGAACTGGATGTCGGGATAGTCGATCCCCGCCCGCGACCGGATGAAACCGCAGGCCTCGAAATTGTTCGACGCGCCAAGACCTTGGCGGAAAAACAGCCATTGCGCACCCACCAGCGCCTTGCCCCAAAGCGACCAATAGGGCGCAAGGCTGACGGGTTTGGTAGACGCATATTGAATATACAGCTCAAGATGGTCCTGAAGGTTCGCACCCACGCCGGGGCGGTCTGCCAGCACGGGAATACCCATTTCGGCCAGATGCTTGGCTGGTCCAATTCCACTGAGCATCAAGATTTTGGGCGAGTTGATCGCACCAGCGGACAGGATCACCTCCTCGCGCGCCTCGATCAGGCGCCCGCCCGCCAGCCGCACACCTCTGGCGCGGCCGTCCGTGATCTCGACCTTTTCGACCAAGCCGCGCACCACCGTGCAGCGCCCGGTTTTCAGCGCGGGCCGCAGGTAGGCCTTGGCCGCCGACCAGCGTTCACCCTGCCATACGGTCATCTCGAAGGCTCCGAAACCCTCTTGCCGCTGGCCGTTGTAATCCTCGGTCGCGCCGTATCCGGCGTTCGCGCCCGCCTCGATAAAGGCTTGGAACAAAGGGTTTTTTCGTGGTCCTCGCGTGATGTGCAGCGGGCCATCATGCCCCCGGAACCGCGCATCCCCCGCGTCGCCATGCCATGTCTCGGCCCGTTTGAAATAGGGCAGGACATCGGCATAGGACCAACCCTCCGCCCCCATTTCGGCCCAGGTGTCGAAATCGCGCGCATGGCCGCGCACATAGATCATCCCGTTGATCGACGAGGATCCGCCCAATACCTTGCCGCGTGGGCAGGCCATGATACGCCCGTCCATATGCGGCTCTGGCTCGGTCATATAGCCCCAGTCGTAACGCTTCATCCCCATCGGATAGGAGAGCGCGGCGGGCATGTTGATGAACGGGCCCCAATCGCTGCCGCCATGTTCCACGACGATGACGGATTTTCCGGCCTCCACCAGACGCCAGGCGATGGCGCAGCCTGCGCTGCCCGCGCCCACGATGACATGATCGGCTTGCATGGATCCCGACATCAATAGGCCGCCTCTACCGGGGTCATGCCGACATAGATGGATTTGAGCTGGCTATAGGATTCGATCGCCGCGCGCGCATTCTCGCGCCCGAGACCCGATCCCTTCACCCCACCAAAAGGCAGTTCAACCGGCGTCACGTTGTACTGGTTGATCCAGAGCGTTCCGGCCTCGATCGCATGGATCACGCGATGCGCGCGCACCAGATCGCGAGTAAAGACCGCGCCCGACAGGCCCAGATCGGTCGCATTGGCGCGGGTGATCACCTCTTCCTCGGTTTCGAAATCGAGGACCGACATGACCGGGCCGAATATCTCGTCCGTCGCGATGCTCATCTCGTCGGTCACATCGGCAAAAATCGTGGGCTCCACGAACCATCCGGGCCGGTCGGGCCCGCGCCCGCCATGCACCAGCCGCGCACCTTCGGACTTGCCTTTTTCGATGTAGGAACAGGTGATTTCCAGCTGTTCGGCGCTGGTCATCGGCCCAACGTGCGTCGCTTCATCCCTCGGATCGCCGATGACGGCCTTGGACACACGCGCAACCAGCCGGGCCAAGAATTCCTCCTTGATCGCGCGCTGCACGAAAACCCGCGTCCCGTTGGAACAGACCTGCCCGGTGGAAAAGAAATTGGCGTTGATCGCTGCCGAAACCGCGCTGTCGAGATCGGCATCCTCGAAGATGACGAGGGGCGATTTCCCGCCCAATTCCATCGTCACATGCTTCATCTGCGCCGCCGCCCCGGCATAGACGCGTTTGCCGGTCTCGGCCGAGCCGGTCAGGGACACTTTGGCGACGCGCGCGTCCTCGACCAGCGCGCGACCCACCGTGCCCGCGCCTTGGATCACGTTGAACACACCGGGCGGCGCGCCCGCCTCGACCAGGATTTCGGCCAGTTTCAGGGCGCAGAGCGGCGTCTGCTCGCTAGGCTTGAAAACCATGGTGTTGCCGCAGACCAGTGCCGGCGCGGCCTTCCACGCCGCGACCTGCGTGGGATAGTTCCACGCGCCAAGGCCCACACAGACCCCCAGCGGTATACGCATCGTATAGGCCCAATCGGCGCCGAGCGGCACATGCTCGCCGGTCAGCGTACCGGCCAGCCCGCCGAAAAATTCCAGCGCATCGGCGGCAGAGGTCGCATCGGCCACCAGCGTTTCGGAAATCGGCTTGCCGGTGTCGAGCGTTTCGAGTTCCGACAATTCCCGGTTTCGCAACCGGATGATATCGGCGGCCCGGCGCAGGATGCGGCCCCGTTCCACGGGCATCAGCGCGGCCCATGGCGCTTGCGCGGCTTTGGCTGCGGCAAGCGCGGCTTCGATCACGGCCGGTGTAGCCTCATGGACTTGCGCGATCTCTTCACCCGTTCCGGGAAAGATCACGGGCAGCGATGAACCCGCCGCATCCTCGAGATAGGCACCGTTGACGAAATGGCTGGCATTGGGTTGGGCTTGCATCATTCCCCTCTCGGAAAGCGTTGATTTTCCTCAAGGACATTGAGGTCCATGTGGTTGCGCATGAAGCGCTCGGAGGCGGCTCTGAGCGGTTGGAAATCCCACGGGTAATAGGACCCGTTCCTGAGCGCCTCGTAGACAACCCAGCGGCGGGCCTGGCTTTCGCGCACCGCGGCGTCGAAGGCCTCAAGATCCCAGCGCGCGGCGGCCATGACGCGGAAGTGTTCCAGCGTCCCGGCATGGGCGGGGTCATCGGCAAGGTTCACCCGCTCCTGCGGATCGGCCATCAGGTCGAAAAGCTGCTCGGGGTCGGCCGCGCAATTGGTGTATTTCCACCGTCCCTGCCGCAGTCCCACCAGCGGCGTGATCGACGCCTCGGCGGCATATTCCATCGCGACGGGGCTTTGCCGTGTCCGACCATGCGCCAAGGGCACAAGGCTTTCGCCATCGGTCCATGGCATGACCTCGGCCATCGAGACGCCCGCCAGATCACACAGCGTCGGGCACAGGTCGATGGTCGATACCGGATCTTCGACCCGGCCCGGCGCAAGGCCGGGGGCCGCGATCATCAGGGGGACGCGGGCGGACCCGTCGTAGAAGTTCATCTTGAACCAAAGCCCCCGCTCGCCCAGCATGTCGCCATGGTCCGAGACGAAGACGACGATCGCGTCCTGCCGGGTGCGGTCGAGCACGTCGAGGATGCCGCCGATCTTGTCGTCGAGATAAGAGATATTGGCGAAATAGGCGCGCCGGGACCGCGCAATATCATCCTCCGTGATCGTGAAATTCCGCCAGTCGTTTGCGTCGAAGATGCGCTGCGCATGGGGGTCGTGATCCGCATAGGGCAGGGCGGGCACATCGGGCTGCAGATGCGCGCAATCCTCGTAAAGATCCCAATACTTGCGTCGCGCGACGTAAGGGTCGTGGGGATGGGTGAAGCTGACGGTCAGACACCAGGGCCGGGCATCCTTTCCCCGCGCGAGGTCATAGAGCTTTTGCTCGGCCATGAAGGCCACCTCGTCGTCGTATTCCATCTGGTTGCTGATCTCGGCCACGCCCGCGCCGGTGACGGATCCCATGTTGTGGTACCACCAATCGATCCGCTCGCCGGGTTTGCGGTAATCGGGCGTCCAGCCGAAATCGGCGGGATAGATGTCGGTCGTCAGGCGTTCCTCGAAGCCGTGCAGTTGATCCGGGCCGACGAAATGCATCTTGCCCGACAGACCCGTGTAATAGCCCGCGCGCCGCAAGTGATGGGCGTATGTCGGGATCGAGGAAGCGAATTCCGCCGCATTGTCATAGACCCCGGTGCGCGAGGGCAATTGTCCGGACATGAAGCTGGCGCGGGCGGGCGCGCACAGCGGGCTTGCCGTGTAGCTGTTGGCGAAGCGCACCGACCGCGCGGCGAGCCGTTTGAGATGCGGCGCGTGCAGCCAATCGGCCGGGCCGTCGGGAAAGAGCGTCCCGTTCAGCTGGTCGACCATCACGATCAGGATGTTGGGTCGGGTCAACGTGCGTCTCCGATGGCGAGTGTCAGGTAGGCTTCGACCGTGGCGATGGCCTGCGTTGCATCAGGCGGCCCGGCCTCGGTCAGGGCGTGGCGGATATAGAGCCCGTCGATCAGCGCGGCAGCGGTCCGCGCGACGGACTGGGGCCGGTCACAGAGCGGGCGCAGCGCATGGGTCAGGTTCGACACGAGCCGCCGCTGGTAGATGTTCAACAGCCGCGCTGCCTTGGGCTGGGTGCGGGCCAGAACGTAGAAATTGAGCCAGGCCGCGACCACCTCGGGCAGAAAGTTCTGGCCGCCGAAACTGGCCCGGACAATGGCACCAAGGCGCCCACGCGGATCCCGCGCCGCGGATAACTCGCGGCGGGCCTCGGCCCCGAATTCGGACAGAATCGCCCGCATCGCCGCGAGGAATAGGTCGTCCTTCGACCCAAAGTAATGATGGGCCAGCGCGCTCGACACGCCCGCGGCCTTGGCGATCTGCCCCATGGTCACGTCGAGCGAGCCCTTGCGCCCGATCTCTCCGATCGTGGCGTTGACAAGCGCGTCCATACGCTGTGCCATCATGCCTACGCGTGGCATTGCTTGTCCCCTGATGGTTGCATTGCCGCAGAAAACAGGTTTTTAATTGACTGGTCAATCAACAAAACGACCAGAACAGGGAGATATGACCATGAGCCTTTTGACCCGCAGCGCCGCAAGCGCGCTGGCGCTGAGCCTTTCCGCAGGTGCGGCCATGGCGCAGGACGATTGTGCCACGGTGACCTTCTCGGACGTTGGCTGGACCGACATCACCGCGACGACGGCGGCCACCACCGTGGTGCTCGAGGCGCTGGGCTACGAGACCGAGATCCGCGTCCTGTCGGTGCCGGTCACCTATACCTCGCTCGCCTCGGGCGACATCGACGTGTTCCTCGGCAACTGGATGCCTACGATGGAAGCCGATATCGCGCCCTACCGCGATGCGGGCACGGTGGACACGGTGCGCGCGAACCTGACGGGGGCGAAATACACGCTCGCCACCAATGCCCATGGTGCGGCCATGGGGATCGACGATTTCAGCGATGTCGCGGGTGCGGGCGACGCACTCGAGCGCCAGATCTACGGGATCGAGCCCGGCAATGACGGCAACCGCCTGATCCTCGACATGATCGCGGCCGATGCCTTTGGGCTGGGGGCTGCGGATTTCGACGTGGTCGAAAGCTCGGAACAGGGCATGCTGGCGCAGGTCGCCCGCGCCGTGGACCGGGGCGAACCGATCGTCTTCCTCGCCTGGGAACCGCATCCGATGAATGCCAATTTCGACCTCACCTACCTGACGGGCGGCGATGATTGGTTCGGCCCCGATCTGGGCGGCGCAACTGTCTATACCAACACGAGCGCGGGCTATGTCGAGGCCTGCCCGAACGTGGGGCAACTGCTCACCAATCTCGAATTCACGCTGGCCATGGAAAACGAGATCATGGGCGCGATCCTGAACGATGGTGCCGATCCGGCCGAGGCTGCGACGGCGTGGATGGCGGCCAATCCCGACACGGTGATGGGCTGGCTTGACGGGGTCACCACGCTTGACGGCGGTGACGCGGCGGCAGCGGTCTCGGCGGCGCTGGGGCTTTGATCACGGCGCCATCATCAAGTCCCCGTGCCCGGTTCGGGCGCGGGGATCAGCGCGTCGTCGATCGCGGCGGCGCGCTGCGCGGCGTCCCGGTCGGTGATGCGGGCGGCATAGGCGGCGAAGCCGTCACGCGCGGGCAGGGAATTGTATTGCAGGCCCCAGACGATCTGGCTGCCAAGGCAAATGTCGACCGCGCTGAACCGTTCGCCCAAGAGGTAGGGGCGTCCGTCGGACAACAGGCCCGCCAAGGTGTCGGCCACAGCCTCGACAGTGCCCCAGCCGACGCGCCGGTAGACCTGCGGGTCACTGGTGTCGAGGCCCAGAGAGGCCGCCGAGACCGCGGGATCGACGCTGCCGGCGGCAAAGAACATCCAGCGGTAGAAACTGCCGCGCTCGGGCGTCGCGGGCGGCGGGATCAGGCCAGCATCCGGGGCAAGCTCGGCCATGTAGGTGCAGATCGCCGCGACCTCGGTGATGGCGGTGTCGCCGTGGACCAGCGTGGGAACCTTGCCCATCGGGTTAAGCGCGCGATAGGCGGGCGATTTCATTTCAGGACCATAGGCGACGATACGGGCCTCGTAGGGCAGGCCCGCCTCTTCCATCATCCAGCGGGCGATGCGCCCGCGCGACATGGGATTGGTGTAGAGCGTCAGGTCGGGCATTTCATCTCCTCCGGTCCGGGTCGCGCGAAGCCTGCCACAGGGCAAGGTACCGCGAAAGGTGAGCCATGCTGAGGTGGATCACGGACTGCGACGAGGGCTGGCCCGAGGGGGCAGGCCCGCTCGGCGCTGTCACGGAATGCAAATTGCGGGTCGGGGACGCCGCCGAGGCGGGCTTTGACTGGCTGCAATCCAACTTGTCGGGCCTGTTCGATGCTTTGGCCGTGGGGCTCGAGGTGCTGATCGAGGCCATTCTCGCCCTGTTGCAGGAACCGCCCAACACCGGCTGGCTCTATGATCTGCGCCGGTCCGAGATCGATTATCTCTACCCGCCCGAATGGCATCCGATCCTTGTGACGCTGATCTTCGTGGCGTTGGTCTGGCGGCTTCACCGCGGTTGGCGGGTGCCTGCGCTGGTGGCGGCGGGCCTCTTGTTCATCATCAACCAAGGCTATTGGGAGGAAACGACCGAAAGCCTGACGCTGGTCCTGTCGGCCTGCGTGGTCTGCATGGGGCTGGGTGTGCCGATCGGCATCGCCGTTGCCCACCGCCCAAGGCTTTACGCGGCGATGCGGCCCGTGCTTGACCTGATGCAGACGCTGCCGACCTTCGTCTACCTGATCCCGGCCATCGTGTTTTTCGGCATCGGCATGGTGCCGGGGCTGATTGCCACCGTGATCTTTGTGCTGCCAGCGCCGATCCGCCTGACGCATCTGGGTATATCCTCGACCCCCACCGCGCTGATCGAGGCCGCCGATGCATTCGGCGCCACCCCGCGTCAGAAGCTGTGGAAGGTCGAGCTGCCCTATGCCGCGCCGCAGATCATGGCGGGGCTGAACCAGACCATCATGCTGTCGCTGTCGATGGTGGTGATCGCGGCGCTGGTCGGTGCGGATGGGCTGGGCGTGCCGGTGGTGCGCGCGCTCAATCAGGTCAACACCGGGCTGGGTTTCGAGGCCGGGCTGATCATCGTGGTCGTGGCGATCTTGCTCGACCGGGTTCTGAGGGTGGGGCGCAGATGACCGAGATGTTCGAGGCATCGTGCCATTGCGGAACGGTTCGGTTTCACGTGACGCTGCCAGGCGGATTGTCCTCCGCCCGGCGTTGCACCTGTTCCTATTGCACGATGCGGGGGGCGGTCGCCGTGTCGGCCAACCTTGACGGCATCCGCTTTCACGCGGGCGAGGACAATCTGACCCTCTACCAATTCGGTACCCTCACAGCGCAGCATTTCTTTTGCCGAACCTGCGGGATCTACACCCATCACCAGCGCCGCTCGAACCCCGAGCAGTTCGGCGTCAACCTTGCCTGTCTGAAGGATTTTTCGGTCTGGGACCTGCCTGAAATCCCGGTCAATGACGGCATCCATCATCCGTCCGACGGGGCCCCGCCCCGGATCGACGGTATCTTGCGCTACGAGAAGACCCCGACATGACCCATGCCGTCCGTTTCCACGATGTCTGCATCATGTTCGGCGATCGACCCGAAGCCGCGCTGGAACGCGCCGATGCGGGGGAAAGCCGGTCCGAGATCCAGTCCGCCACCGGGCAAGTTTTGGGTGTGCATGATTGCGCGCTGGAGGTCGAAGAGGGGGAAATCCTTGTTCTCATGGGGCTGTCGGGCTCGGGGAAGTCCACCCTTCTGCGGGCCGTCAATGCGCTGAACCCCGTGGTGCGCGGCCATGTCGAGGTGCGCGTGGGCGATACGATGGTCAATGTCACCGAAGCGCGGGGCGCGGCCCTGCGACGGTTGCGGCAGACCGCGGTGACCATGGTCTTCCAGCAATTCGGCCTTTTGCCTTGGCGCAGCGTCCGCGACAACGTGGGCCTCGGCCTCGAACTGGCCGGGCTTTCCGCCGAGGAACGTCGCGCCCGGGTCGAGCGTCAGCTGGAGCTTGTAGGCCTGGCGGACCGCGCGGGGGCCTTGGTGGGGGAATTGTCGGGCGGCATGCAGCAGCGCGTGGGATTGGCGCGCGCCTTTGCGACCGAAGCGCCGATCCTGTTGATGGACGAACCTTTTTCCGCGCTCGACCCGCTGATCCGGTCCAAGCTTCAGGATGAACTTCTGGACCTGCAACGCGATCTGAAGCGCACCATCATCTTCGTGAGTCACGATCTGGACGAGGCGTTCAAGATCGGCAATCGGATCGCCATCATGGAGGGCGGGCGGATCGTGCAATGCGGCACCCCGCGCGAGATTTTCTCGAGCCCCGCAAACGGCTATGTCGCGGAATTCGTGGCCAACATGAACCCATTGGGGGTTCTGACCGCACGCGACGTGATGCAGCCGGTGCCCGGCGCGGGCGATCACATCGCCGCCGACCTGCCGGTGCGCGAGATCCTCAAACGCTTTGCCGAAAGCCCCGCAGCGCTGGCGGTGGAAGAGGCGGGAGACGTGATCGGCACGGTCACGCCCGAAAGCGTGACCGCCCGTCTTGGATCCTGAGGATCAGAAAAACGCCTGAAGCCCGGTCTGTGCGCGGCCAAGGATCAGCGCATGGACATCATGCGTGCCCTCGTAGGTGTTCACCGTCTCGAGGTTCTGGGCGTGGCGCATGACGTGGTATTCCGCCATGATCCCGTTGCCGCCATGCATGTCGCGCGCGGCCCGCGCGATATCCAACGCCTTGCCGCAATTGTTGCGCTTGATCAGGCTGATGACCTCGGGCGCACAGCTTCCCTCGTCCATCATCCGGCCCGCCCTGAGCGCCGCCTGAAGGCCTAGTGCGATCTCGGTCTGCATGTCGGCCAGTTTCTTCTGGAACAGCTGTGTCTGGGCCAGTGGACGCCCGAATTGCACGCGGTCAAGCCCGTATTGGCGCGCGCGGTGCCAGCATTCCTCGGCCGCGCCCATCACGCCCCAGGCGATGCCGTAGCGTGCGCGGTTCAGGCAGCCGAAGGGGCCCTTGAGCCCCTCGACACCGGGCAAAAGCGCGTCTTCGCCGACTTCCACATCCTTCATCACGATCTCGCCCGTGACGCTGGCGCGCAAGGACAGCTTGCCGCCGATCTTGGGGGCGCTGAGACCCTTCATGCCCTTTTCCAGCACGAAGCCGCGGATCTTGCCGCCATGTGCCTCGGATTTGGCCCAGACAACGAAAACATCGGCGATGGGGCTGTTGGAAATCCACATCTTGGCACCGTTCAGGACATAGCCATCGGCGGTTTTCTTGGCCGTTGTCTTCATGCCTGCAGGGTCGGACCCGGCGTCGGGTTCGGTGAGGCCGAAACAGCCGATGAGCGTTCCGGCGGCGAGGCCGGGAAGGTATTTGGCCTTCTGCGCCTCGGTCCCATAGGCGTGGATCGGATACATCACGAGCGAAGACTGGACCGACATCATCGACCGGTAGCCGCTGTCGACGCGCTCGACCTCGCGGGCGACGAGACCATAGGTGACATAGCCGGCGCCGATGCCGCCGAATTCCTCGGGGATCGTGACGCCCAGGAGGCCCATGGCGCCCATTTCCGCAAAGATTTCAGGGGCTACGGTCTCGTTCAGATAGGCATCGTTGACGCGCGGCAGAAGCTTGTCCTGCGCATAGGCCCGCGCGCTTTCGGCGACCATGCGTTCCTCTTCGGACAATTGTTCGGCAAGGTGGAAAGGGTCGGCCCAGTCGAAGGGCGCAAGCGAGGGGCCGGTGTGGCGGGTGTGTCCGTCGGGCATGGCGTATCTCCTGTGGCTTGTCTCGATTCATATCATTCGCACCGATTGTGCAACCCCGGGTTGGGAATCCGCGGGTGATGCGCGCTTGGGCGTTTCACTGGTGCGATGCCCGGAAAGCGGGCAATCTGGTGGATGTTCGCGGTTGGCGCGGTGCCGGGCATGGACGTGCCTTCGGGCGGGTCTGATCAGCGAGGAAACGGAGGATAGCATGAGCCTGCCAAGACCGATCTGGCGCGAGATGACGACGCGCGAATTTTCCGAAAGCGATACAACAGGTTGGATCGCGGTTCTGCCGATCGCGGCGATCGAGCAGCATGGTCCGCATCTGCCCGTGGGGGTCGATGCGATCCTTGCGGAAGCGATGGTGGCGCGGGTCATCGACGCTTTGCCGGGGGATGTTCCCGCCAGTTTCCTGCCGGTGCAGCAGGTGTGCAAATCGAACGAACATATTGAATTTGCGGGCACTTTGACGCTGACTTGGGAGACCGCGATCCGGGCTTGGATCGAGATCGGGCAAAGCGTGGCACGGGCGGGGCTGAAGAAAATGGTCATCGTCACGAGCCATGGCGGCAATGTCGCGCCGATGGAGATCGTGGCGCGCGAGCTGCGGCAGACGCTTGGCATGGCGGTGGCGACGACGGCCTGGACGCGGTTGGGCGGCGCGCGGGTCTATACCTATCCCGATGGGCCGATGGTCGATATTCATGGTGGATTATCAGAGACTTCCATGATGTTGGCGAGCCGGCCTGATCTGGTGCGCGGCGATCTGGTGGAGAATTTCGAGAGCCGCCAGACGGCGTTGCGGCAGGGATCGGCGAAATTGGGTTATCACATGGCCGATGCGAATTTGGGATGGCTGGCCAATGACTTGAACCCCAAGGGAACCGTGGGCGATGCGTCGCGTGCGACGGCCGAGTTGGGCGAGGCGGATCTGGCCGCGCAGACCCAAGGTTTCATCGCGCTGTTGCGCGACATGCAGCGTTTCGATCCGGTTAAAGGATTGTGAAAATCCGTTAAGCGATCCTGAAAGTTCCGGACGATTTCCTAACGGACTATCACCTATCGAACCGTGACTTAACTTATCCACAAGTTTGCTCACAATTCCGCGACAAGGCTGGGGATCGCCTCCTTGAAGCGGAAGAAGCCGTGGGTCGCGTGGGGCCATGCGGAGGCGTCGTAGGGACGGAGCAGGCGGACGAGCGTGATCCCCTCATCGGCCAATACGCGGTCGAGCCGCGAGAGCGCGGTGGCCGCCGGACCGACCGGGGCATAGGCGGTCACAAGCTGGTCGATCCCGGCCTCGGACGCCCATGCGGCCAGCGCGGTGACATCATCGGTCAGGGGACCTGCCGCGCCCATGCGGTCGGACCAGCGGTCGCGGGCATCGGTGATGGCGGCGCGGGTGAAGTCGAGGACGCGCGGGGCGACGGGGCGGGGCGAGCGGCCCGTGACCGCGAGAAGGGCGGCATGGGCCACGGGCGGGCCGTCGAGCGCGTCGAGCAGGAAACCGGGCGACAGGTCCTCCTCGGTCAGGAGGATCGCGGTCTTGAGGCCGGGGCGGGGCAGGTCGCCCCCGGGCGCGGGTCGCGGCTTGGGCGCATCGGGACCGCGCAGGGGTTCGGCATCGGTCACAAGCCCCGTGGGCTGGAACCGACCGCCGGTGTATTTCGCGATGTTGTCGGGACGGGCGAGGTAATGCTTGCCCTTGGTCTGGAGACCCGCGACCCAGCGCCATGACAGCGTGTTGGAGGCCGGATCGCCGTCCAGCAGGTGACGCAAGAAGAGATCGGCCCCAGCCTCCCACGGCAGGCGGAGGGTGAAGATCCAGATCGAGGCCGCCCACATCCGCGCGTGATTGTGCAAGTAACCGGTGGCGACCAGTTCCTGCATCCATGCGTCGAAACAGGCGATGCCGGTCTGCCCGGCCTCGGCCTGCGCCAGACGGTCGGTGAGGCTCGCATCGGCCAGAACGCGGTCAAGGCCCGCGCGGTAGTCGCCCCAGATAGCAGGGCGCAATTCGAGCCAGCCTTTCCAATAGGTGCGCCAGTAGACTTCCTGCACGAATTTCTCGGCGGCTTGCAGCGAATGGCGGCCGAGAACGGCCTGCAAAACCTCGGCTTCGGTGATCAGGCGGTGGCGCAGCCATGGCGAGAGGGTCGAGACATGGGGGTGCCCCGGCAGGTCATGGTTGCGCTGCGCGGCGTAATCGCGGCCTGCATGGGGCACGAAGCGGCTGAGACGCGCGATCGCCTCGGTACGGGTGGCGGGGGGGAGGGCGGTGTTGATCATGCCGCCCGATCTAGGCGGTCAGGCGCGGCGGGCCAGCCTTTTGCGGTAGGATTGACGCCAGCGCGACAGCACCTGGGTCACCGATGCCTCGGCCAGATCGAGGCCCAGGATGCGGACGGGACCGGCGGCTTGGGTCTTGCGCAGGAGGGTGAGGGTTTCGGCCTGCGTGACGCGCTCGTATCCGGGGTTGCGGGCGAGGAAGCGGTCGATGGCCCAGCCCACGCCCGGAAATTTCGGGCCGTTGTCATGCAGTGCGATCAGCCCGCCGGGATTGACGAAATCGGCCAGCGCCAGATCGGCCAGAACCGGGCGGTGCCGGTGATCGCCGTCGATGAAGACGAAATCGAAGCGCAAGCCTTCGGCGCGCGCCACGGGCAGGAAATCGGCCGAGGTGCCGATATGGAAGCGGACGCTGTCGGGATCGATGCCCGCATTCGTCAGGTTGGTGCGAACCTTGGTGAGCTGGTCGGGGAAATAGGTCATCGGGTCGATGACATGGAAGGGGGGGCGTGTTGCCGCATCTGGGTAGATGCCCATCAACTCCTTGAGCGTGCCGCCCGCCGCGGTGCCCAGTTCCAGATGCGCGCCGGTAAAGCCCGCCTGTTCAAGCGCCTGCGTCATGGCCGCGCGTTCGGCCACCGTACATTCGGAGGCGAGCGTGAGCGAAGATTGCCGGACCATGATCCACCCCCGGGGAGTTCCAAAGACTGATCTGCCTGTTTTCCGATCCGGTTCGACAAGTCAAGCGCCGGCCCGCCCTTGCAGCCCCCCCATGCGACCACTAAGACTCAGGGCATGACATGCGCAATGTATCTGGGGCCGAGGCAGCGATGATTGATCCGACCGAGCACTACATGAACACCCTCGTGCCGATGGTGGTCGAACAGACCAGCCGGGGCGAGCGGGCCTATGACATCTTTTCGCGGCTCCTGAAGGAGCGGATCATCTTCGTTTCGGGTCCGGTCCATGACGGCATGGCCAGCCTGATCGTGGCACAGCTGTTGCATCTGGAGGCGGAGAACCCGTCGAAGGAAATCAGCATGTACATCAACAGCCCCGGCGGCGTGGTGACGAGCGGCCTGTCGATCTACGACACGATGCAGTACATCAAGCCCAAGGTTTCGACGCTGGTGATCGGGCAGGCGGCCTCGATGGGGTCGCTTTTGCTGACGGCGGGGGAAAAGGGCATGCGGTTCAGCCTGCCCAATTCGCGCATCATGGTTCACCAGCCTTCGGGTGGCTATCAGGGTCAGGCGACGGATATCATGATCCATGCCAAGGAGACCCAGAAGCTGAAGGACCGGCTGAACCAGATCTACGTCAAGCACACCGGGCAGGATTTCGACACCGTGGTCGACGCGCTGGAGCGGGACAATTTCATGGATCCCGAGCAGGCCAAGGACTGGGGCCTGATCGACCAGATCGTGGAAAATCGCGTCCCCGCGGAGAGCGAGGGCAAGTGACGGCGCGGGTCACAGTCTCGTGGTCGTCGGACCCCCGCGGGGAATTTGACATTGTGATGACGGTTGGCCTGTTCTAGGCTTTCCTGAAATTTCGGCCCGGGTTTGACCCGGGTCGGGGGCCCCCCACCCCTAGGTATCAAAGGTGGACGATATGGCGACTTCTTCCGGCGGCGACTCGAAAAACACGCTCTATTGCTCGTTCTGCGGCAAGAGCCAGCACGAGGTCCGCAAGCTGATTGCAGGGCCCACGGTGTTCATCTGCGACGAATGCGTCGAGCTGTGCATGGACATCATCCGCGAGGAGACGAAGACCTCGGGTCTGAAATCCTCGGACGGGGTGCCGACGCCGCAGGAGATTTGCGACGTGCTGGACGATTACGTGATCGGCCAGATGCATGCCAAGCGCGTGCTGTCGGTGGCTGTGCACAACCATTACAAGCGTCTGAACCATTCGGGCAAATCCGACATCGAATTGTCGAAGTCCAACATCTTGCTGATTGGCCCGACGGGCTGCGGCAAGACGCTCTTGGCGCAGACGCTGGCGCGGATTCTCGACGTACCCTTCACCATGGCGGATGCGACGACGCTGACCGAAGCCGGTTACGTGGGCGAGGATGTGGAGAACATCATCCTCAAGCTGTTGCAGGCCAGCGAATACAACGTGGAGCGCGCGCAGCGTGGCATCGTCTATATCGACGAGGTCGACAAGATCACGCGCAAGTCGGACAACCCGTCGATCACCCGCGACGTGTCGGGCGAGGGCGTGCAGCAGGCTCTCTTGAAGATCATGGAGGGCACAGTCGCAAGCGTGCCGCCGCAGGGCGGGCGCAAGCATCCGCAGCAGGAATTCCTGCAGGTGGATACGACGAACATCCTGTTCATCTGCGGGGGCGCATTCGCGGGGCTCGACAAGATCATCGCGCAGCGCGGCAAGGGGTCGGCCATGGGCTTTGGCGCCGATGTGCGCGACCCGGCCTCCAAGACCGTGGGCGAGTATTTCAAGGATCTGGAGCCCGAGGATCTCCTGAAGTTCGGCCTGATCCCGGAATTCGTGGGCCGTCTGCCCGTGATCGCCACGCTGGAGGATCTGGACGAGGCGGCGCTGGTCACGATCCTGACCGAGCCCAAGAACGCGCTGGTCAAGCAGTACCAGCGGCTGTTCGAGCTGGAAGATGTGAAGCTGAAGTTCACCGATGATGCGCTGAAGGCGATCGCCAAGCGGGCGATTGCGCGCAAGACCGGGGCGCGCGGCCTGCGGTCGATCATGGAGGATATCTTGCTCAACACCATGTTCGACCTGCCCAGCACCGAGGGCGTGGAAGAAGTGGTGGTGAACGAGGAGGCCGTCACATCCGAGGCGCAGCCCCTGATGATCTATTCCGAACGCAAGAAGGAAGAGCCGGCGACGGCGGGCTGAGATTTCACCAGGATTGCAAGCGGCCTCGCCCCATGGGCGGGGCCGTTTTCGTTTGAGGGTGATGTCAGCGGAGCCAGAGTTTCTCGCGCTTGAGCGTGTTGCGGATCACCTGTTCGCGGCGGGGCAGGTTGGCCCGGTCGAAGAGCGCGCGGGCCTTGGCGCCCTTGCCTTGGTAGATCATGCGTTTGATGGGCTCGTGGCCCTTGAGGATCTTCTTGATCTTGTTGGGGGCGCTGACCTGTTCCAGTACATCGATCACGCGCTGATCCTCGCGGGCATAGGCCAGCGGCAGGACGCGGTAATGGCACGAATGGCTGCCGTCGAGATAGCCCGGGGGCAAGGCGTCGCGCCCGCCGCCAAGGCCATGGATCACCAGCGGCAGGGCGATCTGGTCGAGCCACGGATCGAGCGATTGGCAGACCAATTCGGGCGGAGGGTCGTCGCGGATGGACAGGGCGTAGTCGAGGAAACGCCGCCCGAATTCGGCCGGGTCGCGGTAGTAGAAGAAGCCCGCGTTGAAATAGAGGTAGCGGCGCCAGTATTCATCAGGCTGCGACAGGTCGAGCGAGGCGTCGAAATCGAGGCCGAAGCGGTCGTAGAGCGCTTTCCATGTCGCGGTATAGCCGGGGCCGTAGAGCTGGATCTCGGGCCAGGTGCCTTCGACGCGGGAAGAGGCCGAGGGGCGGTCGAAATCGAACGGCACCTGCGTCAGGTCGCCGGTGATCAGCGTGTCGGTGTCGAAGAAGACGAAGGGTTCATCGGCGGGAAGCGCCGAGAGCATCTCGATCTTGTTGCCATAGGGGTAGCTGTCGCCGAAATGACGGCTTTCGAAGGGCAGGATTTCCGCGCCGAAATCGCCGGTCAGCATGGCGCGCAGATCCGCATTGGCGATGCGCGGATCGCGGGGCCAGCGGTGACCCGGCTGGGGTTCGGCGATCAGGAAGCGCCCGGCGAAATCTGGATTGAAGGCCCGGAAGGAGGCGGCGAAAAGCAGCGCCTCGTATTCGAGGCGACCGGCCTGGGCGACGATGACCACGTTGAAGGGGCCGTGGGCGGGGGTCGTCTGGAGCGGGTCGCGCGAGGGCATGGGGGCAAGGTCACCGGGATCGTTACCCGGAGGACGCTAGCCTCAGCAGGGGGCGGATGCCAGCCCGATCACGCGCCGCGCATACGGAAGACCGTAACCATGGTGCGCCAGACAATCCACATGTCGAGCCGGAAACAGCCGTGGCGAATATATTCCAGATCTGTCCGCGTCTTGAGGCGGGTGGCGAAATGTCCGGCGGCATAGCCGTGGCGCACCTGCGACAGCCCGCTGATGCCGGGCAAAACGGCGTGGCGTTCGCGGTAGCCGGGGATGGTGTGCAGGTAGCGGCTGGCGTGGCGGAAGTAATCGGGGCGGGGGCCGATCAGGCTCATCTCGCCGCGGTAGACGTTGAGGATCTGGGGCAATTCGTCGAAGCGGGATTTGCGCAACAGGTTTCCCACGGGGCGGATGCGGTGGATCTCGATCGGGTCGTCGGGGCCGCGGATGCCGCGCGGGCGGACATCCATCGTCCGGAACTTGTAGGCGCGGAAGGGTTTGCAGCCCCGCCCCATCCGCTTTTGCGCGTAAAAGAGCGGGCCGGGGTTCAGGAACGGGTTCACCGCCAAAAGGACGCAGGCCACGACGATCAGGGCGGGAAGCAGCACCACGGTGCTGAAGCCGAGGTCGAAGGCGCGTTTTAACCAAGTTTGCAGATGGCTGTCACGGCGGACGACGACGATGGGGCGGCGGATTGGCGTCGCAACAGGCGGCGCACGAAAGCCATCGACCTTGGGCACATAGGACATACGCGAACCCGCACACACACAAACAACACAGGACACTACAGGGATTGTGTTAGGGCGCGGATGCCCATTGGGCAAGCGACAGAGGGAGGGTGTGGGCCGGTTGTAGAGAATTGGCTGAAAAAACAGGTGCTGACCGGGGCGATGCGGCAAAAATGCAATGGCCATGGTCAGGCGGGGCAGGGCCCCGGCGCCAAAAAACCGGCACCGGGACGGGCCCGATGGCCGACGTCGATTCGACGGGCGCGGGCGGGCAGCGAGGCAAGAGACGATGCTTGGGGGGGAATGGTGGGCGACCCTGGAATCGAACCAGGCATGGGTCTCCCCGGCGGAGTTACAGTCCGCTGCCGCACCTTGCAGCACGTCGCCCGACGCGAGCGCTGGATAATCGGGGGGGCTGGAGCCGTCAACCGGAAAACACCGCCGGGAAACGCGGCGCGCGGTGGGCCTTGGCAAGCGGGGGCGGCGCGCGTAACCCGGAGGAATGAAGCGGGGCCGGGAGAGGGCGCGTGGCGAAGAAACCGAGCTGGGTCATCGAGAAAGAACGCGGGCGGCGGGCAGCGGCGGCGGAGACCGTGTGGCTCTTCGGTCTGCATGCAGTGCGTGATGCGCTGATGAACCCCGCGCGCGTCAAGTTACGGCTCGTGCTGACCAAGAATGCCGAGGACAAGCTGCATGACGCCATCGCGGTCGGGGGACTTGAGCCCGAGATCGCGGATCCGCGCAAGTTCACCGCACCGCTGGACCCCGGATCGGTCCATCAGGGTGCTGCGCTGGAGGTCAAGCCGCTGGATTGGGGGCGGTTGGAGGATGTGGCGTTGGGCGATGGCGGGGCGGCGCCACGTTTGGTGCTGCTCGACCAAGTGACCGATCCGCATAACGTGGGCGCCATTCTGCGGTCGGCCGAGGTGTTCGGGGCGCGCGCCGTGGTCGCGCCCGCCCGCCATGCCGCGCCGGAGACGGGTGCCTTGGCCAAGACGGCGAGCGGCGCGCTGGAGCGTCAACCCTATCTGCGGGTGCAGAACCTTGGCAATGCGATCGAGGCCCTGAAGGACATGGGCTATGTCGTCTTGGGGCTGGATGGCGAGGGAGAGGCGGAGATCGGTGCCGTGGCCGCGACCTTGACGGATCGGCCCGTGGCGCTGGTTCTGGGCGCGGAGGGGCCGGGGCTTCGGGCGCGCACGCGCGAATTGTGCGACCATCTGGTGCGGATCCCGGCAACGGGGGCTTTCGGGTCGCTCAACGTCTCGAACGCGGCGGCAGTGTCCCTATATGCGGTGAGAAACCTGTAGGGGAGGGCCGATGCCCCATTCCACCAAGATCGCCACCTGTTCCTATTGCGGGATGCGGCAGGCGCTGCAGCTGACGGCGCGGGGCGGGCATGAATTGGCCTGTGGGTCGTGCGGTGCGCCGCTTCACGAGATGAAATGGCTGAAAGCCCCCGATCCGGCCCATCCCAAGAAGCCCAGCCCGCGGGCGCGCGCGCCCCATGGTGCGCCCCTGCCCCCGATGCCGCAAGATCGCCTGCCGCCCCGCCCGGTCAAGCGCAGGAAATCGCTGTGGAAGCGCGCATTGGGCGAGGTTTGGGACATGGTCGAGGACGTGGTGGAAGAGATCTTCGACTGAGGTCCGGGGTGCGGGCCAAGGTCACGGCCAACATCAAGCGGCGTCACGGTTTCGTGGGGGATCTTTCGGGGCTGCGGCTTGTCTGGCAAGCTGCGGATCAAGAGTGATCCAGGGAGGGCGCGCCCATGCCGAGCCGTCGCATGATTGTCGGGTTTCTTGCCCTTGCCCCGGCGGGCCTTGTGCTGGCGCGTCCGGCGCGTGCAGCCGAGCCGATGGTGTTCCAGCCCCGAGGCGTCGCGATCCACGGGATCGACCCGGTCGCTTATTTCGCCGAGCAGGGGCCCGTGCCCGGCAACCCGGACATCGGCCATGACTGGAACGGGGCGCGGTGGCTGTTCGCGTCGGAGGCCAATCGCGCGACCTTTGCCGCAGAGCCCGAGCGCCATGCCCCGGCCTTTGGCGGTTATTGCGCCTTTGCGGCGTCGCGTGGCTATCTTGCGCCGACGATCCCCGAAGCCTGGTCGATCCACGAAGGGCGTTTGTTCCTGAACGCGAGCCTGCGCGCGCGGCGTTTGTGGAGCGCCGAGTTGCCCGATGTGATCGCCGCGGGCGAGGCGAATTGGCCCGCGATCCTTGGCTGAGCGGTCGGATCACGTTTTCGTAGGATTTCTTTAATCCGTCAGGCTGTGGCCCATATGCATCTCATGACGCCTGGTTCGGAACACCTTGCGTCCATCACTGTCCCTCGTTCCGTGACTTGCGCCCGCGCCCTTGATGGCTGCGGGCGCTTTTTCTTGGGCGCGGGCTGTGGCAGTGTCGCGTCATGACAGAGACACCCTCCGACGATCTGCTTCGCAAGATCCTGCGCACATCGCGCGTTTTCGCCTGTATCGGCGTGTCGCCCAACCCGGTGCGGCCGAGCCATTACGTGGGGCGGTACCTGACGCTGAAGGGCTACCGCGTGGTGCCGGTCAATCCGGGGCAGGCGGGCACGACGTTGTGGGGCGTGGAGGTCAAGGCGCGGCTGGCGGATGTGACCGAGCCTGTCGACGTGGTCGACATTTTCCGCAAGCCCGAGGCGGTGCCCGAGATCGTCGAGGAGGCGCTGGCGCTGGCGCATCGGCCCAAGGTCATCTGGATGCAGATCGGCGTGACCCATGCGGAGGCTGCGGCACGCGCGGAGGCGGAGGGGATCACGGTGATCCAGAACCGCTGCCCCAAGATCGAGTATCAGCGACTGTTTGGCGAGCTCAGGATGGGCGGGTTCGCCACGGGGATCATTTCGTCGAAGCTGTGAAGGTGGGCGGAAATCTGCAGATTTCCGGATGGGAAAACTGCAGTTTTCCCGGACGAAAAACTCGAGTTTTTCGGCTTAGCGGGCGGCTTTTTCGGCGATGCCGGATTGGCCCTGCCGCCGGTCGAGTTCCGCCAGCACATCGTCGAGCGTCACGTCGCGGGCGGCGAGCATGACGAGGAGGTGGTAGAGGACATCCGCGGCCTCCGCCGTCAGGCGGTCGCGGTCGCCCTTCACGGCTTCGATGATGGCCTCCACGGCTTCCTCGCCGAATTTCTCGGCCGCTTTCTCGGGGCCTTTGGACAGGAGTTTCGCGGTCCAGGAGGTGTCCGGATCGGCGCCCTTGCGCGCGGCGATGGTGGCGGCGAGCCGGGAGAGGGTGTCGTCGCTCATGGTCGGCCTCAGTTCAATCTCATGGGAATGCCTGCGGCGGCCATATGCGCCTTGGCCTCGGCGATGGAATAGGTGCCGAAATGGAAGATGGAGGCGGCGAGAACCGCGCTTGCATGGCCTTCGGTCACGCCTTCGACGAGGTGGTCGAGCGTGCCGACGCCGCCCGAGGCGATGACGGGGACGGGGACGGCATCGGCCACCGCGCGGGTGAGGGGCAGGTTGAAGCCTGATTTGGTGCCGTCGCGGTCCATAGAGGTCAAAAGGATTTCGCCCGCGCCCTTGGCCACGACCATGCGGGCAAACTCGACCGCGTCGATGCCGGTGGGTTTGCGGCCGCCATGGGTGAAGATCTCCCACTTTCCGGGGGCCACGGTCTTGGCGTCGATGGCGACCACGATGCACTGGCTGCCGAAGCGGTCGGCGGCGCGCGCCACGACATCGGGGTCGGCCACGGCGGCGGAGTTGAAGCTGACCTTGTCGGCCCCGGCGAGCAGCAGGTTGCGGACATCCTCGACCGTGCGGACGCCGCCGCCGATGGTCAGCGGCATGAAGCATTGTTCGGCCGTGCGGGTGGCGAGGTCGTACATCGTGCCGCGATTCTCGTGCGTGGCATGGATGTCGAGGAAACAAAGCTCGTCGGCGCCCGCGGCATCATAGGCCTTGGCCTGTTCCACGGGATCGCCCGCGTCGATCAGATCGACGAAATTCACGCCCTTGACCACGCGGCCATCGGCGACATCGAGGCAGGGGATGATCCGGGTCTTGAGCATGGAAGCTGCCTAGCCGATTGGCGGGGGTGAGGGAAGGTGGCGTTCTGCCGTCCGTATTTGGGGGAAGATGAAGGATCAGGCCAGCGTCGCCAGCGCCTCGGCCAGATCGAGGGCCCCGTCGTAGAGCGCGCGGCCCGAGATCGCGCCCGCGATGACGCCGGTGTCGCGCAGGGCGATGAGATCGGCAAGCGACGAGACGCCACCGCTGGCGATGACGGGGATGGAGGTGGCGCGCGCGAGATCGGCGGTGGCTGCGATGTTGGGGCCGCCCATCGCGCCGTCGCGGTCGATATCGGTGTAGATGATGGCCGCGACCCCCGCATCCTCGAAGGCGTGGGCGAGGTCGGTGACCATCACGTCGGTTTCCTCGGCCCAGCCCTTGGTGGCGACGCGGCCTTTGCGGGCGTCGATGCCGACGGCGACCTGACCGGGAAAGGCGCGCGCGGCCTGCCGCACGAGATCGGGGTTTTCGACGGCGACCGTGCCGAGGATGACGCGGGCGATGCCGCGCGAAAGCCAGCCTTCGATCGTCGCCATGTCGCGGATGCCGCCGCCGAGCTGGGCGGGGACGGAGGTGGCGGCGAGGATCGCCTCGACCGCGGCACCGTTCACCGGCTGGCCTGCGAAGGCCCCATTCAGGTCGACGAGGTGGAGCCAGTGGCATCCCGCATCCTGAAAGGCGCGCGCCTGTGCGGCCGGATCGGTGTTGAAGACGGTCGCCTGATCCATCGCGCCGCGCAGGAGCCGGACGGCCTGACCATCCTTGAGGTCGATGGCGGGGTAGAGGATCATCGGGTAGGCCTTTCGCTGCAATTCCCGGCGCTTTTGGCAAAGCGCGGGGGAAGGGGCAAGGGCGGGCCGTTTCGCAACGTCACGCTGGACAAGATGCGGGCGCTTTTCGCAGGTTTGCGCCACGGGTCCATGGGAGGAGAAACACCGTGCGTAAGATCATTCTGGGCGTCGTTGCGGCCCTGTCGATGGCGGGCAGCGCCATGGCGGACGAGTTGATCGGGGATTGGCGCACCGCGCCAGACGACAACGGCAACACCGGCATCATTCGCATCACCCAATGCGGCGCAGCGCTGTGCGGGACGTTGGTGCAGGCCTTCGACGCGTCGGGGGCGAACATGCAAAGCGACAATGTCGGCCGCCAGATCATCTGGGACACAAATCCGACGGGCGAGCCGGGTCAGTATCGCGGGATGCTCTATTCGCCGGACCGGGATCGGGAATACCGGTCGCGGTTGCAGCGGACGGGCAATGGTTTGAGCGTGTCGGGCTGCGTCATGGGCGGCGCTGTCTGCCGCGAGGGCGGTGTCTGGAGCCGCGTCAACTGAACCTCAGGCGCGCGGGGCGCGCTGCGCGTCAGGGTCGCCAGTCGAGGAAATTGGCGATCAGGCGCAGCCCCGCGCGCTGGCTTTTCTCCGGGTGGAATTGTGCGCCCACCACGTTGCGGGTGCCCACGACGGCCGTGACCGGCCCGCCGTAATCGACATGCGCCAGAAGATGAGCGGGCTCAGTGGTCTGCATGGCGTAGGAATGGACGAAATAGGCGTGATCGCCGGTTTCGATCCCCGCCAGAACCGGGTGGGTCTGGTCGATCACCAGATCGTTCCAGCCCATATGCGGAACCTTTAGCGCCGGATCGGCGGGGGTGATGCGCGTCACCTCGCCCGGGATCCAGCCAAAGCCGCGGACATCCTCGTATTCGCGGCCCCATGAGGTCAGCATCTGCATCCCGACGCAGATGCCCAGAAAGGGCACGCCGCGGGTTTCGACGGCCTCCACCAGCGCCTCCTCCAGCCCGTCGATGGCCTGAAGGCCGCGACGGCAGGCGGGAAAGGCCCCGTCGCCGGGCAGGACGATCCTGTCGGCGCGGGCGACCGCATCGGGGTCGGCGGTGACGAGGACAGGGCCGTGCCCGCCCTCCTCCGCCATGCGCTGGAACGCTTTCTCGGCGGAATGCAGATTGCCCGAGTCGTAGTCGATCAGGACCGTCGTCATCGGATCAGAGCATCCCCTTGGTCGAGGGGATGGCATCCGATTGCCGGGGATCGGGTTCGACCGCCTCGCGCAGGGCGCGGGCGACCGCCTTGAAGGCGGCCTCGGCGATGTGGTGGCTGTTGATTCCTGCGAGTTTCGTCACATGCAGCGTGAGGCCGCCATGGGTCGAGAGCGCCTGAAAGAATTCGCGCACCAGTCCGGTGTCGAAGGTGCCGATCTTCTGGGTGGGAAACTCCACGTCCCAGACCAGATAGGGCCGCCCCGACAGGTCGAGCGCCGCGCGCAGGAGCGCGTCATCCATGGCGAGGTGGAAGCTGCCGTAGCGGCGGATGCCGCGCTTGTCGCCCAAGGCTTGTGTCAGCGCCTGACCCAGCGCGATGCCCACATCCTCGACGCTGTGGTGGTCGTCGATGTGCAGGTCACCCTCGCAGCGGATGGTCAGGTCGATCAGCGCGTGGCGGGCCAATTGGTCGAGCATGTGGTCGAAGAAGCCCACGCCCGTCTGGTTGTCATGGCGTCCCGTGCCGTCGAGGTTCACCGTGATCTCGATCGCGGTCTCGTTGGTCTTGCGGGTGATGGTGGCTGTGCGCATGGCGGCCGCTCCGTCTGGTTCGGGGGTTCTATAGACGCGGGGGGCGCGCGGGGAAAGGGCGCGTCAGAGGCCGAGGAGGTGGAAATAGGCCTGCGTGACATCGCGCCAACGGTAGCGGCGGCGGGCGATGGCGCGCAATTCGGCGGCCATGCCGTGGGCGAGACGCGGATCGGTCAGGACCGGGATCAGGGCCCGCAAACTGCGGGCGCTGTCGAAATAGGCTGCCGCCCCGCCGGTGGTCGCGCGGTTGAAGCTGCAATCCCAAGCGGCGACGGGGCGGCCGATCCCCATCATCTCGACGAGGGCCGGGTTGGTGCCGCCGGCGGAATGGCCATGCAGGTAGAGCGTTGCGCGGCTGCGGATCGCGCGCAGGCGCCCGGGGTCGTATTCGGCGTCGAGGAGGCGGATATGGGGATGATCCGCGTAGCGGCTGCGGAGCGCGCGGCCATGGCCCGTCGCCTGCCAATTGGCCATGGCCACGAGCGGCAGATGGGACGGGTTTTCGGTGAAGGCCGCGAGGATGGTGGCGAGGTTGTTCTCGGGTTCGGCGCGCGCCAGCGCGAAGGCATAGGCGGGCGGCAGGGCGAGATCGTCGATGGGCGCGGGTGTTGTGGACAGCGCATGTTCGTGGCCATAGGCGATTTCGACCGGCTCGCGGCCGTAGCTTTGGCGGATATGGGTGGCGATCTCGGGATTGTCGGCGATGATCACATCGGCGTGGCGGGCAGCCATCGCCTCGGAGCGCCGGAGGATGGTGCGGGCGAGGCGGCCCCATTTGGGGCGCTGCCATTCGATGCCGTCGAGATGGGCGATGATCCGCATGCGCGAGCGGGCGCGGATGAAGGGCAGGGCCATGGCCCCCGAGACCCCCAGAAGCAGCGCCGCGTCATGGTCGGTTTGCGCGGCCTGCCGCAGCGACAGCGCGTCATAGGCGATGGATTGCGCGCCATTGGCCGACAGCGGGAGGTAGTGCAGATGCGCGCCTCGGTAGCTTGCCGGACGCTCGGGGCCGGTTTGCTTGGCGCTGCACCAGACGGTGAACCTGTCCGAGAGGCCCTGCGCTTCGGCGGCGTGGATAAGCTCGGTCGCGAGCGTTTCGAAGCCGCCGTAGCGGGCGGGCACGCCCACCGTGCCGAGGAGGGCGATTCGACCCGTGGTCGGGGTGGAGCCGGTCATGGATGCGGGCGCGGGGCCGGGGGGCGGTGTGCTGTCCCGGCGCGGCGCGTCAGGCCGGGCGGGACGAGGGCTGGGGGCACCGGACGGTCCGGGGGGATGTGGGCATGACGAGAACCTGACTGGTTACACACTGATGGTAGGCTGGTTCTACGGGTGCGAGGCTATCAGGATCGGGGCGGGGTTCAAGCCGGACGCGCAGGGCCGGGGCCGCATGAGGGGGGGGGCTGAAACGGAAGAAGCCGGGACCTTTCGGACCCGGCTTCTTGCGACTGGAGCGGGTGATGAGATTCGAACTCACGACCCTTACCTTGGCAAGGTAATGCTCTACCCCTGAGCTACACCCGCTCTGTGGAGGCGGTGTTTAGGGCCAAGTGCGGGGGCGTGCAAGGGGGAATTTGCGCCCCCGGGCGCGGTTTTCGCGCGGCCGCCGCGGCCTGTCTCAGGCGGGGGGAAAGAAGGCCGCGGGCGGGCGCATCTGGGGAAGGGCGCGCATCCGGTCAAGCCAGTCTTTCATCGCGGGCGTGGGGGTCATCCCGGCCTCGGGGAGCCATTGGGTATAGCCCCAGATGGCGCAATCGCCGATGCCGGGCGCCTGCCCGTGAAAGAACGGACCCGCCCCCAGCAGGAGGTCGAAGCGGGCACAATCGGTGCGGTAGCGGGCGGTCAGCCAGTCGATCACATCGGGCGGATAGCCACGGCCGTCGTCCAGGCGGGCCTGTTTGAGTTGCGGCAGGCACATGCCGATGCGGTTCGCCTCCCACAGGAGCAATTCGCGACCCCGACGCAGACCTTGCGGGGTGTCGCCGCCGAGGCAGGCAAAGCGCGTGGCAAGCTCCAGCAAGATTGCGCCCGATTGCACATGGGCCGCGCCGTCGATCATCAGGACCGGCACCTCGGCGGCGGGATTGGCTGCGAGAAAGGCCGCGGGCCGCGTCTCGGCCGGGGCCCAGATGTCGACGGTGACCGTCTCATGGGGCAGGCCCGCAAGGGACAGTGCCAGCGCCACCTTGCAGGCATGGCCCGAGTCGGCATGGCCGTAGAGCAGGAGGTCGGTCACAACTTGGCCCTTTGCGCTGCGCGCGGCCGACCGGGACATGGCCCGGCCGGGGCGCCATGTGGGATCATTCCAGTTCGATCAGCAGGTCCTTGGCGTCGATCTGGCCGCCGGGGGTGACATGGATGGCTTTGACCACCGCGTCGCGTTCGGCGTGAAGGCCGGTTTCCATCTTCATCGCCTCGATGGTTAGTAGAAGATCGCCCGTCTTGATCTTGGACCCCGCCGTGACGGCGACCGAGGCCACGACGCCCGGCATCGGCGCGCCGATATGGGCCGGGTTGCCGGTCTCTGCCTTGGCGCGCTTGACGGTCTTGGCCGCGATCTTGCGGTTGGGGACGCGGATCATCCGGGGTTGGCCGTTAAGTTCGAAGAAGACCTTGACCTCGCCGTCATCGGTGGTCTCGCCCACGGCCTGAAGCTGGATCACCAGTGTCACGCCGGGGTCGATTTCCGCCTCGATCTGTTCGCCGGGTTCCATCCCATAAAAGAAGGTGCGGGTGGGCAGGGTGCGGACCGGGCCATAGACCTTGTGGCGCGCGGCATAGTCGGTGAAGACCTTGGGATACATGAGATAGCCCATCAGATCCTCGCCATCGACCTCCATCTCGAGCGTGTCGGAAAGCTCGGCGCGGGTCTTGTCGAGATCGACCGGCGGCACGCGCAGGCCGGGGCGGTCGAGCACCGGCGCCTCGTCCTTGAGGATCTTTTTCAGGATGCCGGGAGGAAAGCCGCCCGGCGGCTGGCCCAGATTGCCGCGCATCATGTCGATGACCGAATCCGGGAAAGCGACCTCTTTTTCCGGGTTTTCCACGTCGTCGCGCGTCAGGCCCTGAGAGACCATCATCAGAGCCATGTCGCCCACCACCTTGGAGGAGGGCGTGACCTTGACGATATCGCCGAACATCCGGTTCACATCGGCATAGGTCTGGGCGACCTCGTGCCAGCGGTCTTCCAGCCCCATGGAGCGCGCCTGCGCCTTGAGGTTGGTGAACTGGCCGCCCGGCATCTCGTGCAGATAGACCTCCGACGCCGGGGCCTGCATGCCGGATTCAAACGCGGCGTAATGGGCGCGGACGGCCTCCCAGTAATCGCTGATCTCGCGGATCGCCTTGATGTCGAGGCCGGTGTCGCGGTCGGTGAATTGCAGCGCCTCGACGATGGTGCCGAGCGTGGCCTGTGACGTGTTCCCCGACAGCGCATCCATCGCGCAATCGACCGCATCGACGCCCGCCGCGGAGGCCGCAAGGATCGTGCCGCAGGCGATGCCCGCCGTGTCATGGGTGTGGAAATGGATGGGCAGGTCCACCGCATCCTTGAGCGCCGGGATCAGCACGGCGGCAGAGGCCGGTTTCAAAAGGCCCGCCATATCCTTGAGACCCAATACATGGGCGCCCGCGGCCTCCAGCTCCTTGGCCATTTTCACGTAGTATTTGAGGTCATACTTGGCGCGGTCGGGATCGAGGATATTGCCGGTATAGCAGATCGTGCCCTCGCAGATCTTGCCAGCGTCCTGCACGGCATCCATGGCGACGCGCATGTTCTCGACCCAGTTGAGGCTGTCGAAGACCCGGAAGATGTCGACGCCGCTGTCGGCCGCCTGTTTGACGAAGCCCTGCACCACGTTGTCGGGGTAATTGGTGTAGCCCACCCCGTTCGCACCGCGCAAAAGCATCTGGGTCATGATGTTGGGCATGGCCGCGCGGATGTCGCGCAGGCGCTGCCACGGGCATTCCTGCAAGAAGCGGTAGGCGACATCGAAGGTCGCGCCGCCCCAGCATTCGACGCTGAAGAGTTCGGGCAGGTTCGCGGCATAGGCGGGGGCGGCCTTGATCATGTCGATCGAGCGCATCCGGGTGGCCAGAAGCGATTGATGGCCGTCGCGCATGGTCGTGTCGGTGATCAGAAGGCGCGTCTGCTCCTTCATCCAGTTCGCCACCGCCTCGGGCCCGTGCTGTTCCAGCAGGTTCCGGGTGCCCGAGGGCGGGGTTTCCGCGCGCAGCGCCGGGGGCTTGGGGTCGCGCGCATGGGCGGCGGGCAGGGGGCGCCCCTCGGTCTCGGGGTGACCGTTCACGGTGATGTCGGCGATATAGGTCAAGATGCGCGTCGCGCGGTCGCGGCGCGGCTTGAAATCGAACAGCTCGGGCGTCTGGTCGATGAATTTCGTGTGGTACTGGTAGTTCAGGAAGGTCGGGTGTTTCAGCAGGTTCTCGACGAAGGCGATGTTCGTCGACACGCCCCGGATGCGGAATTCGCGCAGCGCGCGGTCCATGCGGGCGATGGCCGCCTCGGGCGTGGGCGCCCATGCAGTGACTTTTTCCAGAAGGCTGTCGTAATACCGGGTGATCACCGCCCCCGAATAGGCCGTGCCGCCGTCCAGCCGGATGCCCATGCCCGTCGCACCGCGATAGGCGGTGATGCGGCCGTAATCGGGGATGAAATTGTTGGTCGGATCCTCGGTCGTGATCCGGCACTGGATCGCGTGGCCGTCCAGCTTCACGTCATATTGGCTGGCCGTTCCCGTCGCCTCGGTCAGGCTCTTGCCTTCGGCGATGAGGATCTGGGCGCGCACGATGTCGATGCCCGTCACCTCTTCGGTTACGGTATGTTCAACCTGCACACGGGGGTTCACCTCGATGAAGTAGAATTTGCCCGTCTCCATATCCATCAGGAATTCGACGGTGCCCGCGCATTCGTAATTCACATGCTCGCAGATCTTCTTGCCCAGCATGCAGATTTCCTCGCGCTGGGCCTCGGACAGGTAGGGCGCGGGGGCGCGTTCCACGACCTTTTGGTTGCGGCGCTGAACCGAGCAATCGCGCTCGTAGAGGTGGTAGATGTTGCCATGGCTGTCGCCGAGGATCTGCACCTCGACGTGGCGGGCGCGCAGGATCATCTTTTCGAGATAGCCCTCGCCATTGCCGAAGGCGGCCTCGGCCTCGCGCCGGCCCTCGCGGACCTTTTCGGCCAATTCCTTTTCCGACTGGATCGGGCGCATGCCCCGGCCACCGCCGCCCCAGCTGGCCTTGAGCATCAGGGGATAGCCGATCTCGGCGGCTTCCCGTGCGATGGTCTCCATGTCGTCGCCGAGCACGTCGGTCGCAGGGATGACCGGCACGCCCGCCTCGATCGCGACGCGGCGTGCGCTGGCCTTGTCCCCCAGCGCGCGCATGGTTTCGGCCTTGGGACCGATGAAGGTAATGCCCGCCTTGGTGCAGGCGTCGACGAAATCGGGGTTTTCGGACAAAAGCCCGTAGCCCGGATGGATCGCATCGGCGCCGCTCGCCTTGGCGACGCGGATGATTTCCGGGATCGAGAGATAGGCCGCGACGGGGCCCAGCCCTTCGCCGATCTTGTAGGCTTCGTCCGCCTTGAAGCGGTGCAGGCTCAGCTTGTCCTCTTCGGCGTAGACGGCGACGGTGCGCTTGCCCAGTTCGTTCGCCGCGCGCATGACGCGGATCGCGATCTCGCCACGGTTGGCGATGAGGATTTTCTTGAATTCGGCCATCTGCACACGCGCCTTTCGTCTTGCAACTCATGCTTGTGTAAGGGGCATTCCGCACTGCGGCAACGGTTGAGTGCGTCCCTGCCGCGGATTGCGGGGCCTTTGTTTTCAGGTGAAATCTGTGGGGCGGGCGCGCCCCGCTCAGGTCTTGCCGGCCAGCCGTGCGGGCAGGTCGGAAAGGCTGTTGGCGCCGATCTGCGCCATGTTGGAGGTCATGTCCTTGACAAGGATGTCGTGCCAATGGGCGGGTCCTTCGCGTCCCAGCGCGCCGAGCGCGTAATGCCACGGCCGGCCCATCATCACGAAATCCGCCCCCAGCGCGAGGGCGCGCATCACGTCAAGCCCGCCGGTGATGCCGCTGTCGAAGAGGATCGGCAGGTCGGTCGCGGCGCGGATGCCGGGAAGGACATCGAGGCTTGCGGGTGCGCCGTCGAACTGGCGGCCGGCATGGTTCGAGACCCAGACGGCATCGACGCCCGCGCCTTTTGCCTTGGCGGCCACCTCTTCCTCCATCACGCCCTTGAGCACCAACTTGCCCTGCCAGCCGTCACGAAGCGCACGGACGTATTCCCAATCGGGGGCGGCGCGCAAAAGGTAGCCCACATGCGCGGTCGAGGGCAGCGGCCCGGTCTTGGTCTGGTCGGCATAGCTGTCCATCAGGCGCATCCGCGGCATTCCCGTCGCCTGTATGCCGATGGCCCAGGCTGGGCAAAGCGCCACTTGCGCCAGCAAGCGCGGCGTCAGGCGCGGGGGCTGCACGAGGCCGCCGCGCGTCTGGCGTTCGCGGCGCGAGGCGGCGGGCACATCCACGGTCAGGACGAGGGTGTGAAATCCGGCCTCAAGGGCGCGGCGCAGCATGTCGTCGCGCATCTCGGGGGCGCGGGGCGGATACATCTGGAACCAGCCCTGGTCGCCGATCTCGGCCTTCAGATCCTCGGGCGTGCGGGTGGCCACGGTCGAGAGCGTGTAGGGGATCCCCGCGCGCGCGCCATGGCGGGCAAGGAGGCGTTCCGCCTCGGGCCAGATCAGCCCCGACATGCCAAGGGGTGCGATCCCGAAGGGCGCGGGATAGGTGCGGCCCATCAGGTTGGTGGACAGGTCTGGTGTGATCTCGCCCCGCAGCGCGGCGGGGCGGAACAGCACGGCGTCGAGCGCGGCGCGGTTGCGGATGGTGCTGGTCTCGGCCCCGGTCGCGCTGTCGAGATATTCCCAGACGAAATGCGGGATGCGGCGCCGCGCGCGGGCCTTGAGGTCGGAAAGGGCGGGGTAGCGTGCATGAAGGTCCATGGCGCGCAAGACAACCTTAAGCGGCGGAATTGTCCAGAGCCGCGCCGCACCTCATGCCATCCCCAAGGGGCAGACGATCTGTCCCTTCATCTTTCCACAAATATGCACTGTAACGCCTGCCAAAGGCGAAATCGGAACATTATAAGAACAAACCTTTAAACGCGCAGCGGATGGCTATATCGTCTGCACATGAGCAGGTTCGATGACGACATGGGTGAGTCGGACGCCTTCGAGGCCGCCGCCGCCCGTCCCCTTTCCGCTGGTTCTTTGTCCGCGCAAGCCATGGCCGCGCGGCCCACGCCCTATCTGGACGGGTTGAACCCCGAACAGCGCGCGGCTGTCGAGGCGCTGGAGGGGCCGGTTCTGATGCTGGCGGGTGCGGGCACGGGCAAGACGCGGGCCTTGACCGCGCGGATCGCGCATCTGCTCCTGACCGGCACGGCGCGGCCCAATGAAATCCTTGCCGTCACCTTCACCAACAAGGCCGCGCGCGAGATGAAGTTGCGGGTCGCCAATCTGATGGGCCAGCCGGTGGAGGGGATGCCGTGGCTCGGCACGTTCCACGCGATCTGCGTGAAGCTGTTGCGCCGCCACGCGGAACTGGCGGGGTTGAAGTCGAATTTCACCATCCTCGACACCGACGACCAGGTGCGGCTGATGAAACAGCTGATCCTGGCCGCCGAGATCGACGAGAAACGCTGGCCCGCGCGGCAATTGGCCGGGATCATCGACGGGTGGAAGAACCGCGCGGTGACGCCCGAAAAGGTGCCGGCGGCGGATGCGGGGGCCTTCAACCATCGCGGCCCCGAGCTTTACGCCCAGTACCAGACTCGTCTGCGGGAGCTGAACGCCGTCGATTTTGGCGATCTGTTGTTGCACATGGTCACGATCTTTCAGGCGCATCCCGACCTTTTGGCGCAATACCAACGCTGGTTCCGCTACATTCTGGTCGACGAGTATCAGGACACGAACGTCGCCCAATACCTGTGGCTGAGGCTTTTGGCGCAGGGGCATTCCAACATCTGCGTGGTGGGCGACGATGACCAGTCGATCTATGGCTGGCGCGGGGCCGAGGTGGGCAACATCCTGCGCTTCGAAAAGGATTTTCCGGGCGCCAAGGTCGTGCGGCTGGAACAGAATTACCGCTCGACCATGCATATCCTGGAAGCCGCGAACGGGGTCATCGCGCATAACCGCGAGCGTCTGGGCAAATCGCTGCGCAGCGTGGGCGAGGACGGCGCGCGCGTGCGCCTGATCGGCCATTGGGATGGCGAGGAAGAGGCGCGCTGGGTCGGCGAAGAGATTGAGGCGATGGGGCGCGGCACGCGCGGCATGGCCCCGGTCAGCCCCGATGGCATCGCGATCCTTGTCCGGGCGTCGCACCAGATGCGCGCCTTCGAGGATCGGTTCCTGACCATCGGTCTGCCCTATCGCGTGATCGGTGGCCCGCGCTTCTACGAGCGGTTGGAGATCCGCGATGCCATGGCCTATTTCCGGCTGGTGGTCAGTCCCGATGACGATCTGGCCTTTGAGCGGGTGGTGAATACGCCCAAGCGGGGCTTGGGCGACAAGGCGCAGCAGGTGATCCAGCGCATGGCGCGATCCAATGGCGTGAGCCTTGTCGAGGGCGCTCGGTTGGCGGTCGAGACGGGTGCCATCGGCGGCAAGGGGGCCCGTGAATTGCGCGCCTTCGTCGAGGGGTTGGCGCGCTGGCGCGGGTTGATGTTGGGCGGTCTGCGGGCGGTCGGGCCGGGGGCGGACGACGATCTGGTTAAGGACGAGGGCGCAAGCCCGGAACGGATCAGCCATATCGAACTGGCCGAGCAGATCTTGGACGAGTCGGGCTACACGGCGATGTGGCAGAACGACAAGACGCCCGAGGCGCCGGGGCGGCTCGAGAACCTCAAGGAACTGGTCAAGGCCTTGGAAGGCTTCGAGAACCTGCAAGGGTTTCTCGAACATGTCAGCCTGATCATGGACAATGAAAGCGACGACCAAGAGGAAAAGGTCACGCTGATGACGCTCCATGCCGCCAAGGGGTTGGAGTTTCCCGCCGTTTTCCTGCCGGGGTGGGAGGATGGGCTTTTCCCGTCCCAGCGCGCGATGGACGAGAGCGGCGTCAAGGGATTGGAGGAGGAACGGCGGCTGGCCTATGTGGGCATCACGCGCGCCGAGGAGGTCTGCACCATCAGTTTCGCCAGCAACCGCCGCGTCTATGGCCAGTGGCAGAGCCAGATGGCGAGCCGTTTCGTCGACGAATTGCCGGCCGAACATGTCGAGGTGCTGACGCCATCGGGGCTGCACGGGCACCAGAACATGTCGTCGAGCGCGAGCCCCGTGGCGGGAATGATGCAGGGCAGCGCGCTGCACGAGGCCGCCGCGCGGGCCGATGTCTACAACTCGCCGGGTTGGCGGCGCTTGCAGCAGAATCAGACCCGGCCGGGATTGCGCCAACCCTCGGAGGCGCGGAACATGACGATCGACGCCGAGGCCGTCAGCGTCTTTGGCTTGGGCGACCGGGTGTTTCACCAGAAATTCGGCTATGGCGCGGTGATCGGGATCGAGGGCGACAAGATGGAAGTGGCCTTTGACAAGGCGGGCGAGAAGAAGGTGCTGGCCAGCTACCTTGTCAGCGCGGATGCCGCCGATGATGTGCCTTTTTGAGGCTCAAAGGCTCAGCATCGGGTAGAGCGAGGCCACGAGCAACAGCGCCATGGTGATGTTGAAGACGCGCAGGCGTTCGGGCTCCGCCAGCCAGCGGCGCAGCGCCGTTCCCGCCGCCGCCCAGATCGCGACCGACGGCAGGTTCACCAGCGCAAAGACCACGGGTACGAAGAGCGCGCCCAGCCATCCGGCATCGGCAGGCGCGTAATAGGTCTGGGCATAGATGCCCATGTACCATGCTTTGGGATTTACCCATTGAAACCCCGCCGCCTGCACGAAGGTGAAGGGCCGCCCCGCGGCGCGGGCCGCGTCGGGGGCCGCGGCATTGGCGATTTTCCACGCAAGCCACAAGAGATAGGCGGCGCAGGCGGCCATCAGTGCGGGCCGGAGCCACGGCAGAAGCTCGAACAATCGCAACAACCCCAGCCCGATCAGGGCCACCATCACCGCATGGCCGATCGAGATGCCCAGCATGTGCGGGATCGTGCGGCGCAGACCGAAATTCGCGCCCGAGGCCAGAAGCATGATGTTGTTCGGCCCCGGCGTGATGGACGAGGCGAATGCGAAGACGATCAGGGCAAGGGTCAGGTCAAGGGTCATGGCGGGCAGATTGCGCGCGACCTCGTGCAATGAAACCGCTAATCGTGAGGAAAATCACGTAGCGGTGCAACGAATGACAGAAATAGACGAAAAAGATCGGCAGATATTGCGCATCCTGACGCAGGAGGGGCGGATCAGCAACCTGGAGCTGGCCGAGCGCGTGGCGCTGAGCCCTTCGGCCTGTTCGCGCCGTGTGCAGGCGCTGGAGGCGGCGGGCGTGATCGCGGGCTACCGGGCGGTGCTGTCGGCCGACCGGATGGGGGTGGGCTTCACCGCCTATCTGACCGTCGGCCTGTCCGAACATACCAAGCGGGTGCAGGAGGCGTTCGAGCGCGCGATGCGCGCCGCGCCGGAGGTGCGGGAATGCCACAACATCACGGGGGCGGTGGAGTACCTGCTGCGCGTCGAGGTGACGGACCTGCGCGCCTACAAGCGGTTTCACACCGACATCCTTGGCGCGCTGCCGCAGGTGGCGACGATCACGACCTATGTGGTCATGGGGTCGCCCAAGGATGATCGCGGCTGAGGGAAAGTGTGGCGGCGGACCCCAAGGGAGGAGGAGAGGTCCGCCGCCGCGTCTCAGCGCCTAGGGAGGAGGCGGCGCCGATCCGGTTTGCAAGGCATCTGCCCTGCGAAGGTGTGGCGGCGGGGTCAAGGGAGGAGGAGAACCCCGCCGCCGGGTCTCAGCGCCAAGGGAGGAGGAGGCGCCGATCAGATGTGCAGAGCGCGTGCCCTGCGGAAATCGTGGCGGCGGGGCCAAGGGAGGAGGAGAACCCCGCCGCCGGTCGTCACGGTTCCCAAGGGAGGAGGAAGGAACCGATCCGGTGGTCCGTTGCCGGACCGGGTATTTGCGAACCCACCCAAGGGAGGAGGGGGGCGGATCCGCGAGCGGGGCGACCTAAAGGCAGGAGAAGGATCGCCGCGCCGTGTCGTGTCAGGCAAAAGCCTGCAATTTCTGTGCCGCGCCTCAGGCGCGCTTGCCGTAGGCCGCCTCGAGCGCGATGGAGCGCAGCATCGTGGGGTTCAGGCCAAGGTCGTTCAGTTCGCGCATCGACAGCCCTTGCAATTCACGCAGGGTCTGCCGATAGATGCGGTGGGCGCGCCATGCATCTGCCAAATCCTTGCGGATGTCCGCGATGCGGTCCCCGAAGCTCAGCGCGGCGGTGTTACGGTTGCTCGAAACATATGCCATGTCTTTTACCTTTCCTCGTCGATCGGGGCTGCGCCGGATTGCGCTAACATCGTTCCCCGAGAGGCGCGTTTGTTTTCGCCTCTGTTGAAACCGAAGATAAGCGAATGCTGCGACTGCACAATGCCCGATGATTCAATGCTGCTTTGCAGCAGATGCATGGCTGGGCGTGACGTTGCGTAAGCCGGATCTTGACAGGATGAGCCTTGCGGGGGGTGCCTTTTCGAACCCGCAGTTCCGCCTGTTTTTCCTTGGTATCTTCTTTGCGGTGCAGGCGATCTGGGTGCAGCGGGTAACGCTGGGCTGGCTGGCGTGGGAGCGGACGGGTTCGGCGGGTTTCGTGGGATTGGTCGCGGGTTTGAGCCTTGCGCCGACTTTGGTCCTCGGGCCGCTGTTCGGGGTGATGGCGGATCGGGTGGACATCCGCCGCGCCTCGCTCATCACGAACGGGTCGATGGCCGCCGTTCTGGCGGCGCTGGCGCTGGCCTTGCCTTGGACAGGGCCTGTCGCGCTGGTTCTGGCGGCGCTGGCGATCGGGGTGATTTCCTCGGCGCATCATCCGGTGCGGATGTCGCTGGGGCCGCGGCTGGTGCCGGCAGATATCGTGCAGCATGTCGTCAGCATCACGGCGCTCAATTTCAACCTTGCCCGGCTGGTCGCGCCGGTGCTTGCGGGCTGGGTGATCGCCACGGCGGGGGCGGAGGTGGCGCTGTGGGTGTCGGTCGCGTGCTACATGCCGATGCTGCTGGTGTTGCCGCGGCTCAAGCCCCGCGATCTGCCGCCGCGCCCACGCGCCTCGGTCTTTTCCGATCTGCTGGACGGGATGCGCTATGCCGTGACCGCGCCCTTGGTGCGCGATGCGCTGCTCTTGACGCTGGCTTTTGCCATGGTGGTCCGGGGCGCGCTGGAGGTCTTGCCGGTGCTGGCCGACGGGGCATTCGGGCGGGGGGCCGCCGGTTTGGGCATGCTGACGGCGGCGGCGGGGGCAGGGGCGATATCCTCGGCTTTCCTGAAGGCGGTGGGATTGGGCGCTTTTGGTGCGCGGATAGCGCCTGCCGTCTTGTGGGCCGCGATGGCGGGGCAGGGCGCGGTGGTGGCGATGGGGCTGGCGCCTGTCTGGCCCATGGCATTGGCCGCGACCGTGGTGGCGGGGTTCTGTTCGACATGGGTGGGAGTCAGCATGCAGGCCGCGATCCAGACCGATTTGCCTGATGGCTATCGGGGCCGGGTGATGAGCCTGTGGATCGTGATGGGATTCGGGAGCGTGGCGCTGGGCGCCTTTGCCGTCGGCGGCCTTGCGGAATGGATCGGCATTTCGGCGGCGTTGGCGCTGGCGGGCGTGGCCGGGGCCGCCGCGCAGGGCGCGATCATTCTGGGGATGCAGAGGCGGGGCTGAGGCCCTATGTCTGCGGCAAACACGGCAGGAGGCATGACATGACCCAGACCCGCGACACGATCCTCGAGGCGCTCCGCGGATTGACGCTGCCCGATGGCGGCGACGTGGTGAGCCGCGACATGGTGCGCGCGCTCAAGGTCGAGGGCGGGCGGATCAGTTTCGTGCTGGAGGCCGAAAGCCCCGAACAGGCAGGCAGGATGGAGCCGGTTCGGCTGGCCTGCGAGGGGATGTTGCGCAAGCTCCCCGGCGTGGAACAGGTGAGTGTCGCGCTGACCGCGCATGGCCCCGCGCCCAAGGCCCCGCCCGCGCCGAGCCTGAAATTCGGCGGCCATCCGACGCCGCAGGCCGGGCCGATGAAACCGGCCGGCGTCAAGCGGATCATCGCCATCGGATCGGGCAAGGGCGGCGTCGGGAAATCCACCGTCTCGTCCAACCTGGCGGTGGCGCTGTCGCGGCAGGGCAAGAAGGTCGGGCTGCTCGATGCCGATATCTACGGGCCGAGCCAACCGCGCATGATGGGCGTGAACAAGCGGCCTGCATCCCCCGATGGCAAGACGATCATCCCGCTGGAGGGGCATGGCGTCACGCTGATGTCCATCGGGTTCATGCTGGCCGAGGACAAGGCCGTCGTCTGGCGGGGGCCGATGCTGATGGGGGCGTTGCAGCAGATGCTGACGCAGGTGGAATGGGGCGAGTTGGACGTGCTTTTGGTCGACCTGCCGCCGGGGACGGGCGATGTGGCGATGACGCTCTGCCAGAAATCCGATGTGACGGGCGCGATCGTGGTCTCGACCCCGCAGGATGTGGCGCTTCTGGATGCGCGCAAGGCGCTGAACATGTTCGAGCTGCTCAAGACGCCGGTTCTGGGCCTGATCGAGAACATGGGCGTCTATTGCTGCCCCAACTGCGGGCACGAGGCGCATATTTTCGGCCAGGGCGGCGTTAAGGCCGAGGCCGACAAGCTGGGCCTGCCCTATCTGGGATCGCTTCCCATCGATCTGGAGACGCGGGTGGCGGGCGATGCAGGCGTGCCCATCGCGGCGGGTGACAGCCCCATGGCCGAGGCCTATGCCGCGCTCGCGCGGCGGTTCATCGAGGGCGGCATCGTCTGATCCAACCGGGGATGCGGGGGGGATACGGGGGTGATTCGCCCCGGCCCCGCCCCACCAAGCCCGATTTTTTGAGGGTTTCGCCGGTCTGTCCCAAGTTTTTTGGGCTTTTGTCCCATGCCCGCCCATGCGTGGGATCGGCCCCATATCTTGGGTCCTCTATTCAGCAACACACAACAGGTGGGCGCGCTCAGGGCCGTTTGGGCCCAATATGATGTTTTGTGGCCAGCTCAAATCCCACATCTTGGGAGCATTTCCCAAAAAAAGGGTTTGCGTGGGAAATCCTCCCGTGGCATCTATTGTGCATCGGCAGACGAGATAAACGACAGGCCGCAACGGCCTGAACCAAAAACAAAAAACGGCAGGTTCATACAGGCATCTCCAACGCCAAAAAAGAGATCCGGCGCGCAAGCGAGCAGACATCCCCCCAGGTGGCCTGCGCAGTCGGACACCCAGCAATGGGACGAGAGCGGCGGATCGGGCAGTGGCAGCTTGCTCGATCCGCCGTTTCCGTTCCGGCGGCCAGACTAAGGCCGGAATGAGGCAGCATAAGGGCAACGTCCCGTGGAACGCGAGTTCACCGGCATCAGCCGGAACAAGGTGGATGGAAAGGGCCGGGTGTCTATCCCGGCCAAGTTTCGTCGCGTCTTGCAGAACTGCGATGCCGAGTATGCGCCGGGCGATCCGCTCAAAATGCACATCACCTTTGGCGATCCGACGAAAAAGCATCTCGAATGCTGGTCGGCGGACAGTTACGGGCGGTTGATGGGCAAGATTTCCCGGATGAAATCGGGAACCGATGCGCAGCGGATCATGGTTTATTACTACAAGTCCATGTCGGACACGGTCACGCTGGACGAGACCGGGCGACTGGTTCTGTCGCCCGAGCTGCGCGACAAGATCGACCTGTCCGAAGAGGCGGTCTTTGAGGGCCATGGCGAGAAATTCCACATTCTGAACCCGGCTCAGGCCGATGCGCAGGCCGATGCCTTTGCCGCGATCCTCAAGGATCTGGCGCAGGGGGCCGCGCATTTCGACGCGCTGTCGCTCTTGCCTGACGACGACCCGGTCGGCGCGGAATGACGGGCGCGGAGCGGCAGACCGAAGGCGCGCCGCATGTCCCGGTCCTGTTGCGCGCGCTTCTGGAGACGGTGGCCCCTGTCACGGGTGTCTGGGTCGACGGCACGTTTGGAGCGGGCGGGTATTCCCGTGGACTGCTGCAGGCGGGGGCCGCGCGGGTGATCGGCATTGACCGCGATCCGCTGGCCTTCGATCTGGCCGAGCCTTGGATCGGCGGCTACGGCGACCGTCTGCGGCTGGTGGCGGGGACATTTTCCGAACTTGACCGGCTGGCGGGCGAGCCGGTGGACGGTGTGGCGCTGGATCTGGGCGTATCCTCGATGCAGCTCGACCGGGCGGAGCGGGGGTTTTCCTTCATGAAGGATGGGCCGCTCGACATGCGGATGGGACAAAGCGGGCCGTCGGCCGAGGATCTAGTGAACGAGGCGCCCGAGGCGTTGATCGCCGATGTGCTCTATCATTACGGCGAGGAACGCGCGGCACGGCGCATCGCCAAGGCCATCGTCACGGAACGCACCAAGGGGCGGATCACCTCGACCCTGCATCTGGCGCGCGTGGTCGAGGGTTGCCTGCCGCGCAAGAAGCCGGGGCAAAGCCATCCGGCGACGCGCGCCTTCCAGGCGATCCGGATCGCGGTGAATGACGAATTCCGGCAACTGGCCGACGGGCTTGATGCCGCCGAACGTGCGCTGAAGCCCGGCGGCAAGCTGGCTGTCGTGACCTTTCATTCGTTGGAGGACCGGGTGGTGAAACGCTATCTCGCCGACCGCTCCAGCGAGGGCGGCGGCGGCTCGCGCCATGCGCCGATGGAACAGGCGCGGGTGCCGACCTTTGATCTGACGCCGAAAAAGGCCATCGCGCCCGACGAGACGGAATTGGCGGTCAATCCGCGCGCACGCTCCGCGCGGCTGCGCGTGGCGACCCGGACCGAGGCGCCCGCCGCCCCGGTCGATCGCTCGGTGCTGGGCCTGCCGCAGATGACGGAGGTGTTTTGATGCGCGGTCTGTCGACGCTTGTCTTTCTTCTGGGGGTCGTGGCGTTGGGCTATTGGGCCTATCACCAGACGATCCTGACCCAGCAGGCCGAGCGCCGGGTCGAGCAGTTGCAGCGCGACATCGGCGCGACGCGTGAACGGCTGGCGATCCTGCGCGCGGAATGGGCCTATCTGAACCGCCCCGACCGGCTGCGCGAACTGGCAGATTTCAATTTCGAACGCCTGCAATTGCTGCCGCTGGCGCCCGAGCAATTCGGCCGCGCGGCGCAGATCCCCTATCCCCTGCCGCCCGAGCCCGAGGAAACGCTTCTGGAAAACGCCTCGGGCCCCGAGGCCGGCCCCGACGGAGACCCGGTGCCATGAGCCTGCGCACGCCGCTTCGCCCGCTGGCCCGCGTGCTGGATGCCCGCGCCAAGGGCGAGAACCCCGACGCGATCGAACGCGAGAACCTGCGCTTGCGCCACGAGGCGGGCCGCGACAAGCTGCGACAGCGGGCCGAAAGCCGGTTGTTGCTGATGTCGCTTGTGTTCCTTTTGGCTTTTGGCGCGGTGGGCGCGCGGATGGCAGCCCTTGCCACCACCGAGGCCGAGGAGCCGCGCGTCGCGAGTTCCGGCGCGGTGATCCACACCACGCGGGCCGATATCGTGGATCGGCAGGGGCGGGTTCTGGCGACGAATTTCGCCACCAATGCGCTCTATGCCCATCCCCACGAGATCGTGGATGCCCGCGCCGCCGCCGATGGATTGGCCGAGATCTTTCCCGAGATGGATGCCGAGACGCTTTATCAGCGCTTCACCTCGGAGCGGCGGTTCCTGTGGCTTCGCCGCTACTTGTCGCCCGAGCAGGAACAGGCGGTGCATGATCTGGGCGAACCGGGGCTTTTGTTCGGCCCGCGCGAGATGCGGCTTTACCCCAACGGCCCGATCGCGGCCCATGTTCTGGGCGGCGCGGGCTTCGGGCAAGAGGCGGTTAACGCAGCCGAGGTCATCGGCATCGCGGGCGTCGAGGCGCAATTCGACGCGGTGTTGCGCGATCCGGGCCAGACGGGCCCGCTGACGCTGTCGCTCGACCTGACGGTGCAGGCCACGGTCGAGGAGGTTCTGGCGGGCGGCATGGCGCTGTTGAACGCGCAGGGTGCTGCGGCGGTGATGATGGATGCCCATACCGGCGAGATCATCGCCATGGCGAGCCTGCCCGATTTCGACCCCAACAACCGCCCACGTCCGGCGCTGGAGGGCGATCCGGCGGACAGCCCGCTGTTCAATCGCACGGTGCAGGGCGTCTATGAACTGGGCAGCGTGTTCAAGGCCTTTACCGTGGCGCAGGCGCTGGACCTTGGGCTTTTCAACACGGCCGACATGATCGACACGCGGGGACCCTTGCGGATGGCGGGGTTCAACATCCGCGATTTCCGCAGCTATGGCCCGTCGCAATCGGTGCATGACGTGTTCATCCATTCCTCCAACATCGGCACGGCGCGGATGGCGCAGGTGATCGGCGGCGAACGGCAGCGCGCCTTCCTCGATCTGCTGGGCCTGTTGGAGCCAGCGCCCGTGGAACTGGTCGAAGCCGCCAATGCGCGCCCGCTGTTGCCGCAGCGCTGGGGCGATCTGGCGACGATGACGATTTCCTATGGCCATGGTCTGTCGACCTCGCCCGTCAGCCTTGCGGCGGCCTATGCCTCGTTGGTGAATGGCGGCACGTTGATCCGTCCGACGCTGATGCGGCAGGATGCGCCCCAGCAGGGGCAGCGGGTGATCTCGGAGGCGACGAGCGCCGCGATGCGCGGGCTGATGCGCGCCACCGTGACCGAGGGCACCGCCAGTTTCGGTGAGGTCGCAGGCTATGCCGTGGGCGGCAAGACCGGCACCGCCGACATGCCGCGCGCCTCAGGGGGCTATTACGACGATCGCAACCTCGTGACCTTTGCCGCGGCCTTTCCGATGCATGATCCGCGCTACGTCCTGATCACCACCTTGCAAGAACCCGTTGAGACCTCGGGATCGGAGCCGCGCCGCACGGCCGGTTGGACCGCCGTTCCCGTGGCGGCCGAGATCATCCGCCGCACCGCACCGCTGATGGGATTGAGGCCGGAGATTGAACCTTCCGCCCTCGATGCGCTATCCAGCGCCTCGAGATGAGCGCATCGCCGGGGCGATGGGCCGGGGGACGGGCATGGCGCAAAAAACACGGGCATTGTCCGACCTTGGCCTGACGGCGCGCAGCGGCGGCGATGTCGTGGTGACGGGCGTGGCGCTTGACAGTCGCAAGGTCGAGCGTGGCACGCTTTTCGCGGCACTTCCCGGCACGCGGGTCCACGGAGCGGAATTCATCCCCACCGCGCTGAGCCTTGGGGCGGGGGCCATCCTGACCGATCGGGTGGGCGCAGAGATCGCCGCCGGTGCCATGGCGGGATCACGCGCGGCACTGGTGGTGGTTGAGGATGCCCGCGCGGCCCTTGCCCATGCCAGCGCGCTGTGGTTCGGGGCACAGCCCGACACGGTGGTGGCCGTCACCGGCACCAACGGCAAGACCAGCGTCGCCAGTTTCACGCGGCAGATCTGGTCAGCCCTTGGCCATGACGCGGTCAATATCGGCACGACCGGGGTGGAGGGCGCCTTTGCTGCGCTGGGGCTGCACACGACGCCCGACCCCCTGACGCTACACCGGGTTCTGGCGGATATGGCGGCGGCGGGCGTGAACCATGTGGCGATGGAAGCCTCGTCGCATGGGTTGGACCAGCGGCGGATGGAGGCGGTCAATCTTGCGGCCGCGGGCTTCACCAACCTGACGCAGGACCACCTCGATTACCACGGCGACATGGAAAGCTACTTCCAAGCCAAGCTCAGGCTGTTCACCGAGCTTTTGCCGGAGGATGGCGTGGCGGTGGTGAACCTTGACGACAATTATGGCGCGCGCGTGCGCGACGCCTGCACGCGGCGCGAGATCGAGGTGATCGGGGTTGCGCAATATGCCGATGACGCAGGGTTGAAGATCACCGGGCGGCGGCTGGATGAGACCGGACAGGATGTCCTGTTCCGCTGGCAGGGCCAACCGGTGCAGACGCGCCTGCCGCTGATCGGGGCCTTTCAGGCGATGAACGTGCTGACGGCCGCGGGCCTTGTGATCGCGGCGGGAGAGACGCCGGAAGTGGTGTTTTCCGTCCTTCCGCGGCTGACCGGTGTGCGCGGGCGGATGCAGCTTGCGGGCCGCAGGGCCAATGGCGCCCCGGTTTTCGTCGATTACGCGCATACGCCCGACGCGTTGGAAACCGCGCTCAAGGCGCTGCGGCCGCATGTCCTTGGGCGGCTTGTCGTCGTTTTCGGCGCGGGCGGTGACCGCGACAGAGGCAAAAGGCCCCTGATGGGCAAGGCCGCCGCCGAGAATGCGGATGTCGTCTTCGTCACCGACGACAACCCCAGGTCGGAGGATCCGGCCACGATCCGCGCCGCCATTCTGGCCGCTTGTCCCGAGGCGATCGAGGTCAGCGACCGGGCCGAGGCGATCTTGCGCGGGGTGGATGCGCTGGAACCGGGCGATGCCCTGTTGATCGCGGGCAAGGGGCACGAGACCGGCCAGACTGTGGGCGATGTGGTCTATCCTTTTGACGATGTGGAACAGGCGAGCGTGGCTGTGGCCGCGCTGGAGGGTCGCGCATGAGCGCGCATCTTGGGGGGATCGCATGAGCGCGCATCGGGAGGGGATCGCATGAGCACCCTTTGGACGGCGGCAGAAGCGGCGGCGGCGACGGGCGGACAGGTTGCGGGCGATTGGTCCGTCACCGGCATTTCCATCGACAGCCGCAACGTGGCCCCGGGGGATCTGTTCGTCGCGCTCTCGGCCGCGCGGGACGGCCATGATTTCGTCGCCGATGCGCTGGCGCGCGGCGCCGTCGCGGCGTTGGTCGCGCGCGTGCCCGACGGGGTCGACCCGGCAGCGTGCCTGATCGTGGAGGACGTGATGGACGGCCTGCGCGCCTTGGGAACTGCGGGGCGCGCGCGGTCAAAGGCGCGGGTCATCGCGGTGACCGGCTCTGTCGGCAAGACCACCGTCAAGGAAATGCTGCGTCGCGCGCTGTCGACGCAGGGGCGCACCCATGCCGCCGAAGCGAGCTTCAACAATCATTGGGGTGTGCCGGTCACGCTCGCCCGGATGCCCGCCGATACCGAGTTTGCCGTGATCGAGATCGGCATGAACCACCCCGGCGAGATCGCGCCGCTGGCCCGTCTGGCGCGGCCCCATGTGGCGGTCGTGACGACAGTTGCGCCCGCGCACCTTGAGGCTTTCGGCGTCATCGAGGGGATCGCCCACGAAAAGGCTGCGATCTACGAAGGTCTGGAGCCGGGCGGCATCGCGCTCGCCCATGCCGATGTGGAGACCTCGGGCATCTTGTTCGACAAGGCACGGGATTGTGCCGAAAGACTGATCCGGTTCGGCGTGGCCAAAGGGGTCGAGGCGCGGCTGGTCGAGGCGCAGGTGGTCGAGGCCGCGACGGTGATCCGGGCCGAGATCCTCGGGACCGAGCGGCTGATCAAGATCGGCGCGCCGGGACGGCATTATGCGATGAACGCGCTGATCGCGCTGACCGCGGCCGAGGCGGCGGGCGCCGATGCGACCGAGGCCGCGCTGGCGCTTGCGGGCTGGACGCCCTTCGAGGGGCGCGGCACGCGTGAGCGTCTGGTCCTGAGCGCCACCGACGATCTGGAGATCGAGCTGATCGACGACGCCTTCAATGCCAACCCGGCCTCGATCGCCGCGGCGCTGGACATGCTTGCGGCGGTTCAGCCGAACGGGCAGGGGCGGCGGATCGCGGTTCTGGGCGACATGCTGGAACTCGGGCCGACTGGCCCTGCGCTGCACAGGGCCATTGCCGAGCATCCGGCGCTTGGCTCCATCGCGCTTGTCCACACGGTCGGCCCGCTGATGGAAAACCTGCACAAGGCGCTGCCCGGTCGGGTGCGGGGCCGTCATGCCGAGACCGCCGAGGAGATGGCGGCGAGCCTGCCGCAACGTCTGCGCACGGGGGATGTGTTGCTGATAAAAGGCAGCAAGGGTATCAAGGTAAGCCGCGTGGTTGACGCCCTGCGCAAACTGGGGCAAGCGGCGGTGGATCAGGCTCGGGGGCCCCGCTAGATGTTGTATTGGCTGAGTGAGCTGTCCGATGGCGGCGATGTCTTCAACCTGTTTCGCTACATCACCTTTCGCGCAGGCGCCGCGTTTTTCACCGCGCTCATCTTCGGCTTCATCTTCGGGCGGCCCCTGATCAACGCGCTGCGCCGCAAATACGCGCAAGGGCAACCGATCCGCGAGGATGGCCCGGCCCATCACATCGCGACCAAGGCGGGCACGCCCACGATGGGCGGTTTGCTGATCCTCGCCGCGCTGACGCTGTCGACGCTCCTTTGGGCGCGGCTCGACAATGTCTATGTCTGGATCGTGCTGGGCACGACGGTGGCCTTCGGACTTGTCGGTTTCGCCGATGATTGGGCCAAGGTCAGCCGCCAGACCAGCAAGGGCGTGTCGGGGCGGGTCCGGTTGCTGATCGGCTTTGCCATCGCGGCGGTCGCAGCCGGTGTGGCGGTCTGGGCGCATCCGCCGGAATTGGCCGCGCAACTGGCCGTGCCGGTGTTCAAGGACGTCTTGTTCAACATGGGCTGGCTCTTCATCCCCTTTGCCATGGTCGTGATCGTGGGATCGGCCAATGCGGTGAACCTGACCGACGGTCTGGACGGGCTGGCCATCATGCCGGTGATGATCGCGGCCGGAACGCTGGGCGTGATCGCCTATGCCGTGGGCCGGGTCGATTTCACCGAATATCTCGATGTGCATTACGTACCCGGCACGGGGGAATTGCTGGTCTTCGTCGCGGGCCTGATCGGTGGGGGGCTGGGGTTCTTGTGGTATAACGCGCCGCCTGCCGCCGTGTTCATGGGCGATACGGGGTCGCTGGCGCTGGGCGGCGCGCTGGGCGCGATTGCCGTGTCGACCAAGCACGAGATCGTCCTGGCCATCGTCGGCGGGCTTTTCGTGGCCGAGGCTGTCAGCGTGATCGTGCAGGTCGGCTATTTCAAGGCGACGGGCAAGCGCGTCTTCCTGATGGCGCCGATCCACCATCATTTCGAGAAAAAGGGCTGGGCCGAACCGCAGGTGGTGATCCGCTTCTGGATCATCTCGCTGATCCTTGCTCTGATCGGGCTTGCCACGTTGAAGCTGCGCTGATGGGACGTCCCGACAGACCGACCGCTCTGGTCACCGGCGGCAACCGCGGCATCGGGCGCGCCATCGCGGCGGGGCTCGTCGCGCGCGGCATGCGCGTGGTGATCGGCGTGCGTGACCTCGAAGCCGGGCGCGCTGTGGCCGAAGAGATCGGCGCGCAGGCCTTCCGGATGGATGTGGCGCGCATCGACAGCCTCGGGGCGGCGGTCGACAAGATCGGCGGCGTCGATGTTCTGGTGAACAATGCGGGCGTGCTGATCGACACCAGCATGTTGGAGGATTCGGGCGGGTTCCACATGTCGCTCGACGTGATGTTGCGCGGCCCCTACGAACTGATCCGGACCTGTGCGCCCCATATGGGTGCGCAAGGTTGGGGCCGCATCGTCAATGTTTCGTCGGAATGGGGCAGTTTCGCGCAAGGGCTGGAAGGGCCGGGGGCCTATGGCGTGGCCAAGGCGGCGCTGAACGCGCTGACCAAGGCGATGGTGCGCGACCTGCCCGATTGCGTGAAGATCAACGCGGTCGATCCCGGCTGGGTCAGGACGCGGATGGGCGGAGAAGCGGCGACCCGCACCCCCGAAGAGGGGGCGGAAACGGCCATCTGGCTGGCCGATCTGCCCGAGGACGGGCCGACGGGGCGGTTTTTCCGCGACGGGTTGTCGGTGCGCTGGTAGGGCGCATCGCTCCGGCGGCGCGATTGCTGGTTGGGCGTCGGCGATCCGTATTTTTGGGAAGATGAAGGGCATGGAGCGGTTTTTCGTGCTGTCGGGCTGTTCGGGTGGGGGCAAGTCGACGCTGATCGCGGCCTTGGCGGAGCGGGGATACGCGACCGTGGCCGAGCCGGGTCGGCGGGTCTTGCGTGGCGGTGGGCCCAAGCCGTGGGAGGATCTGGCGGGGTTCCTGCGGGCCTGTCTGGATTTGGCTATCGAGGATCATGCGCGGGCCTGCGGTATGGCGGGGCCGGTGATCTTCGACCGCTGCGCCATCGATGCGATGTCGGGGTTGGCGGCGCTGGGCGAGGTCGTGCGCGATCCCGGGCTGCGCTATGCAAGCCCGGTCTTTCTGGCGCCGCCCTGGCCCGAGCTTTTCGCCAGCGAGCCAGAGCGCCGGCACGGGTTCGCGGCGGCTGTTGCGGAATACGAGCGGCTGTCGCAGGCCTTTCCTGCGGCGGGATATGCGGTAGAGATCATGCCCAAGGCTTCGGTGGCCGAGCGCGTCGCATAGATCGAGGCGCGGATCGGACCGGCGGCAGGGCGCGCAACGGGGGAGAGAGCATGATACCGGTTCAGGGGTTCGACGGGCAACGCGTGGCGGTGCTGGGTCTCGGGCGGTCGGGCCTGGCCACGGCGCGGGCGCTCCGCGCGGGCGGGGCCGAGGCCTTGTGCTGGGACGATGGCGCGGCGGCGCGCGAAGCGGCGGCAGGCGAGGGCTTCACGGTGCATGACCCCTGTGCCGAGGGCGCGCTTGAGGGGGTCACGGCGCTCATCACCTCGCCCGGTATCCCGCATCTCTACCCAAAGCCGCACCGCGCCATTGCCGCCGCTTGGGCGGCGGGTGTGCCGGTCGACAACGATGTGGGCCTGTTCTTTCGGTCGCTCGCACTCAGCGACTGGGGCGATCTGGACGAGCCGCCAAAGGTCGTGGCCGTCACCGGGTCCAATGGAAAATCCACCACCTCCGCGCTGATCGCCCATGTTCTGACGGCGGCGGGGCGGCCGGTGCAGCTTGCCGGCAATATCGGGCGCGGTGTGCTTGACATCGAGCCTCCGGGCGAGGGGGGCGTTGTGGTGTTGGAGCTGTCCTCCTACCAGATCGACCTTGCGCGCGCCTTGACCCCCGATATCGCGGTCTTCACCAACCTTTCGCCCGATCACCTCGACCGGCATGGCGGCATGGGCGGCTATTTCGCCGCCAAGGCGCGGCTGTTCACCATGGGGGGACCCGACCGCGCCGTGATCGGTGTCGACGAGGACGAGGGGCGGTATCTGGCCAACCAAGTGGCCGAAGGGCCGGGTGACATGCGCCTGATCCGGGTCTCGTGCCACAAGATCGCGGGGCCGGGCTGGGATCTGGTGGCGCGCAAGGGCTGGCTGTCGGAGATGCGCAAGGGGCGGCAAGTGGCCTCCATCGATCTGCGCGAGGTGCGCGGCCTGCCCGGCGCGCACAACCATCAGAACGCGGCCTGCGCCTATGGCGTGGCGCGCGCGCTGGGTGTGAACCCCAAGGAGATCGAGGCGGCGTTCCATTCCTTCGAGGGGTTGCCGCATCGCTCGCAGCGGGTGGCGGAGATCGGTGGCGTGTCCTTCGTCAATGACAGCAAGGCCACGAATGTCGATGCCGCCGTCAAGGCGCTGGGCGCCTTCAAGCGCATCCGCTGGATCTGCGGCGGGCTGGAGAAGGAGGGGGGGATGTTCGCGCTTGCCTCTGCCATGGGCGAGGTGGTGAAGGCCTATGTGATCGGGCGCGAAGCCGCGGCCTTTGCCCTGCATCTGGGCGACGTGCCGCACGAGATCTGCGGCGACATGGCCTCCGCCGTCGCGCGCGCGGCGGCCGAGGCCGAGCCGGGGGAGACCGTGCTCCTTGCGCCTGCTGCTGCGAGTTTCGACCAATACGACAGTTTCGAGCATCGCGGGCGGGATTTCATGGAGCAGGTCGCCAAATTGACCTGACGCAAATCGGCCACGGTCAAGCGAAAGGCTGGCCCTGCGCGCGATTTCAGGTTAGGCTCAACCACACGACCCGGAAAACCGGGCGATCCTGAGGCAGGCAACGACAAGACAACGGGCGGGCAGACCCCATGACAGAAATCGCGCATGGCACGGTGATCGTGCAATCGGGCGAGGCGGTTCTTCCACGTTGGTGGCGGACGGTCGACCGGGTGACGATCTTTTGCGTGCTGACGCTGTTTGCCATCGGCATCTTGCTGGGATTCGCGGCCTCGACACCGCTGGCCGAACGCAACGGGCTCGATCCGTTCCATTACGTCATCCGGCAAGGCGCTTTCGGAGCCATGGGCCTATCCGTGATGATCCTTGTCTCGATGATGGGGCCGGTCACGATCCGCCGTCTCGGTGTCTTGGGCTTTTTCGGGGCGACGCTGGCCTTGGCCATGCTGCCCGCCTTCGGGACGGATTTCGGGCAAGGCGCGGTGCGGTGGTTTTCGCTCGGCTTCGCCTCGGTGCAGCCGGCGGAATTCCTCAAGCCCGTCTTCGTCATCTTCACCGCATGGATGATCGCGTCAAGCCAGGAGGTCGCGGGGCCACCCGGCAAGACCGTCTCTCTTTTCGCCATGATCGTGATCGTGGGCTTTCTTGTGATGCAGCCCGATTTCGGGCAGGCCGCGCTGATCATCTTCGCTTGGTCGGTGATCTATTTCGTGGCGGGCGCGCCCATGACCCTGCTTTTCGCGCTGATGGGTCTGGTGGGCCTTGGCGGCGTTGTGGCCTACAACAATTCCGAACATGTCGCGCGCCGCATCGACGGGTTCCTGTCGGCGGAAATCGACCCCAACACCCAGATCGCCTATGCCGCCGATGCGATCCGCAACGGCGGGGTGTTCGGCGCGGGACTGGGCGAGGGGACGGTGCGCTGGACGCTGCCCGATGCCCATACCGATTTCATCATCGCGGTCGCGGCCGAGGAATATGGCGTCGTGCTGGTGTTCCTGATCATCGCGCTGTTCGCGACCATCACGCTGCGCGCCTTTTTCCGGCTGATGCGCGAACGCGATCCGTTCATCCGGCTGGCGGGGACGGGCATCGCGAGCCTTTTGGCGCTTCAGGCCTTCATCAACCTCGGCGTTGCGGCGCGGCTCTTGCCGGCCAAGGGGATGACGCTGCCCTTTGTCAGCTATGGCGGCTCCTCGGTCATCGCGACGGGGATCGCGGTGGGAATGCTCCTGGCCTTCACCCGGTTGCGGCCGCAGGGCGAGATCGGCGACATCCTCCTGTCGCGGCAGAGGTAGGCCCGCCATGACCCCCGCCCATCCCCATCTGATCATCGCGGCCGGTGGCACCGGGGGGCACATGTTCCCCGCCCAAGCCCTGTCCGAGGTGATGATCCGCCGCGGCTGGCGCGTGACCTTGTCGACCGATGCGCGCGGCGCCCGCTACACCGATGGCTATTCCCATGCAGTCGAGGTGCGACAGGTGACCTCGGCCACCTTCGCGCGGGGCGGGGTGATGGCGAAACTGACCGCGCCCTTCCGCATTCTCGGCGGGATCTTGGCGGCGACGCTGAAGATGTGGCGCGAGCGGCCCGATGTGGTGGTGGGTTTCGGCGGCTATCCGACGATCCCCGCGCTGGCCGCCGCCTGGATCACGCGCACGCCTTGCATGATCCACGAACAAAACGGCGTGCTGGGCCGGGTCAATCGCGTCTTCGCCCGTCGCGTCGATGTCGTGGCCTGCGGGACTTGGCCCACCGAGCTGCCCTCCGGCATCGAGGGGGTGCAGACCGGCAACCCGGTTCGCGCCGCCGTGCTGGAGCGCGCGGGCGCGCCCTATATGCCGCCCGGCGACTGGCCGATGAGCCTGTTGGTCTTCGGCGGCAGCCAGGGCGCGCGTATCCTGGCCGATACCGTGCCTGCCGCCATCGCGCTCTTGCCCGAGGGGTTGCGCGGGCAGTTGCGCATCGCCCAGCAGGCCCGCCCCGAGGATCACGAGCGTGTCGCCGGGGCCTATGCCGCGCTGGGCGTGCGCGCCGAGATCGAACCATTTTTCCGGGATATGCCGCGCCGCCTGTCCGAGGCCCAGCTCGTCATCAGCCGCGCCGGGGCGTCGTCCGTCGCCGATATCTCGGTGATCGGGCGGCCCGCGATCCTGATCCCCTATGCCGCAGCGACCGCCGATCACCAAAGCGCCAATGCGCGCGGCCTGGTCGAGGCGAATGCAGCCGTGATGATCCCCGAAGCCCGCCTGACGCCCCAGACGCTGGCGCAGGCGATCGAAACCATTCTCACCCAACCCGACGCCGCCGATACGATGGCGCGAGGGGCCCTGTCCGTCGGCGTTCCCGATGCCGCGACACGGCTTGCCGCGCTGGTCGAGGAACTGGCGCGGAAAGGAGCCTCATGAACGCCGCCGCCGTCACCAAACTCCCCACCCAACTGGGCGCGATCCATTTCGTCGGCATCGGCGGGATCGGCATGTCGGGCATCGCCGAGGTGCTGCTCAACCACGGCTACCAAGTGCAGGGCTCCGACCTGAAGGCCAGCAAGATCACGGATCGGCTGGCGGATCTGGGCGCGCGCATCTTCATCGGACAAAAGGCCGAGAACCTCGAAAATGCCGAGGTCGTGGTGATCTCGAGCGCGATCAAGACCGGCAACCCGGAACTGGACGCCGCCCGCGCGCGCGGCCTGCCGGTGGTGCGCCGGGCCGAGATGCTGGCCGAATTGATGCGCCTGCGCTCCAACATCGCGGTCGCGGGAACGCACGGCAAGACCACGACGACGACGCTGGTGGCGACGCTTCTGGATGCGGGCGGTGTCGATCCGACGGTGATCAACGGCGGCGTGATCCATGCCTATGGGTCGAACGCACGGGTGGGGCAGGGCGACTGGATGGTCGTCGAGGCGGATGAAAGCGACGGCACCTTCAACCGCCTGCCCGCGACCATCGCCATCGTCACCAACATCGACCCCGAGCATATGGAACATTGGGGCACGATCGAGAACCTGCGGCAGGGCTTCACCGATTTCGTGTCGAACATTCCTTTCTACGGCATCGCCGTCTGCTGCACCGATCACCCCGAGGTCCGCGCGCTGGTGGGCCGCGTCACCGACCGGCGGATCGTCACCTTCGGCTTCAACGCGCAGGCGGATGTGCGGGCGATCAACCTGACCTACAAGGCGGGGGTCGCGCAGTTCGACATCGCGCTTCAGGCCGAGGGGCAGGTGATCGAGGGCTGCACCCTGCCGATGCCGGGCGATCATAACGTGTCGAACGCGCTGGCCGCCGTGGCCGTGGCCCGGCATCTGGGCATGAAGGCCGAGGAAATCCGCGCCGCGCTGGCGGGCTTCAAGGGCGTCAACCGCCGCTTCACCAAGGTGGGCGATGTCGGCGGCGTGACGATCATCGACGATTACGGCCACCACCCGGTCGAGATCGCGGCCGTGCTGCGCGCGGCGCGCCAAGCCATCGGGACCGAGGGCGCGGGGCGCGTCATCGCGGTGCATCAGCCGCATCGCTATTCCCGCCTCTCGAGCCTGTTCGAGGATTTCTGCGGCTGTTTCAACGACGCCGACGTGGTCGCCATCGCCGAAGTCTATGCCGCGGGCGAGGCCCCGATCCCCGGTGCAAGCCGCGATGATCTGGTGGCGGGCCTGATCCGGCACGGGCACCGCCACGCCCGCGCGATCCTGTCCGAGGACGATCTGGAACGGCTGGTGCGCGAACAGGCGCGGCCGGGCGACATGGTCGTCTGTCTGGGCGCGGGCACGATTTCGGCATGGGCGCATGGTTTGCCCGCCCGATTGAAGGATCTGGACACGCAAGCCGCGGCCGGGTGATGGTGATGACCGGGATGGAGGATGAAGGGACCATGACGAGAATGCCCAAGTGGATGGGCCCTCGTGCAACTTGTGCCCCGGCCAAGCGCCGGGCCGCGGGTCCCGCAATCCACGATCCCGTTTGTTTTGGTTCTGGTCCCGTCAGGAGTGCCGCGTGATGCCTGTCGCTCTTCTCCTTGTCTGTCTGTGGGGGGCGGCCGCCTGCGCCGCGGGTCTTGCGCCGCGACGCTATCACTGGCCCTTCGCCTGGGTGCTGATCGCGACGGGCATCCCGCTTCTGGGGTTCGTGACGCTCAGCATGGGGCCTGCCATGGGGGTGATCGGGCTGGTGGCCGGGGCCACGCTCCTGCGCTGGCCCATCTTGCGGGCGGGGCAGCGGCTGGCGGGGCTCCTGGCGCCGCAGGAGATCGAACAGCCGCGCGAGCATCCCGGCGAATGACCCGGCGCGGCCCGGCTGGACAGGCGCGGGGCGCGCGGTTAGCAGGCAGGCCATGACAGCCATTCCCGACATTCCCCTGCGCGGCACCAAGACGCCGGACCGCTCTCTTGCCGATCTGACGTGGTTGCGCGTGGGCGGCCCCGCCGATTGGCTGATCCAGCCCGCCGACGAAGACGACTTGTGCGGTTTTCTGGCCGCACTCGACCCGGCTGTGCCGGTCTTTCCGATGGGGGTGGGTTCGAACCTCATCGTGCGCGACGGTGGCCTTCCCGGCGTCGTGATCCGGCTGGGGCGTGGCTTCAACGCGATCCGGGTCGAGGGCGATCTGGTCATCGCGGGGGCCGCCGCCCTCGATGCCCATGTCGCGCGAAAGGCCGCCGAGGCGGGGCGCGACCTGACCTTTCTGCGCACCATCCCCGGTTCGGTGGGGGGCGCGCTCCGGATGAATGCGGGCTGTTATGGCAGCTATGTTGCCGATCATTTCGTCTCCGCGCGCGGCGTCCTGCGCAATGGGCGGCGGGTGACGTTCGGCCCCGGCGACATCGCCTTTGCCTATCGCCAGACCGACCTGCCCGAAGGCGCGGTGATCACCGAGGTGACGTTTCGCGCGGCCGAGGGCGATCCTGCCGCGCTGGCCGCCCGGATGGAGGATCAACTGGCGCGGCGTGATGCGACCCAACCCACCAAGGACCGCAGCGCGGGCAGCACGTTCCGCAACCCGGCCGGCTATTCCTCGACGGGCCGCGCCGATGACGTGCATGACCTCAAGGCCTGGGCCGTGATCGACGCCGCCGGGTTGCGCGGCGCGCGCCGGGGGGGCGCGCAGATGTCGGAGAAACATTCCAACTTCCTCATCAACACCGGAGGGGCCACGGCGGCCGATCTGGAAGGTTTGGGGGAAGAGGTCCGAAAAAGGGTTTTCGAGACACAGGGAATAGAGCTACAATGGGAAATCATGCGCGTCGGGCGACCGCGCGCATGACACAGGCATAAGACCGACCCGGGCCAACCGGGCGGAAAACAAGCAGCTGATCGGGCAAAAGAACCCGACGGCATCGTGAGGCACAGGTGGCGGGTTCGAGCGGAAAAACCCCCCGTGTCGCGGTCCTTATGGGTGGCCCCTCGTCCGAGCGCGAGGTGTCGCTCTCGACGGGCCGTGGCTGCGCTGAGGCGCTTCGGGGCGAAGGCTACGCGGTGATCGAGGTCGATTGCGGCCCCGACCTGCCTGCGCGGCTGTCGGATCTGAAGCCCGATGTCTGTTTCAACGCTCTTCATGGCCGCTGGGGCGAGGATGGCTGCGTTCAGGGCCTCCTCGAATGGCTTCGCATTCCCTATACCCATTCGGGCGTGCTGGCCTCGGCGCTGGCCATGGACAAGGCTCGCACCAAGGAAGTCTACCGCGCCCATGGCCTGCCGGTGGTCGACAGCCTGATCCTGCCCAAGGCGCAGGTGATGGCCGCTCATGCCCTGCAACCGCCCTATGTCGTCAAACCCAACAACGAAGGGTCCTCGGTCGGCGTCTATCTCGTGACCGAGGGCGCGAACGGCCCGCCGCAACTGGCCGACACCATGCCCGACACCGTCATGGTCGAGACCTATGTGCCCGGCCGCGAACTGACCTGTTCGGTGATGGGGACCGGGCCGGATGATCCCGGCGCGCTGACCGTCACCGATATCCTGACCGAGGGCTGGTACGATTACGCCGCCAAATATGTGGCTGGCGGATCGCGCCATGTCGTGCCCGCTGAGGTGCCGCAGACGATTTTCGACGCCTGCATGGACATGGCCGTGACCGCGCACCGCGTGCTGGGCTGCCGGGGTGTCAGCCGCACCGATTTCCGCTGGGACGAAAGCCGCGGCCTCGCGGGGCTGGTCTTGCTGGAAACCAACACGCAACCGGGGATGACGCCGACCTCGCTGACGCCGGAACAGGCGGCGGCTTGCGGCATCTCCTTCGGCACCCTGTGCCGCTGGCTGGTGGAGGATGCGTCATGCGACCGCTGATCGCCCGCCGCGAACCGATCCCGCCGGGGCAGTGCCGCGATGTGCCGACGCAAGCACCGCCGCGCGCCATCGAGCCGCCGGTCGCCCGTACCGCGCCCGCCCTCGTGCCCGAGGCCCCGCGCGATCCCGCGCCCTCGATCTGGTCCTATCGTGTCCAGCGGCTCTGGCTTACGCCGCTCTTCCGCAAGCTCTTGCGCGTCGGTGTCCCGGCCTTCGTCCTGTGTTTCGGGGCTTTGGCCTATTTCGGCGATGCCGAACGCCGCGCGGCGATCTGGGACGCAGGGCAGGAGATCCGCCGCGAAATCGAAAGCCGCCCCGAATTCCGCGTGGCCGTCGTTGGCGTCGAAGGGGCCAGCGACCGGGTGATCGCCGAGGTGCGGGCCGCGATGGGCCTGCAACTCCCGATGTCGTCCTTCGATCTGGATCTTGCCGCCCTGCGCGACCGGGTGGAGGCCTTGCCCTCGGTCGCCTCGGCCGAATTGCGCATCCAGTCGGGCGGGTATCTTGCCGTGCGCGTGGTGGAACGGGTGCCCGCGCTGATCTGGCAGACGCGCGACGGCCTGTCGCTGATCGATGCCGAGGGGCATTTCGTGGCAAGCTTGGATGACCATGTTCTCGACCGGCCGCTGCCCGCCGTGGCGGGCGACGGGGCCGACCTCGTGGTGGGCGAGGCGCTGGCGCTCCATGCCGCCGCCGCGCCTTTGGGCGATCGGTTGCGCGGCCTTGTGCGGGTGGGCGAACGGCGGTGGGACGTCGTGCTGACCGATGGGCGGCGGATCCTTTTGCCCGCGCAGGGCGCGGTGCAGGCGCTGGACCGGGCGCTGGCCTTGCAGGACGCGTCCCAGATCCTCGACCGCGACGTGCTGCGCATCGACCTGCGCAACCCCGACCGATTGACCGTGCAACTGACCCGTCCCGCGCTGGAGGAAATGCACCGCCTCCGCGAGTTGGAACGCGAAACCCTGACCGGAGAGCAAAACGGATGACCATTCTGTACCAGTCGCAGCGGGCCATGCGGGCCAAGCGGCAGGAGGCGATGCGCCGGGGCGTGATCGCCGTGCTCGACATCGGCACGCACAAGACATCGTGCCTGATCCTGAAATTCGATCAGACCAACACGATGGGTCCCGCCGAAGGGATCGGCGCGATGGCGGGGCAGGCCAGTTTCCGCATCATCGGCGCGGCCACGACCCGCTCGCGCGGCGTGCGCTTTGGCGAAATCGACATGGTGCAGGAGACCGAGCGCGCGATCCGTACCGCGGTGCAGGGCGCGCAGAAGATGGCGCAGGTGCGCGTCGATCACGTCATCGTCGCGTTGGCCGGTGCGCGCCCGCGCAGCTACGGGCTCGATGGCGAGGTGACGCTGACCACCGGCACCGTGACCGATCACGACGTGGCGCAGGTTCTGGCCGAATGCGACCTGCCCGATCTGGGTCAGGGCCGCGAGGTGCTGCACGCCCAGCCGGTGAATTTCTCGCTCGACCATCGCACCGGTCTGACCGATCCGCGCGGCCATGTCGGCAACCGCCTGTCCGTCGACATGCATCTCCTGACGATCGAGGCCCATGCCATCGAGACGCTGCTTTACTGCGTCAAACGCTGTGATCTCGAACTGGCCGGTCTGGCCAGCGCGCCCTATGTCGCCGCTGTCTCCAGCCTGGTCGAGGACGAGCAGGAACTGGGCGCGGCCTGTATCGACATGGGCGGCGGCACCACCAGCCTCTCGATCTTCATGAAGAAACACATGATCTACGCCGATACCGTGCGGATGGGCGGCGATCATGTGACCGGCGACATCAGCCAGGGTCTCCATATCCCGATGGCCCATGCCGAAAAGATCAAGACCCGCTTCGGCGGCGTGATCGCCACCGGCATGGATGACCGCGAGATCATCGAACTGGAAAGCGAGACGGGCGATTGGCATCACGACCGGCGCACCGTCACGCGCGCCGAACTGATCGGCGTCATGCGCCCCCGCGTCGAGGAAATCCTCGAAGAGGTGCAGGCCCGGCTGGAGGCGGCGGGCTTCGACCATCTGCCCAGCCAGCGGATCGTTCTGACCGGCGGGGCCAGCCAGATCCCCGGCCTCGACGGGCTGGCCAGCCGCATCCTCGGCAACCAGGTGCGTCTGGGCCGTCCGTTGCGGGTGCAGGGCCTGCCGCAATCAACCTGCGGACCGGCCTTTTCGGCCTGCGTGGGGCTGGCGCTTTTCGCGGCCTATCCGCAGGACGAATGGTGGGATTTCGAGACCCCCGCCGACCGCCTTCCGGCGCGCAGCCTGAAACGGGCCGTCAAATGGTTTCGGGACAACTGGTAACCCCCGGATCTGGTGTCACATCGCAAAAGGCGGGTGAATGGGCGGATTTCCGCCCCATATTTCGCGTCATTTCTTGAAATTCCTCGTGACGTGCCCTGTGGAAACAGGTAAGTTTGCCTGAAACAGAGGCAGAAGCGGACCGTCGGCGACAAGACTGCGGCCGGATCTCAAGATCGAAAAACAGGCGGACAGATCCATGACACTCAACCTGATGATGCCGAACAGCCAGCCCGACCTGAAGCCGCGGATCACCGTGTTCGGCGTGGGTGGCGCGGGCGGCAATGCCGTCAACAACATGATCGACCAGAACCTCGACGGGTGCGAGTTCGTGGTCGCCAACACCGATGCGCAGGCGCTGACCCAGTCGCGCGCCACCGCCAAGATCCAGATGGGCGCCCGCGTGACCGAGGGCCTGGGCGCAGGCGCACGGCCCGCCGTGGGTGCCAGCGCCGCCGAGGAAAGCATCGAGGAAATCGTCGATCATCTGGCCGGCGCGCATATGTGCTTCATCACCGCCGGGATGGGCGGCGGCACCGGCACCGGCGCCGCGCCGATCATCGCACAGGCCGCGCGCGAGCTGGGCGTTCTGACCGTCGGCGTCGTGACCAAGCCCTTCCAGTTCGAAGGCACCAAGCGGATGCGGCAGGCCGATGAGGGCATCGAGCAGCTGCAAAAGGTCGTCGATACGCTGATCATCATTCCCAACCAGAACCTGTTCCGGCTGGCCAATGAAAAGACCACCTTCACCGAAGCCTTCGCCATGGCCGACGACGTGCTCTACCAGGGCGTCAAGGGCGTGACCGACCTGATGGTGCGCCCCGGTCTCATCAACCTCGATTTCGCCGATGTCCGCGCCGTGATGAACGAGATGGGCAAGGCGATGATGGGCACCGGCGAGGCCGAGGGCGACAGCCGCGCCTTGCAGGCCGCCGAAAAGGCCATCGCCAACCCGCTCCTCGACGAAATCAGCCTCAAGGGTGCGCGCGGCGTGTTGATCAACGTGACCGGCGGCTATGACCTGACCCTGTTCGAACTGGACGAGGCCGCCAACCGCATCCGCGAGGAAGTGGACCCGGACGCCAACATCATCGTCGGCTCGACGCTCGATCCCGACATGGAAGGCAAGATGCGCGTCAGCGTCGTGGCCACCGGCATCGACGTGGGCGAGGCGCAGGTCCAGATGGCACCGGCGCGCAGCTTTGCCGCCGCCGCCGTGGCAAGCCGCGCGGCCCCCGCGCCCGCACCGGCCGCCGAGGCTCCGGCCCCGCGCCCCGAGCCGGTTCAGGACTACGTCGAGGAAGAAGAGATGATGACCGGCGAAGAGCCGTCGCTCTTCACCAGCATGATGGGCGACGATCTCGAGGATGATCTGGCCGATGACGACATGGTGCCGCCGCCGGCCTATCGCCCGGCAGCCCAAACCGCCGCTTCGCGCCCTGATCCGCGCATGACCGCCACGTCGCAGCCCGAATTCGTCGCGCCCCGTCCGCCCGCCGCCGGCAAACCGACGCCCGAGGCGCTCGCCCGGCTGCGCGCCGCAATCCAGAAAGATGCGCCACGCAACGCACCCGCCGCCGAACCGCAGGCCGAAGCGCCGCAGCGCGCCCGCCTCGGGATCGGGTCCCTGATCAACCGCATGACGGGCCACGCCGAAGATGCGGCCCCCGCCACCGAGCGTCGCCAGCCCCCGATGTCGGTCGGTCGCGCCTCGGCCCCGCCGCCGCATCACGCGGTGGATGACGGGATTGTCGACCCCGATCAGGAACGGATCGAGATCCCGGCCTTCCTGCGGCGTCAGGCGAACTGACACCCATCACAACACATCTCGAAAGGCCGACCGCGTGTCGGCCTTTTTCGTTTTGTAAACAGCGGTTTGGCCGGGTGTCGGCGGGCAATCGGCGAAACCTTGCCGATAGGTTTCGGCATTGTTGCAGGGAGTCATAAAGGTTGAATTGTTCCTTTCCCGCCGCCCCTGTATCCGATCTCCATGGCAAAAGCGGGCATTGCGTCGACACGACGCACAAGCGCGCAGGGCACGATCCGCATGGCACACGCGGACGGAGCGGAGATAAGAACGTTCATGCAGGCAACGCTTCGGCAACCGGTCGCTTTCACGGGTGTGGGTCTTCACACCGGTGGACCCGTGCGCATGATTGTGCGCCCGAAGGCGGCGCATATGGGCCTGTGGTTCCAGCGTACCGACCTTGAGGGCAGCGCGCCGATCCCCGCCCGCTATGACGTCGTCCCGATGAGCCGCCTCTGCACCAAGCTGCAGGGCGAGGACGGGGCCGAGGTGTCGACCGTCGAACATGTGATGGCGGCCCTTGCCGGGTGCGGCATTCACAACGCGCATGTCGAACTGGACGGGCCCGAGGCACCGATCCTCGACGGATCCGCCGCGCCCTTCGTCCGCGCGTTTCTCGATGCCGGTATCGTGCGCCAATCCGCCCCGATCCACGCGATCGAAATCCTGCGCGAAGTCGCCGTGTCCGAAGGGGACGCATGGGCCAGCCTGTCGCCTGCGCCGGGGCTCGAGATGGATTTCACCATCGATTTCGAGGATGCGGCCATCGGCCGTCAGCGCCGTGTCGCCAGCCTCGCCAACGGGCGTTTCGTGCGCGAACTCTGCGACAGCCGCACCTTCTGCCGTCAGGCCGATGTGGATGCGATGTGGGCTGCGGGCCTTGCCCTGGGCGGCACCTATGAAAATGCGGTCGTGGTCGATGGCGGCGTCGTGCTCAGCCCGGGTGGTCTGCGTCACGCCGACGAGGCTGTGCGCCACAAGATGCTCGATGCGCTTGGCGATCTCGCGCTGGCGGGTGCGCCCATCCTCGGGCGCTACACCGGTGTTCGGGCGGGCCACATGATGACCAATCAATTGCTCCGCGCACTCTTCTCGCGGCCCGATGCGTGGCGTTTCGTGGAATGCACCCCGGAACAGGCCGCGCGCCTGCCCGGCATGGGCGTCAAGGTCGCGGACCTTGCCGATGTGGCCTGAGCGCTGCACGCCTATCGCGCTGCTGCGTCGAAAAGCGGATTTCAGGCGTTTTGCCCTCAGAAAGAATATGCTAGGACCAGTCCCAGATGGACCGGCTCAGGCGGGACGTTCCTGAAAAACTTGGGGTTTCGAGCATGCACAGCCGTGGCAGCGCCATGATCCGGAAGACGGGCCTTTTCACCGGTCTCGCGATGGTGATGGCGCTTTCGGCCTGCGGTGGCGGCGGATTGTTCGGTGGCGGCGGAGGTGGCGGTTTCTTCGCCAGCCGCAACGCGACCGTGCCGTTGGAAGAGCAGGACGCGCTCACGATCTACCAGCAGGGCGAGGCCGAGCTGGAAAACGGCCGCCCCGACCGCGCCGCCGCCCTCTTCATCGAGGTCGAACGGCTGCATCCCTATTCGGAATGGGCCAGCCGCGGCTTGATCATGGCCGCCTTCGCCTATCACGAGGACGAGGATTACGAGAATGCGCGCATCGCGGCGCAGCGTTACCTCGACTTCTACCCCGGTGAAGAAGATGCCGCCTATGCCCAATACCTTCTGGCGCTCAGCTATTACGACCAGATCGACGAGGTCGGCCGCGATCAGGGCGTAACGTTCCAGGCCTTGCAGGCGCTCCGCGAAGTGATCGAACGCTACCCCGATAGCGAATACACGCAGGATGCGATCTTGCGGTTCGAGGTGGCCTTCGACCATCTCGCCGGCAAGGAGATGGAGATCGGGCGCTATTACCTGCGCCGGGGTCACCATGCTGCCGCGATCAACCGCTTCCGCGTCGTGGTCGAACAGTTCGAGACCACCAGCCACACGCCCGAGGCTCTGATGCGTCTGGTGGAGGCCTATCTTGCGCTCGGCCTGACGGACGAGGCGCAGACCGCGGGCGCGATCCTTGGCTACAATTTCCAGTCCTCGCCCTTCTACGACGATGCCTTCCGGCAGCTCACGGGGCAAAACCTCGCCCCCGAGGCGCAGGGCGAAGGCTGGTTGAGCGAGATCTGGCAGCAAACCGTCCGGGGCGCCTGGTTGTGATGCGGCGCGCGCCCTTGACGGGGCGCGGACGCTAGGGGAAACCGGGCGGCGATGCTGCGACACCTCGACATCCGCGACATGCTGATCATCGACCGGCTGGAGCTTGCCTTCCAGCCGGGTCTCAACGTGCTGACCGGTGAAACCGGCGCGGGCAAATCGATCCTTCTGGACAGTCTCGGCTTTGTCCTCGGCTGGCGTGGACGCGCCGATCTGGTCCGCAGCGGCGCCGAACAGGGCGAGGTGGTCGCGGAATTCGAGCTTGCGCCGGGCCATCCCGCCCTTGCCGTGCTGGAGGAAGCGGGCTTCGAGCCGGACGAGACGCTGATCCTGCGCCGCGTGAACACGCCCGAGGGGCGCAAGACGGCTTGGGTCAACGACCGCCGCGCCACCGGCGAGCTTTTGCGCGCCCTTTCCGACACGCTGGTGGAATTGCACGGCCAGCAAGATGATCGCGGCCTTCTGGACCCGCGCCAGCACCGGGCGCTTCTGGACCGCTTCGGGGCGCTCGACGACCGGCTCGCCGCCACACGCGCCGCATGGACCGACCGCCGCCGCGCGCTCGCAGCCCTCGAGGCCGCCGAGGCACGGCTCGCCACCATGCGTGCCGAGGAGGATTTCCTGCGCCATGCCGTGGCTGAACTCGACAAACTCGATCCCCAACCCGGCGAGGAAGAAACGCTCGACGCCCGCCGCCGCCTGATGCAGGCCGCCGAACGGATGCGTGCCGATGTCGCCCGCGCCGCCGCAGCCCTCGGAACCGACGGGGCCGAGGGCGCGATGGGCGATGCGCGGCGCTGGCTCGACGGCGTGGCCGACCGCGCCGAGGGCGGGCTGGACGAGGCGCTTGCCGCGCTCGACCGCGCCCTTGTCGAATTGACCGAGGCGCAATCGGGCGTCGAACGCTTTGCCGACGCCCTCAGCTTCAACCCCTCCGAACTGGAAGAGACCGAGGAACGGCTCTTCGCGCTCCGCGCGCTGGCCCGGAAACATTCCGTCGCCCCCGATGACCTCGCGGGCCTTGCCGACACGCTGCGCGAACGTCTGGCCCGGTTGGACGGTGGCGCGGGCGAAATCGCGGGGCTGAAAGCCGCCGCCGACAGGGCAGGGGCCGCCTATGACGCCGCCGCCGAGGCGCTTGGTGCCGCACGGCGCGCAGCCGCCGCACGGCTCGACACCGCCATGGCCGAGGAACTGGCCCCGCTCAAGATGGAGCGCGCGGTCTTCACCACTGTGATCGACCCCGCGCCGCCCGGTCCCGACGGGGTGGACCTTGTCACCTTCACCGTCGCCACCAATCCCGGCGCACCGGCTGGCCCCTTGAACAAGATCGCCTCGGGCGGGGAATTGTCGCGCTTCCTTCTGGCGCTCAAGGTCTGCCTGACGGGCGATGACAGCGGGCTGACCATGATCTTCGACGAGATCGACCGCGGCGTGGGCGGGGCGACCGCCGATGCCGTGGGCCGCAGGCTCAAGGCGCTGGCCGCGAACGGTCAGGTTCTGGTCGTCACCCATTCGCCACAGGTGGCGGCCCTCGGGGCACATCACTGGCGCGTGGCCAAGCAGGTCGAGGGCGAGGTGACGCTGAGCTGCGTGATGCCGCTCGATCCGCCCGCCCGGATCGACGAGGTGGCCCGGATGCTCTCGGGCGATACCGTCACCGAGGCCGCGCGCGCGGCGGCCCGCGCCCTGCTGGAAGGGTGACGCGCGCCCGGCGCCCTCACGAAATCCTGCATATCCCGACGCTTGGCCCCCACATCGTGACCAACGCCGGTCTTTTCACCCGCCACCCACTCGCCTAAAGCTGGATCAGCGCGACCGGGCGGTTGCGCAAGGGAAGGAACGGGCGTGGCAGGGTTCGGGCGCGGCATTCCGGGGCAGGTGGCAACCGAGGCCGTCGATGCGGTGCGTCGCGGCTGGCACCTGTTGCGGCAAAAGGGGCCGACCCAGATCCAGTTCTGGGTCATCGCGCTTCTGATCGGGGTGGCGGCAGGCTTTGCCGCGCTTTTGTTCCGCAAGGGCATCAGCCTGCTTCAGGAAACGCTCTACGGCGTGGAGGACGTCCGCCTCCTGCATTCCTTCGCCGAAGGTCTGCCATGGCAATTGATCCTCCTGATCCCGGTTCTGGGCGGGCTTGTCGTGGGCCTGATCCTGCATTGGTTCACGCCCGACGGCCGGGTGCGCTCGGTCGCCGACGTGATCGAGGGCGCGGCGCTCGCCAATGGCCGTGTGGAAATCCGCGCGGGCCTTGCCTCCGCGCTCGCCTCGCTCATCACGCTCGGCTCGGGCGGCTCCTCGGGTCGTGAAGGGCCGGTCGTGCATCTGGCCGCCGTGATCTCCAGCTGGGTCAGTGACAGGATCAAGGCCGATGGCATCACCGGCCGCGACCTTCTGGGCTGTGCCGTGGCCGCCGCCGTCTCGGCCAGTTTCAACGCGCCCATAGCCGGCGCGCTTTTCGCGCTCGAAGTGGTGCTGCGCCATTTCGCGGTCCATGCCTTTGCCCCCATCGTCATCGCCAGCGCTGCGGGCACGGTGATCAACCGCCTCGAATTCGGGGGGGTCACAGAATACACCTTGGGCGGCGACGGCGTTTTGCAATTCTACACCGAATTGCCCGCCTTCCTGATCCTCGGCCTCCTGTGCGGGCTTGTCGCCGTCGTCTTCATGCGCGCGACCTTCTGGGCCGAGGATATGGGCAACATGATCCAGCGCCTGTCGGGAATGCCGCGCTGGCTCCGGCCCGCCCTCGCCGGGCTCCTGCTCGGCGCGCTCGCGATCTGGTTTCCCCATATCATCGGGGTCGGATACGAGACGACCTCGGCCGCGCTGACCGGCGAATTGCTCCTGTGGGAGGCGGTGGTCTTCACCATCCTCAAGGTCACGGCGGCGGCCATCACCATCGGCGGCCGGATGGGCGGCGGCATCTTCTCGCCCTCGCTGATGATCGGGGCGATGACGGGTCTTGCCTTCGGGATCGTGGCGACCGCGATCTTTCCCGACCAATCGGGCGAAGGCACGCTTTACGCGCTGGCGGGCATGGGGGCCGTTGCCGCCGCCGTCCTCGGCGCGCCGATCTCCACCACGCTGATCGTTTTCGAACTGACCGGCGACTGGCAGACGGGTCTGGCCGTGATGGTGGCTGTCTCGATGTCGACCGCCCTGTCGTCACGGCTGGTCGACCGATCCTTCTTCCTGACGCAACTGGAACGGCGCAACATCCACCTCGCCGCCGGGCCGCAGGCCTATCTTCTGGCCATGTTCCGCGTCGGCAAGGTGATGCGCCCCATGGATCACGAGAACGCGGCCCCGCATGACAGGCTGCTGACCTTGGTCGAACAGGGCATCTACACCGACACCAATGCGACGCTCGAACGCGCCCTGCCGATCTTCGAACGGACGGGCCTCGATTACGTGCCAGTGGTGCAGCTTGCCCCGGGCGATGGCCCCCCCGCGCTCGAAGGGGCCTTGTTCCATGTCGATGCGCTCAAGGCCTATAACCGGGCGCTTGCCGCCACAGCGGCCGAGGAACACAGCTGATCAGAGCTGCTCGACCGTCACACGGTCGATGTAAAAGGCGATGTGATCCTTGATCGCCGCCACGGATTCGGACGGATCCTCATAGGACCAGGCCGCATCCGGAATATCGCCCGCCGCACTCGAGACGGTGAAATAGCTCGCGACACCCTTCCACGGGCAGGTCGTCGAACTGGCGGTCTTCTCCAGAAACGCCATGCCGATGTCTTCGCGCGGGAAATAGATGACCGGGGGATAATCGCCCTCGGTCAGTTCCAGCGCCCGGTCGCTTTCGCCCAGAACCGCGCCGCCTGCGCGCACGACCCATTTGCCGGTCGCCTTGCGGATCCTGATATGGTCGGCCATGCACGCTCCTCCTCTTGGTTGCGCCCCTTCTACGGCGGCGCTGTCCCGGTTGCCAAGGGCCGGGTTGCCCCTTCCGCGTGACAGGGTGATGTCAGATCGCCGCGCAGGCCCGCTCCAGCCACGCCAGCACCTCGCCCTCAACCAAGGGTCCGATCCGCGCCAGAACCTCCGCGTGATAGCCGTTCAGCCAGTTACGCTCGGCGGGCGACAGGCGCTCGGCCACCACCATCCTCCGGTCGATCGGCACCCATGTCAGCGTCTCGAAGGCCAATTGCGCGCGATGTGCGTCGCCGCCGGGCAGGGGCGGGGCCTCGACCACCACGATCAGGTTCTCGATCCGGATGCCGAATGCCCCTTCGCGGTAATAGCCCGGCTCGTTCGACAGGATCATGCCGGGGTCCAGCGGCACGGTCGACACCCGGCTCAGGCGCTGCGGCCCCTCATGGACCGACAGGTAGACGCCCACGCCATGACCCGTGCCATGGTCGAAATCCCGCCCCGCCGCCCAAAGCGGCGCCCGCGCCAGCGCATCGAGATGCGCGCCCGAAACCCCCTTGGGGAACCGCGCCCGGTGGATCGCGATCATGCCCTGCAACACCTGCGTAAAGGCCTCGCGCGCCTCTTGCGGCACATCGCCCACCGCGATGGTGCGGGTGATGTCGGTCGTCCCGTCGGCATATTGCCCGCCGCTGTCGACCAGCAGCACCTCGCCCGCCCGCACGGGGCGGTTCGTTTCCTCGCTCACGCGGTAATGCACGATGGCCCCGTTCGGGCCCGCGCCGCAGATCGTGTCAAAGGAGATATCGCGCAGCGCATTGGTGTCGCGCCGGACCCCTTCCAGCCGCCGCACCACGTCGATCTCGGTCAGCCCGCCCTTGGGGGCCTCGGCATCGAGCCAGCTGAGGAACCGCACCATCGCCGCCCCGTCGCGCAGATGCGCGGCCCGCGTCGCCGCGATCTCGGCCGCGGTCTTGCGCGCCTTGGGCAGGACCGTCGGGTCGCGCTCATGGCTCACGGCGATCCCCGCCGCCTCCAGCAGATCGGCAAGCGCCTGTGGCGCGCTCGACCTGTCCAGCCGCACCGGCCCGCCCAGACCCGTCAGTGCGGTCTCCATCTCCTCGGGCGCGCGCACCCGCACCTCCGGCCCAAGATGACCCGCCAAGGCCGCATCCACCCGCCCCGGATCAAGAAACAGGTCCACACCGCCGTCGGCATGCAGGATTGCCATGGCCTGAACCACCGGGTTGCGGGGGATATCGCGCCCGCGAATGTTCAAAAGCCAGTTGATCCCGTCGGGCAATGTCAGAACCGCCGCGGCTTCCCCCGCCTTGATCAGCGCCGCAGCGCAATCCGCGCGCTTCTCTGCCGCGCTTCTCCCGGCCAGATCGTCCGGAAACACCTCGATTGCGCCTGCTGGCGGACCGGGCCGATCGCTCCAGATCGCATCGACGAGGTTTGCCGTCCCAACCAGCTCCACCCCCGATCCTGCCAGCGCCGCGCGCAGCGTGGCCATCTCCTCGATCGTGTGGAGCCAGGGATCGAACCCGACCCTGCCGCCTGCGGGCAGGGCGTCGCGCAGCCAATCGGCCAGCTTCACCTCCGGCCAATCGACAGGTGTATAAACCGCCAGCGCCACCTGCGCCTTCACCTGCACCCGGTAGCGCCCGTCGACGAAAACGCACGCCCGATCCGCCAGCACGGCGGCAAATCCCGCCGATCCGGTAAACCCGGTCAGCCAGGCCAGCCGGTCATCGCAAGGCGCAACATATTCGCCCTGAAACCGGTCCGCGCGCGGCACGAGGAACCCGTCGAGCCCCGCCTCCGCCATCGCCGCCCTGAGCGCCGCCACCCGCGGCACACCATCCTCGGGCCGGCTCCTGACCTCGAAATCCTGGAACACCGCTTTCCCCTTCATCTTCCCGAAAATACGGACAGCCCCGCGGCAGCCACATCTCCCACGCTGCCCGTACGCGCAGCCGCCGCCGCGCGCCCGGAAAACGCGGCGTTTTCCGCCCCGCTCAGCCTGCGCGCTTCATGCCCATGACGCGGGCCCGTGCGCGCGGGTCGCTGTCGAACAGGCTGGCCAGCTGCTCGGTGATCGCGCCCGCCAATTGCTCGGCATCGGTGATCGTGACCGCGCGCTGGTAATAGCGCGTCACGTCATGGCCGATCCCGATCGCCAGCAATTCGACCGCGCGCCGCTTTTCCACCATCGCGATCACATCGCGCAGATGCTTTTCAAGGTAATTGGCCGGGTTCACGCTCAAGGTGCTGTCATCGACCGGCGCGCCATCGGAAATCACCATCAAGATCTTGCGCGCCTCGGGGCGGCCCGCCATCCGGCGATGCGCCCATTCCAGCGCCTCGCCGTCGATGTTTTCCTTCAAGAGCCCCTCTTTCATCATCAGCCCGAGGTTGTCGCGCACCCGCCGCCACGGCGCATCCGCACTCTTGTAGACGATGTGGCGCAAATCGTTCAGGCGGCCCGGTTGCTGCGGGCGCCCCTGCGCCAGCCATTCCTCGCGCGCCTTGCCGCCTTTCCAGGCCCGCGTGGTGAAGCCCAGGATCTCGACCTTCACGCCGCAGCGCTCCAACGTGCGCGCCAGAACATCGGCACAGATTGCCGCGATCGAAATCGGCCGGCCGCGCATCGACCCCGAATTGTCCAACAGCAGCGTCACCACCGTGTCGCGGAACTCGGTATCCTTCTCGATCTTGAACGAGAGCGGCGTCGTCGGGTTGGCCACCACGCGCGCCAACCGACCCGCATCCAGCGTGCCTTCCTCCAGATCGAATTCCCAGCTGCGGTTCTGCTGGGCCTGCAACCGCCGCTGCAGCTTGTTGGCCAGCCGCGACACCGCCCCCTTCAGGGGCTCCAGCTGCTGGTCGAGATAGGCGCGCAACCGTTCCAGTTCCTGCGCCTCGGCCAGATCCTCGGCGGCGATTTCCTCGTCATGCGCGGTGGTAAAGACCGCATAGGTCGGATCCGCATCCGAATGGGGCGGGACAGGCGGCGGCTCTTGCGGGGCCTCGCCATCGGGCAGTTCCTGCTCGTCGGCCTCGTCCATATCGCCCTGGTCGTCCATCTGGACCTGGGCCTGCGATTGGTCTTGCTGCTGCTCCTGGCTGCGCTCGGGATTGGCCTCGGCATCCTCTTCCTGGCTGTCGTCCTCGCCGGTCGAGTCGGGCTGGTCGTCCTGCTCGTCCGAGGCCTCGTCCTCTCCCTCGTCATCCATCTCGTCGGGGTCGTCGCCCAGTTGGTCGCCATAGCCAAGGTCGTCGATCATGCGCCGCGCGAACCGGGCAAAGGCTGCCTGATCGCCCAGAACCTTGTCCAGATCCTCCAGCGTGCCGTCGCAGCGATCCTCGATGAAGCCGCGCCACAGCTCCATCACGTTCGCGGCCTCGGGCGGCAGCGCGCGGCCCGTGGCCAGATGCCGGATCAGGTAGCCCGCGGCGGTGGCCAGCGGCGCATCGGCCGGGTCGCGGATATCTCCATAGCCCTTGCGCCGCGCCTCGTGCCCGATCTTGGCGTCGATATTGCCGGCCGTGCCCGGCATGGTGCGCGCGCCCACGGCCTCGCAACGGGCGATCTCCATCGCCTCCATCAGGTCGCGCGCCATGGCGCCCTGCGGGGCATAGCGCGCCGCCGTGCCCGCATCGTGGTAGCGGTGGCGCAACGCCAGCGCATCGGCGGTGCCGCGCGCAAGCAGCACTTCCTCGCGCGTCATCCGGCGGCTCACCTGCGGCAGGCGGACGCTGTCGCCCGAAATACCCGGCGGATCGACCGAATAGGTGACGGCGAGTTCGGGATCATCCGCCAGAACGCGGGTCGCTTCCGCGAGCGCCTTCTTGAACGGGTCTGCCGGGTTGTCGGTGGGGTGCTTTGCCATGGCCGGGAATGTGGCGCGAAGGCGGGGGGAGGGCAAGGGCCGTCGCGCAGGTCCGGCCGCCCCCGGTGGTCAAGACAATCTCCCGTCCTGGCAGGCTTGCCCAAGCTGACCTGTGGACAGGGTTCTTCCCGCTCTCTACCGTTTCCCTTCAGTTCACCGAAAGGCACCGGTATGACCGATCACGAGACCTTCAATCTTGGTCCCACCAGGCTTGCCTGTGGTGTGGTCGTCCCCTCTCTTCACCTTGCCTACAAAACCTACGGACAGTTGAACGCGCAGAGGTCGAACCTGATCCTCTACCCCACGTCCTACGGGGCGCAGCATTCCGACATCGACTGGCTGATCGGTCCGAAAGGCATCCTCGATCCGGAACGCTACTGCATCGTGATCCCCAACCAGTTGGGGAATGGGCTGTCGAGCAGCCCAAGCACATTTGCCGATCCATTCACGCATGGTCGCGCGCCCACATTTTCACACCTCGACAACATCGCGGCGCAAGACCGCCTGTTGCGAGAGGTGCTCGGGGTCGAGCGTATCGCCCTGATTTATGGCTGGTCGATGGGCGGTCAGCAGGCGCTGCACTGGGGCGCGCTCCATCCGGACCGGGTCGCGCGCATTTGCGCAACCTGTACCTCCGCCCGCACCAGCCCGCACAACAAGCTCTTTCTCGAGGGTTTGCGCGCCGCGCTGACGGCCGATCCCGGCTGGAACGGCGAATGGTTCACCCAACGTCCGATCCGCGGTCTGCGGGCATTCGCGCGCGTCTATGCGGGATGGGCGTTGAGCCAAGCGTTTTACCGCGAAGAACTGTGGGCCGACGCGGGCTTCACCTCGCGCGAGGATTACGTGACCCGCGCCTGGGAGGGGAATTTCCTGCGCCGCGATCCGATGGATCTGTTGTCGATGATCCAGACTTGGATCGACTCCGATATTTCCGACAATGCCGTCTTCGGCGGCAACCTCGAGGCTGCCCTCGGCGCGATCACAGCGCCGTCCATCATCATGCCCTCGACAACAGACCTCTATTTCACGGTCGAGGACAGCCGGATCGAAACCGCCATGATGCCGAATGCAGAGCTTCGGCCCATCCGCTCGAATTGGGGACACCGTGCCGGTAACCCGCAGAATTCGCACGAGGATCTGATCGCGATCCGCAAGGCGGTGGACCAATTGCTCGCGGATTGAGCGGTGGATACAGGGCCTTCCGGGCCGCTGCGACCGCGCGGTGGTTCTCTGGCCGGAATGGTCGTGGTCTCACCGCGACAAGGGCGTCCCGACCATCACATACGGGGCCCCTTACCCCCCGAACCAACCGGGTTCCGCATTCCCCCCACACAGCAGCACACAGACCCGCTCGCCCGGCTCCGGCACATAGGCGCCCGAGGTCAGCGCCGCCAGCGCCACGGCCGCACCCGGTTCCCCGATCAGCCGCGTGGCCTCCCAAAGGCGCTTGGCCGCGTCATATACGGCGGCATCGTCCACAAGGATCGCCTGATCGACGAAATCGCGGATCACGTCATAGGACATCACGCCCAACCTCGGCCCGCCCAACGAACTGGCGGCCACGCCCGAGGGGCTGGCGCTGAACTCCGGCCCCTCGCGCAGCGAGCGTTCGAGCGTGTTGGTGTCATGCGTCTCGACCGACACCACTTTCACCCGGTCCCGGAACCACGCGGCCACGCCCCCGATCAGCCCGCCGCCGCCGGTCGAGACAAGGATCGTGTCGATCCCGCCAGCCTCGCCCTCGGTCATCTGCGCTTCGATCTCGCGCGCCACGGTGCCTTGGCCCGCCAGCGTCGGGAAGGTGTCATAGGGATGGACCGACAGCGCGCCGGTATCCTCCGCATGGGCGGCATAGGCCGCCATGCAATCGGCGACGGACCCCTCCGTCAGGATCACCTCGGCCCCGAACATCCGCATCCGGCGCAGCTTTTCCTCCTTGGCGATGGCCTTGGGGACAAAGATGACGGATCGGTGGCCCAACTCCGTCGCCGCATAGGCGACCGCCGCGCCATGGTTCCCGCCCGAGGCCGCGACGACGCCCGCAGGCGGCACGCCCGCCGCCAGCATCGTGTTGAACGCGCCCCGGACCTTGAAGGATCCGGTGACCTGCGTGTGTTCCAGTTTCAGCGTGACAGGGCAGGGCAGGTCCAGCGCCGCGCCCTCCACCTGCAAGATGGGGGTGCGGCGCACGCGGCCCGCGATCCGGGCGGCGGCGGCGGTGATGTCGTCGGGTGTGGGATATGTCATGGTGACGCGACGATGGACCGGCCCTGCTGCCGGGTCAACCGCGCCTCTGTACAGGCGCACAGACCAACCGCGCCTCAGCGTAGGCGCGCGCACCAATCGGGCCTGCGCCCGCCATCATAGGGAAGCGCCAGCCCCTCGGCGATCAGCCGTTGGCCGACGTCGCGCCCATCGACCGACAATTGCACCAACCGCCGCTCGTAGCGGTCCCATCTTCCCAGCCGCGCTTCGATCCGGCGGGCCTCCGCGACCAGCGCCCGCAGACGCCATGTCGCCGCCTGCCCGTGGACAGCTTCGGCCGAACAGCGCGGGTTGTGGGTTTCGGGCGTGTCATAGCCCGTCAGCCGCGCGCGAAACCGGCCTTCGCCGAGGCAGTCCAGATCGACAGTATCGCCGTCGACCACCCGGATGACGACGCAGGGCGGGGTGTCCGTACTGGCTGTGGCGGGGGTGGTCAGGGTGACTGCACCGCCAAGGACGATCAGCGCAAAAGCAAGGTTAAGGATGTGCTGCATGCCCGGATAGATGGGCACCAAACCTTAACCTGTCGAGCGAAAAATTAACCTTTTGTTAACACTTTGCCGGTCGCGTAAAGCCCTGCGAACAGTGCGCGTCAGCCGCTCACGACAGACAGGCAGTCGGCGCTGTCGGCGACGTAAAGCGGCTCGGCATCGAGATCCGGCGTCTCGCGCATCAGTGTCTCGTAAAAGGCCGACCATTGCATCAGGCCCTCGCCCACCTGCGCCTCGGCCGTGGTGCGATCGATCCCGCCCTCTTCCAGCGTCCGCACGGTCGTGACCACCAAAAGCCCCATGAAGGTCGCGGTGCGCTCGCGCAGATCCTCGGGCAGATCCGGGCCGAAGACCGCCAATCCACCGGCAAAAAACCCCGCGCAGCGCATCCCGATATAGGCAGGTGGCTCGCCCGCCGCGACGGCATCGCGCAGAGTTGGCGTTTCCTGCGCTTGGGCAAGGGCGGGCAGGGCGGCCAAACAGATCGCCCCAACAAGACCCCGCAGCGTCATCCGAGGCTCATCGAGGCCGCGCTTTCCGGCAATTCCTCATCAAAGCAGCGCTGGTAGAATTCGGCGACCGTCTGCCGCTCCAACTCGTCGCATTTGTTGAGGAAGGACAGGCGGAACGCATAGCCGACATCGCGGAAGATTTCGGCATTCTGCGCCCAAGTGATGACCGTACGCGGCGACATGACGGTCGACAATTCGCCATTCATGAAGGCGGTCCGCGTCAGATCGGCGACCGTCACCATCTGGCCCACGGTCTTGCGCCCTTTTTCAGTGTTGTAATGCGGGTTCTTGGCCAGAACGATCGCGGCCTCCGCGTCGTGGCGCAGGTAGTTCAGCGTGGCGACAAGCGACCAACGGTCCATCTGCGCCTGGTTGATCTGCTGCACCCCGTGGTACAGGCCGGTCGTATCACCAAGCCCCACGGTGTTCGCCGTTGCAAACAAACGGAAATATTTGTGCGGCGTGATGATCTCGTTCTGGTCGAGCAGCGTCAGCTTGCCGTCATGTTCCAGAACCCGCTGGATCACGAACATCACGTCGGCGCGGCCCGCGTCGTATTCGTCAAAGACGATGGCGACGGGATTGCGCAGCGCCCAGGGCAGGATGCCCTCGTGGAATTCGGTCACCTGCTTGCCGTCGCGCAGCTTGATCGCATCCTTGCCGATCAGGTCGATCCGGCTGATGTGGCTGTCGAGGTTCACGCGCACGGCGGGCCAGTTCAGGCGGGCGGCGACCTGTTCGATATGGGTCGACTTGCCGGTGCCGTGATAGCCCTGGATCATGACGCGGCGGTTGTAGCCAAAGCCCGCCAGGATCGCCATCGTCGTGTCGGGATCGAACTTGTAAGTGCTGTCCAATTCCGGCACGCGGTCGCTGCGGTCGGCGAACCCCTTGACCTTCATGTCGGTGTCGATGCCGAACACCTCGCGGACCGAGATCTCCTCGGTCGGTTTCGCGTCCATGCTCAAGCTGCCGTCTGCCATGAAGTCCTCGGGTGTTGCTGGGGTTTTGGGCGTGGTCTCGGGGATGCAACATATCGCCCGGGGCCGCAAGGGGAAGGGACAAAAACCGGGCTGGTCAAGGCGGGGGGCCCCGCGCTATCAGCAAGGCATGAAACGCGCATCTTGCGGCCATGTCTGACCGCGATCATCTCGAATACCTCCTGTCCCGCGTCGCCTTGCGCGACCAAGAGGCGTTTTCCGAACTTTATCGCGCAACCTCGGCGAAACTTTTCGGCATCTGCCTGCGTGTGTTGGTCAATCGGTCGAGAGCCGAAGAGGTGTTGCAAGAGGTCTACGTCAAGATATGGAACCGCGCCGACCGGTACCGGGTCACAGGCCACAGCCCGATGACATGGTTGATCACGGTGGCGCGCAACCACGCCATCGACCGCCTGCGTGCCGAAGGGCCGCCGACCGCCGATCTGGATGCCGTGGCCCCGATGGCCGCACCCGGGCCCACGCCCGAGGCCAGCGCCATCGCTGCGGGAGAGGCGCGCCGGATCTCCGGCTGCCTTGACGAATTGCCCCCCGATCGCGCCGACGCGGTGCGCGGGGCCTATCTGGAAGGCCAGTCCTACAAGGAACTGGCCGAGTTGCACGATGTGCCGCTCAATACAATGAAGACATGGCTGCGCCGCAGCCTTTTGAGCCTGAAGGAGTGCCTGTCGCGATGACCGGGCGGCCCGACGACCAGATGCCCGAAGACGAGGTTCTTGCCGCGGAATACGCGCTTGGGCTTCTCGATGGGACCGAACGCGCGGCGTTCGAGGCGCGCCTGCGGCGCGATCCGGTGCTGTCGCGCGCCGTGGTCGATTGGCAGGCGCGTTTCGCCACCATGGCCGAAGCCGAGGTCGCTCCGGTTGCCCCGCCGCAGCGGCTCGAGGCCGCGGTGATGGCCCTGATTGCGCCCGGGACGCCTTCCGCATCGGCGGCCGTCTCGCTGTGGGATCGGGTGGCTTTCTGGCGCGGCCTGACCGCGCTCAGCGGCGCGGTTGCGGCCTTGGCCGTCGGCGTGGCCGTCCTGCCCGTGCTCGACCGGCCCGATGCGCCGCCCGTGGACGCGGGCGCGACCGAGATCGGGGGCATCCCGCCCGGCACGATCCTGATGACGCATATTCTGCCGCTCGAGGGATCGGGTCTGGGTCTCGCCGTGACCCGCGAACCGGGCGGCGCCCTGCAAATTCGTCGTGTCGCGGGCGGCCCGACCGACGGCCGCGCGCAAGAGGTCTGGCTGGTGCTCGACAAGGGCACGCCGCCCATCTCGCTCGGCCTCTTGGGGGAAGAGCCTCTGACCACGCTGACCCCCCCGCCCGAAGTCTCGCAAAGGTTCGGGGCCGGTGCCGCCATCGCCATTTCCGACGAACCCGTCGGCGGTTCCCCCACCGGCCAGCCCACCGGTGCGATCCTTGCGCTGGGCCGTCTTGTCGCGCTCTGACCGCGGCACTCACGCAAGCGTGAACATGTCGCTGCGATCTTTCTGAAACCCTCCGGTCCGTCTCTTCGTGGTTTGGACATCGCCACCCCCGACCTTGGGCGGTGGTCGTAGACCAACAGATGGAGAGACGACATGAAAAAGACGACCTTAACGGCGGCCCTGACCGCCACGCTGATCGCCGGCGCAGCCGTCGCACAGAATGTTCCGATGGTCGGCGGTGCGCCGATGTTCCCCGAGCGCAACATCGTTGAGAATGCGGTCAATTCGGCCGACCACACCACGCTTGTCGCCGCCGTTCAGGCCGCGGGCCTTGTCGAGACGCTTCAGAGTGCTGGTCCCTTCACCGTCTTTGCGCCCGTCAACGACGCTTTCGCCGCCCTGCCGCAAGATCAGGTCGCCGCCCTTCTGGAGCCGCGCAACCGCAACCGTCTGGTCGAGATCCTGACCTGCCACGTCGTCGCGGCCGAGGCCTTTTCGACCGATATCGTGGGCATGATCCGCGACTCGGGTGGCGCGCATCCGATCGAGACCGTCGGCGGCTGCACCTTCACCGCGCGCATGGTCAACGGTCGCGTCATGATCGAGGACGAACAGGGCCGGATGGCCACGGTCACTCAGGCCGATGTCGACCAGTCGAACGGCGTGATCCACGTCATCGACACGGTGCTTCTGCCCGACGCGAACTGATCTTTCGAAACACCGCGCGCCAGCCATCGCTCGCGGTGTCAGGTCGGCCTCTCATGTGCCAAACCCGGAGGCTGGCCGACCCCTTCCGGACGGGGCGTGATCCGCGCGTATGTCCCAACGCGGATCATGTGGTGCAACCCCAGGTACTGTTGCGTAAGTCTTGCACCTTCCCTGTCCGGAACCAGTCCGGGGGCCGCGCGATCGCTGCGGCCCCCTTTTTCTTGGTCCGGTCAGTTCCAGCAGGTGACGGTCACGGTCATGTCGGCCCCAAGCCGCGCCAGCCTGTCACGGCTGAGGGTTTCGGTCCGTGTCGACAGCGTGGGGTTCAGCCCCGCCGCGGCGAAGACATCGCCCAACTGATCCGCCCGCAGCGCAAGGGTCACATCCTCGGGCAGGGCGCGCGCCCCGCTGACGCCCGGCAGCACCATCCCCAGAACCGATCCCGTCAGGTCGAAGACGGGCCCGCCCGCCTCGCTGTCGGCGGTGGGCAGCGCAAGACGCTGCAGCGTCTGTTCGCCGTCGATGCCCTGCAACTCGGCCAGCGTGCCGAAGACCATCGAGGCCGTGCCGAGCGCCCCGTCAAAGGGGAAGCCCGCAACCGCCACATCGGCGCGCAGCCGCCCGGGGGCGGGGGCCATCTGGGCAAAGGCGATGGGCGCGAGCCGCTGGCGCGGGCGCAGCACGGCAAGACCCAGCGCATCGTCGCGATAGGCGATATCGGCCTCGTAGGCCTCGTCGATCAGCACCTGCGCGCATTGTCCCTCGACGGCCTCGGTCGTGGTCAGGACACTGCCCTGAGCATCGACGTAAAAGCCCGAGCGCACCCGTGCGGGCCGCCGCACGTCGAGGCCCGAAATCGTGTCGATGTCGTTCTCCACGCCCTCGGGGATCGCGCCGGGATCCAGCACGCCGTCAAGCGCGGCAAAGCTGTCGCGCATCATCGGCAGGACGCGGGCGATTTCCGCGTCACGCTCCGGCGGCCAGACCAGCGTGAAACCCTTCACCGCGCCGCCCGTCAGCCGCGCCTCGGTATGGCTGCGCAAATTGTCGGATTGCCCGGTCAGAAGGAACCGGTCGCCCTGCCGTTCGCGCTGACCGTCCAGCGGCACGATCTCGAGCGTCTGCATGATCTCGTAAAGCCCGAACAATGTGTTGCGGTCGCCCGGCTGGCTGATCAGCAGCACCTGCACCCCGCTGTCACCGACGCTCTCGTACTGGACGAAGGGGAAGTTGTAATCGGCAAAGCGCACCATCGCGAGCGGCAGGTCGATCCGGATCCCGGCCCGTTCCTCGGTGACGTTTTCCATCCCGAGGGCGGCCAGTTCGGAGCTGTATTCCTCCAGCAATTGCGCGCGTTGGCGCGTGGTCAGAACGCCGGTCGCTTCGAAGCCGCGATCCGCCTGCCAAGACGACATGGCATTACGCGTACCGGGGCCGAAGGCACCGTCGATCGTCGAATTGTAGAAGCCGAACCATTGCAGCGCGATCTGAAGGGCATCGCGCCCCGCGCGGTCCAGTTGCGCCTCGCTCTGGCGGGCCTGCTGCAGCGTTTCCTCAGGTTCCTCGATCACGGTTTCGGCCACGGGCGTGCCGGGCTGCGGCAGGATGCTCTGCTCGATGCTGGGCGGTGTGGCGTCGGGTTCCGTCAGGGTCTGCGCCGGATTGGCCAAGACATTGGCCCCCACCGGATAGACCTGCGTGACGTAGGGTTCCCCCGTCACCACGAAACTGTCGCGCGGCACCAGCCCTTGGGCCAGCAGCTGCCGCAACAGCCCCTGCGCATCATTGGGCGCGTAGGGGCCAAGCGCTACGGCATAAAGCCCGGTATTGGCGCGGAACGCGTTCACATCGGGCACGATCTGGGCATAGGCGCGCGCCCGACTTTCGGCTTCGGTCAGGGCGGCGTGGCTTTCGATCTGGATGAAGACGCCCTGTTGCGCATGGGCGGGACCCGGCAGGACGAGCGTTACATAAACCATCGCCGCCAGCATGATTGCCAGCAGCCGCCGAAATCCGTTCACTTGCATCTCGCTCAAATTCCCTGCGTCTTACGTTTCTGGGACCGCGCCAGAGGCGCCGGGCGCCGCCGCGTCGGACGTTATCAAAGCAAGGTCCGAATGCACCATAAAAACCGGACACCGCAAGCCACTTGGCGCAGGCTGCGCGTTGACCGTGCCCACCTGTGACACTAGAGAGACCCGGCCCCAGATCGCCAACCAGATCCCGACGCAGCCAGAAAGACCGGTGCAGCCCATGTCCGACACCCCCCGGAGTTTCCAGGAGATCATCTTGCGCCTGCAGGCGTATTGGGCCGCGCAGGGATGCGCGATCCTGCAACCCTACGACATGGAGGTGGGGGCAGGTACCTTTCACCCCGCCACCACGCTGCGATCCTTGGGCACGCAGGCCTGGGCGGCCGCCTATATCCAGCCCTCGCGCCGCCCGACGGACGGGCGCTACGGCGAAAACCCCAACCGGCTCCAGCATTATTATCAGTATCAGGTCATCATCAAACCCTCGCCCCCGAACCTGCAGGAGCTCTATCTCGGCTCGCTTCAGGCCATCGGGATCGACATGGCGCTGCACGACATCCGCTTTGTCGAGGACGATTGGGAAAGCCCGACGCTGGGGGCTTGGGGCCTCGGCTGGGAGGTCTGGTGCGACGGTATGGAAGTGTCGCAATTCACCTATTTCCAGCAGGTCGGCGGGCATGATTGTCACCCGGTATCGGGCGAATTGACCTACGGGCTGGAACGTCTGGCGATGTATGTGCTGGGCATCGACCACGTCATGGACATGCCCTTCAACGACCCTGCCGCGCCGATCCCGCTCAGCTACGGCGATGTCTTCCGCCAGACCGAGGAGGAATATTCCCGCCACAACTTCGATGCCGCCAGCACCGAAAAGCTGCTCCGCCATTTCGAGGATGCCGAGGCCGAATGCCGCCGCCTGCTCGAGGCTGGCGCCGATGACCCCAAGACCGGCAAGCGCATCTTGATGGTCCACCCGGCCTATGACCAGTGCATCAAGGCGAGCCATCTTTTCAACCTGCTCGACGCGCGCGGCGTCATCTCGGTGACCGAGCGTCAGGCCTACATCGGCCGCGTCCGCACGCTTGCCAAACTCTGCGCCGACGCCTTCGTCCAGACCCGCGCGGGCGGCTGGGTGCCGGAGGCGGCGGGGGCATGACCTCAGGGCGCTGGATCGTCTTGGCCATCCTCGGCATCACCGCCGTCTTCGGGGCGGCGCAATGGTATTTCCAGACGCGCGCCTATTACGCACCCGTTGCACTCCAGACGCTCGACATCACCTTTGCCGACGGCACTTTGGAAACCCTCCGCCCCCTGAGCGCCGAGGCGATCGACGCCGACACCTCGCCGCTGCGCTTCCGCGCTTGCCTGACCATCGCCCCCGATGTCGCCGCGCGCCTTGTGGCAGGGGCCGCGCCCGTGGCCGAGGCCGTACCGCTCATCGCGCCCGATTGGTTCGGCTGTTTCGATGCCGAGGTCATCGGCGCTGATCTCGAAAGCGGCGCGGCACAGGCAATCCTCGCGCAGACCGAGGTGCGCCCCGGTGCCGACCGTGTCATCGCCGTCTATCCCGATGGCCGCGCCTATGTCTGGCACCAGTGGAACGGACGGTTGGAGGGGTAGGGCATGGCAGACCTTCAGGCCGAGTTCGAGGCGCTCAAAGCCGCCCACGACAAGCTCAAGCGCCGCGCGCAGCGCAACGAGCGCGCGCAATTCGCCCGCGGTCTGTTGCAGGGTATCTTGTCGATGCTGCAACCCGGCGACGTGGTTCTGGATTGCGGCGCGAATGTGGGTGCCGTCACCGGCCCCTTGGCCGAGACGGGCGCGACCGTTCATGCCTTCGAGCCCGACCCGTTCGCCTTCGGTCAATTGTCAGCCCGCGTCGCGGACAAGCCCAACGTGACGCTTCACAATGCGGCCGTGGGTGTCACAGCCGGGACCGTTCGCCTGATGCGCGCCGCCAATTTCGACGACAACCCGATGAGCGGTTCGGTGAAATCGACCGTCATCTCCGGCGGGCGCAACATCGACGAAGCCGAGGGCGCGACCATCGAGGTCGCGATGATCGCACTGCCCGACATGATCCGCGATCTGGCTGCCAAATCGGGTCGCATCGCCTTCCTCAAGATGGATATCGAGGGGGCGGAGCTTGACCTCTTGGAACACATGCAGGCCCATCGCCTCTTTGACCTCGTCGGTCTGACCGTGGCCGAAACCCACGAGATGAAATTCCGCGACTTGCGCCCCCGCTTTGCCGCCCTGCGCGAGACCATCGCCGCAGAATACCCCGTCACCCGCGTCAACCTCGACTGGATCTGAAACCATGCCCGATCTTCTCCTCGAACTCTTTTCCGAGGAAATTCCCGCCCGCATGCAGGCCCGTGCCGCGGATGACCTCAAACGGCTCGTGACCGATGGTCTTGTCGAGGCGGGGCTGACCTATGCCAGTGCAGGGGCCTTCGCCACGCCCCGCCGTCTGGCCCTGACCATCGAGGGGCTGACCGCCCATAGCCCCACCACGCGCGAGGAACGGCGCGGCCCCCGCACCGACGCGTCCGATCAGGCGATCGAGGGGTTCTTGCGCGGCGCGGGCCTGACCCGCGACCAGTTGCAGACCCGGTCCGAGAAAAAGGGCGAGGTCTATGTCGCCGTGATCGAGAAACCGGGCCGCCCCGCGCCCGAGATCATCGCCGATGTGGTCACCCGCGTGATCCGCGATTTCCCATGGCCCAAATCCATGCGCTGGGGCGCGGGCTCCTTGCGCTGGGTGCGGCCGCTGCAATCCATTCTGTGCCTGCTGAGCTCGGAAACCGGATCGGACATCGTGCCCTTCGAGGTCGATGGCATCGTCTCGGGCAACACGACCGAGGGGCATCGCTTCATGGCGCCGGCCCGTTTCACCGTCGCAGGCTTCGCCGATTACGAGGCCAAGCTCAAACGCGCCCATGTGATCCTGTCGGCCGCCGAGCGCGCCGAACATATCCAGCACGAGGCCGAACAGATGGCTTTCGCCGCCGGTCTTGAATTGGTGGCTGACGCCGGCCTTCTGGCCGAGGTTGCGGGGCTGGTCGAATGGCCCGTGGTGCTGATGGGACGGATCGAGGATCGCTTCCTCGACCTGCCGCCCGAGGTGCTGCAAACCTCCATGCGCGAGCATCAGAAATTCTTTTCCGTCCGCAATCCGAAAACGGGCCGGATCGAGCGCTTCATCACCGTCGCCAACCGCGAAACCGCCGATCAGGGCGCGACGATCCTTGCGGGCAATCAAAAGGTTCTCTCGGCCCGGCTGTCGGATGCGGCGTTTTTCTGGGAAAACGACCTGCGCGTGGCCAAGGCGGGGATGGGCGACTGGCTCGACGGTCTGGCATCGGTGACCTTCCACGCGAAACTCGGCTCGCAGGCCGCGCGGATCGACCGCATCGCCGCCTTGGCGCGCGAAATCGCGCCGATGGTGGGCGCGGATGCCGATCTGGCCGAGGAAGCCGCGCGGATCGCCAAGGCCGATCTGCGCTCGGAAATGGTGGGCGAATTCCCGGAATTGCAGGGCGTGATGGGCCGCTATTACGCGCTGGCCGCAGGCCGCGCGGCAGAGGTCGCGGATGCAGCCCGAGACCACTGGAAACCGATGGGGCAGGGGGATGAGGTGCCGACAGCCCCCGTCGCGCTCGCCGTGGCGCTGGCCGACAAGATCGACACGCTGACAGGGTTCTGGGCGATTGACGAGAAGCCCACAGGGTCGAAGGACCCCTATGCGCTGCGCCGGGCGGCCTTGGGCGTGGTGCGGATGGTGCTGGAGAATGGGGTTCGGATCGACCTAAAAGGGCGCTTTGGCAATCCGATCATCCGCAGAATTGCCATTAACGCCGGCCAGCCACTCGGGCGAGAAATGGAAGCTCTCGAGTCGCTTCGTGATCAGCGTGCGGAAAATCTCCTCGAAGCATATAAATCAGAGAATCTTGAGAAATTTAAGGAATCCCTGGGGCACTACTTTAGCGAGACAATGAATAAGTCGGATGACCTCCTCGCCTTCTTCCATGACCGCCTCAAGGTCCATCTCCGCGACGAGGGCATCCGCCACGACATCATCGATGCGGCGCTCGCCAAACCGCCCGCCGACGACCTTTTCCTCGTCGTCGCCCGCGCCCGCGCCTTGGCCGCTTTCCTCGCCACGCCCGATGGCGAAAACCTTGTCCAGGGCTACCGCCGCGCGGCCAATATCCTGACGCAGGCCGAGGAAAAGGACGGCGTCGAATACCGCTACGGGGCCGATCCGAAATTCGCCGAAACGGACGAGGAACGCGCGCTGTTCGACGCGCTCGCCACCGCACAGGCTGCGATCAAACCCGCCCTCGAGGCCGAGGATTTCGCCGCTGCCATGACCCATATGGCCAGCCTTCGCGCCCCCATCGACGCCTTCTTCACCGCCGTGCAGGTCAATGCCGACAATCAGGTCGTGCGGCGCAACCGCCTCAACCTGCTCTACCGGATCGTGGATACCTGCGGCGCGGTGGCAGACCTGTCGCGGATCGAGGGCTGAGACGGGCGACAAATCGGGCGACGTGACGGTCGATCTGTCCATTTCTCTGGACAGTTCGCGCATCGGTTGTATCTATTGCTGCGGATGCACAAGGTTCCCGCATGTTGAGTACGCCCGACTTCACCACGATCACGCCCACGGCCGAGATTCGCACCTCGACCCATGGGAACCGTGCGAAATGCCTGCAGCGGCTGGTGCGGCTCGACTTGCCCGTGCCGAAAACCGTCGCGCTTCGCTTCGACACCGTGCGCGCCATCGCGGGTGGGCGGATGCCCGATATCCGCGCGCTTCTCGATGTTTTCGGGCCGGGCGCGCTTTTGTCGGTGCGGTCGTCCTCGCAGATGCCCGATTGGGGCGGGCCGGGCACGATCCTCAACATCGGGATGAACGACGACAAGGCCGCCGAACTGGCCAAGACACACGGCCCCTCGGCCGCCGATGCGCTTTATGTCAGCTTCATCCGCGCCTATGCGGTCGATGTTCTGCGCCTCGATGCCGACGCCTTCGAAGGGCCGATCACCCCCCGCCTCGCCAAATCCGCCTTCGAGGCGGAGATGGACGAACCCTTTCCCCAAGATCCCTGCGAACAGCTGGCCGAGGTGCTGAAATCCATGGCCCGCGCCTGGGAAGGCACGACCGCCCGCCTCCTTCGGCAGGCGCAGGGCGCACCTGTCGATGCGGGCCTTGGCCTTGTCGTGCAGGAAATGGCGCTTGGCATCGGGCAGGGGCTGTCGGGATCGGGCGTGGTGCAATTCGCCTCCCCCGAAACCGGCGAGGCGCAGGTGACGGGCCGCTGGCTGCCGCAGGCGCAGGGCCGTGCCGCGCTGTCGGAAAGCGATGCGCAATTCATCGTCTCGGACAAACGCGGCAAATCGCTTCAGGATGTGGCCCCCGAACAGGTCGCCGCGCTGAAATCCGCAGGTGCCCAGATGCGCCAACGCCTGCGCGAGGAAATGCAGATCGAGTTCACCTTGATGAACGGGCATCTCTCGATCCTCGACGCGGTGAAATGTCCCCGCTCGGGCCGGGCCGAGGTCGCCATTGCCGTGGCGCTGGCCGAGGATGGCATCATCACCAGCGACGAGGCGCTGTTGCGCATCCCACCCTTCACGCTCAACCAGCTCCTGCACCGGCAGGTCAGCCCGACCGCCGCGCGCGACGTGCTGACCCGGGGCATCGCCGCCTCGCCCGGGGCCGCGACCGGCAAGATCGTCTTTTCCGCCAGCGCCGCACAGGCCATGGCCGCGCAGGGTGAGCCCTGCATCCTTGTCCGCCGCGAAACCTCGCCCGAGGATATTCGCGGAATGCACGCGGCGCAGGCCGTCCTGACCGAACGCGGCGGCATGACCAGCCACGCCGCCGTGATCGCGCGCGGCCTTGGCCTGCCTTGCGTCACCGGGGCCACGCGCCTCATGCTCGACAGCCGCAAGAAGACGCTGACCGTCCCGGGTCGCAAGATCTTCCACGAGGGCGACGTGATCACCGTCGACGGGTCCACCGGCGATGTGCTGGCGGGGGCGGCCGCGATGGTCGAACCCGCGCTTGGCGGGGCCTTTGCCACGCTGATGGATTGGGCCGATGCCGCCCGCGACATCGGCATTCGCGCCAATGCCGACACACCCGAGGATGCGGCCATGGCGCAGCGGTTCGGCGTCGACGGGATCGGGCTGTGCCGGACCGAACACATGTTCTTCGACGCTGCGCGCCTCACCGTGATGCGCGAGATGATCTTTGCCGAGAACCCGGCCGATCGCGCCGCCGCGCTTGACCGTCTCCTGCCGATGCAGCGCGCCGATTTCATCGAATTGTTCCAGATGATGCAGGGCCAGCCGGTCACGATCCGCCTGTTCGATCCGCCGCTCCACGAATTCCTGCCCGGCGACCGCGACGGCATCCGCGCGCTGGCCGAGGCGTTGGATCTGCCCGTGTCGCGCGTCCAATCCCGGATCGAGAGCTTGCAGGAATTCAACCCGATGCTCGGGATGCGGGGCGTCAGACTGGGCGTGACCGTGCCCGAGATTTACGAAATGCAAGCGCGCGCCATTTTCGAGGCCACCATCAAGGCCTCGCGCAAAGGCGCTCCCGTGGTGCCCGAGATCATGATCCCGCTGGTCTCGGCCCGGCGCGAAGTGGAGCTGGTCAAGGGCCGCGTCGATGCCATCGCCGCCGAGGTGCGCTTCAAGACCGGGCAGGATTTCACCTATCGCCTCGGCGTCATGGTGGAAACGCCCCGCGCGGCGCTTCGGGCGGGCGAGATCGCGGAACATTCCGCCTTCCTGTCCTTCGGCACCAACGACCTGACGCAGATGACCTATGGCCTGTCGCGCGACGATGCGGGGCGGTTCATGTCGGCTTATGTGCAACAGGGTGTCTTTCCAGAGGACCCGTTCACCCAGCTCGATGTCGACGGTGTGGGCGAATTGATGCATCTTGGCGCTGCAAGAGGGCGCGCCGCCCGTCCCGATCTGATCATCTCGATCTGCGGCGAACATGCGGGCCAGCCCTCCGCCATCGCCTTCAGCCGCAAGGCTGGCTTCGACTACGTATCGTGTTCCCCCTTCCGGGTTCCGGTGGCGAAATTGGCGGCCGCGCAGTTGTCCATTCAGGACAGGGATTTGCCCGCCGATCCTAAGGCATCGCGTTAAGATCGACGCCGAACTCCAAGTCATCACATCAATTTCTAGTCATCTCGATGGCGCCACCCGCAAGACCCGGTGTCGGTTTTGCGCTTTTGCCAAGCGCGGGTAAAACCCGATTCGCGGTCAGAGGCTGAGCAGACCGAAGCGGGGCAAAAGACCCCGGAAAGGGTGACGAGATGGCAAACCGTCGGACAGGCGCAGCACTTTGCGCTGCCATGCTATTGCTGGGTGCGGGCGCACGGGCCGATGTCACGGCCAGTTCCTCGACCCCGGGCATCGCGATCGAGATCGACAGCGGCTTTGCGACCGGTCTCGATACCGAGATCGACAGCGAGATCGGCAGCAGGCTCGGCGCGCTTATGGGCATCGAAACCGCCTCGCTCTCGGGGCTCTCGGGCGACAGGGTCCGCCAGATCGGCGCGCCTTTCACCGGCGCGACCCGATCCGGACGCGACAACCGCGTCATGTCTGTGCAACGGCTCGATGCGCTGCCGCGTCCGCGGGGCAACGCGCAATGGCGCTGCATGACCGAAGCGATCTATTTCGAGGCCCGCGGCGAAACCATCGAAGGTCAGTATGCCGTGGCCGAGGTCATCTTGAACCGCGTCGACAGCGCCAATTACCCCGACAGCGTCTGTGGCGTGGTCAATCAGGGCACCGGGCGGCGCTACGCCTGCCAGTTTACCTATACCTGCGACGGCATCCCCGAGATCGTGACCGACCAACGGGCATGGAACCGTGCGGGCAATATCGCGCGCATCATGCTCGATGACGCGCCGCGCGACCTGACCGCCGGGGCCACACATTACCATGCCCATTACGTCAGCCCGCATTGGGCCCGGGTCTATCCGCGTACGGCCCGCTACGGCAGCCACATCTTCTACCGCCAGCAATACTGAGGCGTCGCGGATCGCCCCCGATGCGCCGCCGGCAGCCTTGGCGCGGGCGCCTGCCCCATGCTAGGCCGAGGGTCATGACCGACGAGATTGCCCAGGCCTTCCGCCACCCGTCCGAACGCGCAAAGGCGCTGGCAGGCGATCCGCCGCGCGACCGCATTTCGATGACCGACCACCGCCGTGAGGTCGAGATCGGAGCCTTTCAGGCCGAACGCGGCATCACCCAGACCGTGCAATTCGACGTGGTGGTCGAGGTCGAGACCCGCGCCGAACAGGCCGTGGACGATGTCGACCGCATCCTCAGCTACGACACGATCGTCGAGGCGATCGATGCGGCACTGGCCGCCGAACGGGTCAACCTGCTGGAAACGCTGGCCGCTCGCATCGCCGACCACATCCTTGCCCATCCTCTTGCCGCGCGCTGTTTCGTCCGCATCGGCAAGCTCGACCGCGGCCCCTATGTGCTGGGCGTGGAGATCTTGCGCAACGCGCCGCCCACGCGGCGTCGCCTGCGCCTCTTGCCCGATGATGCGCCCCATCCCCGCGTCGTCTACCTGTCGTCCGAGGCCATCGCGCGCCCCGATCTCTCCCAGCTCCTCGACCGGCTGGAGGAAGGCGGCGCGCCCGTGATCCTCTGTGTCGGTCGCCCCGATCTGCCTGCGCCACAGGCGGCCCATGCCATGCCGCAACGGCGCATCGACCTTCTGGCCATCGAACAATCGGCTTGGGTCCTTGCCGCGCGCGATCCGCGCTGCGTGGTCGTGGACAGCCGCACGGAACTGGATTGGGCCATGCGCCATGGCCAGATCAGCGTCTGGGCCCCTTCGAAACTGGTGCTGGATGCCCATGACGGGCCGGGGGCGGCGGTCCGCGATCCCTTTGCCCTCGCGCTCTGGCTCGCGCAGGCTTTCGTCGCGGTCGAGGTCGTGGCCTTCGGCGCGCCCGCGGGCTTGGACCCGCCCGCAGGTCTCAGGCTGACGCGGCTGGATGCCTTAGCTCCGGTGCCGACGTCGGCATCCTGATCGACAGGCGCATCACCAGGCCCCCACCCTCATCCGCCTCGCGGCGGAACCCGGCCTTTTCAAGGATGCGGATCGAGACCGCGTTGTCCGCGCCGACACGGGCAAAGAACCGATCCTCGCGGAGCGTCATCGTGCCGTGGTCCAGCGCGGCCTGCACGAATTCGCTGGCCAGCCCCTGTCCCGCCACATCGGGCAGGAAATGAAACGACAGGTCCAACCCCTTTCCGCCGAACCCGATGCGAAAGCCCGCGACGCCGACCGCGTGTCCGGCATGGGACAAGGTCCATGGCGCAACCCCGTGCCGAGACCAGTCCAGCATGTCCGCCGCCAATCGGTTCGCCCCGCCCTCGGGCCCGAACAGCGCCGCGTATAGCGGGGCCGCCGCGCCCCTTGGCGCGCACCCTGACAGGCGGGCGGTTCGGAATAGAATGGGCGCGTCCATGGCCTGCATCTGAAGGGGAAAGTGACGTTGCGTCAATAAGCAGTCTTCGCCAAGGGCGCGTGCGGGCCATTCTCGCTCTTGTCACCGCGCATCCTGCCCGCTAGGCGCGCGCCATGACCACGGAATACCTGCGCCCGATCCCCCTGACCGACCCGGCCCGGACGGATGCCGCCCTGACCCTTGCCGGGGGCTGGGTGAGATTCACCCATGTCGAGGTGCTGTCGCGCCACGCCGCGCCCCGCATCGTGCCCGCCGCCGATGTCGCGCCCGAGGCGCTGGCCCCGTTCCTCGCGCCTCGCGCGCCCTTTGGCGGGCTGACGCTGGACCGCCCGCGCCTGATGGGCATCCTCAATGTCACGCCCGACAGTTTCTCGGACGGCGGCCGCCACGCCGCGACCGAAGATGCCTTGGCCAGGGCCGAGGCGATGCGCGCCCAAGGCGCGGACCTGATCGACATCGGCGGCGAATCCACGCGCCCGGGCGCGCCCGACCTGCCCGTGGCCGAGGAAATCGCCCGCGTCGCCCCGGTGATCGAAGCCTTGGCCGCGCGCGCTTTCCCTTTGCCCCTCAGCCTCGACACCCGCAAATCGGCCGTCGCCCGCGCAGGGCTCGCGGCGGGGGTGGGCATCGTCAACGATGTCTCGGGCCTGCGCCACGATCCCGATCTGGCCGGTGTGACCGCCGCTGCGGGCGCGGGGCTGATCGTGATGCATTCCATCGGCACGCCCGAAACCATGCAGGGGCTTGCCGCCGAGGCCTATGGCGACGTGCTCCTTGATGTCTATGACGCGCTGGCCCAATGCGTCGCGCAGGCCGAAGCGGCGGGCCTGCCGCGTGCGCGCATCATGGTCGACCCCGGCATCGGCTTCGGCAAGACGCTGGACCAGAACCTTGCCCTCCTGCGCCGGCTCAGCCTGTTTCACGGGCTGGGCTGCGGCGTTTTGCTGGGCGTGTCGCGCAAGGGCATGATCGGCACCATCGCGGGCGTGCCCGAGGCCGCCGCCCGCGCGCCCGGATCGGCGGCAATCGGCCTGTGGGGGATCGCGCAGGGCATGCAGATGCTGCGCGTTCATGATATGGAACAGCACCGGCAGGCGCTGGCGCTCTGGCAGGCGCTCGCCGCGGCAGGCCCCACGGGGCCATAAAAAAGGACGAGGGCAGAAATGACACGCAAGCTGTTCGGCACAGACGGCGTCCGCGGGCGCGCCAATTCCTATCCGATGACCGCCGAGATGGCGCTGCGCCTCGGCGCGGCCGCCGGGCGCTATTTCCGCCGCGACGGAAGCCGGGCCCATCGCGTCGTGATCGGCAAGGACACGCGCCTGTCGGGCTACATGCTCGAAAACGCACTGACCGCGGGCTTCACCTCGACGGGCATGAACGTGCTCTTGCTCGGCCCGGTGCCGACGCCCGCCGTGGGGCTTCTGACGCCCTCGATGCGCGCCGATGTGGGCGTGATGATCTCGGCCAGCCACAACCCGGCCGAAGACAACGGGATCAAGTTCTTCGGCCCCGACGGCTTCAAGCTCTCGGACGAGGCCGAGATGGAGATCGAGGCGCTGGTCGAAGCCGAAATCCAGCCCGCTCAAGCCCAGAACATCGGCCGCGCCAAGCGGATCGACGATGGCCGCTTCCGCTATGTCGAACGCGTCAAGGGGACCTTTCCGCAGGGCCTCACGCTCGACGGGCTCAAGGTCGTGATCGATTGCGCCAATGGCGCGGCCTATCGCGCCGCCCCCGAGGTTTTGTGGGAATTGGGGGCCGAGGTGATCGCCATCGGCGTCACCCCTGACGGGCGCAACATCAACGCAGGCGTCGGTTCGACCGCGCCCGAAGCGGCGGCGGCCAAGATCCGCGAGACCGGGGCCGATGTGGGCATCTGCCTTGATGGCGACGCCGACCGCGTGATCTTGCTCGACGAGACGGGGAAGGTTGCCGATGGCGACCAGATCATGGCGCTTTTCGCGCAGCGCTGGGCGGCGGAGGGGCGCCTCAAGGGGCAGACGCTGGCCGCCACCGTCATGTCGAACCTCGGCCTCGAACGGTTCCTCGATGCGCGCGGCTTGCGCCTTCATCGCACCCCCGTGGGCGACCGCTACGTGGTCGAGGCGATGCGCGCCCATGGCCTGAACCTCGGCGGTGAGCAATCGGGCCATATCGTGATGACCGATTACGCGACCACGGGCGACGGGCTGATCGCGGGCCTCCAGTTCCTGGCCGAGATGGTGCGCACGGGCCAGCCCGCCAGCGCGCTGTCGCGCAGTTTCGAAACCGTGCCGCAGCTTCTGCGCAACGTGCGCTTCGCCGCCGGTCAGACCCCGCTCGACGCACCCACCGTGCAGGCCGCCATCGCCGCGGGCGAGGCGAGGTTGAACGGGCAGGGGCGTCTCCTGATCCGCAAATCGGGGACCGAGCCGCTCATCCGCGTCATGGCCGAGGCCGAGGACGAGGCCCTGATGGTCGCCGTGGTCGAAGAGATCGTCGGCGCGGTCGAGGCGGCTGTCTGAACGCCGACCCAACGGGAGCGCTCGGGATATTCGGGAAGCAGAGAAGCGGGCTTCAGCCCTTGACCGCCCGTCCCGCGACATAAACCTGCGCGATTGCGCGGTCATCGCCCATCATGATCGTGGGAAAGACCGCCTGCCAGATATCCTCCGCCCGCGCCGCGGCCTGCGCGATGCCGGGGGTGGAGCCAAGGTCGAGCACCACCAGATCCGCCTCGCGCCCCAAGGCCAGCCGCCCGATCCGGTCCCCCAGCCGCAAGGCTTCCGCCGAGCCGCCGGTCGCCAGCCATAACAATTCGGACGGGTGCAGCGCCTGCCCGCGCAACTGCGCGATCTCGTAGGCTGCGGCCATCGTGCGCAGCATGGAAAAGGAGGATCCACCGCCCGTATCCGTGGCCAGCCCCACCCGCATCCGCGCGCGCAGCCCCATGTCGAAGAGCCCCGATCCGATGAAGGTGTTGGAGGTCGGACAATGCACCACCGCCGCGCCCACCTCGGCCAGCCGGTCGATCTCGCGCGGCTCCAGATGGATCGCATGGCCGTAAAGTCCGTTCGGCCGCAAAAGCCCATGCGCCTCGTAGGTGTCGAGGTAATCGCGCGCCTGCGGGTAAAGCGATTTCACCCAGGCGATCTCGTCGGTCTGTTCGCTCAAATGCGTCTGCATCAGGCAATCGGGATGCGCCGCCCAAAGCGCCCCCAGCGCCTCCAGCTGTTCGGGTGTCGAGGTGGGCGAAAACCGCGGCGTGATGATGTAGGACAGCCGGTCCACCCCGTGCCAGCGTGCGATCAAAGCCGCCGTATCGTCATAGGCCGATTGCGCCGTGTCGCGCAGATAGGCGGGGGCCGTGTCGCGATCCATGCAGGTCTTGCCCGCCAGCGCCCGCATTCCCCGCGCTTGCGAAGCTTCGAAAAAAGCCTCCACGCTTTGGGGATGGATCGTGCCGTAGCTGGCGACCGTCGTCGTGCCATGGGCAAGGATCAGGTCCAGGTATCGGCCCGCCACCTCCGCCGCATAGGCCGGATCGGAAAACCGCGCCTCTTCGGGAAAGGTATAGCTGTTCAGCCAATCGATCAGCCGCTTGCCCCAACTCGCGATGATCGCGGTCTGGGGGTAATGGGCATGGGCATCGACGAAACCGGGCAGGATCAGTCCCGCGCCATGATCTGTGACATCGGCCCCGGGATGCGCCGCGCGCAGCGCTGCGCCATCGCCCATGGCCGCGATCTTGCCATCGCGGATCAGGATGGCGCCCCGCCGCTCGTGGTCCGCGGCCTCGGGGCCCAGCAGGAACGGATCGCCCGCAAAGGCCAGCGTCTGGCCCAGGATCAGCCTGTCATGCATGGCGCACCTGCCTCTTTCACGTCGATATTCCCGCCCCGGTGATAGCCGCCCCCCGCGTCCTATGTTAGGGGCAAACCGACGACGCGGCACGAGTGAATTGGGGGCAGGCATGGCGGACCAGGACGACGAGACGATCCTGCGCGATCGGGAGGCCGACGAGGGCCGCGATGCCTATGCGCTCGACGAAGGACTGCGCGGACAGCTGAAGGCGCTGGTGGCTACCGGCGATGTCGCGGCCATCGATGCGCTGATGGAACCGCTCCATGCCGCCGATATCGCCGACCTTCTGGAACAGGTCTCGGACGGGGAACGCGCGGCCTGGCTCGCGCTCTGGTCCAAGGGGATCGACGGCGAGGTCCTGTCCGAGCTTGATTGGGGTCTGCGCGAAGAGGTCATCGGCCTGCTGCCGGAACAGGTTCTGGCCGATGCCGTGCGCGAGCTTGATTCGGATGATGTGGTCGACCTCGTCGAAGATCTCGAGGATGACCAGATCGAGCAGATCCTCGACGCGCTCGAACCCGCCGACCGGGTCGCCGTCGAACGCGCGCTCGCCTACCCCGAGGAAACCGCCGGCCGCCTGATGCAGCGCGAGGTGGTCCATGCGCCCGAGCATTGGACCGTGGGCGAGATGATCGACCACCTGCGCGCCCACAAGCGCGACCTGCCCGAACAATTCTACCACGTGATCCTGACCGATCCGCGCATGAAGCCCACGGGCTATGTCACGCTCGGGCGGCTCCTGTCCTCCGGGCGCAAGACGGAACTGCGCGAGATCACGGAGGACAGTTTCCGCGCCATCCCCGCGACCCAGCACGAGGATGACGTGGCCTATGCCTTCAACCAGTACCACCTGATTTCCGCCCCCGTGGTGGACGAGGATGGGCGGCTGGTCGGTGTCATCACCATCGACGACGCGATGATCGTGCTGGATGAAGCGGCCGAGGAGGATCTTCTGAAACTCGCGGGCGTGGGCGAGGAATCGAGCCTCTCGGATCGCGTGATCGAAACGACGCGGCAGCGCTTTCCGTGGCTCTTCGTGAACCTGATCACGGCGATCCTCGCCTCTCTCGTGATTTCGCAATTCGAGGCGGCGATCACCCAGATCGTGGCGCTGGCGGTTCTGATGCCCATCGTCGCCTCCATGGGCGGCAATGCGGGGACGCAATCCCTGACCGTCGCGGTGCGCGCCATCGCGACGCGCGACCTAACACGGTCCAACCTGATGCGCGTGGTTATGCGCGAGGCGGCCGTGGGCCTGATCAACGGCGCAGTCTTCGCCGTGGTCATGGGGGTGATCGGACTGTTTTGGTTCGGCAGCCCGATGTTGGGCGTGGTGATCGCCAGTGCGATGGTCATCAACCTGCTGGTGGCGGGGCTTGCGGGCATCTTGATCCCCGTGGCGCTCGACCGGCTCAACATCGATCCGGCGCTGGCGTCCGGGGCCTTCGTTACGACCGTAACGGATGTGGTGGGCTTTTTCGCCTTCCTCGGGTTGGCGGTCGTGCTCCTGCTGTGATCTTGGCCTGCCGAGTGCCGCTGACGGCTCTCTAGCCTGCGCCTTCAGACGCGCCACCGCTCTTCGCGGCCGCCTGCGCGGCCCGGATCGTCAGGCTGCGCGGAGCGACACAAGACTCGCCGACGCAGTTGGCCTTACCCCGGGATCTCCAGCGTCACGTTCCGACCGTTGCGGACATATTGCAGCGAGGTTTCTCCGATCGCCGCCACCCGTCCGCCATCCAGCCGGTCGCCCACGGCCACCCGAACGAACCGTCCCGAGGGCAGGCGCACCAGCGCGCGCCGGTCGTTGGGCGTGCCGGTCACACCGATCAGGTTGATGTCGCGCAGCCGGATCGCGTTGCGCTCTGTCGCGGCGCGGGTCACATCGGCATTCGACGGGATCGAGGGCGCCCGCGCGATGGCCTCTTGCGGCACCGCAGGGGCGGCGACGACGGCAGCCGCCACCATCTCTTCGATATTGCCCGGTCGCGCCCGTGGCAGGCGCGAGCTTGCCACCGCCAATGCTGTTGCGTCCACGACCGCAGGCGCTGCCTCTGGCGTCGTTTCCGCGACCTCCGCCGCACCGTCCGCCCCTTGCGGGAAAAGCGAAGCCTGCGCCGCCGCTTCCTGTGCCGAGACCGGGCGTGCCTCGGGGCGCAATGCCGCCAGTTCGCTGGCCGAGAACCCACCGAGGATCTGACGTTCCCGCGTCTCGTCCAGATCCGAGGGGCGCGGGGTGGGCTGAACCGTTCCGAGGATCGCATCCTGTACGTCGATCTGCGGCAGGTCCGGCACGGTCTCGAATACGATCTCGCGCGGGCGCGGGATGGCATCGACCGCGGGGCGGCCCAGAATGACAAAAGCCCCCTCGGGGGTCAGAACGCCTTCGGGCGTTGGTGTGACAAGGCCGCTGGCATCTCGATCCGGCGTGACGCCGAAAGGCGGCGGTGGCGGCACACGGCGCAGGATTTCCCCCGGATCCAGCGCCGGATCCGCCAACGCGATCGCATCGGTCACCGGCACTTCCGGGTCGATCGAGGCGACGTAGATCTCGTTCGACGTACTCAGACTGCCAAGCGTGGGGCGGTCGGGCGTCCGGGGCCAGATCCCGTCCTCGGCATAGATCCGCTCCGTTTCCTCGACCGAAGGCAGCATATCCTCGGGCAGGGGCGGCAGGGGGGGCAGGTCCAGATCGGCGTCGATATCGGGCAGGACTGGCACCGATGGCGCGTCCGGCCCCGCATCGACGACACCCTCGGCCAAGGGGGCCTCCAGCGCGGCAGTCTCCAAGGTGCCGGTTTCCGTGTCGGCGGGGACCGCTTCGGGCAAAACCTCTGCTGCCTGCGCCAAGGTCTCCGCCGCGTCTTCGGGGAGGGCTGTGCCCGTATCCAGCGCACCCATCGCCGGGGGCGCGGTGATTGCCATCGGCGGTGCAAGGGTGTCGCGCGGCGGGTCCACCAGCACGACATCCTCGCGCTCGTTCCCGCCGCCCAATAGCCGGGCAATTGGGCTGTCAGGCAGGAACAAGGCCGACCAGATCGCAATCAACGCCAGAAGCACCAGCAAGATCACCGTCAGGATCAGGCCGGTCTTGAAGGACGGTCCGGCGCTGTCCACCGGCTTGCGCGCCAAAAGCCCGCTGGAAAAGGCTGCGGCGCTGTCGCCTCCGGGTGTCGGCGTGTGCGTCGGCGTCTGTGTCGTGTCGGTCTCGGCCTGACGGCGACGGGACAGGCCCAGCCGCGCCGAGATCGGGGTGCCCCGTTTCGCCGGGGCCGCGGCAGGCGCCGCCGCGTCGACCGGTGCAGCCGGTGCAGCGGTCGCGCGCGATGCAGGGGCAGGGGTAAAGGCCGCATCTGACGCCTGCACCGCGCCGGATTGGCCCGACAGCTTGCTTGCGTCCCTCACCCGCGCCAGTTGCGCGGCCAGACGGTGACCGGGCCGCACCGGGGCAGGCGTCGCAGGGCCTACCGTCGCATCGGGATGCAGGACAGGCGGGGTCGTGCCCGTGCCCGTGCCAGTGCCCGCGCTGCCAAAACCAAGCCGCGAGGGTCGCCCGGACAACAGATCGCCAGCGCCCGCATCGGGCTTTGGCACCTTGCCCCGACGGGCCGCAAAGCCCAGCACGGGACCGCTGCCGCCCTCCGACCCGTCCTCGCCCGTCTCAGCAGCGCCTTCAGGCGCGGTGGACAGGCTGGGGCCTGCTGCGGGCCGGGCGGCGGCCCCATCGGGGCGCTCGGCGCTCAACGGGCGCTGCATCCGGCCCTCGCCCTTGCCGCGCGCGGCCTTACCCTCTGGGCTATCGGCCGGGGCGGTTTCTTTCGCGGCCTTGGGCTGCGGCAGGGGCTCGGGATCTTGTTCCGGCGCGGCGTCCCGCTCCGACTCCGGGGTTGGTTCATCCGCAGCATCGGGCAGGGGCAGGTCAGGCTCCGCCGCAAGGGGCGTGATCGGCTGGTTCAGTGTCGGATCCACGATCGGATCGGGCGTCTCCTCCACACCCTCGTCGGTCGGTGTGGGATCGGCGGCCTTCACCTCCGGGGCAGGTTCCGCCGCCACCTCTTCCGCCAGGGGTGCGGCATCGGGTTTGGCCTCTGCGGCCACATCGGCTTCGGGTTCGGCCGCCTGCGCCACGGGGCGCGCGTCCTGCTCTGCGGCTGCGTCCGCTCCCGCCTCGGGTTCGCCGGCCTCTTTCGCCGCTTCCGCCAGATCGGCTGCGTCGGGCGCATCACGACCCTCGGCATCGCGCGGCCCCGTCTCACCCAGCGCCGCATCTTCGGCGGGGACCTCGGGCGCGACTTCGGCTTTGGCCTTGGCCGCCGCCTCTCCAGCATCCGCCGCCGCATCATCCGGCGTGCTATCGGCCGCCTTGGCCCCGGCATCCGCGTCTGCTTCCGCATCCGGGCCAGCACCCGCCTCGGGCGCGGTCTCCGGACCGGATGTCGACGCCGCCTCGGCCTCACCCTCTGCCTCCGCGTCATCGCGGGCTTCCGCCTCGGGTGTCTCCGCCTCCACCTCGGGCGACGATTCGGGTGGCGTCCAATCGTCCGATCCAAAGGCCATCCCGCCCGGATCCATCCCTAGTGCCGCCGCGCTGTCTCCAAAGACGGGCATCGCGGGGAAACGCTCGGCCGGCGGCATCGCGGCAAAGCCCGCCGTGGTAAAGCCATGCGACAGCGCGAAATCTCGGGCTTCGTCCAGTGTTTCGCGCGCCACGACGGCGACCTTCACCCGGTCCTCCTCGACCGCGCGCCAGTCATGGACCAGATCCTCGACCGCATAGGGCGTCAGACCGTCCAGCGCTTCGGTGATCCGCGCCGCCACAAGCTCGGCGTCATGGGTCGGGGCCATGAACGAGGTGTAAAGAACTTGGTCATCGGGCAGAACCAGCACGACAGGCGCATCGCCGCCGCCCCGTGCCTCCGCCGCCCCGCGCAATTCGGCCATGGCCGCGCCAAGGTCATCGCCCTCGGGGCGGGCCTCCGCCACCAGTGCCCAATGGCCGGCCTGCTGGCGATGCGCCAGCGCGATGCCTTCCGGCGACAGGAAAAGCGCGAATTCGACTGTCACATCCGACCTCGGGTCCTAGCCATCGGGGCGCGCCGTGCGCGTCGCCCCTTTTCGTCACGCCGGTCTACATGACAAGACGCGCGGGGAAAACACTTGCCCGCAGGGTGCGTCCGGTATCGGCGGAAATCAGTCTATGTCCAAACGGCGCCAGAAAAAAGGGGCGCGAAAAGCCGCGCCCCCCTGCCTCCGGCACGCCCTCGTCAGCCGACGGCCTTGGCCAGCGCCTGATCCAGATCGGCAATCAGGTCTGCCGGATCCTCGATCCCGATCGACAGGCGCACCACGTTGGGCGCAGCGCCTGCCGCAACCTGCTGCTCCGGCGTCAGCTGCCGGTGCGTGGTCGAGGCCGAATGAATGATCAGGCTGCGCGTATCGCCAAGGTTGGCGACATGGCTGAAGATCTGGAGCGAATCGACCAGCTTCACGCAGGCCTCATAGCCGCCCTTCAGCCCGAAGGTGAACAGCGCCCCCGCCCCCTTGGGGCAAACGCTCTTGGCCCGCTCGAAATAGGGCGAGGACGGCAGCCCGGCATAGGTCACGAAATCGACCCGCGGATCTGCCTCCAGCCATTTCGCGATCGTCACCGCATTCTCGACATGGCGCTGCATCCTGAGCGACAGCGTCTCGATCCCCATCAGCGTGTAATGCGCGGCCTGCGGGTTCATCGTCATGCCAAGGTCGCGCAACCCGATGGCGATCCCGTGGAACGTGTAGGCCAAGGGGCCGAAGGTCTCGTGGAACTTCAACCCGTGATAGGCGGGCTCGGGCGCCGACAGCGAGGGGAACTTGTCGCTCGCCGACCAGTCGAATTTCCCCGAATCGACGATGGCCCCGCCCGTGACCGTGCCGTTGCCGGTCAGGTACTTGGTCGTCGAATGCACGACCAGCGTCGCGCCATGCTCGATCGGGCGGCACAGGTAGGGCGTGGCCGTCGTGTTGTCGACGATCAGCGGCAGGCCCGCCGCATCGGCCACATCCGCAATGGCCCGCAGATCGGTGATATAGCCGCCCGGATTGGCGATCGCCTCGCAAAACACCGCCCGCGTGTCGCCGTCGATGGCCGCCTTCACCGCCTCCAGATCATCGAAATCGACGAATTTCGCCGACCAGCCGAAGCGCTTGATCGTCTGGCTGAACTGCGTGACCGTGCCGCCGTAAAGCCGTGTCGAGGCGACGATGTTGCGCCCCGGCGCCATCAGCGGGAACAGCGCCATGATCTGCGCCGCATGGCCCGAGGAACAGCAGACCGCGCCCACGCCGCCTTCCAGCGTCGCGATCCGCTCCTGCAACACGGCGACAGTGGGGTTCGTCAGCCGCGAATAGATGTAGCCCACTTCCTGCAGGTTGAAGAGAGCCGCGGCATGTTCGGCATCGCGGAACACATAGGCCGTGGTCTGGTAGATGGGCGTCTGCCGTGCCCCCGTCGCCGGGTCGGGCCGCGCGCCCGCGTGGATCTGCAGCGTGTCGAACCCGTAGGTTGGTGCGTCGGTCATGTGTCTCTCCCTCAAGGCCTTCCCGCGCAGCATTAGGCAAAGCGCGCCCCGCCTTCAATCGCCCCGCACAAGGAAAGGCCGCCCGTCCGCGCACCCCCCACCACCCCCGACAGATGTTCCAGCTCCGCCCCCGCGCATCCACCCCGCGTTCTTTCCGTCTTTGCTTTGCAAATACTCTCGGGGGGTGCGGGGGGCAGACAGCCCCCCCCCGGCTTGAGCCATTCCTCCGGAACGAGGGGCAGACAGCCCCCCGCCGACAGCCCCCGCCGCAATGAGGGGGCCCAAGCCCCCGAAGCGCGACCCCATGGCACTGGACGCCCCGCGCCACATGGGGCAGAACGACCCGCAACTGACCTCAACGCCCCGACGGTGCCGCCCATGCTCAGCTTTCTCAACCGCCTCGTGACCTGGTGGAACGGCCAGACGGTCGGAACCCAGCTCTGGACCGCGCGCAACGGCGTCAAGGTCGGGCAGGACGACCAGGGCAACGTTTTCTATCGCACACGCGACGGCAAACGCCGCTGGGTCATCTTCAACGGCGAGGCCGAGGCAAGCCGCATCAGCCCCGATTGGCACGGCTGGCTGCATCACACCTGGGCGGAAACGCCCGATGAACGCCCGTTGCCGCACAAAGCGTGGGAAAAACCCCATCTCGCCAACCCGACCGGCACGCCGCTCGCGCATCTGCCCGCGGGCTCGATTCGCCGCGCCGACCCGGTCGAGCGTCGCGATTACGAGGCCTGGACGCCCGAGTGAGCGGCACTTTCGCGGCCGCGCAGGCCCAAGACCCCTTGGATCGTCCGCGCCCAGTTGCGATAAGCGCCGGGTGACCGAAGGCTGACGAGGGGGCACAAAGCATGGCCACGCAGGACAACACGATCACCGAGGTTCTGGTGGGTGCCGCCGTCATGGCGGTCGCCGTGGGCTTCTTTCTCTATGCCGCGAACAGCACCGGTTCGGGCCCCGCGGGGGGGTCCTACCCGCTCACCGCCTCCTTCCGCTCTGCCGACGGCATCTCGGTCGGCACCGAGGTGCGGATGGCGGGCGTTCGGGTCGGCACCGTCACGGACATGGCGCTCAACCCCGAAACCTTCCGGGCCGAAACCACCTTCACGCTCCGAGACGACATCGAATTGCCCGACGACAGCGCCATCGCCATCTCGTCCGAAGGCCTTCTGGGCGGCAATTTCGTCGAGATCCTGCCGGGTGGCTCGCCCTTTACCTATGCCCCCGGCGACCAGATCATGGACACCCAAGGCTCGGTCAGCCTCGTGACGCTCCTGATGCGCTTCGTTTCGGGCAGCGACGCCGAATGATCGGGCGCGGCGCGGTCTCGGCCTTCGCGCTGCTCTTGGCCGTGGCGGGGCATCCTGTCCCGGCCCAGCAATTCGACAGCCTCGGCGGGGGCACGCTCGAAGGTTTTGCACTCAACCCCGACGCGGCGATCGACCCCGATGCGCCCTCGCTCGGCACCGATGACGGCCTGCCCACCACCGGCCCCGAGATCCAGTTGCAGATCACCGAAGGCCAACCCGATGTCACCCTGCGCAGCTTTCCCGGAACCGGCTCGCCCATCACCTCCGTGTTCCAGCCCGAAACCGCGCAAGCGCCGCGGGTGGTCCTGCGCGCCCTCGACAAGATGCTGGGACGGCCCATCGACATCGACCTCGCCATGGGCGAGACAATCATGTTCGGGCGGCTGGCGATCCGGGCCATCGAATGCCGCTACCCGGTCGAGGATCCGTCATCGGATGCCTTCGTTCATCTCGAGGTGCTGACCGATGCGGGGGCCCCGGTCTTCGACGGCTGGATGGTCGCCTCATCCCCCGCGCTCGTGGCCCTCGAACACCCCCGCTACGATGTCTGGGCGCTGCGCTGCTCGGACGGTTGAACGCGCTGGCGATCCATCGCAAAGAAATCCGCCTCGCTCGCCAGTGCCAATTGCAACTGCCGCCGATATTCCGCACGGGGAATTTCCACCGCGCCGAGGCTTTCCAGATGCGTCGTCGTGAATTGCGTGTCGAACAATTGAAAGCCGCCCGCGCGCAGCCGCTCGATCAGATGCACCAGCGCCAGCTTCGATCCGTCCCTCTGGCGCGAGAACATGGATTCGCCGAAAAACGCCGCCCCCAGCGTCACGCCGAACACACCCCCCGCCAGCGCGCCATCGATCCAGACCTCGACGGAATGGGCCTGTCCCATCGCTTGAAGCGCCGTGTAGGTGCGAAAGATATCGGCATTGATCCATGTCTCGGGCCGGTCGGCGCAGGCCTCCACCACACCCCCGAAATCGCGATTGATCGCGATCTCGAAGCCGCCTTGGCGGATCCGGCGTGACAGACTGCGCGAGACGTGGAACCGGTCCAGCGGGAACACGCCCCGCCGCTGCGGATCGACCCAGAAAATGCTGTCGTCATCCGCGCCGTCCGACATCGGGAAGATGCCGGCCGCGTAGGCCCGTATCATCAGCTCCGGCGTCAGCGTCGGTCTGGCCGACGCGAACATGTCATGTGCCATGCCCCGTGATATGGGATGCCCGCCCGGAAAGTCATGGGGGAAACGCAAAAGTCTTGCAGGCGGCAGGCCATGGCCCAAGTCCACCACCGGCCCGCCCTCGGGCAGGGCCGGGATGCGCTCGGGCGGATACCGCCCCGAGACGGGCCAATCCTCAGCCGAGGTTCTCGGCAAGCCAGCCTTCCAGCCAGTGGATCGTGTAATCGCCCGATAGTATCGCCGGTTCTTCCAGCAACGCGTGGAACAGCGGCACGGTCGTGTCGACACCATCCACGATCAGCTCGCCCAAGGCGCGCTTCAGACGCGCCAGCGCCTCGGGCCGGTCACGGCCATGCACGATCAGCTTGCCGATCAGGCTGTCGTAATAGGGCGGGATGCGGTAGCCGTCGTAAATGGCACTGTCCATCCGAACGCCCAATCCCCCCGGCGCGTGATACTGGGTGATCCGTCCCGGCGAAGGCGAGAAATTCGGCAGCTTCTCGGCGTTGATGCGCACTTCGATCGCATGCCCGTTCACTTCCAGATCGCCCTGTTCGAAGGACATGGGCAGGCCCGCCGCCACGCGGATCTGCTCGCGCACAAGGTCGACGCCGAAAATCGCCTCCGTCACCGGATGTTCGACCTGAAGCCGCGTGTTCATCTCGATGAAGAAGAACTCGCCGTCCTCGTACAGAAACTCGATCGTGCCCGCACCTTCGTAGCCCAGATCGGCCACGGCCTTCGCGCAAGTCGCCCCGATCCGGTCGCGCGTCTCGCGGTCGATGGCGGGGCCGGGGGCCTCCTCGAACACCTTCTGGTGGCGGCGCTGCAGCGAACAATCCCGTTCGCCCAGATGCACGGCGCGGCCCTTGCCGTCGCCAAAGACCTGCACCTCGATATGGCGGGGCCGCCCGAGGTATTTCTCGATATAGACCTCGTCATTGCCGAAGGCGGCCTTGGCCTCGCTCCGCGCGGTGCGAAAGGCCGTTTCCAGCTCCGCTTCGGTCCGCGCGAGCTTCATGCCGCGCCCGCCGCCGCCTGCCGTGGCCTTCACGATGACCGGATAGCCCGCCTCCTTGGCGACCGCATAGGCGGTGTCGAGATGATGGACGCCGCCTTCCGATCCCGGAACGCAAGGCACACCAAGCTTCTTCATCGTGTCCTTGGCGGTGATCTTGTCGCCCATCAGGCGGATGTGTTCCGCCGAGGGGCCGATGAACTTGATGCCATGATCCTCGACCGCCTGAACGAAATTGGCGTTCTCCGACAGGAAGCCGTAGCCGGGGTGGATCGCTTCCGCGCCGGTGATCTCGCAGGCCGAAATCAGCGCGGGCATCGACAGGTAGGATTGCCCGGAGGGCGGCGGCCCGATGCAGATCGCCTCGTCGGCCATGCGCACATGCATCGCGTCGCTGTCGGCGGTGGAATGCACGGCGACGGTGGCCACCCCCATCTCGCGCGCGGCCCGGATGACGCGCAGCGCGATCTCGCCGCGGTTGGCGATGAGGATCTTGTTGAACATTGCGCTACGCCCCGCTCACTCGATGATCATGAGCGGCGCGCCGTATTCGACGGGCGCCCCATCCTCGACGAGGATCCGCTTGACAATGCCCGCGCGCGGCGCGGGGATCTGGTTCATCGTCTTCATCGCCTCGACGATCAGCAGCGTCTGCCCTTCGGCCACCTGGTCGCCGACCGCGACAAAGGGTTTCGAGCCGGGTTCGGCCTGAAGATAGACGGTGCCGACCATGGGCGAGGTCACGGCGCCGGGCGCTTGCGCGGGATCGCTCACCGCGGCCGGGGCAGGGGCCGCCGCTCCAACGACGGGGGCCGCGGCCATCGGCGCCTGCGCCATCGCCATCGGGGCCTGCATCATGACCGCGCCGCCGCGCGCCACGCGCACGTTTAGCCAGTCATTCTCGCCGTATTCGCGCTTGACCTGAATCTCGGTCAGGTCACTCGTGTCCAGCAGCTCGGCAAGCGCCTTGATGAAGGCCACGTCGCTGGCGCGGGTTGCATCGTTCTTGTCGCTCATCTTTGTCCTCGCAGCTCGGCGGCGGGTCAAAAGACCTTGGCCGCGCTCCACCCTCTCGTCGGGTCCGTCTGGCTGACGCGTATAGCGCAGGCGTCGTGCGGGGAAAACCCGCCCCGTGCATCCCGACCCATCCCGGAGCTGCCCGTTTTTTCGGCACGACGATCGGCTTGTGGCGTTAACCTTTGCGAAACACCTCCCCGCAGAAATTTACCATTTGATAAAATTTGGGACCCGTGCCAGCCTCCGATCAGATCACAGCCATTCGCCTGCAGGGAGATGCACCCGATGACGAACAGCCCTTTCACCCCCGGCATCGCGCCCGCCCGTCTCGACCCGGCGACGCTGGCCGAAAACTTTTCCGATCTGCACGCGCCGCTCGATGCGCACGAGGCGCTGGTGGCCGCCGACCGCTGTTATTTCTGCCATGACGCGCCCTGCATCACGGCCTGCCCCACCTCGATCGACATCCCGCTGTTCATCCGCCAGATCGCCACGGGTACGCCCGAGGCAGCGGCCAAAACCATTTTCGATCAAAACATTCTTGGCGGCATGTGCGCCCGCGTCTGCCCGACCGAGACCTTGTGCGAAGAAGCCTGCGTGCGCGAGGCCGCCGAGGGCAAACCGGTCGAGATCGGCCGCCTGCAACGCTTCGCCACCGACACGCTGATGGAGCAGGGCATCCACCCCTTCACCCGCGCCGCTGCCACCGGCAAGCGCGTGGCGGTCGTGGGCGCGGGGCCTGCGGGTCTAGCATGTGCCCATCGCCTTGCCCTGCACGGGCATGACGTGACGATCTACGACGCCAAACCCAAGGGCGGCGGGCTGAACGAATACGGCATCGCCTACTACAAATCCGTTGGAAATTTCGCCAAGGCCGAGGTCGATTGGCTGCTCGAGATCGGCGGCATCACGATGGAAACCGGCAAGGCGCTGGGCCGCGACATCACGCTCGACGGGCTCCGCGCCGAGTTCGACGCGGTGTTCCTCGGCATGGGTCTTGGCGGGGTGAACGCGCTGCGCGCCACAGGCGAAGATCGGTCTGGTGTTCGCGATGCCGTCGATTTCATTGCGGACCTGCGTCAATCGTCCGATCTTGCCGCGCTGCCTGTCGGGCGCAATGTCGTCGTCATCGGTGGTGGCATGACCGCCATCGACGCGGCTGTGCAATCCAAGCTTCTGGGCGCGGAAAGCGTGACGGTTCTCTACCGGCGCGGACGCGACGCGATGCCTGCCAGCCGCTACGAACAGGACCTTGCAGCATCCAAGGGCGTGCGCTTCGTCTTCAACGCCATGCCCGTCGCAATCCTCGGCAATGGCGCGGTCACCGGCGTCCGGGTCGAATACACAAGGTCCGAGGGTCGGTCCCTCGTCGGCACGGGCGAAACCTTCGACATTCCCGCCGACCAGGTTCTCAAGGCCATCGGCCAGACGCTCGACGGCGCACCGGACGGGCTGGACATCACCGGCGGCAAGATCGCGGTCAACGGTCCGGGCCGCACAACCCTGAAGGGCATCTGGGCGGGCGGCGATTGCGCCAGTGGCGGCGAAGATTTGACCGTCACCGCCGTCGCCGAAGGCCGCGACGCTGCCGAAGATATCCACTCCAGCCTCATGGGCTGATGGGACCATTCAGTCGATTATCCGCAACTCATGAATTTTCCAGCGAAAATTCTGACAGGCAAAAGGGAGACCGGGACCATGGCAGATCTTACCTCCACCTTCCTGGGCATCAAGTCGCCCAACCCGTTCTGGCTGGCCTCGGCCCCGCCGACCGACAAGGCCTATAACGTCGAGCGTGCCTTTCAGGCGGGTTGGGGCGGCGTAGTCTGGAAGACGCTGGGCGAGGCCGGGCCGCCGGTCGTGAACGTCAACGGCCCGCGCTACGGCGCGATCTGGGGCGCCGACCGCCGCCTTCTGGGTCTCAACAACATCGAATTGATCACCGACCGCCCGCTGGAGGTGAATCTGCGCGAGATCAAGGAGGTCAAGCGCAAGTGGCCCGACCGCGCGATGATCGTCTCGCTCATGGTGCCCTGCGAGGAACAGGCGTGGAAAGCCATCCTGCCGCTGGTCGAGGAAACCGGCGCGGACGGGATCGAACTCAACTGCGGCTGCCCGCACGGAATGAGCGAGCGCGGCATGGGCAGCGCCGTGGGTCAGGCGCCCGATTTGATCGAGGCTATCACCCGCTGGTGCAAGCAGACCACGCGGATGCCCGTGATCGTGAAGCTGACGCCCAACATCACCGATATCCGTGGCCCCGCAAGGGCGGCGAAAAAGGGTGGGGCGGATGCCGTGTCGCTCATCAACACCGTGTCGTCCATCACCTCCGTGAACCTCGACAATTTCAGCCCGGAGCCGTCGATCGACGGCAAGGGCAGCCACGGCGGCTATTGCGGCCCGGCGGTCAAACCCATCGCGCTCAACATGGTGGCCGAAATCGCGCGCGACCCCGAAACCCATGGCCTGCCGATTTCCGGCATCGGCGGCGTCACCACATGGCGCGATGCGGCCGAATTCCTGGCCTTGGGTGCAGGCAACGTGCAGGTCTGCACCGCCGCCATGACCTATGGGTTCAAGATCGTGCAGGAGATGATCTCGGGCCTGTCGCAATATCTTGATGAAAAGGACATGGCACTGTCCGACCTGATCGGTCGCGCGACCCCGAATGTCACCGATTGGCAGTATCTGAACCTCAATTACGTGACCAAGGCCCGCATAGATCAGGACGCCTGCATCAAGTGCGGCCGCTGCTACGCGGCCTGCGAGGATACCAGCCACCAAGCGATCACCATGTCGCCCGACCGCGTGTTCGAGGTGCAGGATGATGAATGCGTCGCCTGCAATCTCTGCGTGAACGTCTGCCCGGTCGAGGGCTGCATCACGATGGAGCAGATGGAGGCGGGCGCCGTCGATCCGCGCACGGGCGTGACCGTGTCCGATGACTACGCCAACTGGACGACGCATCCCAACAACCCCGCGGCCCGCAGCGCGGCGGAATAGGACGGAACCGAGGGGGCTGTCGGCCCCCTCGGGCTCCCCCGACCGTATTTGTGGAAAGATGAAGGGATCAGGGGGCCAGAAGCCGGCGGAACAGCCTGTCGAGAAACAGGTCCGCCTCGGCGATGGGATCGCGCCCGGTGCCCAGAACGGCGCGGACCTGCACGTCGAAATCCGCATAGTGCTGTGTCAGCGACCAGATCGAGAAGATGAGATGATGCGGGTCGATATCGGCGATCCGCCCCTCGGCTGCCCAAGCTCGGATGACCTTGGCTTTTTCGTCCACGAGGTTTTTCAGATCACCCGCCAGCGCCGCCTGCATCCGGGGCGCGCCCTGCACGATCTCATTGGCGAAAAGCCGCGATTCGCGGGGGAAATCCCGGCTCATCTCCAGCTTGCGCCGCGCATAGGCGAGAATCTCGGCCACCGGATCGCCGTCGGGGTCGAGTGCGCGCAGCGGATCGAGCCAAGTGTTCATCAATTGGCTCAAGAGCGTCACGTGGATCGCTTCCTTGGACGGGAAATAGTAAAGCAGGTTGGGTTTCGACAGCCCGGCCTCGGCCGCGATCATGTCGAGCGTCGCGCCCCGGAATCCGTGTTGGGAAAACACCTCCAGCGCCGCGTCGAGGATCGTTTCGCGGTTCTTGGTCTGGATCCGGGTGCGGGGGCGGGCGCTGGGCATGGCTGCATCAGACCCGTCTGCGCGGGCGGAGACAAGAGGCGCTTTCGCCCGCTGCCCAGCCATCGGGCAGCGACACGGGCAGAGCGATCATTTGACCATCATTTGCCTTGTCTTTGCGCATGGCGTCGCGGACAATTCGTTGACTGGCACAGCGCCTCTGCTAGCGTGGCCTTGACCATTTGGTCAAAACACGACCTTGACCCTCTGGTCGATACCAATCCAAGCCTCCGGCGGCGCGCGACCGGGGGCGCAAGACAGGGAAAGCCGCCATGGCGCTCGACCGTTCCAACCCGGTGCCCAACGATCTGTCCGCATTCTGGATGCCCTTTACCGCGAACCGGCAGTTCAAGAAGACGCCGCGGATGTTCGTGAGCGCGGACCGGATGCACTACAAGACCGCCGACGGGCGCGAGGTGCTGGACGGGACCGCAGGCCTTTGGTGCTGCAACGCGGGTCACAACCGCCCCAAGATCGTCGAGGCGATCCGCCAGCAGGCCGGCGAACTGGATTACGCGCCCGCGTTCCAGATGGGCCATCCCAAGGCGTTCGAACTCGCCAACCGGCTGCGCGATCTGGCGCCCCAGCCCTTCGAACATGTGTTCTTCACCAATTCCGGCTCGGAGGCCGTCGATACCGCGCTGAAGATCGCCATCGCCTATCAGCGCGCTATCGGCCAAGGCACGCGGACGCGCCTGATCGGGCGCGAACGCGGCTATCACGGCGTGGGCTTCGGCGGTATTTCCGTGGGCGGGATCGTCAACAACCGCAAGTTCTTCGGCACGCTGATGACCGGCGTCGACCACCTGCCGCACACCCACCTGCCAGCGCAGAACGCGTTTTCGCGCGGCCAGCCGGAACATGGCGCGCATCTGGCCGATGAGTTGGAGCGCATCGTGGCGCTGCACGGGCCAGAGACCATTGCGGCCGTGATCGTGGAACCCATGGCAGGCTCGACCGGCGTTCTGATGCCACCCAAGGGTTATCTGGAAAAGCTGCGTTCCATCTGCACCAAGCACGGCATCTTGTTGATCTTTGACGAGGTCATCACCGGGTTCGGCCGTCTGGGCAGCCCCTTTGCCGCCGATCATTTCGGGGTGATGCCCGACATGATCACCTGTGCCAAGGGCCTGACCAACGGCGTCATCCCGATGGGCGCGGTGCTGGCGACCAAGGAGATCCACGACGCCTTCATGCAGGGGCCCGAGCATCTGATCGAGCTGTTCCATGGCTACACCTATTCGGGCAATCCGATCGCCTCGGCCGCTGGCCTTGCGACGCTGGAAACCTACAAGGAGGAAGGCCTGTTCGAACGCGCCGCCGAGATGGCGCCCTATTGGGAAGAGGCGGTGCATTCCTTGCGCGATTGCCCGCATGTCATCGACATCCGCAACATGGGCCTGATTGCGGGGATCGAACTGGAACCCATCGCGGGAGAGCCGACCAAGCGCGCCTTCAGCGCGTTTCTGGAGGCCTATGACAAGGGCGTGCTGATCCGGACCACGGGCGACATCATCGCCATGTCGCCGCCGTTGATCATCGAAAAGGCGCATATCGATACGCTGGTGGGGACGCTGAGGGACATCTTGCAGCGGCTGCATTGAGAACGGCTGCCAAGACGCTGATAGGGAAGGTGAAGTCATGCCGGCACCAGCCGAGAACATGAGGATCGACGGCGAGCGGCTGTGGGATTCGTTGATGGAAATGGCCAAGATCGGGCCGGGTGTGGCGGGCGGCAACAACCGCCAGACCCTGACCGACGAGGATGCCCGCGGCCGCGCGCTGTTCCAGTCCTGGTGCGAGGCGGCGGGTTGCACCATGGGTCTTGACGAGATGGGCAACATGTTCGCCCGCCGTGAAGGCACCGATCCCGACGCGCTGCCGGTCTATGTCGGGTCCCACCTCGATACGCAGCCCACGGGCGGCAAGTATGATGGGGTGCTGGGCGTTCTGGGCGGCCTCGAAGTGATCCGCACTCTCAACGATCTGAACATCAAGACGAAACATCCCATTGTCGTCGTGAACTGGACGAACGAGGAAGGCACGCGGTTCGCGCCGGCCATGCTCGCCTCGGGCGTTTTTGCGGGCCGCCATAACCTTGACTGGGCCTATGACCGGGTGGACGCCAAGGGCAAGCGTTTCGGCGACGAACTGGAACGGATCGGCTGGAAGGGCGACGAAAAGGTCGGTGACCGCAAGATGCACGCCATGTTCGAGTTGCATATCGAACAGGGTCCGATCCTCGAGGCCGAGGGCAAGGATATCGGCGTCGTCACCCATGGGCAGGGCCTGCGCTGGATCGAATGCACGGTGACGGGCAAGGAAAGCCACACGGGCTCCACGCCGATGCACATGCGCAAGAATGCGGGCAGGGGCCTCGCGCTGGTGACCGAGCTTGTCCACGAGATCGCAATGAAGAACCAGCCCAATGCCGTGGGCGCCATCGGGCAGATCGACGTCTACCCCAACAGCCGCAACATCATCCCCGGCAAGGTCGTCTTCACCGTCGACATGCGGACCCACATCCTGCCCAAGCTCAACGCCATGGTCGCGGAGTTCATGGAACGTGCGCCCGCGCTTTGCGAGGGGATCGGCGTCAGTTTCGAGGCGCAGATCGTGGGCCAATTCGATCCGCCCGCCTTTGACGAGGGGTGCGTGAACGCGATCCGCCAAGCGGCCGTGCGGCTTGGATATTCCCACATGGACATCGTTTCCGGCGCGGGGCACGATGCCTGCTGGATCAACGACGTGGCCCCCACGGCGATGGTCATGTGCCCTTGTGTCGACGGGCTGTCCCATAACGAGGCCGAGGAGATCAGCCCCGAATGGGCCGCCGCCGGCTGCAACGTCTTGTTCCACGCCGTCGTGGACACCGCGGAGATAGTAGAATGACCCTGATGCGCCTTGCCGGTCTGGCCGGAATTCTTGTTTTGTCGGCCTGTGCCACGACCACGCCCGAAGGTCAGACCGAGGAATTGAGCGAAGAGGTACGGGCGCTGGCAGCACCGGGCCAGAACCTTGCGCAGGTCCGCATCGAAAGCGACGGCTGCTATTGGTATCGCTACGAGGGTCGGGTCGAAACGACCTTCCTGCCGCTGATGACGCGCGACAACCGGATGATCTGCGTCCGGACGCCCACAACCTGAGACCACGCAACACGGGGGAACCACGGATGAGCAGCACGGTTATCAAGGGCGGCACCATCGTTACCGCCGATCTGACCTATACCGCCGATGTCCGGGTCGAGGGCGGCCGCATCACCGAGATCGGCCCCAACCTTTCGGGCGACACGGTGCTCGATGCAACCGGCTGCTATGTGATGCCCGGCGGGATCGACCCCCATACCCATCTCGAAATGCCCTTCATGGGCACCTATTCCGCCGATGATTTCGAAAGCGGTACGCGCGCGGCCCTTTCGGGCGGCACCACCATGGTTGTCGATTTCGCGCTGCCCTCGCCGGGTCAGGGGCTGCTCGACGCGCTCCAGATGTGGGACAACAAGGCGGGCCGCGCCAATTGCGATTATTCCTACCATATGGCCGTGACATGGTGGGGCGAGCAGGTCTTCAACGAGATGAAGCCCGTGATCGAGGATCGCGGCATCAACACGTTCAAGCATTTCATGGCCTACAAGGGCGCGCTCATGGTCAATGACGATGAGATGTACGCCTCCTTCAGCCGTCTGGCGGAATTGGGCGGGATCGCTATGGTCCATGCCGAGAATGGCGACGTGGTGGCCGAACTGACCGCAAAGCTGCTGGCCGAGGGCAACAGCGGCCCCGAGGCCCACGCCTATTCCCGCCCCGCGCAGGTCGAGGGGGAGGCGACGAACCGCGCCATCATGATCGCCGACATGACCGGTGTTCCGCTCTACGTCGTCCATGTCTCGTCGGAGGACGCGCATGAGGCGATCCGGCGCGCGCGATCCTTGGGCAAACGTGTCTGGGGCGAGCCCTTGATCCAGCACCTGACGCTGGATGAAAGCGAATATTTCCATCCCGATTGGGACCATGCCGCCCGCCGCGTCATGTCGCCGCCCTTCCGCAACAAGAAACATCAAGACAGTCTCTGGGCGGGCCTCATGTCGGGGTCGCTCTCTGTCGTGGCGACCGATCATTGCGCCTTCACCACCGAGCAGAAGCGTTATGGCATCGGCGATTTTTCGAAAATCCCCAATGGCACCGGCGGGCTCGAGGACCGGATGCCGATGCTTTGGACCCATGGCGTTGCGACCGGGCGGCTTACCCCCAACGAATTCGTCGCCGTCACATCAACGAACATCGCCAAGGTCTTGAATTGCTATCCGAAAAAGGGTGCGATCCTTGTGGGGGCAGATGCCGATATCGTGGTCTGGGACCCGACCAAGGAAAAGACCATCACCGCCAGCGCCCAGCAATCTGCCATCGATTACAACGTCTTCGAAGGGCACAAGGTCAAGGGCCTGCCGCGCTTCACCCTCACGCGCGGACATGTTGCCGTCCATGACGGCGAAATCCGCACACAAGAAGGGCATGGGCAATTCGTGAAGCGTCCCGGCAACGGCACGGTCAACCGCGCCTTGTCGACCTGGAAAGAGCTGACCGCACCCCGGCCTGTCGAGCGGTCGGGCATTCCGGCAACGGGGGTGTGATGGCCGAAGCCGCCCGCGCGATCGAGATGAATACCGCCCCGCAAAGCCCCGTGATTGCGGCAAAAAACCTCGATCTTGTGTTCCAGACTGCCGATGGGCCGGTGCAGGCGCTGCGCGATGTGTCCCTCACCATCGACAAGGGGGATTTCGTCAGCTTCATCGGTCCCTCGGGCTGCGGCAAGACCACCTTTCTGCGCGTGATCGCGGCGCTCGAACAGCCCACAGGCGGCACCATCACCGTCAACGGCATGACGCCCGAAGAGGCGCGGCTCAAGCGCGCCTATGGCTATGTCTTTCAGGCCGCGGGCCTTTACCCGTGGCGGACCATCGAAAAGAACGTCGCCCTGCCGCTCGAGATCATGGGCTTTGACCGCGCCGAGCAGGAAAAACGCGTGAGGAATGTTCTGCGACTTGTTGATCTTGAAGGGTTCGGCAAGAAATTTCCATGGCAGCTCTCGGGGGGCATGCAGCAGCGCGCCTCCATCGCCCGCGCGCTGGCCTTCGATGCCGATATCCTCCTGATGGACGAACCCTTCGGCGCGCTCGACGAGATCGTGCGCGATCACCTGAACGAACAGCTTCTGAAGCTCTGGGCGCGCACCGAAAAGACCATCGGCTTCGTCACCCATTCGATCCCCGAGGCGGTCTATTTGTCGACCAAGATCGTCGTCATGTCGCCGCGTCCGGGGCGCATCACCGATGTGATCGAAAGCGACCTGCCGCGCGAGCGGCCGCTCGACATCCGCGACACTCCCGAATTCCTGGCAATCGCCCATCGTGTCCGCGAAGGGCTGCGAGCGGGGCATGCCTATGACGATTAACGACGCATCCGCAGGTCGCAATCCGGCGCGCGCGGGCCGTCGTGTCGGCGCACAAGCCATCGTGATCGTTTCGAAAGGCGCGATGGATGAGTGCAGGGTTCTTCGCCTGGCTTGGCGTGGCGATGGTCGTCTTCCTGACCGGCAGCACGGCCTTGCGGAGCTATGTGGCCGCGCCCAAGCTTGCGTTGCTGGTCGGGGCCTTGCTGCTCTACACGATCGGCAACCTCATCATGGTCCGGTTGATGCGCGAGACGGGGATGGCAGTAGCCATCTCGATCTCTGCGGTCTTGCAACTGGTTCTGGCCGCGGGTGTCGGCATGGTGCTGTTCGGCGAAAGGCCGGGGATGCTGCAATCCATGGGCCTTGTCCTCGGTGTCGTTGCGGTGGCGCTGATCGTCTGGCCGACACGCCCGGGCTGAGAGCGGCGGCATGAGTGCCGCAACCGCATATGGGGCCAATGACAGGTCGGGCGCGGCAGGCTGGATCGCGGCGCTGTCTTCGACCGTCCTGCCTGTCCTGACCATCGTTCTGGCCATCGTCGCCATCTGGTATGCCGCCAGCGTGATGATGAACCGCGCCTGGACGCTGGACGAGGCGGAGCGCCGCGGCGTCCAGTTGACCGTGATGGAGATCGTGTCCGACGCGATGAACCAGGAACGGCCCGTCCTGCCCACGCCGCATCAGGTGTTCGACGAGTTATGGTCCACCACCGTGGGCGAGCCCGTGATGCGTGAACGGCGCGGTGAAATGCAGGGCAACCCCCGCAACCTCGTCTTCCATGCCTATCACACGCTTTGGCCCACGATCCTCGGTTTTGGCATCGGCAGCTTTCTCGGCATCCTGCTGGCCATCGGCATCACCCATTCGCGCGCCATGGACATGAGCGTCATGCCATGGGCCATCGCCAGCCAGACCATCCCGATCCTCGCCATCGCGCCGATCATCGTGGTCGTGGTGTCGAACCTTCCCGCCCTCAACAACGCCGTCTCCCAAGGCTGGATATCCGAGGATACCAAGCTTCTGGTGCCCAAGGCGCTGATCTCGGCCTATCTCAGCTTTTTCCCCGTCGTCGTCGGGATGGTCGCTGGCCTGCGCAGCCCGCAGGCAACCGACCTCGACCTGATGCGCACCTATTCCGCAAGCCGGGGCCAGACCTTCTGGAAACTTCGGCTGCCGGCCTCGGTGCCCTTCCTCTTCACCTCGCTCAAGGTGTCGATCGCCGCCGCGCTGGTCGGCACGATTGTCGCCGAACTGCCCACGGGGGCGCGGTTCGGCCTTGGTGCGCGGCTTTTGACGGGCAGCTATTACGGGCAGACGATCCAGATCTGGTCGGCGCTCTTCATGGCGGCCATCTGTGCGGCGGCGCTTGTGATCTTGCTCGGCGCGCTGGAAAAAATTGTGCTCAAGCGGATGGGGGCGCGATCATGAGAGCCTCCGCCATCCCCCAATGGGGTCTGCCTGCACTCGGTGCCGCGTTGATCGCGTTGGCGGCGCTGACCGACGCAAGGCTGGCACTCATCCTGGCCGTCTGGTTCGGCGCGTGGGCGCTCAATGCGGTCCTCGCAGAGCGGGCGCGTGGCAGGGGTGCGCGCTTTTTCGTCCCGCTCCTCTTCGGGGTGACGCTGCTCGCGCTCTGGGAGATGGCGGTGCAGCTTTACGACATTTCCTTCGTCATCCTGCCCGCGCCATCGGCGATCTGGGCGCGCATGGTGACGGAGACGCCGACGCTCTGGGCCGATTTCCAGCAGACGATCCTCAAGGGCGCGCTGGCGGGCTATATCATGGGGTGCGGCGCGGCCTTTCTTGCCGCACTTGCCGTCGACCGCTCCCCCTTCTTGCAAAAGGGCCTTTTGCCGGTCGGCAATTTCATCGCGGCCCTGCCCATCGTCGGCACAGCACCCATTTTCGTGATGTGGTTCGGTTTCGGCTGGCAATCGAAATCGGCGGTCGTGGTCGCCATGGTCTTCTTCCCGATGCTGGTCAATTGCGTGCAGGGGCTGAAGGCCAGCGACGCCATGCAGCGCGATCTCATGCGGACCTATGCGGCCAGCTACGGCCAGACGCTCGTGAAACTGCGCCTGCCGACCGCCATGCCCTTCGTCTTCAACGGATTGAAGATCTGCACGACCCTTGCGCTGATCGGGGCCATCGTTGCCGAATTTTTCGGCTCTCCCACCGTGGGGATGGGCTTCCGCATCAAGATCGAGATGGGACGCCTTGCCATGGACATGGTCTGGGCGGAAATCGCAGTAGCGGCCTTGGCGGGCTCGGGCTTTTACGGGCTGGTGGCCCTGATCGAGAAACGGCTGACATTCTGGCATCCCTCGCAACGGCGAGGGTGACGGCACCAAAGACCAAAACCAACAGCAAGACCAACAGGAGGAACTGAAACCATGAAAAAGACACTGATCCCGGCCATCGCCCTCGGCCTCGCGGCCACCGCGGCGCAGGCACAGGACGAGGTTCGGCTGCAACTGCAATGGGTGACCCAATCGCAGTTCGCGGGCTACTACGTCGCGCTCGAGAACGGCTATTACGAGGAAGAGAACCTCGACGTCACGATCCTGCCGGGCGGCCCCGATATCGCACCCCCGCAGGTTCTGGCGGGTGGCGGCGCGGATGCCATGCTGAACTGGATGCCCTCGGCGCTGGCGGCACGTGAACGCGGCCTGCCGGTCGTCAATATCGCCCAGCCCTTCGTGCGGTCGGGCCTGATGCTGTCGTGCTGGGCCGATGCGGGCATCGCGGAACCCGCCGATCTTGCGGGCCACACGGTCGCGCATTGGTTCTTCGGCAACGAATACCCGTTCATGGGCTGGATGAACCAGCTGGGCATCCCGGTCGACGGCTCCGAAGGCGGCGTCACGCTGTTGCAGGCGGGCTTCAACGTCGATCCGCTTCTGCAGCGTCAGGCCGATTGCATCTCGACCATGACCTACAACGAATACTGGCAGATCATCGATGCGGGCATCTCGCCCGAGGAACTGGTGACCTTCCGCTATTCGGATTACGGCGTCGACACGCTGGAAGACGGCATCTGGGTGCTGGAGGAAAACCTCGAGGATCCCGCCTTCTTCGACAAGATGGTCCGCTTTGTCCGCGCCTCTATGCGTGGCTGGGAATGGGCAGCAGCCAACCCGACCGAGGCTGCGATGATCGTGCTCGACTATGACGAGACCGGCGCCCAGACCGAAGAGCATCAACTGCGCATGATGGGCGAGGTTGCGCTTCTGGTCGAAGGCGGCAATGGCACGCTCGATGTCGAAAGCTACGAGCGCACGGTGCGCACCCTTCTGGAAGGCGGCGATGCCGTCATCACCACCGAACCCATGGGCGCATGGACCCATGCGGTGACCGAGGCTGCGCTGGGCAACTGAGCCCACATTTTCGCCAACACTCCTTGCCACGGCCCCGGTATAGTCCGGGGCCGTGTGCGTTTCAGCGCCTGAGGTCGAGTGCGCGTGGCCGGTCCCGGTCTCCCACCTGTCTGGTGTCGAGTGGATCCACCCCCAAGCCTTTGATCGGTGTGGGCGGGGGTTTGGCGGGCAGGGGTTGCGCAGGCGATCCCCCCGGATCATGTCGCAGCATCTTGCCCTTGGCGGGTGCCGTCACCGCGCGCGTCCCCAGGTCGGGCGGGCTTGTCGTTGCCGCCTGCGCCCCCGCAGCGGGGATCGCGGGGATCTGTCCCATCGGCGGAAGGGTAAAATTCACCATCTGGGGCCTCCGGTCCCGGCGCGCCCCCACCTGCGGCCATCATGCCAGCGCGGCAGGCAGTGGCCAATGCGATCCCTAAATTGCTGTGCATTTCAGGGCACCTGTCCTGCCCCAGCTTGTAAATCTCTGGACAAACCCAGACCAACCATGGATTTTCCTGTCAATCAGGCCCCAAATCCCGCAAGGCGACCCGATGGTTCAGGCCCATTCCACCCCGCGCCGCGCACAGCTGACCGGATCGCGCATCCGGGAACGGCGGCTGGTCATGGGGCTCAAACAGGCCGATCTGGCCCTTCGCGTCGCGATCTCGCCCTCCTACCTGAACCTGATCGAACACAACCGCCGCCGGATCGGTGGCAAGCTTCTGGTCGCCATCGCCCGCGCGCTCGACGTGGAACCCGCACAATTATCCGAAGGTGCGGATGCAAGCCTGCAAGACGCCCTGCAGTCTGCCGCATCGAGCCTTCCCGTTGCCCCGGGCAGCGGGCCCGAAACCGACCGGATCGACGAATTCGCAGGCCGCTACCCCGGTTGGGCAAGCCTGATCGCGGCGCAGCAACGCCGCAATGCCGGGCTGGAGGCGCTGGTCGAAGGGTTGCGCGACCGCCTGGGACATGATCCGGTTCTGGCCGATGCGATGCACGAGGTGCTGTCGACCGTCGCCGCCATCCGGTCGACCGCCGACATTCTCGTGCGCGAAGCCGATATCGACCCGGCGTGGCGCGCCCGATTTCACCGCAACCTCCACGAAGAGGCCGAGCGTCTGTCGGTCCGCGCCACGGCTCTGTTGCGCCATTTCGAGGCCGAGGAAGAGACCGGACCCCGCGCTGCCTCGACCCCGATCGAAACGGTTGAGGCGATGTTCGAGGCCGCGGGCCATCACTTCCCGCAGATCGAGGCGATGGGGGCCGCCGCCATTCCCGCGGTGCTCGCCCGGGCGGCCGGGATGGACGATCCCGCCACGCGCGCGCTGGCCGAGCGGTGGCTGGCCGCCTATGCCGCCGATGCCGCGCGTCTGCCGCTTGCGGTGATCCAGCCCGCCGCACAGGCCGCGGGCCATGACCCTGCCGCGCTGCTCGCCTTGGGGCAGGGCGATGTGGCGCTTGTCCTGCGCCGCCTTGCGACCTTGCCGCGCACGGGTGCTGCGGGCGAGGGGCCGCCGCCCTTCGGCCTTGCGGTCTGCGATGCCTCGGGCGCGTTGATCTTTCGCCGCCGCCTGACCGCCTTTTCCATTCCCCGGTTCGGCGCGGGTTGCCCGCTCTGGCCGCTCTACCGGGCGTTGTCGCGACCGGGCCAACCCGAGGCGGGGCTGATCGAGATGCCGCAAGGCGCGCGGTTTCGCGTCTGGGCCGTCAGTCAGGCCGTCGCGCCTGCGGGGTTCGGGGCGGTGCCGGTGATGCAGGCGGTGATGCTGGTCACACCGGCACCGTCCGGCACCGGGACAGAGATCATCGCGGCCGGACCGGGCTGCCACCTGTGTCCCCGGCGGGATTGCGCGGCCCGGCGCTGAGCGCCGGGACCATGAGGCGACAGGCGTCCGGGCGTGTCGGCATTACGCCCCTTATCGGATGGCGTTCAGCGACCGGCCCAGCATATCCACACCCATCTGGCAAAACAGGTCCAGCATGTCGAGCGGCACCCAGTTCTCGCGGATCAACCCTTCATGGTGCAGGTAGAAATCCATCACCCGCATGAAGACCGGCTTGCCCGTGGGCGGCATCCCGCAGAACCCGCCCCCCATGTGCATGGCATAGACCGAGGGCCAGCCGCCCGTGACCGAATAGTGGCCGTCCCCGATCCGGATGTAATGGCCCGCGCCATGGCGGGCGCGTTCGGCGGTGACCTCTTCGAATGTCCCTTGCGGCCTGTTAAACGCGATGCGGAACGGCAACTGGTGGCCGTCGACAAAGCCGTCCAGCCCGCGCGTCGTGCCGATGCCCGCAGGGCCGTACCACATCATCTTGAGATGCCAGTGGTCGCGCTGGGGCATGGCGATCAGCGCCTCGCGCGACAGGCGGCCCCTGTCGTCGAATTCGGCCAGCGACTTGTGCATGGCCAGCGTCTGTTCGAGGCTCGCGCGGCCATCTTCCGGGTCGGACAGGTCCAGGCGCAACCCATCCGCCGTGATCGGCCCCTGCCAAGGCTCCTCCACGCCGAGCGACGGGGCAAGCGGCCAGAGACCCACCTGCCGCATCACGTCCAGAACATCCCAAAGCAGGTTGGCCTGCACCACATGACCGGCCGCGTCGATCTGCCAGACCTCGCCATAGCGCAGCGTCACGGTCTTTCCGGTGGCGGGGATGCCCAACCAATCGCCCCGCATCGTGCCGCAATAATGGCCCATGGCCGCGATGTAGGTTCGGCCAAGGTAGCTGCCCCCGACAAGGATCAGGTCGCGGCGTTCGAGGTCGGGCAGGGCGGTTTTGAGCGGGGCCCAGATCGCCTGAAGGGCGGCCGCATTGCCCGCGCTCTCGTTCATCGGGTGGGCGGCGCGCCACTGGGCATCGGGCCGCGCCAGCCGGTCAAGCGCCGCGGCCATCCCGGCCTGCGGGGCCTCGGCCAGCGCGTCAAGCCGGGCCTTGAAGGCGGTGCGCGTCGCGCTGTCGGGCGCGGCATGGGGATCGAATCCATCTGACAACACGGGTGCGGTTCCTCTGGCTGTCCACTCCTGTCGGCGCAGCCTTGTCCGAGGCCCGCGGGGCGCGCAACTTTTTTCTTGCATACGCATGCAAAAACACCGAGCCTTCTTCATGGAGCCAGCCGCGCAAGCGATTCCCCCGTCGGGAACGCCGTGGACCGAACGGGCGCCGAGTACAGGGAGAAAGACATGAACAAGACGCTTCGCGGGCTGACGCTTTCGGCCCTTCTGGGGGGCAGCGCGCTGGCCATGACGGCCGGGACCGCGCTGGCCGATTGCGGTTTCGCCGAAGGCCGCGTGTCCATCATCGGCAATGAATTCCCGGCGATCCGCGCCGTCGCCGACCGTGCCGCCGAATGCGCGGCAGGCGGCGTCGAGGTGAACGCCAACCTCACCTCGCAGCACCAGACGCTGAACGTGGCCGGCATGTCGACGACGCCGCCCGAATACACCAGCGCCATCATCGCGAACTCGTCCATCGTGGCGCTGATCAACGACGACGTGATCCGCCCGCTGAACGATCTGGTCGCGGCCTATGGCGACGGACTTCAGCCCCACCAGCTGATCACCATCAACGGCGACATCATGGCCGTCGCCTTCATGGCCAACGCGCAGCACCTCGTGTACCGCGAGGATGTGTTGAACGATCTGGGTATCGCCGTTCCGACCTCCTACGAGGAAGTTCTGGCCGCCGCCGAACAGATTCGCGCCGCAGGCGTGATGCAGTATCCGGTGGGCGGGGCCTATGCCTCGGGCTGGAACCTCGCGCAGGAATTCGTGAACATGTATCTTGGCCATGGCGGGCAGTTCTTCGCGCCCGGTTCGGCCGAAGTGACCATCAACAACGAGGCCGGCGTTGCCGCGCTCGAGATGATGGCGGCCCTGACCGAATACATGAACCCCGATTTCCTGACCCATGACAGCAACGCCACCTCGACCGAATGGATGGCGGGCAACGTGGCGCTGATGAACATGTGGGGGTCGCGCACGCAGGTCCTGATGGAGCCCGAAGGCTCCGCGCCCGAGGTCCACACCAACACCCGCGTCGGCGGCCCTCTGATGGTCGGTGACAGCGGCGTGCCCGCGACGACGCTGTGGTGGGATGGCTGGACGGTGGCCAAGAACGCCTCCGACGCCGATGCGGAGGCGACCTTCCGCGCGCTCGCCCATGCGATCCAGCCCGATCTCCTGAACGACGAGACGCAACAGATGGCCGTCTGGATGATCGAAGGCTACGAGCCGACGCCGGTGTCCTCTGGTGTTCTCGATACCATCTCGGCGCAGGCGCAGCCCTATCCGATGCTGCCCTACATGGGCCTGCTGCACACGGCGCTCGGCGATAACCTTGCGCCCTTCCTTCAGGGTCGTGCCAGCGCCACCGAAGTGCTGGAAGCCGTCGAGGCCGCCTATACTTCGGCTGCCCGCGAGCGCGGTTTCCTGAACTGATCTTGGGCTTTGCGTCGGCGGCGGGTTCCTGCCGCCGACGCGCCTTCCCGATACTTGATCGCCGCGGCCGTGACTGGCCCGCACTCCCGCCGCCGCCCCCATCGCGGGCGCAGGCCAAGGGGCTTCGCTTGCCCCGAAGACAGCCGGAGCCGACATGAAACATCGCAGCTTTTTCTGGTTCTTCCTGCCGACGGCGACCGCGATGCTTCTGTTCATCGCGTTCCCCATCGTCTCGGTCCTGATCCAGTCGGTCTACGCGCCGCATGAACAGGTGATCATCGAGGTGGAGAATTGCGGCCCCTTTGGCTGCACCGCCACCACGACCGTCGATCAGGAGGCGACCCGCGCGCTGCGCGAGGCGCAGCCGATGGGCCGGTTCGTCGGGCTCGACATCTATTTCAACCGCGCCCATCTGGCCGTGTCGGAAATCGGCGCGCTCTGGACTGCCGCACCCGATCTCGGCACGTTCTTCTCCCGGCTTCTGGGGTTGCCGTTCTACGGCGCGCTGTCCTTCACGCTGACCTATACCTTCCTCGTGACGCCCTTTTCGCTGATGCTGGGCTTTGTCATCGCGCTGTCGGTCAATGCGCTGCCCCGCATCCTGCGCGGGCCGACCATTTTCTTTTCGCTCCTGCCGATGATCGTAACGCCGCTCGTCGGGGGTCTGATCCTCTTTTGGATGATCGACAGCCGCGGTGTTCTGGGCGCCTTTTTCCAGTACCTCAGCGGCGATCCCGACCTGTCGGTCAAGGCCTCCACCCCGATGATGTGGGTGATGCTGATCGTCTACGGCATCTGGTCATCCGCCCCCTTCGCCTTCGTCGTCTATTACGCGGGGCTTCAGACGGTGCCGCAGGACACGCTGGAATCGGCCATGATTGACGGGGCGACGCGCTGGCAGCGCATCCGCTACGTGATGCTGCCCCATCTCCTGCCGCTGACGACCTTCATGGCGCTGATCAAGATCATGGACAATTTCCGGGTCTTCGAGCCGATCATCAGCTTTCAGGCCAGCGCCCATGCACAATCGCTGAGCTATTTCATCTATTCCGACCTTGGCGGGGAAACGCGGCTTTTGTCGTCCGCGGCGGCGACCTCGGTGCTGACGATCATCGGCATCGTGATCTTGCTGTCGCCGGTCCTCGTGCGCACCTGGCGCAGTTTCGGCAAGGCCTGAGAGGGGAACACGCACATGTCCACCACCGTCGCCGATCGTCGTCCCGCCAGCCTTCGTCTTGCGCTTGGGGCCTTCCTCGTCTTCTGGCTGATCCTCGCGGCCTTTCCGTTTCTCTGGACGCTCTGGGGCTCCTTCAAGGTCGAGGGTGATTTCTTTTCCCGCGCTGACTGGATGAATGCCGTCTCCGGCACCCTGACCGAGGCCGAGACCGGCGCGCCCTTCACCGGCGACGGCTATTACGGGGCTTGGGTGCAGGAAGAATTCTGGCGCGCGGGCCTCAATACCGTGATCGTCACCGTGTCGGTCGTAGTCATCTCGCTGACCTTCGGCACGCTCGGGGGCTACGCGCTGTCGCGCTCGCCCTATCGCTACGCTTTCTGGCTCCTGATCATCGCCCTGGTCTTCCGCGCCATGCCGCCGATCACGCTCGTGTCGGGCTACCTGTTGCCCTTCTTCGAATGGAACCTCTGGGGGCATCTACCGACCACGATCATCGTTTTGGTTGCGATCAACCAGCCCTTTACCCTGTGGATGCTGACCAGCTTCTTCCGCAACATCCCCAAGGATCTGGACGAAAGCGCCATGGTCGACGGCTGTTCGCGGTTCCAGGCGTTCCGGCATGTGATCATCCCGGTGATGTGGCCGGGCGTCATCACCACGGGGCTGTTTTCGTTCCTGCTTGCCTACAATGACTTCGCCGTCACCTCGATGCTCCTCAGCCGCGAGAACCTGACCATGGTGCCCAAGATCGAAAGCTTCCTTGGCACCACCCAGACGCGGGGCAACGTGATGTTCGCCGTCGCCTCGGTCGTGTCGGTCACCGCACCGCTTTTCATCCTCGTGATGTTCTTCCAGCGCCAAATCGTCAGCGGCCTGACCGCCGGCGCCGTGAAAGGATAACAGACATGGCCGATATCCAGTTGCAGAACCTGTCCAAACGCTGGGGCACCTTTGTCGGTGTGCAGACCATGAACCTGCATATCGCGGACGGGGAATTCCTCGTGCTGCTCGGGCCATCGGGCTGCGGCAAGACCACGACGATGCGCATGATCGCGGGGCTCGAGGACACGACCGAGGGCGACATCCTGATCGGCGGCGCGCGCGTCAACGATCTGGAACCGAAAGACCGCGACATCGCCATGGTGTTCCAGTCCTACGGGCTTTACCCGACCATGACGGTCTACGAGAACATCCGCTTCCCGCTCAAGGTGCGCGGCATCCCGCAAGCCGAACATCATGAACGTGTCATGCGGGCATCGGCCACGGTGGAACTCGACGATTTCTTGCAGCGCAAACCGGCGGCCCTGTCGGGCGGGCAGCGACAGCGTGTGGCGCTTGCGCGCGCCATCGTCAGAAAGCCCAAGGTCTTCTTGATGGATGAACCCCTGTCGAACCTCGACGCGAAACTCCGCGTCTCGACACGGGCGCAGATCAAGAACCTGCACCACGAACTCAAGACCACGACGATCTACGTCACCCACGACCAGATCGAGGCGATGACGCTCGCCGACCGGGTCGTGGTGATGAACAAGGGCGCGGTCCAGCAGGTGGGAACACCGCTCGACATCTACGACCGGCCCGCCAACACCTTCGTCGCGGGCTTCATCGGCAGCCCGGCGATGAACCTGATCGAGGGGCGGATGACCGGCGGCGTGTTCGAGGCGGATCGCGTCCGCATCCCCGGTTTCGGCGGCATCGCCGATGGCCCCGTCACCTTGGGCTTCCGGGCCGAGGATGCGCGCATCGCCGACACCGGTGAAATCGCTGCCCCCGTCTATTCGATGGAACTTCTGGGCGATGCCTCCATGGCCACCGTTCAGGCCGGCGGCGCGCTGGTCGCCATCAAGGCCGCCAAGGATTTCATGGCCCAGATCGGACAGCCCATTGCCGCCCATGTTCCGGCCGATATCTGCCACCTGTTCGACGCGGCCACAGGCCAGCGAATCGAACGCCCCTGATCGTTCTGCCAAGGAAGAGACAGACATGCCCATCACGCATCTGAAATCCGGCAAACCCGAAGCCGAACGCGCCGAGGATGACGCCGCCGTTCGGGCCACGGTCGAAGGGATCTTGGCCGATATCGCGGCGCGCGGCGATGCCGCCATATCGGAGCTGAGCCAGAAATACGACGGCGTCACCCGGCCCGCCTTCCGCCTGACCACGTCGGAGATCGAGGCAGCGGTGAACCGCGTGTCGACCCGCGACATGGAGGATATCCGCTTCGCGCAGGACCAGATCCGCCGCTTTGCGCAGGCGCAGCGCGCCTCCATGACCGATATCGAGGTCGAAACGCTGCCGGGCGTGATCCTCGGCCACAAGAACATCCCCGTGCAATCGGTCGGCTGCTACGTGCCGGGCGGCAAGTTTCCCATGGTCGCCTCGGCGCATATGTCGGTGCTGACGGCCTCGGTCGCCGGTGTGCCGCGCATCGTCGCCAGCGCCCCCCCGGTCAAGGGCGAACCCCATCCCGCCATCGTCGCCGCCATGCACATGGGCGGCGCGCATGAGATTTACATGCTGGGCGGTATCCAGGCCGTCGGCGCCATGGCGATCGGGACCGAGACGATCGAACCCGTCCACATGCTGGTGGGCCCCGGCAATGCCTATGTGGCCGAGGCCAAGCGGCAGCTTTATGGCCGCGTGGGCATCGACCTTTTCGCCGGTCCGACCGAAACCATGGTGATCGCCGACGATACCGTCGACGCAGAACTGTGCGCCACCGACCTTCTGGGGCAGGCCGAGCATGGCTACAATTCGCCCGCCTGCCTTATCACCAATTCCCGCAAATTGGCCGAGGCGACGCTGGCCGAAATCGACCGCCTGCTGACCATCCTGCCCACGCGCGACACCGCCGCCGTCAGCTGGCGCGATTATGGCGACGTGATCGTCTGCGACACGCATGACGAGATGCTCAAGGTCGCCAATGACATGGCCTATGAACATGTGCAGGTCATGACCGACCGCGATGACTGGTATCTCGAGAACATGCACAGCTACGGCGCGCTGTTCCTCGGGCCGCGCACCAATGTCGCCAATGGCGACAAGGTCATCGGCACCAACCACACCCTGCCAACGAAAAAGGCCGGTCGCTATACCGGCGGGCTCTGGGTGGGCAAGTTCCTCAAGACCCACAGCTACCAGCGCGTCACGACCGATGCGGCGGCGGCGATGGTGGGCGAATACGGCTCGCGGCTCTGCATGCTCGAAGGCTTCGTGGGCCATGCCGAGCAATGCAACATCCGCGTGCGCCGCTACGGTGGGCGCAACGTGCCCTACGGGGTCGCCGCCGAATGACCGACGCGGAAGAACACATGGCCCGCAGCCGGGCTTCCCTCGCCGCAGTCCGCGCGATGGAGGAGGCGCTTGGCCGCGGCGAGACCGACATGACGCCCCATTTCACACCGGATTTCCTGTGGCGCGGCAATCGCGGCTCGGGGACCAAGCGGGGCTTGGAGGAGTTTCGCCGCAACTGGCAACGCCCCTTGCGCGCGGCCTTTACCGAGCGTGTCTACAAGACCGAACAGATGATCGCGGATGGCGATTGGGCCGCCTGTTTCGGGCATATCGCGGCGACCCATTCCGGCCCCTTCATGGGGATCGCGCCGACGGGTCAGCGCGTGCGCATCCCCTACATGGATTTCTGGCGCATCGAGGAGGGGCGCATCGCCGACAACCCGGTTTTCGTCGATTTCGCCGAGGTTCTGTTCCAGCTTGGCCGCGATGTCTTTGGCGGCGAAGGCTGGGAAGCCTATGACGAGGGCCGCGCCACCCCGCCCGCGCCGGAGGGGACATGATCGATCTGCCCCAAACCCCCTCCTTCCGGCTCGATGGTCTCAGCGCGCTCGTCACGGGTGCTTCCTCCGGCATCGGGCTTGGCGCTGCAGCCGCGCTGGCAGGGGCCGGGGCGCATGTGACGCTTGTCGCCCGCCGTCAGGCCGAACTCGATGCCGTGGCCGATGCGATCCGCGCCACGGGCGGGCAGGCGCAGGCGCTCGTCCTCGACATCACCGATATCGCCGCCACGGCCAAGACCGTCGCGGATCATGGCCCCTTCGACATCCTCGTCAATTCGGCAGGGCTCGCCCGCCACGCCCCCGCGCTCGACACCACGCCCGAGGATTTCGACGCCGTCATGGGCCTGAACCTGCGGGCCGCGCATTTCCTGACCCGTGCCGTGGCGCGCAGCCTGATCGATGCGGGTAAACCCGGCAGCCTCATCAATATCTCCAGCCAGATGGGCCATGTCGGCGGCCCCGACCGCAGCGTCTATTGCGCCTCCAAGCACGCGATCGAGGGGATGACCAAGGCCATGGCGCTCGAATGGGCCCCGCAGGGCATCCGCGTCAACACGATCTGCCCCACCTTCATCCGGACGCCCCTTGGCGAACAAACGCTCAAGGACCCGGCGAAAAAGGCGTGGATCCTGTCCAAGATCAAGCTCGGCCGCGTCGGCGAGATCGCCGATATCATGGGGCCGGTCGTCTTTCTCGCCTCGCCCGCAGCGGCACTGATCACCGGCACCCATCTGATCGTCGACGGCGGGTGGACCGCCGAATGAGCGACGCGCCCGCCAAGGTCACCGCCCATGATGTCGCGCGCCTTGCAGGCGTCAGCCAATCGGCGGTCAGCCGCGTCTTCACCCCCGGTGCCTCCGCCAGCAAGGCGACCGTGGCCAAGGTGCGCGCGGCGGCCGAACAACTGGGCTATCGCCCCGATCCCTTGGCGCGCGCCATGATCACGGGCCGCACCCGCATCATCGGGCTCGTCGTCGCCTATCTCGAAAACCAGTTCTACCCCATGGCGCTCGAACGCCTCAGCCGCGCGCTTCAGGATCGCGGCTACCACATCCTCGTCTTCATGGCCGAGAACTCGACCGAGAAAGTGGCCGAGGTGGTGCAGGAACTGATCGATTACCGCGTCGACGGGATCATCACCGCCTCCGTCTCCATGTCCAACGACCTGACCGCGCGGCTTCTGGCGCTGGGCATCCCGGTCGTGAACTTCAACCGCGGGCAGGATGACGCGCGGCTGACCGACATCACGTCGGACAATGTCGCGGGTGGGCGGCGCGCGACCGAATTCCTGATCGCGGGCGGGCATGAACGCATCGCCCATGTCATGGGCTGGCAGGGGTCATCGACCGGCCGCGACCGCGCCGAAGGGTTCCGGCAGGCGATGGCCGCCGCAGGCCTCGCCCCCGTGGCGATGGTCGACGGCATGTTTGCGCGCGACACCGCTGCCGCCGCCGCCCGCGCCATGTGCGAAGGTCCCGACCGGCCCGACGCGATCTTTGTCGGCAACGATCACATGGCTTTCGCCGTGATGGATGAATTGCGCTTCGGCCTCGGTCTCGACGTGCCGGGCGAGATCTCGATCGTGGGCTATGACGACGTGCCGATGGCGGCTTGGCCCGCCTATGACCTCACCACGATCCGCCAACCCGTGAACCGCATGGTCGAGGCGACCACGACCGCCATCCTTGGCCTGATCGATGGCACGGCCAGCCCCCAGAAAACCCGCATCGACGGCCCGCTGATGGTGCGCCGCTCGGCCCGCATACCCCAAGGATACAAGCCATGAAGGGCTTCTCGAACCGCTGGAGCGATTTCCCCCATTACATCCTCGGGATCACCCGCGACATCTGGGAAGGCCGCGACATCGCGGGCCTCGACCATTGGTACGCACCCGACATCCCGGTGCGCACGCCGATGGGGGTCGCCACCGGCAATGCGGGCGTCATCGCCTCGACCATGGCGACGCTGCATGAATTTCCCGACCGCGAATTGCTGGGCGAAGATGTGATCTGGTCCGAAACCGATGGGCATTACCTCTCCTCCCACCGGATCCTCTCCACCGGCACCCATACGGGCGACGGCTATTTCGGGGCCGCGACGGGGCGGCGGTTCGCCGTGCGCGTCATCGCCGATTGCGCGGCGCGCGGCGATATCATCGACGACGAATGGCTGGTGCGCGACAATGGCGGGTTGATCCGTCAACTGGGCGGCGATCCCCGGGATTTCGCCCGCGCCCTCATCATGCGGGCGGGCGGACCGGACAAGGCTCGCCGCCCCTTCACCCCCGATGCCGATTGCCCCGGCCCCTACACCGGGCGCGGCAACGACAATCCATGGGGCACGCGCTATGCCGAAACGCTGACCCGCATCATGGCGGGCGATCTGGCCCATGTGCTTGACAGCCACGACCGCGCCGCACAGGCGGACCACGCGGGCGGCAGGCATCTGGTCGGCGCGCGTGCCATCGCCGACAGCTGGATGGCCCTGCGCGCCTCCTTCCCCTCGGCGCGCTTCACCATCCACCACGTGATCGGGATGGAGGGCGGGATGATGCCGCCGCGCGCCGCGATCCGCTGGTCGCTTGACGGCATCCATGACGGTTGGGGCGCCTTCGGCCCGCCCACGGGCGCGCGCGTCCATGTCATGGGCATGGCCCATGCCGAATTCGGCCCCTTCGGACCGGACGGCCCGCGCGAGACCGGGGGGCTGCGCCGTGAATGCGCGCTCTGGGACGAAATCGCGATCTGGAAACAAATCCTACTACACACAGGTGACACGGAATGACCCCGCAAGAGATGGAAGCCCGCATCGTCCGCTACGGCGATCTGAGACCCTGCAAGACCGCCTTCATCGACGCCCATACCCCCGGCTCGAACCAGAAGGAGAATTTCACCATCATCGGCGGCGGCGTCAGCGAAAGCCCCGATCAACATGTCCATATCCGCGACACACCCGGCTTCAACATCGGTGCGGCAGGCCAGCCGCCCAAATGCCGCAACAGCCTGCACAGCCACCGCACCGCCGAGGTGTTCTTCGTCCTCAAGGGACGCTGGCGTTTCTTCTGGGGCCGCTGGGGCAACGCAGGCGAAGTCGTTCTGGAAGAGGGCGACATCTTCAACATTCCCACCGGCATTTTCCGTGGCTTCGAGAATATCGGCACGGATTACGGGATGATCATGGCCATTTTGGGTGGCGATGACGCGGGCGGCGGCGTGATCTGGGCCCCGCAGGTGATCGAGGATGCGCGCGATCATGGCCTTGTCCTCGGCAAGAACGGCAAGCTCTACGATACCAAGCAGGGCCAGAACCTGCCCGACGGGGTGGTCCCCATGCCGCTCCTGACCGATGCGGAACTGGCCGCTTTCCCCGAACCCACCACCGCCGATGTCGTGCCCGAATTCGTCGCCCGCTACTGGGACCTCATGGCGCTGTCCGACCGGCAGCCTGCCCGCGTGATCGCCGCCGACGGCATCTTGCGCGACCGGCCCGGGTTCGAGGTCGAATTCCTCTCGCGCGGCTCGATCCCCGATACGCCCTACACCACCGACCGGCACGAGGTGCTGATGCCCATGCGCGGCCATTGGCGGCTGTCCTGGGACGGTGGCGCGGCCGTTCTCAACCCCGGCGACACCATGGCCGTGCCCCCCGGCATCGCGCGCAGCCTCACCCCTTCGATGACGGGCGAGGCCTCGCTCTACCGGGTGCGCAACACCGATGATCCCGCCGGCCTGACACGGAGATTGTGATGACGCTTCTTTCCACCCATGTCGGCAGCCTGCCGCGCAGCCAGAAGGTCGTGGATTTCCTCTTCACCCGCGAACGCGGCGAGGATTATGACGCGGATGCCTTCGACGCCTGCATGGCCGAGGCCGTGATGGAAAATGTCCGCCGCCAGAAAGAGGCAGGCATCGACATCGTGTCGGACGGCGAATGCTCCAAGATCAGCTACGCCACCTACGTCAAGGACCGCTACACCGGCTTTTCCGGCGAAAGCAAACGCAACGCACCCGCCGATCTCAAGATGTTCCCGACCTTTCTGGAACGTCTGGCGAAATCGGGCGGCACACCGACCTACGCGCGCCCGCAATGCACCGGCCCCGTGACCTCGAAAGGGCAGGGGGAGCTGCAAAAGGATATCGCCAACCTCAAGGCTGCAATGGCCGCCCACGGGGTTGAACGCGGCTTCATGAACGCGGCCTCGCCGGGCGTCATTTCGCTGTTCTTGCAAAACGCGCATTACCCCGACCGCGCCGCCTATCTCGCCGCGCTGGCCGATGCGATGCGCGACGAATACAAGACGATCCTCGACGCGGGCCTCGAGTTGCAACTCGATTGTCCCGACCTCGCGCTGTCGCGGCACATGCTTTTCACGGATCTCAGCGATGCCGAATTCGTGGCCGTGGCGGAAACCCATGTCGAGGCGCTGGAACGCGCGCTTGACGGTCTGCCGACCGACCGGGTGCGGCTCCACATCTGCTGGGGCAATTACGAAGGGCCGCATTGCTGCGACATCGACATGGCCACGATGTTCCCGCTCCTGATGCGGGTGCCCGCGCGCTACGTCCTGTTCGAAACCGCCAATCCGCGTCACGGCCACGAATGGGCCGTCTTCCGCGACCGGGCGGGGGATATCCCGTCCGACAAGGTGCTGGTCCCCGGTGCCGTCGACACGACCACCAATTTCATCGAACACCCCGATCTGGTCGCTCAGCGGCTGGAACGCTTCACCCAGATCGTGGGCAAGGACCGCGTGATCGCGGGCAGCGATTGCGGTTTCGGTACCTTCGCGGGCTTCGGTGCGGTCGATCCCGAGATCGCATGGGCCAAGCTCGCCACCCTGTCCGAGGGGGCAAGGCGGGCGGGATGACACCCCTTGTCCTGATCCCCGGCATGATGTGCGACGCGCGCATGTGGGGGGACCTGCCCGATGCGCTGGCCCCCCGGCCGGTGCATCACGCCTTGCCGGTGACGGGTGACACCATCCCCGAGATGGCGGCGGCGATCTTGTCGGCCGCCCCGCCGCGTTTCGCGCTGGCGGGCCTGTCGATGGGTGGGATCGTGGCAATGGAGATGCTCGAACAGGAACCCGAGCGGGTCGAACGTCTGGCCCTTCTCGACACCAATCCGCTCGCTGAGCGTGCGGAGGTCGCGGCCCGCCGCGCGCCCCAGATCGCGCGCGCCCTGTCCGGCGATCTGACGGGCGTGATGCGCGATGAACTCAAGCCCAATTACCTCGCCGATGCGGGCGATACCGCCACGCTCGACCTCTGCCTCGCCATGGCCAAGGCGCTCGGCCCCGATGTGTTCCGCCGCCAGTCGCTCGCCTTGCAGGGCAGGGCGGATCGCACCGCGACGCTCGCCCGCTTCACTGGCCCCGCGCTCGTTTTGATGGGGGCGGAGGATCGGCTCTGCCCCCGCGACCGGCATGACCTGATGCACGCCCTCATGCCGCAATCGCGGCTGGTGATCGTGCCCGGCGCGGGCCATCTGCCGCCGCTCGAAACCCCCGGCCCGACACTGGCCACATTCAAGGACTGGCTTGACCCATGACCCCGTTGACCCCCGAACTTCTCGATCTCCTGTCGCGCGTCGACACGCCCACCGTCTGCAACGCCATCGAGGTGGCCCAAGGCAAGCGCGGCTTTGCCGCCTTCACCCGCGGCACCATGCTCTGTTCCGAACCGGGCCGCGCCATCGTGGGCTTTGCCGTCACCGCCCAGATCGCCGCGCTCGCCCCGCCAACCGAGCCGCCCGAGGTGATCCGTGCCCGTCGCATGGCCTATTACAAGGCGATGCACGACGGCCCCAAACCGTCGGTCGCCGTGGTCGAAGATCTCGATTACCCCCATTGCATCGGCGCCTATTGGGGCGAGGTGAACACCACGATCCACAAGGGCTTTGGCATGTCGGGCGCACTGACCAATGGCGTCATGCGCGACCTCGGCGATCTGCCCGACGGCTTTCCGGTGGTGGCGGGCTCTGTCGGCCCCAGCCACGGCTTCGTCCATGTCCGCAGCATCGGGGAGCCTGTCACCATCTTCGGCCTGACCATCGCCCAGGGGGATCTGATCCACGCCGATCGCCACGGCGCGCTCGTCATCCCGCCCGAGGTCGTGCCGCAGCTGGCCGGCGCGATCCGCAAGCTTCTGGACACCGAACGCCTGATCCTCGATCCCGCGCGCCAACCCGGCTTCGACTTTGCAGCCTTCGAGGCGGCGTGGAGCGCCTTCGAAAAAGCCCGTACCTGACCCCTGCCACGGGCACAGGCGTCGCGCTGCAATGGGCGGGCTCGGGCATTCGGCCCGCGCCGATGGCCACTTGGCATCCCGCGCGCCTCCGTCTTGGCCGGTCCGTCATCCCCATTGCCTAATCCCGCGCCGCGCTGCACACTCCCTCCACCCAAGGCGGAGGGAGGACAGCCGTGGGCGGACGGATCCTGTTGATCGAGGACGAGGGCAATATCCTCGAGGCCATCACCTTCATCCTGTCCCGCGCGGGATGGGAGGTGCAGGGCCATGGCAATGGCGCGACCGCGCTTGACGCGGTGCGACGCGTCGCGCCCGACATGGTCGTGCTCGACGTCATGCTGCCGGGTCGCTCCGGCCTCGACATCCTGCGCGACCTGCGCGCCGATGCGGCCACAGCCGATCTGCCGATCCTGATGCTGACCGCGCGCGGTCAGGCCAAGGATCGCGAAACCGCGCTGGAACTGGGCGCGACGGGCTACCTCACCAAACCGTTTTCCAACGCCGATCTCGTGGCGACCATCGACCGGCTGGCCGCGGACCCCGCAGGTCACGCGCGCGGCGCGGGCTAGGGCCGCAATCGTGGCGCGGCGGCTTTTCCTCGAACGCCGGACCTACCGGCAGGCACGGCTGCAAGATGCCGCGCGGCTCTTGCCGGTGTTGGGCCTCGTCCTGTTCTTCAGCCCCAGCTTCATCCGCGGCGAGGCCCCGGCCTCCGACGAGCTCTTGTCGGGCTGGCTCATCTATTATTTCAGCGTCTGGTTTGGCCTTATCGTCGTGGCAGGGTTCCTGTCCCGGGCGCTGATGCGGACGGAACGTGTCGATGCGGCCGCCGCCTCCCCCGATCCCGACCGCGAGGGGGGCACCTGATGCTCAGCTTCGACGGTCTGGTCGCCGTCTGCGTCCTTTATGTGCTGATGCTCTTCGGGATCGCCTTCCTGGCCGAGAAACGCGCGGCCGAAGGCAAGGCGCGCTGGCTCAACTCGCCCATCACCTACACGCTGTCGCTGTCGATCTACACCACCGCCTGGACCTTTTACGGCGCGGTCGGATCGGCGGTGCGCACGGGGCTCGAATTTCTCACCATCTACCTCGGGCCGACGCTCATCTTCATCGGCTGGTTCTGGCTCCTCAGGAAAATGGTCCGGATCGGGCGCGCGCAGCGCATCACCTCCATCGCCGACATGATCTCCAGCCGCTACGGCAAATCGGGTGCCTTGGCAGCGCTCGTCACGCTTCTCTCGGTGCTGGGGGCGACGCCCTATATCGCGCTGCAACTGCAATCGGTCACGCTCTCCTTCTCGGTCTTTGCCAGCCCCGGCGCCTTCGGCACGCCTGATGCCGAACAGACCGCGATCTGGGTCGCGGCGGGGCTGGCGCTTTTCACCATCATCTTCGGCACACGCTCGCTCGACGTGAACGAACGGCATCCGGGCCTGGTCTCGGCCATCGCGCTCGAGGCCATCGTGAAACTCACCGCGATCCTGACCGTCGGGATTTTCGTCGTCTGGGGTGTCGCGGACGGGCCCGCCGACATGCTCGCCCGGATCGAGGCGAGCCCGGTCTCGCAGGCCAGCTGGAACGGGGCGCGCTGGCTCGGCCTGACGGTTCTGGCCGCGACCGCGATCCTGTGCCTGCCGCGCATGTTTCAGGTTCTGGTGGTCGAGAATTCGGACGAACGCCACCTTGCGACAGCGGCATGGGCCTTTCCGCTCTATCTCCTTCTCATCAGCCTCTTCGTCGTGCCCATCGCGGTCGTGGGGCTCGAGATCTTCGGGACCTCGGGCAACCCCGACCTTTTCGTGCTGACCGTGCCGCTCAGCATGGGCCAGCAGGGTCTGGCCCTGCTCGTGTTCCTTGGCGGTTTCTCGGCCGCCACCTCGATGGTGATCGTGGCGGCCCTCGCGCTCTCGACCATGTTGTCCAACCACATCATCATGCCCCTGTGGTTGCGCCTGACGCGCCATGACGACCCGATGTCGGGCGATATGCGGCGCGTGGCCCTGATGGCGCGGCGTCTGTCCATCGGGGGTGTCCTGTTCCTTGGCTATGGGTACTACCGGCTGTCGGGCGGGGCCGATGCGCTGGCCGATATCGGGCTGATCGCCTTTCTGGGCGTGGCGCAGATCCTGCCCGCCCTTCTGGGGGGGATCTTGTGGCGCGGCGCGACGCGGATCGGGGCTGCCTTGGGCATCGGCTCGGGCTTTGCGATCTGGGCTTGGCTTTTGCTCATCCCCAATGTCGCCGAAACCGGTGGCCTGATCACGCCCGTGCTCGAGGCCGGGCCTTTCGGCATCGGCTGGCTCAGTCCCGCGACACCGCTGGGATTGCAGGCGACCGACCCGCTCCTGACCGCGATGATCCTGTCGCTCGGCGTCAACACGCTCCTGTTCATCCTCGGCTCGCTCCTGTCCTTCCCGAGCCCCCTGGAACGCCTGCAGGGCGCGCAATTCGTCAATGTCTACGACCATTCCCGCCCGCTTTACGGCTGGCAAGGCGCCGTGGGCATGGCCGACGACCTCTTGATCATGGCGCAGCGCATCCTTGGGGCAGGGCGGGCAGGCCGGCTGTTTCAGGCGGCGGCCGAAACGCAGGGACGCCCGGGAACCCTGCCAGATCTGACACCCGATTTCCTGCAACGGCTGGAACGCGAGATGGCCGGTTCCGTCGGGGCCGCGACCGCCCATGCCATGGTCGCCCAGATCATCGGCGGGGCCAGCGTCTCGGTCCGCGATCTCTTGGCGGTTGCCGATGAAACCGCCCAGATCATGGAATATTCCAGCCAGCTCGAGGCGAAATCGACCGAACTCGCCCAGACCGCCGCGCGCCTGCGCGAAGCCAATGCCAAACTGACCGAGCTTTCCCGGCAAAAGGATGCTTTCCTCGGCCAGATCAGCCACGAATTGCGCACCCCGATGACCTCCATCCGGGCGTTTTCGGAAATCCTGATGCAGGCCGATCCGGTCGACGATGCCGCCCGCGCGCGGTTCTCGCGGATCATCCACGACGAAAGCCTGCGGCTGACGCGGCTTTTGGACGACCTGCTCGACCTGGCCGTTCTCGAACATGGCCGCGTCACGCTGCATGAGGGCGAAACCAGCCTTGGCGACGTGCTCGACCGCGCGATCCGATCGGCGGGGGCGCAGGTCGGCACCGAACAGCTCGCGATCCGCCGCGATCCCGCCGCCGAGGCCGTCACGCTCTGGACCGATGCCGACCGGCTGGCGCAGGTCTTCATCAACCTGATCTCGAATGCGCAGAAATATTGCGACGCCGACCGGCCCGAACTGACCATTTCCGTCCAGCAGCGTCCCGGCCGGGTCGAGGTGGAATTCGCCGACAACGGCAGTGGCATCCCGACCCGGCAACGCGCCCTGATCTTCGAGAAATTCGCCCGCGCCGATACCGCCAAGGGCGCACCGGGCGCGGGCCTCGGGCTTGCCATCAGCCGCGAGATCATGGCGCGGCTGGGCGGCGGTCTCAGCTACATCCCCAGTGACAGCGGGGTGCGCTTCCGGGTGCGCCTGCCCGCCCGGGCCTTGCGCGCCGCCTGACGGGGGCGTTCACGCCCTGTTAAGCCTCGGCATGGCAGGGTCGGGCCCTGTTTCCCGGTCGCAAGAGCTTTGGCAGGCATGACATTCCCGGTCGATCCCACCGTGCTGCGCCGCAAGATCGCGGCCCACAGGCGGCCGCCCGCGGCCCGGCCCGATCCCGCGCCCTTGGCCGCGCGCGGGCTCGGCCGCGCCCTGCGCCATGCCGCAACCCCGTTCGACGGGCTTGGCCTTGTGCCCGGTGATGCAGCCCTTGGCGCACCGTGCGATCTGGACGCTTGCCTCTCCGCCTTGCCCGAACGCGGGCTTTTGGCCGTGATCGAGGATGCGGCGGGCCTGCGCGGCCTGATCGCCCTTGGCCATGGCCTGATCGACGCGTTGGTCGAGGTGCAGACCACTGGCCGCATCGAATCGGTGGAAATGTCGCCGCGCCCCGTCACCCGCATAGACGAGGCCTTGGCGCGGGATTTCGTCGATCTTGCGCTGGCAGCCCTCGGCCGCGAACTGGCAGGGATCCCCGGCCGCGACTGGCCTGCCCGGTTTTCCTATGCCAGCCGGATCAGGGATCGCGGTCAGGTCGCGCTCCTGCTCCCCGAAGGCGACTATCGCCTTCTCTCGGCCACGGTCGGTTTCGACGGGGTGACGCGGCGCGCGCCCCTTGTCCTTGTCCTCCCGCTTGATCCGACCGCCATGGGGGCCTCCCGGCCCGATGGGGCGCAGATCTCCCCCGATCCGTCCTGGCTCGCCGCGCGCACCCGGATGGTCGAGGCGCTGGAACTCCCGCTCGAGGCGGTTCTGCTGCGCCTGCGCCGTCCCTTGGCCGAGGTGCAGGGCCTCGCCGTCGGGGATCTGATGCGCTTCGACGCCGCCGATCTGCACTCGGTCACGCTCGAGGCGCCGGGGGGCCGTGCGCTGGCGACGGGGCGGTTGGGGCAAAAGGGCGGTCGCCGCGCGATCTGTCTTGCGGCCCGCGACGCGGCCGGGGCCGGTGCAACGCCCCGGCCCGAACCCGCTCCGCCACCGGGCTTGGCGGTGCAATCCGCGCCAACACCCCCGATGCCGCCACTGCCGACACTGCCGCCAGATCCCGCGCCGCCCTGACCACGGGCCCACGACGGATTGCCAAGTTGCGGGCGCGCCGCCACTCTGCCTCCGGGGATAGACAAAGGGGGCCGTCATATGCGCCACACCACCTTCCGCCGCGACCTGATCGCGGGGCGAACACTGGTCGGCACTTTCATGAAGACACCGGCCCTCGACGTGCTCGAGATCCTGATCCATGCCGGTCTCGATTTTGTCTGCCTCGACGGGGAACACGCGCCCTTCGACCGCGCCGCGATGAATGCCTGCGGCGCGCTGGCCTGGGCCACCGGCCTGCCGCTTCTGGTGCGCGTTCCTTCGGACGCGCCCGACCAGATCGGCGCGGCGCTCGACCTGGGGGCGACGGGCGTCGTCGTGCCCCATGTGACGGATGCCGCCATGGCCGCGCGCATCGCCCGCGCCGCGCGGTTCGGCCCGCAGGGGCGCGGCTTTGCCGGCTCCACGCGCTGGGCGGGTTTCGGCGGGACGGACATGGCCACGCTTCTGGCCCGCTCGGCCGAGGAAACCGTGGTCATCGCCCAGATCGAAGACCCCGAAGCGGTGGCCGCGGCCGATGCCATCGCGGCGGTGGACGGCATCGACGCCCTGTTCCTCGGTCCCGCCGATCTCTCGGTCGCCTTGGGCAAGACCGATCAATCCAGCGCCGAACTCCGCGCGGCCTTCGACCATGTGGGGCAGGCGGCGCGCGGCGCGGGCAAGGGCTACGCGACCTTCGTCACCGATGCCCAAGCCGGGCGCGCCCTTGCGGTCCATGGCGTGAACGCGTGGTTCGTCGCCTCCGAACAGGCTTGGATCGTGGCGGGCGCGCGTGCCGCCAAGGCGGGCCTCACCCCCGAATGAACCGGGCCAGCACCCGCTTTCCGCCACAATTGCCGAAAATCCGACGCAAACAGGGCGGGAAATCACCGCTGGAATATCGCGCCCCTGTCGCGGTCCGACCCTCTTTTCGCCGCCTCGACGGGCGATCTTGATCCTGTCGGCCCTCACCGGACGGCACCGATTTCGAACAAAACGCCCGCAGGCCCGACAAGAACGGCAAGGAGGCACGGCCATGATGAAAAAACTTCTCAAATCCGCCCTGATCGTTGCGGCCATGACAGGCCTGTCGGCCTGCGCGATGCCCTTCGACGTGTCGCGCGACGCGTCGATCACAAACATTTCGCCCGTGATCGCCACCCCGACCCAGGATTGGTCGATCGTTGAGGTGCGCATCGACGTGCCGCGCAGCCTCACCGTCTCCGAAGCCAATTCCATCCGCCCCTTCGCCGATATCGTCTGGCGCGAGGATCCGATGGGCGACCGCTACGAGCAGGTCGAGGCGCTGATGACCGAGGCGCTGGCGCCGGTCCTGCGCCCGCGCGACGCCGCCTCGACGCCCGTGATCGTCTCGCTCGAGGTCATGCAATTCCACGCCCTGACCGAGCGGGCGCGCTACACGACGGGCGGCGCGCATGAGATCGTCTTCATGCTGACCGTGGCCGATGCACGGACCGGCCGCGTCCTGTCCGGACCGCGCCCCGTCGATCTGACCTTCCGCGCGGCGGGTGGGCAGGCCGCGCTTGCCGAAGAGGCGCAGGGCATCACCCAGCGTGTCCGCGTCACCGAACGCCTGCAAGCTTGGGCGCGGGCCGAGTTTCCGATGCCCGCCGCCGATCTGATCGCGGTGGCTCAGGCGCAGAACTGATCTTCCTTTGATCCGCGCGCAAGGATAGAGGGGGGGCATGACCATGCCCCCCCATTCCCATCCGGTGCTGCGCCTGAAACCCAAGGCAGATGCCCGCAAGATCCGCCACGGCGCCCCCTGGGCCTGGGCGGATGATCTCGTCCTCGACCGCCGGTCGCGCGCCATCCCCGCCGGGGCCTTGGCCGTGCTGGAAGATGCCGAGCGTCAACCGCTCGGACTTGGCGTCGCCACGATCGAGGCCAAGATCGGCCTGCGCCTTTTGGACCGCGATCCCGCCGCAGTCATTGACGCCGCCTGGCTTTCCGCCCGCATCGCGGCGGCGCTGGCGTTGCGCGACCGCGCCTTCGCCGCGCCCTTCTATCGGCTCATCCATGCCGAGGGCGATGGCCTGCCCGGCCTGATCGTGGACCGGTTCGGCGACACGCTGGTGATGCAGCCCAATGCGATCTGGCTCGAAGACCGCGAAGAGATGCTGGTCAGTGGCCTCTTGGCGGCGACGGGCTGCAGCACGCTCATCAAGAACGGCACCGGCCGCGCGCGTCTGGCCGAAGGTCTGCCCGAGGTGACGGCGGTTCTGGCGGGCAAGGCGCCCGAGGGGCCGATCACCGTGCCGATGAATGGCGCGACCTACATGGCCGATGTCATGGGCGGGCAGAAGACGGGCCTTTTCTACGACCAGCGCGACAACCACGCCTTTGCCGCGCGACTGGCCCGCGGCGCGCGCGTTCTCGACGTGTTTTCCCATGTCGGTGGCTTCGCGCTTGCCTGCCTTGCGGCGGGGGCGGAAAGCGCCGTGGCGGTCGACGGGTCGGAACCCGCCTTGGCGCTGGCGCAAGATGGCGCGGCGGCCATGGGTGTCGTGGAAAAATTCACCACGCGGCGCGGCGATGCTTTCACCGAGATGGAGGCGCTGGCCGCCGAAGGCGCGCGGTTCGACCTCGTGATCTGCGACCCGCCCGCCTTTGCCCCCGGCAAGACGGCGCTCGAGGCGGGCCTGCGCGCCTATGAACGCGTGGCGCGGCTTGCGACGGCGCTGGTGGCACCGGGCGGTATCTTGATCCTGTGTTCCTGTTCTCATGCCGCCGACCTGTCGAAATTCCGCGCCGCCTGTTTGCGCGGCATCGGGCGGGCGAGCGGCGATCCGCGCCTGATCCACACCGGCTTTGCCGGGCCCGATCACCCGCAGCATCCGGCGCTCACGGAAACGGGCTATCTCAAGGCGCTGGTCTTCCGCCTGATGCCATGAGGGCGGTGATCGACGCCTGCGTCCTCTATCCCACGGTCCTGCGCGAGATCGTGTTGGGCGTGGCGCGTGCGGGCCTGATTGAGCCGCTCTGGTCCGACCGCCTGCTGGAGGAATGGGCGCGCACGGCCGCCCGTCATGGCGGCGCGGTCGACGAGGCCATCGCGCGGGGCGATATCGCGGCGCTTGCGCTCTCCTTTCCGCAAGCCAAGATCCCCGCCGATCTAGGGGTCGAGGCGCGGCTTTGGCTCCCCGACGAGGGCGATGTTCATGTGCTGGCCACCGCCGTCTCCGGACAGGCGGAGGCGATCATCACGCTGAACCTGCGCGATTTTCCCGCGCGTGAAGTGTCGGGGCAGGGGGTGCGGGCGCTTCATCCCGATGCAGCCTTGTACGATCTCTGGCTCTCCCATCCCGAACAGGTGGCCGGGGTTGTCGCAGGGGTTCATGCAACGGCGCAGCACCTGTCTGGCGAACAGCTGGACAAGCGCGCCCTGCTCAAACGGGTGCGCCTGCCACGGCTCGCCAAGGCTTTGGCATAAAGGCAAACCGCGCGGGCGGCCGGGGGGCCACCCGCAGTTTTGCCGCAGCAAAACGCCCTCACTCCTGCGGCAATTCCTTGGACCAGCGCGCCTCCAGCGCTTCGATGGCGTGGACGCGGTCGGCGGTCTTGGGATGGCTCATCAACCACGCGGGCATCCCGCGCCCGCCCATCCCCGTCAGGCTTTCCAGCTTCAGGAACAGCGATTTCTGCGCGTCCGTCCCGATCCCCGCCTTGGTCAGAAGGGCCGCGGCATAGGCATCTGCCTCGTATTCGTCCTGCCGGCTCAGCCGCGCGGCCAAAAGCCCCGCAAGCATGTTGGCGATCCACACGCCAACGCCCGGCACCAGACGCCCCAGAACGGTGGCCAGCGCCACGCGCACAGCGTTCTGGCCCGAAAAGTCGATCATCCGGCGCCGCGAATGCCCCAGCGCCACATGGCCCAATTCATGCGCCACGACACTGGCCAATTCCTCGCCCGTAACCTCGCCCGACCGATACTTGTCGTAAAAGCCCCGCGTCAGGAAAATCCGCCCATCGGGCGCGGCCAGCCCGTTCACCGGCTCCACCTCGTAGATGTTCACGCGGATGCGCTCGACCCCCAACGCCTCGGCCATCCGCGCCATGATCGTGCGCAGGCGCGGATCGGCCAGTTCGGTCGACCGCGCGTCCAGCTCGCGCTTGGTGCGCCAAGCCGAGAATTGATACATCACCAGCGCGTAGCCGATGGCCAGAAGGATCGGGGTCAACTTCAACATGAACCGGATATGGGGCGCGCCCCGGGCATCGGCAACGGCGCAATCAGGGATGCGCCCGATGTCGCAGGGCTGCGCGCAGCCATGCCGCCAGACCCCCGGCCACCGCCAAGGCCACCAGCAACCCCGAGGCGCTGCCCAAAAGATCGGCAAGCGCCACGATATCCTCGGCAAAGGCCGCGCCAAGACCGATGTAAAGCGCGACCCAGATCGCCTCGCCCGCCACCCCCGCCCGGGTGAACCGCCCCCAGTCCAGTTGCGCCGCCCCACCCGCAAAATTCACGTAAGGCCCAAGCGGCGACACCAGCCAACGGCTGAAAAACACCGCCCAGCTACCACGGGTTGCCAGATACTCGGTCGCCCTCGCGCGCAGGGCCGCGCGGCGATCAGATGGCGCGCGCGGGGCCGCGCGGCGATCAAATGGCGCGCGCCCCGACACCAGCCGCCCACCGATCCGCCCGATCTGGTATCCCGCCTGATCGCCCAGAACCGCGCCCGCCAGCGCCGCAGCCGCCGCCTGCCACAACACCAGGTCGCCCGCCGCCGCAAACCCTCCCGCCGACAGCATCACCAGCGAGGCTGGCATCGGCAGCGCAAGACAGGACAGAAAGGTCGCCAGCGCGATCAGGCCCAGCCCGTAGGTCGGAACCAAGGCCAACACCGTTTCGGTCATGGCGCGCGCGCCGCGTCGATGGCGGCCTCCATCCGCGCGATCACCTCGGACAGGGGCACACCCTCCGCCTGCGCGATCTCGGCCAGCGTGGCGCGCGCGCCGGGGCGCAGGTCGGGCAGGGCATCTTGCAGGGCTTCGCGCGGCAGGTCCCATGATCGCGCGACATAGCCCGGCGTCATCCATCCCTCGATCCGCTGGTCGCGATGGGCGGGGTCTGCCCAATAGACGGCAAAAACCGCCAGCCGCACCACGAAAAACAACGCGACGCACAGGGCAAGGCCAAGGGCTATCAGGGCCGCGCGATGGTGTCGCCACAGATAGCCAAACGCGCCCGGGCGCGCGCTCACCGTCCCAGATCCCGCATGCCCCGATCCAGACCCTCGAGCGTCATGGGCACCATCCGCCCCTCGAAAATCTCGCGGATCATGCCGATGGATTGCGTATAGCCCCACAGCTTCTCGGGTGTCGGGTTGATCCACAGATGGTCGGGCCATTGGGTGCGCGCGCGCTCCAGCCAGACTTGTCCGGCCTCCTCGTTCCAATGTTCGTTGGCCCCGCCCGCAGAGGCAATCTCATAGGGCGACATGGCGGCATCGCCCACAAAGATACATTTGTAATCAGACCCGTAGGTGTTCATCACCTCATGGGTCGGGATCTGCTCGGTCCATCGCCTGCGGTTGTCGCGCCAGACGTTTTCATACAGGCAATTGTGGAAATAATAATGTTCGAGGTGTTTGAACTCGGCGCGCGCGGCGGAAAACAATTCCTCCACCACCTTGATGTGATCGTCCATCGACCCGCCCACGTCGAGAAACAGCAAAACCTTGACCGCGTTGCGCCGTTCCGGCCGCGTTTTCACGTCGAGCCAGCCCTGTTCGGCGGTGGCGCGGATCGTGCCATCCAGATCCAGCTCCTCGGCCGCGCCGTCCCGCGCCCATTGCCGCAGCCGTTTCAGCGCCACCTTGATGTTGCGCGTGCCCAATTCCACGTCGCCCGCGAAATCCTTGAAATCCCGCTTATCCCAAACCTTGACCGCGCGTCGGTGGCGGGACTCAACCTGGCCGATCCTTACGCCCTCGGGATTGTAGCCATAGGCGCCAAAGGGGGATGTGCCCGCCGTGCCGATCCACTTGCTGCCACCTTGGTGGCGGCCTTGCTGCTCGCGCAACCGCTCGCGCAGCGTCTCCATCAGCTTGTCGAACCCGCCAAGCGCCTTGATCTCTTCGCGTTCCTCGGGCGTCAGGTGCTTTTCGGCCAGTTTCTCCAGCCATTCGCGCGGGATGTCGGCGGCCTCCAGCACCTGTTCGGGCGTGATCTGCTCCAACCCGCCGAAGGTATGGGCGAAACACTGGTCGAACCGGTCGAGATGGCGCTCGTCCTTCACCATGGCGGTGCGGGCAAGATAGTAGAACCCGTCCACGTCATAGGTCACAAGCCCGCGCGACACGCCCTCAAGGAAGGCGAGGTATTCCCTGAGGCTGACGGGAATGCGCGCGGCGCGGAGTGTTTCGAAAAAGGGCAGGAACATCTTGCCCGACAAGATGTCAGGCGGGCGCCGGGATCACAAGCATCGCAAAGGCCCCGATCGTAAAGCCGATGATGCCGAAAATCGTGGCGTAATGCAGCAGGTCAAGCCTGTTGCCGCCCTTGCGGCGTGCCACGATCAGCCCCAGCGCGATGCCGCAGGCCCCTCCGATCAAGTTCAACATGCTCTCGTCCCGCCCGGTCCATTGTCACGGCGCAAGCGCAGCGACCTCTGTGAGGCGCGCGCCTACCGCCGCGGAATTGCCGAACCCATAGCGACCCCAGGCGAGGCTGTCGAGCCGCACCTGACGCGCCTCCGACGCCCGGCCAAGCGCGTCCAGCGCCTCGGCCCGGATCATCAGGAGCGTGGACAGAAGCGATGCATTCTGCGCCTGCGTCGCGGCGGGCATCGCACGTCCCGACAGGCGCAGCGCCTCGTCCGCGCGGCCTGAACTCAGCGCAAAGGCGGCAAGCTGCATGTCGATATGGGCCGAATGAATGCCGCCCGGCGCGATCCCGTCGTAGATGTCGGAGGCCGCCAGAAAGGCGCTCACCGAGCGTTCCACATCGGTCCCGAGCGCCAACCGGCCAAGCGCGAAATAACTGAAGGCCAGCCGCGCATCCGTCAGCCCCTCTTGAACGGCGATGGACACCGCGCGCTCGGCGGCCGCGACGCGCAGCCCGTCGCGCGTCCCCGGCCCCAGCGCGGTCTCGATCGCCTCGATCCACGCGCGCGGTGTCGGCGTGGTCGCGCCGCCGCCGCCGATCGTCTGTCCGCGCGGATTGATCCGGGCAAGGATACCGGGCAAGGCCGCGGCGACCTCGGCCCGCGTCATCCCCGACCGAAGCGCCGGATCGTAATAGGCGCGCAGGATCAGCATGTCGAAACCGGTCAGGACGGCATGGAAATTGTCGTCGTTAAAGATGGAATCGGGCAGGCGATACAGGTCGTTGAGCGGCCCCAGCGCCTGCGCCACCTCTTCATGCAGGCAATCGCGCACCTCTTGCGGCGCGACATCGTTGGGCAAGAAGACGGCGACACGCTCGCGGCTGTCGAGCGTGGTCCAGTCCATGTCACGCGAATTGCGCGCGCGCCGGAATTCTGCCCATGACGTGACGCGCGGCACCACGAAACAGGCGGCCTCGGGCACGATGCGCTGCATCCGGGCGCGCGGCAGGGTCTCGATGGTGATGTTCGCCTCCTGCCCATGGGCGACACGGCGGATGTCGATGCGCGCCTCGGTCCGCAGGCGGTCGATCAACCGGTCGAGGTCCGGCGACAGCGTGGCGGGCGCGCCCGGCGCGACGGCGATGGTGATCGGTCCCTCGAACCGCGACAGCCGCTCGATCCGGCGTCCCGATTCCATCTGGAACGACAGCTCCATGAAATCGGCCGCGATCTGGGAATTTGACCTTGTGGTGGGGCTCGGTTGCGCCGCGCCGAACTGGCTCATCGTCGGCACGGCCTGCGCGATGGCGGGCGGCATCCGGCGCTCGGGCATCTCTCCGACGGGCATGGTCGAGGCCACGCAGCCCGACAAGACGAGCGCCGAGGTTGTCGCGAGGCCCAGGTGACGCACGGCTTTCATCCGCGGGCGGACCCGGTCGGCGCAGCACGGCGCGGTGAGAGGCTGGCGAACGGCAAGGTCATGACAATCCCGGCGGGAATCGGAACGTGGGCTTTCTCCATCGCACGATGCGGACCGATTGTGGCATCAATTCGGTGAACCATCCGAAGTCTCCCGCCCCGCGGACTTTGTTTCGCCATCGTTTCATACTTTGAAAACGATTGGGGCGATTTGTTTACCGGGCCTTTACCTTTGCCGCCGTGCCAGAAAGGCGAGGCGCTCGAACAGGGCCACGTCTTGTTCGTTCTTCAACAGCGCGCCATGCAGCTTGGGCAGCGCCGAGGCGCCGTCACGGCGCAGATCCTCGGGCGACAGATCTTCAGCCAGAAGCAGCTTCAGCCAATCCAGCACCTCGGAGGTGGAGGGCTTTTTCTTGAGCCCCTGCTGCTCGCGAATCTCGTAGAATTGCGTAAGCGCCGTGGTCAGAAGCTGCGCCTTGATGCCCGGGAAATGCACCTCGACGATCTGCTTCATCACCTCCATGTCGGGAAAGCGGATGTAGTGAAAGAAACAGCGCCTGAGGAACGCGTCGGGCAGTTCCTTTTCGTTGTTGGACGTGATGATGACGATGGGTCGCGTCCGGGCGCGGATCGTTTCTCCGGTCTCGTAGACGAAGAACTCCATCCGGTCCAATTCTTGCAAAAGATCGTTGGGAAATTCGATGTCCGCCTTGTCGATCTCGTCGATCAGGAGGACGCATTTCCCCTCCTGTTCAAAGGCTTGCCACAGCTTGCCCTTGCGGATGTAGTTGCGCACGTCGTTGACCCGCTCATCCCCCAGCTGGCTGTCGCGCAAACGGCTGACCGCATCGTATTCATAAAGGCCCTGCTGGGCACGGGTGGTGGATTTGATGTGCCACTCGAGGATCGGAAGCCCGAGCGAGGCCGCGACCTGCCGGGCCAATTCGGTTTTGCCTGTGCCCGGTTCGCCCTTGACCAAAAGCGGACGTTCCAGCGTGACCGCGGCATTGACCGCAACGGTCAGATCCTCGGTCGCCACATAGCTGTCGCTGCCTTCGAAGCGGGTGGTCATGGCGGTGCTCTCCTTGCTTGGATCAGTCGTAGCGGCTTGGGCCCTGCGGGGAAAGGGCCGGCTCCGGCTCCGCCGGAAAAACGCCCAAACAGCGGGCATAAGGCAAAAAACCTGCCTCATAAGGAAACGCAAGCCGTCGTCCGGCGGGATTGATCGGGGTCACGCAATAGAGTGTCGACAAGCCGCGCGTCGTCTAGTAATCGGGCGGCGAGGGGCCGGGAGGGTGTCATGCCAGACCGACAAGACCACGCCGGCTCCGCTGAGGGGAGCGACATGAAGGCCGAGAATTTTCTGCCCGAGGATTACCGTCCCGCCGAGGACGAACCATTCATGAACGAGCGTCAGCTCGAATATTTTCGGCGTAAGCTGATCAGTTGGAAGAACGAGTTGCTGGACGAGAGCCGGACCACGGTCGAGGCGCTTCAGGACGGCACGCGCAATATTCCCGACATCGCCGACCGGGCGAGCGAGGAAACCGATCGCGCGCTGGAGCTGCGCACGCGCGACCGCCAGCGCAAGCTGATCGCCAAAATCGACAGCGCGCTGCGCCGCATCGAGGAGGGCGAATACGGCTATTGCGAGGTGACCGGCGAACCCATCAGCCTCAAGCGGCTGGATGCGCGCCCCATCGCCACCATGAGCCTCGAGGCGCAGGAACGTCACGAACGCCGCGAAAAGGTGCATCGCGACGACTGACCGCGCTGCCTTTCGGCGGTTTGGCTGGAACACATCAGGGGCATCCTTCGGGGTGCCCTTTTCATATCGGGGGATGACATGCTGATCGGGCAGGAGGTGACGATCGTCGGCGGCGGGATCGGCGGTCTTGCGGCCGCGCTGGCCTTGGCCGCGCGCGGGGCGGTCGTGACCGTGCTGGAACAGGCCCCCCGGATCACCGAGGTCGGTGCCGGCATCCAGATCAGTCCCAATGGCTGGCGCGTGTTGCAGGCCCTTGGCGTGGCGGATCAGTTGGCCGCGCTCAGCCCCCGGTCACAGGCGGTGCGGTTGCGCGATTTCCGGCGTGGGGCCGAGGTGTTCACCATGCCGCTCACGCGGCAAGACCAGCCGTGGCATCTGGTGCATCGGGCCGATCTTGTCGAGCTTCTGGCGCAGGAGGCAGAGGCGCGCGGCGTCACGATCCGGCTGGGCGCGCGGGTTGCCGCCATCACACCGGGGCCGATGGCGACCGAACTGACGCTGGCGGATGGACGGGTCGAGCGCCATGGCCTGACCATCGCCGCCGACGGGTTGCATTCGCCCGCGCGGCTGGCCCTCAACCCCAAATCGCGGCCCTTCTTCACCGGGCAGGTGGCGTGGCGCTGCATCATTCCCGTGGCCGAGCCCATGGCGCCCGAGGCGCATGTCTTCATGGGGCCCGGGCGGCACGTGGTGCGCTACCCGCTGCGCGACCGGCGGCTGGTGAATATCGTGGCGGTCGAAGAGCGCGATGGATGGGCCGCCGAAGGCTGGCAGCACCGGGATGACCCCGCGCGGCTATCGCGCGCCTTCACCGATTTCTGCCCGGAATTGCGGGACATGCTCGACCGGGCGGAGGATGTGTTTCTTTGGGGCCTGTTTCGCCATCCGGTGGCGCAGGTCTGGCAAGACCATCGGCTGGCGCTCTTGGGCGATGCGGCACATCCTACGCTGCCCTTTCTGGCGCAAGGTGCCAACATGGCGCTGGAAGATGCCTATGTGCTGGCGCGCTGCCTGTCCGAAGAGCCCGAGACACGTTCCGCTTTGGCGCGCTACGAGGCGCTGCGCCGCCCGCGCTGCGCGCGCGTCGTGCAGGCGGCCAATGATAATGCCGGGAATTACCATCTGAGGCCGGGACCGCTTCGGTTCGCCGCCCATACGGCATTGCGCGCCGCGCAACGCTTCGCGCCACATGTGGTGACGGGAAAGTTCGATTGGGTGCATCGGTTCGACGTGACAGCGTAACTGCTCAAGGTTGCGGCTTTTGAAATTGTACCCGGTACGCCGTTCTGCGGCGAACCATTAAGCGGGGCAGGCGGCGCCTTCAGATGCCGCGCAGGGCGCGGCCGCGATCACTCCAACCGATAGGCCGGCAATTTGTCGAAGGCCGCGCGCAAGGCTTCGCCCCAACCCGAGGAAATCATTTCGTAAAAGGGATCGTCACGCTCGATCCGGTGGACGCGACCTGTCCGCAGGCTGTCCGCATCGTAGAGATGCAGGTCCAGCGGCAGGCTGACCGACAGGTTCGCCTTGATCGTCGAATCGAAGCTCAGCATCAGGAGCTTCACGGCATCCTCGAAACTCATGCCCGGATCATAGGCGCGTACGAGAATCGGTTTGCCGTATTTCGTCTCGCCGATCTGGAAAAAGGGCGTGTCGGCGCTGGCTTCCACGAAATTCCCCTCGGGGTAGATCATGAACAGGCGCGGCTCCCCGCCCTGAACCTGACCGCCGAGGATAAGGGTCGCGGAAAACGGGCTGTCGGCCACGGGCCCGGCCCGGCCCGATTGCTCGAAGATGACCTCGCGCAGGGTCTCTCCGACCAGTTTGGCCACCTGGAACATAGACTGCGCCTCGAGGATCGAGGGCGCGCCGCGTTCGTCGGCCGGTTTCGCACGCTCGTTCAGCAAGGACACCACGGCTTGCGTGGTCGCAAGGTTGCCTGCCGTCATCAGCGTCACCGAGCGTTCGCCGGCTCGTTCCCAAAGGAACATCTTTCGAAACACGCTGATGTTGTCGACGCCTGCATTGGTGCGGGTGTCCGACATGAACACCAGCCCCCGGTCGAGCTTGAGCCCCACGCAATATGTCATGCGCCTGCCACCATCCCCTGCCTGCCCCCGCCTGTCACGGTCAGGATTACTGCTGCTGAACCTGGATGTCGATGGACATCGCTTCGCCCGATCGGCCAAAGCGCAAACCGCTGACCGGGGCCGCATCGCGGTAGTCGAGGCCGGTCGCGACACGGACATACCGCGTGTCGGGTGAGATCGCGTTCGAGATGTCGAAGCCGACCCAGCCCAGCGGTTCGACAAAGACCTCGGCCCAGGCATGGCTGGCATCCTGATGCACGCGGTCGTTCATCATCAGGTAGCCCGACACATAGCGTGCCGGGTAGCCCATGTACCGAGCCGCGGCGATGAAGATATGGGCATGGTCCTGGCACACGCCACCGCCAAGGTCGATCGCTTCCTCGGCGGAGGTGTTGGATTGGGTCACCCCGATCTCGTAGGGAACGGCGGCAAGAACCCTTGCGGACAGCGCGTGAAGCCGGGGGATATCGCCGCTCTCTTCTTCCTTCAGGCCGCGGGTCAGGGCCCGGACCTTTTGCCCGGCCCGCGTCAGATCGGTGGCGCCGCGAAAGAACCACAGGGGCGCAAAGCCCGCGTGCCGCCCCGTGACGCCTGCGACATCCGAAGTCTCCACCTCTCCCTCGCAATGCACGACGATCGAATTGGCCTGCGGGTCGAAGGAAATCAGCGATACCCGGTTCTGGTGGTGATCGGTGAATTCGGTTTCCAGCGTGCCGCCCTCGATCTCCATCTTCCAGTGCAAGATCGCCTGACCCGCTCGGCTTTTGGGCACGAGACGCAATTGTTGCAGGCCATAGGACACGGGCATGTCGAAATGGTAGGTCGTGGTGTGAAGGATCTTGAGCCGCATGTATTTATCCCAAGAACCGGTAATCGGTTTCGATCTGCTGCCCAAGACGGGCGATATCGGTCAGGAAATCGGTGATGAATTCATGCAGCCCGTCTTCGAAGACGCGGTCGATGGTGCCATGGGTAAGCCGGGCCGAGATCACGTCGATCTGGTCGTGGCTGGGGTGGCGGAGCCCGTAGGCCTTTTCGAGATAGGCGAGGTTCGTCGCGATCTTGCCTGCCGAAAACGCAAGGCTGCGGGGCATCCGCGTGTCGAAGATCAGGAAATCCGCGATGCCGATGGGGCTGGTCTCGCCTTGGGTGATCCAACGATAGGCGCGCATCCCCGCGACAGAGCGCAGGATGGTTTCCCATTGCACATTGTCGAGGCTCGACCCGATCTGGCTGATCGACGGGAGAAGGACGTAATATTTCACGTCCAGAATACGGGCGGTGTTGTCGGCGCGTTCCAGGAACGTGCCGAGCCGGCAGAAATCGAAGATGTCGTTGCGGAGCATCGTGCCGTGCATCGCCCCCCGCACCAAGGCCGATTGCTGACGGATCAGGGCCAGAACCTCGGGCAGATCCCGCGCGCTGACCGGGCGGGCCAGTTCGCGCTTAAGGATCATGTAGGTGTCGTTCACCGCCTCCCAGACCTCGCGGGTGATGGCGGTGCGCACAAGGCGCGCGTTCATCCGGGCCGCGGCGATGGCCGACAACACCGACGACGGGTTCGACATATCGCGCAGCATGAAGTCGATCGCCTTCGCAGCGTCTATCTGCTCATGCTTCTGGAAATACAGATGCGAGACGGCGGCCGTTTGCAGGACGCTCGTCCATTCGTCGTCATCGCCATCGGCCCGCGTCAATGCGATGCGGAACCCTGCCTCGATCAGGCGCGCGGTATTTTCGGAGCGTTCAAGATAGCGGAACATCCAGAACAGGCCGCCAGCGGTCTTGCCCAGCATCGCCCTATTCCTCCAACACCCAGGTGTCTTTCGTGCCGCCACCCTGCGACGAGTTCACGACCAAAGACCCTTTCTTGATCGCCACGCGTGTCAGCCCCCCCGGCGTGATCGAGATCTTGTCCGGCGCGACCAGAACGAAGGGGCGTAGGTCGACATGGCGCGGGGCCAGCCCCGCCTTGGTCAGGATCGGCACGGTCGACAGCGCCAGCGTCGGCTGCGCGATGTAATTGCCCGGTTTGGCCGTCAACTTGGCCCGGAACGCCGCCAGCTCCTTTTTCGAGGCGGCGGGACCCACCAGCATCCCGTAGCCGCCAGAGCCATGCACTTCCTTCACCACCAATTCGGGCAGGTGATCGAGGACATAGGCAAGCGAGTCTGCGTCGCCGCAGCGCCACGTCGGCACGTTTTGCAAGATCGCTTTCTCGCCGGTGTAGAATTCCACGATGTCGGGCATATAGCTGTAGATCGCCTTGTCGTCGGCGATGCCCGTCCCCGGCGCGTTGGCGATGGTGATGCCGCCCGCGCGGTAGACATCCATGACCCCCGGTACGCCCAGCATGCTGTCGGGGCGAAAGTTCAGCGGGTCGAGGAAATCGTCGTCGACGCGGCGGTACAACACGTCGATGGGCTTGTACCCTTGGGTCGTGCGCATCTGCACCTTGCCACCGGTGATGCGGATATCGTGCCCCTCGACCAGTTCTACGCCCATCTGGTCGGCCAGAAACGCATGTTCGAAATAGGCCGAGTTGTGGATGCCCGGGGTTAGCACCGCGACCGTGCAGTCGGACGAACAATTGGGCGGCGCGCTTGCCGCGAGCGAGCGGCGCAGGTCGCGCGGATAGTCGGACACGGGCTGCACCTTGATGCGGGTGAACAGCTCGGGGAACATCTGCAGCATCGTTTCCCGGTTTTCCAGCATGTAGCTGACACCCGACGGCGTCCGGGCATTGTCCTCGAGAACGTAGAATTCATCTTCCCCGGTCCGCACCAGATCGACGCCGACGATATGGGTGTAGACATTGCCGGGCGGGGACATGCCGATCATCTGCGGCAGGAACGCCTCGTTGCGCGCGATCAGGTCCACGGGAACACGACCCGCGCGCAGGATTTCCTGCCGGTGGTAGATGTCGTGCAAAAAGGCATTGATGGCGCGCACGCGTTGTTCGATGCCGCGCGTCAGCCGCGCCCATTCCCGTGCGGAGATGATGCGCGGCACGATGTCGAAGGGGATCAGCCGTTCATCGGCCTCGGCCTGACCATAGACGTTGAAGGTGATGCCGGTGCGGCGAAAGAACTGTTCGGCATCCGTGGATTTCTTGCGCAGGTCGCGCAGATCCTCGGAGCCGAACCAACCGCAATAGGTGTCATAGGGCGGGCGGGGCGATCCGTCCCCGTGGTGCATCTCGTCGAAAAAGCGCGGTGTATCGGTCATGTCATCCTGTCGAAAACCCTGTCCTCATAGGCGCAAAGCCCGGAGGCAAGCGCCAGTGGATCGGCGGCGATTAAGGAGCCCGCTTCTGTATTTGCCTAGCCTTTAGACAATTTGCCTAAGTTTCAAGCCAAATGGTAACCGGCCCGTCGTTTGTCAGCGTCACCGCCATGTCCGCCCCGAAGCGTCCGGTTTCGACCTTGGGGCCAAGCGACGCGAGCGCCGCGGCGAAGCGCCGGTAGAGCGCTTCGCCAAGCTCTGGCGCGGCTGCCGTCGAAAACCCGGGACGGTTGCCGCTGCGCGTATCGGCGGCCAGCGTGAACTGGCTGACGACCAGCGCGCCCCCGCCCGTGTCCAGAAGCGAGCGGTTCATCTTGCCCGCCTCGTCCTTGAAGATGCGCAGCTTGGCCACCTTGGCGGCCAGCGCATCGGCCTGTGCCTCGGTGTCGTCCTGCATGGCGCAGACGAGGATCAGGAGGCCCGGCCCCGTCTGCCCGATCAGCGTGCCTTGCACCTCGACCCGGGCTTCGGTGACCCTTTGGACCAATGCCCTCATGCGAGGTCGGACCGATGCGGCGGGTTGGCCCCGGCGCGGGCCACAGTGACGGCCGCGGCGCGCACGCCCAGATCCAGCGCCGCGCGCAGGATCTCGGGCGGCAGACCGGCGCGAACTCGCGTCTTGTCGAGCGCATCCGCATCGGCCAGCCCGGCCAGAAAGCCCGCGTTGAACGTATCGCCCGCGCCCACGGTATCGACCACTTCGACCTTGGGGGCGGCGGCATGGCGGGGTGTGCCCGCCCCATAAGCGGTGACACCGTCGGCACCTTGGGTCACCAGAACCAATGCCGGGCCCTTGGCCAGCAAGGCCGCGGCCAGGTCGGGCAGGGGGCCTGCGCCCATCAGCCATTCCATGTCCTCGTCCGAGATCTTGACCACATCAGCGGCGGCCAACATCCGGTCCATCCGGGCGCGGAAGCGCGCCTCGTCGGCGATGAAGCCGGGGCGGATGTTGGGGTCGAGCATCACCAACCGGTCGGCGCTTGTCCGCGTGGCCAGCGTCGCATAGGCCTCGGCGCAGGGTTCGACGGCAAGGCTGATCCCGCCGAAAAAGACGGCCCTGACCTCGGGCGGCAGCGCGGGCAGGTCGGCATCCGTCAGCATTCGGCCCGCCGTGTTCTCGTCATAGAACGCATAGCGCGCCTGACCGCCGGTCAGGGTAACGAAGGCCAGCGTGGTGGGCCGATCGGACCGTGACGCAAGCCCGTGATCGACACCCGACGCCTTCAGGACCGCGGCCAGACGTTCCCCGAAGAGATCGGTGGAGATGCCGCTGAAAAACCGCGTGCCAAGACCCAGACGCGCGGCGGCGACCGCGGTGTTGAAGACGGAGCCTCCGGGATAGGGGGCAAAGCCCGCCTCGCCCGCCTCGGTCTGGCGCGGCAGCATGTCGATCAGGGCCTCGCCCGCGCATAGCAACATGGAATGTCTCCGCTGTATTTCCTGAGCGTCTGACTAAGACGGGACAGGCGCGCAGGCCAGTCCCTTCTTGGGGTGTTGGCTATTTGAGGGCCGTTCCGCCACCCTCGACCATTCCATAAACATAAAGGCCCGCCCCGATCACGATTGCCGCCAAGATCACGGCGATCGCGATCTTGATCCACGACCATGGGCGTTCGCCCTGCACCTTGCCGGTCTGTCCGTTCACGACGAAGCGGTAGGTCTGCCCACGATACTTGTAGGCGGCCAGCCAGACCGGCAGCAGGACATGCTTGAAGGTCACGTCGTCGATGCGGATCTGCATGTGGTCGATGCGCTGTTCATCGCCGCCGATGTCGCGGCGGATGTCTTGCCGGATCTGTGCCTCCATCACCTGCTTGGCTTCCTCGAAACCTTCGGCAAGCTCGACCTGATAGCCCTCGGCCCGGAAACCGGACAGGAATTCCGGCCGATATGCGTCAAGGTCCCGCAGGTCCCACGGCGCAAGCCGGTCGGTGAAGCGTTTGGGCAGCGATCGCGAGGCGAGGATCAGGATATCGTCGAAGAACCGCGCCACGCGGCCCGAGCGGCGGCTCCAGCGGACGCGGCGTTCCTGTCGGGACTTGCCATCGGGCCCGCGCACGGTGACGTAATAGGCGTCGCCCCGCTGGCCCTGATAATTGGTGGCCGTATCGGCATCATAGGTCCAGTAGGGGACATAGATGCCGTCCATCTTGCGGCCCTTCTTGGCGTAGTCCTGCAGGCCGTTCGGCGCGAACCACAGCCGCCCCAGCCAGCCGTTCATCGCGTCATGAGCCTGCTTCTCGGTCAGTTTGAAGGGCAGGACGCCCTTGGGCTTGATATGGCGATGGGTGCCGGTGTCGGCCACGACGGGTGTTGCGCAAAACGGGCATTCGGCGGAATGGGTCGCCCCTTCGAAACTGACCTGTGCGCCGCAAGACGGGCATTGGCTGACGCGGGTTTCCTCCATCTCCTGCGCGGGGAGTTGGGCGGCGATTGCGGTCTCGTAATCCAGTTCGACGAGCGCGGGGGCCTCCCCGCCCCAAGGGCCTGCCGCGCGGTCATCCTCGATCGGTTCCTCATGCCCGCAATGGTCGCAGACCAGCTTTCCCTCGGTTGGAGCAAAGCGGAGATCCGAGCCGCATTGCGGACAGGGAAAGCGGTGTTCATCCTCGGGGCGGGCCGCTTCTTTGGTGCTGTCGAAACTGTCGGACATCTTGGCTTTCGCGTCGCGAATGGGCTTTGGCCCCGGATGGGGCGCGGGCGGGGACGGCCCGCATCCGCGGGCCGACCGTCATGCGTCGGGTCTCACACGCCCGGCGGGGGCGGCGGCGGCATCACGGTGAAAAGCTGGGCAAGCTCCGTCACCTCCTCGGCGCGCTTCCAGCCATCCTGCCCTTGCGTCCAGACATGGGTCTGCCGGGTCAATTCGCCTGCGCTGGCCATGCGCCCCAGATCGGCGCGCGAGAACGGGCCCCGCGTCTGGCCATTCTCGGCGATGTGCCAGACATGTTCGACGGGCGGGGGCGGCGGGGCGGCGGGTGCCGCAGCCCGGCCGCCGCCCATCGCCTGTGTCAGGCCCTGCGCCATGGCCATGCCCATCCCCATCCCGAGACCCTCGCCCATGCCACCGCCGCCGGGGTTTTCGGCGGCCGCGCGCATCGCTTCGGCGGTCTGAAACTGCGTGTATTTGTTGAGATCTCCGACCACGCCCATCGAAGTCCGCTTGTCCAGCGCCTCTTCGACCGCGGGGGGCAGCGAGATATTCTCGATGTAAAGCTCGGGCAGGGTCAGACCGTAGTCCGTCAACGTGGCCGAGATCCGGTCCGCCACGATCTTGCCGAAGTCACCGGTATTGGCCGCCATGTCGAGCACCGGGATGCCCGATCCCGCCACGACCTGGCTGAACTGCTGCACGATGATGTTGCGGATCTGGCTGGTGATCTCGTCGGTGGTGAATTCTCCGTCGGTGCCCACGATCTCGGTCATGAAGCGCGCGGCATCTGCGACGCGCACGGTATAGGTGCCGAAGGCGCGGATGCGCGTCGGCCCGAATTCCGGGTCGCGCAGCATGATCGGGTTCTTGGTGCCCCATTTCAGATCGGTGAACCGCGCGGTCGAGACGAAGTAGATCTCGGATTTGAACGGCGAGGCGAACCCGTGATCCCAATGCTGCAGGTTCGTCATGATCGGCATGTTGTTGGTCTCCAGCATGTAGAGACCCGGGGTGAAGACATCGGCCAGTTGTCCCTCGTGGACAAAGACGGCCGTCTGCCCCTCGCGCACGGTCAGCTTGGCACCGTACTTGATTTCATTGCCGTAACGCTCGAACCGGTAGACCATCGTGTCGCGGGTGTCGTCGGTCCATTCGATGACATCGATGAACTGGCCCCTGAGAAAATCCATGATCGGCATCTGGCAATCCCCTGTCGAAAAGTCTGTTTGTCGCGAAAGATGATATAGGCTGCCGCTCCGTGTCGCTACAGGGAATGCGGGGCGGGAATTTCCATGGATTTTTCACCGCGCGCAGGCTGAGGGGTCAACTTGATCCGCCCAGCAGTTCCTCGGCGATCAGGCGCACGGTCGGGCGTGCCTCCTCGGGTCGGAGGCCGGGGGTGAGGCGTGGATCGTAGAGCATCCGCAGGAGCAATTCGTCGTGCCGTGTCAGAAGCGCGAATTCCTCGTCATCGTTGAAGATCGAGGGTCGTGCCGCGGGGCTGTCATTGGGCAGGCCCAGACCCTGCGCCACCTCCTCGTGGACACAGGAGCGCCGCAAGAGACCGGGATGCTCGTCGCGGATGATGGCGATGGCCGCGACATAGACGGACCGCCCGCCGCTCTCGGAAAAGGCATAGACCGAGCAGAAGGTCGAGCGCGGCAAGGTTTCGATTTCGGTTACCACCGCGTCTCCGATGCCGGGTACAAGGCTGCGCACTAGATCACCCACGTCCCGCAGATCGTCACGACCAAGGTAGAGCACGTGGAAATTGCCCCCGGTCCGCACGGTCGAGACGGGATGCCCCGTGGCCCGCGCAAGCCTCGTGGCATAGGTCGAAAGGATGGCGCGGTCTTCGGCCTGTTGGGCCGAATCCACAAAGGCCCCGAAATGCGGCTGGATGCGAACCGGTTGTTCCCAGCGGCGCAACCGTGCGGGGGTTTGCTGCTGCACGAAACGCCCGCCCATGAGGACGTATTCGTCGTAAAGCGCGATCCGTTCGAAATTCGCGGCCAGAACCTGCGCGCTGAAGGGCGCGTCGCGTTGCCCGGTGTCGGTGCGCAATAGCCCGTCGGCGGTGAGCCGTTCCTCGATGCCGCGGTAGTAGCGCGCCAGCGCGAGGCTCTCGGGCGAGGGTTCGGGTGCCTCGGCCCGCTGCTCGGGCCGGGGCGACACGTTCACCTGTTGCATGCTGGGCATGCAGGCAGACAGGGCAAGGGCCGCCGCGCAAAGGGACAGACAGGTCAGGCGCAGCGGCATGGGCACGATCAGCGGGCCGGCGGCGGCGGGGTGGCGCCCGAACCGGTCGCGCCGGATGCAGCTTGCGTCGCCCGCGAGGAAGCGGCCGCCAGAGTATCGCGCAATTCGGCCTCCATCCGCTGCATCTCGACTTCGGCCGCGGCGCGGCGGCGCTTTCCCTCGTCGGCAATCTGGAGACTGTCCTCGATCGTGGCGATCAGTTCGGCATTGGCGGCCTTGACAGCCTCGATGTCGAAGACGCCGCGCTCCATTTCCTCGCGGACCATCTTGTTGCTTTCGCGCAGGTTTGTCGCATTCTGCTGCAGCAACTCGTTGGTCAGGTCGGTGGCCTCGCGCACCGCGCGGGCGGCTTCGGTCGAGCGCTGGATCGTGACCGCCTGCGCGAGCTGGGTTTCCCACAGCGGCACGGTGTTCACGAGGGTCGAGTTGATCTTGGTGACAAGGCTTTTGTCGTTCTCCTGCACCAGCCGGATCGAGGGCAGCGACTGCATGGTCACCTGCCGCGTCAGTTTCAGGTCATGGACGCGGCGTTCCAGATCGTCGCGGGCCGCGCGCAGGTCGCGCAATTCCTGCGCCTTGATGACCTGATCGTTCTCGGGGGCGGCCTGCACCTCCGCTTCCTTCGCGGGGATCGTGTCCTGATCGAGCTCGCGCAGCTTTTCCTCGCCCGCGGCGATATAGAGGGCCAGCTCGTCGTAGAAATCGAGCGTCTTCTCGTAAAGTTTGTCGAGCGACTTGATGTCCTTCATCAGCGTGTGCTCGTGGCTCAAGAGGTTCTCGGTGATCCGGTCGATCTGGTCCTGCACCTGTTCGTAGCGCGCCATGAAATTATGGATCGGCTTGGCCTTGCCGAACAGGCGCTCCCACCAGCTGCGCTTGCGGTTGGGGTCCAGTTCGTCGACCGAAAAACCCCGGATCGTGCCCACGATCTCGCGCAGGCTGTCACCTGCGGGGCCCACATCCTTGTTCTTGACGCCTTGCAGCATCGCCTGACTGATCTGCTGCAATTCGGCCTGAGCAGCCGAGCCGAAGGTCACGATGGAATTCGTGTCGGTCATGTCGATCTCGGCCACGCGCTTGCGGATTTCCTCGGCGGTGGGCGCGTCGGCCTCGGGCAGGGGCACCAGATCGGCGGCAGGTTCCAGCAGAACCACGGCGTTGATTTCCTCGACGAGCTTTGTCGCGTCTTCGGCTTGTTGGCGGATGTTCGTGGTCATGGTTTTGGTCCTTATCCCTCGATACGCAGGTTTTCGCGGGTCAATCGGTCCCGCAAGACCTCGATCTCCACGTCGAAATTCGTGCGGTCATCGGTGAGCATGGCCGTTGTCCGCTTGGCGAAATTGGTGTCCATGTCGGTCAGGAACGCCTCGTAATCAGCGCGTACCTGCGGGTCGCGGTTGCGGGCGTAAAGATCGACGAATTGCACCGTCGCATCCCGTGCGCCCTGAAGGTAGACGCCAAGGTAGCGGCGGGCCGCGGTCAGGTCGCGCGGATCGGCCTCCACCTGCCGGAACATCTGGCGCACGGTATCCTCGAACGCCTCAACGCGGGCCTCGAGCTGCCTGTCGCGGGCGCGCTTGATCGCATCCGTCATCTGCGCCAGTACCGCCTCGGCTTCTTCGATCTTGCGCGCGATGCGGTCGGTCTCGCGGCGGTCGAGCCCTTCCAGCCCCTTGTCGGCCAACGGGTCGAGCCCGAAGGACGCCAGATGCAAGCCCCCGGCGACCGCGCCCATGATGATCGCGGCGGCAAGGTTCCATTGGCCACCGAACACCAGAAGACCAACGCCAGCCCCCATGAGGACCGAGCCGAAGATCTTGCGCGGGATGGCCGGGCGGCGGGCAACCGTGCGTTCGTCAAAGGCATCCTCGGCCCGAACCCCATCGCGCGTCAGCCAAGCCGAGAGCATCAGGGCCGCCGCACCGGCCAGATCGACCGCAAGGCCTGCGACCGGCTGAAACAGCGCGGCCGCCGCCGCGATCAGCGGCAGCAGGAACAGGATGTTGAGCTTGGCCCCGTGCCGCATCGGCTTGCGGCCCTTGAAGCTGGGCACTTCCAGCCGTTCGGCGGACACCGTCTCGCGCGGTGCGCTGGCATCGCGCCGTCCGCTGGGGCTGAATTCTCCGCCATAGCGCTTGGACATGTCAGAGAACCCCGAAGCCGCCGAAACTGGCCATCACGGTGACGACGACAAGGGCAAAGAACGCCACGCCCTGCAGGAAACTCGAACTCATGCCATCCCCGTTGGTAGTCTTTCGGTCGTGATCGTCACGTTAGAAAGGTTTTCCTTGAAAAACCAGACAATGCAACGACGGGTGGTGGTTTCCCGCCCGTTCTAAGCAGATCGGGCCGGTTCCGGCGGGTCACAAGGGGGAAAGGAGGGCGGTTCGTCCCCCGGTCGCGCCGGTGCGCGATGGCTGTTCGAGCCGGTTGGACATGTGCGCCGCAAGACGGGGAAGGGGGTCGCTGCCCAAGGGATCGCACAGGTCGCGATACAGCCGGAACAGGCCTGGCCGCAGATAGGTCGACCAATGACAGATGCGCGTCCGGGGCGGGCGGGTCGGATAGCCTGCGTCCCGCAGCAGACCCCGGGTCGCGCGGCAATCGATGCGCAGGTCGGTCCAGCCAGCCAGATCACCGAACCCCGCAGAGATTGGTCGGTCGCCCCGCATTGGCGGGGGCACCCCGAGCCGAAACAGCGCGTCGAAAAGCGCGTTCTCGCCGCTTGTGACATTGATGATGTCGGGGTGGTTCCCCCCGGCCTTGGTCATGGCCGCCCAGGCATTGGCCCCGTATTCCGCACCTGACAGGAGGATGATCCGGCGCAGCGCACCGGGCGGCACGTCGGCCAACGCGGCCAGCGCCACCCGCGCGCCCAGCGAATGGGCCAGGATGTGAACCCGCAGATCGTCGCGCAGGTGGTTGATTTCATGGATCAAACCGGCCAGCGTCTTGCCGATGCGAAAGGCGCTTCGCGCCACGCGCGGGAGCGGGCCGCGGGCGTGCCAGCCAAATCCGATGCCGAGCGCCCCATCATCTTGGTCGAGCCGCAGGTGACGTGGCCAGCTGACGGCTTTCCAGCACGACTTGCAGGGCTTGGCCGACAGGATGTGGCGGTGAGGGTCTTCGTCCGCGACCCAAGGCGAGAAGCGGTAGCCATGGATCATGATGACCACGGGCGCGTCACGGGGCAGGTTTTTCAGGACGGCAAGCAGGTGAGGCCGGTCCGTCCATCCCGTTTCCGTCGCGTTCACGGACACCAGCGCCATGCCGATCACCCCTGCCACATCTGGGGGTGTTTTACGCAGGTCCCGCGACATCCGGGTTAAGGCGCTGCGACAGCTCCGTGACAGGCCAAAGCTTGCCACGGAGTTAACAGAACGGCCTCACCCGTTACCGAAAGGTTTACAGACCGAGCTTGGCCGTTACCAATTCGTTGACGGTGGCGGGGTTCGCCTTGCCGCCCGTGGCCTTCATCACCTGGCCCACGAACCAGCCCGCCAGCTTGGGGTTCTGTTTGGCCTTTTCTACATGCGCCGGGTTCTCGGCGATGATCTGGTCAACGGCGGCTTCGATCGCGCCGGTGTCGGTCACCTGCTTCATCCCGCGCGCCTCGACGATCTGCGCCGGATCGCCGCCTTCGGTATAGACGATCTCGAACAGGTCCTTGGCGATTTTGCCCGAAATATCGCCGGATTTGATCAGGCGGATGACCCCGGCAAGCTGTGCGGGGCTGACGGGGCTGGCGGTGATGTCGGCCTCGTCCTTTTTCAGGCGGCCGAACAATTCGTTTATGACCCAGTTCGCCGCCATCTTGCCGTCGCCGGCTTCGGCCACCACGACCTCGAAATACTGCGCCGCGTCCAGATCGGCGGTCAACACGCTCGCGTCGTAATCCGAAAGGCCGTAGTCGCCGATGAAGCGCGCTTTTTTCGCGTCGGGCAATTCGGGCAGATTGGCCGCGATCTCGTCGACCCAGGCCTGCTCGATCTCGAGCGGCAACAGGTCGGGGTCGGGGAAATAGCGGTAATCATGCGCCTCTTCCTTGGAACGCATCGACCGCGTTTCACCCTTGTCGGGATCGTAGAGCCGGGTTTCTTGATCGATCGTGCCGCCCGCCTCGAGGATGGCGATCTGACGCCGCGCCTCGTAATCGATGGCGGCCTGGATGAAGCGCAGCGAGTTCATGTTCTTGATCTCGCAGCGCGTGCCAAGATGGCTGAAATCCTGCGTTTCCTGATAGCGCTCGTAGGCGCCGGGGCGACAGACCGAAACGTTCACATCCGCGCGCAGGTTGCCGTTTTGCATGTTGCCGTCGCAGGTGCCGAGATAAAGCATGATCTGACGGAGCTTCGCGACGTAAGCCGCCGCTTCCTCGGGGCCGCGGATGTCGGGGCGGCTGACGATCTCCATCAGCGCCACGCCCGTGCGGTTCAGATCGACGAAGGACAGCGCCGGGTCCATGTCATGGATCGACTTGCCGGCATCTTGTTCGAGATGGATGCGCTCGATCCGCACGATCCGCGCGGTGCCATCGCCCATCTCGACCAGCACTTCACCTTCGCCCACGATCGGGTGGTAGAGCTGCGAAATCTGGTAGCCCTGCGGCAGGTCGGGGTAGAAATAATTCTTGCGGTCGAAGGCCGAGCGCAGGTTGATCGCCGCCTTCAGCCCCAATCCGGTCCGCACGGCCTGTGCAACGCAGAAATCGTTGATGACGGGCAACATGCCGGGCATTCCCGCGTCGACGAAGGCCACGTTGGAATTGGGCTCCGCCCCGAAGAGCGTCGAGGCCCCGGAAAAGAGCTTGGATTTCGACGCGACCTGGGCATGAACCTCCATGCCGATCACCAGTTCCCAATCGTGTTTCGCGCCCGCGATCACCTTGGGTTTCGGGGTCTGATAGGTCAGGTCGAGCATCTGCGCCTCCGTCAGCCGTGCGCTTTGCGTTTAGGTCAGCCCGGGCAGCGGGGCAAGGCCCGCCGCCGTGCGATCATCGGCGGTTGACCGCCGAAATCGCCGCTGCCGGGACGGGACGCTTGCCAGCGGAGGAGGATCGCCGCCACAGAGCGCCATCTTCAACAGCACAAGTTTGCCCAGCATGACCCCCTTCCGCTTCGCCGCCCTTGCCGGTCTTGGTCTCCTGATGTCGTCTTGCGGGGCGATTTCGTCGGATCGCCCGCTCGAGACCACCGTGATGGCGTGGGACCACGTCCCGCAATCGCAGGCATGGGAGGCGGAAGGCTTCGCCGCTCTGGACAGCCACGCATCGATCCTGCCCCATATCGTTCCGGCCGATGTCGAGACCTGGTGCCCCGGCTATCCCGACGCGACCGAGGAAGAGCGCGCCGCCTTCTGGCTTGGCCTGCTCTCGGCGCTGGCGCGATACGAAAGCACTTGGAACGAGGTTGCCGTAGGCGGCGGCGGGCGTTGGTTCGGCCTGGTGCAGATCAGCCCGGCGACTGCGCGGCACTATGGCTGCAACGCGACCAGCGGCGACGCCCTGCTCGATGGTGGCGCGAACGTGAGCTGCGCGCTCCGGATCTGGGCCACGACCGTTCCCCGCGATGGCGTGATCTCGGAAGGCACCCGCGGTGTTGCCGCCGATTGGGGCCCCTTCCATCCCAGCCAGGCGTCCAAGCGCGAAGAGATCCGGAACTGGGTCAGCCAACAGGCCTATTGCCAAGGCTGACAGCTCTGCGTCGACGGCCCCACCGTTTCCCTTGCAAGACGCAGCGCGCGCAGGCAATCTGCGGCGATGCGCTGCCTGGGGAGGAGACGCATGACGCGGTTGGGCGTCTTGTTCGGTGCCGGATTGGCCTTGTTCGGCCTTTGGTGCGCGGCTCCGGTCGCGGCACAGGGCGCAGCGTCATCCCCCGGTAGCGGCCGGCCGCCGACCCTGGCGCAGATGCAGTTTCAGCCCTCGGATCTGCCCCGCACGATGCCCCGTCCGCGCCCGATCGAAACGCCGCTTGGCCCCAGCGCCCTTGCCCCCGACCGCAGCCTGCGCCCGCGGCTGCGTGACACGTGGGACGTGCCGCGCCTGCGCTGGGACACGCATCCGCGCGGTCCCCGCTGGAGCGCGGCTGTCATGGCCGCCTTGCGCGGACCGGGCGCGCCTTTGTTGGATGTGGTCCCGCGCGATATCGCGCAGTGGTGCCCGGCCTATCCGACCGCCGATGCAGAACAGCGGGCCGCCTTTTGGGCGGGCCTCGTCTCGACGCTGGCCTGGCATGAGAGCACCCATGACCCGGACGCGGTGGGCGGTGACGGGCGCTGGTTCGGACTGGTGCAGATCGCGCCCGGGACCGCGCAATGGCGCAACTGTCAGGTTGGCACGGGCGAAGCCCTGCTGGACGGGCCCGCGAACCTGCGTTGCGGCATCCGGATCATGGCGGCCACCGTGCCCCGCGACGGTGTGATCGCCGAAGGCATGCGCGGCGTCGCGGCGGATTGGGGTCCCTTCCATTCGACGCGCAAGCGGGAGGATATGCGCAACTGGGTGCGGATTCAGGAGTATTGCCGCGCGCAGGTTCGGCCCGTCCTGCGCCCGGAGCCCCGGTTGGACCCGACCGAGCGAATGGCGCTGCGCCCGCAGCCGCGCCCGGTCCGGCCTGCCACACAGGTGGCCGCGTCGCGCTGACGATGAGCGCCGCAACGGCGGTGCCCGGGTGCGGTGGCGGGCTTTCCCCAGCTTAAGTCGGTCGATTGCAGCCTTGCCCGTCCGCCGCTCCCGGCGTTACACCGCATCACGCCAGCAAGGATCCGCCATGCCCCGTTACGAATACAGGCTCGTTCCCGCCCCGCATCGTGCCACGAAGCACAAGGGTCTCAAGGGACCCGAGAATTTCGCCGCCACGCTGGAGGATGTGCTGAACGCGATGGGCGCCGAGGGATGGACCTATCTGCGCGCCGACATCTTGCCCGAAGAAGTGCGCCGCGGCCTGACCTCCCGCGCGACGACCTATCGCACGCTGCTGGTGTTCCAGCGCGCCTTGCCCGAGGAGGCGGTCATGCCCGCGGCCGAGGTCGCTGCGCGCAACACGCCCGTGCCGCCGCCCGTGGCGGAGGAGGCCGATGACGCGGAAGAGGCCGATCTGGCCAATCTCTTCGCGCTCGCCGACGAGGAGGATCGCGCGGAGCGCGACCCCAAGACTAGTCGCTGATCGTCAGGCCGAGGGCGTGGATCTCGGACACGAGGTCGTGCCCCAGTGCCGCGTGGACGGCCCGGTGCCGCGCGATCCGGCTCATGCCGGCAAAGGCATCGGCGGCGATCGTCACCTTGAAATGGCTCTCCCCGCCATCCTGATAGCCCGCGTGGCCCCGGTGACGCTCGCTTTCGTCGATCACCTCCAGCACGCGGGGCTGGAAGCTTTCGCGCAATCGCGCCTCGATCCGTTCGGTCCGTGTCATGTTTTTCGCCTTTTCCCGCCCGGGGCCCTTCACCTTGCCGTCCAAAACCCTAAACTCCCGCTTCCGAGTCGAAAAGGGGAGCGCGATGCCCGACAAGGACCCGTTCAATTTCGACCTCCGCGTGTCCACCGACAAGAAGAAGCGCCGCTCGGGTCGGCGCGGCATGTCGGGGGCCTTCGAAACCTCGCAGCGCGTCTGCGAGGTCGAGGGTTGCGAGGAGGTCGGCCAGTACCGCGCGCCCAAGAGCCCGGACAATCTCGAGGAATACAAGTGGTTTTGCCGCGAGCATGTGCGCGAGTACAATCTCAAGTGGAACTTCTTCGAAGGCACGACCGAGGCCGAGATGGAAGCCCAGCTCGACCGCGACCGCGTCTGGGACCGGCCCACGAAACCCTTCAAGAAAACGGTCGAGGAACGCGCCTGGGCCCGGCTTGGGGTTGATGATGCCCACCAGGTGCTGGGCGGCAACGCCACGCGCAATCCCGGCCGCGGCAATGGCGCGGGACGCAAGCTGCCGCCCACCGAACGCAAGGCGATCGAGATCCTCGAGGCCCGCGACAACTGGACCAAGGCCGAGATCCGCAAGAGCTACAAGGCCCTGATCAAGATCCTTCATCCCGACATGAACGGCGGCGACCGCTCCGATGAAGAACGTCTGCAAGAGGTCGTCTGGGCGTGGGACCAGATCAAGGACAGCCGGAACTTCCCCGATTGACCGCTGCCCGGCTTCATCTTGGCCCGAAAACTCCCGCCGGAGGCTCCCGCAGGCGCCACCGGCACCCCGCAATCCAGCCGGGTCGAACCCCGCCATGGGCGCTGCGCGGCGCGCGCCCGGGCGGCGGTGGGCCCTGTGCAACTCCTGATCGGTCCCGATGTCCGTCCATCACGTCAGAACCCTGATCCTCGGCGCGGGTGCGGCGGGGATGATGTGCGCGGCTCATTCGGGTCCCGGAACGCTTGTCGTCGACCACGCAAGGGCGCCGGGCGAAAAGATCCGCATCTCCGGCGGCGGGCGCTGCAATTTCACCAATCTCAACACCGAACCTGCGAATTTCCTGTCGGAAAATCCCCATTTCTGCAAATCCGCCCTCAGCCGCTACAGCCCTTTCGACTTTCTCGATCTGGTCACGCGGCATGGCATCGCGTGGCATGAAAAGACGCTGGGGCAATTGTTTTGCGATCGGTCCGCCAAGGACATCATCGCCATGCTCCGCGCGGAGATGGACCGGGCGGGGGCCGATCTATGGCTCCAGACGGAGATCGGGGATGTCGCGCAGCGCGACGGGCGTTTTCATGTCGACCTGACGCGGGAGGGGCGGGCGTGCCGGGTCAGTGCGGAGCATCTCGTACTGGCCACGGGCGGCAAGTCGATCCCCAAGATGGGGGCGACTGGTCTGGCCTACCGGATCGCCGAAAGCTTTGGTCACAAGATCACCGAAACGCGGCCCGCGCTTGTGCCGCTGACCTTCGACGAGGCCCAGAAGACGGTTTTCGCGGGGCTTTCGGGCAGTTCGGTCGAGGCGGCCGTCAGCTGCAATGGCGCGGCCTTCGAGGAGGCGGTGCTGTTCACCCATCGCGGCTTGTCGGGGCCTGCGATCTTGCAGATTTCAAGCTATTGGCGAGAGGGCGACCGGATCGCGTTGCGCCTGTGCCCGGATCTCGACGTGTTCGATCACCTGCGCGCCCGTCGTGCCGAAGCCGGGGGCAGGGCGCTGGGCACGATCCTGTCCGAGACTCTGCCCAAGGCGCTGGCGCGCCATATTGTCGAGGCATGGGGGCTTTCGGGCAATCTGGCCGATCAATCCGATACCGCGCTGCGTCAGTTGGCCGAAAGGCTGGAGACCTGGACCCTCGCCCCGACCTCTTCCGAAGGATACCGGACGGCAGAGGTGACGCTCGGGGGGGTTGCGACCGACAAGATCAGTTCGGGCACGCTCGAATCCCGTCTTGCCCCGCGGCTCTACATCATCGGTGAGGCGTTGGATGTGACCGGCTGGCTGGGCGGCTACAATTTCCAATGGGCTTGGGCCTCGGGCGTGGCGGCGGGACGCGCCATCGCGGCCGCCTGAGCGCGCATCACCCGCGCCAGAAGGCGGCGGTGAACAGCACGAAGACCGCCAGAAGCTCCAACCGCCCGATCAGCATCGCGAAGATCATGATCCATTTGGCCGAGGTCGGGAACGCGTTCATCGCCCCTGTGGGGCCGACCTCGGGCCCGAAGGCGGGGCCGATATTCGCAACCGAAGTCCAGGCTGCCGTGATCGCCGTCTGCGTCGCCATCCCGGTCAGTGACAGCGCCACGGCGACAATGCCCATCGTGAGGAAGAACAAGACGGTAAAGGTCATGACCGAATCGATCACGTCCCGTTCGATCGGACGCCCGTCCAGACGCGGCACCGTCACCGTGCGCGGGCTGACGAGGAGGCGCAGCTGGCTGACCAGCGCCTCCTTCAGCACGAGGTAGCGGAACACCTTGACCGAACAGCCGGTCGAGGCGGTGCATCCCCCGATCAGCCCGGCGATGAACAGGATCCCGAAGGCAAAGCTGCCCCATGCGGTGACATCGGTGCTGGAATAGCCCGTCCCGGACCAGATCGTGACGAGATTGAAGGTGCTTTCCCGCAGGGCCGGTTCCACCGGATAGTCCAACACCACGATCTGCCAGAGCGTCAGCGTGACGATCGCATAGGCCATCCAGCGCAGGAAGGCCCGCACCTGCACGTCGCGAAAGAGCGCTCTCCGGTTGCCGTTCGCGAACTGGATGAAGCGGATGAAGGGCACCGAGGCCAAGATCATGAAGACGACGGCGGCATATTCGAGGGGGCCCGCGAAGGTCGCAAAGCTTCCGTCCGTGGTGGAAAACCCGCCGGTCGACAACGTGGTGAGCGAATGGACCGTCGCCTCGTACCAGGTCATCCCGAGCGCGCCATAGGTCAGCGCACAGGCCAAGGTCAGCACGACATAGGCCTGGATCAGCCCGCGCGAGATGTCGATGGTGCGCGGCAGCACCTTGCCCAGCGTATCGAAGCCTTCGGAGCGGAAGAATTGCATCCCGCCGACCCGCATGACGGGCAGGAACAATAGCGCCACGATCACGATCCCGAGGCCGCCCAGCCATTGCAGGATGCCACGCCAGAGATTCACGCCGCGCGGCAGGTCATCGAGGCCGGGAAAGACCGTGGCCCCGGTCGTGGTCATGCCCGACACCGCCTCGAAATAGGCATCGGTGAGCGAAACGTCGGGTTCGCCCAGCATCAGCGGGATGGCGCCCACCATGGGCAACACCACCCATGTCGAGGTGGTCAAGAGGAAGGCCTCGCGCACGCTCATCTGGCGCAGGTCGAAATTGGCCGAAGCCAGCGCGACGCTGCCCCCAAGCGCGATGGCCACGGCCGCCGACACCGCGAAGGCCTGCCAGTTGCGGTTGCCATCGGCCAGGTCCAGCGCCATCGGGAACAGCATCGCCACCCCCATCACGATGGTCAGGAGGCCAAGCACATATCCGACGGGGCGCAGGTCGAGCATGAGGCGGAGCGTTGGCGCGCCCGACTTGTGCTGTCAAGCAAAGCGCCCTGCTATCTTGCCGAGCCGAGAAGGAAATCGTTGAAACACCGCCGTGGCTTGTGCAACGTTCGCCGTAGACAAAAGAGAGTCCCCGGGCGCTTTGGTGAAGCCCGATCAAGCCAGTGGCGGCCGGTCGGTCGGCACAGCCAGACAGGAACACGTGCATGGGCGATACCAAGCCGAAGAAGACCTTGTCCGACAGCGACATTGCCACATACCAGCGCCGCGGCGGCCCCGCGGGCGGGCCACCGGGCACCGATGCCGACGCGCATGTCCACACCGATGCGGATGCGGCCCCCGCGCGTTCCAGCGAGAGCGACGCGAGCCCCGCAACGGATCGTGACGCCTGAGCCGATAACAAAGACCAAGTATTCATGACGGAGGACAGTGGAATGAATGACGGAACCGACGACAGGGACGACGGCCAAGGGCCGGACAAGGCGACGCTGACGGATGACAACATCAAGACCCGGCACGGCATGGACCGCCGCATGATGCTGCGCGGGTTCGGCATCGGGACGCTGGGTCTTGGCATGGCCGGGGTGGCGGGATGCGTGCCGACCACCACGACGACCACGGTGATCACCTCCCGCTCGGGATGGACCGATAGCGACAACGGCCCGATCCTTGATGCGGGCGGAAACGGGCGCGGCCCGCGGCACGGGCGCTACACCGGCTGGACCGACCGCGACAATGGTCCGATTGTGGATGCAGGCGGACAGGGGCGCGGCCCGCAGCGCTGATCACAAAGGGCGCCCTCCGTTGCCGGGGGCGCCCTTTTCAGTTTCCGTATCGCCCTGCGACTTCAGCCGCGATGGATCAGGCTGGAAAAGAGGTGCGGATCGAGGCTTGCCTGCGCAAACGTCTCCCCCTCGGTCAGGACGCTGACGGCGTCGTGGCTGTGCAGGCTTTCCTGATGGCTGGCCACCACGCGGAAATCCCGCACCCGCGCGTCGGCATGGAGACGTTCGGCATAGAGGCGCGCCGCATCCTCGACGAAGATCGGGTTGGCGGCGTTCAGTTCGGCGAATGCCTGTTCATCCTCGCGCTTGACCATCACCTGCGTTTCGGTCGGGACGGCGGCGCGCGCCATCTCGATCAGGTCCTCGAACCACAGGCAATCCTGGCCTTCGGCCAATTCGACCGAGATCCGCGCCACTGACCGCTGCGAATGGGGCGTCGCCAGCTGGTTGCGCGTCGCGCGCGCATGTTCGCTCAATTCCAGCGAGCAGGGGCAGGTCGAGGAATAGACGTAGTCGAGATGCACGAGTTTCTGGCGGACGCCGTTCCGTTCCACCAATTCCAGCGCGATGTCGTAATACTGGTAGCCCGAGAGCCCCGAGCGCAGGCTTTTGACCTTGGCCGGGAAGGACAGGCGCATCTGGATGCGGGCATCGAAGCTTTCGAGGTCGGTCTTGTAATCGTCGAGCGCCGCCTCGATCACCTCGAAGCTGAAGGTCTTTTCGGCATGGGCATAGAAGGACCGCATGATGCGGCTCATGTTGATGCCCTTCTTGTCCGCCTCGAGGCTGACGGTCCCCGTGACGCTGGTTTCCAGCGTCAGGTCCCCGTTGTCGCGGGTATGGTAGCGGATGGGCAGGCGGAAATTCGAGATGCCGACATGCTGGATCTGCCGGTTCGCGCCCTTGATCAACGAAGAGGGGCCGTTTTGCAGGTCGGGCAAGCCGTCCTTGTAGGCGTCATCGACCTTGAACTCGGTCGGATACCGGCGTTCGAACACCGGGTAACCGTGACCGACCATCCGCGCCACGGCAGGATCCAGCGCCGCGATATCCTCTGGCGTGGCGTTGGCCGCCCATGCCTTGAGGCGCGCCAGCGCGGTCTCAAGCTCGGCGCGGCTCGGCGTTTCGGTCAGCTCGGTCACATGGATGTTCATCTTCGTCGTTCCTCTTCCGTCCGGGCACGAAGCTGCAAGATAGGTGCCCCAACGGAGGTTCCAAATCTTGTCCGGGGTTTTTTTTACGCTAAGACCGCGGCTTCGGATCAAGATTTGGTCATCGACCGGCCGGGGAGAGTGGCGTCACGCCACGCGGCGGCTGGCTTGGTGCAGGTCCTTGGCCATGGTGGCGTTGGCCAGAAGCTGCCCGTCCCGTTCCACGGTCTGCCGCGCCACGACATGCCAGCCGCGCCGGGCAAAGAACCGCTCCGCCAACAGGCTCGCCCCGGTCTCGAGCCGGGTGAGGCCCGCGGCCCGCGCGCGCCCCTCCAGCACGGCATAGAGCGTTTCGGCCACGCCTTGGCCCATCGCCTCGGGCGCGACATAGGCAAAATCGATCCAGCCCGTCGACATGTCGAGCGTCATGAACCCGAGCAGCCGCTCCGCCCGTTCGGCCACCACGGTCTGCGCCTCGATCAGGCGCCGGCGCCACGCCTCGCCCTTGGGGGGCGCGGGCGACCATGCGGCCCGTTGCGCGGCATCGTAATGGGCGGCCGCCCCCTCGCGCACGGCCCGGTGATACAGCTCGGCCAGTTCCGGCGCGTCGGTCACGCGACAGGGCCGGATGATCAGCCCGTTCATGCGCCCCGCGCCGCGTCGAGCGCCGTGGACAGATCCGCGATCAGATCCTCGGCATCCTCGAGCCCCACCGACAGCCGCACCAGCCCCCGCGTGATTCCGAGGCCCTGACGCTGTTCCTCGGTCAGGCGCTGGTGGGTCGTGGTGGCGGGATGGGTGATGATCGATTTCGCATCGCCGAGGTTGTTCGAGATGGCCACGATCTTGAGCGCGTTCAGAAAACGGAACGCCGCCGCCTGTCCGCCCGCGATCTCCAGCGCGATGACCGTGCCGCCGGTTTCCATCTGCGCACGGGCCAGCGCATGATGGGGATGGCTGGGCAGGCCCGGAAAGATCACGCGCGAGAGGCCCGGCATCCCCTCGAGCGCTTCGGCGATGCGCTGCGCGCTTTGGGCCTGTGCGCGGCAGCGCAAGTCCACCGTTTCGAGCGACTTCAGCATGACCCAGGCGTTGAAGGGCGACATCGCCCCGCCGGTATGCTTGAGATAGGGTTCCACGACCTTGCGGATATACTGCTTGGACCCAAGGATCACGCCGCCAAGGCAGCGGCCCTGACCGTCGATATGCTTGGTGGCCGAATAGACCACGACATCCGCGCCAAGACCCAAGGTGTCCTGAAAGACGGGCGTGGCAAAGACATTGTCCACGATCACAAGCGCGCCGACCGCATGGGCCAGCCGCGAGACGGCGGCGATGTCGATCACCTCGAGCGTGGGGTTCGAAATCGATTCGAAGAACACCGCCTTGGTGCCGGGGCGGATGGCCGCCTCCCATTGCGACAGATCGGTGCCGTCGACGAAACTGACCTCGACGCCGTAGCGGGTCAGCACCTCTTCGAGGATGTAGAGGCAGGAGCCGAAGAGCGCGCGCGCCGCCACCACGTGATCGCCCGCGCGCAGCATCGACACAAGCGCCGCGTTGACCGCCGCCATGCCACTTGCCGTGGCAAAGGCATCCTCCGCCCCTTCGAGCGAGGCGATGCGATCCTCGAACATGGCAACCGTCGGGTTGCCGTAGCGGCCATAGATGAATTCGTCGGGCCCGGTTTCGATGAACCGCGCCTCGGCGGCCTCGGCGCTGTCATAGACGAAGCCTTGTGTCAGGAAGATCGCCTCGCTCACCTCGCCATATTGGCTGCGGCGCGTGCCCGCATGGACGGCGCGCGTGCGTTTGCGCAAGGATTTCAGGTGGTTCTGGTCCGTCATGGCCCCATTCCTCTCATCTCATGCCCCGGGTGATACGCCGGGGCGGACATGGTCGGGGGCGAGCGGTCAGGCTGGACGTCCTCGACCTCTTTAGCGGCTTGTTTAACGTGGCCCGCAATCCGGTTCACAAATCTCCACGCGCGCTGGCTACGCCGCCCCGGGCGTTCCGTCAAGCGGCTGAAGGGCGCTGTTGGCGATGGGCAGGGCGCGGCGGGCCTGCTAGGCTTGGCGGCATGACAAGCGTGACGGAAACATCAAAGATGGGGCAGGGCGCGGGGATCGCGGCGGGCAGGCTGGTGGCGCTCGATCTCGCGCGCAGTGCGGCGCTTCTGGCGATGGCGGTGTTCCATTTCGCCTTCGATCTCGAACTCTTCGGCTTCGCAGCGCCGGGCACGACGATGCTGCCCGGATGGCGTTGGCTGGCCTATCTAACGGCGGGCTCTTTCCTGTTTCTTGTGGGCATGGGCCTTGTTCTTGGGCACGGGCAGGGCATCCGCTGGCGCGGCTTTGGCTGGCGTCTCCTCAAGATCGCCGCTGCCGCCGCCGTCATCACGCTGGCGACTTGGATCGCCATGCCAGAGGCCTTCATCTTCTTCGGCATCTTGCATTGCATCGCCGCCTCAAGCCTGCTCGGCCTCGCGTTCTTGCGTCTGCCCGCGCCGGTGCTTCTGGCGATTGGGGCCGTGGTCTTGTGGCTGCCGAATGCCATGCGCTTTCCGGCCTTCGACGCGCCGTGGTTCTGGTGGACGGGATTGCAGGCGGTGGGGATCCGGTCGGTGGATTACGTGCCGATCTTTCCGTGGTTCGCCCCGGTGCTTTTGGGCATCGCCGCGGCCCGGCTGATGCAGAAGGCGGGAGTTTGGGAGAGGCTCGCGCGCTGGCAGGCAGGACCCATGGCCCGGGCCCTCGCCCTTCCCGGGCGATACAGCCTTGCGGTCTACCTGGTCCACCAGCCGGTTCTGATCTCGCTTGTCTGGCTTGCCGCCCAACTGCGCGGCTGATCCTTCATCTTCCCCCAAATACGGGAAAAACCGACGGGGCGTCTCGCGCCACGCGCGGGGATCAGGCCCCCCGCATCCGCGCCACCATTTCCGACAGGTCGCGGCTCAGACCTTCGGTGCCCGCGATCCGGTCCAACTCGCCCGTGATCAGCGCCTGACGGTCCGCGTCATACCGTTTCCATGTCTCGAAGGCCGTCGACAGGCGCGCCGCCGTCTGCGGGTTCTTGGCGTCGACCCGGATCAGCCAATCGGCCAAGAACCGGTAGCCCGCGCCCGTCGGATCGTGAAAGCCCGCCGGGTTGCCTGCCGTCAGCCCCCCGATCACCGACCGGAACCGGTTGGGGTTCGTCCAGTCGAAGAGCGGATGGTTGGTCAGTTCTTCCGCCATGGCGACGGCCCGATCCGGGGCGGCATGGGCGACCTGCGCCATGAACCATTTGTCCATCACCAACCGGTCCGCTTTCCACCGGTCGTGGAAGTGTCCGGCCACCTCCGTATCGCCTGCCTCCAACAGCGTGGTGAAGGCCGCGATCTCGTCCGTCATGTTGCTGGCGGCCTCGTAATGCGCCTTGGCGCGCGCCGACCCCTCGATACGGCCCAGCAGCGTCAGCGCCGCGTTCCTGAGCGACCGTCTGGCCGCCTGATCGGCATCGGGGCTGTAGGCGGGGCCGGGGTCCATCGCGTCGTAAAGCGCCGACAGGGTGTCTGCCAATGCGGTCGCCATGGCCGTTTGCATGGCGCGGCGGGTCGCGTGGATCGCGGTTGGATCGGGCACGAGGCCCGCGTCATGGGCCGCCTGCGCCATGTCATCCTCGGACGGCAGGGCAAGGCAGAGCGCGCGGAAGGCCGGATCGAGGCTGTCGTCGTTCAAGAGCCGATCGAGCGCGTCGAAAAGCGCCGGATCTGCCTCCGCGCCCGTGAGCATCCCCATCAGGGTCTCGCGCATCAGGCTGCGCCCGGCCTCCCACCGGTTGAAGGGGTCGGGGTCATGGGCGAGCAGCACCAGCCGGTCCGCGCGCGACAGGGATGCATCGAGGATGACGGGGGCGGAAAACCCCCTGAGCAGAGACGGGATCACGCGGTCGGGTCGTGCGACACCCGCCCGCCGGGACATCTCGTCCAAATCGAAATCCAAGGTCAGTTCCGGTCCGTCGAGGATCACGGTGGTCTCGGGCAAAAGCTCCGCCCCCTCGGGCGACAGAAGACCCAGCGCGACCGGGATCACCACATGTTCCTTCAAGGGCTGGCCCGGTGTCGGCGGGACCGTTTGGGACAGCCGCAGATGCAGCCGCCCGTCGGCCACCTGCCAGTGCGCGGCGACACGCGGCGTTCCGGCCTGCGTGTACCAGCGCTTGAACTGCGACAGGTCGCGGCCGGTCACATCCTCGAACACGGCCAGCCAATCCTCGATCGTGCAGGCCTGTCCGTCATGGCGGCGGAAATATTCGTCCAAGGCGGCGCGGTATTCCTGCGCGCCCACGATCCGCCGCAGCATCCCGATCAGTTCGGCGCCCTTTTCGTAGACGGTGGCGGTGTAGAAATTGTTGATCTCGACATAGCTGTCGGGTCGCACGTTATGCGCCAGGGGCCCCGCATCCTCGCGGAACTGGCGGGCGCGGAGTTGCAACACATCCTCGATCCGCTGAACCGCTGCGCTGCGGGTGTCGGCGCTGAACTGCTGGTCGCGGAAGACCGTCAGCCCCTCCTTGAGGCAGAGCTGGAACCAGTCGCGGCAGGTGATGCGGTTGCCGGTCCAGTTGTGGAAATACTCATGCGCGACGATGCTTTCGATGAAATCGTAGTCGCGGTCGGTCGCGGTTTCTGGGCTGGCGAGGACATATTTGGAGTTGAAGATGTTCAGCCCCTTGTTCTCCATCGCGCCCATGTTGAAATCGTCGACGGCGACGATGTTGAACACATCGAGATCGTATTCCCGGCCATAGACCTCTTCGTCCCAGCGCATGGATCGTTTGAGCGCGTCCATCGCATAGGCGCATTTGCCCTCGTCGCCGGGGCGGACCCAGATGTTGAGATCGACACTGCGGCCCGACATCGTGGTGAAATTGTCGCTGTGCGCCACCAGATCGCCCGCGACCAGCGCGAACAGATAGGCGGGTTTGGGCCAGGGATCGTGCCATTCGGCCCATCCGGGGCCCGAGGCGCCGGGATTGCCGTTGGACAGAAGCACTGGCAGATCGCTCTCGATCCGCACGGTGAAGGGGGCCATCACGTCGGGGCGGTCGGGGTAGAAGGTGATCTTGCGGAACCCTTCGGCTTCGCATTGGGTGCAGAACATGCCGCCGGAGGTGTAGAGCCCTTCGAGTGCTGTGTTGTCAGCCGGGTCGATCTCGACTTCCGCCTCCCATGTGAAGGCGCGACCGGGCAGGCGTTCGGCGGGCACGGTCAGCCCCTCTGGCGTCAGCAGGTAATCGAGCGCCGTCAGCGGGGCCCCGTCGATCGCGCAGGACAGAAGGCGCAGGTTTTCGCCATCGAGGCGCAGGTTGCCGTTTTCCAACCCAAGGGGATTGGCGCGGAACCGGATTTTCGACAGGACGCGGGTTCCCTTGGGGGCCAGCCGAAAGGTCAGTTCCACCGCCTCGACCAGATGCGAGGGCGGGTGGTAATCGGCCAGGTGAATGGGCTGGGGTGCGGCGTCTTTCATCGGGACCTCTCGGGGATCGGACGTGGGCCAAGCTAGGCCGCAGGCGCGCCCGCCGCAAGCGGACCGCCCGAAACACTGCTGACAGCAGGCTGTCAGCAGGGGTATGTCATGACGCCAGGGCCAGTCACGTCAAATGGAGTATCCCGACATGACCTTTACCCCCGCCCTTCCCGTCGCCTGGACGGAGATCCCCGTCGCCGATCTCGATGCCGGGATCGCCTTTTACCAGACCGTCACCGGCGCGCTTTACGAGAAAGAACTGATGGGTCCCAACGAGACCGCAACCTGCCGGTCCGACCCGCCACATTCGGGTGGCGGCGTCCATCTTTACCCCGGCACGCCCGCGCGGGGCGGCGTGGGACCGACCGTGCATCTGGCCATCGCGGATGCGCTGGAGGCGGCATTGGCCCGCGTCGCGCCCGCAGGTGGCACCGTGATCTCGCCCCCCATCGAGATCCCGGCGGGCCGCTTTGCCTACATCACCGATCCTGACGGCAATTCCATCGGGCTTTTCGAGGCGAAGCGCGCCTGATGCGCCGGGCCGACCGTCTGTTCCAGATCGTGCAATATCTGCGCGGCGGTCGGCTTGTCACCGCGCAAGGGCTGGCCGAACGGCTGGAGGTCAGCACCCGCACCATCTACCGCGACATTGCCGATCTTCAGGGCACGGGCGTGCCGATCGAGGGTGAGGCGGGCGTGGGTTACGTCATGGCGGCGGGGTTCGACCTGCCGCCGCTGATGTTCACCCGCGACGAGGTGACGGCGCTGGTGGCGGGCGCGCGTCTGTTGCAAGCCTTTGGCGGGGCCGAGATGGGCCGCGCCGCCGAGGAGGCGCTGGTCAAGATCCGCGCCGTCCTTCCCGAGGCCGAACAGGGCCCCGCGCGCGACGTGGCGCTGGCGGCCATCGGCATCGGTTTCGACGCGCCCCTGCGCGACCGGCTCGACGTGCTGCAATCGGCCATCGACGGCGCGTTCAGACTGCATCTTTCCTACCGTGACGAGGCGGGCGTGCTGACCGCGCGCAGCGTCCGCCCCTTGGGCCAGCTTTTCTGGGGCAAGGTCTGGACCCTGATCGCGTGGTGCGAACTGCGCGAGGATTTCCGCATGTTCCGCGCCGACCGCATCGCGGACATGACGCCCGGCGACAGGTTCCGATCCGAGCGCGGCAAGCGGCTTGTCGACTTTTACGCCCGTGTCGAGGCCGAGCCCCGGGCAGCAGACCACGGGCCCTTGCCGTTCCGCCGCCCTTAAGGGCGAGACGGACACCTTTTTTCCTCTTTTATCCTGTTGTAAATCAGGTGCTTGAAGGGGTGTAGGTCGCGACGGCCCCGGCGTCGGTCAGGTCTGTCAAGGGTTGAAGCCCCGGCGAAAGACCATAGGTGAACTTTGGTGTGTCATCGGTCAGCCCGGTCGAGTGACGTTATCGACACCAAAGACGAAAGGAGACTGTCATGTCCGCACCCGGAACCAATGTCGAGAAACAGGAACGCCGCCACAAGCCCGTCCTGACGATCCTGCGCGGTCTCATCGTTCTGGCTGTCGTGATCCTTTTGGGCTTCATCGCTCTGCAGGTCGCAGGCAGCGACGACGCTGCTGAAGATGGTGTGATCGCACCCGCCCCCTCGAACTGATCCCATCGCGCGCAGGGCCTTTGACAGGCCCTGCCCACCTGCTATCTGACCCGCCATGGGTACGGATGTTCTTGTTTGGTTCAAGCGCGATCTGCGCGTGCAGGACAACCCCGTGTTGGCCGAGGCGGCCGCGCGGGGCAGTCGAATTCTGCCGCTGTTCATCGTGGAACCTGAGGCTTGGGCGCAACCCGACGCCTCTGCCCGCCAGTGGCGCTTTGTCTCCGAAAGTCTTGCGATACTGCGGGGCGATCTTGCGCAGATCGGCGCGCCGCTGGTCGTTCGGACAGGCGCGGCCATCCCTATACTGCAGGAGGTTTTGGTCGCGACCGGTATCCGCGAGGTTCTGAGCCTTGAGGAAACCGGAAACGGCTGGAGCTATGCGCGCGACCGCGCTGTCGCGGCTGTACTGCGCGCGGCTGGTGTCACGTGGCGCGAGATTCCGCAAATGGGGGTCGTGCGGCGGCTTGATGGGCGGGACGGCTGGGCGGCGCGGCGCGACCGCGTGATCCGGGCGGGGCAGGTTGCCACGCCCAAGGCGCTGAGGGGCTTTCCCATCGAGCCCGGGCCGATGCCCGAGGCGCGTGATCTGGGTCTTGGCTTCGACCCCTGTCCCGGTCGGCAAAAGGGTGGCAGGCCCGAGGCGCTGACGCTTTTGTCCTCCTTCCTCGACAGCCGGGGCCGACAGTATCGCCGCGCCATGTCATCGCCGCTTGAGGGGGCAACCGCCTGTTCGCGCCTCAGCCCGCATTTGGCATGGGGCACGATTTCCCCCCGCGAGGCGGCCGAGGCCGCTGCGCTGCGCAAGCGTGAGGCCAAGGGCACGCGCGAGGGATGGGCGGGCGCGATGCAGAGTTTCGAGGCGCGGCTCGCCTGGCGCGACCATTTCATGCAGAAGCTGGAGGATGAGCCGGCGCTCGAACATCGTTGCCTGCATTCCGCCTACGAGGGTTTGCGCGGCGACGACGCGACCCGCCGCGCGGCCTGGGAGGCGGGGGAGACCGGATTTCCCTTTGTCGATGCCTGTATGCGGTCGCTGATCGCAACCGGTTGGCTCAATTTCCGGATGCGCGCGATGCTTGTGTCCTTTGCCAGCTATCACCTTTGGCTCGATTGGCGCAGCACGGGGCCACATCTGGCGCGGATGTTCACCGATTACGAACCCGGTATCCACTGGCCGCAGATGCAGATGCAATCGGGCACGACGGGCATGAACACCGTGCGCATGTACAATCCCGTCAAGCAGGGGTTGGAACAGGATCCGACCGGTGCGTTCACCCGGCACTGGTGCCCCGAATTGCGCGATGTGCCCGACGCGTTTTTGCAAGAACCGTGGCGCTGGGACGGTGCGGGCCGCGTGCTTGGCAAGCGCTACCCCGTGCCCCTGATCGATCTGGCCCAAGCTGGCCGGACCGCCCGCGAGAAAGTGTGGGCCGTGCGCCACGGTGATGCCTTCCGGTCGGAGGCGGCCCAGATCGTCGAGAAACACGCCAGCCGCAAGGATGGCGGCGCGGGGCGGCATTTCGTCAATGATCGTGCGCCCCGACGCGGGCGGCGCACTGCGGCGGTGGGGCAATTGAGCCTCGATCTCTAGCGCGCCCTTGCCGGGTGCGCGGGGCGGCATAGCTCCGCCCTCATGGCCAAGATGCGCAAGAAATCCGACCTTCCCCAAAAGACCTGCGTCACCTGTGGCCGGCCCTTTACCTGGCGCAAGAAGTGGGAAAAGGTCTGGGACGAGGTCCGGTATTGTTCGGATCGGTGCCGCGACACGCGGCCAAAGCAGGCGCAGGCGCCGGGTCCGACCGGGCGGCGCTCGGGGTGAGGGTTTCGCGCCCCGTGCAGGTGTGGCGCGGATAAGGGGTAACGATGCCACGGGTCGCACTTTATGCCTATCTGCCGTCCGATTTCGGCACCACGCTGCCGCCCGATCCGCATCTCGCCGCCCAGACCGGACGGCAACTGACCGTCAGCCTGTCGCGCCATGCCGTGCCCGTTTCGCTGGAGCTGGACGGGGGGCGGCTGGCCGCGCCCGCAAGGATCGACGGGATCGAGCTTGCCTTGGGTGACACGGCCACACCGCTTTGGACTCTTGTCGATACCGCCAAGAACGTCCGCCTTGTCGGCTACCGGATCGATGCGGAGGGCGGGGCGGTCACCGCCATCGCGACCTCTCTGCCGCTGCGGGCGGGGCGCGATTACCTGCTGTCCCTGCCGGTCACGGGCGAGGGGGGCGATGCCGCCTTTCACGGCGGTTTCGTCAGCGGCACGCGCATCATGACCGCCCAAGGCAAGCGTCCGGTGGAAACGCTGTCGCACGGTGATCTGGTCTGGACCGGTGCGGACAAGTTCGAGCCGATCGTCCGGATCGAGATCCGGACGGTGGTGGCCCGCGGCGTCGCCGCGCCGATCCGCTTTCGGCGGGGGTTTTGGGGGCTGAGCGAGGATCTTCTGATTTCGGGCAACCACGCGCTCCGTGCCGAGCTTCAGGGCGAGGCGGTGCTGGTTCCGGCCTCGGCGCTGACAGAGTTGGGCCATGGGCGCGCCGAGTTCGGGGCGAGTGTGACATGGCACCAGATCCTGTTGCCGCGTCATAGCCTGATCTTGGCCCAAGGTCTTTCCTGCGAAAGCTGGTGGCGCGCGGAGGCTGTCGGATCGCGTGAGGTCGACATGACCCCGATCCTGCCGCGCCTGACCGAAGCCGAGGCGATTGCGCGTCTGCGCTGAGCCGACTTGTCGCGGTCAGGCTGTTGCCGATCGGAAACTTTTTCCGTAATCCGCTCCGCGAGGGGCCGGTATGCTGCGGGATACCGGCGACATTGCATCGAAGGGGTGAACATGGCTGAGTATGTGACACGCGGACGGCTGCAGGTGGCGGCGGTTCTGGCGGACTTTCTGGAACAGCGGGCTCTGCCCGGAACCGGCGTGGCGACAGAGGCGTTCTGGACCGGGTTTTCGGACCTGCTGCATGGGTCGGCCGGCAAGAACAGGGCGCTTTTGGACAAGCGTCAGGATCTTCAGGCAAAGATCGACGCGTGGCACATCGCGCGTCGGGGCAAACCCCATGATGCCGACGCCTACGAGGCTTTCTTGCGCGAGATCGGTTACCTCATGCCCGAGGGCGAGGCGTTTTCCCTTGAGACCGATCGCATCGACCCCGAGATCGCGACCGTCGCGGGCCCGCAGCTGGTGGTGCCGATCACCAATGCGCGGTTCGCGTTGAACGCGGCCAATGCCCGTTGGGGCAGCCTTTACGATGCCTTCTACGGCACCGACGCGATGGGCAGCTTGCCCAAAGCCGGTGGCTATGACCGGGGGCGTGGCGCGCGGGTTGTGGCGCGGGCGCGGGTGTTTCTCGACAGCGCCTTCCCGATCGTCGGTCACAGCCACGCCGACGCGCGGCGTTACCACGTCGACAAGGGCCAGCTGCTGATCGACGACAAGCCGCTGGAGCAGCCCGCCAAATTCGCGGGCTACCGTGGCCATCCCAAGGCGCCCGAGCGGGTGCTGCTGGTCAACAACGGTTTGCATGTCGAACTGGTTTTCGACCGCACCCATCCCATCGGGTCGCGCGATCAGGCGGGGCTTGCCGATGTGCGGATGGAGGCGGCGGTCAGCGCGATCATGGATTGCGAGGATTCGGTCGCCTGCGTCGATGCCGAGGACAAGGTGCAGGCCTATGGCAACTGGCTGGGCCTGATGCAGGGCGATCTGTCGGAGACCTTCGAGAAGGGCGGGCAGATGATGACCCGCAAGCTGTCCCCCGACCTCGACTATGTCGCGCCCGATGGCACGGCGCTTGAGGTCAAGGGCCGCGCCTTGATGCTGGTGCGCAATGTCGGCCACCTGATGACCAATCCGGCGATCTTGCTCGAGGACGGATCCGAGGCCTACGAGGGTCTGATGGATGCGATGATCACGGTGCTGATCGCGCTGCACGACCTGAAAAAGGACAAGGGCCTGCGCAACAGCCATGCGGGTTCGGTCTATGTCGTCAAACCCAAGATGCATGGGCCGGAGGAAGTGGCCTTCGCCGACGAGACCTTCACCAAGGTCGAGGAATTGCTGGGCCTGCCGCGCTATACCGTCAAGCTGGGCGTGATGGACGAGGAGCGGCGCACCAGCGTCAACCTCAAGGAATGCATCCGCGCGGCCAAGCATCGCGTAGCCTTCATCAACACCGGGTTCCTCGATCGGACGGGCGACGAGATCCATACCTCGATGGAGGCCGGTCCCTTCAGCCGCAAGGATTTCATCAAGCGCAAGAGCTGGATCGCGGCCTACGAGAACCAGAATGTCGATATCGGCCTGGAATGCGGGCTGCGCGGGCGCGCGCAGATCGGCAAGGGCATGTGGGCCAAGCCCGATGCCATGGCCGAGATGCTTGAGGTCAAGATCGAGCATCCGCGCGCGGGTGCCAATTGCGCCTGGGTTCCGAGCCCGACGGCGGCCACGCTTCATGCGCTGCATTACCACCAGGTCAATGTCGCGGCCGTCCAGCAAAAGCTGGAGGCGGGCGGGCGGCGAGCCTATGTGAATGCGCTTCTCGACATCCCGCTGGCCTCCTACCAGCGCTGGACCGAGGCGCAGATCACCCGCGAGGTCGAGAACAATGCCCAAGGGATCCTGGGCTATGTGGTGCGCTGGATCGATGCGGGCGTGGGCTGTTCGAAAGTGCCTGATATCAACGATGTAGCCTTGATGGAGGATCGTGCGACCTGCCGGATTTCTGCCCAGCACATCGCCAACTGGCTGCATCACGGCGTGATCAGCGAGGCGCAGGTGATGGAGATCCTGCGCCGGATGGCGGCGGTGGTGGACCGGCAGAATGCCGGCGATCCGGGCTATACGCCGATGGCGCCGGGGTTCAACGGCATCGCCTTTGCCGCCGCTTGCGACCTTGTTTTCAAGGGCCGCGAGCAGCCTTCGGGTTATACCGAGCCGGTGCTTCATGCCCGGCGGCTGGAGCTGAAGGCGGCCTGAGGCTGGGGGCTCTGCCCCCGCCCGTTCCGGGCTCCCCCGGAGTTTTCGGGCCAAGATGAAGGGGTGCCGGGGGGCGCGTTAACCTTGACAGGGGGTTAAGCGCCTTAACGGCAGGTTAAGACATCACAGGGAGTGTTAAGAGATGATTACTCTGGGAGCGGCGCGCGAGATGATCGCGGTGGCGCGCGCGACGGGGCGCGAGATGGGGCTGAAGCCGCTGTCGGTCTGCGTTCTGGATGCGGGCGGACATCTTCTGGCCTTCGAGCGGGAGGACGGGGCAAGCCCGGGCCGGTTCGAGATCGCGCGGGCCAAGGCCTATGGCGCGGTCATGCTGGGGATGCCCGGCAGCGCGCAGATGGCCCGCGCCGAGGCGCAGGCCTATTTCATGGCGGCTGTGAACGGGGCCTTCGAGGGGAAGGTCGTGCCGGTGCCGGGCGGTGTGCTGGTCTTGCGCGATGGCGCGGTTGTGGGGGCTGTCGGCGTGACAGGCGACACGTCGGACAATGATGCGGCCGTGGCTGTGGCCGGGATCACGGCGGCGGGGTTCGAGGCGCTGGCGTGAGCCGGCGACTGATCTCTTCGGGGTCGCCCTTCGAGGCAGAGATCGGCTATTCCCGCGCCGTGGTGCAGGACGGCTGGGTCTTCGTCGCGGGGACGACGGGGTTCGATTACGCGAAGATGGAGATTTCCTCCGAGGTCGCGGCGCAGGCCGAGCAGACCTTCGCCAATATCGACGCGGCGCTGCGGCAGGCGGGGGCTTCCATGGCCGATGTCGTGCGGGTGCATTACATCTTGCCCGATGCCTCGCTCTGGCCTGATTGCTGGCCTGTCACACGCGCGTGGCTGGGGGAGGTCCGGCCTGCGGCGACGATGATCGTGGCGGGGTTGCAGGATCCGCGGATGCTGATCGAGATCGAGGTGACGGCCCGTCTGCCGGGTGCGGGGCAGGGGGGCGTGGCCGCCCCGGTCTGAGCCGGGGCAGAGGGGCCCTGCCAGTGCCTGTTTTGCAGGCAGATGCGGTGCTGCGGGGCATCTGGTTCCGGCGCGGTCTTTTCGTTTGCAGGAAATCGCGCTAGATCTGGTGGCCAAGCACAGGGGAGACCACATGGCGCGGCCCGTCATCGGCATCATCGGAAACCAGCATCTCGTGAACGAGCAGTACCGCACCTATGCGGGCGGCGCGATGAACGCCGAAGCGGTGGCCGATGTTTCGGGCGGTCTGCCGCTGGTGATCCCGGCCGATCCAAGGTTTGTGAGCGTGGCCGAACTGGTCGAAGTCTGCGACGGGTTCCTGTTCACCGGCGGGCGTCCGAACGTGCATCCCGAGGAATATGGCGAGGCCGAGACCGAGGCGCATGGCGCATTCGACCGGGCGCGCGACGCGGTGGCCCTGCCGCTGATCCGGGCCTGCGTGGAACGGGGGCAGCCGTTTCTGGGCGTGTGCCGGGGCTTTCAAGAGGTGAATGTCGCCATGGGCGGCTCGCTTTATCCCGAGATCCGCGATCTGCCGGGACGGATGAACCACCGGATGCCGCCCGATGGCACGATCGAAGAGAAATTCGCGCTGCGCCATGTCGTGACCCTGACCGAGGGCGGGCCGTTTCACCGCATTCTCGGCGCGACCGAGGTGATGACCAACACGTTGCACGGGCAGGGGATCAAGCGGCCGGGCGGGCGCGTGGTGATCGACGGGCATGCGCCCGACGGCACACCCGAGGCGATCTATATCGAGGGCGCGCCGGGGTTCACGCTGTCGGTGCAATGGCATCCGGAATATCGCGCGGCGCAGGATCCGGTGAGCCGGCCGCTGTTCGAGGCCTTCGGCCGGGCGGCGCGGGCCTGGGCGGAAAGCCGGCGTCCGATGCCTGTGGCTGCCGTCGCCTGAACGACGATCAGCCGAGCAAAACGACCGCCCAACCGGCAAGGCCGATCTGGATCAGTTGGACCACGACCGACAGTCCGTGAAGCCGTTTGAACGCGGCGCTGTCGCCCCGGTCGGTGGCGGCATTGATCCGGCCCATCAGGTCCTGCCGTGCATAGATCGTGGTGAGGCAGATCACCCCCAAAAGCGCCGAGGCCATGCCCGACACCGGGATCGTCGCCAGCGCCGCCACGCCCGACAGCGCGATCACGGCCAGGTAATAGTAGGGGAACGTTCCGCGCAGGAGCGGGCGCACCTTGTCCATCGGCAATTGGGCGAACAAGACCGGCGCGAAGCCGAAGCTGAAAAACACCATGCCCCCAAGCAGGGTGGCGGCGAGAAGAAGGGCGATCATGCTCATGGTGGGCCAACTAGCGGCCCGCACGCGCAGGACCAGCCGGGACGCGGCGCGGTGGCTTGTCGCAGGGTCGCCTTAGATCGCTGTCAGATCGCTGTCAGATCGCGCTCAGGTCGCGCGGGGACCGCGCAATTCGCGGATATGGGTGCGGATCTTGCCCCATTTGTCTGCGTCTTTCGCATGTCCGGCTTCGCGCGCGGCGAGGGCTTTTTGAGCCGCCTCGGCCTCGGCCTTGTCGCCGTGGGCGTCGTAGAGGCTGCGCGCGTATTGCACGAGATCCTTGTGGTCCATCGGTCGATCTCCCGTTCCTTGGGGGCCGACGCGCGGGCGCGGGCCCGGTTCCGGTGGAGGGGCAGGATAGCGCGGAAGGGGGGCACCGGTCTATCCCGTGTTCTGCCCGGAAACCGGGCGGCCGCCCAAGGAATGGGCGCATGGGCGGCGTGTCAGCCGTATTGCGCCAGCATTGCCTTGAGATCGTCGAGCGTATTGGCCTCGGCCACGGGTTTGTCGCGCCGCCAGCGCGCCATCCGGGGAAAGCGGAGCGCCACGCCGGATTTGTGGCGGGGGCTGGCCTGTATCCCTTCGAAGGCGATTTCGAAGACATGTTCGGGCCTGACGGCGCGCACCGGGCCGAAACGGTCGGTGGTGTTCTTGCGCACCCAAGCGGTGATTTCGCGGAATTCCGCGTCGGTGAGACCCGAATAGGCCTTGGTGAAGGGGACGAGCGCCTCGCCGTCGCGCACGGCGAAGGTGAAATCGGTGTAGAGCGTGGCGCGCCGCCCGGAGCCTGCCTGCGCATAGATCATCACGGCGTCGATGGTCAGGGGATCGAGTTTCCATTTCCACCAATCGCCGCGGCGGCGGCCCGGCAGGTAGGGGGAGGCGGCGCGTTTGAGCATCAGCCCCTCGGCCCCGATGTCGCGTGCTGTCGCGCGGGCTTGGGCGAGGTCGGTCCAGTCCTGCGCGGGCACGGGCGGGGAGAGGCGCAGCGGCAGGCCGAGGGGGAGGTCAAAGAGCGCCGTGGCCAAGGTGGCGCGGCGGCGCGACAGCGGCCAGTCGCGGATATCGGCGCCCTGCCATTCGAGGAGGTCATAGGCCATCACGATGACCGGGGCGTCGGTCAGGAGTTTTTTCGGCACGGTCTTGCGGCCGATCCGGGGTTGCAGGCTGGAGAAACCGAGGGGCGTATCGGCGGCATTGTTCCAGGCGAGAACCTCGCCGTCGATGACGGTGCCGTGGGGCAGGAAATCGGTCAGTTGCGCCAGTTCGGGAAAGCGGTCGGTCATCAACTCTTCGCCGCGGGACCACAGGTGGTGGTCGCCGCCGCGCAAGATCAGCTGGCCACGGATGCCGTCCCATTTGTGTTCGGCGATCCAGTCGGTGACAGGCCCGAGCGTTTCGGGCGCGTCCTCCAGCGGATGGGCGAGGCTGAAGGGATAGGGGCGGGAGAGGTCGGCGGCGGGATCGGGGGCGGTGATAAGGCCATCCCAGGTGATGCGGTCGGGGGACCAATCGCCCATCAGGCGGTGGGTCAGTTCGGCCTCGTCGATGCCGGTTGCCTGGGCGAGCGCGCGGGTCATCAATTTCTGGCTCACGCCCATGCGCCAGCCGCCGGTGATGAGCTTGTTGAAGACGAAGCGTTCGGTGGGGGCGAGCCCGTCCCAAGCGGTGAAGACGAAGTCCTTGCGGGTGGGGTCGTCGGCCTTGTCCAGCGCACGCAGGGCGGTGATCCAGCCGGTGAGGGATTTCTCGATCTGCGTGGCGGGCGGGGGCAGGACGAGGGCGATGGTTTCCGAGAGGTCGCCCACGACCGGGTAGCAGGCCTCGAACAGCCACAGGGAGATGCCTGCCCGTTCGGCCGCCCATTCGCGCAGGCGTGTCGAGGTGATGGAGCGGCGCGGGCGGCGCCCCGAGAGAAGCGCCACGGTCCAGAGGCGGTCATCCTCGGGGGCGGTGCGGAAATATTCCGCCAGCGCTGCGGTCTTGACGCTGGTCTTGGTGGTCTGGTCCAGCGTGGTGAAAAGGGCGGCGAAATCCTTCATCGGGGGATATGGGCGGCGAGGAAAGTGCCAAGGTCGGCCAGCGCGCGGTCGGCGGCGGGGGCGCGGCCAGCGTGGAGGTGCCAGACATGGGGCAGGACCGGCCAGAGCGACAGCTCGGCGTGATCCATGGCGGCGGCAAGGCGGCGCGCCTCATCGGCCAAGGCCTCTTCGGCCCCGGCGTGCAGGCGCGTAGGGGGCAGGCCAGTCAGGTCGCCGTGGAGGGGGGATATAGCAGGATCGGTCGGATCTACGCCGGGCAGGTAGGCACGGCGGATGCGGCGCGCCCAAGCGGGCGGGATGAGGATCTCGCCCGGGGCGGCGGCGAAGCGGGCGGCGATGTCGCCACTGAGGTCGGCGGCAGGCGCGATGAGCGCCATGGCGCGCGGCAGGGGGAGGCCCGTATCGCGGGCGTGCTGCGCGATGAGGAGCGCAAGGTTGCCGCCCGCGCTGTCGCCCGCCAGCGCCGCGGGGGGCGTTCCGGCCTCGACCAGGTGGCGGTAGGCGGCGATGGCATCCTCGCGGGCGGCGGGCGCGGGATGTTCGGGGGCGAGCCTGTAGCGGGGCATGACCACGCGCAGGCCCGCATGGGCGGCGAGATGGGCGGCAAGGGCCGCGTGGGTGCGCGGGCTGCCGATGGTGAAGCCGCCGCCGTGCAGGTACATCAGGAGGGGCGCGTCTGGGGCGACACCGGGCGGCGTCAGCCAGAGCGCGCCTGTGGCGTCTTGCCGTTGCGCGGTGCCCGGGGGGAGCGCGCTGCCCAAGCGGGACGACAGCGCGAAGAGGCCGCGCAGGAGCCGTTGGGAGGGGAGCGCGGTCAGGACCGGGCGATCGAGCCAGCGCGCGGTGCCGCGCCAGAACCGGTCAAGGGCGGTGAGGTCGGTCATTCCGGCACCTCGGTTTCCGGCGTATCGTCGAGCGTCTCGCCGCCAAACTCGGTCTGCACAATGCCTGCGTCATAGCCCTGCGCGCGGAGCCACTGGGCGAATTGGGCGGTGTAGCCATGGGTGACGAAGATCTTTTCGGCGCCGGTTTCGGCGATGGCGCTGTTCAGGCCCGCCCAATCGGCATGGTCGGAGACGACGAACCCCCGGTCGGCCGCGCGTCTGCGGCGCACGCCGCGAAGCCGCATCCAGCCCGAGGCAAAGCCGGTCGAGACGGGCCCGAATTTCCGCATCCAGGCCGAGCCGAGCGCGGAGGGTGGGGCCAGCACCATCGCCCCGCGATGCGTCTTGAGGTCGAGAGCCTGGGTAACGGGGATCGTCGCGGGAAGCGCGATGCCCTGGGCGCGCAGGACCTCGGTCGTGGCCTCGACCGCGCCATGGGTCAGGATCGGGCCGATCGAGGGGTCGAGAAGGCGCAGCACGCGCTGCGCCTTGCCCAGCGCATAGACGCCGAGGATGGCCGTCTGGCCCTTGGCGCGCGTCTCGAGCCACCAGCCGTTGATCTCGCGCGCCAGTGTCGCCTCGTCGGGCCAGCGGTAGATCGGCAGGCCGAAGGTGCATTCGGAGATGAAGGCGTGGCAGCGGAGAGGCTCGAAAGGTTCGGAAAGCCCGTCGGGTGTTGTCTTGTAATCGCCCGACACCACCCAGACCTCGCCGCCCACCTCGACCCGAATCTGGGCCGAGCCCGGCACATGGCCTGCGGGGTGGTAGCTGATCGTGGCGTCACCCATCTTGAGACGCTCGCCGTAGCGAATGGTCTGGAGCGTGATGTCGCCCAAGCGGTGGCGGATCACCGGCGCCGCCGCCTCGGTCGCGAGGTAGCGGCGGTGGCCCCAGCGGGCGTGGTCCGAATGGCCATGGGTGATCAGCGCCCGGTCCACGGGGCGCCAAGGGTCGATATGGGCATCTGCCGCCGGGCAATAGATGCCGGCTTCGGTGAAGGTCAGGACCATGGTGGGAAGGTAGCGGCCTGTGAGGGCGGCGCAAGGTGGGGGCTCTGCCCCGGTCGCCAGAGACGACGAGACCAAAGTAGGGGGCTCTGCTCCCGCCGCCTTTGGCGACTCTCTTGGCGTTTTTCCGCCAAGATGAAGGGGATCAGGCTTTTCGGCCGACGAGCAAGCGTGAGGGTGGGCGGATGGGTTGAGAGGTGGTTAAATGGGAGCACGATAGCCTCTGGAAAAACCATTTAAGCCAAAGTCACTGAGCATCTCTGAAAGCAGCTTATGGAAGGGCCTTCACTCGGCAATTAATGTAGAAGGTGAAGAGGAAAGATTATACCCCTTTTTGTGAATTCAATAATTCTAAGAATTGGGAGACCTTGGAACTTATCACTTTAAAAAGTAAGAAATGGGAGATAAGGGATTTTTCAAGTTCTTCTCGAAAGAGAAAGAGAAAGAGAAAGAGAAAGAGAAAGAGAAAGAGAAAGAGAAAGAGAAAGAGAAAGAGGGAGAAGGAGAGAGAAATAAATGGCTGAGAGGAACTTGTCCTAGGATAAAACATCTACCTGGAAATTCGGCTTTATGCAGCAGAGCAATCAGAGCCGTATGGAGTGCTAAATCCCACTGTGCAGTTATAACGCTAAGCAGCGAAGGAGCACCCCACCATGCTGACCGAGGTTCAGGCCGTCTGTCGTCCAGTTCGGACCACAAGGGATCGATCTTCGGACTTTCCTATGTCGTGCGGTCATAGGTGAACTCTATCGCGGCAGACCGGATGTGGCTTGCGATCGTGCCAATGGACGGATCTGTCGTGATCTGGTGGTAATCGTTGAGCCTGGGCCGCGCGGCGAGCGCTCCCCATTCGGCATCGCCGTTGAACGCGAAATCCGTCCAGAGCGTGCAGCAGAGGATCCGGACCGTGCCGATGCGGATCTCCTCCTTTTGCGCAAAGCGCATCCCAGCCCGCTCCGCGAGACGGCGCAGCTCGTCGTCTCCGTCGAGGCTGAAACGATAATAATCATGGTTGCCGGGCAAGATGATGACATCTTGCGGCAAGATATACTCCTCGATCTCCCGCAGGGCTCCGATCCAGTTTTGCCTCGGGTTATCGGCGATGTCGCCTGCAACGATCAGAAGATCCGGCGCGCTGTCGAGAATCCACCGCCCGAGGCCAGTCACCTGCAGCACTCGGTCGCCGACATGCCACCAGCTGTCGGCATGCAGGTCGCCAAGAACAAGGATACGGGGCTGGCGGCCCGCGACCTGATTGGTCATTGCAGGATACTCCTTGGTTCGACCTCTGACCAGAACGGATTGACCGGCAGGGTCGCTGCGCGGCGCTTGATCTCGGCGAGGCCGACAGGCCGAAAGTCCCAGACATCGACCCCGACGTTCACGCTGTTACGGCTGCCACGCCAGTTGTCATGGACATGACCGAACAGCTGCAGCGCTCCGTGCCGCGCGCCGGGAAAGGTGATCATCGGGTAGTGACACAAGGTCAGCCGCGTCTCTTCGATCACGAGCTCCACGAGGTCGTGGACGCTGGTCCATCCCGCCAGTTTCGTCATCCATGACTTGTCGTGGTTGCCGCGGACCAGATGCTTGCGGCCCGGGATGGACGCCAGATAGGCTTCAAGCTTCCTCGCCTGATCCGACCCACCGAAGGCAAAGTCACCCACGACCCACAGATCATCTTCCGACGACATGGCGGTCTGCATTCGGGTGAGGATTTGGCTGTCCATCTCCGCAGCCGACGCGAAGGGACGGTGGCAGAAGTCGATGATGCGCCGGTGCCCGAAATGCAGGTCGGCGGTGAAGAGATGGGCCATCACCAGGTCCCCTCGAACAGGTGCTGTGCTTCGATCAGCAACACGAGTTGCGCTCGCAGGAAGGCATCGACCGCAGCCGGGTCGGGCCTGAAGGCACCGCGCATGCGCTCCGGGTCAGGCTGCATCGCGCCAAGGCGATACCAGCGGGACCGGGTACGAGCGATGCCACGCTGCTGATCGAGGAAGACAAGCGGGCTCGTCACGATTGCCTCATTGTCGGCGAAGTCGGGGCTGTCTTGCACCCGACCCGCCAAGGCGAGGCTACCGCTCCACTGGATCGTGAAGGACCAGTTCAGGAGGATTGGGCTGGCTGCGACCTCGTCGGCCGACGGTCCCGCCAGCACGGCAGCAGCGGCATCGGACATCTTCTTGTTGAAGGTCATGGTTCCGATCTCCTCTTTTGAGCGCAGCTGTCGCAGATATTCCCGTACCAACCGTCGTGGCTGCGCCGCCCGGGGCTGGGGCCGCCGCAATGCTCGCAGGTCGCCGCAGCCTCGGTCTCGGCATCGGCGATCCGCGCCTGGATGCGCTCGTTGCCGCCGTCGACATAGACCCGGAGGCCACCGAACTTCTCCTTGACCTGCACGACCCGAAGCCGGGTCAGGACATCTTCCCGCCGGATCACGGCGAGATCCGCGAAAAGGCGGTCGAGGATCGGATACCAGCCCGCACCGCAGGCAAAGCCGTCGCCGAGCAGGGTCAGGCCCTTGCCTCCCGGGGCCAGCCCAAACAGGGCCGGATAGCGCTCGAGAATGTCCATCTGTTCGGGCGGGAGCTGGAAATTGTGGGGCATGTTGGTCTCCTCAATGCAGGGTGGGGCGGTTCTCGAGCACCTGGGCCCGTTCGAGCATCCGGTTGACGTCGCGCAGGCTGACGCGACCATGCAGCCGATAGGCTTCCTCGATGGTCATAAGCAGGGCGTCCACAGACGCTTCGGACAGACCCTTCTCCTCCGCCTCACGCCGGGCAAAGGTGACCAGCTGCTCCAGCGTGACGTCGGGTAGATCGATGATCGCGCAGCGGCTCAGAACCGCCTGCGGGATCGTCTGGGTCGTGTTCGAGGTCATGACCCAAGAGATGCGCGACATGTCGAAGGGCAAACGCAGCGCATGGCATTCCCACCGCGCCGCCGTAGCAGGTTCCAAAAGCCCTAGGAGCGCGTCGAAGAAGCTGAAATGGCTGCCCTTGCTGCTCGTCGCATTCTTGGCCTTGCAAAGCTCGTCGACGATGATCACCGGGTTGATGATCCGTCGCTCGAGGATCGTCTCAACCGGCTTGCCGGGCTGCTGGCCGCTCCAACCGCGCTCGAGACCCGCCAAGGCGAAACCGACGCCGCCCTTCGACGCATCCAGCTCGGCCCAGGGCAGCGCGAGGTGATCGGCAAGCGCCCGTGCCCAGACTGACTTGCCGATGCCCCAGGGCCCGTTCAGGAGGAAGGGGCGCAAAACGATCGGCCCGCCGTCCCGCGCAGCAGCCCGCAGGGCATGCCACGCATGCGTGGTGGCGGGGGCCATCCAAGGCATCCGGTCGTGCAGATCAGCTGCGATCTGGTCGGCCCAGTCGAGGCTGCCGGTCATAACAGCGGGCACGCCGGCTTCTACGGGTTTGATGCGGTCGATTTCTTCCTTCTTCAGCGCAGCGTAGGGATTGGCAGCGGTCTTCCCATCACCGGCAAGACAGCGCGCGCGACGCTGGATCTTCGCATGATCCTCAGCACTGAGCATGACCCCGTCCGGGTGGAGCGGCGGCCAAGGATAGAAGGTGTCAGCCTGCCACTCGCCCATGGCGGGGTCTTGGGCCTCCGCCATGATGGCCTGCCGTTTGGCAACGACCTCGGCGATCCGCTCCGTCGTGGGTGGATCATATCGCAGGTCGCGCAGATGCGCCTTGAAGCGCTCCACAAGCTTGTTCGCATTGTGGACCTTGGGCTGGGGTGGGACGAGCAGGAACGGGTAGAGGGTAGATGAAGTACGGGACATGCGCACGATCCGAACATACAGAGGTCGTAGGGGATCGGACGCGAGTGTGTTTGGGAAAACGGGTCAGATACGCGTGGACCGATCCCGGCGGAGAAGCCGGGTCAGATCCGTATGGTAATGGTGCGCTGCTTAACCATGCAGCGAGCATGGCGCCCCGGTCCGCTTGCGTCAAGGCCGATCATCGGCGGCTCGGTCGCTAGCGCCCATAGGGCCAGTATGGAGATGTCGGGGTATTGTCGGATTGATTTCTACTGAGCGAGGTACGACAAGTCGCAGAAGCGGCTGAGAGCGCATTGGGATAAACGGCGCATTTGAATAAGATCGGTGAGGTTTCTTATTTTTATGAATTCAGAAGCTTGCCGGTGTCGTTGCCGACCTGGTCTCCGGGACGGTCTAATGGGCGGCCATCGAGCGGAGGCAGCTGGTCGCGGGCGCGCAGCTCATCTAGGGCCGGGTTTCGTGGGAACGGTTTGACAAGGATGGGGAGGTGGTGACGTTTCAGCAGCTCCACCCTGTCGCGGAAGCAAAAAGATATCAGGCCCGAAATGTATGCGATTTCCTGATCAGGATCGGAGTGCGACCATGACTTATGCGATGGCCCAAATGGGCTATGCCGCTCGGGTCGGGCATGACAACGACGATCGCGTTTTCACAGTTCTGATTGCTGGGATCTAAGATAGGGTTGGGTTCCATACCGAGCCCGTGGAAGGTTAACGCGCGGCGTTTCATGAGGCAGGCGAGGGTTTCAGCGAGACCTGAGCTTGCATCGGTAAGGGCCCGCAAAACGCCTTCTCCGACCAAGTGATGTTCCGGGACAGTCCCGAAGTTTACCGCAAGGCGGTGATGGCAGCGGAATTGGCCGGCGAGAGCTTTAACCGATTGGCCAAGGACGTGCTCAACCGCGTCGTCGGGCAAGTCGATCCGAGACGAGGCGCAGGTGGCAAAGGTGGGTCGAACGCGGCGTCGGTAATGCAAGCGGGGCTGGCGTGTGACCATAGGCTCTGCGATCGTAACGTCATGCGCGTCATCGGAGATCTTTGGCGGGGGAACCTGCCTTTGGGCGATGCCTTCTGGAACTGGGCGGTTCTGGGCGGGCTCGTGGTCAATGTGTCGACGAGCCTTGGTTTTTTGTGGCTGATCACCATCGACCAGCCGCTGTTGGCGCTGGTGGTGGGCTACGGGCTGTCGCTGCCCTTCAATCTGGTGGCCACGATGGGCGTCTGGCGTGCGGCGGCGCGCCATGACGGACCGCGGATCCAGGCGGATCTTGCCCGGATCGCGGTGCTGGTCTGGATGGGGGCGCTGAGCCTGAGCTAGGCCTGAGGCGCCCCCGATCCCGCTAGGGTCAGCGCAGCGCCGCGCAGAAGCGCTGGATCCGGGTGCAGGCCTCGCGCAGGGTTTCGTCCGCCGTCGCATAGCTGATGCGGAAGGCGGGCGAGAGGCCGAAGGCCCCGCCGAAGACGACCGCGACGCCGGTTTCCTCCAAGAGCGCCTTGGCGAAGGTTTCGTCGGTGTCGATCAGGGTGCCGGCCTCACTCATCTTGCCGATGAGGCCCGCGATGGAGGGATAGACGTAGAAGGCGCCTTCGGGGACGGGGCATTCCATCCCCTCGATCTCGGACAGCATCGAGACCACCAGATCGCGGCGGCGTTTGAACATCTCGTTGTTGGTCGCGATGTAGTCTTGCAGGCCGTTCAGCGCCTCGACCGCGGCCCATTGGCTGACCGAACAGGGGTTGGAGGTCGATTGCGACTGGACCTTGCCCATGGCCTTGATGATCTCGACCGGGCCTGCTGCGTAGCCGATGCGCCAGCCGGTCATGGCATAGGCCTTGGATACGCCGTTGCAGGTGAGCGTGCGGTCATAGAGGCCCGGTTCGACCTGCGCAGGCGTGGCGAATTCGTAATCGTCGTAGACGAGGTGTTCGTACATGTCGTCGGTCATGACCCAGACATGGGGATGGCGCATCAGCACATCGGTCAGGCCCTTGAGCTCGGCCGCCGTATAGCCCGCGCCCGTCGGGTTCGAGGGCGAGTTGAAGATGAACCACTTGGTCTTGGGGGTGATCGCGGCCTCCAGATCCTCGGGCGTGATCTTGTAGCCATTCTGGCTTGGCCCTTCGACGAAAACGGGGGTGCCGCCCGCGAGCAGCACCATGTCGGGATAGCTGACCCAGTAGGGAGCGGGGATAATCACCTCGTCGCCGGGGTTAAGGGTGGCCATCAGCGCATTGTAGAGGATCTGCTTGCCGCCGGTGCCGACGGTCACCTGCGCGGGCGTGTAGTCGAGATCGTTGTCGCGTTTGAACTTGGCGCAGATCGCCTTTTTCAGCTCGGGGATGCCGTCGACGGCGGTGTATTTCGTCTTGCCCGCCACGATGGCCGCAATGGCCGCATCCTTGATGTTCTGGGGCGTATCGAAATCGGGTTCGCCCGCACCCAGCCCGATCACGTCCTTGCCTTGCGCCTTGAGCTCGGCCGCGAGGTTCGAGACGGCGATGGTCGGCGAGGGTTTCACGCGCGACAGCGTGTCGGAAAGGAAGGGCATGGGAGTGCGTCCTTGTTGGGCAGGCATGGGTTTCGGGGCTGCCGGGTGGCAATTCGTCGGCCACACCATTAGGGTGCCGGCTTGTCACGATCAAGCCGGGAAGGGCCAATCGGGAAAGGGGTCAGCGATGACAAGGGAAATACAGGAAGGTCCGGGCTGGTATGACGGCGACACCGCGACCTTCGGCGACCGGATGACCGGGGCGCGCGAGGCCGCGGGCTTGAGCCAGACGGAACTGGCGCGGCGCATGGGCGTGAAGGTCAAGACGGTGCGGGCCTGGGAAAACGACCAGTCCGAACCGCGGGCCAACAAGTTGCAGATGCTGGCGGGCATGTTGGGCGTGTCGATCATGTGGCTGTTGACGGGGCAGGGCGACGGGCTGGACGGCCCGGAGACGCCCGAGCCCTTGTCCGACGACCTGCTTGCGATTCTGGGCGAATTGCGGTCGATGAAGGTGGAGCAGGCGCGGTTGGCCGAACGGATGGGGCGGTTGGAAAAGCGGCTGCGGCTGGCAATGTCGAACAGGGTGTGAGCGATGGACGAGACGCGCGAAATCCGGATCAAGCGGCTGCGGATGCGGGCCTGGCATCGCGGGATCAAGGAGATGGACCTGATCTTGGGCGGTTGGGCGGACCGCAACCTGTCGGGGGCGGATGATGCGACGCTTGATGCGTTCGAGGCGGTGATGTCCGAGGCCGATCACGACCTATACCAATGGGTGTCGGGCCAGGCGGAGGCGCCGGTGGCGCTCAGGCCGTTCCTAGACCGCTTGGCTGCCGAGGTCGGCGCGGCGCGCTGAGGCGGGGGTGTTAACCCGATCTTTCCGAATCTCATGCGAGGTCTGGGGTCGAAGCAGATGATGCGAGGCCCATGATGAGCATGCATGCCCCCCCCGCGGTGACCCGGACAGGTTTCATGTCCGCTTATCTCGAGTCGCTGGCGATGGTCGAACGGCTGCACCGGCTTTTGCTCGATGTCATCAAGGATGAGTTCGAGCGGCTTGGCATTGTGGACATCAATGCGGTGCAAGCCCTGCTCTTGTTCAACATTGGTGAACACGAGGTGACAGCGGGGGAATTGAAAAGCCGCGGCTATTACCAAGGCTCGAACGTCAGCTACAACCTGAAGAAGCTGGTCGACATGGGTTACATGCACCGCCAGCGCTGCGAGATCGACCGAAGGTCGGTGCGGGTGCGGCTGACGGATCGGGGGCGCCATGTCCGGGAGGTGGTGGCGCTTTTGTTCGCGCGCCATGCCGATGGGCTGGAACGCCATGGCGTTCTGGCGACTGACGGGATCGACCGGGTGAACCATTCGCTGAAACGGATCGAGCGGTATTGGACGGACCAGATCCGGTATATTTATTAGGGTCTGGGGACAGGATCGGGCAGGCAAGGCAGAGGGATATTCAGGGGACCAAGACGGGTAAAGCTTTGGTCAGTGCGGAGACCCGTTTCAGCCGCAGCGGCGACCCTGTCTGGGGGAGAAGCCGCCGAATTCGACCGAGATCGTCAGTTCCAGGGCCGGTTGCGCATCGGCGATCACCGATTGCCGGCGCAACAGCTCGCTTTGCAGGCTGACGCATTCATTGACGTAATCGAGGCCGAGCCCGATCGCGCGTTGTGTGTCGCGGTCGAAATCATAGGTGACGCGCGCCGTGCCGCCCCAATCCAGTTCGCGCGCGAGCGAAAAGGCGTGGGTGTCGACCTCGGCATCGTCGATGCTGTAATTCGTGAGTAGGCTGGAGGACCAGAGCTCCCCATCGTCGAAGGTGAAGCCCCCGGCGGCGAAGGAGGTGTCGGTGCTGCTCCGGTCGCGGGTGAGGTTGGACAGGAGCGTCAGCCCGTCGAGAACCGTCCAAGACAGGTTGGCGGACACAAGCTCGGTAATGGCGCTGGTGCCGAGATTCTGATCGATCTCGGACCGTGCATAGGCCGCCCCAAGTTGCCCGCGGTCCCACGCATAGGACAAGGCTGCCGTCCGGCGCACCGGGTCAAAATCGCCATTGTGGACTTGGCTGCCCGTCACGGTCAGGCCTGCGGCGCTGTAACCAAGCCGTGCGGTGTAAAGCGGACCGCCATCATAGCCCCCGGCAGGAATGTTCCACAGGAAATCCCGCTCGATCCGTGTGCCGAAGGACCAGCCACTGCTCAGGAAGACATCGTAGTCGAAGCCGATCTCGGTTGAATCGACATCCCTCGGACGGTCAAGCCGTCGGAAACGGTCGAGCGCAAAGCGGTTGTAGGGGTCGAAGTCGTCGATCGTGCCATCGATGCTGGGCACGACGGGTGCAGTACCACGAAAGGCGATCTGGCGCAGGAAGGGTTCGAAACTGTGGCGGGTGCCATTCGCCAAGGTGCGCTCCCACGGCCAGCGGAGTGCCACAACGGCCAGATTCTGGGTGGTGCGTTGCCGGGCTATGGCGGCGGGATCGTCGCTGATGTCGTAATTGTCGGAAAACGTGGCGAGTTCCCCGTCGAGGACGAAGCCTGCGCCGATGTCCCAGCTTTCGCGCCAGCGCAGGCCTGCGAAGACGCGTTCGATGTCGCGCCGGCGCGTGCTGGCGGGGGCGAATTCGTTGTATTCCGCCTGCGCCACCGTGCTGAACAGGAATTCGCCCGGCAATCCGTCAATCTCGAACCAGCGCGAATATTCCGCGTTCAGATCGGACGAAGGATGGTCGGTCGTCACGTCGGATGGTTGCAGGCTTTCGAGGATACGACCGTTGAATGAGACGATTTCGCCCGGTCGCGACCGGTTGACAGACAGCGACGAGATCAAGGTCGACACGTCGAAACTGAGCGGAATGCCAGTGAAAGTCTCGGTTCTGCCGCCGAGGAAATTCTGATCGGCCAGATAAGTGCGGTGACTGGAATCCTGCACCTGAAAGGAGACGTCGAACCCCGAGGGGAACGAAAAGGCGCCGTTGCCGAAGACATAGGCCTGCGCCCCGCGCGAATTCAGCCCCTGCCGGCTGATGGCGCCGTTGAACTCGATATCGCCATAGGCAAAGGACTGGCGGTAGCGCGCTTCGAGCGTGTTGAGCGTGCTGGTGCTGCCGCCAAGCGAGATGTTGGGGGCCAGCGTCACATCGGCATGATCGCCAAGCGTGATGAAATAGGGCAGGCGGAGCGTCGTGCCCGAGACGCTGCTGGACCGGATCGAGGCGCGCAAAAAGCCGTTCGCGCGTTCCACCGTCGGGTCAGGCATCCGCAGGTAGGGGAGGTAGCCCACGGGTACGCCCGCGACGCGGAATTGCGCGTTGCGCAGGTAGATCATCCGCTCCTGCTGGTCATGGGTCGCGCGCTGGGCGCGGATTTCCCACAGCGGCGTCGGGCGATTCTCGCAGACCTGGCAATAGGAGGCGGTGACCAGACGCCATTCGGTAAAGCGGCCCTCGGTCCGCTCCATCTCGGCTGAGGCGAGTTGCAGCTGGTCCTGCATCAGGTGACGTGCCGAGATCAGGACGAAATCCTGCATGTCGGTGGACAGATCGGCGAAATCGGCGAAGGTGCGTGTGCCGTTGGTCGTGTCCTGAATGGTCAGCGGACCGACCACAGACACCCGGCCTTCTGCCCCCTGATAGACGACGGAGGAGGCCGTAAGACGCCGCCCTTCGTTGTAGATTTCGATGTTGCCGCGCGCTTCCAAGGTTTCGGTCGCGGGGTCGTATTGCATCTCGTCGGCAACCATGAAGCTGCCCTGAAACTCGGTCGGGGTTTCGGCGATGCCGGTCGAACTGGCGACGCAAACGCCCAATGCGGCCGCCCAAACGGTCGATTTGGCGAGGCCGATGGCCCGCCTGCGACGGCGGTCGCGCACCTGTTTTGAAGACCGTCTGAAATCCAGCACTGGCAGCTCTTTATTCGTCCGCCGCCGACTTCCCCAAGACGGCTTGCGGGTGGTCTCGCGACCACGGGGGGAGCCTAGGGAATATTCCGTGGCTTGGCCAGTGCCAAGGTCCGCGCGGGTGCAGGGTGTTGCATGATCTTTGGGGCGGCGGCCCGGGCCTCAGCCTTCGGCCGCATCCTCGCCGGGCAGGCGCGGCAGGTCGTGGCCCGCCGCCTCGAGCGCGGGGCGGATCTGGGTGCGGATCGCGCGTTCTGTGACGGGGCCGCGGAAATGCAGGACGACCGTGCCCGTGTCGTCGATGAAGAAGGTTTCGGGCATGGCGACAACACCCCAATCGGCGCCGTTGCGGGCCTGATCGTCGCGGCCGATCGCGTCATAGGGATTGCCCAGCTCGTCGAGGAACCCGAGCGCCTGGTCGATCCGGTCGCGGTAATTCACACCGTAAAGCGGCACGCCCGCCTCGGCCAGCGCGGTCAGAACGGGATGCTCGGCCCGGCAGGGCGGGCACCATGAAGCGAAGAAATTCACCATGACAAGGCCATTGCCCTCGAGCGCGTCGCGCGTGAGGAGCGGCGTCTGGCCCAGTGGCTGGAGGTTCAGGCCGGGGGCTGCGCGGCCCTGTTGTGCCGAAGGCAGGGCCTGCGTGTCGACGCCTTGTTGCAGGGCGTTTTGGTTGTTCATCAGCTGGTAGCCCGCGACGCCGAAGAACCCCATGGTCAGCACCACGGGCAAGACCATCAGCCAATTCAGTTTCATGCGCTGCGGCCCCGGCGGTTTTCGACGTTTTCAAGCTGGGCGCGCACCCGCCGCGCCTTCCACACCGAGGCGATGATGACGGCGATCAGAAGGCCCAGCGACACGGCATAGGAGGACAGGACGGGCAGTGCGTAGGTGCCGAGATCGGGCATTTTCAGGCCATCCTTTCCTGCGCGATCAGCGCCTTGAGGCGGCGGGCGCGAATCTCTGTCTGGGTGCGGTAGAGCACGAGCGCGATGAAGAGAAAGCCGAAGCCCGCGAGCGTGATGACCAGCGGATACCAGAAGACGTTGGCGATGTTCTGTTCCCGGTCGAGCGAGAGCGTCGCGCCCTGGTGCAGGCCCTGGTTCCAGAACAGGAGCGCATAGCGCGAGATCACGGCGAAGACCGAGCCCACGAGGCAGAGGACAGCGGTCAGGTCCGCCGCGCTGTCGGGATTGTCGATGGCTTCCCAAAGAGCCATGTAGCCGAGGTAGAAGAGGAACAGGATCAGGAAGGAGGTCAGGCGCGGGTCCCATTCCCACCACGTGCCCCACATCGGCTGCCCCCAGAGCGCGCCGGTGGCTAGCGCGATCAGGGTGAAGACCATGCCCACGGGAGCTGCGGCCTTGGCCGCGAGCGCGCTGACGTGATGGCGGCGGATGACCCAGATGAGCGAGGCGACCAACATCATCAGCCACGCATTGATAGCCATGATGGCAGAGGGGACGTGGACATAGATGATCTTGACCGTCGATCCCTGCCGGAAGTCGTCGGGGGTGAAGAAAAAGCCCCAGACAAGGCCCGTGACAAGGCAAAGCGCCGCGACGCCCGCCGTCCACGGCAGGAGAGCGGCGGAGGTCGCCATGAACTTGCGCGGGTTCGCGTATTCCCAGATCGATGCCATGGCGCGGAACTTAGTCAGGGCTGGTTGCGCTCACAATGGGGCAACATCGCGCGGGCCTAGCGCAGATTGACGCGGAGGGCTGCGGCAGCGGCAAAGGGCAGAATGGCAAGGCTGCCCAAGGTGATGCCGCCCATCAAGATCAGCGGCGTGAGCGCGTCGAGCCCATCGGCCCCGCGCGTCACGCAAAGCGCGCCGAAGATCAGCGTGGGCATATAGAGCGGCAAGACGAGGAGCGAGAGGAGAAGTCCGCCGCGCTTGATCCCCACGGTCAGCGCCGCGCCGAATGTGCCGATGGCCGAGAGCGCGGGTGTGCCGAGCGCCAGCGCCGCGACAAGCCACGGATAGGCGGGGCCGGGCAGATTGAGCAAAAGGCCGAGCATGGGGGCGGCGGCGACGAGGGGAAGGCCGGTCGTGATCCAATGCGCCAGCGCCTTCATCGCGGCCAGCCCCTCGAGTGGCACCGGGCTGGTGGCGATGAGGTCGAGGGTGCCGTCCTCCCAATCGAGTTGAAAGATGCGGTCGAGCGACAGGAGGCAGGCCAAAAGCGCGCCGAGCCAGAGGATGCCCGGCGCGATCTCGGCCAGCACTTGCGTCTGCGGCCCGACGCCGAAGGGGACAAGTGTCGTGAAGATCAGGAAAAACGCCAAGGACAGGCCGAAGCCGCCGCCGGCACGGATCGCCAGGGCGAGGTCGCGTTTCAGAAGGCCGATCATGCCAGACGCTCCGCAAACGGGTCGTCGGTGCGGATGCGTTTGGCTACGAAGGGCGTGATGTCGAGCGTTTCGGCCTGTGGCAGGCCAAGGTCGATATGGGTGGCGATGATCGCGCTGCCGCCCTGTTCCAGATGGGCTGTGACGGCTGTGGCGAAACGGGCGACGTTCTCGGCATCGAGCGAAACGGTTGGCTCGTCCAGGCACCAGACCGGGCGGCCCGTGACCAGAAGGCGGGCGAGAGACAGGCGGCGTTTCTGACCCGCCGACATTTCGCCCGCGCGGCGGTCGAGCAGGGGGCCGAGGTGAAAGGCCGCGATGGCCGGTGCGGGGTCGTTCGTGCCGAAGACGGAAGCCCAGAATTGCAGGTTCTCAAGGACTGTCATTTGCGCCTTGAGCCCATCGGCGTGGGAGGCATAGGCGATGGCGTCGGGGTCGGCGTCGATCCGTCCGACCAAGGGCGGGGTGAGGCCCGCAAGTGTGCGCAATAGCGTGGTTTTCCCAGCCCCATTCGGGCCGCGCAGGATCAGCGCCTGCCCAGAAGCCACCGCGAAGGTGACGCCCGCGAGGATCTGGGCGGGGCCACGGGCGCAGGCAAGGTCGGTGACGCGCAGGGTGATCATGGCCAGCAGCGGTAAAGGATTGGTGGCGCAAGGGGAAGCGGTGTCGGGACGGATGCGGCGGCAGGAACGCGCGCGGCGGGGCATTGCCCATGACGCGCGCGATGGAGTAAGGAGCGCGCGATCAGCATCACAAAGCATCTAGAGGACGCCATGGCAGGCCATTCCAAATGGGCGAATATCCAGCACCGCAAGGGCAAGCAGGACAAGATCCGCGCCAAGGTTTTCTCCAAATTGTCCAAGGAAATCACGGTCGCGGCCAAGATGGGCGACCCCGATCCCGACAAGAACCCGCGCCTGCGTCTGGCCGTGAAGGAAGCGAAATCGAACTCGGTTCCCAAGGACGTGATCGAGCGCGCGATCAAGAAGGCGGTCGGCGGGGACGCCGAAAACTATGAAGAAATCCGCTACGAGGGCTATGGCCCGAACGGCGTGGCGGTGATCGTGGAAGCGATGACCGACAACCGCAACCGCACCGCATCGAGCGTGCGGTCGCTCTTTGCCAAGCATGGCGGGAATTTGGGCGAGACCGGATCGGTCGCCTTCATGTTCGAGCGCAAGGGCCAGGTGAGCTATCCGTTGTCGGCCGGTGATGCCGACACCATCATGATGGCTGCCATCGAGGCGGGCGCTGAAGATGTCGAGACAAATCAAGGGGATGGCGACGAAGATCCCGGTTCCCACATCATCTGGTGCGCCGATACCGATCTGAGCGAGGTGTCCAACGCGCTGGAAGAGGCGCTGGGCGAGAGCCTTTCGGCCAAGTTCGTCTGGCGGCCCAGCACCACGACCGATCTGGGGCTGGAGGATGCGCAAAAGCTGATGAAGCTGATCGAGGCGCTGGAAGACGACGATGACGTGCAGAATGTCACGGCGAATTTCGAGATCTCCGACGAGGTGATGGCGCAGCTCTGAGGGGTGCTTGGTGCGCCGTGACGGGCGCATCCGACATATGGGGCTGGAGGGTGCGGGGGTATTGCGCCTGAAGGCGCATCCTACACGGGCGTGGCGTGTTGAGGTTTGTTGACGAAAGCTTTCCGGGGCGAGGGTGTATGTTGGCGGAGTGTTAACGGTATCGCCCCGATGTCTCACGCACCCAAGTCGTCGCGGAAGCGGTCCATCTGGTGCATCCGCGCGTGCAGGATCGTGAAGATCCCGATGTCGCCATTCGCAAGCCGCCGCCAATAGATGACATGCTGTGCGTGGCGGACATAGAAACCCGTGACCCCGAAATCGGCAGGGATGGGTCGTGACAGGATCGAGCTGGTTTCGATGCGGTCGAAAGCGGCGAAAAGATCGGTGATGTAGCGGTCAGCCTGTTCGACGCCCCAGCGGTCGCGCGTGTAGCGGTAGATCTCGTCGAGGCGGAGCGAGGCAGCCTCCTGGATGCGGATGGCCATGGCGTCAGCCGCGGTTGCGCGCGATCACCTCGGCGGCGGTAAGGGGGCGATAGCTGTCCTCGGGGGCCGCGAAGGCGCGGGTGAGTTCGGCCTTTAGGCGGTCGAAGGCTTCTTGCTCCACGCGTTCCTTGTCGCGGCGGATCAGGTCGCGGATGTATTCGCTGATATTCTCGTAAGACCCGTTCTCGCCCACGTTCGAGGCGACGAAATCGCTGAGCGCGCCGCTGATGCGCACGGTCATGGTGGTGGTCTGGGACATGGGGACCTCCGATGGATGTCTTCAAGATAAGGAAAATTGAAGACGCAGGCAAGGCGCGTGGTGCTCTGCGTGCCGCCGCGATGATCTGTCCATGCTTGCCTTGTTGATCTTTCCGGCGAGGACGGAGACTGTCGGGTTGTCTGCGCGGCTCTGCCCGAAAGTCCCCATCTGCCCCCTTGCGGTATGCAATCGCATACAATAATGTCGCAGCCAGCTGCTTTGCCCTTGATCGACAGGCGATCCGGTGGCATCGCCACGCCAGACAGACGACCCCCACATGTCCGGATGAAGGGAGGCTTCCATGCCCATTACCGTCGGCCACGATACCGCCAAGACGCGCCGCACGCTCAAGGCTGGCTCCAAGAGCTATGCCTATTACTCGATTTCCGCCGCCTCGGAGGCCGGTTTGGGCGATTTCTCGCGCCTGCCTGCCGCGCTCAAGGTCGTGCTGGAAAACATGCTGCGCTACGAGGATGGCAAGACGGTCAGTGTCGATGACATCAAGGCCTTTGCCGAATGGGCGCAAAAGGGCGGGCAGAACCCGCGCGAGATCGCCTATCGACCCGCGCGCGTTTTGATGCAGGATTTCACCGGCGTTCCGGCGGTCGTGGACCTTGCCGCGATGCGCGACGGGATCAAGGCGCTGGGCGGCGATCCGCAGCGCATCAACCCGCTGGCCCCCGTCGATCTGGTGATCGACCATTCGGTCATGATCGACGAATTCGGCAATGCGCGGGCGTTTCAGGCCAACGTCGACCGGGAATACGAGCGCAACATGGAGCGCTACACCTTCCTGAAATGGGGTCAGTCGGCCTTCGACAATTTCCGCGTCGTGCCCCCCGGCACCGGCATCTGCCACCAGGTGAACCTCGAATACCTGTCCAAGACCGTCTGGTCGGACAAGGATCAGTCGGGTGAGCTGGTCGCATACCCCGACACGCTGGTCGGCACCGACAGCCACACCACCATGGTCAATGGCGCGGCCGTTCTGGGCTGGGGCGTGGGCGGTATCGAGGCCGAGGCCGCGATGCTGGGCCAGCCGATTTCCATGCTGATCCCCGAGGTGATCGGTTTCGAGCTGACCGGCCAGATGGTCGAGGGCACGACGGGCACCGATCTGGTGCTGAAGGTCGTGGAAATGCTGCGCCAGAAGGGCGTGGTGAACAAATTCGTGGAATTCTACGGCGAGGGTCTGGACCGTCTGCCGCTGGCCGACCGCGCGACCATCGCCAACATGGCGCCCGAATATGGTGCCACCTGCGGCTTCTTCCCGATCGACAACGAGACGCTGCGCTACCTGCGCAACACGGGCCGCGACGAGGATACGCTCGCACTGGTCGAAGCCTATGCCAAGGAAAACGGCTTCTGGCGTGGTGCGGATTACGCGCCGGTCTATACCGACACTCTGCATCTGGACATGACGAGCATCGTGCCCGCGATCTCGGGCCCCAAGCGTCCGCAGGATTACGTGCCGCTGTCCAATGCCAAGACGGCCTTTGCCAAGGAAATGGCCGAGACCTTCAAGCGTCCGATGAACAAAGAGGTTCCGGTCGAGGGCGAAGATTACACCTTGGAATCGGGCAAGGTCGTGATCGCGGCGATCACGTCCTGCACCAATACCTCGAATCCTTACGTGATGATCGGCGCGGGTCTGGTCGCGCAGAAAGCCAATGCGCTGGGTCTGACGCGCAAGCCCTGGGTCAAGACATCGCTCGCGCCGGGGTCTCAGGTCGTGTCCGCCTATCTGGAGGCGGCTGGCCTTCAGGATGATCTGGATGCGCTGGGCTTCAACCTTGTCGGCTATGGCTGCACCACCTGCATCGGCAATTCGGGCCCGCTTCAGCCCGAGATTTCCAAGGCCATCACCGAGGGCGATCTGGTCGCCACCGCCGTCCTGTCGGGCAACCGCAACTTCGAGGGCCGGATCAGCCCCGACGTGCGCGCCAACTATCTGGCAAGCCCGCCCTTGGTCGTGGCCTATGCGATCGCCGGCACGATGGACATCGACATCGTCAATGATCCGATCGCGCAGACGCCGGATGGCAAGGATGTCTACCTGAAGGACATCTGGCCCACCACGGCGGAAGTGGCCGAGACGGTCGAGCGCACCGTGACGCGCGAGGCGTTCCAGACCAAATACGCCGATGTCTTCAAGGGCGACGAGAAGTGGCAGGACGTGGAGGTTCCCCAGCAGGAAGTCTACAACTGGCCGGCCACCTCGACCTACATCCAGAACCCGCCCTATTTCCGGGGGATGGGCGCGCAGCCGGGCACGATCTCGAACATCGAGGGGGCCAAGGTGCTGGCGATCCTGGGCGACATGATCACCACCGACCACATCAGCCCGGCGGGTTCGTTCAAGGAGACGACGCCCGCGGGCAAATACCTGACCGAGCGGCAGGTGTCGCCGCGCGAGTTCAACAGCTACGGGGCGCGGCGCGGCAATCACGAGGTGATGATGCGCGGCACCTTCGCCAATATCCGCATCAAGAACGAGATGCTGGACGGGGTCGAGGGGGGCTACACCCTTGGGCCGGACGGGCAGCAGACCTCGATCTTCGACGCGGCGATGGCGTGGCAGGAACAGGGCGTGCCGCTGGTGATCTTCGGCGGTGAGCAATATGGCGCGGGGTCGAGCCGCGACTGGGCGGCCAAGGGCACGGCGCTGTTGGGGGTCAAGGCGGTGATCGCCGAGAGCTTCGAGCGCATCCACCGGTCGAACCTTGTGGGCATGGGGGTCATTCCCTTCGAGTTCACCGGGGGCGATACGCGCAAGTCGCTGGGCCTGAAGGGGGACGAGACGGTCGATATCCACGGGCTGGATGCCGTCACGCCGCTGATGGAGACGAAGGCCACGATCACCTATGGCGATGGCACGACGAAGGAGATCACGCTCAAGTGCCGGATCGATACGGCCATCGAGATCGAATACATCGAGCATGGCGGCGTGCTGCACTACGTGCTGCGCGATCTGGCCAAGGCACCTGTCGCGGCGGAGTGAGGCCGAGACGATTGGGATGGGAAAGGGCGCCTTCGGGCGCCCTTTTCATTTGGGGGCTTGCTCCGTGGTGGTCGCGCCGACGCCCGGTATCCCATGATCGCCCACGCCCGAGGGGATCAGGGTTTGCAGGTGCGGCGGTCCTTGTCTAAGGTTTCCGTTCCCAAGATTAACGAGTGATGAGTTACCATGCCCACGACCTATCGTTTCAACGTCCAAGTCGGTGCTTCCGGTGAAACCTCGGCAGGCGCATTAAGCAGTTTGACCATAACGGCCGTGGTGGATGACGTCACGATTTCGCCGGGTGATCAGGTCACGATCAGCGGATTGAACTCGAACGTGAGTTCTGTCAGCGGCATTCCGAACGGGGGAACGGCCACCTACGTCGGCATGACAACCTTTGCGGGCTTGCCCTGTTACATTTTCACGGTGGACGGGCTTTTGACCAATCCCGATACGCTCCTCGGCTTGGCCAATGACGTGAGCTATTCCACGGCGGAACGAGAACTGAAGGCGTTCGCAAATGACACGGATTCGCGAACTTTGTCAGACGCTCCGGCCTGTTTTCTGTCGGGGACAGCGATTGGCGTGCCCGGCGGAGTGCGGGCGGTTGAAAGCCTGAGGCCGGGCGACCCCGTCCTGACAGCGGATGGCCGTGTCGTCGCCGTGCGCTTCAATTTGCGCCAGATCGTATCCACCCTGTTCGGTCCGGCGGAACGTGTCAGCCCGATCAGGGTGCGCGCAGGCGCGTTGGGTCAGGGGGTGCCTGACCGCGATCTGGTGGTGACGGCCGATCATGCGCTGATGGTCGCGGGCGTTTTGGTGAATGCCGGTGCGCTGGTGAACGGGGCAGGGATCGACCGGGTTCCCGTGGCCGAACTGGGCGCGACCTATGTCGTGCATCACATCGAGACCGAGGGCCATGACATCATCCTCGCCGAGGGCGTGCCGGCCGAGACCTATATCGATTATGCCGGGCGGCGGGTGTTCGACAATTACGCGGAATATGTCGCGCTTTTGGGGGAGGAGCGGGAGATCATCGAGAATCCCGCGCCCCGCGTGACCTCGGCCAGGATGTTGCCGCCTGCGATCCGGGCGCGGTTGGGGATCGTGCGGGCAGCGTGATCGCTCAGGGCTGCGGCGGGTCTTCCGCGAAGGCGACATCGACGATGCGCGCCTGACCCGTCGCCCATTGCCAGAGCTGGCGGGGGGCCTGGTTCACCTCGTTCAACCCGCGCCGGAGCGTGCGGAGGCGTTTTTTCCAACCCTTGGGGCGGATCGCCTTGCCCAGCGGGGCGATGTCGCTCTCGTAGGCATAGGCGCGTTGGGTGGCCATGGCGGGCACCACGATGGCGGGCGCCAGCGCGCGGCGGATGGGGGAGACCGTGTCGTTGAAGAGGAAATGGTCGATCGGCACGCGGTAGCGGCCCCGGTGCGACAGGGCGAGCCGCGCGCCCTCCCGGCTGAGGATGTAGGCGCCGCCGCCGACATGGCGCGAGCGCATCGGGTGGAGCGCGCGGCCCGACGGCGTCTGGCCGATTTCGGGGGCGAGCAGGAGGCGCGAGGTGCCTGCGTTGAATTTCTCGAGCTTGACGGCGTTGCAGTTGGGCGGGATCCAGTCGTCCGAGGCCAGCGTTGCAGCGATATCTTGCGACAGAAAGATGTCGTCTTCCAGAAACAGGGCGTGGCAGGCATCGGTGCCGAGGAAGGTGGCCCAAGCCATCGTATGGCTGATCGTGCAGGCGCGGTCGCCAAGGCCCAGTTGGCCGAGCGGACCGTGGGCGTGGATAACTCGTGCGATCTCGGCCTCGGGGACGGAGGCGGCGTCACAGGCGGATTGGCGAATGAAGTTGACGCCGCGATCCGCCAGATGTGCCGCGATCCGCGCCAGCCGGTCGGGGCGGCGGTCGAGGTTGATCACGTAAACGGGGATCTGTGCGGTCATGCGCGGGTCAGCCATCGCCAAGGTGCCGGGTCCGGGATACTTGTCACGAAAGCTTGCAGCGCCACAAGGCACGAGGTAGCCGGACAGGGAAGCAAGGGAGCGGGCGAATTGGCGGACTGGCCTGTCTACGTGATCAACATGGATGCCAACCAGACCCGGTTGGCGCGCGTGGCCGAGGAACTGGGCCGCGCGGGCGTCGCGTGGGAACGGTTGCCAGCGGTGAATGGCCGGGCCCTGAGTGCCGAGGAAACCGCGCGGGTTTACGACGCGGCGGCCAATGCGCGGCGCGCGCGGCATGATCTGGTTGCGCCCGAGATCGGGTGTTACCTGAGCCATGTGCGGGCGGCGGAATGGCTGCGCGATGGCGGGGCCGAGGCGGCGGTGATCCTTGAGGATGACATGCGGGTCACGGGCGATCTGGCCGGCGTGATCGCGGGGTTGCAAGCCGATCTGGCGGCGCGGCCGGGGGCGTGGGATCTGGTGAAGCTTTTCTCCTTCAAGCCCGTGGCCTTGAGTGCTGTGCATGAGATCGGGCTGGGGGTATCGGTGGGGCGGCCCGACCGGGTGCCGTCGACGACGCTGGGCTATGTGCTGACGCGAGCGGGGGCGGAGAAGATATTGGCGCGCGTGCCGCCGATCTTTCGGCCCGTGGACGAGGATCACAAGCATTTCTGGGAATTTGGTCTGAAGGTCGCGATGATCGCGCCCCAGCCCATAGCCATTGGCGAACAGGAAACGCCCGAGGGCACGGTGGGCGAGAGCCGGAAGAAGATGGGCAAGCGCGACGGGGCGCTGCGCCGTGTCTGGCGGACGATACGCTATCAGGCGAATTACCGGCTGCGGCTGGCGCTGTCGAGGGGGCGGTGATCGGGGATGGTGAGCCGCATCTTTCACGTCATGATGGGACGCGACGGTGGCACGGAGCGGTTTTTCCTGCGGCTCACCCAAGGGTTTCACGAGGCGGGAATTGCGCAGGAATTCGCGGTGAGACCCGGGCAGGTCTGGTTGCCGGAACTGGAGCAGCGGGGCAGGGTGCATCAGGGCACCTATCTGCGGCGCGATCCGGTGTCGTTGATCCGGCTTTGGGCGCTGCGGCGGCGGATGGCGCAGTTCGATCCCGATGTGATCATGGGCTGGCGCGGGCCGACCGCACGGCTGATCCCCGCATGGGGGCGGGTCAAATTGGTGCGGCTGGGGGATTTCCCGTTTCACGTCCGGCATTTCGGGCATCTGGACACGGTGGTGGCCAATACGCCCGATATCGTCGATCACATCCGGGGCCAGGGCTGGCAGGGGCGGGCGGAGGTGATTTCGAATTTTCCGCCGCCGCCCAAGACCGGCGGGCAAGCGCCGCCCGCGATCCGCGACAGGCCGAGGCCTAAGGGCGGGCGCGTTGCCGCCGTGGGGCGGTTCGTCTGGATCAAGGGGTTCGACACGCTGATCCGCGCCATGGTCGATGCGCCGGAGGCCGAATTGTGGCTCATCGGGGATGGGCCGAAAGAGGCGGAGTTGCGCCAGTTGGCCGAGGATCTGGGCGTGGCCGGGCGTGTCGTCTTTGCCGGATGGCAGACCGATATCATCCCCGTCTTGCAGGCCTGTGACATGCTGGCGATGCCGAGCCGGGACGAGGCGCTGGGCAATGTCATACTCGAGGCCTGGGCGGCGGGGTTGCCAGTTGTCGCCACGCGGAGCCAGGGGCCGATGTGGTATGGCGTGGACGGGGGCAACATGATGCTTGTCGATATCGAGGATGCGCCCGCCATGGGGGCAGCCATCGCGCGGCTGGGGGCTGATCCGGGATTGCGCGCGCGGCTGGCCGAGGCCGGGGCGCGGACGTTGACGGAGCGGTTTTCCAAGGAGGCGGTATTGGCGCGTTACCTGAGCCTTTTCGACGAGATCGCCAAGGACAAGAGCGGGGGCAGGGGATGAGCGCGAAACGCATCTTGCACATGCATTTCGGCAAGGATGGCGGGGCCGAGCGGTTTTTCGTCAACCTTGTCCAGGCCTTTGGCGAGGCGGGGATGGAGCAGCGGTTCGTCACGCGACCCGGGCGGATGTGGCATGCCGAGATCGCGGAGCTGGGCCCGATCCTTGAAAGCAATTACCGGCGCATTTCGCCCATGAGCCTCCTGTTGACGTGGCGGGTGCGGCGGATGGTGCGCGACTGGAAACCCGATGTGATCATGGCGTGGATGTCGCGGTCATCGCGCCTTGTTCCCGATGCGCCGGGGGCGGTGAAGCTGACGCGGCTGGGGGATTATCCCCGCCATCTGAAGAATTTCCGCAACAACGACCTGATCGTGGCCAATACGCCGGGCATCGCGCAGGCGTGCCGTGATCTGGGATGGCAAAAGCCCGTGCCGGTCGTGTCGAATTTCGCCCGCCAGGTGGAGATCGAGCCCGTGCGCCGCGCCGATCACGGCACGCCGGAGGATGCCTTTGTCATCGCGGGATCGGGGCGGTTCGTGGGGCGCAAGGGCTTTGACACGTTGATCCGGGCCGCGGCCCTGGTGCCCGGTGCCTGGCTCTGGCTTGCCGGTGCGGGCGAGCGGGAGGCGGAATTGCGCGCGCTGGCCGCAGAATTGGGGATCGCCGAGCGGACGAGGTTTTTCGGCTGGGTGGAGGAGCCGACGCATATCGTGGCCTCGGCCGATGTCTATGTCATGCCGTCGCGCCATGAGCCTTTGGGCAACGTGATCTTGGAGGCGTGGCACGCGCGGGTGCCGGTCGTCTCGACCCGGTCGGAGGGGCCGAGCTGGTTCGCGACCGAGGGGCAGGACGCGCTTTTGGTCGAGATCGACGATGCGGCGGGAATGGCTGCGGCGATCACGCGGGTGCGCGAGGAGGCGGGATTGGCGGAACTGCTGGTCGCGGGCGGGGCCGAGACGCTGGAGGCGAAATTCACCAAACCGCAGGTGCTCGCGCAATACATGCGGATTTTCGATGGCGAATTCTGAGGGCGGGATGCGGGCGCTGATCATCAACATGGCCTCTGCCACGGAGCGGATGGGGTTCATGGAAGCGCAGATGGCGGCGCTGGGCATGGAGTGGGAGCGGGTCGAGGCGGTGACGCCTGCCACCTTGCAACCGTCCGAGGGTGATCCGGTCTGGCACCGTTGGCAGCGGCCGATGCGGGTGACGGAAATGGCGCTCTGCGCCTCGCATATGGTGGCATGGGAGCGGGTCGCGTCCTTGGGCGCGCCCTGTCTGGTGCTGGAGGATGATGCGGTTCTGGCAGCGAGCTTACCGGCCTTTCTGGAGGCGGTGGTGGGATTGGCAGGGGTCGAGCACATCAGCCTCGAGGCGCGGGGGCGCAAGAAGTTGATGGGACGGCGGCTGCATGATGGGGCACCGATCCGGAGGCTTTACCAGGATCGGACGGGATCGGCGGCCTATGTGGTCTGGCCCGCGGGGGCGGCGAAGCTATTGGAGCATGCACGCCGTGCGGGGGCACCGTCGGATGCGCTGATCTCCTCGACCTATGGGATGGCGAGCTGGCAGGCCGATCCGGCGTTGTCGGTGCAGCTGGATCACTGCGAGGTTTATGGCGTGCCGCAGGCGATCCCGACGAAATCCCTGATCGACGTGGTGAAAAAGCCGCCCCTTGCGGCGCGATCGGCAGGCGCGCGGTTTGGCTACCGGGCGCGGCGGGTCATGGCGCAGCTGCGCATGGGGTGGCGGCAGATCCAGTTCGCGCTCGTAGCCGAGCGGCGGTCTGTTGGTGTGGCCGAGGCTTGGGTCGAGCCCCGTGGGCTTGAAGCTGTGGGGCGTGGCTAGTAGCTAACGGGTTCGCCATGCCGGGGATGCGCGACGGAAAGCGGAGACTGGCATCTTGTCCGACAGGCAAGACAGCATAACGGCGGATTGGTATCTCGTTCAGCTCAAGCCCAACGGCTTGAACCGGGCGGTGATCAATCTGGAGCGGCAGGGTTTTATGCCCTTTGTCCCCCGCGAGCGGCGGTCGGTGCGGCGGGCAGGCAAGTTCGTGACCGTCGATGCGCCGGTTTTTCCCGGTTATGTCTTTGCCGCGCTTAACCCAGAGGATCGCGGCTGGCGGGTGATCAATTCGACCTATGGCGTGGCAAGGATCGTCAGTTTCGGGGGGCGGCCCGTGCCCTTGCCCAAGGGTTTGGTCGAGGAAATGGCCAAGCGCTACGCCCTGACGGGCGAGGCCCCGCCACCCTTTGACGTGGGCGAGGAGGTGATCCTGCGCGAGGGGCCTTTCGTCGATTTCCTGGCCAAGGTGGAGGCGGTCGATCCGCAGCACCGGGTGCATCTGTTGATCGATTTCATGGGCCGCCAGTCGCGCATCGAGGTGAGTGCAGAGAAGCTTGCCAAGGGCTGAGGGCGAAGTTCAGCGGATCGCGTAATAGGCGCGGCCGATCATTTCCCGGGTGAAGAGGGAGATGTCGTCAAGGGCCGCAGCGCTGGGGATGACATCCATGAAAGTCATGGCGTCATAGTCTTGTCGGTAGTCGACGGCGATGGGGCGGGGATCAAGGCCTTGGCTGCGAAAAACCTGCAGCGCGCGGGGCATGTGGAAGGCCGAGGTCACAAGGCCGATCCGCGCGCCGTTGTGTAGCATTTCGGCGATGGCCTGCGCCTCCTCGGCCGTGTTTTGGGCCGGGGTGGTGAGGAGGATGTTTTCGGGGTCGATGCCGTGGGCAAGGGCGATGTCGCGCAGTACCTCCCCCTCGGGGCGGCCGGTGGACCAAGGAAGCTGGCCACGGGTGAGGATGAGGGTGTCTGCTTGGCCTGATGCGAGCAGGTTTAGCCCGGCCGCGAACCGGTCCACGGCCTCGCCGAATTCATAGATCAGGGTGCCATCCTCGGTCACGACTGCGCGGATCATCCCGCTGAGCACGACCACATGATCGAGAGGTTCGATTGTGGCGAGCGGTTTCGGCGGAAAATCGCGTTCGAGATAGGCGATCGCTCGGTTGGCGAGGATGGGGTTCGTCGTCATGAGGAAGAGGAAGAAGGTGAGAAGTTTCACCGCGCGGGAGCGGGTGAGGAGGGAGAGAAGTGTGAGGAGCATGAGCGCCATGATCGGGCTGGCGAGCGCGGGTAGGAGTTTGTGCAGGTAGATCATGGGCGGGGGTCCGGGGGAGGGGGCGTCTAGGGGGGTATGTCTTGGGTTGGCGGTTTTGTCGATGTGGGGGTGGGTGGATAGCTGGTGCTTCTGGACATTTGCCAAAAGCGGCGCGGATTGTTCAGCAAACTACTGATGTTTGCTGAACGTCTTCGGTTTGTCGCGCAGGTGGGCGGAAGGGGAAACAGTTTGGTGGAATGGGGCCGCTACATCTGAAAATTTAGGCAGAAACTCGATGTGTAAAAGCTTAAATATATGATTTGAATTTATAAATTGGCTTCGTTCTAAAATTTTTGATCTGACGCAGCCAGGAAGTGAAGGAGAGCCTTGCGTCTGGTTGCATGTGCCTGAGCAAGGTACCGCGTCTGCTGGTTGAATTGTAGTTTGAACATCCGTCTGGATCGATGGTTGCATTTCAGAAGGAAGGTTAGGGCCTCCTTCATCCAGGCCTCCTCCTTGTTTCTGCTGCGGTGTCGCGGCATCGCTTCGGCCATGCGTTCAGCTTCCGATGCGTGGTCCCTGTCGATGACCTGAAGCGTCGACCGATCCTCAAGGATCCGGTCTAGCCGTGCCTCAGCGACAGCCAAGGCAACTGCCGCCCTCCCGACTTCCGTTTGCAGTGATGATACGACGTCTGCATCGGGATCAGAGAGGATGCGCCTGAGGTGTTCCAGCGTCGCGGATGGGCAAGGGGCCGTGTTGTAGCCGTGACGCAGTGCGTTGTCCCTCGAACGGCGCTTGCCTGCTGCCGTCTTTGGGCCAGTGCTTTTCTGCGCATTTTTCAGGTTGGAAATCGCTTTCCTTGACGATGTCGGCGCCCGAGGCTGAAGGGATGGCACACTATGCCTCCCCAAGATCGACGGAGGCAGCATCGATGACTTCCGCATCCTCGATGGGGCGGCGCGCGGCGCGCTGTTTCAGGGCGTCATAGTCGCGCAGAAGAGATCGCCGCCGCGCCTCCAGTTTTGCGACACTCGCGTCGTGGTAGGCGTGCGTTTCGATGTTGAGGGCATACGCCCTTGCGACGATCTGGTGCATCTCCTGGGGGTCGATTGGCGGGAGGTCCTGGCCGTCTGCGTCCTCCTCTTGGGCTTGCAACCTTTTTTGCACTGCCCTCTCTTCGAAGGTGCGGGAGGACGATGCGAGGTGGCTGACGCTCAGCCGCCTGTGGCGGGACATTTCCAAATCGCAAAGCACGATCAGCTCGATCTGCCGCGCCTCTAGATAAGTCGACGGCTTCAGCTCTGCGACGAGGGCCGCGTAGATCGACTTTACATGCGCCAGGTCTTCGTCGGGGGCGATAAAGGATCTGAAGTTCGGCTTAGGCAATTTTTCCGACATCGTGTGGCCTCCGCACGTAAGATGACAACATGTAGAGGCAGCTCTGGTCGTTCGGATTCATTGCGCCTCTGTTATGTGTACACCATCGGCGGGCAGTTCTCCAAATCATACCTGGAGCGCGGAAGCTGGGGCGCCGCTCGGGTTTTGCCTATGTCATGATGGCAATGGGCCGTTCTCGCATGCCGTCACAGGGCGGGATGTCGGGCGGCCTATCGTTAAGGGCAGTCGTCGCGTGAATTTGTGGCGCCGGACCAGTTTGCAGGACTTTGGGCGGAGGGGTGGCTGCCGCGGTTTGACCCACGGTCAGACTGTCGGCGATTTGGGTGGGCCGATGCGAATGCCTGGCCGGTCGTCGGGCGAGCCGATGAACTCAATGCCAGCGGTCTCGAGCGTTACAATCACGCACTCCAAATTCCCGCTGCGGCTCGCAGGCACACCTATTTGATCTTCATATCGAATGAGGGTCCGAAGTGAGATGCCACTTTCTTGAGCAAGTTTTTCCAACGACCATCCGATCGCATTACGCGCTGCGCGCAGTTGAGAAGAGGTTGCAATCTTTGTCATAGTGTCATAATTTGTGTCACATGAGATGTGAAATTGATCACCCTTGGAAAGTCCACCTTCTCCGCCTCGAAGGTGCCTACGCCCCATCGACGATCCGAGGGTATTATGACGATGTGAAGTGTTTTGTCGATTGGTGTGCCGCCCAAGGTCTTGAGAGCTTTCCATCCAAAGTCGAAACAGTCTGCCGGTTCGTCGAGGAGCAAGGGCTCCGCCTCGTTCCAACGACAGTGCGCCGCCGCCTTGTTGCCATCGGCAAGGTGCACCGCCTCATGGGCATGTTTGATCCGACGCGCGACGAGGAGGTGAGGCTATCCTTGCGCCGGGTCATTCGGTCTCGAAAGAAGCCACCTCAGCAGGCGAGAGGGATTTCGCGGGCGCAGTTGCGCGACGTTCTAGCTGCGCAGCCCGACACGCCTTGGGGCATCCGTGACAGCGCCATCCTCGCGCTGGGTTTCGAGATGCTTGCGAGGAGGTCGGAGTTGGTGGCCTTGCGGGACGACGACTTGGACTGGCGACCGGACGGTACGCTGCGCTTAACGATCCGTCGTAGCAAGACGGATCAGGCCGGTCTGGGTCGTTACGTCTTCACATCAAGGGATACAGCGCGCGTTGTGCGTTGTTGGGTTGATTGGAGGGGGGCGGACTTCGAGTTCCTCTTCTGCCCGATCTATCAGGGACAAGCAGTCCGTCGTGACTTGAATTCAGTCACCGTTCGCCGCGCTATCCAAAAGGGCGCGGCAAGGGCAGGCCTTGAGTTTAGCGGCGAGTTCAGGGGGCACTCGCTAAGAGTAGGCGCTGCTCAGGAGCTGCTGTGTGCGGGCCATGACACAGTTGCGATCATGCGCGCTGGGGGTTGGAAGTCTGTTGCAACCTTGGCAAGATACTTGGAATACGCGGAGCACAATGTCTGGGAGCATGAGGCTTATCCGCCTAGGCTCTCAATGAGGCCTTGAACGTGACTGGCTCGGTGAGTGCTGCTCACGTGTGATCATTCGCCCACAGTACTGGTGTCTCCTCTACCTGACTTCAAAATCGGCTCTGCGCTTTGAGGCCGTGTGCGGTAGCTGCTGTCCGTCGTCAGATAATTTGGGACAGTTGAGCGAGCTTTCGTTTGGAGGCTCTGGCTCATCCTTGATTGAGGTTATGCGTTTTCAGTTTGGTGGCGCAAGCGCCGCTTGAGCATGGTTTTGCGTTTGATCTCCTCTCGCTGTTTCAGGATCTGCTCGGCGCGCCCGAATTACACATCGGCGGGTGTCAGGTTGCCGAGGCTCTCGTGGCAGCGCTCGTTGTTGTAGTAGTCGACGGAGGCCGCAATCTGCAGCTTCAGGTCACTGGGTAGGAACTAATGCTCAAGCAGAACGCGGTTCTTCATGGTCTGATGCCATCGCTCGATCTTGCCCTGGGTCTGGGGGTGGTAGGGCGCGCCGCGGACATGCTGCATCCCTTGTCGTCGATGTAATCCGCCAGGTCACCTGCAATGTAAGACGAGCCGTTGTCACTGAGCAGTCCAGGCTTGGCGACCACGGCTGCGCGGTCGCAGCCGGAGGCTTCCTGCGCCAGATCAAGCGTAGCGGTCACGTCCTCGGCCTTCATCGTCGTGCAAAGCTTCCAGGCGATGATGTAGTCCGCCCTGAACATCATGCGGCGAGCCCCTTCAGACCGCAATCAGATCGTTCAGCGCTGCCCCTTGCCCCGAATGCGTCGAGCAGCGCCGCCAGGATTTGGACCCAAAGAGCCCTGAGGTGGGCCAGGATCATGCGTATGTTGTGCCCGCACCCGCACAGGACGGCATGAAGCGCGTCACCAAGCGTGCCCGTGAGAGCGCAGCGCGCGAGACGCCCATCCGTTTTCATGTGTCCGATCGTTGGCTCGATCGCGCTGCGTCGGCGAAGGTCTCGCTGAAGCGCCGGGGTCATCCCGCGTCTCGAGCCGGCGATGTAAACCGCCGTGGTCTGGACCCCGTGGCCGCGATAGCCGCGATCCACGAAGGCCCGCTTCGGGCGGGTGTCCGTCAGGATTTCCAACTGCTCCAGCGCCTCGCGCAGCGTGTGCCCATCATAAGGGTTCCCGGGCATCGATCGAATGCCGACAACAAAGCCCTCCTTGTGGGTTGTCGTCACCAACACCTTCGTTCCGAACTCGTAGTGCACCCGCGCCATGCCCTTGGAGATGCAATCCACCTTCGGCTCATGCAGCGCGTAGAGCTTGCCATTGTCCTTCGGCTTCTGGCGCAGCCGCCGGTCCACAAGCGCGACCTCCACCTCGATCCGCTGCCGAAGGCTGTTGTCGGTCACTCGGCCCAGTTGGCGCTGGATGTCCCGCATCACGCTGCCAGTATAGCCCTCCAGTCGCCGCAGCGCCTTGCGCATCCGCTTGAACTGCCGCGCATGGGCATAGCGCCCGACCTGGCCCGACAGACGCGGCGCGAGCCGCTTGTAACTCTGGCGAACAGACAGGTCTGCTTCTTGAGCGAGCACCACCAGACGCCGACGGGCTTTCTCGTAAAGCCGCGCATCCGTGGGATGGGCGATTGCCTTTTCCATTACCTTGGTGTCCACGATCACTGCCTCGACGCTGCGTTCCGAAATCACCCCGGCCCCGCGACCCGCCTCGATCGTCTCGGTTAGCAGCCACTCGACGCCCTCCTCACCAATCCCTCTACGCCACTGCGTTAGCGACGAGGGGTCGAGCGGGAAGCGGTGCTGAAAGAACGTCTCGCCACAAAAGTGCTGGTAGTATGGGTTCTCCACCCAACGCGCGACCACGGCCTCGTCCGACAGCCGGTAGGTGTGCTGCAGGTAAAGCAGCCCCGCCACCAGACGCGGCGACGTCGCAGGGCGTCCCATATGCGACGGGAAGAACCCGGCCCATTCGGTCTCAAAGAAATCCCAGTCGATCAGCGCAGCCAACTTCACCAGCGCGTGACGCATGTCGATCATATTGGTCAGGCGCGGACGCAAGAGATCATCCTGTTCGAGGCCACGGGATTTAGGCTTCATCGCTCAATCCGAAATTGCAGGGTTCTGGTCCAAAACCGACCAAATCCTGCAACTCGAAGACACAGAAAACATAACTTCACAAAAAAATCATAGCGTTGCGACTTGTTCAGACCGGATTAGTTAGACTTTACCCATGCCGCTACCGGTCGCGGTGTCTATCCAAAGGTTTGATAAATAGCTCGCAGGGAGATCGTCGAGATAACGCTTGCTGACTTTGCCACTTGGAGACACCCGACCCGATTTCACCCCGCACCGTCATCTTCTGGCTCTGATAATCAACGAGTGTGGAGCCAACTTAACTATAACGGCATCCTGAAAGATATCCGCCTCACATCAATCTGTTAATATCGATACATCTGCAGGCGTTTCGCCATATGCGCCCACTCCCAAATCGATTGAGTACCTGCCCCCGGTCAAAGCTGCTAATTCCACTTCGTCTAGATCATGCGGCTGCCGAGCAAGAATTTCACCATCTCGTTCAACAATTAACTCCGCGACGGTAATGCGGAAATTAAGAACCACTTCTTCCTCCGGAACAAACGGTGCTAGTGTTTGATTTTTTAATAGTGCGCAATGAACCGCGCCGTATTCGGATTCAGAATGCGGCGGCACAAAGGTATGCTCATCTTCATCAAATACCGTAGCAAAGGTGTTGCCTGTGCCAACGCATATTTTTCCATCCAACACCGCAATGGAAGTGACGCGTTGGCCCCAAAGGTCTAGACGTGCGCCTTCGATACAATTTGGCACCTCGACAAGATCGCCTGGGCAATAAGCGCGCAACGCCGGCACAAAGTATGGCTCCTTGCTGCTAGATCTTGTTGGATATGAAAATACGCGATGTGAGCCTCCATTAGTCATCCAAATCGCATCAGAATAATAAAGCTCGCCCCATGGAAACATGCCTACAAATAGCATCCCGTAGGATGACACTAGAGCCTGGGATTCTAAGTTACGTGTACCATCATCTCTTTCCCAAGGCTCTACTTGAAATCTAGGTAAGCCTGTACGGTTGGCAAACGAAGAGCCACTTTCCACCGCGTATAGTTCGCCCATTGGATAAGTGCCCGCCACGACTGCATCATCAGCTAAAGAAAACCCATAAATCTCCGTGATATGATCGCGCTCGCAATTCCGCAGTGAAATTTGATCCACTGAGCCATTGGGGTCGACGCTGTAGATCAGTGGGCAGTTTTGCTGCGAGCTCTCTAAAAATGGCCAGCCACCGCCACCTATTAAAAGACGGTCCGCAATTGGGTACATCGCGTAAATATAGTTATTATCTGGAATGATGGCCTGCTCAGCCAAATAAAAACAGGCTTCTCGCACTTCGTTAAGTGGTGCACGTACAACTTCATTTCCAATATTTGCATAAAAATATCCACGCCAAATCGTCGCCGCTGAAAAACTTTCGCCAGATTCCAATGGTAGCGTGCCAAAATAACCGTCTGCACTCACAGCAGACAAACCCTGACAATTCTGGTAATTATAAACAATTGACCATGGAACATCTGCAGTGCGAAACACGTACGAGCCCATTCCGGCAGTGTCTATTCCCCCAAGATCAATGAGTGGTATCCATTGTTGCGCTTCAAAATCATACATTGTTCGAGCAATATATTCGTAAAGATCGCCACCCACATTTCCAACCATTGAAGATGGAAAATCTTGCAGCGGGCGGCCCAGAGATTGCCAGTCGATGAGAGTATCATCTGGACGCCTACACCAAAATTCAATATCATTTTGGTTTTGATAAATTCTAGTGCCAACACTTGAGACGAAACCAGCGCCACACGCTAAATCAACGTCGCTAAAATCAATGGAAAAAATTGACCCAAGCGCTGGATTTGATGGCGGAATTCCATTAATCTCTACCAAAAGGTCTAAGACCACATTGCTGTCCGCATCAGATAACAAAACATCTTTGGCGCCTTTGAAGGCAACAAAACCTATAAGGGCGACAAAGAGGCAAAAAAAGAAAGTTTTCAATGCCATACTCTACGAGGCGACAGGGTAAAAATCTTCATGCGTTTAAACTCCAACATTTCTAATTTGATCATCTCAACCGACATTCCCCAAGCAGCCTGCCTTTCGACGTCAAGATCGACTAACTGCTCCAGCTGATCAAACGTTTTCCGCCGCGATCGGCGTCTGATGTCAGACAGACGTGGCTCTCTGTGCGCCATGCGCCTGTCTAGCGAATTGCTCGGATAACCTCGGCGGTCTTGTCCATTTCCGCCTCCGTCAGCGTCGGATGCACCAGAAACATTAGGCTCGTCTCACCCAGTTCTTGCGCGACGGGTAGGCGCTCTGGCAGGCCGCCAAAGGCCTTCTCGCGGTATATCTCCGAACATGAGCCGGAAAAGCAAGGCACTCCCTGCGCGGTGATCTGGTTCATAATGCGGTCGCGCAGTGCGGCGTCGCCCCTCACAAAGATATAGGCTTTGTACCAGGCATGGGTCACGCTCTCGGGGATATCCGGTACGCGGAACAGCGGGTTGGCGCGCGCAGCCTCCATGATTGCCTCCGCGTTGCGGCTACGGGCGGATTGCCATTCGTCCATGCGCCTGAGCTGAATGCGGCCAATCACCGATTGCGCCTCGGTCAGGCGCCAGTTGGTGCCGATGCTCTCATGCAGCCAGCGAAAGCCCGGCGCGTGGTCGCGCTCATAAACCGCCTCCCAGTTTTTGCCGTGATCCTTGTAGGCCCACATGCGCCGCCAGAGCGTCTCGTCATTGCAGGTGACCATCCCGCCTTCACCGCCCGTGGTCATGATCTTGTCCTGACAAAAAGACCACGCGGCTACATCGCCCAATCCGCCCACTGGCCTGCCATTCAGCGCCGCGCCATGGGCCTGCGCGCAATCCTCGATCAGCTTGATGCCGCGCGGCTCTGCCAGCGCGCGCAGCCCGTCCATATCGCAAGGCCAGCCCGCGAGATGCACGCAGATGATCGCGCGGGTATTTCGGGTGATCAGCGGCTCCACAGTGGCAGGCGTGATGGTCTGGCTGTCGCGATCCACATCGGCAAAGACGGCGCGTGCGCCTGCGTTGACCACGGCAGAAGCTGACGCGATGAAGCTGCGCGGGGTGACGATCACTTCGTCCCGCTCGCCGCCGCCAAAGGCGTGCCCGATTCCTAGCCCCTGCAGCGCCAGATCCAGCGCAACCGTGCCGTTGGCCAGCGCGATGGCATGGGACGCGCCGACGAAGGCGGCAAAGTCCTTTTCAAAATCTCGCCCGATCGTGCCGGTCCAGTAATTGACCTTGCCCGAGAGGATCACGTCACGGACGGCATCGGCTTCTTCCTCGGTGAAGGAAGGCCAGGGAGAGAAGGGTCCGTTGAGCATTCTTGGTCCTTTCGTTCGGCCGAGCGCTTTCACCAGGTGAAAGCTGTCTGAAATCCGTCACGGATTTCGTCGCCCATGCGTTAAAATTCCTTGGCGGGCACACCGCCAATGCGCGCGCCATCCCCTACATTGCGTGTCACCGCCGCACCCGCACCGACCATAACATCACTCCCGATGGATTTATACTCGCGCACCACGGCGCCAATTCCGATCCACGTACGCGCGCCAACAAACACGCCGCCGCCAAGCCGCGCGCCAGGCGAGATATGCACCCCGTCGCTGAGCACACAATCATGATCGACGCTGGCGCAGGTGTTGATGATACATCCCTGTCCCAGTTTGGCGAAAGGGGCAACGACCGCGCCGGCACAAATGACACTGCCCGCCCCGATCTCGGCATGAGGCGACACCACTGCGGAAGGGTGAATCAGCGTCACAGGCGTCTGGGTTAGGGTCTCAAAAAAAGACAGCCTCGTCGCGTTATCTCCGATCCCCAGCGCGACATCGGCTTCGTCCTGTGCCTCTGGTCTGCCAGTGACGGGCCACGCGCCACTTTCGTGCAGCTTTGGATATCCGGCATCCAGAAAGCTGATTTCCCGATAGCCCATCCCTTCGGCGATATCGGCCAGTACCCGTCCATGGCCGCCGGCACCTATGATGCGCAGGGCGTTCATCTCTCACCCTTGAACTTTGGCATGGTCGCCTCGCCATCTGCGGAAATCCCGTCCTGCTTTATCACTTTGCGGATTGTGAGCGCGATGATTTTCAGATCGAGCCAGAGCGAGCGGTTTTCCACATACCACACATCCATTTCTAATTTCTCCGGCCAGCTGACCGCATTGCGCCCGTTGATCTGCGCCCAGCCGGTCACGCCGGGGCGGACCTCATGACGGCGCATCTGACGCGGCGAATAGAGCGGGAGGTATTCCATCAGCAAAGGCCGCGGACCCACAAGGCTCATCTCGCCTTTCAGTACATTCCAAAGCTCGGGCAGTTCATCAAGCGAATAGGCGCGCAGCTTGGCCCCCAAAGGCGTCATCCGCTCGGCATCGGGTAATGGGCTGCCATCGGCGCTCAGGGCATCGCGCATGGTGCGGAATTTGATCATCTCGAAGGGTTTGCCATGCAGGCCCAGACGCGTCTGACTAAAAAGCACCGGCCATCCCAGATTGCGCCGGATCATCACGGCGAGCAAAATGAGCACAGGCGCAAACAGGATCAGCCCTATCCCCGCCCCGGCAATGTCAATGACGCGCTTCATGTGGCCCCCTGATCGGCAATGCCTTCCACATAGCGCACAAATTCGGCCATCACGACCTTGGCGTCAAACAACTCGGAAAAGAGCCTGGGACCCGCATCCGTCTTTCCCCGATACCGCTCCGGCTCGTCCGCGATCCGGCGCAACACGGCCCCAAGATCATCCGCATCGCCGGTTTTGTACCGGATCAGAAGATCATGGGGTCCAAGCACACGGTCCAATTCGCCATCGAGATTGGTCAGTGTGCGCAGGCCCGACCGAGTGAAATCGGCCACCTTGTTGGGAATGGACAGTTGGAAATCGAACCGGTCGAGATAACAGATCATGCCGATGTGACTGGCCTCGTAAAGGGCGCTCAGCGCGTTTTGGCTGACCCATCCACCGTAGATCACATGTGGCAGGCGCGCGGCCATCTCTTCGATACGCGGGGTCAGGTCGCCTGAGCCGCAAAAGACGAATTCCAGCTTGTCCGCGGCGCTCTGGGGCAGGGTTTCGATGGCGGCGAGCAATGTCTGGATATCGAGATGCGATATCAGCGTGCCGGACCAGACCAACCGTGTCTTGGGCGCGGCCAGATCGACACCGCGCGCTTGCCAGAACTCAGCATCGGGCACGGCTGGCGTGGCGCTCTGGCTTTGGTAGAACACCCTGTCGAGGTTCGTTGTTTCGCGCGCGAAACGTGTGTGCGCCCAGTCCAGCATGCCTTGCGTGATCGAAATCACCGCATTGGCATTTTGCATGGCCCGCTTGCCCATCCGCTCCCACGGCCAGAAATACCCTTTAAAGGGCAGGCCTGTTTTTGCAGTGATGCGCTCGTAGAAAATATCCGGCCACAGATCGCGGATATCGAGCACGACCGGAATGCCATGCGCCCGGCCGAACGTGGTGGCGGCATAGGCCAGATCAATCGTCGGCCATGCACAGATCATCACATCCGGGCGAGGCAAGTCCGAGGCAAGGCGCAGAAAACCTCGCCGTACCTGCGCATGGTCCAGAAACCGCGCAGGCGTGATATGCGAGCGGTATCCGCGCGAGGACAGAAAGACCATGTCAGGGCCTGCCTCCGATGGTCTGAGCACGCGATCGGGCTGCACATCGCGGTGATGCTTGAGCTGATGGTGGAACTGCCCAGTCCACCACGTCACCTCATGGCCTGCATCCATAAGCGTTTGCGCCATCAGACCTGTGCGAAACAGACGGTCGCCGGACTCTGCGGGCAGGTAGGGAACAGGCTCGCCTGTTTTGATCACCCATGCCCGCATGCGTTATCCCAGCGCGTCGCGCAGTGCGGAGATGACCTGTTCCTGCGCATCAGGCTCTAAATAGGGATGCATGGGCAGGGAGAAGACCTGTTTGGCAATGGCTTCGGATGTGGCCAAGCCCTCGGGATCGGTCGGAAAGCGATCATAGGCCTTCTGCATATGGAGCGGCATCGGGTAGTAGACGGTGCTCGGAATACCCGCCTCCTTAAGACGCTCCATGATCGCCTCACGGTCCTGACCATCGCGGGTCTTCAGCGTGTATTGTGCCCAGATCGAACGGCATTCATTGCCCACCACAGGCGTGTCGATTACATCCTGAAGCGCATCCGTGTACCGGTCAGCAATGCGCTGGCGCGCGTCTAGCTCATCGGCGTAGATCGCCAGTTTTTCGAGCAGGATCGCCGCCTGAATCGTGTCGAGGCGCGAGTTCATGCCGATGCGCACATTGTTGTATTTATAGTCGCCCTTGCCATGAAAGCGCAGCGAGACCAGCAGTTCTGCCAGATCATCATCATTGGTGAACATCGCGCCGCCATCGCCATAGCAGCCCAGTGGTTTGGCCGGAAAAAAGGATGTGGTCGTCAGATCGCCGAACGTGCCCGTCATGCGGCCACGATAGGTGCCACCCCAACCCTGCGCGCTGTCGCCGATCATCTTGAGACCTTCGGCCTCAGCGAGCTCGGTTAGCGCGTCGTAATCGGCAGGCAGACCGAAGAGATCGACGGGGATTACCAGTTTGGGCGTCAGACCCTGCTCTTTGGCATGGGTGATACAGCGTTTGAGGCTGCCTGCGTCCATGTTGAAAGAGACCGGATCGACCTCGACGAAAACGGGCGTCGCACCCATGCACGGCACCACTTCGGCGGTGGCGGCAAAAGTGAAGGACGGCACAAACACCGCATCCCCTGTCCGCACACCCAGCGCCATCAGCGCGAGTTGCAGTGCATCGGTGCCATTGGCGCAGGTGATCGCATGTTTCGCACCACAGAACGCCGCCAGCTTTTCCTCCAGCTCATCCACTTCCGGGCCGAGGATGTAGGCGCCGTGATCCAGCACAGCTGCAATGCGCGTGTCGATTTTTTCGCGGATACGGGCCTGCTGGGCGGCAAGATCGATGAACTGCATGGGATTACTCCGAGATGAGCATGAGTGTGCCGTTTTCTTCGGCATAGCGTTCGCCGGTGCGCGGGCAGGTCAAGTCATCGCCCAGACGCTCGCCCGTACGGCTGACCCAGCCGATGCGCTTGGCCGGAACACCTGCCATCAGCGCATGATCGGGAACATCCTTTGTCACAACCGCGCCAGCCGCGATCATGCAATATGCACCCAGCGTATTACCGCAAACGATGGTGGCATTGGCACCGATCGTCGCCCCACGTTTGACCAGCGTTTCGCCAAACTCGTCCTTACGCTGCACATGAGCGCGAGGGGTCAGCACATTGGTGAAGACGCAAGACGGCCCGCAAAAGACGTCATCCTCCAATGTCACACCTTTATAGAGCGCGACGTTGTTCTGGATTTTACACCCATTGCCGATGGTTACATGTGGACCTGCCATAACATTTTGCCCGAGCGAGCAATTGGCTCCGATATGGGTGTGGCCCAGCACATGGACGAAATGCCAAAGCTTGCTGCCTGCACCGATATAGGAGGGCGCATCCACATAGGCGCTTTCGTGGACGAAGGCGTCTGCGTGAACCTTTGCGCCGTCCGCAATCATCCGGCGAGAACCTTCTTGATGTCTGGGTGCTGCTCGCCTCTGGAGGGCTCGATGGGCGCTGTACGGATATGGGAGACTATCTCGATGGAGGGGCGCACCACATCCAAACCGTAGCCATTGCCGTCAAGCACGTTCTGGTAGGACGCCGTATGCAAATCGGTGAAGCCGCCGGAGAATTCCATCTCTTCGCCCTCGACAGTGATGGAGCGATGCGTCGTCTGGCCCGCAGGTGTATGCGCAGGCAGGTGATCACGGTTAATGGATAACACCCAGCGCACGCGTGCGTGCGCGAACTCCAGATAGCCCGCCGCCGCATCCGCGCCGCGGTGATGCACGATATTTTCTTTGATCGGGCCGAAGACAAAGCTCAGCATGTCGTAGAAATGCACGCCGATATTCGTGGCGATGCCGCCGGACTTTTGATCGAAGCCCTTCCAGGAGGCGTGATACCACGCGCCGCGCGAGGTGAAGTAGCCCAGATCCACATCGTAGATCTTGTCCTTTGGGCCATTGGCGATTTTCTCTTTCAGCGCGATGATCGCGTGGTGCAGACGAAGTTGAAGGATCGAGTTAATGCGCTGCCCGGTCTCGGTCTCCAGCTTTTCCAGATCGTCGATATCAGACGGATTCAGTACCAGCGGCTTTTCGCAGATCGCATCCGCGCCCGCGCGCAGGGCGAAACCTATATGTGATTTGTGGAGGTAGTTGGGGCTACAGATGCCAACATAGTCGATGCCCGTGCCGCGTGTCTTCAGATCATGCACATGGGCGTCGAAGCGTTCGAACTCGGTGAAGAAGGCGGCATCGGGGAAATGGCTGTCCATGATGCCGACGCTGTCATTGATGTCATAGGCCGCCTGCAGGATGCCGCCGGTTTCCTTCATCGCTTTCAGGTGGCGCGGAGCGATGTAACCGGCTGCGCCGATCAGAGCATAATTGGTCATGTCGGTCTCTTTTCTTCACGCGCGCACAACGCGAGTATCGCTGCGGAACTTGCCACGTGTATCGACAAGAATGGGCGCATGTTCGCGGATCATGTCGTAGTCGAAATCCGTGTGGTCAGTGAGGAGGATCACAGCGTCATAACTGGAAAGGCTTTCGGGCGTCAGGTCCACGGAGGACAAATCGAAATCATGCTCACGCATCTCCGGGAAAACCGGTACATTCGGGTCCGAATATGCCACATCCGCACCCCAGTCGCGCAGCAGCTCCATCACGAAAACGCTGGGGCTTTCACGCATGTCATCTACGTCGCGCTTATAGGCTATACCAAGTGCCAAGATCTTTGCGCCCTTTAGCGATTTGCCCGCCTCGTTGAGTGCACGAACGGTCTTGTCGACTACGTATTGCGGCATGGAGGCGTTTATCTCGCCTGCCAGCTCGATGAAGCGGGTATGCAGGCCAAATTCGCGCGCTTTCCATGTCAGATAGAACGGATCGATCGGGATACAGTGCCCGCCAATGCCCGGGCCGGGGTAATAGGCGGTAAAGCCGAAGGGCTTGGTCTTGGCGGCATCCACGATCTCGAAAATATCGAGACCCATCGCGTCCGTGACGATCTTCAGCTCATTTACGAGGCCAATATTGATTGAGCGGTGGATGTTTTCCAGCAGCTTGACCATCTCGGCAGCAGCGGTCGAGGACACAGGCACCACATGGTCGATAAATGCGCCATAAAGCGCGGTGCCAGCCTCAAGACAGGCAGGCGTATGACCGCCAACGACCTTCGGGATGGTCTGGGTGTTGAAATTCGGGTTGCCGGGGTCTTCGCGTTCGGGCGAGTAAACGAGATAAGCGTCTGTGCCAGCGGTCAGGCCGGCCTTTTCCAGATAGGGCAGCAGCACTTCGCGCGTGGTGCCGGGCCATGTTGTGCTCTCCAGCGAGATCATCTGACCTTTGCGCAAGTACGGCGCGATCATATCCATCGTGGCGGTGACAAAGCTTAGATCCGGTTCGCGGGTCTTGTCGAGCGGTGTCGGCACGCAGATCAGCAGCGCATCGCATTCAGCGGCGCGCGAGAAGTCTGTGGTTGCTTCGAAGCGGCCGTCGACCATGGCTTTAATGTCGTCGCCAGACAGATGCTTGATCGGGGATTGACCGGAGTTGAGCTGATCAACACGGCGAGTGTCGATGTCAAAGCCGAGCACGGGTAGACCTACTTCATGGACACGCATTGCAAGGGGAATGCCTACGTACCCTAGACCGAGGACACCGATTTTGGCGGTTTTCGCGGAGACTTTTTCAGGAAAATTCATCCAGACATCCCAATAAAACTCTGATGGTCGACGCTCTCATATTCTATAGATCGGGGTGAGTACAATCTCGATTATACCTAGGGTCAGGTGGCTTGCTGCCGGTTTCGTTGAGCTACTCCCCAACTCTTGGACAGCTTTTCGGGTAATTTAGTTTAGTCGACGCTGAACATCACGTCGCGAACGCCCTGAAGCCAGATTTCGCACCGCTGGCGCGCCGGTCGCGGAGAAGATCGCCATCAGCAACGCTAGGAATTCGGCCTAAAGAGCCTTGAGGTGGGCCAGTATCATGCGTATGATATGGTAAAAGCCTCACAGGACCGCTTGGAGCGCGTCACCGAGCGTGCCCTTCAGGGCACAGCGGGAGAGGCGGCCATCCGTCTTCATGTGCCCAATAGCTGGTTCGATGGCGTTGCGTCGACGCAGGTCGCGCCTGAGCGCCGGGATCATCCCGTGTTTCTGCCCTGCGATGTAGACCGCCATGGCCTGTACGCCGTGGCTCGGATAGCCGCGATCCACGAAGGCCTGCTTGGGTGCGTGTTTCGGTCAGAATCTCCACCTGCTCCAGCGCCTCTCGCAGCGTATGCCCGTCATAGGGGTTACCCAGCATCGAGCCCATCCCAACGATCAACCCCTCCTTGTCCGTCGTCGCAACCGATACCTAGGTCCCGAACTCTTAGCGCACCCGCGCCTTGCCCTTGAAGACGCAGTCGACCTCCGGCTCGTGCGGTGCATAGAGTTTGCCGCTGTCCTTCGGTTTCTGCCGCAGCAGCCGGTCCACGAGGGCGATCTCCGCCTCAAGCCATTGCCGCAGGGCCACGTCCGCGATGCCGTCCAGCTGGCGCTGGATGTCCCGCATGACACGGCCGGTATAGCCCTTCAGTCGCCGCAGCGCCTTGCGCATCCGCTTGAGCTGGCGGTCATGGGCATAGCGTCCGACCTGGCCCGACAGCCGCGGCGCGAGCCGCGCATAGCTCTGCCGCAAGGACAGCCCGGCCTTCTGCACGAGCGCCACTAGGCGCGTACGCGCCTTCTCGTAAAGCCGCGCGTCCGTCGGGTGGGCAATCGCCTTTTCCATCACCGTGGTGTCCACGATCACCGCCTCGACGCTCTGCTCCGAGATCACCCCGGCGTCGCGGCCTGCCTCGATCGTCTTAGTCAGCAGCCATTCCACACACTCCTCGCCGATCCGCTTGCGCCAGCGTGGACTTGCCCGGAAAAAGTGGAGAGCACCAACTGAGGAACCAGGAGGTGTTCTATGGGAAACGGGAACAGACCGACGCCGGAGTTTCGGCGTGAAGCGGTGCGTCTGGCACTGACCAGCGGCCGGACGCGTCGGGAGATCGCAGAGGATCTCGGCATTGGCCTGTCGACGTTGACGCGGTGGCTGAGCTTGGAGCGCGACGCCAGCGAGCCGAGCGAGGCGCCGGTTGATGTGCATGCCGAGCTGAAGCGGCTGCGGCGGGAGAATGCGGTCCTGAAGCAGGCGCGCGACATCCTAAAAAAAGCCGTGGCCCTTTTCGCGAAAGAGGGAAGTCGATGACCTTCGGCTTCATCGAGGCGGAGAAGGCTAGCTTCCCGATCAGCCGGATGTGCCGTGTCCTGGGCGTCAGCCAGAGCGGCTTCTTCGCCTGGCAGGACCGCCCGGCTTGTCGCCGCCAGCAGCAGGACATGGTCTATCTGGCGCATATCCGTACGGCCTTCGCGCTATCGAACGGCACCTACGGTAGCCCGCGCATGCACCGCGATCTCGTCGACGAGGGCCATGAGATCGGACGGCATCGCGCGGCACGACTGATGCGCGAGAACCAGTTGATCGCGCGGCAAAAGCGACGGTTCAAGCGTACGACGGACAGCGAACATGCCTGGCCCGTTGCGCCCAATCTTTTGGCGCAGAACTTCACAACGGACGGCCCGGACAGGAAGTGGGGGGCGGACATCTCCTACATCTGGACGGCAGAAGGCTGGCTCTACCTCGCCGTCGTGCTGGACCTCTTCTCGCGCCGCGTCGTCGGCTGGGCCACGAGTGACCGCCTGAAGCGCGACCTCGCCGTCGAAGCCCTGCGTCGTGCTCTCGTGGCTCGCAACCCCGCGCCGGGGCTGGTTCACCATTCCGACCGCGGATCGCAATACTGCTCGGTCGACTATCAGGCGCTGCTCCGCAAACGCGGTATCCTGATCTCAATGAGCGGGCGCGGAAACTGCTACGACAACTCGATGGTCGAAACCTTCTTCAAGACCATCAAGTCGGAGCTAATCTGGCCTGTAGCATGGCAATCCCGTCAGCAGGCCGAAAACGCCGTCGCCAGATACATCGACGGGTTCTATAACCCCGTCAGGCGACATTCATCGCTCGGCTTCCAGAGCCCCATCGCCTTCGAGCGAAAGGCAAGGGAAGTGAGCTAAACGCTCTCCACAAAAGTCGGGCAAGTCCACCCGGACCACCAACGGAAGCGAGCGCATTAATGAGGAGTTCCGCCGCCGCATCAAGAGCCAGACCGTACTGCCCTGCGCCGAGACCGTGCCGATGCTCCTCTGGGCGCTGCTCGCATCCGGCGAAATCCAGATGCGCAAGGTCGACGGCTGGGAAACCCTATCTCAGCCCCTCGAACCCATGCCCCTTGACCTCGCAGCCTGAAACACCGATCCATCATGTGTCCGGAGCGTGCCACGGGGAAGCTCCACAGCTTTCGAGACACAACCTCGTGACGCGTTTCCATCACATCGGCTGCAAAGCCGGCCTCAGTCAGGAATTTGAAAAGCCACTGAGACAAAGGGCCGGCCTCGAGGGTCACAGCGACCACTTCACCCGAGGCATCTGCTTCAATGCCGCCACCAGCAGCTGCGTTTCGCTCGCCGCTGTCATATCCCTGACGATCCTGCCCTGCGCAGACACCGCGCAGATCGCCGTGGTTGCCAGCGAGACGTCTAGTCCGATATACACATCCACATTGTTGCCCTTTCGTTTCCATAAATCGTTTGACGCGCCTCATCGCACGACCCCGCGACAGGTCGAACAGCGTGCCAAGGGCAACGACACCTCACCAAACCTGCTCGATTAATGCGCTACGGTAATTCCTTGGACGCACCCTGTTACTGCATCTCTCCGTTGGATTGAACACCCCGAGCCTACGGCTCAGGGACAGTAACGCCACCCTTCAATCTGAGAAGTTCGACATCGACTGGGACATTTCCCATGGCAAGCTGTCCACTGAATTGTGCTCATGCGGAAGAAGGGCCTACTTAGAGATATCGATAAATGCCAAAAAATGCGAACGAACGCCGCAGATCGACTTATGAGTAGCGTGCATGTCCTTGACCTTGCAAGTCCAGCAGGGCATAGCATAGCGCTATGCTCGATCTTATTTCGGAGGTTGGGCATATTGGACAACCGCTCGCAAAGGGTTCCACGCATGCGAAATAATAAAGCAGGGCTTGCGAAGTACAATTCATGTAAAAATTGCGATGGGCAATCTTTTATCTCAATCTCCACTTACAAACGTTTTTGGCATGTCTGTATCGCATGTGGTGATGCAAGGCCAATTCAAAGAGAGCGATATCCCCTACGTTGGTTGCCATACGACGACCTAAAAAAGCAGATCCACCTCGATGAAGCCAAGATGTATGATTACTTCACAACGGACATACATGTCAAATTGGCCATTGAGGAGGCGCAAGAGTTCCACGAGCGCTTCGTTTCTCCAAAGGGTTTGCCGTTAAAAGGTAAGAGTTTGCTAGACATCTCGGGTGGCAATGGGCATTTTGCAAAATGGTATGCCGACTCTTTTTCGATGTCAACTTCGTTCACCGAAATCAATCAATCTGCGTTGGACTATGCGCGCAAACATCATGGATTTGATCGTGTAGAACACTATGACTTAAACAAAGACAATTTGTTTGACAAAGTTGGACGAAAATTCGACGTTGTCATGGGGAGAGCGTGTATCATGTTTTGCGACGAGTTAAGTGCTTTCGCACGTCAGCTCCTCGAGATAACAAATCCTGGTGGTTTAGTAATAATTGACAGGTCAACGGAGCCAACGCTAGGAACGCTTGTGCGTGTTCAGCTTGATGAGTTTAGCTATCATATCTTGCGGCAGCCGAATACTGTTGAGCAGGCTTTCAGAGATGCCGGCTTTGATGTCATGGCTCGACATGATGAAACGGATCCAAGCCTTTACGTATACGACCATGATCTATTGCCGCATTGGAAGTGGATCCACTATATTTACGAGATCAAAGGGTTGCAGGCATTGGATGGGCGGCGTGTCTTTAACCTTCCTGCACGCGATAGGCGCCGAACGACGTTTTTCTTTCGTGCGCCAATTTGAGAATTTAGTGTAATGATCTGCGTTGGGGTTACATATTTTTTAATCGATACCGATGGGGGGTGTTAGATGACTGTAAATGAAATGATGCTTGATCCGCAATCAATTAACTATGATGTATTTCCTCCTGATTTTCGTGAAGTACAAAACGGGAAGCTCGTTATTTTTGGCATCCCTAAGTGCGGTAATACTTGGGTGCAATCCCTTCTTTGCAAATATTTTGATGTAAGTCCTGTATTGACAGTTGATGAGTTCAATATCGGTGGCGTCCTGTCAATTCATGACCCCTTCGAATCATATATGAGAGAGCGAACTGATTTCGTAAGCGGTATTTGCTTGATTCGTGATATTCGGGACATAATCGTGTCTTATTTTCACTATGCCAACACGGATCAGTGGCGGCGCTCGATGACGCGAAGCTATTACGATGACTTTGATGCGTTTTACTATGAGTGGTTTTTGTCACGCTGTGTACCGGCCCATCGCCTTCATACATTCGCAGAGGAATTTGCAGCACGTGGTGTTCCAATTGTTCGCTATGAGCGTTTGAACGCCAGCCCACAGCATGAGTTCAGCCGATTATTGCGGCGTTTGGGGTATGATGTTGATCACAAACATTTACACTACTGTGTTGAGCAACATCAATTAAGTAAACTCAAAAAGGAGGGACTGGATATCCGGTACAGAGTTGAAACGTCTCATTTTAGAACAGGCGGCTGGGGAAATTTCCTTGAAGAGATGCCCAGTCACATCTTGGCAGATGTTAATAGGCGGTTTTCAGGTTATTTAGAAAGATGGGGTTATCCGCTTGATCTATCTGAGGCAATCGTCGCCGATTATCGGCATCGCCTATTTAAGCTATCTGGACTGGATGAATAATGTTAAGATAAAAAATGGATTGACTGGAGTGCCCCCACTGAAGTGGTCCACCAACCGGGGTAGATTTGCTCCTCAAATTGGAGGACCAGGAGATGGCTGGGAAGCTGGAGAAGCTGACCTGATCCCCGGATTGTCCTCGATCAGAAGTTAAGTCGGTTCCGTGTTTGGTCCTTCTCTGACCGGTTGAATTATTCCCGTTGCGTGAGCCCATCGAGGCTCGTGTGCGGGCGGTGGTGATTGTAGTCGTTGCGCCATGCCGCAATCAATTGGCGGGCATGGCGCAGCCCGACGAAGAGGTGCTCGTTCAGGCATTCGTTACGGAGCCGTGCGTTGATGGGGAAGACGGCCCCGCTCCTGAGAAGGGACCGTATACTGGTCCTAGTTTGCAGAAGGAGCATTCCCACGAACCCAGCCACCGTGGTGTTGATTTCCACCCAGAACTGAGCCGGGTAGGCGCATAATTTCCACTGAGAATTGAGCCATGTGAACCTTCCCCCGAACGCGACGAGCATCGGGGGCAACGGAGTGATCCACATGGGACTTTTGAACATCATCCGCCGGATGCACTTGCGGCAGAAGCTTTCGATCCGGGAGATTTCGCGCCGCACGGGCCTGTCGCGCAACACCGTGGCCAAACACCTGGCGGCGGATACGATCGAGCCCAAGTTTGCGACGCCGGATCGGCCGAGCAAGCTTGATCCCTTTGCCGAAAAGCTTGCGGGCTGGCTGAAGACCAATGCCGGCAGGCCACGCAAGGAACGGCAGACGCTGAAGAATATGCATGCCGATTTGGTGACACTGGGCTTCACGGGCTCCTACAATCGTGTAGCGGCCTTTGCGCGGCAATGGCGCGCCGAGCGGCATCGCGAGCAACAAACCACGGGCCGTGGGACCTTCGTGCCCTTGGCTTTCCGCCCTGGCGAGGCGTTCCAGTTTGACTGGAGTGAGGACCATGCGGTTGTCGGCGGCGATCGCATGAAGCTCCAGGTCGCCCACATCAAGCTGTCGCACAGCCGGGCCTTCCTTGTGCGGGCCTATCCCTTGCAGACCCACGAGATGCTGTTTGATGCCCACTGGCACGCGTTCAGGGTCTTTGGCGGTGTGCCTGAGCGCGGCATTTACGACAACATGCGGACGGCGGTGGATCGTGTCGGTCGCGGCAAGGAGCGGAAGGTCAACATCCGCTTCTTGGCGATGGCGAACCACTACGTCTTCGAGCCCGAGTTTTGCAATCCAGCGGCGGGGTGGGAGAAGGGGCAGGTCGAGAAGAACGTCCGCGACTCTCGTCATCAAATGCTTCAATCCATGCCGGACTTCCCCGACCTGACTGCATTGAACATGTGGCTCGAACAGCGGTGCATCGCGCTCTGGCGCGAGACTGCCCATGGCACATTGCCCGGAACAATCGCGGATGTCTGGGCTGAGGAACGGGCCGCCCTGATGCCCCTGCCGGTCGCCTTTGACGGCTTCGTCGAGGTAAGCAAGCGCGTCTCGCCCACCTGTCTGATCAGCTTCGAGCGTAACCGTTACAGCGTTCCGGCATCTTTTGCGAACCGGCCCGTCAGTCTTCGGGTCTATCCCGACCGGCTGATCGTGGCGGCCGAGGGCAATGTCCTGTGCGAACATACGCGGGTGATCGAGCGCAGTCACAAGCACCCTGCGAAGACAATCTACGACTGGCGACATTACCTGGCAGTGGTGCAGCGCAAGCCTGGGGCACTTCGGAATGGGGCGCCATTCCTGGAGTTGCCGGCGGCCTTCAGGCAGTTGCAGGACCAAATGCTCCGCAAGCCCGGCGGCGATCGCGAGATGGTCGACATCCTTGCCTTGGTGCTGCACCACGATGAGCAGGCCGTGCTGACTGCCGTGGAATTGGCCTTGGCCGAGGGCGTGCCGACCAAGACGCATGTGCTGAACATCCTGCACCGCCTGGTCGACGCCAAGGTCATCGATGGCCCACCGCTGGATACCCCACAAGCGCTGACCCTACGGCGTGAGCCCAAGGCCAATGTCGAGCGCTATGATGTCCTGCGCAGCCAGATCGCTGCGGGAGGTCACCATGCGTCATGACCCTGCCGCCGCAGCCATCGTCATCATGCTGCGTAGCTTGAAGATGTATGGCATGGCCCAAGCCGTTGAGGATCTCATCGAACAGGGGGCCCCTGCCTTCGAGGCGGCCATACCGATCCTGTCGCAACTGCTGAAGGCCGAACTGGCCGAACGCGAGGTCCGTTCCATCGCGTATCACATGAAGGCGGCACGCTTCCCGGCCTACAAAGACCTATCCGGCTTTGACTTTGCGGCCAGCGAGATCAACGAGGCCACCGTACGAACCCTCCATCGCTGCGAGTTCATGGATGCTGCCCAGAACATCGTCCTGATCGGAGGCCCGGGCACCGGCAAGACGCACGTCGCAACCGCCCTTGGCATCCAGGCCGTGGAGCACCATCGTCGCAAGGTGCGCTTCTTCTCGACCATCGAGTTGGTCAATACCCTCGAGCAGGAAAAGGCCAAAGGAAAGGCCGGGCATATCGCCGAGAGCCTGACCAAGCTCGACCTCGTCATCCTGGACGAGCTCGGATACCTGCCGTTCAGTGCATCAGGCGGGGCGCTGCTGTTCCATCTGCTCAGCAAACTCTACGAGCGAACCAGCGTCGTCATCACGACGAACCTGAGCTTCAGCGAATGGGCCACAGTCTTCGGCGATGCCAAGATGACCACCGCGCTGCTCGACCGCCTCACCCACCGCTGTCACATCCTTGAAACCGGAAACGACAGCTTCCGGTTCAAGGCAAGCTCAGCCGCCGCAGCCACCAAAAAGAAGGAGTGAAACCCGTCCTTGACCCACGACTGACCCAAAATCCATAATCAGAGGTGGCTCACTTCTCGACGGAAAACCCGGCTCAGTTCTGCGTGGAAATCAACACTGCACATCATAAAACAAAATCAATGCGTTGTGACTTCTTCAGGCCGGGCTAATTATGATAGCGATGCTCGGCATCGCGCGATCCCATCAGCACCAGCCCGTCGTTTCCCTGATGTAGATAGCCGGTCTCGTAGACATAGGGGATATCGGAGGCAAGTTGCTTCATGAGTAGATTATGAATCTGAGTGAACATCTGCAGGCGCTGCGCACTATGGCTGATCGTGTCGCTGTAGATTTCGTTGCGGGCGCCCAGCGAGATATGGGCAAAATAGGTGGCAAGCATCTGCGCCTTATAGGCAATCTCGTAGAGCTAGTTCTGCGCGCGCCCTTGCAGCGCGGTCGCTGCCTCGCTGATCTGGCCCGCCAGGGCGGGCAGATTGCCGGCAAGCGCCTCTGGATCAAAGTTTTCTCGGCAGTTCAGAAGCGGCAAAGCGGGCTCGGCACGTTGCCCGGCGCTGTCCTTGGGGTCCGCCTTGCGGCGCTTCAGAAATTTCATCGATCTCTTGCCACGTTCTTCAAAACCCTGTCATGTGCAAGGCGCGCCGGACAGATGCACGCCAAATCTGTAGCCGTCCAAGCAAGTTTCAGACGTCCGGGAAGATGGCAGCACTGTCAAGGCGACAGATTTGTAAATCACATCTTGGCGTGATGCGCTTTCTCTTGCCGTGCTGCCCCCGGCATCAAGCGAAAAAAGCGAGAAGGTCAGCATATAGCTGCCCGCCCCCAATTGCCCCCGGCTGAGGCTTGCTGTGATCTCACCCGCGCCCTGCAAGGTGAGGGCGGTGTTTTCCAAAATAGCCACCCGCTTGCCATGGCCGTCCCAGAAGGTCACCACGATACGCAGCACACGGGAGGCTTCTGTTTTTACAGCCAGCCCGAGGCGCAGCTCCAGTATGTCATTCACAGTCATCTCGGCAGCGCTCACCCCCTGATCATTGATCCAGATGCCGGTGAATTCCACCTCACCCAGACCAGGCCAGCGCACTACGTCCTGACCGCTGGCAGGCAGGGTCACATCGCCCAGATTAGGTACGATCTCTTCTAGGACAGCCTGTTTGTCTTCCACATCGCCTGTATGCCAGCTCAACCGCTCTAGAAAGCCCTCATAGCGGCGGCTGACTTCAAAGCTGGAGCCTTCCATGACCACATTGCCCTGATCGATCCAAATGCAGCGTTCACAGAATTTCATCACCTGATCGAGCGCGTGAGACACAAAGAGCAAGGTGCGCCCCTGTCGGCACAGCTCTTCCATGCGGCGTGCGCATTTTGCGGTCCAATACGCATCGCCTGCGCCAAGAACCTCGTCGATAATCAAGATCTCAGCGTTCAGACATGTGGCTGCGGCAAACTCCGTGCGCACGCGCATGCCCAGAGAATAGTTCTTCAAAGGCTGATAGAAATAGTTACCAAGCTCGACAAATTCCTCGATCTCACGGGTTTTCTCGGTGATGGTCTCATTATCAAATCCGAATTGCGCCAGATAGTTGCGGGCATTGTCATGTGCGGACATCTCTGCGGAAAACGAGACATTTCCGGGCATTAGAGAATAGATTTCACCATTGATCTCTATTGTGCCCTTATTTGGCTTGAAGCCGCCGGCAAGCAGCTTCAGGAGGGTACTTTTTCCGGCGCCATTGCGCCCGATGATCCCAACGCGTTCGCCGCGCCGGATCGTCAGGGAGAGCCCGTTGATGGCCCGCACCTTCTCAGCATGTTCAATGGCACGCTCCATACCGCCAAAAATGGCAGAGTTCAGATAGCGCAGGCGATGCCTGGCCGAAGGAAAAACCGGATAGAACTTGTGCAAGCCGGTTATCTGAATTGCGACGTCGTCACTTGGTTCATTGTGCTCTGGAGCATACAGCATCGACCACGTCCTGATCATAGAAGATCATTGAGCGCCTGCCGCGCTCGTGTAAAGAACCACAATCCGGTGAAAAATGCAGATGCGGAAAGGAAGGTTGCAATCACCATGATATGGATAGGCGGCAGCTCGTTTACTAAGATCAGATACTGGTTGGAATAGGTGAAATAGAAAAGCGGGTTGACATAGAGCAGCGGTTTCAACCCGCTGGGGATCATTTCCGGCGTGTAAGCGATTGGCGTGATCACAAGCAACGCAATGGTGATGTACTGTATCATCACTTCGATGTCTTTCAGCACAACCGAGAACAGCGCGATGATCATCCCGATGCCGATTGAGAAGATCATTTGCAGCAGCATTACGATCGGAACCAAGAGCAAGGTCCAGGTGACTTCAGAGACCGCCAGATCGCCCAAAAAAATCAACAGCGTGCCTACGCCAACGATTACATAAGAGGTCAGCACCGCCTTGATGGGAATAAAAATGTTCGGATAGCTGCTGAAGAGCAGTTTCTGATCGCGCCTCATGACTGTCGCGGACATTGCAAGTGCCTGGCTGAAAGCAAGGAATGGAACAAGGCCGGAGAAAACGTTCAGGATATATTCCTGCACCGTGTAGTCTGGTACCCGCACTCTGAAGATAAAGGCATAGATAATCGTATAAAGCGCCAGCAGCGTCATTGGACCTAGGACGACCCAGAGCAATCCCAGCGCTGTTCCTGCAAACTGGTTCTGAATGTCTGCACGTGTGGTGTTGATCAAAAGGCGTCGTTGCCTCCAGATCGTCCGCAAGGCGCTGGAAATGTCACGGCTGATTTTATCACTCATGGGTGGCTCGTTCACAATATGTGTTGGATCGACCGGCTCGGCCTTATGTGTTGTCGATGCTCTAACGGACTAATCTCCCCTGTGCAAAGCAATATGAGCTGCTCCCGGAAAATCGGATAGTGACGTAGGGCTCTGTTGCAAAAATCGGCTGACGGCCGGGGCTACCCTTTCCCCGGACAGACTTATCCTGCGGCCTCTGTGACAGGTATGCCGAGCGCGGTGTAGCCGTTCAGTACGGCGACACGGACATGAAGCTCGGCGACCTGGCGATCAAAGTCTCGCGCCATGAGCTGCTGGCCCAGAAGTTTCGCTTGGCGGACCTTCGGTTCACGCAGTGCATTTTCGTCTCGACGCAGCTTCGGCGGTGGTATCCGCTCCATCGTCGCCAGAGGGCCTCGCCAAGGTATTTCGCTGCGCGCAGGGCCTCGTTTCGGGCCATGGCTCCTGCGGTGCCAGTCTTCCACGGTTTGGCGTTTTTGCGGGGCGGGATGACGGCATGGGCGCCGCGGTCAGCGATGGCATCGTAGCATTTGCGAGTGTCGTAGGTGGATTGCCCCCACTGAAGTGGTCCACCAACTGGGGTAGATTTGCCCCTCAGATTGGAGGACCAGGAGATGGCTGGGAAGCGAGAGAAGCCTGAAGACATTGTGATGAAGCTGAGGCAGGTTGAAGTGCTGCAGGGTCAGGGCATGAGCGTTGCGGAGGCGGTGCGCCAGGTCGGTATGACTCAGCAGACGTACTATCGGTTGCGTCGCCAGTACGGCGGCATGAGCCGGGATCAGCTGAAGCGGCTAAAAGAGCTGGAGAAGGAGAATGCCCGACTGAGGCGTGCCGTCTCGGACCTGACGCTCGACAAGCTGATCCTGACCGAGGCAGCGCGGGGAACCGCAGGTCCGCGCAGCGAAACTTCTGAGCCCTTCGCGCCGCAGGCAGTGCATCGACCGCGTGCGGCAGACGCTTGGCATATCGGAGCGCCGCGCCTGCCGCACGCTCGGGCAGCACCGCTCGACACAGCGCAAAGTTCCGCGAGGCCGCCCGGATGAAGATCGTCTGACGGCAGACATCATCGAACTGGCGACGCAATATGGCCGTTACGGCTACAGGCCGGTGACGGCGCTGCTGAACCAGGCGGGCTGGCACGTGAACCACAAGAGGGTCGAGCGTATCTGGCAGCGCAAAGGGCTGAAGGTCCCACCAAAACAGAAGAAGCGGAGCCGGCTCTGGCTGAACGATGGCTCCTGCATCCGGCTCAGGCCGGAGCGGCCGAACCATGTCTGGTCCTACGACTTCGTTCAGGACCGAACCCATGACGGGCGACCGTATAGCATCCTTGTCATACTCGACGAGTTCACCCGGGAATGCCTGGCGATCAGGATCGATCGAAGGCTACGGTCCACTGATGTGATCGACGTTCTGTCGGATCAGTTCATCCTGCGTGGCGTCCCCGACCACATCAGGTCCGACAACGTCCTATGTCGGGAAGATCTGGCTGCTTAGGTCAGCAGGTCATGGGACATCCGGTGTCCCGGATGCCCTATTAAGGTTGCCCAGACGGGCTCTGCCGTCAAGAAATGGTCTCTTCCATAGCAAACACAGGGTACGCGCGGCGGCGGCCGTCACCGTCCTTAATACGAGATCCCAAATCCCAAGCAGAAGGCCCGAACATTATCTACGAGGTCAGTTAGCTGCCTCCACGGCTCGTCAGAGAGAGGTCCTTCCGCCTGGGCTCACCCCTTCGAAGAAGGGGCGATAGGGTTCGCCATGATTGACCACGGCGTGTACGGTGCGCGCCATCTTGGCCGCGATCGCGGTATAGGCCTTGCGGCGCAGATGGGCATTGTCTCGGTCCTTAGAGATGTAGCGTTCGAACTTGTCGCGGAAGCTATTGGTCCGCTTGAGAACGGCGGTCTGGCCGGCCATCCAGAGCGTGCGCCGCAGCCGGGCATTGCCGTACTTCGAGATGCGGCTCTGCCCGCGGAACATGCCGGACTGGACGGTTGCGAGATCCATGCCGCAGAACTTCAGGAACTGGCGGTGATGGCGGAAACGGCGCAGATCGCCAGCCTCAGCGAGGATGGTCATGGCGTTGATCGGGCCGATGCCTGGGATGGTCGTCAGCAACTGGTAGTCGGGTATGTCCGACAGCAACTCAACCGCCCGCGCTTCAATCTGATCCCGCTGCCGGACCAGGCTGCGGCCCTCTGCGAGAACGAGGCGGAACATGCGCACCGCATCTGAGTCCGGGTGGACGGGAAGCCCGACCGAACCAACGGCTGTTGCGTAAATATCTGAAAGCAATCGTTCTTTAGAGACCTTCCGGCCGACGACATCCCAAGCATCAGCAATGAAGGCGTCCCGGTCCATGGCGGAGATCATATGTGGCGATGGATACTTCTCGAGGAACGCAAGGAACCAATCCGTCCGTGAGCTTCGATGAAACCGCTCAGCCTCGGGAAAGTAGAGCGGCAGGTAGTGGGTTAGGATGCGGTGCCAGAGCTCGGTCTTCGATCGCGACACAATCTCATGGGTCTTCGACAGCTCCTGGATGTCGGATGTCCCGACCACCATCGGATCGTGAAAGAACTGCACGGCGCCGATCTCCAGCATGTGCAGGATGACTTGGGCGTCCTTCGGGTCGTTCTTGTCCCAGCTATTGTGCAGGGCCTCCCGTGTCCGCGCCAATCCGACAGAGGAGACGAGCTTCAGCTCGAACCCTGCCCGGCCGAGATGATGGGCGAGCGGCCGGTGATAGTTGCCGGTTGCCTCGAACCCGATCCGAACAGGCAGATCGTAACTCGCGAGGGCTAAGCACAGCCGCTCGAAGTCTGGTAGAGTGTTCGTGACCGTCAAGCGTCGGCGGCGTGTTTTGCCCGGGATGCCGATCAGCACTTCATGGCGATGCTTGGAAATGTCGATGGCGACCAGCAAGGTCGGCGCGATAGAATGGGTGGTGGTCATAGCCGGTCTCCTCAGCGGTGTGGTTGTGCAAAACCACTGTTGAGACCTGAGACCCGGTTATGGCCACACGCTGCGCTAACTGAGGGCTGCGCGCGCGGCCATAACCTGTCGACAGCGCTTCTTCCCGACGTGCTATGGTCCTGAGTTCGTCGCCACAGCCGTCCGGGATTGGATCGCCGCGGTCGGCGCCAGGACAGCCTACATCGAGCCGGGCTCACCCTGGGAGAATGGCTACGTCGAGAGCTTCAACGCGCGGCTCAGGGACGAATTGCTCAACGGCGAGATCTTCTACTCCGTCCGCGAGGCCAGGATCGTCATCGAGCAGTGGCGTGTCCACTACAACACCGTCCGTCCGCACAGCGCCCTCGGCTATCGCCCGCCAGCCCCGGAAAGCATCATCCCGATGGATTGGAGACCCACTATGCACTAACAATGAAACCGGACCACTCAGTGGGGGCACTCCATTGGCGCCCTCGGCCGTGACGCTGCCGATCTCCTGGTCCGCTGGGATCTGACTGAGAAGATCGGGCAGCACCGGCGCATCACCGACGTGGCTCCCGGTGATCTCGACAGCGCGGATCTCCAGTGCTTCCTCATCAATCCTGAGATGGATCTTGCGCCAGACTCGCCGCTTGGGGCCGCCATGCTTGCGGGCGTGCCATTCGCCTTCGCCCTAGACCTTGATACCAGTGCCGTCGATCAGCAGGTGCAGCGGCCCATTTGAGCCCGGGTAGGGGATGTTGACAGCCAAGGTCTTCTGACGACGAGACAGCGTGCTGAAGTCGGGCACCGTCCAGTCGAGGCCAACCAGCCGCAGCAGGCTCTCAACGAACCCGGTCGTCTGCCGGAGTGCCATGCCGAACAGCACCTTCATCGTCAGGCAGGTCTGAATGGCAGTATCGCTGTAGGTCTGCTGGCGGCCACGCCTGCCCGTCGGCACGCCATCCCAGCTAATATCGGGGTCTAACCAGATCGTCAGCGAGCCCCGGCGCTTGAGCGCTTCGTTATAGGCTGGCCAGTTCCTGGTCCTGTAGGTCGGGCGTGTGGGTCTGCTCATGCAGACCAGCTACCACGCTGGATTCACGAGATGAATCCCTCACGCGATTTGTGCAACAGAGCCGGTTGGTTGTGATGACGATGCTGGTGCGCTCTTTGAGCTTGCTCAGCAGGTGGAACAGCAAGGCCCCACCTGAGGTGCTGAACGGCAGATATCCCGAATCTTCCAAGATCACTAGGTCGGTTTTCCAACGTCTCGGCGATTTTGCCAGCCTTTCCTTGGGCCTTTTCTTGTTCCAGCGCGTTGACCAGCTCAACGGTCGAGAAGGACTGTATGCTCTCATAGGTCAGCGTATCCAGAGGTATCACTGCTTGGCCGCGCCGAATTGCGCGTTGCAACTATCCAGGTAAGCACTTATGGATCGCCTCGTCCTGACCGAGGATTGCAAGATGAGCAATACGCCTGTCGTCGTCTTTGAAAATGTCTCCAAAGTATTTGAGCTGCATCACAATGCTAGTGCCGCTTTCTGGGCGAACTTGCCGCTGTTCAAGCGATTGAGAAAATCGGATCAGGCTCCGCGCGAAGTTAAAACGGCTCTCAAGGAAGTCTCCTTTTCAATTCAACCGAGCGAAAAGATTGGAGTTATCGGCCGCAACGGCTCTGGCAAAACGACCCTGCTGCGGCTGGTGATCGGCCAAACTAGCCCCTCCTCAGGCACTATTACACTGAATGGTCAGTGTCAGGCTCTGATGCAAACCGGTTTTGGCTTCAGTCCCGAATTGACCGGGCTTGAAAATATTCGCAATTCGCTTCTGTATAATGGGCTTGATCCCGCAGAGCATGATCGGTTCATTGAGGACATCCTTGATTTTGTCGAGCTGGGCAAATTCATTCACTATCCGCTTAAAACATATTCGCTTGGCATGCACGCCCGGCTCGAATTTGCGACCGCGACCGCGATCCGACCTGATGTTCTTGTCGTCGATGAAGTGATGGGCGCTGGTGATGGTTATTTCGCACGCAAAAGCGCAGAGCGTATGCGCAATCTGGTTGAGAATTCCACACTTTTGCTCGTCTCGCATTCGCTGGCACAGGTGAATGAGTTCTGTGATCGCGTGCTCTGGATCAATGATGGTGTCTTGATGGCGGATGGCGAGGCACAAGAAGTGATCGAGCGCTATGAGGTCTTCATGGCCGAATATAATGCAGCGCGTGGTGTTGCGGTTGCACAAACAAACGAGCTGTCTGTCGCGCGCGGCGCAGATGATGCGGAGGAAGATCTCTTTCAGAACAGTGAAGTAGTGATCGATAAATTTCACCAGATGATTGAGACCGTGTCGTCGAGCCTTCAGGATGGCCTGAGTCTGCGCATCCGCCGCTCAAAAACAGCGCAATATGTCTTGTGCCAGGTGGGCGGAAAATTGCAGCTCGACTTGGAGGCTGAACAGAGCGTTGCGGCTCCTGCAAGGCGCGCGCAACTTTGTGCCTGGGGTTTTTCAATTCTTGGGTCTTATCTTTTTCGTGCCCTTGGCCCAGAATTCTACATATCTGGGAACGAACGGTTACCCTTGGTATTGACCAAGGCAAAGCTCAATGTCGGGATCGGAGAGTACCTGATGTTCTTTGGTCTGATCTGTCCTGATACTGGTGCGGTTCTGGCCATCGCGGAGGACACATGCAAGTTAAGGGTTCCTCCCACCAACTATAGCGACCCTCCTTATGTTCACCTTGAGGGGGAGTGGGTTCATAAGGGCATGCCGCCAGAGCCGGCCCGAATTGATGCCTGGGTCTAGGCAAGGGGCGCGACAATGTGTGGATTTGTAGCGCTTTTGCATGGGCAAAAAGTTCTGGATTCAACGGTTCTGGAGCGAATGCGCGATCGGCTCTCGCATCGCGGCCCTGATGATGCAGGCCTTTGGCAGCAACAGATCGGTGAACAAGGATCCGTCAATCTGGGTTTTCGCCGCCTGTCCATTTTGGATGTCAGTGATGCCTCCAACCAACCAATGGTGCTGCGTGATGGTGCTCTGGCAATGGTGTATAATGGCGAGATCTACAACTATCTGGAGCTGCGAACCGAGCTGGAGGCCAAGGGCTGCAGTTTTCGCACGACCGGCGACACCGAAGTACTTTTGAAAGCCTACGAGCACTGGGGTGACGAGGTATTGAGCAAGCTCAACGGCATGTTCGCATTTGTGATTTGGGATGCGGAACGGGGCAGTGCTCTTGTGGGGCGTGACAGGTTCGGGGAAAAGCCGCTCTACATGGCGCGAACACGTACAGGGGGGCTAGCTTTTGCTTCCGAGATCAAGGCCTTGCTGGCCTGTCCGGAGATTGACAGTGCCCTTGACCTGCGCACCCTTTCAAAAGTGGTGGGTGGCCATCTGATCTACGGGCTATCGGAGACCGTATTTAGCGGAGTTCAACAATTTCCCTCTGCACATGCAATGCGGATCACCTTGAACGGTGATATACAAAGGCGTTGGCGCTATTGGGTGCCAAACTACGGTATGGAGTTGGCGGGACGACCGAAACGCGAATTGCAACAGATGCTTCGGGACCATCTTTTCCGATCGGTGTCGATGCGCACGCGATCAGATGTTCCGGTGACAGCAAGCCTGTCAGGAGGGCTGGACTCATCTTCAATTGTTGCGATCCTGTCCGATCTGACCCGCCGAGGCAAGGCAGATATTAAGGAAACCATTTCGGCCCGTTTCCCGGATGATCCAACCATTTCGGAGGGAGCGCATATCGATGCGGTGCTGGCAAAGGTCAGGCTGACCGGGCGCTGCGTAACACCAAATGCGGATGAATTGGCGCGTGATTTGCGCACCATGCATTGGCATCAGGAAACGGTTGTTGCGGGCATGTCCATGTATCTGGAATGGTGCGTGATGCAGCGGGCAGCAGAGCTGGGTTACAAGGTGTTGCTAGATGGCCAAGGGGCAGATGAACTTTTGGCCGGTTACCAAGTCCATTTCTGGGCGCATCAAATTGATCAACTTTATCAGCTTGGGCGCTATCAGACCGGCAAGATGACGCGCAAACGTGACAAGCTGTTGATGCGTGAGGCAATGCGCTATGATCAAGCATGCAGACGTTTTGCACCGCGCGACAGTATTCCCGAGGACAAGGTTGAATCCACGACCCTCGGCCTGCTCAACAACTATTTCAAGTATGACACCGAAGAATTGATGCCAGGCATTGGCAGCAGCATGCTGCACCGAGAACTTGCTTTCAATTTGCTGTATTCTTCACTGCCGTCCAACGTTTTCTCGGGTGACCGTAACGCAATGGCCCATAGTATCGAGGCCCGATATCCATTTCTCGACTACCAGCTTGTGGACTTTTGCACCCAGCTTCCTGCAAGCGCATTAATCGATGATGGCTGGCAAAAGAAGATCATGCGTGACGCAATGAAAAACTACCTGCCCAAGTCCATTTTGTGGCGCGTGGACAAAGTCGGATTTGCCGCGCCCCAGGACACCTGGATTGATGCGCCCGCAATTCGGGACTGGGTTGAACAGCGCATTTTCTCTGGCTTGCTGACCGAGCTTGAGGATGTCGACATGACGCGTATCGAAGATTACTGGACCAAGCAGCAATCCGGCGAAGGCGATTACTCATCTTTCCTTTGGGCTTGGGCGAGCGCTGGTGAGGTGATTGACATGCAGCGATCCGGGTGTTGGAGCGGTGCCGAATGAGAGTTCTCCTGCTTAAGAACCTCAAGAGGCGCATCATCACGTTTCACAAAAAGAGCAAGTCATGCGCAGATTACTGAACCTGATTCCGGAAAGCTATAAACGCATGGCCCGTAATCATGCACCTTGGCTCATTGGTTTGGTCGGGTTGATGATCACGGCATCCCGTTGGGCACGCATTTACATAAAGCGTGTTCTGGTCGTCGCTTACAGGCTATTTTTGTTATGGCCTGCCCGAATATGCGCCAGCTTGGCTGGATTCATTCTGATGCCGTTTAGGATCGCGCCTCCGTTCCAGAAATTTCGGAACATGGAGCAGCGCCGTTCTGATGAGACGCGCATTGCCTATCAGGTTGGCGCGCCACTACAGGAGAAAATCGCATGGATCGTCTCGTTCACCGGCGTGTCCAACGAACCTCGTGTGCTCCGGCAAAGCCAGGCCTTGATGGACGCTGGATGGAGCGTTGTCGTGGTCGGCTATCAGGGACATACAGAGACAAATCCGAATTGGCATTTTGTGAAAATGTCCGCGAGCCATCCCTACTCTTCAGACGAAATCCACTTCCATGAATTCCTACGCCGCGCGGCAAAAGTGTTGTGCCGTTTACCCCTTGGCCGCATCTGGCGCATGGGCATGGCGCGGATGCATCATGCCCATATTCCGCTCTGGCGCTATCATACAAAGACAGTCCGTGACTTCGCGAAAGCGCACCCAGAGCTGAAGGCCGATTTGGTTCTGGCACATGACTTTCATTCCTGTGAAGTTGCCTTTGCTGTGCGGGATCAGTTCAAAGCCAAGATTTCTGTCGACTGTCACGAATATGCACGTGGGCAGTATGCCCATGATCCGGCATGGGTGAAATATACCCTGCCTTATGTTTCCGGTATGCATGATTACTATCTGCCGCGCGCTGACAGTGTCACAACCGTCAGTGCCGGAATTGCGAAGTTGATGAACCGCGAAGAACGGCTCAAGCGACCCGTGCAGCTGATCCGCTCCACGCCGTTCTACCGCCCATTCGAAGCACAGGAGCCAAGAGATCGACTGACCGTGCTCTATCACGGTGATATCAGCCATGTGCGTGGACTGCATATGGCCATCGCATCCATGCCGCTATGGCGTGACGAATTCGATCTACTTCTACGGGGTAATGGTGATCCCGTTTATATCGAACATCTGCGCACCCAGGCAGAAGGTCTGGGCCTAGGGCACAGGGTGCGTATCGAGGGTCCAGTGCCCTTCGATCAGATCATTCCACGTGCCAATGAGGCCGATATCGGCTATTTTGTCCATTACGATGCCTCGCCGCAAAAGCGCTTCGTGCTGCCAAATAAATTCTTCGAATATGTTGCAGCGGGCCTTGCTTTATGTGTCAGCGACCTGCCAGAGATGGCAAGTTTGACCCGGCAATATGACATGGGTCATCTGGTGTCTGATTATGATGAGCAGCAGATTGCTGCGAGTATCAACGCATTTGACCGAGCTTCAATTATGAGATTCAAGCGCAATGCCCTGAACGCGGCGAAGGAGTTGAACTGGGATGTGGAAAAGGAAAAACTTCTTGCCCATTACAACACTCTTTTGTGAGGTGGTCCATTTATGCGACATTGCTTCGAACACGCTCATCGTTGCGCAGGCAGGCAAAAGAAGCTACCTACTCCAACCTGAAGCATCTTTCTTGCAATCTCGCCACATTCGGACACTGATGACATGACTATTGATTTGACCAATGCCTTGCCGGCCTGCGCCCCTCTGGATGGCTCACCAATCACCGAAGCTGCATTCGTGTCTAAGGATAGTCTTTATCAGGTTTGCACCCGCTGTATTATGGATACCACCGATCCGCTGATCGAATTTGACGAAGACGGTGTGTGCAATCACTGCAAGTATTTCGAGAACAACATCACCCCAGCCTGGTTCCCCAATGAGGAAGGCGCTCGTAAGCTCGCTGCCATGCTCGCAGAGGTCAAAGCCTATGGCAAAGGCAAGGAATATGACTGCATCATCGGCATGTCAGGGGGGATCGACAGCTCATACATTGCGGTTAAGGTCGTCGAATGGGGCTTGCGTCCGCTGGTAGTGCATGTGGATGCCGGCTGGAATTCGGAGCTGGCGGTCCAGAATATCGAAGAAATCACCCGCCGCTTGGGGATTGATCTGGTCACTCATGTGGTTGATTGGGAAGAAATGAAGGATGTGCAACTGGCCTTCATGCGCTCCAACGTGGCCAATCAGGATGTGCCCCAGGATCACGCCTTTTTCGCGGCGCTCTATTCCTACGCGATCAAATCGGACATCAAATATGTGATTTCCGGTAGCAATTTCGCCACCGAGAGTATTCTTCCCCAAGCTTGGGGTTACAATGCGATGGACATCAAACATCTGGAGTCCATTCACAAAGAATTCGGCACCCGCAAGCTCAAGAGCTTCCCGCGGGTCGGGTTCTGGGATTTCTATTTCCGCTTCCCGATGGTCAAAGGGATGAAGGTGCTCGCACCGCTCAACTTCATTGAATATGACAAGGAAGAAGCGATGCGCATCCTCGAGCGCGACTGGGGCTGGCGCTACTATGGCGGCAAGCATTACGAGAGCCGCTGGACCCGCTTCTTCCAAGGCTACTACCTGCCCTACAAATTCGGCTACGACAAACGCAAGGCGCATCTAGCAAGCCTTGTAGTGGCGGGTCAGATGACCCGCGAGCAGGCTCTCAAAGAGCTGGAAAAGCCGCTCTATACCGGCAATATGCTTGCCGAGGACAAAGCTTTTGTATCCAAGAAACTGGGAATTTCCGAAGAAGAACTGGAAAAGCTGATCCACGAGCCCTGCCGCCATTACAGCGAGTTTCCGCATAATGAGGGCCAGTTCGAGCTCTGGCATGGGCGCTATCAGAAAGCACTGGCGCTGCGCAGCAAGGCTAAGCAAATTAGCGGACTGCCGAAGGTAATGGGAAACAAGGTGCTGGCAACCGGTCGCCGCGGCGGAGCGTATGGCAAAGCCTTAGGCAACAAGGTGCTGCGGCAAGCCGTTCGTATGCGCAACTATGGCAAAGCGGCCGCGCGGAAGATGCTGGGACGCTAGGGCGACCTGAAAACTGTAGAAGCCAATCGCTCGACAAAATTGTACTAGTGGGCGGGTTTCAGGGCAGATTTGCTTCCAGATCGACGCGCTTGGGGTAGCTGATCAGCACTGCGCGGTGCTTGCCGTGAAAGACGAACATCGACCCGGCGGCCACTGCCGAGCAGCCCGCCTCCTTCACCGCTTGCACGAAGCACTCCATACTGTAGGCACCGCCGCAGGCCACGGTGGGCACATCCACCTTCTCGGTGATCGATTTCAGCATCTTCAGATCGTAGCCTGACTGGGTGCCATCGCGGTCAATCGAGTTGATCAGGATCTCGCCCACATTCATCGCTTCGAGATTTTTAAGGTGCTGGTCGATGCTGGTCTTGATTGCCATCGCGCCGGAATGGGTGAACAAGGCCGCCTTACCGAGCAGGGATTTCTTCACATCCAGACATGCCACAACGCTTTGCGCGCCGTAAACCGAGACGATCTTGCGCACCGCATCGGGATCACTATGAGCCAGGGTGTTCACGATCACCTTTTCGAAGCCGATCGAGAGGATTCGCTTGGCATCCTCAAAGGAACGGATGCCGCCGCCATAAGCCATGGGCATGAACGCCTCACTGGCAATATCCTGCAGCAGATCGAAGTTGGGGCCGCGTTTCTCCGGCGTGGCGGAAATGTCGAGAAAGGCCAGCTCATCGACTTCTTTCTCGTTGAAGATGCGCACTGAATTGATCGGATCACCCACATAGGTCGGGTTCTTGAACTTGACCGTTTTCACCAGCCCGCCACCGCGCAGCAAAAGAACCGGAATAACGCGTGTCTTGATAATCATTGAGCGGGTCCTGCCGTGCCGAATTCGTTGAAGGCGCGTATGATCTCCATCCCGTATTTTAGGGATTTCTCAGGATGGAACTGCATGCCCATGATATTGCCTTGCTTGACCACAGAGGTAAATTCCACCCCGTAGCGCGTGGTGGCGACCACGTTTTCAGGGGCGGCGCAATTCATGTAATAGGAGTGTACGAAATAGTAGCGCGCCTGATCCGAGGCGCTGTCGAGCATCGTGCCGGGCTGTTTGATCTCCAACTCGTTCCACATCATATGCGGCACCGGCAGATGATCAGCGCGGGGAAAGCGCGTGCATTCCATGTCAATCCAGCCAAGACCAGGCGCGTCACCTTCTTCGCTGCCCTTGCCCAGGATCTGCGCGCCCAAGCAGATGCCAAGGAAGGGTTTTTTGTCTTCCAAAGCAGCTTTATTCAGCACATCAACCAGACCCGAGGCACGCAGCCTCTCCATGCCGTAATTGAAATGGCCAACGCCGGGCAGGATGATCCGGTCGGCGGCGGCGATTTCATCTGCATCGCCTGAAATGGTCGCCTGAGCCCCGACCTTGCGCGCCATATTGCGCACCGACATCAGGTTGCCGACCCCGTAATCCACAATCACGATCATCTCTTCGAACTCCGGATTCAGGCTGTACGCTGGCAACGGCCAGTTCTAGGCTCAGACTTAGGCTGCTTTCGTACCATGCTTCAAGCCACTCGTTTGCTCTCAGCGGCAAAATGTTATTTTGGATAGAGCCCTCGCGCGCGCAGCTTTGTAACCAGCTTCTTGAGCAACTCGATCCGGTTATACTGATTTTTGAAATCACGAAAACTGCGCGTCGGCAGCGCCATGAGTGCGTCAAACTCGGCCTGGCTGATCTGGAATTTCTTCAGCACGAAATCCATGTCTTGGGCCAGCAGCGCTTCAGGATAGGGGGGCTGCTGGATCTCGCGCAGCGCGGCCTCACGGCTAAGCTGACCGGAATTGATCAGATCCGATAGATGGCCGTAACGTTTATCGATGCTGAATTTACGCGGCAGGATATAGCCTTGGAAAAAGCGGGTGTAGATTGACTCGTAATGCTTGCCGCCATAATAGACCCATCCAAGATCATCCTGGATTGTTTGCATCACCTCCTGCTTGTTATAGTCTACATAATTCAGGATTGAGACCGTGCGGACCCCGCGCAGGAAATTCAGATAACCCAGATACGGCAGGCCGAAATGCGGATAGGTCTTCAGCTTTCGTGTGCCAAAGCGGCGATGCACATCGCGGATATAGCGCCAGTCGGAATGACCGTAGGCCCAATGCGGCACGCTGAGCGCTTCGGTGGCGAAGTTCATTCCCGAGATGATGTATTTGATCCGGTGCTTGAGCGCCTGCTGCCAAAGCAGCGCATTGATTGCATGATCTGTGGGGATCTCCCCATCTGGGGTGGAGGCTTTCAGGAAGGCCATTTGCAGATCGCGGAATTCTTCCCAGTCGATCACATAGGTCATCAGATCGATATCGAGCTTCTTCAGAACGCGTTCGATATTCATCACCGCCAATTCTGAATTCCAGCCATTGTCTAAATGCACAGCCAGCGGGCGCAGCCCAAGTTTTTTGGCCAAATAGGCAACATAGGTGCTGTCGACCCCGCCGCTCACCCCGATGAGGCAATCATAGTCGCGCCCCTTCCCCGCCGCCTTGATTGTCGCAACCAAGGCAGCAATCTTATCTTTACCCTCTTGTCCGGTGAACACACGGGAACTGATCAAAGCATCATAACGCGAACAATGGTTGCACAGCCCGCTTCTATCGAAGGTGATGAGCGGATCAACCACGCGGTTCATAATACAACGGCGACAGCTTGCTCGTTCGGTCATCTCTTCAGCACTTGGTGTACGCGGCGCAAGATGTCTACCTGATTTTCCCATGCGTAATGCACTGTTGCGGCCCTGCAACCTTGCTGCAAGGCGGTCCGATCCGCGCGCAGCGCCAGTCGCAGGCAATCGGCAATATCAGAAACGGAAACCGAGCACGCCACCAAACCGGCACCAAATCTTTCGATCAACCGTTTCTGCTCGGTGGTTGGCGAAACCAATACCGGGATATCTGCGTGCATATATTCGAACATCTTATTGGGCATGCACAGCTCATAACTCAAACTGACCGGCTCGATGAATGACAGGCCGAAATCGGCACTCTTGGTGATCGGCAACAGCTCTTCGGGGGGCACGCGTGGATGAAAGTAAATATTGGCCTGCTCCGCAGCCGCGTTGCGCACCTGTTCTTCTAGCGGGCCGAAACCAAGAAAAACAATCGCCATCTCAGGCACCAAAGCCGCAACCTCAAGCAAGACATTGACGCCGCGCCCCTGCCCCAGAAGTCCCTGATACAGCGCAATCGGTTGATTTTGCGCAATACCGAGCCTGTTGCGTAGGCCGCCCTGCGGATCGGAGGGGATCTGTCCGCTCAGGCATGGTACGTTATAGACCACCATGGGGTCGGTCAGCCCGTAGCGTTCCTGATACCAGTCAGCGATCGCCTGACCGACAAAAACATGCCGGTCACATACACGAATGAAGCGGCGTTCGATGAAGCTGGCCAGACGTTTGCGCAGCCCGCGCGAATACCCGGTCTCGGTTTCCAGCTCATGGGTATCATAAACCAAATAGCAAGATTTGAGTCCCTTGATTAGCGCCGCAAGTGGCAGCACCGGCAGGCTATGCGCGTTCACACAAGCCAGTGGATGACGCAGGCAAAACCATAGAACTGCACCCATCCAGCATACCAGCCAGATCATCCGCGCAGGCGCTGAACGGAAACGCTCCTTTCGCGGCCCGAGACGGTAAAGCGTTATCCTTGGGTCGATCTGCTCGCGCTTTGGCAGATCTGCAGAACATGCACCAATCAGATAGATATGGCTGAAGATATTCATGCCAGCTAGGGCGCGTGCTTCGCGCATTATCCGGCTTTCGGAACGGAAATCACTTGGGTAGAGATGAATATTGCTACGCATCAGAAGCTCTTTCTTCTGACACCGTTAGTGTAGCGAGATCGGTCAAGCACGTACGATATGCCTGCATCATCACTTCGCCCTGATATTCCCAACTATATTGTTTGGGTAAAGGAGATGTGTTTGCCTTATTCCCCTTAGAAAGCACGATACAGTACCCGGCCAGCGCCTCGGCGCTGAGTTTGGGCAAAAGCGTGATATTCAGATTATCTGCATGTCGGCGAATTTCAGGCAGGTCGGCACATAAGACATGCAAGCCGCAGGCCAGATACTCGAAAAGCTTGTTAGGCAGGCTATAGGCGTAGCTCAGACTGATTGGTTCAATCAGTGACAGACCAATATCAGCAGACGCAGTATAATCAAGAACCTGATCAGGGGCCACGCCGGGATGAAGGTGAATGCAAGGAACATGGGCTGCCATTTGCTCGATTTCTTCCTTCATGGGACCATATCCCATGATCACGAGGTGCAGATGCGCGGTATTGCTGCGCGCCTGTAACAGCTTAAACGCGTCCAGCATCAGCCGTAGCCCTCTCCCTTCGTCAAGCAACCCCTGATAAAGAAAGATCACATCGCTATCGGGAATAGAAAAAATATCCCGAAAGCGGCTCGAGACAGGACGATGCTCCAAACGATGCGGGCAGTTCATCACTGTCGAAATGCGGCTGAGCCCGTATCGGGCGACGTAATCATTGTGGATGCTCTCGCTTACAACAAACGTATGGTCGCAATAGGGGATCAATCGCCGTTCCACGATCTGTGAGAGCCGCTTTCGTAGTCCGTGCAGCCCGGCTCGTTCAGTTTCCAACTCATGCGCATCGTAGATCAGCCGCGCTCGGGTGAGCAGCTTGACCGTCGCCCCCAATGGCAAGAGCGCCAGCGCATGGCAACTGATGGCCGAAACGCGCAACCGAAAGGCCAGCAAGAGTACACGGATCAGGAATTCCAGATATTTGATAAGCTGTATTGGCAGGCTGCGTCCCCAGTTCCGGCTGCGCAACCGCAGTCGCCGCACCACCACGCCTGAAACGAGATTTTCTTCAGGCGGCAAATCATCTTCCCAAAGAGCGGCAATCACAACTTGCGATATTCCAGAGTTGGCCGCCAAGGTGCTGCACTGCTTCATCAGGCGGCTCTCATTGCGACAAGGCGTCAGGGTTACATGTAAAATGTTATGCAACTGCGTCGCTCCTCAGCCTGAATTCCAACACACTCAACACAGGGCACTTCTTTTGTTGGTGGCCGCCATGGCTTTTACAAAGCCAATAAGGTGCGCGCTAAGGCCGCGCAAGAAGCGAAGGAATATTGAGCTACACCCCAACTCTTGGACAGCTTTCCGGGTAATTTAAGCTACTGCCTGCACCTGCTGATCGGCTTCGATGGCGTTGAAGTAGATCACGGTGGGCGGCTGTCCGCCATGGGCTGTGTGAGGGCGCTGGTGGTTGCAGAAGGTGATCCAGCGCCCGATGCCGACCCAAGCCTGCGACCCGGTTTCCCAAGCGTGCAGATAAACGCATTCGTACTTCAAGGACCGCCAGAGACGCTCAATGAAGTTGTTGTCGATGCAGCGTCCCTTACCATCCATCGAGATCCGGCGGCCGACCCTTTTCAGCCGGTCCGTCCATACGAATGATGTGAACTGCGACCCCTGATCGATGTTCATGATCTCGGTCGGACCGAAGCTGTGGATTGCCTCGTTCAAAGCCTCCACGCAGAAGTCGGCTTCCGGCGTGTTGGATATCCGCCAGGCCAGCACCCTCCGAGTATACCCGTCCATGATGGAAACCAGATAGAGGAAGCCGCGGCGCATCGGGATGTAGGTGATGTCGGCGCACCAGACTTGATTGGGCCTATCGACCCGCAGCCCTCCATGTAACCGCCGGACGTAATCTCCCCAAAACCGCCGTTTGAATTTTCCCCAGACATAAGCGTCAGGGCCAGTTCCGAACCTTGTTTATTTGGAATTGGCGCTGACGCGGGACACAGGCCTGATGCTCCGAGTGGAGAACGACGGGGGCAGGCAGGTGAAGGGACTGAGGGAGATCGGCATCAGGTGCATCAGCCGCATCAGTCGACGAATGCGTTTCTAGTTTACGACATACCCCTCGTTCCGCAGGTGCCATGTCATCTGCTGGACGCCATAAAACGGCGTCTCAAGGAACTGCTGGTCGATCACTACCATGAGGTCGAGGTTCATCGCCGTCTCGCCTATCAGCTCGTAGTAGAACGACGACCGCGAGATCGACAGCAGACGGCATTGTGCCCCGACCGACAGGCTCGGATGGTTTTTCTCGATCATCCCGCGCCTCACTTGCCGGTCCAGGGCTTGAGCTTTCTGGACAAAAAATCATTGGCCACAGCCAGCTCCCCGATCTTGGCATGCAACGACCGCACCGTTTGCTCGTCGATCTCAGGCGCTCTCTTGCCGCCCCGCTCAAAGATGTCGGCCGCGCCATCCAAGAGGGCCTTCTTCCACTGATGGATCATCGTCGGATGCACGCCATATTCGGCGGCCAGCTCCGACACCGTGCGCTCACCCTTCACGGCTTCCAGCGCCACGCGAGCTTTGAACCCAGCATCATGGTTCCTGCGCTTCTTCATGTTCTGATCTCCTCGTTCTTGGAGACCAGCAGACGTCATATCGTGGCTTACGTCACTGTCCGATTTTCGGGGAGCAGCTCAGACAGCCTACAAGGTCTACCGCACCAGCGATGCCGCCCGTGCCGACGTGTTCGACTACATCGAGTGCTTCTACAATCCGAGGCGACACTACTCGATGCTGGGCTCCCTAAGCCCCATGGCGTTAGATGACCGACCTATGCAAACTTAACCCTGTGTCCGCGGAACCGGCAGCAGCTCAAGGTTTACATCCCCCTCTTCGGGCTGCCGGAAGCTGGAATTTCCGGGATTCTTAACCTTTTATGAAGAGAAATTTGGAAATACAGGTAAAGTTTGCAACACAGGTAGGCACCTAATGATAAATTATAATCAACGCGCAGGGACGCTCGTCGAGGTACTTTTTCTTTCTTTAGCCATACTTTGCATTCCACTATTTGAGGCGCCTAAGAACATCTTCAGCGCGCTGTTCCTGATTGCGTGGGTCATGCAGGCGGTCCGCACCAAGTCGCTCGGCGCTAATTGCGTCTTCAACTGGCCCATTGTGGGCCTCGCGGCTGTCTTGTGGCTAGCGCCGATGTTCTCCGCGTATGGAGACACGATCACGCCCCTAAATTCTGCGCCGCGGTGGACACTGCTTGCGCTCTTTGTGATCGCAGCTGCGCAGCTGGACTATTCGCGTTCTCAACTGCTCTTGATCTGGGCAGCGCTACTGGTTGGTGGCCTGTGGGCAGTCGTGGAGAGCTTCTGGGTTTGGTCCTCCAACGGAAAAGACTATCCGGAGTTTCGGTCGGTTGGGCACGTCAATCACTCGTCCATGTACACACTCGTAACCCTCGCTGCGGGGTTGGGTGCCCTGTATCTGCAAAACAGGTGGCTGCAAGTGCTTGGGTTGCTGGCGATTGCGTCAACGCTGGCCTTTCTCCCGCCGTCGAGAAGCCTTGTTGGCGGTGTGGCCGTCACGGCAGTTTTAATTTTTGCTATCAGTATCTACGCGGTTTGGCGCTGGTCGCTTCGCGGGCTCCCGGCGGCGATAGCTGCTGGAGTAATCATCGTCGCGGGCGCCCTCATGACGCCACCAGCAGCCAATTTCAGGGCGGAGTTGGCCTATCGCGTCTCGGGCGACAGCATATTCTCCGGGCGTGACACGATCCTGAACTCAGCTTTGGCGGTCTGGGACCGGCACCCAATTCTGGGGACGGGCTGGTTCAGTTTCGGGCCAGCGACATCAGAAGGGGTCGTCCGCGAAGCCGTTGAGGCTGAAGGCCTCGAGTACGACCCCAACGTGTACTGGCACTACGGTCATGGTCACAACCTCTGGACCACCATGCTGATCGAGCGCGGCCTTGTGGGCATTGTGCTGGTGACACTCCTCCTATTTCTGTACTTCAGAACATTTCTGCCGATCGTTCTTGGTCGTGACCAGAACGACCCGGTCGATCGTGGGATTGCCGTGGGTGGTCTGCTGGTGGCGGTTGGCTTTGTCGTGGCGGGTCTCGGCAACACGACCATGATGAATGAGCACGGACAGGCGGGTATGGCCTTTATCGCCGTTGCCTATGGATACTTGCGGGGCAGGGGATTGCTGGGGACAGGCGCGGGCGCAAGCCACCAAGTTTGATTGGATCTCGGTGTGCGTAAGCAGGCAAGATGCCTTGGTCGTCTGAAGCGTAGGTCGTAGGGGGCGCTGAAACGCGAAAAGGCCGCGTTGTCGCAATCGGGGCTCTTAGATGTGCCTAGTTTAGGCCAAATGTCCGGAAAAGACGACTATCCGTCAGCAAGGCCTACGAGATTTCGGAGCCAGATCGACTGATCCTCAATCCGATCCACCACATGCCGGGACTGAATACCTAAACCTCGCGCAGGTGTTGAACGGCCGCCGATAAGGACAGCGCGCGCACCCCATCACCTGCTGGGATTTCGCGTTCGCCGGCATAGACGAGGAGCTGCCGGTCAGCCTTGATGTCCTGTACGGCTAGGTGAAACCCGCGCGACACCTTGGGCGCGGTCGTCCGCTTGATCTCGATTGCCCAAATGTCGTTTCCGGGAAGCCGCAGGACTAGGTCCAATTCGGCCCCCGCTGCAGTCCTGTAGAAGTAGGGCTCGCTACCTGTTGGCGCTGTGGCGATCAGGGTCTCGATGCACAACCCTTCCCAGCTCCCGCCGACGACCGGATGCCCCAGAACGCCTTCAATCGACCCAAGGTTGAGCAACGCATGGACGAGCCCGCTGTCCCTAACGTAAACTTTGGGCGACTTCACAAGACGCTTGCCGACATTTTCGTGCCACGGCTGCAATCGACGGACCAGCATCAGGTCAACGAGGAGGTCGAGGTATCGTCCGACTGTCTGTCCTGAAACGCCTAAGCCACCGGCCAATGCGCTTGCATTCAGAAGGCCACCTTGTGAATGCGCCAGCATCGTCCAGAAACGGCGTAGCGTAGTCGCCGGGATGCGTGGCCCGAGGGCCGGGATATCGCGTTCGAGATAGGTTCTTAGAAAGTCTTCGCGCCAGGCCAGGCTCTCGGGATCGCTGGCGGCTTGGAAACTGTCCGGAAAGCCGCCGCGCAACCACAGATCATTCAAACTGTCAGAACCGACCTCATCCAGCTGAAGCGGGGGCATTTCGATGTAACGAACGCGCCCGGCCAGGGACTCGGCCGATTGATGAAGAAGCAGGTTGGATGCAGATCCAAGGAGGAGGAACTGGCCTGTTCGGGCACCCTTGCGGCGCCGCATATCGATCTGACCGCGGAGGGTCTTGAACAGATCCGGCATTTGCTGAACCTCGTCCAAAATAACGAGCTTTCCGATCTGCTCGTCCAGATAAAGATCCGGTTCTGACAGGACCTGCCGATCTGCGTCACGCTCGAGATCAAGGTAGACGGATGGGTGATGCTCTGCGATCTCCAGTGCAAGAGTCGTCTTGCCAACCTGACGGGGTCCCAAGAGGACAACGGCCGCTTGGGCTTGGAGGGCGTCTTGCACAGCCTGACGGGTTCGACGCTGATACATACCTAGCATATCTTCCACGATCTGGAATAATTGCAAGGATATAATAGTTCCCAGACTATTCCAAGGCGTTTAGCCCGCACCTACGAGGGCGCGGTTGTCGCTGCTGCTACGAGCGGCAGGAACTCAGGGCGGTGGTCAGGTATTGCGATGCTCAGTCGGCACGCGGTGAAACCTGCAACCGAACCAAGCGAATTCACGGCATGCATGGGGCAGTGATAGCTAAAATGCAGCCACAATTGTCATGTCCAAACATTATGCTCCGCCTTCTTGAGATAGCGGGCAAGCACGTTGATCGATGTCCAGCCGCCCGCTCGCATGATCGTGGTCGTATCTTTGCCACGGTAGAGCAGATCCTGTGCAGCGCCGACCCTTAAGGAATGAGCGCTGAATTCCGCAACCTCCGCAATGCTGAGCCCGGCCCGTAATGCGGATTGCTTGATCAGCCGTTTGACCGTGGTCGTGCTCAATCCCCTATTGATCGGCCTGTTCTTGTATACAGGGCAAAACAACCACTCAATTTCAGGTCCCCGCACCGCCAACCAAGTCCTGAGCAAGGTTGCCGTCTGCGGCGACGTGAAGGCAAGCCGCCCTTCGCCGAATTGGTCGGACTTGCTACGCCGGATCAACACCCGGTAGCTGCCGTCACAGGCCTCTTCGAGATCGTGGGTTGTCAACGCGATCAACTCGGACCTGCGAATAAGCAAGTCGTAGCCGAGGGCCAGCATGGCACGGTTCCGCACCCCGATCGGGCTGTCAGGCTGTGCGGCCAGAAATCTTGCAAGGTATTGCCTCGTCAAGCCCTTTGCTTGCTTGGGACGTACGGATCGACGCCGTTTCACCCGCCGTAGCGAGAGATTGATTTCTTCGTCATCGGTCGGGTCATCCATGCGCAGGAGCCTATGCATTTTACGTATTGCATAAAGACGGCGCTGTACGGTCGACGGTGCCTTCGTCCTTCCTTCATCTTCGATGAAACTGCAAACCACCGCCACGGTGGCGGGGAAAGGGATCTCGCCCTTGACATCGCACCACGCCTCGAATGCGTCGAGATCGGCACGGTAGCTGCGCATAGTCGCGGGCGCATAGGCGCCATCGAGCCGTGAAAGCTCGAAGCGCCATTCGGGGGCGTCTGACATCCCGCTCATAGTTTTGAATACCTCTTTTGCGACGATTATCAGGCAAGAGTGCCGTGTTCAGCCCCGAGGAACCGCATTTTTGAACATGCGGGATGAGCAAGGGCGCTCAGCACTGGCAATCTGGATGGCCGAGCAATCCATCTTGGATGCTGAGCCTGCCTCGATGTCTTGAAGAAGTGCCGCCAATGCCGCCCTGCCGAGATTGCCTCTTGCGTCTAGTTCTGCTGCAAGACGCTCGAGGGTAGAACGGTGCGCCGTAAGCACGTTCATCGCGCGATTTTCGGCGTGACGTAACCGCATGCCCACCTGCCTGCGGAGCTCGGGATCTTCCTGCAGGTGCCGCTGTGCGGATTCCGGCCGCCCCCGCCAGATCGGTGAGCCTCCCAAGCAAAAAGACGAATCGATGGCGACCGCGATCTTCGTTGCCGCAGCAAGATCGCTTGTTTCGTCACCTCCTGAACCGGTGGTCACGCGTCCAAACATAACCCGCTCCGCTGCCCGTCCACCCAGAAGCACCACAAGCTCGTCTTCGAGCTCCTCAACCCCGACGGGCCCTGGTGTCACCAATTGGCGCGCGATGCCGCCCTCTGGCAAAATCGCAAGCATGTCAGGAGTGTTGCGTCCAATGGCATGGGCGATCAGCGCATGTCCCGCTTCATGCACGGCGATGACCCGCCGGAGGGCACTCGGCAGCTTGGGGCGCTGCTCGGAGAGCGCGACGTCGAGGTCGGTGAGGCTGAGGCTGCTGCGCGCGCGCCGCGCCAGAGCCCGCGCCCGACGCACGACTTCTCCAACAGCCGCGCCGCTCATCCCGATGAGGCGACTGGAGAACGGAGCGAGGTCGAGCTCAGCAAGATCCTTTTTTAGATGCCATCGCAGGACATCAGGCAGGAGGTCTGGCGTAGGGTGATCGAGCCTGATGTGCCGATCAAAGCGGCCAGCCCGAATAAGCGCATCGTCAATGCGATCGGGATGGTTGGTTGCCCCAATAACAACGACACCATTGCGGTCGGAAAACCCATCCAGTTGTTCTAGAAGAGCCCCGACGATCAGTGACGTCCATGCGCTGTTGTGATCGGCCGGGCGAGCACGATCCCCGATTGCATCAAGCTCATCAATGAACGCGATGCACGGAGCCCGTGCCGCAGCTTCCCGGAAAAACGCCTGCATCTGCGAGATGGTATCGCTTGAGCGAGCGCTCTTGCCTTGCCACGCTGCAAGCGAGGCGGCCAAGACCGAGATCCCAGCTTCTCGTGCGACCAACCTCGGAAGCTCCGTCTTTCCCGTGCCGGGCGGACCCCAAAGCAAAATTCCGCGGGTCACGTCCTGCCAGCCGATACGTCCAACCTTCCAGTCGCGGAGATCATGCACGACCTGCTCGAGTTCTTCGCGCACTTTGGTCGTCACTGGGAAATTCGCCAACTCTCTTCCATCATGGAAATTCTGGTCGTGGGCTGCGCCGATCAAAAGGCCTAGTGCTTCACCTGGCGTCTCGGCGCGGCAGGCATGAGCGAGATCCGTCATGCCGATATGTGCGAGATCACCACTTTCCGGGAAGGCGTGGTCGACCTCCTCTTCCGTAAGTTCGGCATTGGGATAGCGGAGGCGCAAATGCGCCAGCAAAAGCGCCTGATCAAAGGACGAGAGATCGATGATCTCGGGTCGCAGAGTGCGGATCAGAGATGGCAGCGTTTCGCCACTCTCCATTAAAATGACGACCGTACGATCGCTATCAAGGCCGCGCCGTAAACTGTCTGAGATGTCTTGCGGCGAACCGGGGGTGGAGCTCGAAGCGTTGTCGCATGCATGTTGCAACTTCAGGACGAGGGGTGACACGCGACCTCCAATCCGATGTGTTTGATGCAACAGGTCAGGTAACAGCTGTTCGGTGACAGAGACTAGATCGCGATCACAGCGGAAGATGACAATCCGCCGTCCAGAGGACAAAGCGGCCTCAAACGCCTCTTGAGATCCAAATTGACGTGCAAGGCGCAACGCGAGTTGGGCAGCGGCGGTGCGCGGTCTTCGCTTTGCCTTTACTGGGATCGTGACGGGGTTAGCGGTTTGGGTCGCGGGTCCCACACCAAACTGTTGCAGAATGTCTTCGAGGTCTTGATCGAAGACCGCCCCGGCGGCTTCAGTTCCACAGGCCTCGGTCCCGTCGTTTTGAATGCTCTGGTTTTGCAAGAGGGCGTCAGCGGCGACAAAGGCCCAATCACCAATGGCGCGCCGCTCGATTACAGCAAGAAAAGTCTCGGCATTCGAAACCCAGTTTTCCGTGGAGGTGGGTTCTGCGATGTATTGCGAAGCAGTGCTGTCCATAGGACGTGTCTCCAAACAGTAATCAGGAGTGCAGCAAGAGGGCCCGCGCGCGGGCCCTCCGTGTTCAACGTTCAGAAGCCGGGCAGGGGTGGCTCGATCTCTTCGAGGTCAAGAAAGTGGCGCAGCGCAACGTCGAGGCTGGCGAGCGGGGAGGTGTGCAGCCGCCTGATTTCGGAGAAGCGTACCAGGTGCTGCGGGGCCTTCTCAGCGGTGAAATAAACCAAGTTAAGCGGAAGCATCACGAGCGCGGCGATATCGTAGTCCGTCGTGCTGTAAGGCCGCCGCCCGCAGGGATTGCCACGATAGCCCTTGGCCATCCTGAACGTATAGCCGGTGGGGCCAGGACTGGTCCTCGTCTTGATCTGCAACCTGACAACACCTCCCGGCAGCTGGAGCAAACGGTCGGTTGCAAGGCCATCTTGGACGGTTGCCGGCGTGAGGCCGTGGCGCAACAAGAGGCTGTCGACGAGCGCCTCGCCGGCGGCACCAATGGCGCGGGCATGGCGGCTCAAAGCGTCAGGGGAAACATTCGGGTAGTCGCGCAAGTCTTCCGAGGCGCGGCTGAGCGTGCAGTCATCGCCAGAGATCAAGGTGTTGAAGGGGCGCTTGGGCATGAGGTGTTCCTTTCCGCTCGCAATGGGCGGAGCTCCCGAAACGGGAGGGGCGTCTTGTGAGGTGTGAGGGGGGTGCCGACGGGCAGACGCCCGTCGGCCTTCGCAAGCTGTCAGACCCGGATATCGGGCGACGGGCTCTTAGAACTTGCGGCGCTAGCTGCCTCAGGCATCGGGCAGGCGGCAGAAAGCTTTTCGAGCACGCAGGCTTGTGCCATCAGTTCGTTTGCAATCGCGAGCGGCGGCCGCATTCCTGCATTGATGCCAGGCATGAAGCGCAGGATGACAAGGCGCCTCAGGATCTTGCTGAACAGGATCGGTGCGCGCTCGTGGTCACGGAGCAGGTAAGCCGCGAGCATCAGCTTGCAGGCTTCGCGCAAAGGCCAGTGACTTGCGAACGGCGCCGTTTCGGCAAGGAAACGACGGCCGTCGATGTCGAGCTTGTTCCAGCTGCTCTCTGCTGCTGCGATCACCTTGACCGTGCGGGGGCTCGAGCCCGGACAGGTCATCAGATGCTGCTCGATCGCAAGCGCGAGGTGCAGCCACCTCAGCAAATCGATGAATTTCGTGGTGATGGGATGGGCAGTCTTACGCTGTTCGTTGCGCCGCGCCGCCCGGGCGCTTACATTTGGCTTAGCCATGACGATGACTCCATAGGTCGTCGTTGAGGTTAGGGCGGATGCAGGGGGTAGGAGCCCTGTGTTCGCCCGATTTTTTTTGCGGGTCTCTGCCCACACCTTATAGATATCGCCATGGAATCGATGTGTCAATAAGAACTTTTAATGTTTTTGAAAAAGTCAAGGTGACAAGATAGCGCGAAAAGCTGGTGTCCAAAGCTGGGAATGTGATTTGGGGCTGCACAGCCCGGGGTCATCCAGTCAAGGGTTCGGAAAGCGTTCGGTCCCTGGTTTGGGTATGTTCCGGTCACAGCCATCGGGGGTCCCCGATCACCTTTGGGGCCCACTGCACGGCGTAGTAATGGCGATCCTGCAGCCGTGATGAGCTACCGACGCGCAACGAGGTCTTGCGCGAGCTGGTGCGGCGACATGACCTCGATCCCGTTTGAGAGCGGAAAGCGCTCATTTCCTGGATAGACGACGATGCGCCGCTCCGGGTCCAGATCTTCGCAGGCATGGTGAAAGCCACGTTCGACTTTGGGGGACAGGCTGCGCTTAATTTCTATGGCCCACCGCGCACCTCCGGGCAATGTCAGCACCAGATCAACTTCGGCCCCCGCCCCACTGCGGTAGAACTGCGCCTGCGTGCCATCCGGCATCGTGGCGTGCGCGGTCTCAATGACCAGCCCCTCCCAGCCCGCACCGGCGACAGGATGTGCAAGCACCTCATCGAGAGTTTGCAGCCCCAGAAGGGCATGGAGGATGCCGGTGTCTCGGACATAAATACGGGGAGATTTGATCAGCCGTTTGCCGATATTGGCGTGCCAGGGCTCCAGTCGGCGCACAAGCATCAGGTCGACCAGTAGGTCTAGGTAAGATGCCACGGTTTTCCCATCGACACCGAGGGCGCGGGCAAGCTCGGCAGCATTCGAAAGTCCCCCCTGGCGATGGGCCAGCATGGTCCAGAAACGACGCAGGGTTTCGGCGGCGATCCTTGGGCCAAGGGCCGGAATATCGCGCTCCAGATACGTGCGGATGAAGTCGCGCCGCCACCGAAAGCTGGCCTGATCGTTGCGAGCCAGAAAGCTGTCAGGGAACCCCCCGCGCAGCCAAAGCTTGTCAAGATCGATGGCAGGAACTTCCAACGCATCGAGTGGCGCAAGTTCGATGTAGCTGATCCTCCCCGCTAGACTTTCCCCCGACTGTCTCAGCAGGTCGATGGAAGCCGACCCCAAAAGCAGGAAACGGCCAGTGCGCTGCCCCTTGCGTCGTCCTCGATCGATCAGCCCGCGCAGGTTTTGGAAAAGGTTCGGCATACGCTGAACTTCATCAAGGATCACCAGCTTGTCTTCATGTGAGGAAAGATAGAGCTCCGGGTCGGACAGCTTCGCGCGATCGCCATCGGACTCGAGATCAAGATAAAGCGAGGGGCGCCCTTCTCCGATCTGTTGTGCCAGCGTTGTTTTTCCAACCTGCCGTGGTCCTAGCAGGGCTACGGCTGGGCCATCCTCGAGAAGACCTTGCAGTTCGTCAGCTATGCGGCGATCAATCATCATCCGTGCGATTATGGATCTTAAATCCGCTTTTGCAAGGTTAAAACTCGCAGATCAGCTTTAACCTACCGAACCGGGAAGTACAGTTGATGCCGCAGCCGCGTTTTGGGATGTTGGGAAAACCCGAGAGTGAGAAGCTCTCGGCCTCGCCTGCAGTGGTGATACCTGAACACCGCACGCGGGGCTTCTGCATTGACCCTCACGGCTCGAGTGAATAGCCTGCATCCTCGCTCGGTAGGAGGGGGTGGCGCGCCTGGATGTCGGCTAGGGTGTCATCTGGCTTCAGCCCCATGGCCTCCCGCATTTCGGTCAACACCGAAGCCTCCCGGGCATTCTTGCCGACTTCGCTGGCCAACCACACGGCCGTCTTGGTCAGGTCCGCCTTCTTCCTCGCCAGTTTCACGTCCTTCTCTGCCAGATCCGCGTTCATCTTCGCCAGCTCCACCTTTTGCTGCGCTACGCGTGTCTCCACCGCGTCGCGGAACGCGGCAAGCACCGGGTTGACAAGCTTTGCGCTTGCTTTGTAGTTCGCGACGATCTGCTTCCGAGCACCAGTTTCCTTGAGTGGCGCCGCAGGCCCAAACCCGATCCGCCCATCGGGGCTGATCTCAAGAACGCCCTTTGAGATACAGTTGAACACTTCTACCGCCGCCTTGCCCTGATCTGCGACGGCTTGAAGCCTTTCCTTTGCTTCGGTTTCGCGTCTTGTGAGATCCTCGATCTCCTTTTGGAGCTCGTCGCGCGATTGCCGGGCCGCCAAAGAAGAGGCTATCGCGGCATCGCGCGCATTATCTTCCGTCGCACGCTCTTCTTTGACCGCGTCAAGCGCGTCTTTTTCGCGGCTGTGGGCCCGTTGTGTCGCGTGAAGCTCTGTTTTGGTGTCCTGAAGGTCGTTTGCCAAAGCGCCGAGTTCGCGTTCGAGTGTGCCGCACTTAGCCTTCAAGGCCTGTTCGTCTTGGGTGAGGGCGTCGCACGTAGCTCGCAACGCGAGTTCCTTTTGGGTGAGTTCGTCGATCTTGGCATTAGAAGCGGTGGCAACGATTTCCGCCTGCTTCTGCGCCTTCTCGACAATCTGTTTGGCTTCATCTTCGGCGGCCTTGCGGGTCATTGCGGCAGCCACCTCCGCCGTCTCCTGGGTATCGGCAGCGCGGAGTTCGCTCTCGAGGCTGCGGCGCACGATGTCATCGGACAAGCGGTCATTCTGGTTTGACAGTCGCGCGCTGGTCTCTTGCAGGGCTGCGATCTTGCTCGCCTCGGCTGCAATCACGCGAGCGTTTCGGGCCTGCTGGCGAGACTGGGCTGCAATCGCTCGCGCGTGGCGCTTCTTGAGTTTCTTTATCGCAACCCGCCAGTCTTCCTGTCGTGCAGCCGCGACTGCGTCTGCCTCCAAGCGTGCCTTTTTCCGCTCGGTCAGGCGGTAACGGCTCGGCGACACATGCAAGGGCGGCACGGGGCGCGGGATGTTGAGCTCCTCACCTGCGAGCTCGGCCGCGCGGATCTTGGCGTTGTAGTCACGCCGGGCGGCGGCGTGGCGCTTTGGACGAACAAGGCCGAGTGGTGCGAAATGCGCCCCAGCAAGGTCTTGCGCCAACTCGTAGTCGCGCAAAAGCGGGTTGGCGTCGGCCCGGAGAAGGCACTGCCAGCCACGGCTCTTGCTGTATCGCGTTTCCCAGACCGCCACGAGGAAATGGATGTGAAAGCTTTCCTCATCGCTGTGACTGCTCGCGTAGATCAGCTGATCGTCGGGAAAGTTTGCAATGATGAAGGCCATGGCGAAGAGTCGAAACATTTCGACCTTGGCCTCGTTCCAGGCGTCAACGCCACTGCCGCCGAACCAGGCCTTGTGGACGGTGAGAATGCCTTCGCGAAGCGGCGTATTGGTGTTGCCATGCCAGGGCGAGGGGGGCTCTGCCGCTTCAAGCTCGTTAGCTTCAGACGTGCGCCGCCGCGCGCGCAGCGCTGCAACATGCTGGGCTTGATTTTGCAGCTTGATCGACTCGATCTTCGCGATGAGCTCAGGTATCGCGCTGAGGTCACCGTATTCGTAGCGGTTGTGATCCGACTTGTCGCGATTGACATGGGAGAGATCACCGCCTGCCCGCAGTTCGTGGATCAAGATGCGCCATAGGTCGTGGAGCCCGATGGACTCGAAGCGCAAAACGGCAGAGTAGCGGCGCTGGAAGGGGGCAAGCTTGGGGTTGAATGGCCAGGCCGGAGTAAAATCAGTCAGATGGAATGTCATTGGCGGGGGTCCTCGTGTGCGGTGCTTTAAGACGAGGATACGGTCTGACGGTGTAACTCCCAATATCGCTGAGAGAGGTTTGCGCAGGTTTTGAAAGGAACGACCTACTAGAAAACCTGCGCAAACAGGGCACGCGCCCTTGGGGGGACCCTCATTGGGCGGCTGATGTGGTGGTCCGTTGGCGTGCTCGATCTGCTGGGGGTAGGGGATTTTTTGGGGGGGAGCAGAGCGGCGTCAAAGAGAGGGGCATGTGGGCGCATGACTTGTGTAGCCTGGAGCTCCGTGGCCTGTGCAAAGGGCCGATAACGCTTACTCTCGGGCCTTTTTCTTTAGCGTCGATTGCTTTGCGCCAACGCAGCGCGCGCAGGTCCGCATCGCCTTTTCGGTCTGGCAGCTTGAATGAACTCCCACAAATCTTTGTGTAGCTAGCCAGATGTCTAGCCAGTTATGGTGGTCGCATGCTAACGCGTCAAGACGCAAAGAACCGGTTTAGCGCTGTGGTCGAAGCCGCCTTGGCCGGTCGTCCACGGGAAGTGTCCCGCCGAGGCAAGCCTGCAGTCGTCGTGATCTCCGCAGAAGAGTATCGCCGGCTCGTCGACGCGGCACAGTCGCGTCGTGGATCTTTCGCAGATCACGTGATGGCGTTCCCGGGCGGCGTCATGGAGCGCGCGCAGGCCAGACCTCGGGAAGTCCTCTTTTGACATTCATTCTCGACACCAATGTGATTTCGGCCGTGCGCCGCGCAGATCGCGCGCCGCAAGTGGCAAGTTGGCGAAAGGCCCAACAGGAAGCGGGGCTGTTTATTAGCGTAATCACCCTCGGAGAGATCGAGCGGGGTATTTGCCTGCAGGAAAACCGAAATCGCGATTTCGCCTTGGATCCCCGGCACTGGCTCGATCAGCCGATCTTGATCTTCTCTGACCGGCTCATCGACTTTACGCCAAGCGATGCACTCGTCTGGGGGAGATTATCGGCTCGGATTGGTCACACTGGTGCCGACCTGATGATCGCGGCTCAAGCTTTGACGCGAGATGCCACGGTCGTGACCGGCAACACGGCGGATTTTGTCCACACGGGCGCTCGAGTCTTTGATCCTTTCAGCTAGGGCCGTGTCCGGTGCGCGCCGACGATCTCGATCGCGCGTTGCGTGGACCACCGCTTTTGCCGCTCGAACGAAAACGGATGAGCCTGCAAGGACAGCCCCCATATTTTTACAACAGCAGAGGGTCGGGAAGCAGTGCTCTTGACCTGCGACACGCGTTTCAAAAAGGCTGCCCGACGTTCCAAACATCAACAAGTTACGGTTTGCATGATCACGAGGCGGTTTTTTTGATTTCTATAGACTACCAGAGGCGTCCTTTGCCCGTCTTCGAGGACAGATGTCTTGGCAGCAATCATAGTGTTCCGACAACCGTGACTGCCGCGATGCCCTCATCCATTTGTTCCATAGTGACAGTTTTTGGGACCCGGGCGTTTCAAAGACCTACGCTCTCAGCATTGGCGCGGCCCTCGCGATGTGGATGTCGTCATAGATCATGGAGCGGCGCGCCTTGATAAGTCGCCGAGAAACGTCGACAGATCGCATCGGCTCACCTTGTTGGTCCGCTCAGCAAGCTAGGCCACGCCAAAATCGTACTGCCTTGTTGCCTGCCAGCCGATCCGCTACCGCAGCGATAGACCAATCCGGATGTGCCGCTATGCCCTCTGAAAAAGCCTTTAAGCTCCTCGATACGCTGCCGATCGGCCTCTATACGCGCCTCGCAAATGCTTTCGCGCGGCTCGGTCATAAACCCTACCGGGTCGAGCCGTTCGGCGAGGGCGACATTCTGGTAACCACGGATCATGATCGCCATGATCCACGGCGGATCCATATCTGTCGCAGGATACGCCATCGGCGTTACAAGAAGGGTGTTTTGGCCGGAGTGGAAGGGCTTGCCCGCACCTATCACCTGCACAAGCTCCCCATCTCGCCTGGTGGCGTCTTTATAGATTGCGGTGCGAATGTTGGTGAGCTGGGCATCTGGGCGCGTGAACAAGGCCTTGCCTACGAAGCCTTCGAGCCAGAGCCGCTCGAGGCCCGCTGTTGTGACCTCAATAACTTCGATGGCGCGGCGCGCACGCATCGTGTGGCGTTGTGGAATGAGGCGACAACTCTGACATTTCACTCCAAGCCCGACACTGCTGATAGCTCCGTGTTTGAGATCGATGATGCCGCCGGCTCGCGGGAGGTGCAGGCGGTTCGGCTCGATGCTGCGATTGATCCCGCCACCTTCGGCGCCGGAACCCGTATCTTCAAGCTCGAGGGTGAGGGGGCAGAGCCTGAGATCTTGCAAGGTGCCGAAGGTCTCTTGCCCCATCTCGACTATATAGCGGCGGATTGCGGATACGAACGTGGGCGCGCAGCGCAGCACACATTCATCGAAGTGAACGATTTTCTGCTGGCTCGCGGCTATCGGCTTATCGAGGCGGGCTTCACGCGGGTGACGGCAGTTTACCGTAACGAGGCGCGGTTCAATCAACAATGAAGGGTTTCCCCGATCTCCCGCCCCTTTGTTCCTGCTCTCCCTCGCATCTGCATGGCTGTTGGTAAATGAGCTCCCGCTCAGGCGGCTCTTCGGCTCGGTCGAGCAGGTGGCAGGTTTGGCGCTGGCTCTGGCCGGGCTTGCTTATCCTCTGGGCAGCGCTCTGGTTCTATCGCAAACGCATCACGATCAAGCCCCACCATGCCCCAAGCGCGCTCATTGTCGAAGGCCCTTACCCGGTGTCGCGAAATCCCGTCTATCTTGGCCTGCTGGCCATCCTGACAGACGTGGCAATGTGGCAAGGAGCGCTCAGCGCATTGCCCGTACCCTTCGTCTTTGCTGCCATTCCCTTGCGCCGCTTCATTCTTCCCGAAGTAGCTGCGCTTTTCCGTGCCTTCGGGCCCGAGGCCCGGCGCTATTTCACCACCATACGCCGTCCGTTGTAACGCCGTCTCGCAAAGGCTTGATTGGCAAAGCCGGTCTGGCGCATCTACCTAGGATGTCGTGGCATCACGCCGACGAGACGGAGACGGAAATGAAACCGACATTGGCTGGGGCGTTTGTGGCGCTTGTGATGATCGGGCAAGGGGCGATGGCAGAGGAACGTCACGGCCCCGTGGTAGTCGAATTGTTCACCTCGCAGGGCTGTTCCTCTTGTCCGCCGGCCGATGCTCTCCTTGGCGAACTGGCGATGCGTGAAGAGGTTATCGCCTTGGCGCTGCATGTCGATTACTGGGATTACATTGGCTGGGAAGATACCTTCGCCATGCCGGAAATGACCGCGCGCCAGCAGGGATATGCCCACGCTCAGGGGTCCACCGTCGTCTACACGCCGCAGATCGTGGTGGGGGGGCGCGACCATGTGGTGGGCGTGCGACCCATGGCCGTGGCTGATCTGATCCAGGCGGAATATGCGGCTGCCGATCCTGTCTCGGTCGATGTGACGCGCGATGGCGCGGAGATCCGTGTTTCGGCCGAGGCGCATATGGATCCGCCACGCCCCGCCATGGTGGTACAGGTCGTCACCTTCACCCCGCATGAAGAGGTGCGGATCGAACGCGGCGAACGGGCTGGAAGCATCTCGGAACACTACAACGTGGTGACATCGTGGCAGGTCGTGGCCGATTGGGATGGCTCCATGCCGTTCAACGCCCGGATCGCGTCGCAAGACACCCAGCCCATAGCTGTCATCGTGCAGGTGGCCGGGCAGGGGCCGATCCTTGGCGCGGCCCGGATCGACTGAAGATCAAACCTCACATTCGGTGATCGTCGGCCGGCAGGCTGTCCAGCTCGGGCAGCTCGTCGTCCTCGGGCGCGAAATACTTGGCCTGCCGCGCGGGTTTCCAACGGCGATGTACCCAAAACCACTGTTCGGGCCGCGCCGTCACGCGCGCCGATAGACTGTCGTTCAGGGCCTGCGTCATGGCCCGCGCATCGCTGTGGGGGATTGGCGCCTCGACGGTCACGTCGAAGTCGACGCCGTTTTCCTGCCGTTCGGCATAGATCGGCACAAGGAGGGCCTCGTATTTCAACGCCATCTCGCCCGCCGACAGCGCCGTCGGCGCGCGTTTGCCAAGGAAATCGAGCCGCGTACCCCCCGCGAAATACTGGTCGATCAGCATCGCGCCCTGTCCGCCGTCGCGCAGCACTTTGACGAAGCCCGCGAGGCCGCGCCTGTCGCGGGCAAAGGCCTTGCCGCCGACACCTTCGACCGAGGCGACATAATGGGCATTGGCATAGGGGTTGTTCATCAGCCGGTAGAGGCCGCCCATCTCGTAGCCGCGCACGTTCATCGCGGCGCGCGCGGCTTGGTAATTTCCGAAATGCCCCGACACAAACAGGATCGGGCGCCCGGACTGACGCGCCGCCTCACACGCCTCCCACCCGGGTCCCTTGGGTTGCCAGCGGCGCGCCCAAGCCAGTTGATCAGCGGTGGAATAATTCTCGATCAGAACGCGGCCGAAATTGTCCAGCACACCCATTGCGATGCGGCGGCGTTCGGTGGCGGGTATGTCGGGGTGGATATAGGCCAGTTGCTCTTCGGCCCGGGCGCGGTAGCCGCTGACCCCGCCCAGGGCCCGAAACATGCGGCCCATCATCGGCACCCGCGTCTCATAGGGCAGGCGGAAGGCCATCCACAAAAGCCCGCGGGCGGCGCGGTCGACACTCCAGTCGACCCAGAGGCGGCGGGGTTTGGGCATCCGGTTCTTTAATCCTGTCCGTTCTTCGCGCAGCGATCACGCCGCGGTGGCGGCACGGGCGCGAGTTTCGCGGTGCCAGACATAGACACCGGCCCCCACGATCACAAGCGCACCGACCAGTGTCCACAGATCGGGCACTTCGCCAAAGGCCAGAAGACCCCACAAGGTGGCAAAGACCACGCCGGCATAACCGAAGGGCGCGACGGCCCCGGCCTCGGCGATGGTGAGCGAGCGGATCAGCAGGAACTGCCCAAGCGCCCCGGTCGCCCCAAGCCCCAGAAAGATCGCGGCATCCGCAGGGCCGGGCCATTGCCAGACGGGCAGGGTCAGAAGGCTTGCCACCAGCGTCCCGATGATCGCGGTATAGACGAAAGAGGTCAGGATCGGTTCGTCCCGGCCCAGAAATCGCGTGGTCAGCGCATAGGAAGCGTAGAACACACCGCCCAAAAGCGGCAGAAGAGCCGTCAGCGTAAAGATCTCCGTCCCCGGCCGGATGACGATCAAGGCCCCCGCCAGCGCTGCTCCGATCCCGAAAATGCGCCGTGGCCCGAGGGGTTCGCGCAGCAGGAGCGCGGCCCCCAGCGTCAGCAGTACGGGATGCACCTGCATCACGGCGGTCGCGGCGGCGATATCCATCCGGCTGATCGCGGTGAAGAACGACAGCGTCGCCGCGAACAAAAACGCCGACCGCAGAAGTTGCAGCCCCATCCGCCGCGTCCGCAGGATTGGTCCCAGCCGGGGGGCCAGAACCAGACCCACGATCAGCATCATGCCAGCGTAGCGTGCCCAAACCACCTGCATGGGCGCATAGCGGCTCATCAGCATCTTGGCCGTCGCATCCATCGTCGAGAACAGTAAGATGGCCGCGATCATGAGTACGATGCCCTGCGCCGTCGGCGTCAGGCGCCCAAAGGCGCTCACCCGTTCCGGGCCGCCAGCGCCTCGATCTGGGGACGCAGCCATTCCAGCTGGTATCCCCATTTTTCGCCGCGGGCGATGATCTCGGTCGTGGGCATCTCGCCCGCCATCCCCAGTGCCCAGACGATGGTCGACCGGTTGCCCGAGGCGCAATAAGCCACCACCGGGCCTTCGGCGGCGTCGATCGCGTCGCGCTGTTCCTCGACATTGTCCATGGTCAGTTGACCGCCCACGACCGGGTTGAACACGAAGGCAATCCCTGCCGCTTCGGCGGCGGCCTGCATCGCGGCGGCCTGAAGGGGGGCGGGGTTCTCGGCGTCGGGGCGGTTGCAGATCACGGTCGTGACACCCTGTTCGGCAAGCACGGCCATGTCGCCGGGTTCGAGTTGCGGGGCGACGGTGTAGGTGTCGGTGATCTGGCGCAGATCCATCGAAAGGCTCCTGTCTGGAAAGCTGTGCGTACCATGCCGCAAGCCCGCGTCGAGGGAAAGATGGCGTTGACCCATATCAAGGTCGGGCGGTGCGAAGGTCGGTAGCCTCATGGCACCGGCAGGGCGAGACCGCCAAAGATGTCAGGATGACAGGACCCTATCACAGGGCGGGAGAAAACGATGAAAGATCTTGCCGGATATCGTGCAAAGCTGGACGATCAATTGGCGCTGCTGACCGCGCGGCTGCGCGATCTCGATGCGGAGTTGGACAGCCATCAGGCCAAGGATTGGGAAGAACTGGCCGTCGAGCGCGAGGATGACGAGGTGCTTGAACGGCTGGGACAGACCGGACAGCAGGAAATCGCCCAGATCCGTGCAGCGCTGACCCGGATAGACGAAGGCAGCTACGGCATCTGCGTCACCTGCGGCGATCCGATCTCGGACGAACGCCTCGACCTTTTGCCCAGCACCCCGTTTTGCCGGACCTGCGCCCGATAGGGGGCGTTCCGCCACAAAAGGCAGCTGCCATGCCGACCCGAACCGTTCCGGACCCCCAGCAGCGTCACCACGTTCTCGAGGTGCTTTGGCTCGCACCAGGCACCGGGCGGGCAGTGGCCGAAACCCTGATCCGCGGGGCTGTCGCTCGCGATCTGCGCTGCATGGTGGAAGATCTGCACGGCCGCCGCGCCGAGGCTCTTCTGCACCGCGATATCGATTGTATCGAGGCGGCGCGGTTGGAGCCAGGCCAGCGCCGCACGCCTTGGGCCAAACAAGATTGAGAAAACAAGCGAGAGGATAAAGAATGCCCGACCACGTGAAGCGCAAACAGCCCATCGAGGCCGACTTGAGCAAGCAGGACAATCCCGTCAGTGATCCCGAGGCGGAAGCCGCTACCACGATCCACTCCGTGGTACCACGTCGCCCCATCGATCAAACCGGGGACGCGGACGAGGATGATTTGTTCAACGATATGCCGGTCTGACTTGACGGGGCAAGGCAGGCGGCACGATGGCGTGCCCGAGCGCGCGCCTCGCTCCAACCCTTTGATGTCGCATGTTCGAGGAGCGCAAAACAGGTTTCCACCTTTGCGCGACATGCTTTAGCCGGCGTGGCGTTGGCGCGCCATTTCCTGCGCCATGTCCAGCGCGGCGATCAGGCTGGTTGGATCGGCGCGGCCCTGTCCCGCGATGTCGAAGGCCGTGCCGTGATCGGGTGACGTGCGGATGAAGGGCAGGCCCAGCGTCACGTTCACGCCGCCCGCAAAATCCAGCGTCTTGATCGGGATAAGTGCCTGATCGTGATACATGCAGATCGCTGCATCATACTCCGCCCGCGCGCCTGCGTGAAACATCGTGTCGGCCGAATGCGGCCCGCTCAGCGCCAGACCCTCGGCGCGCAGGGCGGCGATCACGGGGGCGATGGTTTCGATCTCCTCGCGGCCCATGGCGCCGCCTTCGCCGGCATGGGGGTTCAACCCCGCCACGGCGAGGCGGGGCGATGAGATCCCGAAATCCTGCCTGAGCGCGGCATGGGTTATCCGGATCGTGTCGCGCAAAAGCTCCGGTGTCAGCGTCCCCGGCACCTCGGACAGCGCAATGTGGATCGTCGTCGGCACAACGCGCAGCTCCGGACAGGCAAGCATCATCACCACCCGTTCCACCCCGGCCAGATGCGCAAGGTATTCGGTGTGGCCCGGAAACCGGAAACCCGCGCCGTCCATCAGTGCCTTCTTGTGGATCGGAGCGGTCGTCAGCGCGCTTGCTTCGCCCCGCATCACCAGATCGACGCCGCGCGCGATCACCTCAATCACGGCAGCGGCGTTTTCCGGGGCGGGTCGGCCTGGCACGGCGGGGGCGGGAAAGGGGTGGGGCAGGACCGGCAGGCCACGGCTGCTCGCGGCACTCGCATCGGCGGCGCGCGCGATCGGTACAGGCTCGACGCCATGGCCAGAAAGATGCGCGGGATCCCCGATCACGAAAAAGGGCAGGCGCGTGCCAAGCTTTTCCCAAGCCCGCGCCAAGATCTCGGGGCCGATGCCTGCAGGTTCACCGATGCTGACGGCGACGGGAGCCTTGGCGATGCTCATTCGTAAACGATGATGGCGTCGGCGCGCAGTTCCTCGAGCAGGGCCTCGGCGTAGCCTTCAAGACGCTGGGCGATCAACTGCTGGCGCACCGCTTCACGGCCTGCCTCGGGTTCCTCGATAGTGCGACCGCAGAGCATAACGGCGAGCGTCGTCGCACCGCCATTTCGCGTCAGGCCGAAATCCATCTCGCCAGCATCCAGTGCGGCCAGCGCCATGGCGATATCACCCGGAATGGCGCCAAGGGATTGGTCGAACCGTTCAAAGCCACCGGGTCGGGTAGCATAGAGATCATCACAGATGTCGATTTCGGCCCGCAGCGCGGCGGCGGCGGCTGCGCCTTCCTCGGTGCTGATCGGGGGGAGGGCGATGGTGACGTAATCGACCGAAGTGACGCTCGGTTGCCGGAACGTACCCTCGGACAGGCCGCGCATCTGGAAGATGGCGATTGCCGGTCCCAGCGACACGGGGCCGTAGGTTTGGCCCGGTGCGAGCAGAACCATATCCTCTCGCAGCTGCGGCGGCACGGCCATCAGCGGTCGCCATCCGGTCAGACCATCGTTTTCCCGCGTCGGTGCTGCCGAAAAGCGGCGTGCGGCTTCACTAAAGGTCTCGGTGTCAAAATTCAGATCGGCGGCAAGACGGGCCAATTCGCTGCGGAGGTTTTCCTCGTTCTCCGGCGTGAGGGGCACGACGATTTCCGCCAGAAGGATCTGCGCGGGATCAAGTCGGGGCGCAAAAGCCAAGGCCTCGTCGATATCTGCCTCCGTGATCTGCACTCTAGGTCCGAAGCGGCCCCGTACCACGTTGCGCCAAGAAATGCCGTTCGCCACGAAATCGCGGAAAGTTTCGGGAGCGACCCCTTCTTCGCCGATGGTGCGGATGAATTGCTCCGCCCCCAGATCGGCGCGGGCGGCGAATTCGGCAACGCCCGCCTCGATCTCTTCGGGGGTTGCAACGACATCCATCCGGCGCGCTTCGCCCACCTGCAAACGTTCGTTCACCAGCGCTTCGAGGGCTTCGGCGCGCAGGTCGCCCGGTGCCCGCAGCACCTCGAGGAAAAGGGCGCGCTGTTCGATGTCGTAATTCGTGACGATGCTGTCATTGACCCGCGCCGCAGCGGCAAAGGGTGATTGCGCCATGGCTGCCGTGCCCGCAAGAAAGGTCACTGTCGCCAGTGCGAGCGGCCCAAGGATGCGGCGGATCGGGGTCTGAATGCTCTGGATCATCGCGTCTGTCGTCCGGTCTGCTCATGTGCGGGCGTGGTCGGGTGCGTGCCCCGTCCCTGTTGTGGACCGAGCCGTGCCCGAAGGCAACTGTGGCTGTTGGATTCTTGCGCCCGCATCACCCATCCTCCGTATGCAGGAGCAAGGCGACAGCGAGCAAGATCGCGGCGATCGGCGGCGTCCAAGCCACAAGCGCCACGGGCAATTGGCCGGTCTCACCCAGCACCTGCGCGAAAGAACGCACGAAAAACGTGCCGAAGCCCAGGAGAATGGCGGACAAGACCATGATCCCCGTCCGCCCGAAACGGGTGTGGCGCATGGTGAACCCCGCCCCGATCAGCACCATCGCTGCCAGCATGAGCGGCGAGGACAATTCGCTTTGCAGCCACACACGGTGTTGCAGGGCGGCAAAGCCCGCCCTGTTCAACTGCGCGATAAAGGCGGGCAGTTGATAGATCGGCACGGTCTCTGGCTTGCCGAAACTGTCGCGGATCTGTTCGCGGGTCAGCGTCGAGGGTAGCAACAGGCTTGGCAGGCTTTCGGCCTGCGCCTCGGGGTTTACCCCCTCGATCAACGGCCAGCGCCGTACCCCGGTCAAGTCCCACGCGCCGTCGACCAGAACGGCCTCGCGGGCGTTGATCCGCTCCGTCACCGTACCCTCGGCGTCGAAGCCGAAGAAAGTGGCGTCAAACAATTGCGTGCCATCCGAATTGGCGGCGCTCGCGCGGATCACCGTCTGGTTTTCCGGGCTGCCCTGCCTGAGCCAAAGGCCTTCTGCGCTGACCGAAACGGTGCGTTCCTCCGCGCCCAGATACCGCGCGCTGCGCAAATCGAACTGTTGTTCAGTCGTGGCGACGATCGGATTGAGCACCATGATGATGAACACGCCCAAAAGCCCCGCCACCAACACGGGTGCCGCCGCTGCCTTGAGCGCCGAGCGACCGGCCGCGCGCACCACCACCAATTCCGAACTGCGCGCAAGGCCGAGGAACATCAGGAGCGTGCCAAGCAGCACGAACAGCGGGATCATCTCGTAAAGCGAACCGGGTAGGTTCAGAAGCGCCAGTTCCAGCACCGGCCCGAACCCCTGCGCAGGGCCGATCCGCCGCAATTGTTCCGCGATATCGATGGGGAGCAGGATGGCCACGAACACCGCCGTGACGATCCCGAGCGCCCGCAAAAACCTCCGCGCCAGATAGAAATGCAGGATCATGCCGCCACCGCCTGCCGCGCCGCGGCCTTCGTCCATTTGCGCCGCATCGCCAACCAGATCAGCACAAGTGTCAGCGCCGCAGCGACCACGGGTTGCACATAGGCGAGATATTGCAAGTCGACGTTGCGGACCGCCGCTGTCTCTGCGGCATTCCAGATCATCTGGAGGGGGATCACGAGGCCCACCGCCAGCAGGATCTGCGGCCAGACCCCGAAGCGCGAGAACCCTCCCAGCATCAGGCAGGCCGCCGCGATCAGGGGAGGGAAGATCACGAAAAGAGCGCGCGCGATCCGCTCATGCCCCGCGAACCGCATATAGGCCAGGTCCTGGCCCATCTGTTGCGCGATCTCGGGCGTGGCCGACAAAAGCACCCAGGTGGGGATCTCGCGCAGGTCGTAGCTGCGCAATCCCCCGCTCGCGATCAGCTCGCCGAGGTTGTAGGTGAATTCGTCGAACAAAACCGTCGTCAGGCGTCCGGTTTCTGCAGAAAGCGTTTGCGCCATCCCGTCGAACATCACCATCCGCGGCCCGGTTTCCGAGGACAACATCAGGGCGCTTTGCGCGGTATAGGTCGTCTCGGACAGGGGGGCGGTCCGGTCCTGCAGGAACAGGTCGCGGAATTCACCCAGTTCGGTGATCTCGCGGATGTAGACGGTCAGGCCTGGGGCAGGATGCACAAATTGGCCCGCGCGCAGGAATTTTCCCGTCATGTCGTCCTGCACCTGCTGCGTGCGGTCGATGTATTGGGCGCGCGCCACCGGGGCCACGACATTGCCCAGAACCGTGATCACCAGCCCGAGAAACAGGCCGAACAGTGCCACAGGCCGCAAGAGTCGGGCCGCCGACAGGCCCGCGGTCTGCAACACGACCAATTCGCTGTCCCCGATCAGGCGGTTGAAGATGTAGAGCGTGGCGACGAACCCCGCGACCGGCAGGACCACCAGCATGATCTGCGGCAAGCTGAGCGCCGTGAATTCGAAGAATACCGATAGGGTCTGTCCGTCCGCGATCAACGAATCGAACAGGTCGACGGCTTCGTTGACCCAATAGACCGAGATCAGCACGAGGCTGAAAAAGCCAAACAGCACGGTCAATTGGGACAAGATATAGCGGTCATACCGCCCCAAGACGCAACATCCCTCATGTCTGTTTCCAGCCGGTTGCCCGGTCCGGATGCGCGCAGTCTTAGGCCAAACATGGACTTCATGCGAGGGCGATCTGGTCTTCGCCCGGTCCTCGGCCTAGTCTTGCGGCAGACGATGCCGCCGCGACGCGACACGCCACTCCGAACCCGACTTGAGGATCACGCCCGATGACCAATCCGATCGCCGTTGCCTTTATCCCCCTTGATCTGGAGGCGTTGGCCAGTGCCGAGGGGCGCCTTGCGGTGCTCGTGCCGCCGGATGGCAAGCTCGATCCGGCGGCCCGGCGTGTCGACAGGCTGACCCGTGGCGCGCTGTCCCGCGCCGTGGCGGGCGAGGGCTGGACCAAGCTCAAGCCGGGCGAGGGGCTGACGCTCGGATGGCCCACGGGCCTTGCGGCCTCCGGCCTCATGGCGGTCAAGCTGCCCCGCCGACCCGCGCCGGAGGAGGCGCGCAAGACGGGCGCGACGCTGGCCCGCTTCAAGGGCACCGAGGCGCTGACGCTCGCCGCGGGCAGCACGGGCCGCATCGGCGATCTGGCGCTCGGTCTTGTCCTGCGCAGCTACGACTTCACCCGTCACAAATCCGCGGCTGCCGAGACGCCCAAGGATGCCAAGATCATGGTCGCCAAACCCGACGAGGCGCAGGCCGAGGCCGAACCGATGATGGCGCTGGCCGAAGGCGTGTTCTTTACCCGCGATCTGGTGAACGAGCCCGCCAACATCTTGACGACGCAAGATTTCGCCGAGCGCCTCGTGGCGCTGCGCGAGCTTGGTGTCGAGGTCGAGGTGTTGGACGAGGACGAGATGACAAGCCTCGGCATGGGGGCGCTTCTGGGCGTGGGGCAGGGATCGGACAGCCCCTCCAAGATCGTCATCATGAACTGGAAGGGGGGCGACGCCGAAGCACCGCTTGCGCTGGTCGGCAAAGGTGTCGTGTTCGACACCGGCGGCATCAGCCTCAAGCCCGCAGGGGGCATGGAGGACATGACCATGGACATGGGCGGCGCGGGTGTCGTGGCGGGCGTCATGCGTACGCTGGCACTTCGCCGTGCCAAGGCAAATGTCGTGGGCCTTGTCGGCTTGGTGGAAAACATGCCGGGCCCGAACGCACAGCGCCCCGGCGATGTGGTCCGTTCGATGAAAGGCGACACGATTGAGGTCATCAACACCGACGCCGAGGGGCGTTTGGTTCTTGCTGACGTCATGTGGTATGCGCAGGACCGGTTCAAACCGGTGGGTATGATCGACCTTGCCACGTTGACCGGTGCGATCATCATCGCGCTGGGCCATGAAAACGCGGGCGTTTTTTCCAACAACGACGTTCTGTGCGACGCCTTCCTCAAATCAGCCAAGGCCGAGGGAGAGGGTGCGTGGCGGATGCCTTTGGGTTCGGCCTACGACGAAAAGCTCAAGAGCCGGATCGCCGACATGAAGAACGTGGGTGGTCGCGATGGTGGCTCGATTACGGCGGCGCAATTCCTGCAACGCTTCGTCAAGGACGAGACGCCGTGGATCCATCTCGACATTGCGGGCGTGGCCAGCGTGAAATCCGACACGATGCTGGCGCCCAAGGGGGCGACCGGATGGGGTGTCATGGCGCTGGACCGGCTGATCCGCGACCAGTTCGAAGGGTGAGGGCCGCGCATTGGGCGAGGTTTTCTTCTACCATCTGACGCAATCGCCGCTCGACGGGGCGGTGCGGCTCTTGGTCGAGAAATCGCTCGGTGCGGGTTGGCGCGTGGCGGTGCGTGGGCGCTCGGAGGCCCTGCTCGATCAGTTGGATGCCGCGCTCTGGCTTGGGGATGAGGCCGGTTTCCTGCCGCATGGTCGGGCGGGCGGGGCACATGATGCCGATCAGCCCATCCTTCTGACCGTGGGGCGGGAGGCCGTGAACCGCCCCGACTGCCTCCTTTGCGTCGAGGGGGCCGAAATCGGCGCGGAAGAGGTTGGGCTGCTGGCGCGTGCCATGATCGTGTTCGACGGGCATGATCCGCAAGCGGTGCAGGAGGCGCGGAACCAGTGGCGCAGCCTCAAGGAGGCCGGGGTCAAGGCAAAATACTGGTCCGAGGAAAGCGGCCGCTGGGCGATGAAGGCCGAGACCTGAGGCGCACTCCGCGCCTTTGGCCGGCCAACCCTAGCGTTCCAGCACCATCTGCCCGCGCGAAATTTCCAGTCTTTCGAAGCGGTTGAGGTAGGTCATACCAAGAAGGCTTTCCTCCAGATCGCCTTGGTTGACCACAGCCCGCACGTCGTGATCGACGATGCCGCCCAAGTCCACACGGTCCAGCCGCACGGGGGCGGTGGCCACCATGCCATTGGCGGTGAAGGCGCGTCCGGAAAAGATCAGGTCGTCTGGCGCAATACCGACGCGGGCGGCATCCTGACCTGACAACACCATCTCGCTCGCGCCGGTGTCGACCACGAAACGCACCGGCACGCCGTTCACGTCGAGCGTCAGGTAGAAATGCCCGTCGCGGTCCATCGGCACAACGACCTGCGCGCCGTCTTGCATCACGCTTTGGCGTGGGACGACGGTGTCGCGCACGTCCGACCACAGGCCGACCGCCACGATCCCGCCCAAGAAAATAAAGACCCAGATCGCCGCATGTTGCGCCACGCGGCCAAGGTTCCTGCGGTTCGCGGCAAGATACCAGCCTGCGATCACCGCCAACAGAAGGCCGAGGTAGATCAGCGATCCGATCTGGTCTCCGGTCATGTCCATCTGCTGCGCCCCTCTGCCGTTCCGCACCTTATATGGGGTTGGGAGGTGCTCAGATCACCTGCAGGTCGCGCATCCCGTCGATCACGAATTGCACCGACAGCGCCGCGAGCAGCATGCCCAAAAGCCGCGTGACCACGTTGATGCCCGTGGGGCCCAGCAGCCGCTCCAACGGGGCGGCGAGCAGGAAGAGCGACAGGACAACGGCCAGCACCGCCAGCATCACCAGATGCACCAGCAGGATATGTGTCGCATCCGCGCCGGTCTGGCCGGTCAGGAGGATCATCGTGGCAATCGCGCCCGGCCCAGCGATAAGCGGGATGGCCAGCGGAAAAACTGACGGATCTTCGGGATGGCTTTGATCGGCCTGGCCCTTGCGACGTTGTGCGCGACGCTCGAAGAGCATGTCGAGCGCGGTCAGAAACAGCAAGATCCCCCCGGCCATGCGGAAGGCGGGCATTGAAATCCCAAGGAAGTTCAACACCGCCTCGCCCGCCAGCCCGAACAACGTGAGAATGCCGAAGGCCACGAGGCACGCGCGCAGCGCGATGGTGCGGCGCTGCCGCGTCGTCTGGCCCGCGGTCAGGGCAACGAAAAGCGGTGCCATGCCGATCGGATCGATCACGACGAAAAGCGCCACGAAGGCTGGGATATAGGCGGCCAGATCCATGTCAAAGCCCATGCCGCGCCTCGGGCACAAGGTCAATGCCTTGCCCATCGCGGCGACACGGATGAGCTGTCACGCGCGGCGATGACGGCCGTTCGCGCCGGATCATTCAAGGGCCGCATCATTCAGGGGATTGAGTTCCACAATGTGATACGCCAACTTGCGCGAGCCTCCGTATCGGGTGTCCACAACTTTCGGCCGTGTCACGAGTGAGGAGAATGAGGATCAGTACCTGAGGGTCGACAGGCGTGTTTGCCGTAAATGTATGGCAACAGGGGAAAGCGCGTTGACTCAGGTCATTTCGATTGTCACCAGCAGTTTGGTGATGTTTGCGGCGATCATGCTGTTTTATCATCATCACATCCGGCACCGTGTCGCATCGAAACACATCAAGGCTTTGGCGCTTGGCGCGATGCTGGGGGTGGGTGGCTCGATTTTGATCCTCCAGCCGCTGGACTTGGGCAGTGATGTCACTTTCAGCAATCGACCCATGTTTGTGGGTTTCGCCGGATTGCTGGGCGGCTGGATTGCCGCCGTCACCGCTCTTGTCTTTACGTCGATCACGCAGCTGGCCATTGCGGGCCCCGATCTGCAGACCAAAATCCTCGTTCTCTGTGCGGCCGCGGCTTTCGGAATTCTTGGACATATCGTGATCGAAAAAAGCAGGCTGAATCGATCCTTCATGTGGGGAGCAGTGGGCGGGTCGTTGTGTTTGTTCGTGGCTGTGTTCTGGATTTCGGTCTTGCCAGACTCCATGCGCATGCCGTCGCTCAATTCCACATATGCCGTTTTGACGATCGCCAGCGTGGTCTGTGGGGCGGTTGCCTCGGGGTTCATCCATCTTCACCTGCGAAACGTCGTCGATCAAAGACAGCGCGCCATTTCGGCATCCCGCAAGGATGAGCTGACCCAAGTGCTGAACCGCCGTGGCCTGAAATTGGAATACGAGTCCTTTCTGTCCGAAAAGCAGGACACCGGGATTGCGCTTGCCACGCTGGATCTCGACCGCTTCAAGCAAGTCAACGACAGCTTCGGTCATACGGTCGGTGATCGGCTTCTGAGGCTGGTGGCGGATCGGATCGGTCACTTCGTGCGCAAAAGCGATCTGGTTGCCCGAACCGGGGGGGACGAATTCGTGGTGGTCCTCACGAATATCAAGCAGGAGAAGGCCGTGGACACCGCCGAGCGCCTGTGCAGCGCGCTTGCGGAAATCCAGGTTTCCGAGACCGATCCGGACCTGAAAGCGGCCCATGCCATGATCACGGTCAGCATCGGTGTCGCCTTTGTCCCGAAGCCACCCGAGAACATCGAAGCGCTTCTCGAAGCCTCCGACAAGCTGCTCTATGTTGCCAAGAAAGATGGCGGCGGAAATGTGATTGTCCGAGACGTCGAATTGTGACCAGCGCCACAGGAATGGGCGCTTTGCGGCAAGTCGAATTCGGATGATCCGGCGCGGCCAGACATCTCCGGGAATTCGAACCAAGCCAAGAAAGTGAAACCGCGATTGTGCTGTCGGCAACAACTGCCTTGTTGCGGGCCAAATCAATCGGCGTGGTCAAGATGTACCGCTTCGGCGCGTTTTGGTCTGTCAGTTTATGTGACGACGGGGGAGAGCGATATCCTTCGTCATTCCGGTCGCAGTGATTGCGGTGACCTTTCTGGATGGCATTTTGATTCTCCGGCCGCATGAAAAGGCCGGTGAAAGACTGCAAGGCACCCGTCATCCAACGCCATTTCCGTGTGCGGATGGTCAACCCGCCTTGGCGTTTTCCAGTTTTTCGGAGGCGGCAACCCAAAGTGCCTCGGCGCGGTCGAGACCTTCCATCACCTCGGCATATTTCTTTTGCCAGGTCGCCAATTCGCCCGCGCGACCGTCTTCGTAGAGCGCGGGATCGGCCAGTTTTGTGGCAAGTTTGCCGCGCATATCCTCGATCTTTTCGATGCGGGCCTCGCAGCGGCGAACCTCGGCGCGCAGCTCTTTTATCTGCTCCTGCGTCAAGGCTGGTTTCTTTTTTTCTTCTTTTTTCTGGGACTTTGCGGGGCGATCTTCACCTTTCAGGAGAAGATTGCGATAGGTTTCCAGATCGCCGTCATAAGGCTGCACCGCGCCATCTTTCACGAGCCAGAGGCGGTCTGCGACAAGCGACAGGAGGTGCATGTCGTGGCTGACGAGGATGACCGCGCCCGAATAGGCGGTGAGCGCCTCGACCAGCGCCTCGCGGCTTTCGATGTCGAGGTGGTTCGTCGGTTCGTCCAAGATCAGCATGTGCGGCGCGTCGAGCGTGGCCAAGCATAGGGAAAGACGCGCTTTTTGTCCTCCGGACAGGCGGCCCACCTCGGTCTCGGCCTGATCCGCGCCGAGGCCGAAACCGGCGAGGATCGCGCGGAGTTTGGGCGGCGTCACGCCCGGGCGCATCCGTTGGATATGGGCAAGCGGCGTTTCGTCGATGTGCAATTCGTCGACCTGGTGCTGGGCGAAATAGCCCACGCGCAGCTTGGAGGAGGCGGTAACCTTTCCTTCCAAAGCGTTAAGTTTTCCGGCCAAGAGTTTAGAAAGTGTTGATTTTCCCTCGCCGTTGCGGCCGAGCAGCGCGATCCGGTCATCTTGGTCGATCCGCAGCGCGAGACGGCGCAGAACGGGGGTGCCGTCATAGCCCACCGCCGCACCATCCATGGTCAGGATCGGCGGCGACAGCTGGTCGGGCGCGGGGAAGGTGAAGACGGTGCGTGCCGCATCCTCGGGCATCCGGATCGGCGTCATCTTTTCGAGCATCTTGACGCGGGATTGCGCCTGACGCGCCTTTGACGCCTTGGCTTTGAAGCGGTCGACGAAGGCCTGAAGATGCGCGCGCTGGGCGTCTTGCTTTTTGGCCGCCGCGGTCTGGATGGCGCGCGCTTCGGCCCGGGCGCGGGCGAAAGCGTCATAGCCGCCGGTGTAAAGCGTGAGGGTCTTGTTTTCGAGATGCAGGATATGGCCGACCGCGCGGTTCAAAAGCTCGCGGTCATGGCTGATGATGATCACGGTATGCGGATAGCGCGTGAGATAGCTTTCGAGCCAGAGCGCGCCTTCGAGGTCGAGGTAGTTGGTCGGTTCGTCGAGCAGCAGCACATCGGGCTGGGCGAAGAGCACACCGGCCAGCGCCACGCGCATCCGCCAGCCGCCGGAAAAGGCGGAACAGGGCATCCGGCTTTCCTCGTCGGTGAAGCCGAGGCCCTTGAGGATGGCTGCGGCGCGCGCCTCGGCGGACCATGCGTCGATGTCTTGCAGACGGGCCTGAATCTCGGCCATGCGGTTGCCGGTGGCGGTTTCGGCCTCGGCCATGAGGCTGGCGCGTTCGGTGTCGGCGGCCAGAACGGTGTCGATCAGCGACACCTCGCTGCCCGGCACTTCCTGCGCGACGCCGCCGATGCGGGCGCGGGAGGGAAGCTCGATCTCGCCCGAGTCGAGGGTCAATTCGCCCCGGATCAGTTTGAACAGCGTGGTCTTGCCCGCACCGTTGCGGCCCACGATGCCCACCTTGTGGCCGGCGGGAATGGTGACGCTCGCCCCTTCGATGAGGGGGCGACCGGCGATGGAATAGGAAATGTCGGTGATGCGCAGCATGGGCGCGATGTGGCAGGGCAGGGCGTCACGGTCAATGCCTCAGCGCGGCATGGGCATAGGGCTTTTGCGCGGAAGGCATATTCGATCCTCGTGCGGGCGGCCACTGGCGCGGGCAAGCGGGCGGTGGTAGCGCGAGGGGGAAGAATTCTCAGGACCCATCCGCCCCGTGATCGCCCCCGCCCAGAGACCTCCGCATCTGGCCACGATGATCTTGCTCGTCGCCCTTGTGGTCCTGACATTGAACATGTTTTTGCCCGCGCTGCCGCGCATGGCCGAGGTTTTCGGCGTGAGCGAGGCCACGATGGGGCTGGCGGTTTCGGCCTACATGGTGGCGGCGGGGGTGATGCAGCTGATCCTTGGGCCGATTTCGGATCTGCTTGGGCGGCGGCGGGTGATCTTGGTCGCGCTGGCGGTCTATGTGTTGGCGTCTTTGGGTGCGGCGCTGGCGGTGGATTTCACGCTTTTCCTGATTTGCCGCTTGCTGCAGGCGCTGGTTCTGGCGGGCAGCGTGGTGGGGTTGGCGGCGCTGCGCGACATGTATTCGACCCGCGAGGCGGCCGGAAAGATGGGCACGATCGCCGCCGCCATGGCGATTGCGCCGATGATCGGGCCGACGGTGGGGGGCATTCTGGATACGCTGGTCGGCTGGCGGGCGATCTTCGGGTTCTACACGCTGCTTGGGGCGATCTGTCTTGTGCTGGCGTGGATCGACTGGGGCGAGACGCGCGTGCGGGTGCGGCGCAGTCCGCGCGAGCAGATCGCGGCCTACCGGGCGCTGTTGGGATCGGGCCTTTACTGGGCCTATGCGCTGTGTACCGGCGTGTCGGTGGGCACCTTCTACATCTTCCTGACGGGTGCGCCCTTTGTGGCGCTGGAGAGTTTCGGCCTATCGACGACGTGGATCGGGGTCGGGCTGGGGTCGATCACGGGCGGATACATGCTTGGGTCGGTGATCACGGCGCGGCTGGCGCCCCGGCTGGGCGTGACCGTTCTGATCCTCGTGGGGCGCGGTTTCGCGCTGGCGGGTCTGTGCGCGGGGGCGGGGGTGTTCCTTTTGGGGTTCTGGCACCCGCTGGTCCTGTTCGGGGCGACGATCTGCGTGGGGTTCGGCAATGGTCTGACGATTTCCAACACCAATGCGGGGCTGATTTCCGTCCGGCCCGATCTGGCGGGAAGTGCGGCGGGCCTGTCGGGGGCGCTTCAATTGTTCGGGGGTGCGGTCCTGACGGGGCTGACGCTGCCGGTGATGGCGGCGGGGGCAACGCCGCTGAGGCTTTTGGCCTTGATGATCGCGGCCTCGGTCATTGCGCTGGGTCTTGCGGTGCTGGCCGCGCGCGGGGCGGCGCGCCAACCGGTCGATTGACGCCTTTTCAACCGCTGCCCTGCATGTTACCCGGCGCGCGAACTCCACTCCTCATGCAGACGAGACCCGAAACATGGCCATTCAGCGCACCTTTTCGATCATCAAGCCCGACGCCACCAAGCGCAACCTGACCGGCGCGATCAACGCCAAGATCGAGGCCGCGGGCCTGCGGATCATCGCGCAAAAGCGCATTCACATGACCCCCGCACAGGCCGGCCACTTCTACGCCGTCCACAAGGAACGCCCGTTCTATGGCGAACTGTGCGAATTCATGGCCTCCGAGCCGGTCGTGGTTCAGGTGCTGGAAGGCGAGAACGCCATCGCGAAATACCGCGAAGTGATGGGCGCGACCGATCCGGCGGAAGCGGCGGAAGGCACGATCCGCAAGGATTTCGCCATCTCCAAGGGCGAAAATTCGGTCCATGGCTCGGATGCGCCGGAAACCGCGGCCGAGGAAATCGCGTATTTCTTCGCCGGGATGGAACTGGTCGGCTGAGCCGAGTCGCCCAAGGGCGCGAAAGATCAGGCCGTCCCTGCGGGGGCGGCCTTTTTTCTTGTCCGGTGGGAGGGCCCGGCCTGCGTCGATCGGCGGGTGCGACGTATCCAAAGTAGCATGGTGCTACCGTTGGGCCGCCCGGATGCCGTTTTGGACGGCCCGGCGATACCCCTGTCCGCGCGCGGCATCCCCGCGCTCCGCGTAGTGTGATCTGGACGCGACGAAAGGCCGACCCGGCCCGGAGGCGCCAGAGACAGAATGCGGAGATCGCGCCATGGCTGCCACCGGCCGTTTCGACAGATTTCACATGACCCTCGGCTAGGAGCGGCGGCGGCTGCCCGCGCTGCGCGCGGCTCATGTCGTCTGGGTGGGGCTAATGGGTCTTGGGGAGGTGGCCACTGTCGCCTTTACGATCAACACCTATCGGGCGCTGGATGCGCGGGGCGCGGTCGAGGATCCGGTGCCGCGCATGGTGCTGGAAACGAGCAAGGGGCTGCAGACAACGCTGCGCGTCGTGGCTTGCCATTGTTCTCCCCGTGCGCGAAATGAACAGCTGGCAAGACTTGCCATGAGTATAAGTTGACCCGCGCGGCCCATGAAGAAAATTAGCGGTGTCACGCGTAGGTTGTGCAAAAATAATGAAATAAGTATCCAGCCTTGATGGAAAAGTCTTTCAGTAGCTTATGCAACTAAAAACCCTCAAGTTTTATGGGTTCCCAACTCAACCCTTGCGGCGTACGCCAAGTCGCATTGCAAAAAAAATCATAATCGCAAGTATCGCCAAAAGCTCATTTGGATGGTCTCCGAGATTTTCTAATGGCGCGGCAGACGGAGTAAAGTCGATAGTAATGTTACTCCCGGTGCAATTGACCTTAAAGCTTGCATTACAATTAGCTGATGCATGAGCGGTGCCACTTTGAGACTTCGCTGCTTCAGTCATGAAAAATAAGGAACCAGTCAGTGTTACAAATACGCTCCGAAAGCTACACCTCAGGCTGTTGTAAAGAAAAAACATTTTCTACGTTCTCCTTGGCTCAAGCTTGGACCAGTCTATTATTGCCGCCAGGCCGCAGTTACCCAATTCCTTGAAAGAAAAAACGGTTGTATCGGTTTGATCTCGAATGCGCAGATCTGCAAGGAGGCGCGCGCGGAGGCGCGCCAGCGCAGGATATGCGTCTGAATGGCGCCCTTGGAATACATATCCGGAAGCCGTCACGTTCTCCCCTAGCGTCGGAACGACATGTTCAAATCGTTGGGCGGTAAGTGGCAAGGGGACTACCGCAAGCAACCCGTCACAATGCGGTCGGTGGAATATAGCTGCAGCGGAGATCCCGCTGATAAGCACTCTGGAAGTATCGTCTCTCACGAGGCCGTGCTCCAAGAGGACGTCTTCGGCTCGCTGCACCGAACTCACCCTGTCGAATGCCTCTACCGAAGTATCGCGAGATTTCAGCGCAAGGCCAAGACCCGGCGTGATGAAAAGGGCAAGCCAAAAAATTATATCACGCGCGCGCATGATTTGCCTTCGACCAGGCTAAAGCCACGGGTGTGGAGAGAAGAAGCAGCCGAAGTGTTGTCGCTCCCGCTCCATCATGAAAAAGATCGAACCAATCCGCTGTGATGGCCATCAGTGACAAGCGAACAGTATTGATTGCTACGCAGACGCCAACAAGCAGAACTGCGTCTGATAGTGGCGCGCGATATTCGGGCCCGATCAGAAGCTGGAGCATTGTTAGCCAAAGCAACAGAACTAAGGCGATATTTTTTAACACGCCACATTCCCATACAAGCAGTATCGCATCGCCGCCGGCGGTCTGAATCACATTTCCCCGGACGGGCGTGATGGTCTCAAACAGCGAAAGGATCGAAACCGTCACAAATTGATCAATCGCCAGCAGGTTGCCGCCCGCCATCTGCCCAAGAAGACTTGTGCCAGGACCGTGGAGCGCGCCCAGAAGGATAATCCATAAACCGCAACGTGTACCCGATGGTTGAGAGAAGACAGCCAGGAAGGCTATTGCGCTCAAAGCCAGTCCTGCCCAAGCGCTGTTTCCTGACACACCAAGAGTGCCAATTGCGGCAGGAAGGAGTAGAAAGACGTGCCACGGTCGCGCCGGACCATGCAGGCCGGATGACGCTCTCCAGATACCGATCATGATGCAGATGAAAACGATCTTGCTCACACCGAGGTCAGGTGTTGTGAGCCAAGAATTTTGTTGCACGCGGAATTGATGCAGCATCGAGGGCGCTGCCGCATTCGCTGCAGCGCCTGTGGACACAATGGCGAAGACGAGTGCGAGGCTGAAACTTTTGCGCTCGCTCTCGCTCTCTTTATCGGCCAAGATTTCCGCTTCACAATCTGCACACATCTGCTTCTCCGTACGCTCCGAACTTGGATAGGAAACTCGTCAGCTTTTGTCTTCAACGCATGCGGCGAGTCTGCTTTCCTTTCGACAAGGGTTTCCTATGCGAAAGTGTGGCAGGATTTGCCGACGTTCCTTGTTCTTGATCGACGAAAGCGGTCTCCGGCTCGATCTCACAAAATTTCAGACGGATTTATCTCTCTGCTTCAAAGGGAAAGCTGGGTTCTTGGGGCGAGCCAATGCTGCCGACTTGAAAGGCGATGGACTGGTCAGTGGTCTTGCCCCCAATTCACCGGACACTCAGGCGGTTGCGGTTTGAGCTGCGATGAACTCGCGTGGCGAGCGCATTTTCAGCCCTGAGTGCGGGTGGTTGTCGTTGTAGTCCTCGATCCAGCCTCCGATCAATCCGAGAACGGTTTTAGCATCCGGCAACGGTGTCACCTGGACGTAATCGCGCTTCAGCGTCTTCACAAAGGCCTCTGAGATTCCGTTGCTCTGCGGGCTCTGGACCGGCGTGAAGCAGGGCTTCAGACCCAGCTGGCGGGCGAAGATCTGCGTGTCCTTCGCGGTGTAGGGCGAGCCGTTGTCGGACAGCATCTCGATGACCGACGGCGCACGGTGACCGCCAAAGCGGCGCTCCACAGCTTCGAGCATGATGTCGCGGATGTCCGAGCCGCTGATCCCAGCGTTCACTACGGCCCGCCATGCGATGACCTCACGGTCGTGAGCATCAATGATGAACGCGCCACGGAGGATGTCGCCATTCCAGCAGGTGAACTCGAACCCGTCCGAACACCAGCGCAGGTTCGAGCGCATGACGATGACCTTGCCATCGTGAACGTGCTCGGGGCGCTCCGTGTATTTTCGAGCCAGGAGCAGGTTGTGGGCCTGCATGATCCGGTAGACCCGTTTGTGATTGACCGGGGCCAAGCCCTCCGAGCGCAACTGGCGGTTCAGGATCGCCGTAATCCGCCGATAGCCGTAGGTCGGGCGCGCCGCCACCAGCGTGGTGATCAACGGCACCAGCGCCGCGTCTTGCGCTTTATGATAGCGCCGCCGCGGCTTCGTTCGCCCGTTCATCCGATCGATCAGGTTTGAGCGGGCCACGCCCAGGGTTTCGGCCACGACCTTCACCGGAAATCGTCCTTCAGCGGCGACCGCGCGAGCAAGGTCGGTTTTTTTGACCGTGACTTGTCCAGTGCCTCACGCAGGATCTCCGCCTCCAGCGTCTTGCGCCCGAGCTGGCGTTCGAGCTCGCGGATACGGTCCTCCATCTGGCGGACAACCTTGTTGCTGGTGACGTCATCGTCCTCGGACACGGCGACACTTCCCCCTTCGAGCATAAGCCGCCGCCACCGATACAACAGGTTCGGTGCCACGCCATTGCGGCGCGCTACGACCGAGATGCTGGCCCGGTCGTCCAGCGTCTCTTCCACAATTCGCAGCTTCTCAGCGGCAGTCCAGCGGCGCCGGCGGCCGCCATCGGTGATGATCTCTATTTCAGACATAAGCACGTGCTCAGGCATATGCCTAAGCCTCCATGGTTATGCCCAAGTGTCCGGTCGAAACGGGGGCCAGTTCAGTCAGCACATACGCCTCTTAATACAGCGATGCCCTCACAATCAGCGTTGCGTCCGCCCTAGACCTGAAGTTTCTGGCCAATATGGCGTTGAGATATCGCGAGGCGAATTTGCGTGTGGGCGGCTAAGTGAGGCCAAGGGTCGTGCGATCAAGCGCCACCACGATTGCCGTGCGGACGGACCATTCGATGCCTTCGCAATGCCCAGGATGGCGTGATCGACCGTTTCTGCGACAGTGACCACCTTGTCCATTCGTGTTAGCTTAAAGACCTGTTCCACCTTCGGTGTGAGTTGCGCGACACTAATTGCGCCAAGATTTCCTACTCGCTTCACCGCGGCAATAATTTCATAAAGAGCAGAGCTGTCGATTGACTTAACTCCCGTCATGTCAAGGACTATATTACGATCGCCTTGATCAATGTTGTCGGAGAGAAGCAGGCGCAGGTGAGACGCATTACTTGTATTAAGACTCGGCGTCATGATCTTAATTACAAGAAAATCGCGGTCTTTGTACTGGTGTGTGTCGATAACCATTTCTTATGCCTTGTCGGTTCCGATTTTTTAAATGAGTTCCTACTTTTTAAGTGCGACCGAATGGCCGTTTCTTACTTTCCGGAGCGATCAATAAGCACCGCGTCCCAATAATACGGCTGGAATTGTCAAAAATAGGACGTGGAGATCGCGGCGCAGGCCCATTGACCGGGCGTAGGAAATGTCCATTTCGACCATTTCCTCGAAGGAGACTTCGGCTCTACCGGAGACCTGCCATATACCCGTAATGCCAGGCAGTATCTTGAGGCGATCAAGGGCATGGATTGGGTATGAAGCGACTTCGGAAGGGAGCGCGGGGCGGGGGCCAACGAGTGACATGTCTCCTTTCAAAACGTTGAAAAGTTGAGGCAGTTCATCGATTGAGTAGCGCCGAATGATGCGGCCTACAGGGGTGATCCGCGGATCGTTTTTTTTCTTGAAGCACACACCGGTTCGATCCGACTGAGCTAGAAGCTCGGCCCGCCTTGCCTCAGCGTCCCGGTACATCGACCTAAATTTGACCATGCCAAAGGTCTTTCCGTTCAGGCCCACTCGCGTCTGTACGAAAAAGACTGGCCCTTGGCTGTTGAGCTTAATCGCAAGGCCTGTAATGATCATCAATGGAAGGAGAACGATAATCATCAGAGTGGAAACGACGATGTCTAATATCCGCTTGCCAAATGGAATTGGAGAGGATGCCTGATTGATTAGCAGGGAGCGGGAGACCAAAGTCGTATTTGTAGAAGCCAAGGTCATGGCATTTCCTTTCAGAGGGAATTGTCGAGAGGCTGAATAAAGGGAGAACGATCAGGTTCTGACGGCGAGCCAGGGATCTCCGGGTAGCGCGTTGCGCATCACGGCGACTGAACCATTGCGTGGTAGGGTATCGAGCCGCTCAACTTGGCTATGGACAGCCGCACGGGGCTCGTCAGGTCGAGTTGCGAGGACGCCGACATCGGCTGCGGAAAGAAGGAACTGGCACGAGAGCCGATCCTTCAGGCTGCCGCCCGAGATGATTATTATGTCGAAATCATGAACGACGCGTTCCAATGCCGTCCTCACCATTGGTGCTGAGATGGCTCGGTCATCAAGTCTTTGGAACGATCCGACGGGGAGCGTCCACAGACCATGCGCCTCGGAGGATCTGGGCAACGTGAGTTGCGCACCACACAACAAGTCGCACCAACCAATCTCGGTCGCGCCCTCGACGCAGTGACCCATATCGGCCTCAATGAAGAGGACTTTCATTCGAGCGCGTGCGTAGCTTTCGGCAAGTGACACCGCGAGATCTGTCGTCGACCCGGAACTTGCGCGCACCACTGTGATGATGGGTGCTTTGCCCACAAGCCGAGGACGGCGCAGAGGGAGGAGTTGCAACTCGTTGCGCAACCGGTCGGCGGCATCGGTATCAGCCTCGTTGACAGCTGAGACCTGCAAAACCGGTAGGCGGTGGCTGATTGGGGTAAGGCTCTCGGCAAACCGCAACCTGCGCTCGGTCAGGGCCAGAACCAGCGCGATCAGCAAGGCTGCGGCTGCACCGCCCGCGAAACCGCCCGCTGCCAGCATTTTCCGGCTATCTTCCGCTGGGCTCACCGGCCTTGACGGGGGGGACATGAGAACCGTGAACCCTGGGAGATCGCGGCCGGACTCAACCATGATCACTTCGAGAGCACGGCGCGTTTCGCTCAGAAGTTCCTCGGCAGCGGCAATCTCTTGCTCGACCCGGTCAAGGTCGATCCTGCGGCGGTTGAGGTCCCGTGCCTCCTCGCGCGCGGCATCCAGTTGGTTGGAGATGCGGTCACGCAGCGAACGGATCTCAGCGATGCTCTGTTCGTCGCCTTGGTCGGGCGCATCGGTCAGCGCACCGGTCTGCGCCAGAACGCGAATTTGCTCTCGCCTATCCTCCAGCGCAGTCTCGACGACACGAATTTCCTCTACCAGTGTCCGCTCGCGCTGTTCGAAGCGAGGGTTGGTGCGGTCGGCGAAATCGACTCGCAGCGCCGCCAGTTCAGCAAGTAGCCTCGCGCGTTCCGTGCCGAGGGCCCCAATGATATCGTCGAGTAGCGTCGCGCGCATGATTTCTTGGTCGGCACCGTCGACAGAGGTGCTACCAGTATTGGCTTCCATCGCTGCTATGGAGGTTTCAATCTCGCCCAGACGAATGGCCAGCGCGTCAATCTGCCCGATTTTCTCGACGTGCGCGCGCGAGATGGCACTCATGCCGAACTCGCCTCCAATCTCAAGCTGGTTTGTTCGCAACTCTGCAAGCCGCGCGACGAGTTCTTCCTCGCGGTCGTGCAGCTCGGATAGGCGCACCCCATAGCGGGCATCGTCAGCCTCTAGGTTGAGTGCAAGATATGCATCGACCACCGCCTCGAGCTTCTGCGCGGCAAAAGCCGGCTCGCGGCTAAGCGTGGTCAGAACGATAAGGCTATCGGAGCGACGGATCTCGATGGAGCTCGTCAGGTCCTGCAAGGTTAACCCTTGGGCAAGGTCTGGACGCGCTGCGGCTAGCGTTTCAACTGCACGGGACATGACGGGATGCGAAGCCACGTAAGTGGTCTCGGCGCGTACAAAGCTCTCGAAGGTGCGCAGAACGCTATCGTCGCCGGTTGAATAGAGGATGTTCGATTCCTGTGGGAAGACGCGCAGGATCGCTTGGCTTTCGTACAGCTGGACGCCGGACAGGTAGCCTCCTGCGCCCATCAGCGCGCCGAGGACCAGCGCGCCGCAAATGGTTCCTTTCCAGCGGCCGCGCATGGCGCGCACAACATCGGAGATCGGGTTCGGCTCGGGCGCTTCGGATACGGCAGCGGCGGCTTCGGGGGCCACTTCGAGCGGAAGCGGGGTGGCGACAGCGGTCATTGGCTCAGCCCTCCACGCGCGTGGTCAAGTCGCGTTCCCATCGCGGCGCGGCACCGGAGCGCTCGCGCATGAGCGACAGCCGCACCCAGACAGACACGCCAAGGAACACCGCGACTGGCCAAAGGGTGGCAGGTGCGCTGAGCGTATTCAGGATCATCCTCCGGGCGCTGCCGCGCTCGGGGCTTGCTTTGCCCATGCGCGAGACCTCACGCGCTCCGCGCAGGCTGCGGCGGCGCACCTGCACGAGGCTTGCCAGCGTGCGCGGTGCTCGCGCCACGAAGCGGCAGGCAGGCAAGAAGGCGATTTCGGCGGATCCGAAGCTGCGGCGGATGAATTCGTCGTCAGCGGTGATCTCGGGCAGCGGGAAGACGCGTGCGGCGCCTTCGGGCGCCAGCGCGAAAAGGCCGCCAAACTTTCCGCGGGCGAAATAGGGATTGGTGCGCCATCCCTGGTAGAAGACCCGGACCGCGGGCGAGACGCCCGAGGTGTCGACGTCCATCTTGCCGCAGGCGGCCAGTGCGCGGCCGTCTGCGAGCGGCGCGATCAGCGCGACCACCGCCTCGGCGGTAACGTCGAGGTCGGCATCAAGGCAGACAACGGGCGCGTTCTTGTCAGCGGCTTCGTAGCCGAGGTTGAGGGCATGGCACTTGCCGGCCCGGTCGGTCTCTATCACCAACGCCTGCGGCAGTGCCGCGCGCGCCCGCGCCGCGGTTGCGTCGGCACAGCCATTGGCGATGACCACGACCCGGAACTTATCCAGCGGCAGTCCGCGCGATAAGTACCATAGGGTGCGACCAATAACTTGTGCCTCGTCATGAGCAGGAATCAGGATGGTGGCGCGGGTCATGCCGAGGCCCCCCCGCACGGCGTGCGGTTCCAGACGAAGTCGCGCACCACTTCGATCAACGGCGCTAGCGCCTCGCCTCCCAGCTCGGCCCGGCCAATCGGGCTTTCGAAGCCGAGCGCCACCGCTGCATCCAGTGCAGCGTGCAGTGCTTCGCCATCTTCGGCGACGGTCACGTTCGACAGTCGCGCCATCTCGATGGCGGTATCTTGCTGGTGGTCGTTGCGATGCTCGCCGAACTTGGCGCGTCGCGGCATCAGGATGACCGGCTTGCCGAGCTCGGCCGCCGTCAAGATACTGCCCATCCCCGCATGGGACACTACGAGCTTTGCGGCCTTGAGGCGGGCGCGGAAATCGCGCTGGCTCAACTGCGCGACGGTCTCGATGTGGCGCAGGCGCTTTCGGCTATCGCCACATTGTGCGAAGACCGAAACGCCGGGGTTCAGGGCAGCCCAACTGTCTAAGCCAAGCAAAAGACGGTCGAAAGGCAGCTGCGTGCCCACAGTCGCGAAAATCATGATGAATGTCCCGATATGCGTGTCAGGGTCAGAGGACAGCGCCGCGGTATTCTGCACCCGACAGCTCGGCCACACGCGGCCATTGCGAGAGCACGCGGTCGGCCACGCCCAGCGACAGCCGGGCCGAGATCGACAGCTCGCGGGCATTGGCAATGGAATCGATGAACATGGTCCGCGCGCCCATCAGCCGCGCGATCCGGATTGCCAGGAAACCGCCCGCCGCCCCGGTCGAGACGACGACGTCAGGCCGTACGCGCAGCACGATCCATGCAAGTCGGATGAGGCACAGCATCAACCGCAGCGGCGTCTGCTTGTTGGCATCGGGATAGACATGGACGCAGCCACCGCGCGTCGCTTCGACGGCGCTTGCATCGGTCGTCGCGTAATGCACGTCGGCTCCGTCGAAGGCCGCGCGCAAGCGCTGCATCTGCACCCAGTGACCGCCACCGGAAGCGACGGCGAGAAGGACGGGGCGAGAGCGGGAAGTAGTGAACATTGTCTAGTCATCCGGGTGTCAGTTGCGGTTTTCGCAACCTGGTTAACCCGAATTAACCAATTGATGTTACAACGCAAAAAGCGATGTTAACGGCGATCTAGGAGAGGTGGTCCTATCCTTTCGGATGGGTCGCACGCCCGGTCGGATGGTCCGTGATCTCCTTGTAGAGCCCGACCATCCTTTCGGCTTTGGCCGACCACAGTCCCTCTCGCAGGACCTTCGCCCGTGCGCCTTCACCCAAGGTGGTGCGGTGTTCCGGAAACATCGCCATTCGGCGCAGCGCGGCGGCGATGTCGGCGGCGAAGCCCGAGGGGTCTGTGACCGGCACCTTGATGCCCGACGCCGCGTCGATGATGGAGGAGGGGCCGCCACGGTCTGCGGTGATCACCGGCAGCCCATGACGCATTGCCTCGTAAAGGACGCCGCCCGCGGGCTCGCGGAAAGACGGAAAGCAAAACAGGTCGTGGCTTTCATAAAGCGCCTCTACCGCCGCGCGCGGCACCCGGCCGAGAAACCGCACACGATCGGCCACGCCCAGCCGCTTGGCCTCGGCGCGGCAGAGTTCCAGCTCTTCGCCAGCGCCCGCGCTGGTGAGCCGGACGCCTGGAAGGTCAGGCAGGAGCGCCAGCGCGCGGATGACATCGCGCAGCCCCTTTGTACGGACGGCCCGCCCGACATGGAGCACGTCGAGGCGACCGGCTTCCATCCGGCGCGCGCGCTCCGGCGCAACACTGTCGACGCCCAGCTCCAGCACGCTTTCAAACCTGTTGAGCGGCACAGCGCCCAGCACGTCCTTCACGTAGGGTGCAACGCCTAGTATGCAGGCCGCTCGCGTGTAGCTTGCTCGCAGCCAAGGGTCGAAGCGAAAGCGTGTAGCATCCAGCCCTCGCAGCCGGGTGAAAAGCGGCGCGCTGCCCGCCTCGGCGCGAAACGGCTTGGGAGTGTCGAGCGCGCCGCCAAGCGGGCCGATGATGTAGGGCATCTCGAAATGCCGAAGCGGCGAAGCGTAGCGCGCCGCCTGCGGCATAAGCTGGTGGGCTATGTCGAAGCGCTCGCCCTGCGCCACAGCCGCCGCGATCCAACGCCGGACGTGGCCTGCGAATACTGGCCACGCCGGTTTCAGCATCGCGTTCAGCCGCTCGCGTTTCAGCGCCCAGGCGGGCTCAGGCCAGGTGACGACACGCGCACCGGGGAGTTGCCGCGCGACCTCGGCCCGGCTTGGCCGCTGAAAGCAGAGAACCGTCAGGTCGACCCGTTCAGCCAGCGCCTCGGCCCATTTGAAGGCCATCAGCGCTTCGCCGACATCCGTGCCGTCGACGTTCGGGGCGAGCAGCAAAACCTTCATGCCGTAGCCCCCCGTGTGGGCCATGCCTTGGGCAGGTCGGCGACCACGGCGCGGAAATGCCGGGCGCGGGCGCGGGCACCACGGTTCCCGAGGAGCGCCAGCCCCGTCCATAGTATTGCGCGCGAGGCGTTATGCGCCGACAGCATAGCGAAACAGGCCAGCCCTGCGACCAGCCCGCCATGCTTGCGGTGCAGACGCGTGGTGCCTTCGGTCATCAGAACGTCACGCCGGTGGTTCAGCTTGCCCGCAGCACCGCCGCCGAAATGGGTGATCGACGGTATCGGCACGAAGACCAGATCCCAGCCCGCGCGCGCGAAGCGGTGGCACCAGTCGGTCTCTTCGCCGTAGAAGAAGAACGCCTCGTCCAGCAGGCCCACCCCATCCATCGCCGCGCGACGGACAAACATGGCCGCGCCCGAGATGACCTCGACCCGAGCCTCGGTTCTCCGGTCCCATCCCGTCATCCTATAGCTGTCGAAGCGACGGATACGCGTCAGACCCAGCGTCTGCATGGCAAGGTGTTTCAGCGAGGGGAACGCCGAGGAGGACGGCTGCACCGTCCCGTCTGTGTTCAGCACACGCGGCCCCATCACACCGACCCCCGGATGCGCGTCCATCCAGGCGACCGCGCGGGGCAGGACATCGCCATGCACCAGCGTGTCGGTGTTCAAGAGCATCACGTGCCGCCCCCGCGCAACCCTCAGGGCCACGTTGTTGCCACCCGCAAATCCCAGGTTTCGCCCCGTCTCGATCAGCCGCACCTGCGGGAACTCGGCCCGCAGCATTGCAACCGATCCGTCGGACGAGGCGTTGTCGACGACGATCACCTCGGCCGTGAGCGGCCCGAGCCCTGCAAGGACGCTGTGCAGGCAATCGCGCAGAAAGTCTTCTGTGTTCCAGTTCACGATGATGATGGAGAGGTCCATGCGAATGCGTCCTTGATGGAAAACGGTCTCAGAAAAGGCGGGCTGGCTGCGCGCGCCGGACGGCGGAGCCGCCGCGCTGGCGGGTGTTCAGGGCGGTTTGGGCGGTTCCAGGCTTAGCATCAAGCAGCCAGGCGCCCGCACCGATCAGGAACAGGAACAGCACGAAGAGCGCGTTCCACAGGTGTACAGTGGCTGCGGCTACGGTGATCCCGAAGAGCGTGAAGGCCCAGGCATGGCGAGCGCGGCGCCATTCCGGCGGAAGACCCTTGCGCTGGCCCGCTGCCCAGAGCAGCCCGAACAGCAGCCCCATAAGAAGGAACAGGGCAGGCAGCCCGTAACGCACCGCTGTCACCAGCCAGAAATTGTCCATGCTGTCGGACATCCAGACTGGACGCTCCCAATCTCCCAGTCCGATCCCGAAGATCGGGTGACGGCGGACCTCGGCGCTGCCGAATTCAAAGATCAGGATGCGGTTGTAGGCCGATTGCCGAGAGAAGGTGAAGTTGTTGACGAAGACATGGAAAGGCGTCTTAGTCGAGAAGACGTCGATCGCGACATACATCAAGGCGAACATCGTAAAGAGCGCCGCCCAGCGGCCCTGGATCTTGCCCAGCACCCTTTGCCACGCGGCGACGAAGCCCTGCATCATGAGCACCACGTAAGGCCCGCCTGAGGCCGACATGAATGTCGCCAGCCCCACACCCAAAACCTTGAGCATGCCACCCCCGTTCATGAGCCGCGCCTCGGCGATCACGTAATACGCGAGAGAAAAGGCTGCTGCCGAAAAGACGCCGTACAGGATGGGGTGATCGAAGGGTCCGAAGGTGCGCTCCAGCCCCATGCGCTGCTCGATATAGGGGGCCATCGGGCCACCCAGCGCGCCCGAGATTGTGTCGTGCAGGAAATGGACCGAGGTCAGCGCCTCGGGGATCGTGAAGATCAGGGTGCCAAGCACCAGCCCCACATAGAGCTTCGCCATGGCCGAGAAGTCCTCATAGCTGCGGATGTAGACCCTGGCCAACAGGTAAGCGCCGGCGAACTCCACGATGTAAATTCCGCCCGACTCGATCCCTTGCGCAACGCCGCCCCAGTTGATCAGTGCCATGAGCGCCCATGCGCAATGGGCAAAGACCAGCATGTCGAAGATGTGGATACGCCCGGCTCGGCCTGACAACAGCTGGATTAGCATCGGCAGGAACATCACGATCAGAACCACTCGATAGGCCGAAAGACGTAGGCCGCCCAGGTTCACTGATACCGCGGTCGGCAGCATCATCGCGACGAAAAACAGCGCGACCGCTGCGGGTACGCCGAAAATGCGTTTGATCTTTGAGGGGACAGTCGCGGTGCTCATGACTTACAACGCGACCTGCAGCGGGTCAGGGCAGGGCGCTCTACCAGGTGCCAACTCGCTATGGCGAAGGGCAGCGTGGCGGCGAGGCTGGCCGCTGCTAGGGCGAGCGGACCTATTTCGGGAACAAGGTGGACAATAGTCTGCATCACTGGCCAGCCGTAGATGTAGACCCCGTAGGATATGTCGTTAGGCAGGTGCAGCGCCGGGGCGCGGAGCGATAGGACAAGCGCCGCGTAGCCGAGCGCCGCGATGGCCAGCGGCCAGGCTGCGACAAGGGCAAGCGGCAGAGCGGCCAAAGCAAGCACGGGCGACAGGTGCAGCCGGTCACGGAAGACATGCGCGGCGGTGCCGAGCGAGAACGCCGCGAAAAGTGGCGCAAAGGTGCCGATCCGACCGGGCAGCGCCTCGGAGAAGAGCGCGGCGAAGGCCGCGAGAGCAATAAGGGCCACGACCGCGACCGGGCGCCGCGTGCCGCCGAGAGCGACGAAGCCGAAACAGACCACGTAGGCCGTGACCTCGTGGAACAGGCTCCAGAGCGGGCCGTTCAAAACCTCCGGATAGGGGTTCGTGGCAAAGGCGCCCTCCAGGCGGTGCTCGATTGACACGAGCGTCAGCGCGCGAAGGAACCACGCTGCGGCCTCCGCTGGGCCGGCGACAGCACCGCTGGCATAGGCCAGCCCGAGAGTAACCAAAAGTGCAGCGCCGAGCCCCGGCACGATCCGGCGTGCTCGGGCGGCCCAGAAGGCGCGCGCACCGCGGCGCTCGGCGCTGGCCGTCACCAGGAGACCCGATAGGAAGAAGAAGAGCCCCAAGGCCCAACCCCCGAGTGCATGGCCGGTCAGCGCCAACAGCGGCTCAGGCGTGCCCGAACCCAGCGCCAGCGGCCAGGCGTGGCTAATCATGACGGCAGCCGCCAGCACCAGCCGCAGCGCGTCGAGGTTGACGCTCCGCCCCTCGGAAAAGGCCTGGCCCAGCTTCATCGCGCAGCCCCTGAAATCACGACGCGGCGCCACAGGCGCTCGCGGATGACCCGCTTCCAAGTGCCCGCGAACGACTGTAGCTTTTCGCGCAAGCTCAGCCCGCGCCACATCCCGAAGAGCGCAAGCCCGCGGTCACGTGGCGCCCGCAGGCCGACGGCCCGCATTGCAACGCGGCGGCCCCAGACGGCACCATGCGTCGCCTTCAGGTTCGGCTGCGCCGCCGCGATCACGGCGCGCCCGCGTGCCTCGGTCACCAGCACGCCCGCCGCGATGGCGGCCTCGACAAAGGCCCGCCCGCGGAGTGTGCGCGCCACGATCAGCGACCGACCCGCGTCGGTGTTGCCCTCGGGCGGGTTGTGCCATGGATCGCCGACCGAGATGTCGGCGAAAGCGCCGGTGTGATCGGCGCAGACCCGGCAGCGCCAGCGGCGCTCGACTTGCAGGATACGGCCCCAGCCCTCGGCGTAGGGGATACCGTCCGAGGTGTGGCGGTTGCCATCGTCGTCCACCCATTCCGCCTGCATCAGCCCCGGCCACCCTTCCCCGCGATATCGCAGGTCGACGACCTTGCCGCCCTTCGGTACTCCTAACCTGTCGAGCAGATTGTTGGTCGCATTGAGGTTCGGCGCACCGGCGCAGAAGATGGCGATGGTCAGTGGGATCTTGTCGGTAAGGCCGCTATCCGCTCGCATCGCCTTGTGGGCCGATGCGACATCGCAGGGTTTTCCGATGAAGGCCACGGCCTCGTCGCTGCGGGCGATCCGTCCGAGGGTCTCGGCCGGGCTTGCTTGCGCATATCGCGACCCCGCCCCGCGCATCAGGGCCGCACGATCGCGGCTGATGACGGCCTCGTTCAGGCGCGGATCATCGACGCGGGCGGCAATATGAGCCACACCCTTGGCAACGCCGCTCTCCAGCGCGAAAGCTGCTAATGCAGTGACGGCCCCGCCCGAGGACCCCCGGTGGCGGATCTCGTCGTCGGTGGCCCAACCCTCCCACGTGGCCAGCACCGGACCCCAGTCGTCATCGATTTTGTCGGCGCGGTCGAGCGTCGTCCAGTCGCTTGCACTTCCGGCGCAAAGCGCCACGGCATCGCGTGCGGCGGCGCGGCCCTCGGCGGTGGCGGCGACGACGGGGCGGCGGCCGTTCATCGGGTCATCGACCATGCGTATTAACTCTGGGAAGGCGCCCGCGCAGGCCCCGCAGCCGGTGCAGAGGTTGCAGGCGACGATTTTGGTGATCGGATCGGCGCTCATGCGAAGCTCTCCTGTGTCTGGTTGCGCCGGGGCAGCGTGAGAAGCCAGGCGCGAAGGGTCGCGCCGGCCTCGCCAAGTGCCGCGGCGGCGGCGATGCCGGCCAGCGGCAGGCCGAGCGCGGCCGCGCCCGCGGCGGGGATCAGTGCCAGCGCCCGGATGATGTTGGCGCGCGCCGGGTCGCCGGTGCGGCCCGTGGCAACTGCCAGTTGCGAAAACGGCGTGCGCAGCACGCGGAACCCGGCTGCAAGGCCCGTCGCCAAGGCGAGCGCCGCGTCGGGCTGGAAGACCGCGCCGTAGACCAGTCCAATCACGGGCGCGGCGAGTACGGCGAAACCAAGTGCTAGCAACGCCGCAAGGCCCGCATGGGCGGCCACGAGCGGTGCCCAGACTGCGCCCATCCGCCCCTGCGCAAGGGCGGTGCGTAGCCGCGGTAGCACGAGCGAGCCGGCGGCGCGGCCCACGATCTGTGCAGGCAACAGCGCCAGTTGCAGCACCACTCCGTAAAGAGCCAGCGTCGCCCAGTCATAGGCCGTCGCTACGATCACTCGGTCTGCGTAGAAGGTCACGAACATCAGGAGCGCGTTGAGCATCAGGGGCGCGCCGAACAGCCACATGCGCCGGAGCGCAGGGATCGAGACCCGCAGCCGATAGTGCCGCGATGCGACGGCATGCGAAAGCAAGACAAGCGCCGAGGCATGGGCGATTAGGACCCACGCCATCGCACGGTGGTCGCCCAACACGGCGGCGGCGGGCAATACCGCCAGGGCCATCGCCAGCGTCGCACCGCCTTCGACCAAGGCCATCGGCCGGTAGCGGAAGCCGCGCTCAGCGCGGCGGAAATCGAGATGCGTGACGCCGCGCAGAAGCGGCACCAACGCGAGCAGAGCGTAAGAAGCAGCTGTGGGTCCGCCGTCAAAGAGCACCGGAAGGACCGGCGCGGCCGCGAGTAGCACAAGCGCGCCCAGAAGCCCGCGTAGCACGAAGCCGCCCTGCAACTCGGCCTGTAGCGCCGCGGAATTGCCGTCACGCGCTTGAAGCATGAGCCGGTCGGCACCGAGATCACTCATCATTTCTACCAGTCGCACCGTGAGCGCCAGCATCAAAGCGCGGCCCAGTTCGTCCGGACCAATTGCCCAGGCAAAGGCAACCGAGCGACCCAGCGCTGCGGCTTCGGCCAGCATTGGCACGCCCCAAGCCAGTGCCTTACCCTCTTGCAGACTGCGTGCCATCAAAGCCCAGCCTGCCGCGCGATTTCTTCCATTTCTTTTGTGGCGCGAGTTCGCAGCGCGACTACGCGTTTGGCGAGGTCGTCCGCACGGTCGTGCCGACGAGCGTAGGACACTAGAGCGCGATGCGACAGCGCACGCGCGTCGAGCTTCCGAAGGTCGGCAACGTCGCTGGCGATCCCGCATTCGGCGAAGACGCCCTCGGTCTTATCGGTGTAGCCCAACCCGAGCGTTGGTGTGCCTGAGGAGAAGGCACCGATCGTGGCATGCATCCGTGCCCCGGCAAACCAGTCCAATCTTGAAAGTACCCACTTCAGCTGCATCGCCGGTAGCGGTGCCTCGACTATCCGAACCCGGCCTTCAGCTTCGGCGCCGAGCCTGTGAAATAGAGCGTTCGACGCGGCAAGGTCGCTTTCTGCGTCGCCAACCGGACGATGCACGTGCGGCATTAGGAGCAATCGCAGCGATGGGTCAGCCTCCAGCAAAGCACGGGCTACAGCCTCGATTTGGGCGTCGTGACGGTCGGTCAAGCCGAAGTTGTCCTTCGCAGCCACCGCATTGTTGCATAGAAGCCCCGATACGTTCAGTGCTGCCAGTGGGAAACCGCGCTCTGGAGAAAGCCAGGCCATCGTCTCGCTGTCGAGCCCAACAGGTGCCTCTGCAGGGAGAGCGACCGCGACGTCGACTGCAAGACGGTGCCGTTCAGGATCGAAGTCTTCACGCAGGGCTGCCTGCAGGAACGCAAAACTGCTGGCGTCGCGAACCCATACAGCGGTGGCTCGCTTCAGAATCGCGACGGCCTTGGCTTCGTTCGCTGGGTCGCGAAACGGCCCCAGCTTCTGCGGTAGGAGGATCAACGGAACGCCGGCGTCAAGTGCAAGACGCTTAGTCAACACCATCGCGCTGAATCGCTTCGACCCGTAGATGTCGGTGAAGCTATCGCCGCCTGAAATGTCGAGCACGGCCTGCGAGCGGGCAATGACGCGTGCGGGTGCCGTGCCGACGACGCCGAGGCGCAGCATAGCGTGCGTTGCGCGTAGATTATCGCTGCGCCAGACACGGCGGTGATGCGTTAGCCCCACAAGATCTACACTTACCGCCCCCCATTCCGCACGTCGCAGGCCGCGACCGTGGTCGGCGACCGTGATCGCGCGGCCGCCGCGCTGCCAAAGCCCCGCGACGACGGAATGGCACAATGCGCTGACACCCTGATTTCCGGTGTCCGGAGCGGCGTTGAGAATCGTGATCATGGGTCCACCTCAGTTGGTCGAGGCAGCGATAAGGTGCTTTAATGATAAAGTCGTCCGCGCAGGAGAAGAGAACGCCGCCCGGTTGGACAGTCCATCCTATCCATTCGGATAGGTCCGGGGTAAGGCTGCCCGCAAGAACAATTTCGTGCGTGGGGCGTTGGGGTGCTATGGTCGCCTGCGAGGGCCGGTCACACGAGGTTGCGGTCCCGCGCGATCATCGCGGCATGGGTGCGGTTCTTGGCGTCGAGCTTGCGGCAAAGAGTTTTGACATGAAGCTTCACAGTTGCCTCCGCCAGATCGAAGTCGAGTGCGATTTCTTTATTCGATTGTCCGCGGCAGACACCACGCAAAACATCGGTCTCTCGGGGCGTCAATAGCTCCGAAGCGGCCTCGTCGCGGTCGCGGACTAGCTGGAATGGCGCGTAGATTTCACCTGCAGCCATGAAGCGAGCGGCCGTCACCATCGATTTGGAGGATAGTGTCTTCGGGACGAACCCTTGTGCCCCGGCATTCAGCACTTCTTCAGCAAGCGCCCGTGTCGTGGTTCCAGAAATGACAGCCACAGGCTTGTCGCCGTTTGAAGCAATCATTCTCCGCAGGCCCTCCAGCCCGTTCATGCCCGGCATGTTGTAGTCAAGCAGCACGAGATCGAAGGCGCCGTTCGTCGCGACCATCTCGAGCGCATCGGCCAGGGAACCGGCTGTTGAGACTTCGGCTTGGGCTTCGGATTTCAGGAAGGCGGCGATGGTTTCACGGACGAGGTCGTGATCATCGGCTACCAAAATGCGCATGTCGTCGCTCCGTGATTGGTTGAACTCAACCATAATCTGCACACCTGCTAGCCCTACTATCGTCCCATCATTGCATCGTTCAATATACTTGGAAAGCGAGAGAAGAAGAAAAACGACATACTTTCCTATACAAAAGTATAGCTTATTATCCTCTTGCGCCAGTGATTGTCCTCGGGCGCTGTGGCACAAGCAAAGTTAGTGTGCAGATCACTGCAGACAGGATGTTAAAGGGGCCAAGGAATGGGTTTCTATTCGCTTGCTAAACCGTTGACGCTCGCGGCTGCCATTCTGGCGGCAGGGACCGCGACGGCGCTTGAACCGACCGAGGGTGAGGTCCTGCTGACCGTGACTGGGGAGATCGGCGCGACAAACTCCGGGCAAGCGGCTGAGTTTGATCTTCCGCTCCTTGAGACTCTCGGCACGGTGGTGATTGAAACCTCAACGATCTGGACCGACGGCCTACAGACCTTCGAGGGCGTGGAGCTTGTCGACTTGCTCGATGCCATCATGGCCGAGGGCAGTAGCCTTCGTGCTATTGCTCACAATGATTATGCCGTCGATATCCCAATAGCGGATGCGATCGAAGGCGGGCCGATCATCGCGTTTCTTCGAAATGGCGAACTTATGGGCCTCCGCGACAAGGGTCCGCTTTGGCTGATCTATCCATTCGATAGTTCGCCTGAATATCAGAGCGAGACGATTTACTCCCGCAGCATTTGGCAGCTCGACAGGATCGAGGTGCTGCCCTGACCCAGGTTGACGAGCGGCCAAGAGGGACAAGTCGCCAGTCTGACAGTCGACGATTTCGTCTGTGGGCATTTATCCTTTTTAGCCTGATACCAGCTGTCTTGGCCTTTGCTTTTCTGATCAATATGGGTCAGCAAGTCAGCCGAGAGATCGATGAGCTCGCAACCGCTAATTCTGACAACACCCAATGGTCGCTAGCGCAGGCCGACGTCGAACTTCTCGGGCTGGTCGATGCCATCAACGATGCTTTGGTTACGGATGGATTGGAACCTAATCCAGTCGGCGAAGTACGACGTCGGTTCGACATACTGTACAGCCGTTTCAATATTCTTCAGTCGAGCCCGCTCTTCTCGATCGTAAGACAAGACCCGTCCGCGATGGCGGCCCTCTCTCGTCTCGAAGCTTTTCTCGAAGATATGGTCCCGTTGATTGATGCGGAAGATGCTCAGCTTCGCGCTGGGCTCCCCATGCTTTCTGCCCGTGCCGAACAGATCAGAGCCGATGTGCGGACTGTAACTATTCAGGGTGTCGCTGCCCTGGCGCGCCAATCGGACGAACAAAGGTCTGGCGTTGCCTCGACGCTGTCTTTTGTCTCTAGAATTACATTTGCGCTGTTCTTCTTTATGGTTGTGCTACTTGCTTTACTTGCTCATTTCGTGCTTCGGGAACGCACTCGCGCCTACCAAGAGGGGCAAACAAGGGCTCGACTTGGAACGATAATTTCAACGTCGCTCGATGCAATTATTGTGGCTGACGACCAGGGACGTATTCTTGAATTCAATAGTGCTGCAGAGAATATCTTCGGCTATGCCCGCGAGGAAGCTCTAGGCAATCCGATGGACGACCTGATCGTGCCGGACCACCACCGCGCTGCCCACGCTGACGGCATGCGGCGCTACTTGAGCACCGGCGAGAAACGCGTGATCGACAAGGGACGCGTCCGGCTCGAAGCGCGCAACAAGTTGGGTAGAGTTTTTCCTGTAGAATTGTCAATCTCGTCTGCAGAAACCCGCGATGGTGAGGTTTTCATTTCCTACATACGTGACATTTCGCACCGGGTCGCCGCCGAGCGTGAGTTGATCGAAGCCCGAGACGAGGCGGTGGCCGGCGAAAAGGCCAAGGCCGATCTGATCGCCGTCATGAGTCACGAGATGCGCACGCCACTAAATGGAATGCTTGGCACGCTCGATCTGCTCGACGTGCGCGACCGCTCACCGAAGGAACGTGAATATCTTGATATAATCCGAGCGTCAGGGCGACAACTCTTGTATCATGTAGACACCGTGCTTGATATGTCTCGCATTGAGTCAGGCAAGATCGCTCTCAACAAAGAGCCATTCTCGCTGGACGCGCTTGTGCGCGAATTAATTGAAAGTCAGCGTATTGTAGCAGAGCACCGAGGAAATGCTCTCGCATGTCGTGTCATGATTGGCGATCAAAACACTGTTGTTGGCGATCCGATACGTATTCGGCAGGTGCTGCTAAACCTTTTGGGCAATGCAATTAAGTTTACGCGCAATGGCACGATCTTGGTTGAGGCCGAACGCCTAGATGGTCTTGAAGCAGTTGAGTTTCGCGTGATCGACGATGGAATTGGCATCGATGGCTCTGACCTCGAAAGGATTTTTGAAGACTTCGTGACCCTTGACACCTCTTATACCCGTGCCGTCGGCGGTACAGGTCTTGGCCTTGGCATCGTACGACGCCTCGTAAAGGCGATGGACGGCGAGATCTGCGTTGAGAGTGTCAAAGGTAAAGGAAGCCTATTCCGCGTGCGCATACCATTGGAATCGGTCACAGCTATGGGGTTGCCCCCTAGCCCGCCTGAAAGCACCGTAGAGTACTCTACAGATGCAGCGGTCGTCGCGCCGATGAAAATTCTTATCGTAGAGGACAATCGTATCAACCGGATCGTGCTACGCGACCTTCTCGAGCAGGACGGTCACACTGTAGACGAGGCTCATAACGGTCAACAGGGTGTCGAAAAGGTCGATAAAGCTTCCTACGACATCGTTTTCATGGATATTTCCATGCCCGTGCTCGACGGTGTAGAAGCTACTCGGGCCATCCGTCTAGCTGAGGGGCGAGGCACACGTCTTCCAATAGTCGCCCTTACGGCGCATGCAGCCGACTCCGATAAAGAGCGTTTCCGGGCTGCGGGTCTTGATGACATCCTTGTCAAGCCGATCTCGAGGCGCGGTCTGCGCTCCATGCTTGCTCGGTTTTCACGAGGTCCCCACTGGTCCGCCATTGCCACTCCCAACTCGACCATATTGCTTGACGATACCCAGCTCAAGGAGCTCAACAGCGCTCTAGGCCGTTCGAAGTTCTCAGATCTCTTAGCGAGCTTTTGCAATGAAATGGCGGAAAGCGTAGAGGCAGTCGCATCCTTTATCGAGCGCGGTGAGATAGGACCCGAGCTTGCCAATGAAGCCCATCACGCAGCGGGGTCTGCCGCCATGTTCGGTGCCTTAGCACTTCATGGAGAACTCGTCGCCGTTGAGGATGCGATCCATCGGGGGGTGCATAACGATATAACGACTGGCTCACGCTTGCGGTCGATATGGTCGGATACAGAATCTGCGCTTTCCAGTATAAAAATTTGAGCCTGGTCTAATCTGCGCGGAAGGTTGAACGTTCCGCAAAAAGACTTCGATAGCGGGGCGGTAGGCGTTCAGCCGAACTATTCAATCTGGGCGTGTGTTCATCGTCGGTCCGATGAATGATCGGCGGTTATCGCAGTCAAAAGCGAATATAGATATGTCCCGTATTCGTTCTTGCCAAACAGGGATGCGCGGGCGGCCAGATCTTCTGCAGAGATCCAGCCCTGCGCATAGGCGATTTCATCGGGGCTGCCGGTCTGCATCCCCTGACGTTGCTCAAGCGTCCGCACGAAGTTTCCCGCATCGAGCAAGCTCGCATGGGTGCCCGTATCGAGCCAGGCGAACCCACGCCCCATCTTGGCGACGCGCAACGTGCCGTCGTGCAGATAGCTTTCGAGAAGGCTGGTGATTTCCAGTTCGCCCCGCGCCGATGGGGTGACCGTCGCCGCGCGGTCGGGGGCGGTACCGTCGAGGAAATAAAGCCCCGTCACAGCAAAGGGTGAGGGCGGATGGGTCGGTTTCTCGATCAAGGCACGCACCGATCCGTCGGGGGCGAAATCCACCACGCCGTAGCGTTCGGGGTCTGCCACGCGATAGCCGAAGACCGTGCCGCCATGGGTCTGCGCATCGGCCTCGGCCAGGATCTCGGGCAGGCCGTGACCGAAAAAGATGTTGTCGCCCAGAACCATGGCCGAGGGCGCGCCGTTCAGGAAATCGCGGGCGAGGATATAGGCCTGCGCGAGGCCGTCGGGGCTTGGTTGCGGGATATAGGTGAGCGACAGGCCCCATTGGCTGCCATCGCCCAGCGTGCGGCGGAACTGGTCCTGGTCCTGCGGTGTGGTGATGATGGCGATCTCGCGGATGCCGCCCAGCATCAGCACGCTGATCGGGTAGTAGATCATCGGCTTGTCGTAGATCGGCAAAAGCTGTTTCGACAGGCCCATGGTGATCGGGTAAAGCCGCG
>NZ_JASJOF010000025.1 GCF_030163795.1 Roseicyclus marinus | reverse complement strand
CGGTTGGTACCGCGGCTGATCAGGCGGCCTCGGCCTGAGCGGCGGCAATGGGCGTCCAGTTCCACGGCAGGAGCTCGTCGAGCCGGTTGATCTTGTGATCGTGGATGCGGTCGAGTACGTCAGCAAGATAGGCCTGCGGATCGAGGCCGTTCAGCTTGGCCGTCTCTATGATCGTCATGGCACGGGCCAGCGTTTCGCCGCCGGTGTCAGCGCCCGCGAAGAGCCAGTTCTTCCGACCGATGCCGATCGGGCGCAGAGCGCGCTCGGCCGGGTTGTTGTCAATGGCCACGCGACCATCGGTGAGGAAGAGGCTGAACGAGGCCCGGCGGGCCAGCCCATAGCGGAACGCGCGCGCGAGGTCGCCCTTGCCGGGGATCCGCGTGAGCTGGCTTTCGGACCAGACGAAGAAGGCCTCGACCTTCGGGGCGCTGTGCGTCTGGCGCGCGGCAAGGCGGATCTCGGCAGGCTGCCCGTTGATCTCGCGCTCGATGTCGTAGAGCGCGCCGATACGGTCCAGCGCCTCGCGCGCGATCGCGGATTTCGTCTTTTCCCACTCGTCGTGGAAGTCACGTCGCAGATGCGCCCAGCAGGACGCCTCCTGCAGACGGGGCGTGCCGTCCGGATCGGGTTCGTAAAGCTTGGCATAGCCCTTGTAGCCATCGGCCTGCAGGATGCCGCGGGTCTGGGCCAAATGGCTCTGGACATGCTCTTGCTTCCAATCCGGAGCGAAGCGGTAGACCGCCCCCGGTGGCTCAGTCCCTGCCCAAGGTCGCGGATCGCGGACATAGGCCCAGATCCGTCCCTGCTTCACCCCCTTGCCGAGGCCGCGGTCCTTGAGGGACCGGTCGAGCACCCGGATCGGGGTATCATCGGCGTGGAGAAGATCGCTGGCCATCACATCGGCCTCGATCCGTTCGACCAGCGGCGCCAGCACCTTCATCGCGCGCCCACACCAGTCGACCAAGGTGCTATCCGGGATATCGGCCCCCATGCGGGCAAAGATCTCGTTCAAGCGATACAAGGGAAGATGGTCGTCGAACTTGGACACGAGGATCCAGGCCAGAAGGGCCGCACTCGCCATGCTGCCGGGGATCGGACGGCTGGGCGCAGGCGTCTGAACCATCTTCTCGCAACGGCGGCAGGACTTCTTCAGCCGCGCGATCTGTAGGACCCTCAGCTGTGCCGCGACCAAGTCGAGCATCTCGCTCATGTCTTCGCCAACGAGCCGCAGGTCGCCGCCGCAATCCGGGCAGCAGCTGCCGGGGTCGAGCTCGCGCCGCTCGCGCGGGGTGGTTGCCGCCACACGGGGGCGGCGGCGCGGCTTGCCGGCGTCGATGTCGCCGGTCGTGAGCTCAAGGTCGGCATCCGCCGCGTCGTCGTCCGCCGGGGTGGTGGCGCTTTCGGCGCCGGCGATGAGCAGATCCTCGAGCGCCAGTTCGAGTTGTTCGATCTCGCGCTCGATCTTTTCCGAGGACTTTCCAAAGGCCTGCTTCTTGAGCTTCGCGATGCGCATTTGCAGCGTCTGGATGAGCAGGTCATGCGCCCGGATCGTCGCCGCCATCTTCGCGTTTTCCGCCTGCAAGGCGGCAATCATCGCCTTCAGAACAGCGGGATCTTCGGGGAGGATGGGCGTGTCGCTCGACATGCCATCACTTACCACACCCGATCAGGAAGCGCCATAAAAACAAGGCGTTTCAGGTAGATAATTCACCCAACCCGGGCCGGTGGCGCACCCCAATCCGGCCGCCGCCAATCAATCCCTTCCCACAGCATCGCCAGCTGCGCCGAGGTTAGTCGCACCGCCCCTGAACTCGTGTTCGGCCAGGGAAAGCGCCCGCGCTCGAGGATTTTATAGTACAGGCAGAACCCCTGGCCGTCCCAGTAGAGCAGCTTCAGCCGATCACCCTTGCGGCCCCGGAAGGCGAAGACCGCGCCGCCGGTCGGCTTCTGGCGCAGCACGTCTTGCGCGAGCACTGCCAGCCCGCCGATCCCCTTGCGCATATCCGTCGCCCCACAGGCCAGATACACCCGCACCCCGGTTCCCGGCCCGATCATGCGGCATCCACCGCGCGGATCAGGCGGGACAGCGCCACATCGTCGATATCGCTCTGGAACCGGAGCACGCGGCCCTTGGCAAGCCGCAACTCAACCCAGACCGCCGGGCTGGAGGCCGCGGATCGATCCTCTACCACGGTCAGCTCCCTCGCGGGCACCACGCCGGCGGGCAAGAACAACGCGCCCGCGTCAGGAGACCACAACCCCTTGCGCTTGAGTTCATGACGCCAGGCGTAGATCTGCTGACGCGTTACCTCGTGCCGTTGCGCGACCTGGGTCACCGTCGCGCCGCCGATCCCAACCGCGCTCACGATCGCCAGCTTTGCCTCGTCGTCCCAACGCCGGCGGCGCTCAACACCCAGAACCTCGCCCCGCATAGCCCCTCCGCACATAAGAGACGTCGCAAACGAC
>NZ_JASJOF010000024.1 GCF_030163795.1 Roseicyclus marinus | reverse complement strand
CCATCCCGCGCTCGCTGCGGCCCAGCCTGCGCCCCGACGGTCTGGAACAGCGCGTGCGCGCCACGGCTACCCGCCAGATCCCCGGCCGTGTCACCCAGCCGGGCAGCCGGAGCGGCGATCTCTGCGGCATTCCGGGCCTTGTCGGGGAAAGGCTGGAGCCGATCACCGGCCGGTCCAGCGGCTGCGGCATCGCCGAGCCGGTGCGCCTGCGCTCGGTCGACGGCATCGCCCTCAGCAGCCCCGCGACGGTGAATTGCGACACGGCCCGCGCCCTCCAGACCTGGGTGCAGCGCAGCCTCGTGCCGACCGTGGGGCGCACAGGCGGCGGGGTGTCCTCGCTCCGGGTGGTGGCTTCCTATGCCTGCCGCACGCGCAACAATCAGGCCGGCGCGCGCATTTCGGAACACGGACGGGGCAATGCGATCGACATCGCGGGGATCGGATTGGCCAACGGGTCGGAGCTGACGGTTCTGAGCGATTGGGGCGGGGGCCGCGACGGGCGCATCCTGCGCGACCTGCATCGGGGCGCCTGCGGGCCCTTCGGCACGGTGCTTGGCCCGAATTCGGACCGGTTCCACCGCGACCATTTCCATTTCGACGTGGCCAGATACCGCTCCGGCCCCTATTGCCGCTGACGCCAGCCGCGCGGCGCGGTCCCGAACGCGACGCGCCCTAGCGCAGGCGCAGCCGCGGACCTTCGCCGATGGGCAGCGGCCCGAGGAACATGAACCCCGCCTCGAGGCGCAGGGTCACGTCCAGATCCTCGCGGCGGCCTGACAGACCGGCCAGAAACCCCAGCCCCGTTTCGACCGAGGATCGCAGCCCCGGTCCCAACAGCCCCGCGCGCTCGGCCATGTCCAGCATCGCGGGCCAGTTCTGCGCGCGGATCGCAATGTCGCCCGTGGGCCGTCCTTCGGCATCGACATCCAGACCACCCGAGAGCCGCAACATCAGGTCGCCCCATTCCGCCCGCGTCTCGGACAGGTCGATCCGGGTGGGCTGCGGGCGGGCGATCTCGATCGCGGACAAGTCCCAAGGCCGGTCGAAGGTCACGAAAGCCTCGGACAGGACAACCGGGATCGCCTCGGGCAACAGGCCCGCCGGGTCGATCAGATCCGCGATCGCCTCGGGTGGGGTGAAATCCGTCGCGCGAAACCCGATCGCATAGCGTGCCGTCTCGCCCGGTTGCAGGCGCATCTCCACCCGGCCCTCGGCCAAATGGCTCTGCCAGCCCAGCGTGCTGTCGACGGTCAGATCGCGCATCCGCGTCTCGGAGGCCTCAAGCGCAAGGTTCGCACCCGGCCGCAGGTCCAGAGTCGAGGACAGTTCCCCCGCCGTGATCGTCAACCGCTCGTAGGGCGAGGCGATGGTATAGGTGTCGGGCCAAACCGCCTCGATCCGGCCGGGGTCGAACACCGCCTGCCGCAGGGTGAAGGTCGGGGCCGTCCACGCCAGTCCCGTTACCGGGTCGGCCAGCGTCAGATCGGTGAAACGGGTGACGAATTCGGTGGGAAAGCCTGCGACCTCGACATCTTGCCGGGTCACCACCCAGCCCTCCGCCTCGCGCGCATCCAGCCAACCGGTCACGGCGCGTTCCGTGACGGTAGCCCAGCCCAGCCACGCGCCTGATGCCAGCACGACCGCACCCACACATGCCGCCAACAGCCGTTTCATCCCCCAAACCCCTATCGTCCAGATGCTGGCCCCGCTATAGCGCCCCCGTGGGCGGCTGGCCATGCAGGAGGCGACGGGAAAATGGACGATCTGTGGGTCTTCGGATACGGATCCCTGCTCTGGAACCCCGGTTTCCCCGTGGTCGAAACCCGCGTTGCGCGGCTCCATGACTGGCACCGCAGCTTCTGCATGTCCTCGATCCACCATCGCGGCACGCCCGAGGCGCCGGGCCTCGTCCTCGCGCTGGACCACAAGCCCGGTGCGATCTGCCACGGCATCGCCTTTCGCGTCGAACCCGCCGATGCGGACCACACCCTCGCCTATCTGCGCGAACGCGAGCTGATCTCATCCGCCTACCTCGAAACCCGCCAGCAGGTGGAGTTCGCCGAGGGCGGCCGGCAGGAGAATGTCCTGACCTACGTGATCGACCCCGCGCACGAGCAATATTGCACCCTCGATCTCGAGGAACAGGCCCGTATCATCGCCCGTGCCGTCGGCGGGCGCGGCCCGAACGACGAATACCTGATGAACACCGCCCGGCATCTCCACGCGCTTGGCCTGCCCGATCCCGATCTCGACTGGCTGGTCGAACGGGTCCACGCGCTCAAGGCTGCCTGACGCTCTCCGCATTGCGGCATTGGCTTATGGCGCAGGCCCGGCTAGATTGCGCTGAGGCAACACCAAGAACCGGGCCGGAGCCATGGCGAGCAGAGCAGACACGGGCGCCGCGGCGCCAGAGCCGCGCATGACGCGGCAAGGCGGCGGTCCCCGCATCACGCGTCCCACGCAACAGATCGTGCTGATGATCCTGATCTGTGCCGCGGTCGCAGCGGGCGGCGTGCTGGTCTGGCCGCAGGTGCAGCCGGTTTTCCTCGCCTCGCCCATCCTCAACGGCACCATCGGCGTCGTCTTCATCATCGGCGTCTTCGCCTGTTTCTTCCAGGTGGCGCAGCTGTTTTCCTCTGTCGCCTGGATCGAACAGATCGCAGGCGCAGCCCCGCAAGACGCAAGCGAACGCCCCCCTCGGCTTCTGGCCGCGATGACCGGCATCGCGCGGGTGCGCGGGCGCGGTCTGCAGGTCACGGGGGCCGCCGCGCGCTCGATGCTCGACAGCGTCGGCAGCCGGATGGAAGAAAGCCGCGACATCACGCGCTACATCGCCAACCTGCTGATCTTCCTCGGGCTTCTGGGGACGTTCTTTGGTCTGGCCACCACGATCCCCGCCGTGGTCGACACGATCCGCTCCCTTCAGCCCGGTGAAGGGGAAGAGGGCGTCGCCGTCTTCGCCCGCCTGATGAACGGGCTCGAGGATCAGCTTGGCGGCATGGGCACGGCCTTCGCCTCCTCGCTTCTGGGTCTGGCCGGGTCGCTCGTCGTGGGCCTTTTGGAACTTTACGCCGGCCACGGCCAGAACCGCTTCTACCGCCAGCTCGAGGAATGGCTGGCCTCCATCACCCGCGTCAGCTTCGCCAGCGGCGAGGGCGAGGGCGGTGGCGTCGACCGCGGCGCGATTGCCACCGTGCTCGATCACATGGTCGACCAGATGGACACGCTGCAATCGCTCTTCGCGCAAGCCGAAACCCGCCGCGCCGCGACCGAGGATCGCTTGCTGCAGCTTGCGGGTTCTATCGACGCTCTGACCGCGAAACTCGGCCCCGGCCCGGCACAGGCGACCGAACGGCTTGCCGCGGCGCAGGAACGCCTGTCGCAAGTGCTCGAAGAAGGCCAGCGGGGCGGCGGCATCGACGACGAAAGCCGGATGCGCCTGCGCTCCATCGACGTCCAATTGCTCAAGATCTACGAAGATCTCGGCGCGGGCCGGAACGAGGATGTGCTGGCGCTGCGTGGCGACATCAACGCGCTGACCACCGCGCTGCGCGATCTGGTGACGGCGGCGCGCGCCCCCGCTCGCCGCCCGCAGGCCCC